>CAVRPP010000001.1:0-46045 GCA_963723165.1 uncultured Actinomycetota bacterium
GGCTCCGGGGGTGAGACTCGAACTCACAACCTACGGATTAACAGTCCGGCGCTCTGCCAATTGAGCTACCCCGGAAGGGGTTTCGAGCACGAGATGGTACCACCGTGTGCCAGAATCGGTTATTCAGGAAACAACCAGCGGGGAGACGACTATGAGGTTCCGGTTTGGCATGTTCCTGGGGTTCGTCGCCGGATACGTACTCGGGACTCGGGCAGGCAAGGAACGGTACGAGCAGATCGTACGAGCCTCCAAGAAACTCATGGGCACTGAACCCGTGCAGCGGGCCACCGAAGCCGGCAAGGAGTACCTGGGCAACGGAATGACCGCCGCGTCCGAGCGGATCCGGTCGGCCGTAGAGAAGTAGCAGAGAAACAAAGGACCGTTCTTCGGTCAGGCTTCGCCGAGGAATCCTTCCAGGCGTTTCGACCGGGCGGGGTGTCTTAGCTTGGCGAGAGCTTTGGTCTCCAGCTGGCGGATACGCTCCCGGGTGACCTCGAAGTGGTTGCCGACCTCCTCCAGCGTGCGGACTTTTCCGTCGTCGAGCCCGAACCGCATGATGATGACCTGCCGTTCTCGCTCGTTTAGGTCTTCGAGGGCGCGGGCCACATACTCCTGTAAGAGCTTGAATGCCGCAGCCTCGACCGGCACGACCGCTTCGGTATCTTCAACGAAGTCGCCCAGCGTTGAATCCTCTTCCTCCCCGAGCGGGGTTTCCAGCGAAACAGGATCCTGCGCGATCTGCCGCAACTCGGTGACCCTGTCGGGATCGACTTCCATCTCGGCGGCGATCTCATCGATACTCGGCTCGCGGCCCAGATCCTGCATCAGTGCCCGCTGCACCTGGGCCAACCGGTTGATCGTTTCCACCATATGAACCGGGACGCGAATCGTTCGTGCCTGATCTGCCAGGGCCCTGGTCACCGACTGGCGAATCCACCAGGTGGCGTAGGTGGAGAATTTGAAACCCTTGCGGTAATCGAACTTGTCGACGGCCCGCATTAGACCGAGGTTGCCCTCTTGAATGAGGTCGAGCAGGGGCATTCCGCGGCCGACATACTTCTTGGCGATGGAAACCACCAACCGCAGGTTCGCCTCGACCAGACGACGCTGGGCGGCTTCACCGTTCCGTACGGTCAGCTCGAGAATGGTCTTGTCCTCAGCGCTCAAAACGGCTGGGGGCTCCGCCGCCAGCTTGGCAACTGCCCGGCTTCCCGCCTCGTTCTGCATCGCCAGTTCCACTTCTTGCTGGGGGCTCAGCAGCGGCACCCGGCCGATTTCCTGGAGATACATGCGGACCGGATCGGATACCGCCACCAGCTCGTCGGCTGCCATCGGTGTCGCATCGAGAGCGTCGGGCCCGTCCTCCTCGATGCGAACCTTGAGGCTCCGCAGTTGGTCGAAGACCTCGTCAAACGAATCGGCAACCGCTTCCGCCTCCAGCAACTCCTGCTGGATTTCGGCAACCGTGAGGAAGCCGCGCTGCTGGGCCCGTTGAACCAAGATCTCAATGGTTTTGGCTTGAGGTAACACCTACCGGTCCCCTAGTTCGCGTTTCTTCCGCTCCAAAGCTATCAACTGTTCGAACATTGCGGAATAGGTTTGTGGTTCCTCGGCCGGATCGGTTCGATCGAGCACTCGACGCAGTTCGGCAATGTCACGCTCAATCCTCCACCCACGTAAGCGGTCCACCAACGCCACCGGATCGCTAATGGGCAGCGCATCGAGCGCCAGGCCTCGCAGCAGGGCAGGCGCTCCGGAGTCGCCTTCTCCGATCAGGGCGGCCAGGTCGGGCGGCTCACCGGGGGGCAGACCGGTGATGGCCGGTGCCAGCAAGTTGTAGGCGTCACGGAACACATCGTCCATGAACATGGCCGAATCGACCTCCGTCTCGGCCAGCCGGGCGTCGTTGGCGAGCAACGCACGCAACAGTTCTCGTTCCGCCCGCTCAACCCCGCTGCGGCGGCGAGGTTCCGGTTCGGGCGCGGAAGGATCGGCCCGGCGACGCGCCGATCCGCCTCTGATCTCTGTCATCACAGCATCGAAGTCGGTCCCCACTCGCCGTGCTACAAACCGGGCGTACTCGCGCCGGACCAGATCGTCTTGCTGCCGAGCGATCAACCGGGCCGTGTCACGCACCGCCCGGGCCCGCCCCTCCGGCTCGGAAAGATCGAAACGCTGCAATTCCCGATCCAGGCGGAACTGCAGCAACGGCATCGATTCCTTGACAGCAGCCTGCATCACCGCTGCTTCACCGGTGCGGACGAGATCGGCCGGATCCTTGCCTTCGGGCATAACCGCCACCCGGAGATCGAGGTTGAGCTTCACAGGGATCTCGAGTTCGTCGCCGCGAATGGCTGCTCCGGCCCCGGCCTGATCGGCATCGAAAGCCAGCACCACCCGTTCGGCAAATCGGCGCAGCAGATCGAAATGCTCCTCACCCAGCGCAGTTCCACACGTTGCGACCGCTTGCGGCAGACCGGCCAGATGCAAAGCGATCACGTCGGTGTAGCCCTCCACGACCAACGAATGTCCGGCCCGGGTGATATCCGACTTTGCCCAGTTCAAACCGTAGAGCAACCGGGCTTTTTGATAGATCCGGGTTTCGGGAGAGTTGAGGTACTTTGGTCCTTCCCCATCCAGGATCCGGGCTCCAAACCCCACCGGTTCACCACGCAGGTCGAAGATCGGAAACATGATCCGTCCCCGGAACCAATCACGGAGCCGGCCGTGGCTGGTCCGGGCAGCCAAACCTGCCCCGATCATGGTCTTCTCTGAGACACCTTTGTCCCGGAGGTGGGTGACGAGGGCGTCCCATACCTCCCCACCCGGCGAGTAACCAAGCTGAAATTGATCGATTACGTCAACGTCATAGCCCCGACCGCGCAGATACGAGCGCGCTCCCCCGGCATCGGGGCCCGTCTTGAGGCGCTGCTGGTAGAAATCGACGGCGGCGCGGTTGGCTTCGATAAGCCCCTCCCGCTCCCCTTTGCGCCGGATGGCCTCAGGGTCGCGCTGCAGGGCGATTCCGGCCAGGGAGGCGAGCTGCTCGACGGCTTCGGAGAAGTCGAGACCCTGGGTTTCCTGAACGAACTTGAAGACGTCGCCGCCGGCCTGGCAGCCAAAACAGTGGTAAAGACCCTGGGCGACGTCGATCGAGAGCGACGGGGTCTTCTCCTGATGGAAAGGGCAGATGGCGGTGAAGGTGCGCCCGCGTTTGCGTACCGTCGTCACGCCTTCGAGCAACTCGACGATGTTGGTGGCGTGCCGGACCCGCTCGATGTCATCTCGGTGGAAGGCCATGGGTGCGAGTGTAGATGGGCGGTGCGTCAAGCATTCCGGGGGTCCGCATCACGGACCCTCTCGGCCCTCTTCCTCGTGATTGAGTCCGCGGCTCCGATAGCGAGGAACGGAAACACCGAACCCACCAGGGCGTCGATGGGAGGTACGATCTGCCCGACGACCATGACGTAAGACGCGCTCAGCGCGACCGCCCAGACTCGTGCCTTGGTGGTATCGGTGGGTTCGAGACGCAACGCAACCACGCCACCCGCGCCGAATCCGCCCACCATGCCGGCCGGCAAACTGAGCAAGGAGACCGGAAGCCCCACCAATAGGAACAACCCCATGGCTTTGAGGGTTGCCTTGGGCGCTTGCGGGTGACGGGAAATGAAGGCCAAACCCAGAAAGACGGCCGGCACGCCGACCAGGCCGGCCGCCAGAGCCATTGCAGCACCGTCTTCGCCTTCACCGAGAAGTCCGCCTGCCACGCCAAAGAGAATGGCCGAATAGCAGATCATCATCACCAGTGTGGCAAGGGTGATCGCGAACCACTTGCGTGACGGGGACGTCTCCGATTCGGACGTCCCCGTCTCGGGGGGCAAGTGCTCTGTCGTCGCTCTATCCCTTGACCGATCCGGCGGTGAGACCTCGCACAAAGTACCGCTGGAGCGAGAGGAACACGATCACCGGCAGAACCATTGTGACGAAGGCACCCGCCGTGAGGACGTGCCAGGCTTGTCCCCTCGAGCCGACCAGGCCAGCCAGCTTGATAGTGACCACCGCCACATCCGGAGTACCGCCCAGGAACACCAGGGCCACCAGGAAGTCGTTCCACACCCACAGGAACTGGAAGATGGTGAACGCCGCGATCACCGGCACGGAAAGCGGCACGATCAGGCTGGTGAACGTTTTGAAGTGCGATGCCCCGTCGATGGAGGCCGATTCGATGATCGACCTAGGTAGAGACCCTATGTAGTTGCGCAACAAGTAGATCGCCAGCGGCAAGCCGAATCCGGTGTGAGCCAACCATACGGCCAGGTATGTGCCCGACAGGTCGGTCTGCACGTAGATCTTGAGCAGCGGGATCAGCGCCATCTGGAGCGGAACCACCATCAGGCCAACCACGACCACAAACAGCGTCTGGCGTCCCTTGAAATCCATCCAGGCGAACGCATATGCAGCGAAAGCCGCAATGGTGATCGGGATCACCGTCGCCGGTATGGCGACCGCCAGGCTGTTGAGGAACGCTTCCCCCATGCCGTCGGCTTGGATCACGTCCGAGTAGCTCTGGATAGTCCACTGCCGGAAGTCGAACAGGTCACCGAACACCGTCCACCAACCGGAGGTACGAACCGCATCGGCCTCCCGGAACGAGCTTATGAGCAACCCGATGGACGGAATGAGCCACACGAAGACGAGCACGGTGACCGTCAGCTTGACCGTCCACCCCTCGGTCAGTCTGCTGAGACGGCTCTTTCGAGTCTGCCCGGTTTCGGCCGCCTGCTTCGTGGCAGTCATCGTAGCGCCTCCTCTTCCCTGAACCGGCGGACGTTCAAGATCATGATGGGAATCACGGCCAGCAACAGGATCACCGCTATGGCCGCGCCTTGACCCTTGTTCCCGAACGTGAACGCCTCTCTGACCATCCGGCTGGCAACGACCTCAGTGCCGAACTGGCCGCTGGTCATCACCCAGACGATGTCGAACACCTTGAGGATCAGGATCACCATGGTGGTAGTCACCACCACAATCGTCGATTTGATCGTGGGGATGATCACCTTCCAGAAGATCTGGATTTCTGAAGCGCCGTCGATGCGGGCCGCCTCGAGCAGGGAACCGGGGACCCCCTTGATGGCCGAAGAGAGAATCACCATCGTGAAGCCGGTCTGCAGCCAGATCAGTACCACGATCAAAAGCAGGTTGTTCCAGGGCTCCACGGACAACCAGAACTGTGGCTCGCCGCCCACACCCGTCCAGATGGCGTTGAGCAGTCCGATTTGAGCGCTGCCCTCCGGACGGAAGGAGTAGATAAAATTCCAGACCACGCTGGCGCCGACGAACGAGATGGCCATCGGCAAGAAGATCAAGGACTTGGCGATGGTCTCGGCGCGCCGTCCCAATCGGTCCACCAACGTGGCGGCCAGTAGACCCAGGCCCACCGTGAAAGCCGTGCCAACCACCAGCCAGATCAGGTTGTTGCGGAAAGACTCGAGCATGACGTCATCGGTGAACGCATACTGGTAGTTGTCGAGGCCGACAAACTCCTCGCCTTTGGCGTCGAGGAAGCTGCTCCAGATCGTGTTGACGGTCGGCCAAACCAGGAAGAGCACCAGAATGGCGACCGCCGGTCCGGCAAAGATCCACGGACGGGTCCGGGCCTTCCACCGCTCCGGCAACTGTTCGTTTACGAAGTCCATAGCCCAGTACAGCCCGAAAACGCCAAACACACCCACGACGACGGCAACGACCACGATCACGGCTTTATTGGCATCCGCATCCCGCAAGAACGTGAAAGCCCAAAACAACACCAGTCCACCGATGAGTGGAATGCCCACCGCGGCGGCAATACGGATAGGGAGGATCGCCAGCCAATCTCTGGGCCCGACAGGCTCAATACTTCCCGACTCGGCTACCGGTCCCCGCTCCTCGGCATGAAGGGCCTCCACCACATCCGGATCCGGCAGCGGTGGGGGTTGTGAAGTCATATCTGGCTACCTCTTCCTGCTGACCTGCGTGGACTCTCACTATAGACAGAGGGGGCAGCCCATTTCAGGGCTGCCCCCTTTTCGTTCATCAAGTCACTCGATTAACCGGACGGCCACGAGGCCTCAATGTCGGCCAGAACCTTATCGAGGCTGTCTGGACCGTCCTGGATGTACTCGGTCATGCCCGTGAAGAACGTGGCCACTCCGACTTCGGCCGGCATAGCGTCCGATCCGTCGAATCGGAACCCTCCACCGGCGACGGCCGCCTTGATGGCTTCACCGGTCGCCTTCTGGACCGCGTCGGCGTAGTTGCTCGTATCGAATTGAGCGTGCGGAGATAGGAACCCTGGATCCTGCTGCGCCCAGATAGCTCCAACTTCGGGACTCAGGAGCAACCCAACGACCTCCCGTACTTCGGGACGATCCTCGAAGACACCCCACACATCGCCACCACCGAGCGACGCCCCCGGCAAGCCCTCATCGATCGTCGGGAAAGCAAATGCCGCCGAATCGGTCCCGGCAGCCTTGCCCTCCGGGAAGAACGAGGTGATGAAGGAGCCCTGGCGGTGCAGCCAGCAGCTCGGCGGGTCGTCGAACATCGGGGTCTGGGCCTCACCGTACGGAATCGACAGGATGCCGTTGGTGCCACCAAACACGTACCCTTCGGTGAAGGCAACCTCACCAAGGAGCTCGCCAGCCCTTTTCACAATCGGATCGTTGAATGGGATTTCGTGGGCGACCCACTTGTCATAGCTCTCCGCGCCGTCGCCGATGCGGAGCATGATGTCTTCCATCCAGTCGGTGGCCACCCAGCCGGTGCCACCTGAAGACTCCATCCCGAAGCACCAGGGAGTTCGGCCGTCGGCAACCATCTGATCGCTCAAAGCCATCAGCTCATCCCAGGTAGCCGGGATCTCATATCCGGCTTCCTCGAACTGGGGCACCGGATACCAGATCAGGCTCTTCGAGTTGGCTTTCAGCCACCCCGTGTACATGCCATCTCTTTCAACTTCGACCAGTCCCGAAAGGTAGGCACCGAACGCGTCTTCGATGTCGGCCTGCGTGAATCCCATGGTTGTCAGATCGACCAACTGGTCGCCGAACCTCGCCGCGAGACCGGGCTGGGGGAACACCGCGATATCCGGTATGTTTCCACCCTCTATCCGAATGGTGATCTCGGTCTCGAAGTCCGCCGAGCCCTCATAGATGATATCTATGCCGGTTCTCGCTTCGAACGGGGCGATCGAAGCTTCCCAGGCTTCCTGCTCCGGAGATACGAAGGCGCCGAAGATCCTGACCTCCGTGCCGGCAAACGGCTGGTCGCCGTCGCCTCCTGCGACTGTAGTTGTCCCGTCCGCGTCACCATCGCCGCAGGCGGCTGCGATCATCGCGAACACCAGGAATAATGCCAATAGAAGTCGGTATCTTTTCATGAAGCCCTTCCTTCCCATAACCAGCTCTCAGAGCCATGCGTGGCCCGGAGCCATTTTTAAGTGTAATCATCGATCAACAACCCTGGGAATCGGACAGCTCTCGTTCCGGCGACAATCACCGATTCGAGTGTCGAGATCACCACCAGCAACCAAAGCGTGCCTGACCCGAAGAGCCAGCGCCCAACCAGAATTCCTACGGCAAGCGCTCCTCCAGGTACGCCACCAGGTTCTCGATCGGGATCCGTTCCTGCTCCATAGTGTCGCGATCCCGGACGGTCACCGCCCTGTCGCCAAGCGAGTCGAAATCGAACGTGACTGCGTACGGGGTGCCGATCTCGTCCTGGCGTCGATAGCGGCGTCCGATCGACTGCGTAACGTCGAAATCGAGGAGATAGTGCGGACGGAGCAGTTCGGCAACCTTTTCGGCCTCGCCGACCAACTCGGGTTTCTTGGAAAGCGGCAGAACGGCCACCTTGAAGGGGGCCAGCTTGGGATGGATCTTCAGCACCACCCGCTTCTCACCCCGGACCTCTTCGGTGTGGTACACGTCCATGAGAAAGGCGAACGTGGTCCGGGTTGCTCCGGCGGCCGGCTCGATGACGTAGGGGAAGAAACGCTCATCGGCTTCGTCGTCGTAATACGACAGGTCGGTGCCGCTGTGCTCGGCGTGGGCTTTCAGATCGAAGTCGGTGCGGTTGGCGATCCCCTCGAGCTCGTCCCAACCCCAGGGATACAGATACTCGACATCGGAACATGCCGCTGCGTAGTGGG
The DNA here is from genome assembly GCA_963723165.1 of uncultured Actinomycetota bacterium. Taxonomy (GTDB): domain Bacteria; phylum Actinomycetota; class Acidimicrobiia; order Spongiisociales; family UBA4744; genus UBA4744. Next base: position 8,189 of record CAVRPP010000001.1, read on the forward strand.
CCAATTCATCGGTTTCGTGCGGGCGGATTCGCAAGTTGTCCTTCGTCATCCCCAGGTCCAGATACCACTGGTACCGGGCGTCGGTCCAATAGTCATACCAATCACCGGCTTGCTCCGGGCGGCAGAAGAACTCCATCTCCATCTGCTCGAACTCCCGGGTCCGAAACACGAACTGGCCGGGAGTGATCTCGTTGCGGAACGACTTCCCCATCTGAGCAATTCCGAACGGCAGCTTCTTGCGTGCGGCCCGCCGCACGTTGTCGTAGTTGATGAAGATGCCCTGGGCGGTCTCCGGCCGCAGATAGACGAGACCGGTTTCGTCATCGATCGGTCCCATATAGGTCTTGAACATCAGGTTGAACTGACGGGCCTCTCCAAAGGTCCCCCGCTGCCCGCAATTCGGGCACAGATCAGCATCGTCGAGCTTGTCCAGACGGTACCGGGCATTGCAGTTGGAACACTGCACGAGCGGGTCGGTAAACGATGCCTCGTGACCGGAGGCCACCCATACGTCCCGTGCCTGGAGGATCGCCGAATCGAGCCCGACGATGTCTCCGCGCAGTTGCACCATCGAACGCCACCATTCGTTCTTGACGTTGCGGAGCAATTCGATGCCGAGCGGACCGTAGTCGTAGGCAGATCGGAGGCCGCCGTAGATCTCCGACGACTGGAAGACGAACCCGCGCCGCTTGGAGAGATTGACGATGGTGTCGAGGGTGATGGTCATGGTGAAGCCTGTCTGGTTGAGAGGGGAAGAGGATGGTAGTTGGAAGAACGTACTTCGTAGGTCGCGATCCGTACTTGCAGGACCGTTCGTTGTCGGGAACCAACCCCCCTCCGTCGAGTCCATCGGACTCGACACCTCCCCCCAATGCGCTCACTTAGTTCGCAGGGGCAGGACCTCTCAAAGCAAGGCAGCCGCAGGCTGCCCCTCCTCATGCCTTTCCGAAACGCCGCTTGCGTCTTTGGTATTCGGCTACGCAGTCGGCGAGGTGCTTGGGAGTGAAGTCGGGGAAGAGAACCTCGGGGAAGACGAATTCGGCATAGGCGGCTTGCCAAAGGAGAAAATTGCTCAGCCGGTACTCGCCCGAGGTACGAATGATGAGATCCGCATCCGGCATGCCGGGGATATAGAGGTACGAGGACACCGTCTGCTGGTCGATCGTGTCCGGGTCGACCTCCCCGGACCGGACATCGGCGGCGAGACGGCGAACGGCATCGCCTAGTTCCAGCCGACTGCCGTAGTTGAACGCAAACACCAGATGAAGGCGTTTGTTGTCGACGGTGAGTTGTTGAGCATCCCGCATCCTGGTCCGGTTGAGATCCGGAACCCTCGGGTCGTCGAGATCACCCATGAAGTAAATGCGAACCCCGTCGGCATCAAGGTCATCTCTGCGACGGAGCAGCAGATCCTGATTGAAGTGCATGAGGAAGGCGACTTCTTCCTCAGAGCGTGACCAGTTCTCGGTTGAGAAGGTGTACACGGTCAACCACTCAATGCCCAGGTCGAGCGCCCCCTGAATGGAATCGAACAGGGCCTTCTCGCCGGCGGCATGACCGGCCGTGCGATGCAGGCCCCGCTGTTCCGCCCAGCGCCCGTTGCCGTCGAGAATGATCCCAACGTGGCGAGGCATCCGGTCACGATCAAGACCTTCCAGCAGATCACTCATCGAGCACCGCCAGGCTGGCGAGCCGCCGTTCGAGGTGGTACTCAATGAACCGGCGGGCGACGCCCATCGCCTCCCCGGAGAAATGCGGATTCGCTTCCGGTAGGTCCGCAATGTCGGCACGGGCCAACGACGCGAGATAGTCGGTCAAGCCGGGACGGAGACGAACCGCCCCGTCGGTCCGGCAGTTGTCGCACAGCGCTCCCCCAGCGGCAAAACTGAACCGGAGCGATTCAGCCTGCCGGCCACAACTGGCGCAAGAATCGAGTGCGGGGGCGAATCCGATGACCTCGGCCAGTTTGAGGAGGAAGGTCGTAACTAAGTCGGGTGACGGCTGTTGCTGGTCGAGTGCTTTCAAACCTCGTTGCAACAACAGGAACAAACGGAGTGATGGCTCGCCCTCGCTGGCCACGGCATCGACGGCCTCGACCATCGTGCCCGCCGCCATGACCCGATCAAGGTCGTCGCGTACATGGGAAAAGGTCTCGATGACCGAAACCTGCGTGATCGTGTCGAGATTGCGCCCCTCGTAGAGAATCAAATCAACGTGCGTGAATGGTTCCAGGCGGCCCCCGAAGCGGCTCTTCGTCTTGCGGATCCCCTTCGCCACCGTGCGGAGTTTGCCGTGGTTGGGGCTGAGAATGACCACCACCCGGTCGGCCTCACCAAACGGAAAGCTGCGAAGCACAATGCCCTGGTCGTTGCGGATGGCCATGACGGTGATGGTACCGGGGAGGGTGCGCCAACTCCTCGCTCATCGCTCGGATCTGTGCCCCACCAAAGTCGCAACGGCGAGCCTCGAACCCCATTACTTCGTACACTGTCTTCATGAGCATCCTCACAGGACCACAAAGAGAAGCCTTTTCGGAGGCGCATCCAGAATGGCTGGCGCAAGGCGAAACCATCACCCGAACGTTCACGTTCGAAGATTTCGGCGAATCTCTCGGGTTCGTGACGCGGGTCGGTGTGGCAGCCGAGCGTGCTTTTCACCACCCCGACATCGACATCCGTTGGAACAAGGTGACCCTCACCCTCACCAGCCATGATGTGGGGGGACTCACCGAAAGAGACGTGGAATTGGCGGCCAAGATCGACGCTTTTGTCGGCTGAACGAATCAGGCCCGGCGGGCGCGCAGCTCGTCCAGGCAAGCGGTAATCCAATCGGGTGGCCGGAACGCCTGGACCTCTTCTCCGGCAGCCTGCCGGTAGGCCTCGGTCAGATTCCCCAGCATCCTCTCGAGAATGGACTCCGGAGCCACCGGTTCTAGCCACTCAGGGTTCAAACGCGGCGTCCCGCCAAAGTTCTCGGCAAACAATGCCGCCGCCTCGTCCGCACCTATGGCCTCCCCACCCCCAAAGGGATCCACGAGCTGCCCACCGGCATAGATCAGGAAATGACCGGGAAGTCCTACCCCCTCAACGCTGATCCCGGCTCGCCTGCCGACCTCCATCCACACCACCGCCAGCGTGATCGGAATGCCTTTGCGGCGGTCCATGACCTCGTTCAGAAACGAGTTGCGCGGGTCGTGATAGGTGTCGATGTCGCCGCCCAGCCCCTCGCGGATGGCCACAACTCTGCGCAGATCCAGATGAGTCGTCCCGTCAACGAATCCCGCCATAGCCGTCAACCGGTCCAGGTAGGCGCCTATATCCAGCTCCGGGTAGGCAAAGCGGGCATATTCCAGCGCCGCCTCGGCCAGGAGACCGTCAGCGGCCAACGAAACGATCCGCTCGACTCGATCCCGATAATCAATCTCGGGTGTCACTCCTGAAATCCCAGCCGATCGAGCAAGTGGGGATCGCGCTGCCAGTCCTTTTCGACCTTCGCCCGCAGATCGAGAAATACCTTGGTCCCCAGCAGTGCCTCGATCTCGTGACGCGCCTCGGCGCCTGCGGCCGCAATCATCTCTCCGCCTTTGCCGATCACGATTCCCTTCTGGGAATCTCTTTCAACCACCAGGATGGCGTCCACATACAGCACCCCGTTTGGCCGCTCCTCCATCTCTCGCACCACGACGGTCAGCGAGTGGGGCAGCTCTTCCCGGAGGCGTTCCAGGAACTTCTCGCGAACGATCTCACCAATCAGCAACTGTTCGGGTTGATCGGTCGTGACATCGCGGGGAAAGTAAAGCGGGCCCTCGGGCAACAAGCCGGTCAGCTCGCCTACCAAACGGTCCAATCCGTCGGCCGTCAAGGCCGACAGGGGCACATAGGCGTGGAAATCCCATTCGGCAGCCTCGGTCAGCTGCGCAAGGATCTGGGGCCGGGAAGCAATGTCGACCTTGTTGACGACGAGGATGACGGGAGTTCCGGGAATCTTGACCCTCTCGGCGATCCTCCGGTCCCCCGGTCCTATGTCCTGGGTTGCGTCCACAACAAAGACGATCGCATCGGCCTCGGCCAACGTGCCGTAAACGAGTTTGTTCAGTCGCTCCCCCAGACTGGTCCGGGGTTTGTGCAAGCCAGGCGTGTCGATCAGCACGATCTGATGCTCGGGCTCCCCACCGGCTGGAAGGGTCACCACCCCGCGGATTGCATTGCGGGTGGTCTGCGGACGGGAGGAAGTAATCGATACTTTCGACCCGACCAGGCCGTTGACGAGAGTTGACTTCCCGACGTTGGGCCGTCCCACAACGGGTACAAACCCGGATTTCACGTTGAGGCGTTGAGTATCGATGCCTGGACCTGGGCAATACGCCTGCCCTGCACCCGGACCACGGTCAAAGTCACACCCTCGTGCTCAAATGATTCATCCTCGCGGGGAACCCGGCCGGCCAGTCCCAGGACCAGCCCACCAACCGTATCCCATTCTTCATGGGGTAACTCGACCTCGAGGAGCTGGGCCAACTCCTCGACCGACAGCCGGGCGTCAATCAGATACTCATGGTGGCCCGTTTCCTCGATGAGGGGCTCCTCGGTGTCGTACTCGTCGACGATCTCCCCGACCAACTCCTCGATGAGATCCTCGATGGTGACCAGCCCCGCCGTGCCCCCGAACTCGTCGACGACCACCGCCATGTGGACTTTGCCTGCCTGCATGTCGCGCAGGAGATCCGAAACACGTTTGGTCTCCGGGACGAAGTACACGGGGCGCATCAGTTCCGTCACAGGCTGCGGTCCCGCCCCTTGGTCCATGATCCTGAGAAGGTCCTTGGCATAGGCGAACCCAACGATGTCGTCGGTTCCTTCTCCGGTGACCGGTAGTCGCGAGAACCCGTGTTCGATCACCACGTCGAGCGCCACATCGGATGTGGCGTCCGAACCGATCGTCACCATGTCTGTACGCGGCACCATCACCTCGCGAACAATGGTCTCCGAGAACTCGAGGACCGATGTGATCAGGCGCCGCTCCTCTTCGTCTTGAGCAGCTTCCTCGTCGGGATCCTCGACCACCTCGGGTACTTCGTCTTCGGCGACCAGATCCGCAGCCCGGTCCCCCAACCGGCAGGCAACTTCCAGCATCGGCGCCAGACGGAAAGCCAACCGGCGCGGATGATCACGGCCCCAGGCCCGGGGCAACAATTCACCCAGCACCACGAGAGCGATGCCGAACACGACCAGCAACAGGATGAGTCGCCACCCGAAGGTGAACTCCGTCGCCGCCCACGCAGCCGGCAATGCGGCCGAGACCAGCAGAGCAGAATGAACCATGCCGATCGCCGGTTGCAGCTTGGCCCGATCCTCGAGCAACGCCGCCACGCGCCCGGCGCCGGCATCTCCCTCCGCGGCAGCGTGGAGGGCATCAGCCCGGGGGGTCCGGATCAACGAGGCCAGGGAAGCGCGCAGGCCGGCGGCCAGGGTCAACAAGAGGATTGAAGCCACAAAAGCAACAATCACGCTCGCAGCCTCCTTGCCCGGGCCAGAAGCTGCTGTTCCCGCTGCTCCATCAGTTCAGCCTGATCGTCGTCCTGATGATCGTATCCGAGAAGGTGAAGCAACCCGTGTACGACCAGCAACGAGAGCTCATCCTCGAATCTCTCGCCGGAAGCTATCGCATGGGTTCGCACATAGGCGGGGGCAATGACGACGTCACCGATATTCATGGGGGGGCCTCCCGGTCGCCGTTCCGGCACTATCCCGGGCTTGAGGTGCTCAATCGGGAAGGCCAGCACATCGGTCGCACCTTCCCGATGCATGAACCGATCGTTGTACGTGGCAATCTGATCCTCCCCAACGAATAGCAACGTGACCTCAGTGTCACGGGGGAAACGCTCCTCGTCGAGCACCAGTTCGGCCAGCCGTCGAAGCGGCTCGGCGTCTATCGGGTCAACTTGTTCGTCGGCGAGAAACACACTCACGGACGAAACTCCACGTTGGTTGCGTCGGGCGCTGCCGGCGCCCCGTTTCCATCCCCGATAGTGCCACCTGGTCTCCCACCTTCAATCGAAGGCTTGCGACCCTCCCCGGGTTCGGCCACCGGTTCGGGGAAGTCCGGGTACGGGATCCGCTGGTGATAGTGACCCACCAGGGCATCCACAAAGGCTTCCTTGACCCGGGTCAGTTCGCCGAGCGTCAAGGCGCTCTCTGACAACTGACCGTCGGCAACTTTCTCCCCGACCACCCGGTCGACTACCCGCCGAATCTTTTCTGGTGTCGGATCATCGTCCGCGAAGACAGCCCGGGAAGCGCCCTCCAGGGCGTCCGCCATCATGAGGATGGCGTTCTCTTTGGTTCGTGGTTTGTGGCCGTGATGCCGGAAGTCGTCGACCTGCACATTTTCTTCACCGTAGTCATCGATCGCTTTGTGATAGAAGTAGCGCATGATGCCGTCACCGTGATGGGCGACCACGCTGTCGGCAACCAATGCAGGGATCCGATACTCCCTTGCCAGCGCCACACCATCGATCACGTGCTGGCGGATTGCCGCGGCCGACTCTTCCGGGCGCATGTAGTCGTGCGGGTTAGAGATCCCGAACTGGTTCTCGATGAAATACTGGGGGTTCTTGGTCTTGCCGAGGTCGTGGTAGTAAGCCGACGCTCGCACCAGCAGGTTGTTGGCCCCGATGGACTTGGCCGCCCGGTCGCCGAGGGTGCCGACCAGCAGAGAGTGATTGAAAGTGCCTCGCGCTTTTTCCTCCAACATCTGCAGAGCCGGATGGTTGCGATCGGTCAGGTCGAGCAGACGCAGCGTGGTGGTTATGTCGAAGATGATCTCGAAGAAAGACACCGCAGTCACGCCAACCAAACCGGACAGGAATCCGTTCAAGAATCCATACAACGCCGCTGCGGCCACGGTCTCCGGCCCTGCGAAGAACCACGATATGGCCGCCGCCAGGGGTGTGAGTGCCAGCGCGGTATAGACGATGGCTTTCCGGAGGTCGCCACGGGCCGAGATCGACGAAACGAACGGAATCGGTGACATGGCCGAAAGGAGAGCGAACAGCGTCAAACCCGGATCGCGGGTTGCGATCCCGGTCAAAGCCCCAACTGCCAACGACATGATCACGCCGATGCGGGCGTCGAAAAGGATCGCAGCCATGAAACCGAACGTGGCGGCCGGGATCAGATAGCCGACCGTGAGATTGTCGTCGGGAGTGAGAATGCCCATCAAACGAGCAGCGCCGGCGGCCAGAGCTATGAGGGCTCCGAACAAAATGACGCGCTTCGTATTCGCCCAGAATTGTTCACGGAAGCGGGCCAGGTAGAAAGACAGCATCCCGACCAGCATCGTGACGACGGCCAGCATTGCCAGGACCTCGAGCCCGGTTTGGTTCAACAACCCAAGCGAGTTGATTGCCGCGGCATGTACCGCCGTGACTACTTCGCCCTCAGCCACGATGATCTGACCATCCCGAAAGGACTCCGAGATCTCTTCCACCTCCTGGCGAACCGCAGCCCGGGCTGCTTCGGTGGCCGACACATCCAGGGTCTCGTTGATGACCAGTGTGTTGGCGACGACGTCGGCGGCGGCGGCGCTGGCTTCCGGGTTGTACTCGTCGTCGAAGATCACAGGCGGCCAGTTGACATCAAGAGCCCGCACTGCAGAAGCCAGTTCCTCCGCGGTTTCGATGCCATCGGTCATGACGTCGGCCGCCCGGGCTATGGCTTTCTCCTGAAACTCGGACAGGAAAGGTGGCAAGCCCTGCGCAGATCGCATCACGTCTGCGGTGGCCAGCATGGTCAGCGTTTCGACAGTCTCGGGTTGCAGCGTTGGAAAGGCTCCACCGAGACCCTGCTGCTGGGTTTCCAGCGTCCTGGTGAGTGGCGAAAACCCGACTGCGGCGACTTCCACGATCGTGTCGGCGCCAGTCGCGGTGGTTTGCTGCACGTTGTCGGTGGAGGTGGCGAAGTGCTCGAGGCGCGGATCATTCTCCGCCACAGTCACCGTGACCTCACCGACGGCTATCCCGAGGACGGTGAAGAAGCCGTTCGCATCGGTTTGCGATTGAAACTCCTGACCGTCGGCGTCGACGACACCGACCGCAGCTGCGGTCAGCGGAGCGTCACCGGCGTCGGCCAGAAAGGCTCCGTCCTCGTCCACATCGAGAAACAGGAAGCCTCGCACCCCCGCGGTGAGGGCGGCAGGCTCGGACGTCGTGGTCGTCGAGGCCGGTTCTTCGCCTTCCGCGACGGTCGTGGTCGTGGTCGGCTGGGTCGAAGAAGAGGTTGTGGGCTCAGGCTCGGGGACGGTGGTGTCGGTAGTGGTCGTCGTAGGGGTCGCTTCCCGATACACGCCTGCCTTGGCCGTTTCGATGACTACCGCTATTTGACCCAACACCTCCCGGGTTCGGTCCGGATCAGGCGTGAAGATCGGATTGACTGCTTCCTCCGCCTGTTGGCGAGCCGCTTCGGTCTCGGCTTCATCCGTGACTACAACCGGACTGTCGGCAACGAAGCTGACGGGTGACGCCTCTCCGATGGTCAGCGTTATGTCGCTGCGCTGCTGACCAACCAGAAGAACGCCCCAGGTGAGGGCGATGGTGAACACGACTATGGCCGCCCGAATCAATCGCGCTCGACGTGCCTCGTTGCTCATGATCCGCCGTTCTCTTCGAACCGTTGATACGCATCGACGATGGCGGCCACAATCCTGTGCCGTACAACATCGCGAGAGGTCAACTCGACGAAGGCCACGCCGGGAATGCCCTGCAGTACATCGCGAGCTACGCGAAGGCCAGATCCCCTTCCGATCGGAAGGTCAACCTGAGTGATATCACCGGTGATGATCATCTTGGAATTGAAGCCCAGCCGGGTCAAGAACATCTTCATCTGTGGCGGTGATGTGTTCTGGGCCTCGTCGAGCACAACGCAGGCGTCGTTGAGGGTTCTGCCGCGCATATAGGCGAGGGGGGCGATCTCGATCGTGCCACGTTCCATCAGCCGGGCGGTCTCTTCCGGACCCAGCATCTCGTAGAGAGCGTCGTACAGGGGACGCAAATACGGGTCGATTTTGGCGATGAGATCACCGGGCAGGAACCCGAGGCTCTCACCGGCTTCAACAGCCGGGCGGGTCAGGACGATTCTCCGCACCGCCCCCGAACTCAGCGCCTCCACCGCTGCGGCCATCGCCAGATAGGTCTTGCCGGTACCAGCGGGGCCGACACTGAAGACCAGGGTGTTGTCCCGGATTGCATCGATATAGCGGTGCTGTCCAACCGTCTTGGGGCGAACCATTTTGCCACGCCCGACGGGGACACCTTCGGTAAGAACACCGGACGGGCTCGGTATGTCATCGCGGACCATGTCGATAACCCGGCCGACCCGATCGGCATCCAGCCCCTGCCCTTCCTGGACGAGAATGAGCAGCTCCTCGGCGACGGTGCGGACCTCGGCCGCACGGGCCGGATCGCCGGAGATCAAGAATTCGTTGCCCCGTACGATGATGCGGACATCAGGGTATGCGGCTTCGAACAGCCGCAGGTGCGCGTCATGCTCTCCAACCAACTCGAGCATCAAGTGATTGGAAGGGACGCGCAACCGGACTTCGGATGCAGGGGTGTCGAGCAAAGAATCCTCGTTACGAGGGGAAACCATAAGGTTCCAGCAGTATACCGGGAGGTCGTGCCATTACCGAAGCAACGATTCTGCGCTGCGCAGGGTTCCTCAGCCGGTTCATCCCGGGGGCCAGCTCAGCGGGCGGCCCCCTAGCAAATGCACATGGAGGTGAAACACGGTCTGGCCGGCGCCGGCGCCGACGTTTGTCACCAACCGCCATCCCTTTTCGAGTTGTTCCGAGGCGGCGACGCGAGCCGCCAGCTCAAACAATTCGGCCAGCATGGGGCCATGCTCGATCTGCAGTTGTGCGGCGGAGTCTGCAATGTGCATCTTGGGGATCAGCAAGATGTGGGTAGGCGCCGCTGGATTGATATCGCGAAAGGCGAGAACGCTTTCGGTTTCGGCTACCCGTTCGGAGGGAATCGAACCATCTGCAATCTTGCAGAAGAGGCAGTCATCCAAGGATGTCTCCTTTCGCCGAGTCCGGTGTGGAAGAGGTTACTAATACGACGACGGTACGGCCCACCAGGCCGGGCGGGCCCGAGGTGTGCACGCGCAGGTACCTGTCGGTCAAACCGCTCAGGGATGACCTCTCCCCACCGGTCGACCGGACCGGTCCGCATTTCTCGATCAGAAGGCGTACCCGCCGGCCTTCCTGGCTCTTCACCCAGGCCGACCGCATCCGGTCGCCGAGGGCTCTGAGTCGTTCGGATCGATCCCGCACGATCAACGGGTCGATCTGGCGAGGATCGATCGCCGCAGGCGTGCCGACACGAGGCGAGAACCGGAACACGTGGAGCTTGCGGAATCCGACCGCCTCGGCCACCTCGAGAGTGTTGACGAACGCCGTTTCGCTTTCGCCGGGAAAACCGACCATGACATCGGTGGTCAGCGTCACGTCGTCGATGATCTCGCGAGCCCGTTTTGTGACTTCGAGGAAGTGGTCGAGCGTCCCCGGTCTGCGCATTGCACGCCACAGCCCGGCATCACCGGTCTGAAGCGGTATGTGGAGATGACGACACACCTTTGGTTGATCGGCCAGGCCTTCGAGGAACGGGACATCGATCTGCGATGCCTCGAGAGAGGAGAGGCGGATCCTCTCCAACTCGGGTATTGCAGCCAGGCGGTTGATGAGATCGGCCAGACGCTCCGAACCCGGGCGGTCCCATCCGTACTTGCCGAGATGAACGCCGGTCAGGATGACCTCGCGGGTTCCGGCCCGTGCCATCGCCCGAGCGGCGGCAACTACCTCCCCGGTGGTTCGACTGGAGAGCCCGCCTCGCGTCTGGGGAACTATGCAAAATGAACACAGCTCATCGCAACCCGTTTGAACTTTGAGGTTGGCCCGGATCCGGGCCGGGGCGCTCCGAGTCGAGTCGACTTCGTCCCCGGCAATCAGTGCCGCAAGGTGATCCTTGTCTTTGTTCGGTACGACCAGATCGACTCCCGGGAGGGCGGCGACCGCCTCTGATTGGGCGACGACGTAACACCCGGTCACGACAATCCTCGACATCGGGTTCTCGGCAATCGATCGCCGGATCAGTTTGCGTGATGCTTTGGAGGCTTCCGCGGTAACGGTGCAGGTATTGACGATGACCACATCGGGATCCGTGCCGTTGACCTCAACCTGCCGGGCTGCGAGGGCCGCAATGATTTCGTCGGATTCAGCTGTGTTGAGCCTGCAGCCGAGGGTTCGAAGCTGAACCGAGAGTTTCCGCTGTGGGCGGGCGCTGCTCAGATCAGTGGTTGGGCGCGCCGATCTCAGCGTGACAGGTTCCGACACTACTGAGAGGAATGAAGAAGGGACAGGGGACCTCGCGAGAAGCGATGCATGGTCGTCGAGACAGGCGACGTGGAAGGCGCGACGATCGCTTACCGGCCGCCGGCGTCCGCTGCACCGATGCTCACCAACATCGTGCCGAGTGCCTCCTCGTCCTCTTCCAAGAGACCCGCCAGCAAATGAAGGTCACTCCGCCGAATGGTGAGGACCCGACCGTTGAAATCCTGCCGCATGATCTGGATGGCACGGAGAAAGCGCTCCAGGATGTCGGCCGTGGTGCCGTCGGTCTTCTCGAGTTTCGACAGATCGATGGTGACGCCACCGCTCGACCAGGTCGGCACGGTCGCCTTGCCGCGCTCGATCTGGGGAAGAAGTTGGTCTACGGGCACGCCGTAGAAAGATGCCAGCCGATGCATGCGGGGCAAGGACAGAGAGCGTTCACCACGCTCGTATGCACCCAGCACAGATGCCTTGAATTCCTGGTGCGACAATGCTTCGACTTCTTGGAGTGAGAGACCCTTTTGGCGCCTGATGGCACGCAGCCGCTCACCAACAGTCTGGTTGTACGTGTCCGTCATGTCTCCCCTCCGACCATGCTCGCAGATCGTACCAGACCAGAACGGCCCGGTTCGACCTGCTCGTCACTCTACGTGAAATTGTACTCCATATCGAGCAGAATTGCTCCCTCTACGTGTTCATTCTGCCCAGGTGGCGGAGAACTAGTCCCGTAGCCACCACTGCTGCCGTCTCCACCCGTAGCACCCTAGCGCCCAGTCCGACTGTCGTGTCGCCCATCTCGAGCTCCCCGGGTGAGAACCCACCCTCCGGTCCGATCACCAACGAAACATCTCCGCTCGTCGGCGGCAGCGAGCCACCGCCCCGGTGTGCCAACCAGCGCGTCATGGGTATCTGCGCCAGAGACCCGCCGTCATCGACTGGCATCAGCCACGCCCCTCTGCTCTGCTCGAGTGCTCCGGCGGCCCATCGGGCAGACTTCTCGGCTCGGGGTGCTCGTGCCTGTCCAAACTCCGAGACGAACCAGAGCAGACGATCGACACCCAACTCGCCCAGCTTCTCAACGATGAAGCGAGCTCGATCGGGAGCTCGAGGAGGAGCGACCGCAACCGTGAGCCGCGGTGTCGGCGGTGGCACTCTGGACTCTTGCCCCCGACGGATGCCTCCCGGCCCGAGACTCCCTCTTCCAAGTTTTCCTTCACCGTCCGTATAGGAAACGGGCGCCGAATCGGAGGTCCGCAGCACCTGACGAAGGTGGCGCTGTTGCTGGTCGGTCAGAGGAAGAACATCTGCTTGCCAGGGAGACGGTACGTACAGGTGCGGAATGTGCCCCACGGTCTATGCCACCCCGAGACGCGAACCCACTACCGACTCCGGCGGCGCCGTTTGGCCCGACCGGTTTCTTCGCCCCGAACAGAGGCATAGGCACGGAGCGCCTCCTCTTGGTCTTTGGAAAGATCGTCCGGGATGCGGACGTTCACCTCGACGAGCATGTCCCCCCGGCCGCGTCTTCCGAGGCGTTCCATGCCCTTGCCCCGCAACGGGAAGACTGTCCCCGGTTGCGTACTGCGCGGGACCTGGAGTGGCTCGAGACCCCCCTCGATCATGGGGATCGACAGATCGGTGCCAAGGGCTGCCTGGGCCATTCCCAGATCGACCCGAACGATCAGATCATCCCCGTCGCGAACGAAACGTTCGTCGTGTTCAACGTGTATCTCGACGTACAGATCACCGCGTCGGGCTCCCCGCGCTCCTGGCTCACCCTGTCCGGTGAGGCGCAGGCGGGTTCCTTCGGACACTCCCCCGGGAATCTCGACACTCACCGACCGTTCACCGGCAGTCAAGCCCTTACCCTGACAGGTTTCACAAGGCACCCTGATCATCTGGCCGGTTCCGGCACAGAGGTCGCACGGGGTCAAGGTCATGACCGACCCCAGGAACCCGCGCCGGGCAACCCGCACGGCGCCTGCACCTGCGCACTTGCTGCAGGTTTCAGGGCTGGTGCCTGGGGCCGCCCCGGATCCATCGCACGTCTCGCATCCGATCAGGGAGGCGAAATCCAATTGCCGGGTGACACCGAAGGCTGCTTCCTCGAGGGTGATGCGAGCGGGCACCAAGACATCTCTGCCCCGATTCGTCTGCTGCCGGGTGGGGGCGGTGAAGAGGCCGCTATCGCCGAATACCGAGCGGATCAGATCGTCGAAACCTCCAAATGATGCAAAGAGATCGTTGAGATCGATAGTGTCGCCGCGATCGTACCGGTGTCGCCGTTCGGCGTCCGATAGCACCTCGTAGGCTTCGGCGATTTCCCGGAAGCGGGCTTCGGCGGTCGGATCGCTCGGGTTGGCGTCGGGATGGGAATCGCGGGCGAGGCGCCGAAAAGCCTTCTTGATCTCTTCAGTCGAGGCGTCGCGGCCGACACCCAATATGGCGTAGAAGTCCTTGCTCATGAGGAGCCGAGGCTCTCCTCCAGGTTCTCCCGTACCTCTTCGACGGCCGAGATTACCCGCCGGTAGTCCATGCGCATCGGCCCGATCACGCCAACGCTTCCGCCCGGTCTTCCGCCGACTTGATAGGTCGTCGAGACCACAGAGATGTCAACGTCCTCGTTGACCGGAAGCTCGCCGCCGATCTGGATGCCGGTGCCTTCCGGGACGTTGGTGAGGATGCTCAGCATGAGCGCGTCACGCTCGAACAGGGCCAGTACGCGGTGAACCTTGGCCAGGTCCTCCCACAGCGAGGCCATCTGGCTCGTTCCGCCGACGTACACGTCGCGGGTCACCTCCTCCGCTCGACCTGCAGCGGCGATCACCCCCCGCACCAATTCGGCGACCGGAGCCGGCCAATGCTGAGCCTGGATTTCAGCACTCGAACCGGCTTCTTCGAGCGAACCGTTCTCGAGCAACTCTTCCATGAGTTGCTCGGCTCTGGCAACCTCCTGCGGTTCAACGGGTTCGGTCAGCCGCACAAATTCCTGGTTGACCCGACCCGTATCCGTGACCAGCACGACCAGCACCAGCTGGCCGGCGATCTGTACCAGATGAACTCCGTGAATTGTCTCCCCCCCGAGTCCCGGACCGACCACCACAGACGGGTAATGGGTGATGTCCGACAAGAGGTCGGTCGTGTCCTTGAGCAGCTCTCCCAGACCATGATGGAAGCTGGAGAAGAACCCGGAGATCTTGGTGCGAGTCGATAACCTCAGGCGGCGTGGCGTGCAATTGTCGACGTAATACCGGTAGGCGAGCGAAGTAGGGATGCGGCCAGCGGAAGTGTGCGGCTTCACCACATAGCCGTCACGCTCCAGGGCGGCAACGTCATTGCGGATCGTCGCCGGCGACACGTTCAAATGGGTCAGGTCGAGGATGGCTCGCGAGCTCACCGGCTCTGCCGTTCGGATATGTTCCTCGACGAGCGCCCGTAGAACCTCGGACTTTCGCTCGTCCAACATACCGTTACGTTAGCGCTCTCCTGGTTGGAGTGCTAAGACGGCTCTCCCGACTTCATCGCCGAGCAGGGGCCGGAGAATCGTCAACCGCCCCGCGACCAGCCCGAGAACGCTGGCTTCGAGCAGCCTCTTCCCGCCCGCGCTCCGCAGCAGAGCTTCGCCACCTGGACCCGGCACGACGCCGGCCGTCCTACGCAGCCCAAGCATCAGTCGTTCCAGCTCCCGGCCCCACGGTTCGAGAGCCTCTTCTCCCTGGTTGGGGGTATCACCGCCCGCAACTCGATCCAGGTAGGCATCGAGCCTCCGGACGTTGCGTCTCCGCACCCCGTCCCGGTGTCCGTGGGCGCCGGTCCCGAAGGCCAGGTATTCACCCTGGGCCCACGTCAAGAGGTTGTACACGCAGCCATGATCCGGTCTGGCCCAATTGGATACCTCATAGCGAAAGAGACCAGCCGCCCGACATGCCTCCTCAGCAGCCTCAAACGCGTCTGCCTGCTCATCCGGGTCCGGAGCGGAAGCCCCCGCCGCAACGGCGCGACTCAGTGCGGTGCCCCGCTCGACCGTCAATGCGTAGAGAGAGAGATGATCCGGATCCAAGCTGAGAGCCCGCTCGAGGGTTTGCTGCCACGACGCGCTGGTTTCAGCAGGCGTCCCGTAAATCAGATCGAGGTTGATCGACCGGAAACCGGCCCGGCGGGCACGTTCAACCGCAGCGTCCGCCTGCTCGGGCGTGTGCGCCCGGCCGAGAGCATCCAGTACGACCGGATCGAACGATTGCACGCCAAAAGAAACCCGCTCAAAACCCGCCGCCACCAGGGCGTCGGCCAGAGCAGGGTTCCAATCCTCGGGGTTCGCTTCGAGGCTGACCTCACCTCCGGCAACTAACCCGAATCGATCCTTTAGATCGGCAACGATGAGGCCGAGTTGCTGAGGGATGAGTCGTGATGGCGTGCCACCGCCAACGTATATCGAGTTGAGCGGCTTCCAGTCGGGCTCACGCTCGATCTCACTACGCAGTGCCGACAGATAGCGCGGGATGACTCCGTCGCGGCCTGCCACCACCGCGAAGTCGCAGTATGGACAGAGCCGGGCACAGAACGGGATGTGCACATATGCAGCGGACCAATCGCCGGCGGCTTCGGCCAGCTCCGCCGAATCGGGCCGACCCGAAGAGATGGTCATTCGTCGTCGTCAGATTGGAGAGCGGAAATGAAGGCCTCCTGCGGCACTTCCACCTGACCCACCATCTTCATCCTCTTCTTGCCTTCCTTCTGGCGCTCGAGGAGCTTCCGCTTGCGGGACACATCTCCTCCGTAGCACTTGGCGATGACATCTTTGCGTTTCGACTTGACCGTCTCTCGCGAGATGACGCGACTACCGATCGCCGCCTGAATCGGGACGTCAAAAAGCTGCCTGGGAATCAGTTTCCGCAGCCGCTCTACCATCCGTTTTCCGTACAGATATGCCTTGTCACGGTGAATGACGGTGGAGAAAGCATCGACGGGCTGACCGTTGAGGAGGATGTCTACCCGGACCAGATCGGAGAGCCGGTAGTCGAGTGGCTCATAGTCCAACGAGGCATACCCACGGGTACGGGACTTGAGGTTGTCGAAAAAGTCGAAGACCACTTCCGCCAGCGGCAGGTGGTAGATCAGTTCCACCCGTTCCGGACTCAGGTATTGCATGTGTTCCATGGCGCCGCGCCGGGACTGCACCAGCTCCATGATCGTCCCTACATATTCGGAGGGAGCAATGATCATCGCTTTGAGGAAAGGTTCTTCCATATGGTCGATGCGATCGGCGGCCGGGAGGTCCTGAGGGGAACGGATCTCCTGAACCGACCCGTCGGTCAGTGTTACCTGGTAGGCGACCGAGGGTGCCGTTGCCACCAAGTCCAGGTCGTACTCTCGCTCGAGACGCTCCCGGATGATCTCCATGTGCAGAAGACCAAGGAATCCGCAGCGGAACCCGAACCCCAGCGCCCGGGACGTCTCGGGTTCGTATACGAGCGCCGAGTCGTTGAGGCGCAGTTTCTCGAGGGCTTCGCGCAGCCGTTCGAAGTCCTCACCGTCGGCAGGGAAGAGACCCGAGTACACCATCGACTTCGGGTCCTGGTAGCCGGGCAGAGGCTCGGCCGACCGGCCCGAATGCATCACCGTGTCGCCCACCCGGATCCGGTCGATCTCCTTCACGCCGGTGATGAGGTAGCCGACTTCGCCGGCCTCTAATGACGGGACCCGCACCGCACGAGGCGTCAAGACGCCGACTTCGGTCGCCTGATGCTTCTCCGAGGTGGCAGTGAACAGCACGGTATCGCCTTCGTGCAGCGAACCGTCCACCAACCGTACGTAGCAAACCACTCCTCGATACGCGTCGTAGTAAGAATCGAAGACCAGGGCTCGCAGTGGCTGATCGAGACGCCGCGGCGGCGGCGGCACATCTCTCACGATGCGTTCCAGAAGCTCCTCGATTCCTCCCCCGGTTTTGGCCGAGACCCGGATGACGTCCTCCGGATCTATGCCGAGGACAGAAGCGAGTTCGGCTGCGGCCCTGTCCGGTTCGGCGGCCGGCAGGTCGATCTTGTTGACCACCGGGATGATCTCCAGCCCGGCCTCGATGGCCAGAAACGCATTGGCGAGGGTCTGGGCCTGGACGCCTTGGGCGGCATCGACGAGCAGGACGGCTCCTTCGCAGGCGGCCAGCGAGCGGGACACCTCATAACTGAAATCGACGTGTCCGGGAGTGTCGATGAGATTGAGAACGAAGTCGCCGCCGTCGGCGGACCGGTAGATGAGACGCACGGATTGGGCCTTGATCGTGATGCCACGTTCACGCTCCAGATCCATGGTGTCGAGTACCTGCTCCCGCATCTCTCGTTCGCTGATGGCGCCGGTACGCTCGAGAAGTCGATCGGCAAGGGTCGACTTCCCGTGGTCGATGTGCGCGATGATGCTGAAGTTGCGGATATTCAACGAGGCTCCGAACGAGGCAGTGTGGCATTGTACCGATGGTGCCGGCGCTGCTAACCTTCCGTGCCGTTCGAACCTTGGGCGGTCAGCTCGGGGTCGAGTCCTCGAATCACGAAAGTTTCTCTTCTATGGCCAATATCAAGTCGCAGATCAAGCGAAACCGCCAGACCGTGAAGCGTTCTGAACGCAACAAGGCGATCCGCTCTGAGTTGAAGACCCGCACCAAGGCTGCTCTTACCGCCGCGGAGTCCGGCGATGCGGCGGCAGCGTCCGCAGCTCTCCAACTCGCGCAAAAGCGCATCGACTCTGCTGCCTCGAAGGGTGTGCTCCACAAGAACACCGCCGCCCGGCGCAAGGCCCGGCTCACTCGACAGGTCAACGAGCTGATCGGCAGCTAGGAATCAGTTATCAGTTTTCGGCGACCACAGGCGAACGACTGACAACTGGCGACTCAACCTCAGCCTGCCCGGCGGGCCTTCCCCCCGTACCAAAGGCAGAGCGCCACGGTCAACCTTTCCATCGTGACCCGGTGGATGTCCTCCGGAGCCGTCTTCAACAACTGATCGGCTCGGCTCAAGGCCGTTAACGCCCGCTGCAAATGGCTGTCACTGCTACTACCGCGCCTTCGCCAGGCCTTCTGAACAGGGAACGATTTTGCCGTCGTTCCCAGCCAGTCGGCCAGGGTTTCGATGTTGGGCGCTGCGGCCGCCAACGCTCGCCGGCGCAAATCGCTCTCGAGGAACCCCATGAGCTGAAGCGGGTGGCCATGAACCAGGAAGTCCGACAAGCGGCGCAACGCTTGAGCGATATCGCCGTCGGCGATCGCATCGGCGTAGTGCCACATGGGTTCGTCGGGCCGATTTTGAAACCTGGCGAGAACATCTTCGCGAGACACGTCCTGGTCCGACGAAAACTGATCCAGAGCTTGGGCCAGGCCGGCAACATCAGATCCAAACCGTTGCAGTAACGCCGCCGCGGCCTCCGAGTCGACCTTGAGTTTGCGATCCCGGATTGCACCCCGCAACCAATCAGCTGCATCTCGCTCCCGGAGTTTCTTCACCTCCATGACCTCACCAAGTGCCCGAACCGTCTTCCCCAAACGGGCCGGCATGGTTCCCGTGGTTAGGAAAACGATCGTGACGGCAGCGGGATCGGCGGCGTCAAGCAGCTCGATGATGACGTCACCTTCAGCTGCCTGCAGCGAATGGGCGTCGAGTACTTCAATTCCTTGACGATCTCCGAAGAGCGAGCCGGACTGCAGGGCCGGAACGACCGGCTCAATCGCAGGCCGCAGAACACCCCCTTCGCCGGGCTCTTCGGCTCCACGACTGGGAACATCGATCCTCACGACTCCCGACCGCTCAACCCCCGCCTGGTGCAGCAGGCGACGGCTGATTTCGAGCATTTCCTGCCGCTCGCCCGGTCCGGCGTCCGATGGCCCTTTGACGTGGATCACAGACTTCACCGGGACCCCACGACCTCTCGACCGTAGAGACGGACGAGATCGCAGGCTGCCTCGACATCATGGACCCGAATGACATCGGCGCCGTACTCCAGCGCCAGCGTCGTGTAGGCCATCACGCGGGAAACTCTTGTTTGCGGGGAACCGGGATCAATACAGGATGCCCCAGTTTCCTCAGCTCGCCCAGCGTCCGGATTACCTCCATCTGTTGCAGGGTATAGCGGCGGTAATCGCTTCGGTAGTTGATCGAGAGCCCCGGATCGAGCAACACATCCGATATTCCCTCGGCCGACAACGCGGCCAGACGGTCGCGGAGCCGCGTTGCCATCATCGACGCCTTGTCATCGGTGAATTCCATGGCGTCGACCTGGAGCGGGTTGTCGCCTTCGATGTACATGACGACGGCCGGGAGAGCGGCTTCGCGAACCACCGCAACCATGGCGGCATCCTGCAACCCGCCCGTGTCGTTGATGATGGCCGCCCCGGCCCCAGAGGCTGCGGCTGCCACCTCCGGCTTCCACGTATCGACGGCAACCACGAACTCATCGTCGACGAGCACTTCCAGGGTGGGCAGCAATCGAGCGAGCTCCTCCTCTGCCGCCAACTCGACGTTCTCGAAATGTGAGGACTGGGCACCGAGGTCGATGATCGAAGCTCCGAATCCCCGGTAGTCGCGTGCCATCCGCAACGCCTCTGCGGGCGACTCCGCAACAGTATGTCTATTCCGGGACTCAGGCGATACGTTGATGACGCCCATGACGTAGGTCATGTCACCGGAAAACTCGAACCGTTGGCCGCCTGCTTCAAACCCTGGCACTGGTTGCATACGAATGATTTCTCGCAACTGGTCGATCGCGGCAGCGTAGCGCGTCCTTCACGGGCCCATTGGGATGACCACGTCGCCGTCGCGATCCGTTCGGAGGACCTCGGCACCGGCTGCTTGCAGAGCGTCCACAACATCGGGCGACGGATGCCCAAAGCTGTTGGGGCCGACGCTGATGACGGCGGTCTTCGCCTCAACGGCCTGCAGCCAGGCGAGGTCCGATGTGGCTGCCCCCTGATGAGGGACTTTCAACACCCCGGCGCGAACGACCCCGAGTTCGCGCTGGGCGATGACTTCTATGTCACCAGGCAGCAAGATCGACGCCCCGTTGACGTTCGCAAGGATCACCAGAGATTGATCGTTGGCAGACCCGTATCGCCGGGGCGGGCCGAGCACATCGAGATGAACACTGCCGATGTCCGCCTCCCATCCCCGCTCCGGCATCGCTACCGGCACCCCCCGCCGGGCGGCGATTTCCATCAACTCGTTGAACACTGGTCCCCCGTCACCAAAGCCTGGATGCCAGAGCATCCCTACCGGCACATTTTCGAGGGCTGCGACCATCCCCGAGACATGGTCGGCGTGCGGGTGCGACAACACTGCCAGGTCGATGCGATCCACCCCAAAGCTGCGGAGCTTCCTCAAGAGAAGTACGGGATCGGGACCGCCATCGACCAACACCGTCTCACCGGTTGCGCCGCGAACGAGGATTGCGTCGCCCTGGCCAACATCGAGGACTACCAAGGCTGCTCCGCGAGTCTGGGCTGGGGGAACGAATACGATGATCGCCACCAGCCAAGCTCCGGCCAGTGCTGCAATCGGCCGCAACGGACGCCACAGGGTCGCCCCCAGCGCAATTGCCGCCGGCACCATCGTGGACGGCTTCAGTTGGGGCCAGGGTGCGACGACCCGGGCAATGGTCAACACGAGGTCGGCGGCACCTACCGCAAGATCGGTGAGCGGCTTCATGCCCACCAATACCCCGAGCCCCCCGGATACCGTCGAGGCCAGCACGAGCGGAGCTGCCACGAGGTTGGCCAGAGGCGCACCCAAGGGCACAGCCCCGAAGTGGGCCAGCAGCAGCGGCGCCACTGCGATCTGGGCACTCAGGGTCACCCCAAGTGAGGCGGCTACCCACCGGGCCCTTGCGAATTCGACCATCCCGGCCCCGGCAATCACACCGGCGGTGGCCGCAACAGAAAGCTGAAACCCGACATCTGCACCGAGTTCCCCGGCCACCAGCAGTACTCCCCCGACTGCCCCGCCGAGGGCCGACCACGGTGAGAGAGCAATCCCGACCGTCCGCCCGACCAGGACCAGCCCGGCCATTGCTGCAGCCCGCAACACCGACGGCTCCCAGCGGGTTATGACTACGAACAGCGCCAGTCCG
The DNA here is from genome assembly GCA_963723165.1 of uncultured Actinomycetota bacterium. Lineage (GTDB taxonomy): Bacteria > Actinomycetota > Acidimicrobiia > Spongiisociales > UBA4744 > UBA4744. Next base: position 29,678 of record CAVRPP010000001.1, read on the forward strand.
GCCAACCCGACGAAGGCGCGTCGCCGCGGCCCCATCGCCAGAGGACCCGTTACGACCCACCACAGTGCAAGGAATACCGCCACGTTGCTACCTGATACGGCAACGAAGTGGGATAGTCCGGCCGAACGCAGCTGCTCGCCCTCCAACGGTGGCAGCTTCCGAACGTCACCGATCAAAAACCCGGCGACCAGCGCCGCAGCCGGGCTTTCCCCGTAGGGACTCAATCCGACCGCAACCCTGTCACGAACTCGGTTGCCAACTTGAAACAGAGGGTCACCGGCCTGCCCCAGAACGACCACATCCCGGGCGGTGATCCTGCCTGCATACGCTTCGCCTCTGGCATACCCGGGGGACGGTCGCGCCGTTCCATCGACTTGCACGACTTCGTGCGCGGCTACGTCGACCGCCTCACGGAGCCCGATGAGGAGAGGTGGTCCCTGCCACGCAAGCCACCCACCATCCTTTGCGATATGAGTGGGTTGCATCAGAAACCAGTCACCGTTGCGACCGGGCCGCACATCATCGAGCGCCCGGCCGGCCACCCGAACCGGGCCATCCAACACCGGCGAACCCAGCGTGGTGCGCTCGTCGGCAACAGCCAGCGTTCCCGACACCGCTCCTCCGGCCAGGCAAGCGGCCAGCACGAGAATTCCTCCGCGTCGGCGCAGACCGACGGCGAAGACTCCGACCACAACAGCAAGTGCCACCGCCATCCATCCGGCGGTCCGCCCCAGGCCGGCCCCGGCCCAGACAGTGCCTCCGGCGGTCAGGGCGAACAACTCTGGACCGGAGGGCAAACGCAGACGCCCGGCCTGCAGCTTCATCTGACTACCAGCGCCTCCCGCAAGGCGGCGAGTTTGCCTTCTCCGATACCCGGCACATCGAGCAGATCCTCCACGGTTGCGAAAGGCCCGTGCTCCTCACGGTATTGATAAATCCGTTGCGCCAGCACCGGTCCGACCCCGGGCAACGCCTCAAGATCAGCAGCCGAGCCGTGGTTGACATCGACCAGGCCCGGATCCGCGGTGCCCGTCGGCCCTGCAACCGCTTCTCCCCTCGACGGGACTACGACCTGATCCCCGTCATTGATGGTGGCGGCCAGATTCACCTTAGAAAGCTCGGCCGTCGCGACGGCGCCTCCCGCCGCGGCCACCGCATGGGCAACCCGGTCTCCGGCTCGCAGATGGACCAACCCCGGATACCGAACGGCTCCGGCGACGTGGACGGTGATCGACTCGTCTGCCACCTCCGGGCCGATCACCTCCTGACCGGCAATCTCCACCGGAACCGGTTCGGGTGTCGGGGCTCCCAGCCACAGACCGGCCAGCAACGCCATGCCCAGGACCGCAAGCGCGGACAGCATATGGACTCTTTGCACACCAACCTCGAGAGAGGACTCAAGAGTCCTTGTATCAGTTGGCACCGGCCGGTTGAAGTAGGTTGCGGTCTACAACCGCCTGGAGGACTCATGGACCGATACCGCATCGAACCGGGAACATCCGTCGATCTTGCTCGCTGGGATCCGGCCGATCGAAGCGCCTTCGAGGGCGACAAGGGCGACGCCCGCTTCGAATTGAAAGAACTGAACGGTCGGCTGGAGGAACTGCAGGAGCTGTTGTACGCAGAAGCAAAGCACAAGATCCTGATCGTGCTGCAGGCCATGGACTCGGGGGGGAAGGACGGGACCATTCGCCATGTATTCGACGGCACCAACCCGCAAGGGGTGAAGGTTGCGAGTTTCAAGAAGCCGACAGATACAGAGCTGGCCCACGATTACCTGTGGCGCGTCCACCGGCACACACCGGGGTCAGGAGAAATAGCGATCTTCAACCGCAGCCACTACGAGGACGTGCTCGTAGTCCGGGTACACAATCTGGTACCTGAAGAGGTCTGGGACCGGCGGTACGACCACATCAACGCGTTCGAACAGATGCTGGCCGACGAAGGCACCACGATCATCAAGCTCTACCTCCACATCTCCAAAGGGGAGCAGAAGGAGCGGCTCCAGGCTCGACTCGACGAGCCTCACAAGCAGTGGAAGTTCGCCAAAGGCGATCTGGCCGAGCGAGCACGCTGGGACGACTACACAGCGGCCTTCGAGGCGGTACTGTCACGGACGAGTACGACCTCGGCTCCCTGGTATGTGATCCCGGCCGATCGAAAGTGGTATCGAAATCTGGTGGTTTCGAGGATCCTGGTCGACACCCTCGAGAAACTGGAGATGAGCTACCCGGAGCCCGAAGAAGACCTCGAAGGGATTGTGATCGAGTAGGCCTCCAGTCGGGTCTCAACCGGCAACGCCACTCGACTCACAAAACAGCAGCCCGAACATCCATATCGAATTGGATGCTCGGACCGCTCTCGAGCCCGGTGATCCGGGCGGATTGGATTGCCTAAGACCGGGTTGGTCTCCTAGATTTGCTCTTTGATGCAGACGTCGCCGGAGAAGCCGGGAAAACCGTCATCTCCACTATCAATCCCACCTGTGGAGTAGGTGTGATTGGCGATGTCGCCCAAGTCGCGAACTGCTGGTTTCTCGTACGTCACAGCACCTCCCAATGCGTTAGCCCCAGAAGCCGTCCGGAAGAACAGCTTCACCAATGAAACTTATCACTCGACCACTCAGCGTGTCAACGTTCAACGGTGGGTCGAGCGAATCAAATTCTGCGAACGACGACTCCCTGTGTTGCGCCGCTCCCCCGCACCCAACAACACACTGCAACGCACGGAATCGAAAAGAATGCGTCGCCCCGTTCTGTCGCATTGCGCATTCGGGCGTTGCCCGGAAACCGAACAAAGCCTCGAAGCGATCGCGATCGGATAGGACCCCGATCGAGTCTCGACCGGCAACGCCGGCGCCTCAACAAAACAGCAGCCCGAACACCCATGTCAAGCTTTTCATGAATGCTCGGACCGCTCTCGACCCGGTGTTCCGGGGATATTCTGTTTCCAAAGACCGAGTCGGTCTCCCTAGGCGCTCTTGTAGACGCCGGAGCCGCCGGGAAAACCGTGGTCTCCGTCGTCATCGCCGCCGTTGATATAGGTATGTTTGGCGATATCGCCCAAGTCGCGGACTGCTGGTTTCTCGTACGTCACGGCACCTCCCAATGCGCTGGCCCCAAAAAGCCGTTCGGAAGAACAGCTTCACCAGTGAAACCTATCACTCGACCACTCTACGTGTCAACGATCAACGGGTGGGTCGACCGAGTCGATCCTCTGCGCTCAACAACGAACTGGTGAGCGGTTGATTCGGAGAATCCTCCGCGCAGCCGGGAGCTCACTCGTCCTCATGCAGGTGCAGCCAGGCAGTCTGCATGAGGAGAGCCGAGTTGAAGCTCATCGACTCGCTCTTCCACTGACGCTTGAGCGCTTCCGGGTCTACGAGTTGGGTATCCACACCTTCACCCTGCCACTCCCGGGCGAACGTCTCGCTCGGTTCTCCACGGAAAGCAGGCCCAAAGAGCGCTTTGTCCGGGCGAGCCAATAGCGCGTCGGGAAGCAGGCCGCGGAAGAGTCCCCGCATGACATCGGTACGGTCGCCGATCCCACGGGCCCGGCCGGTTTCACGCAGGGCGGCCAATACTCCCGCCTCGATGAGGGGTTGAACGAGAAGGGCGCCAACATCGCCGGTCAGCGCAGTCATACTCCGGGAAGCGAGGCCGACCGACCGCAGTTGCGAGTACCGCTCAATCCACTGGTCCCACCGGCGGGGTTCCTCAGCCTGCGCCCTGGCTACCTTTCGGCGGAAGTCTTCCTGGGCGCCTGGGAGGAGCCAGGGCACTCGCCCGAGTCGTCGTCTGAACACGGCCTGCCGCGTCCACTTCGGAGCGACCGCAAGCCCCAGCCGGAGAGCGTCCCTCATGATCGGGGTCCGGCGCCCGGCCAGAACCTCGTTCACGCCCAACCACCGTCCTCCGCCGAAGACCGAATCCCCATGCATGCCCGTCATGAGCGAACCGCCCGCCGCGTGATGAATGAGGGCCTGGTGCACGTAGACATTGAGCGGCCATAACACCCCGTGCTTTCTCAATACCCCGGCCGCCAATGGGCCGACGAAGTCAAGTTCGTCGGTTATGTCTCGGTGAACCCATTCGCTCAAGCCGAGATGGCGTACGACCAATTCCTGCCATGAAGACTCTTCCGCTGCCTGGATTCCTTTGAACTTGATTGTGGCGGGTACCGGCAGTGGCAAACCCTCTCGACGGGCCACCCGGGCCGCCACCGCCAGCACCAGAGAGGAGTCCCTTCCCCCCGAGAAGGTTACGACGCAGGGTGGCCGGGCCACGGCCGGAAGGACAGCGGCCTCCATAGCCGCCAGCGGCGTCATGCTCGTGGGTATGGCAGGGAGTTGCCTGGGATTGGAATCGGGACCGACGATGACGGATGTGGCCATTTCGAGTGGCCTCAGGTCTAGGGTCGCCACGTCATATCCTCGGTGATCCGAGAGACCGGGTTGGGTTTCGTGACCTTCTGTTCATACAGTTGGTGAGGCTAGACCCAGCATGTCCGGGTGGGAAGGATGGCAGGGCTCCAGATTGTATCGATCCGGAGTTTCGTCACGCCTCCTGTGACATTCCGGCCGTTTTCCGCTGGCGGATCCAAAGGATGGCGCCCGCAACAATGACGACCAAGGCCGCAAAGAGTTGATTGGCCCGCATGCCGGCAACGATGGTGGCGTTGTCGGTACGAATGAACTCGAGGGTGAATCGGGCGACTCCGTATGTGATGAGGTAGACCAGGAAGAGGTTGCCCCGCCGCAGATCGAATCGTTTCTCGACCCACAGGACCAGCGGGATGACGATGGCCAGGTTCCACAGACTCTCGTAGAGGAATACCGGGTGGAAGGTGGCGGAATCGATGTATTCCGACGGACGGAAGCGTTCGGCGATCTCGACTGCCCAGGGCAGATCGGACGGGGTGCCGAACAACTCCTGATTGAAGTAATTGCCCCACCTGCCGATGCCCTGGGCAAGGGGGATGCCGATGGCGGCGGCATCGAGGATCACGGGCACGTCACCGTTGGCCCGGCGGAACAACCAGACGCCGACGATCACTCCGCCGGTGAGCCCACCGTAAAGGGCGAGGCCTCCCTCCCATATAGCGAACAGATGCCAGAACCCTCGATCTGCGATCTGGCTGAAGCGTGGCACAACATAGGCGATTCGGGCCCCCAGGACGCCGGCGACCACCGCCCATACGAGGAGTTTCTCCGCAACGGCGGTATCGCCACCCATCCGTCCGTAGCGGCGGGTCGTCACAATGATTGCGGCGACGACCCCGAGACCGATCATCAAACCGTAGAAGCGAAGGTCGAAAGGACCGATCTCGATGCCGTTGCTTGCGGGTGATGGGATCGATGCCATGAACATTGCCCGGCAACGCTAATCGAGACGGAGATTAGTACGGGCGGAATCGGCTCAAACGGGTCCGATGGGCCCCTGCAATTCGGCGGCCAGTTCCCGGGCCTCGATCTCGATCGGGATGGCCCGGTAGGCGTCAAGGTGGGACAGACCGGCCAACCGGCCCCGGAGATATCCGGCTACGTAGCGCCACAGGAACTGGAAAAGGCCGAGCTGTGACCATTGGTAAACGTGCACCAATTCGTGGACGATGAGCCGACCGAGATCCACCGGGTCGCGAACAAGCGAATCTGGCTTGACGTAGATCCTCGTTCCCAATGTCATAGCTGCAACAGTGCTGCCCCACAGCCGCGTCAACCAGCCCGGCGCCGGGCGGATATCAACCCCATCGAGGTTCAGCCCACCAAGTGCAGAAGAAACCTCCTGGGCGGAGATCCCGGAGGCAGCGAGCAAAGGCCCCGGCTTCACGCCACGACGATATTGACGAGCTTGGGAGGCCGGGCAATCACTTTGCGCACCGTCTTGGCTTCGGTCCACGACTGGACTCGCTCGGCGCCCAGTGCAACTTCAATCGCGTCTTCCTCGGAGATGTCCGCCGGCACCTCAACCCGGTCGCGCACCTTGCCGTTCACCTGCACGACCATCGTGACCGTTTCCTCGATGAGAAGCTCAGATTCCCACTGAGGCCACTGGTGCAGATGAACACTTCCTTCATTGCCTCGACCACTCCACAGCTCCTCCGTGATATGCGGGGCGATCGGAGCGAGCAAGATGATCAACGCTTCGATGCCCTCGACCCAGGCGGACTTCTCGACTTCGCGGGCAGCTAGGACCTCGGTGAGGGTGTTGCGCAGCTTCATGAGGGCTGCGATGGCCGTGTTCCATTTGAAAGCGACCATGTCGTGATCAACTTTGCGGATCGTCTTATGGACGGCTCGCCGCAGCGCCTGCGAGGCGCCGGAGGCAGCTTCCGGAGCGAGCTCCGGGTTGGCCTCGTAGCGGGCTGTGCCCAGCTTCCAGACATCCTGAATGAAGCGAAACGATCCGAGAATTCCTTGACTGTCCCAGGGACCGCCCTTTTCCCAATCGAACGCAAACATCAAATAGGTGCGGACCGTATCCGCGCCGTACCTGGCGACCAGTTCGTCGGGGTTGACGGTGTTCCCTTTCGACTTCGACATGCGCTCGACGTCGAGATGGTGACGAAGCTGCGAGACGTCGTTGACTCCTGCCACCCGGGGAGTTTCGACGGTGGCCCCCTCGGGCACCTCGACAGTCACCACTCCAGCGTCGGTCTGAATTTGCAGAATGTTCTCCGTGCGCCGTTTCAGCTCCCCCACCAGCGTGCCGGCGTTCACATCGGCCGTCTCGTCGACCCGCACCGAACTCGCCATGATCCGGCTCCCGTCTTGCCGACCGTCGATCACCAGGCGATCGCCTGCCCGTTCTTCACCCAGAATCTGACCCTGGTTCCTCAGAAGCAAGAACGGTTCATCAAAGAGCCCGGCGGACTCCCGGCCCCGCTTCTCCATGATCGCCTGCGTATCGTCGAACACGCCCATGTCGCGCATCGTTTTGACGAAGAACCGGGCGTAGAGCAAATGCATGACGGCGTGCTCGGCGCCGCCGGTGTAGACATCCACCGGCAGCCAGTACGCCGCTTCCTCTGGATCGAACGGAGCCGCTGAGTATTGCGGAGACAGATAACGGAACCAATACCAGGACGAACACATGAACGTGTCCATCGTGTCGGTTTCCCGGCGCGCCGGTTGCCCTTCAGAATCGGTGGTTTGGTAGAACGCCGGCGTGCTCGCCAGGGGACTTCGCCCCTCAAACTCGACATCTTCCGGAAGAATGACGGGAAGATCCTCGTCGGCGACCAGCTCGATACTTTCATCGGATCGGTGTACCACGGGGATCGGAGCACCCCAGTAGCGCTGACGGGAGATCAGCCAATCCCGCAGGCGATAGTTGATGGCTTCTGCGCCGACGCCTTGTTCTTCGAGCCAATCAATTGCTGCCGCCACTGAAGGGTTGGCACGGCCCTTGGCATCGGTTGCCTCTATCCCGTCGATCGGTCCGCTGTTGACCATGACCCCCGGTCCGACGTAGGAATCCGCCATGATGTCGCCGGAAAGTGCCTCAGCGCCTGTCGGATGGATGACCGGAGCAATCTCCAGTCCAAATTGGCGGGCAAACTCGAAGTCGCGCTGGTCATGCGCGGGCACGGCCATGATCGCTCCGGTCCCATACGACAGCAGAACGTAGTCGGCGATCCACACCGGCACTCGTTTCTGGTTCACCGGGTTGATGGCATACCCACCGGTGAACACACCGGTCTTCTCTCGATCGGTTTCCATGCGTTCGAGCTCGGAACGGCTTGCAGCGATCGCTCGATAGTCATCCACCGTCTGGCGATGCTCGTTCGAAGTCAGAGAATCGACCAGCGGATGCTCGGGGGCCAGCACCATGAAGGTCGCTCCCCACAGCGTGTCGGGTCGTGTAGTGAAGACGACGATCTCATCACCGTCCTCGGTAACAAACGAAACCTCGGCACCCTCCGACCGGCCGATCCAGTTTGTCTGCATTGTCTTGATGGGTTCCGGCCAGTCGATACGCTCAAACTGGAGCAACTCGTCTGCGTACTTCGTGATGGCAAAGAACCACTGCTCCATGAGCTTCTGGACGACGGGCTGGCCGGTTCGTTCGTCTTTGCCGTCGATGACCTGCTCGTTGGCCAGCACCGTCTGCAATGTCTCCGACCAATTGACCATCGCCTCATCACGGTAAGCGATCCCGTGCTCGTACATCTTCTTGAAGAACCACTCCGTCCACCGGTAGTAGGACGGATCACTGCTGACGGCTTCGCGTTCCCAATCGAACATCGTGCCCATCGAGCGAAGCTGGGTCCGCATCCGCTCGATGTTCTCGGAGGTCCACTTGGCCGGGTGAATGTTTCGTTGCACGGCGGCGTTCTCCGCGGGCAGCCCAAACGCATCGAAGCCCATCGGAAACAAGACGTTGTAGCCCTTCATCCGCATGAATCGTGCCCGCGCATCGGACGGAGTCATCGCGTACCAGTGGCCGATATGAAAGTCGCCCGACGGGTACGGCAGCATGGTGAGGGCGTAGTGCTTAGGCTTGCTCCAATCCACTTTCGATCGGTAGAGCCCCTCCGCCTCCCATCGATCCTGCCACCTGCGCTCGATACTGTTGAAGTCGTAGTTCGCCACTGCGTGCCTCCTGGAACGCCGCAGAGTACCAGCGGCGAAGGGGCGTTCGGTGGGTCATTACCGGCGCAGGCCGGCTGTAGAGTGTTGGCCGGCACCGGCGAAGGGACTCAGAATGGCGGATACGCAGGGATCGGTCTACGGATTCGACGTCGACTCCGACCTGCCCTTGTCGTTCCTCCGGTCGCGCAACCGTCCGGGGATACCCATGACGGTCCGGGCCGGGAGCGCCCCGGCGGATGCAGGGACGTTGCTCCAAGAATGGAACATGGGGAAGTCGGGCAAACAGACCACCCGGCTCCTGTCGACGGGTCCGGATCGTTACGTCGTCCAGATCGGCGAGGCGGATTCGTACGAGGTAGTGGTGGAGCCACCCGGCGTGATTGTCCACCCCGCTCCGATCGAACCGATCTATCGAGAAGGAATGACGTGGGGCACACCTGCAGCCGTCAGCATGACGCATCAGGGCCGGTTGCCGTTCCACGCCGGATCCGTTGACGTTGACGGCCGGGCGCTGATCCTGGCGGCCACTGGTAGCTTCGGCAAGACCACGCTGGCCGGTGCATTCCATGCAGCCGGATACCGATTACTTGCAGACGACATGAGCTGCGCTGTCGTTGATCCGGAGCCGGCACTCTTTCCCGGGCCGGCAGTCATCAGGGCTCGTCCCGACGTGGTCGCCGGATTCGCCTTCGAAAGGGCTACGGCCGCCCTGATCACACCGGAAAGAGCACACTACGTGCTCGACCCCGGCACGGGCGGCAACGGCGACCCGGTCCCCCTTGGGGCGATTGTCTTCCTCCGCATCTCACATGGGACGATCAGCCTCGAACAAGCGCCCACTTCAGATGTTGTCAGGGATCTGTTCGGCCTGAGTTTTCGGCTACCAACCGACGAGGGGGTGGCCGCAACGTTCGCCCTGGCTTCAGAACTGGCCGGACGGGTGCCTGCCTGGAATCTTCACCGCCCACTCACGATCGAGTCGCTACCGGAGGTCATTGAGACGATCGTCGATACCTGTTTCGACTAATCGCCCTGCCGATCGCTGGGGTCCGCAGTGAGCAGATCCCGTTGCACGAGGTCGCCGACGAACGCGGCGACGTCGGAGTCCAGGTCTGCCGGGGGGTCGGCCAGCCTGGACCGGACTTTGTCGACCAACTCGGCAAAGGTCAACCCTTCGCCGATCTCACTCCAGATCAGTGAACCGACCACATTGAGACCGTGGTAGGCCCCCGAATCGAGGTGCAAGAGAACACCGCCTTCGTCTGCAGCCAGCTCGCGAAAGACGGCTCGCTCGTTGCGCCTGACGACCGTTTCCAACTCCACCATCTCTCCTTACCCGGCGGACACCACCGAATGGCAATTGCGCGCCCCAACGTAGCAGTGGCCCGGGTCTCCACCAGACCATGATGGATACCCGGGCCACCGCACAGCCCGAGGTTATCGGGCGTCTTTCGCTAGCTGCTCCCGTGGAATGTCCAGACCACATCGTTCGGGCCCGAACCACCGCCGAAACAATCCTTGAGGAAGTGGTACCCGCCGTACGTGTGCTCGGCAATCGAGCCGAAATCACGAACTTCTGGCTTCTCGTAGGTCATTGCACCTCCCAATGCAGAGTGCCCCAAAACGCATCGTGTGTTGCGCCAATCGCAAGGTATCAGCCGCCACTCTAAGTGTCAACGCCGTGCGCTTCGGGCAGCTATCTATTGCAGGCGCTGCCAAGCGGACTAGACCCAGTGAGCACACTTCGGAGCGAATCATGATCAGAACCACTGAGCGAGACCATCTGTCTGCTTCCAGAAGCGCGGCGCCGGCACCGGCCACACCAAAGCCCGGACCGCGACTGCGCTTGACAGTCACGACCCGGGCCGTAATCGAATCAGGCGGTTTGGCTGTTGCGGTTAGAACTCCCTGGCGGGATGCACATAACCCGAACCACCATTGAAGCAGTTCGATTTTAACCAGGACCACCAGTGGTGACCCGTATAGGTGTGCTCGGCAATCGAGCCGAAATCAACGACTTCTGGCTTCTCGTACTTCATCGCACCTCCCAATGCAGAGTGCCCCAAAACGCCGAAAAAGCGGCTTCTTCTCGAACGTATCACCGGATCACTCTCTGTGTCAACGACCGTTGGTAGGTCGCTCGAATCATATTGGGAGATCGCGGATTGGCCGCCACTATCTGTGAGACGAAAACCCATATCTGGGCGGAAATTCCCACCCATGGTGACTGATCGAGGTGTAGAAACCTTTCCCTTCATGACCACCGTGCGTGTCACCGGACTGCCGCTCCAGCATGAGAGGCTCGCCGCCACTCACACGGCTACGATCCAACCTATGCCCTGGCTCTTCCACCATGTGCAACTCGCGATCCCCCCGGGTTCGGAATCGAAAGCGCGCCGGTTCTACGGGGATGTTCTCGGTTGCCAGGAACTGACCAAACCCGCCACGCTCGCCGAACGGGGCGGCGTCTGGTTTCGCTACGGGGGAGTCGAACTCCATCTCGGTATCGAGGAGGGTCACCGCCCCGCCCGAAAGGCCCATCCCGGGATCCTGGTAGGTGATCTCGACGAATTGGAAGCCAGGCTGCGCACCGCCGGTCACGGAGTCGAGCCGGACTATCTGCTCCCCGGCTATCGACGCTTCTACGTCTCGGACCCGTTCGGCAACCGGCTGGAGTTCCTGGCCGTCCTGTGACCACCCGTCGGGGTTGGTGACGCTCCCAGGGATAACCGGCGCCCGGTACGACCGGGACGGGACCTCTCCAGCATCGGCGCCCGCTAGTAACCTCCTGGACTCATGCCTGCCGCACCTACGTCCGGACCTCTTCGACGCCTCTGGCGGTACGCAACCCGGTTCCGCAAGCAGATCGTGCTCGCCTCGACCTTCTCGATTCTCAACAAGACGTTCGACCTTGCTCCTCCGCTCCTGATAGGCGCGGCCGTCGATGTGGTTGTACAAAAGGAGAACTCATTCCTCGCCGGTTTCGGTTTTCCCGATACCAGAGCTCAGCTGCTCGTCCTGGCCGGGTTGACCTTCCTCATCTGGCTGCTTGAGTCACTTTTCGAGTATCTGCACTCCATCTTCTGGCGAAACCTCGCCCAGAGCATCGAACATGAACTCCGCATCGATGCCTACCGGCATGTCCAGAGCCTGGAACTCGCCTACTACGAGGATCGCTCCACCGGCGGCCTGATGGCCGTCCTCAACGACGACGTCAACCAGTTGGAGCGGTTCCTCGATGCCGGCGCCAACGACATCCTCCAGGTCGGCACCACCGTCGTGCTCGTCGGAGCGATGTTCTTCGGACTTGCTCCATCGGTGGCGTGGATGTCGTTCGTCCCGGTTCCGTTCATCCTCTGGGGATCGGTCCGATTCCAACGCAAGATCGCTCCGCGCTACGCAGCCGTTCGCAACCAGGCAGGCATGGTGAACTCCCAGCTCGCCAACAACCTTGCAGGCATCGCCACCATCAAGAGCTTCACCGCCGAAGACCGGGAAGTTGAGCGGATCAGCCGGGAGAGCAAGCTATACCAGGAGGCCAATCGCCGGGCGATCACCCTCAGCTCCGCGTTCTCGCCCCTTATCCGCGTTGTCATCCTCATCGGTTTCACCGCCACGCTGCTGGCGGGCGGTTTCCTGGCTCTGGACGGCACCCTGGCGGTTGGGTCCTACAGCATCATGGTGTTCCTGACCCAGCGCTTGTTGTGGCCACTGACGCGCCTTGGTCAAACGTTTGACCTGTACCAACGCGCTATGGCATCGACCAACCGCATTCTGGACCTGCTCGATACCGAACCCCGGATTCTCGACGGGCAGGTAGCGCTCCCCCGCTCTGAGGTCCAGGGAGCGGTCGGTTTCGATCAGGTCTCGTTCGCCTATGACAAGGGTTATCCCATCATCGCCGACCTGACGGTTCACCTTCCGGCCGGCACCACCACCGCAATCGTCGGAGCGACCGGCGCGGGCAAAACGACGCTCATCAAGCTCCTACTTCGCTTCTACGATGTCACCGGCGGGTCACTCCAACTCGACGGCCACGACATACGAGACCTCAGATTGAAAGACCTGAGAAAGGCGATCGGGCTGGTCAGCCAGGATGTCTATCTCTTCGGTGGGACCGTCCGTGAGAACATTGCTTACGGTAGGCCTGAAGCTGCAATGGACGAGATCGCCGCGGCCGCCCGGGTAGCCGAAGCACACGACTTCATACTGGGACTCCCGAACGGATACGAGACGATTGTCGGAGAGCGTGGCCAGAAGCTGTCCGGTGGCCAGCGGCAGCGAATCTCCATCGCCCGGGCGGTGCTCGACGATCCTCCCATCCTCATATTGGATGAAGCGACCTCATCGGTCGACAACGAGACCGAGGCAGCCATCCAGCGGTCGCTGGAACGAATCACCCGCGACAGAACGACCATCGTTATCGCTCACCGTCTCTCGACGATCCGCCACGCCGACCACATCTACGTGCTCGACCGCGGTCGGTTGGCCGAGGACGGTCGTCACGAGGACTTGTTGGACGAGTCGGGTCTGTACGCCGGTTTGTGGAAGGTTCAGACCGGCGAAGCCATCCCCTGGCACGTGACCGGCGACGCCGGAGACTGAGGTCATCCAGCGGCCGGTGGCCGCCTCCCTAGCGCACCCTGACGAACGTGGCCCAGTGCTCGCTCCAGGACGGGTGGCCGCACAAAGCCACCGGTTGATCCTCAATCTGCTGAAACTCGGGTCCGAGAGCCCCTGCGAGCTCCGTCGTCGACACACCCCACGGCGGGCCTCCCGACGCCAGTTCCTTGCCGGCCGGGAAGACGATGGAACCGACCCGGGCACCCGGCCGGAGTAACCGGCGAGCGAGTTCGCCAAAGGCCGGCCGATCCTCGGGATCGATTGCGCAGAAGAAGGTGTGATCGAACAACAAGTCGTACGGTTCCTCATCATCGAAGGTGAGAGCATCCTCGGCAACAAAACGGCACCCGAGAGGGCCAAACCGACCCCTGACCAGTGGTTCCAGCTCGGCTGCGAAATCGACCGCCGTGACCGTCCAACCCGCCCGGGCCAGTGCTTCGGCATCATGTCCGAGGCCACACCCGGGAACCAGCGCCCGTCTCCCGGTTGTCTCTCCGCCGAGGGACGGGTCCCGGGTCAGTCGGGCCAGAAGCTCGGGGTGCGGACCTCCCAGGTCCCAGGGCGGTCGACCGAAGGCGTAGCGAACAGACCAGTCGCGGCCGGTCAGCCGCTTTCCTCCACTCATCCCCACAGCGTAGAGCAGCGCAGCGTGGGCGAGTAGCCTCGCTGGTGCAGCGTCGAAAGAAGAGGAGCACCCGGTGGAATCAAGCGGCGCCGGTGAAGCGGCCACGGCAGCGGAGACATTGATCGGCCTGGACGTCCAGCTCCGCCGCCATCACTACCACAGCCCCGACGAGGAAGCCGAGCCACTCGACCTGATCGAACTGGGAGCCCTGGCCAACCTGGAGTGGGACGAAAAGGACGGCCTGTGGGCTCAGCTCGACGAACTGGTCACTTTCGACATAACCCCTGCCCGTTCTTCGATCTGCATCTACCTCGACGAAGAGCCGGTGGTGACACTGTGGGCTACTCCTGCAGGACAAGAGATGCGCTGGCTGACCGATTGGGAAACCGACCTGACCCAATCCGAGCAGCAGCACTTTCTACGACGGGTCGGCCTGCTCGGCAAGGAAAGCACCCAGAGGGTGATCAAAGCGGTTGATCAACTCCGCACCGCGGCGATCGAGTCCGAAGAGCAGATGGCAGTGGCCGCAACCGTACGGGATTGGCTCGCTCAGCGCTAACAGGGAATCGAAGGCTCGATACGGGACTGTGCTCGTTCGTCGAGGATCAACCCGCGTACGTTGGGGGTGAGGGTGGAACCAATTCTGCGCCACGAGCGCCAACGCTGATGTCACCCCACCCCGATAGCTTCCACCTATGTCCTGCATCGCACTCACCGACCCGCACCGTCGCCTCCTCACCGCCCTCACCGGAGGACCCCGCCAGGTCACTGACCTCGACGGGCGGGAGTCCCTCGATGAGCTGCGCCGCTGGGGTTGGGTGTTCGGCGGTGAGTGGGTCGAGCTGACCGGGGCCGGGTGGTATCACACCGGGACGGTGATCGGTGGACCGCTTGGTGGTAGCTGACGTATCGGCGACTCACAAACTCGGTCCTCCCGTAGGATGACCGCACCCCGGTCTGACGATGAGGGAGCGATTGATGCGGGTTGTGTTACTCGTGCTGGTGGTCGTGATGTCGGCTTGTTCGGCTCCGGCCGGGTCGGCTGAGACCACCACGTCGACTGTTTCAGCGTCAACCACTTCGACTTCAACGACCACGACCACTCTGGCCCTTACGACAACTACTGAACCGGAGTGTGTCGAACGGGAAGGGGTGCTCTACGACAGTCGGGGGTTCGCGTGTCCGCCCAACATGGGACTCGGTGTTGACCGACCCGGCTCAGAGACAGTGGGGTATCGACCGGGAACGTACACCACAAGCCTGTTTGAACCTGGCTTCTCCTTTGAGCGAACTGTCACCTTTCGTTCCAGTGGCGAGAACCGCTACGTCACTGCCCTCGACGAGGCGCCCTTATCCGCGGTGAGGGCGATTTCTCCCCAAGTTGCTCAGGAGTTCCTTGCCTATCCGTTCGACAGTCTCGAATGGGTTGAGGATCTCAGCGTCTCCACGGTCGAGTATTGGGGTTTCGCCTGGAACCCAACTCGACTTCACGACGCGTGATTGCCCCGAGACCAATGGTTGCAGCTTCTTTGTTGAGAGTCTACGTCTTCCCTGGTCGCTTGGATGGCCGACGGACCACCATCCGAGGTTGTTGGTAATCGATGTGCCAAACGGACCAATAGGTCTTGGGATAGATGCGCCCGAATTCCGCTTCGACGCCTACTGGACCGATGTAGCCGAACCGATCCTCGCCTCCATCGAGTTCTTGGATGGTTGAGTCGTGAAGCGGCTACTTCTGTTGGTTGGGTTGGTGCTCGTGGCGAACGGGTGCTCTCAGCCTGCCGAACCGGTCGTTACTACCGCCGCCCCCCGGGGTGGTGCAACGGTGACGCCTGCTAGCACCGAGCCCTCCACGAGAGTCTCTTCCGATGATGGAGTGGTTTGGCCGCCTCGGCTGATCTGGCCGAGTCTCATCTTCGATGAGGGTGCCGGAGCGCTGGTGTTGTTCGGTGGGATCACCCGACCCAACCGATCAACGCCGCAAAGTCAGCCGTCGCCTACCTCGGCAGCCCGACCGACCGCATCGCTCTGTACGGCGGATGCATCGAAGCCGTCGACCCCATAACCGTCACCGACTACACCACCCAATGCTCCAACGAACTCTGGTTCTACGACCTCAACACCAACACCTGGGAGAAGATCGGACCACCCGACCAATAGGCGAAGCGGCGAGCCATCCAGCCAGCCCACCCCGGCCGCCCCGGTCGCCACACCCGCCAGCCTCCCGACCGTCGAAACCGTGCTGGCGATTTCTGCGGTGACCCCCGTGGACTTCGTGAACGTTTGATCACAGCAGGGATACGGGCCACGCATCCATCCGCACCACTCTTGACACTTACGGGCATCTGTTCCCTGGTCTGGATGAGGCCGCAGCCGACGCCCTCGACGAATCCTTCCGTGGGGTTGCTGTGGGGTTGAAGCCTTCGGGCACACTCGGATAGACTCCCCAAAACCACAAAATCCCCTGTAAACACAGGGGATTTCGGGTGGTGGAGCTGAGGGGATTTGAACCCCTGACCCCTTGCAT
>CAVRPP010000002.1:0-189892 GCA_963723165.1 uncultured Actinomycetota bacterium
CACCGTTCGCGAGAACGTGCAGTTTGGTGTGGACACGGCCGGCTCGGCCGCCGACCCGGATGCCGTATTGACCAGCGTGGGTCTCGATGACAAAGGCGACCGATTCCCCCACGAGCTCTCCGGTGGTGAGCAACAGCGGGTGGCTATCGCCCGGGCGCTGGCCACCGGGAACCCGATCCTGTTGTGCGACGAGCCGACCGGTGAGCTCGACTTCCGGACCGGGGTGCAGATCCTCGAGTTGCTTCAGGAACAAGCGGGCAACGGCCGGGCGGTATTGGTCGTTACTCACAACCGGGAAATCTCCCGCATGGCCGATCGGGTGGTCGAGCTCTCGAGTGGGCGGATCATCAGCGACGGGCCTCCGTCGGGCGGTAAGGCCCCCGTCGCAGAGTTGCATTGGTGAGGAGGATGTTGTGCGCATGCTTCCACTTCTCATCCGCTGGTCCTGGCGAGATCTCCGGACCCACTGGGTCAAGGTCGTGGCTATTGCCATGGTTATCGCGATTGGCACCGGCGGCTACGCCGGTCTGACGTCGACGACCGAGTGGCGAGAGGCTTCCTACGATCTCAGCTACCGCCAGCTTGCTATGTACGACCTGCGGGTGGATCTCGCCACCTCCGAGGTCGTTGAAAGGGGCACCCTGGTCGACCTCGCAGCTGCCCTACCCAGCGCGGCGGCCATTGCTGACATGGAGGAGCGTCTCATCGTGCCCACCCAGGTGGAGGTGTCGACTCCGCAGGGGACGTTCTTGGTTCGAGGGGAGATCATTGGATCCAACTTTTCAGATGGAGGACCCCAGGTCAACTCGTATGTGCCATTTACCGGTCGCCTCCTCACCGAGCAGGATGCTGGGCAGCCGGTCGTCATGATTGACCGGACGTTTGCCAAGTTCTATGACATGGGAGACACAGGCACCGTGGCGGTCAGTGGTGGCCGGGAATTGGAATTCGTCGGTCAGGCCAGCACACCTGAATACTTCACGGTGGCGCCTGAGGGCGAGATGTTCGGGACTGAAGCCACCTTCGCGGCTCTGTTTGCAACTCTGGAAACTGTCCAGGAGTTGGCCGAGGAGCCGGGCCGGGTCAACAACCTGGTGCTCACCCTTACGGCCGAGACGGACCTCGAGTTGGTGACGGCCGATCTGAGCGCCGCTCTGGCGGCCTTGCCGGTCGGCACCACAGTTTCGACTCGAGACGACAATCTTTCGTACACCGCTCTCACCACGGACATCGACCAGGACCAGGCGCTGTTCAACGCGTTGGCGGTCTTGCTGCTCGCCGGCGCAGTTGGCGCAGCCTTCAATTTGATCCACCGGCTCGCGGAACAGCAACGCCGCGAGGTGGGTATCGGCATGGCTCTGGGAGTGCGTCCCCGAGTGCTCGCTGTTCGCCCTCTTCTGGTGAGCGCCGAGATCGCCGTACTAGGAGTGGTTTTCGGCATCGGGGTAGGGCTACTAATTGGCAGCGCCATGGAAACGGTCTTCACCGGGATGATCCCGTTGCCAGTGTGGGTCACCGATTTTCAGGTCGCGGTGTTCGCCCGGGTGGCCGCCGTCGGTCTGGCGGTTCCCTTCCTGGCCAGTGTCATTCCTGTCTGGCGGGCAGTGCGGGTGACCCCCATCCAGGCCATCAAGCCGGACCTCACCGGACGCGGCTCGATGTCCGGGTCGCACCACGGAGCGGTGCGCAATACCTTCGCGGTCATGCCGTTCCGCAACCTGCGGCGAACCCCGCGACGCACGCTTCTGACCGTTGTCAGTCTTGGTGCGGCGATGACGGTCCTGGTGGGATTTCTCGGGATCATGGATTCGGTTTACGGGGCCGTCGACAGGGCGGAGCAACAGGCGATTGCCGATTCCCCGGAACGGATCACCGTCGTTCTTGACACCCTTTATCTCACAGACTCTCCACAATTCGCCGCCTTGGGCCAGGCCGAGACCGTAGCGATGGCCGAACCGGTGCTGCGTCTGCCTGGTTCCCTTCGCTCGGAGGCACATGAGATCGACGTATTCGTCGAACTGGCGGATCATGCCAACGGCATGTGGCGCCCGACCCTCACGTCCGACACCTGGAGTGCCGGACCCGGGGTGTTTCTCGCGGAGAAAGCCGCCTCCGACCTCGGGATTGCGGTCGGCGACACCGTCATATTGCGTCATCCCAGCCGGGAGGGAGCAGTTTCTTTCACGTTTGTTGAGAGTGAGCTTCCGGTGCTGGCCACCCATCCTCACCCGTTGCGTGGGGTCGTGTACATGGACCTGGGTCACGCCGATCTCTTCAACCTGCGGGGAGTTGCTAACGCCGTCAACCTGCTCCCTCAGGCCGGATTCACCACGAGCGACGTGCAGCGGGACCTCTTCTTGCTCGACCAGGTGGTGTCGGTGCAATCGGTCACCGCGGTGACCGAAGCAGTGCGCGGCGTGTTCGATCAGATCCTGGGTGTCGTCCAGGTGATGTCGGTTGTGGTGTTGCTACTGGCGTTGCTGATTGCGTTCAACGCGGCGGCCATCAATCTCGATGCCCGGGCCCGGGAACACGCCACAATGTTCGCCTTCGGAGTGAAGGTGCGAAGGGCTCTACGGATCGCCGTGACCGAGAGTTTCTTGATCGGGACTCTTGCAACGATCCTCGGCTTCGCTGGAGGGTTGGCCATGGTTTGGTGGATGACCCAGGATCTTCTTGCCGAAACCTTGCCCGAGTTTGGTCTCGAGGTAGTTCTGCGAACCGGCACCGTGGGAGTGGTCGCGGTGATGGGCGTGTTGGCCGTAGCAGTTGCGCCGCTATTCACCGCGCGCCGGATGCGGCGTATGGATGTCCCGGGAACCCTACGACTGGTGGAGTAGTAGCTACCCGGTGGTGAACTTGGCATCCATCACAGCGACCTCTCCTTGACGACCTGGGCAATATCCATCCGCCGGACGGCCCGCAGTCCCGGCCACTGTGAGATCAGGGCAACGATCAGGATGGCCAGAGCCGACCAGACGAAAGTCAACGGCCGGACATAGAGCTCGAACCGGAACATGTCGCTCTGGAAGCTGGCCATCGCCGCTGCCGAAGTCAGGTATCCGACGATCAAGCCCAGCGGGATCCCGATCGCCGCCACCAGCAGGTTTTCGGTCGTGATCAGCCTCGAAATCATGCTCCGCTTGGTGCCGACGGCCAGCAGGGTGGCCACTTCCCGCGACCGTTCGGCGATGTTGACGCTCATCGTGTTGAAGATCAGCGCAAACGCCATGGCTGCCCCGAAGGCCAGCATGACGCCGATGAACACATAGAAGAGACCCATGAAGTCCTTGGCGATGTTGTAGATGGCATTGGCGTCCTCAAAGGCTGCCACCTGGGGGAGTTCGATGATCTGATTGCGAATATCCGAGCTACTGGCTCCGTTTTCATAGGTCAGCAAGGCCGACGTGGCCGGAAGCTGGAATCCGGCTAACTCTTCGGCATAGCTCTCGGAGATATAGATCATCGACCCCAACGGCTCGTCGACGATATCGCTGATCTGAGTATCCAGCTCGAGATCGAAGCCTCCTACCGTTACCGAAACAGGATCACCGGCCACTACATCAAGAGAGTTGGCCACCCCGATGGCAACCAACACGCCGTCCGCCGGCAGTGTGGTGGTGCTGGCCCGTCCCGTGAAGAAAACTCGCATTTCGGTGTCTTCTTCTACTGCGACCAGAAAGGTTTCGTATCGCTCGCCCTGGGCCTCGATCGCAACCGGCAGTTCGAGGCTCGGCTCGACACTGGCGACTCCCTCGATATTTCGGAGGGCAGTCAGGTCGGTGGGACCGGCCGGCGCCGAAAAGTAGACGCGAGCATCCTCTTTCTGGATCTCCACGAATTGGCGTTCCAGAAGAGTTTCGATGGTATCGAGCATGCCCCACGACACCAGGATCAGCGTCAAGGACAGCACCACCCCGATCACGGTGTAGATCGTGCGGCGGGGGTTTCGCTCAATGCCTCGCAGGGTCATCCGCCATCTGATCGGCAGCCGACGGAGCGGGGGGACAAGCCTTTCGGCCAGACTGGCCCGGCCCCGGCCGGGCGGAGTCGAGCCTCGCATGGATTCAGCCGGGGACAACCGGGAGGCGGCCAAGGCCGGGGCCAGAGCGGCCACGATGGTGGCTAACAATCCGAGGAAAATGGCGGCGAACAGCGTCGACGGGTAGAACTCGATCACGGTGACGGGCACCGAAATGAAGTCCGTATACACCCCGGTGATCACCCGGGCGAGCAGCACGCCGGCGATTGCTCCGGGGATCGAGCCGATCAACCCCGGGATGAGGCCATAGCCCAGGTAGTGACGGAGCACCTGTCGTTTGGTGAACCCGTTGGCCAGCAGAATCCCGATTTGAGGCCTTTGAGCGTGCACCAAGCGGGTGATCATCACGTAGGCAGCCATGGCGGCCGCGGTGAGGAACAGGATCGGGAAGAACAACCCGAGCTCTTCGAACCCTTTGAGGTCCTCCTCGAGGGCCGCGTTGGAAGGCTGCTCGGCACGAGTGAAGACTTCGAGAGCTCCCAATGAGTAAGCATCCGCGGTGAGGCTCTCGGAGAGTGCCGCGTTCTCGTCCCCACCGGCGTAGTAGAGGAGGGCTTCGTTGGGGCCGTCAATACCTGACAGTGCCCGAGCGGCAGTCTCTGTGGCGAAAACCACACCGAAGTTGTCGGGAGTGGTGATGATCTCCTGACGGCTGGCCGCCGGCCAGATGTACTCAGGGGAGGCGATGAGACCCGTCACCCGGACCACCGTCCAGCCGGAGGGGGTCTGGATCTCGAAAGTGTCCCCCGGAGTTATGTCGAAATGGTTGGCGAGATGCTCTTCCATCAAAACAGAATCAGGTCCCGTCAAGCCGCTTCCCTCGAGCACCAGGACTTCGTTGACTACCGGTCCGGTTTCCGGGATGCCGACTACTCGTCCGAAGAGCTTGGTCTCACCCAGGCGAAAAGGAAGATCGGCCACGGTTCGGGTCGAAACAACCTCAACAGACGGGTGATCGGTCTGTTCGGCGGCGAATTGCGTGACGTCGCCGCCGACCACCGTCAGGTTGGCAAAGGTGAACTCGGTGGCGGTTTGCGCATAGGAGGCTTCAAGGTTTTGGAATGAGTCATAGGTGGCTCCGAACATGGTGATGCCGAGGAACACCGTGATGGTGACGGCCACGAACTGGGCTTTCTGACGGCCTAGATCACGCCGGAGTTTCTTGCGGAGGGTGTTCACCAGTACAACTCCTCCGCATCGACCGGCGAGTCGTTCAGAGTATCCGAGACGATCTCGCCCGAGTGGAGGCGCAGTACCCGGTCGGCCATTTCGCCGACGGAGGCGTTGTGGGTCACCAGCAGCACCGTGCGTCCCGTCTCCCGGTTGAGCCGGTGGAGCAGGCCAAGAATCAACCGGCCGGTCTCGAAGTCCAGTTCTCCAGTGGGCTCGTCACACAACAGAACGGGAGGCTCCTTGGCGAGAGCCCGGGCGATGGCCACCCTTTGCTGTTCGCCGCCCGAGAGCTCGCTGGGGAAGTGATTGATCCGATCTCCGAGCCCGACCAACTCGAGCACTTGCCCCGAACGTTCGGAGCCATCGCGGCCCGTCAATTCGGCGATCAGCTCAACGTTCTCTCCGGCGGTGAGGGTCGGGATGAGGTTGAAGAACTGAAAGATGAACCCGACATTGGTGCGTCGGTAGTCGATCCGGCCGTCGTCGTCGAGTGATCCGAGATCGGCGCCTCCGACTTTCACCGAACCCGAGGTCGGCTCATCGATTGAGCCGATCAGATTGAGCAAGGTGGTCTTGCCTGATCCACTTGGTCCGAGGATCACCACGAACTGCCCGGGGTTGATGTCGAGAGTCGCACCCTTGAGGGCGTGGACTGCGGTGGGCCCTTCTCCATACGTTCGATTGAGATTCTCCAGTTGGATTGGGGCTCCGGTTGGATGGATGGTCATTGGGTTCCTTTCAAGGGGGGCGCCATCAATCCCAGGAGGGACGATTCGACGGCATCGAGATCAAGATCGGGAAAGACGAACCGGTAGAGGAGCAGCCCGTCCAGCAGAGCTGCCAACACGGCGGCCGTCCCACCGGGATCGAGGTCGGCGGGCAGTTCGCCGCGAGCTTGAGCGGCGATCACCAACTGCTCGAGCATCTCCCGGGCACCACCGAGGAGTCCTTCGATCCAGCTGCGCACCGCCTCATCTCGCACGCCCCGGAGCATCGCTTCAACGGTGACGATCACCCCGGGACCGTGGTCTTCAATGGCCCGGAGATAGTCGACGTAGGCTCGTATCGACTCGGAGAAGGTCGGCGCTGTGAACAACCGGGTCATCGGACCCGCAAACTCCTCGGTGAACATCGTGGAGGCGGCCTCGAGAAGGAGGTCGTTCTTGGTTCCGAAGTAGTAGTGGATCAGAGCGTTGTTAACGCCGGCCCGTTCAGCGATGCGGCGGGTGGTGACCGCCGTCCAGCCGAGTTCGGCAATGAGCAGGGTTGCGGCGTCGAGGATCTTCTTACGGGTCGTGTCGTTGCGTTCGGGAGTTTGGTCAACTGCTTTAACCACTTGGTTAAGACTAGCACTTCTCGAACCGATAATCTGACCGTAAGATCTCTTTCTCCAATTCGGGAATGGAAATAGTGAACCACGTGACCTTTGTCACTCCATCCGCCCGGGCCGTCTACCGGTCGATCGCCGACGGCGAAAGCGCCGTGATTCTGCACCTGGACTCTGGTGCGTACTACCAACTCAACGCGGTTGGCGGTCGCATCTGGGAGATCCTCGGTGAAGGATCAACCGTCGGGCGAGTAGTCGATGCTCTCCTCATGGATCTCACTGATGCTCCCCTGGACCTCCGCAGCGACGTCGAACGCTTCTTCCTAGACCTGGCTGATCTAGATCTCGTGCACCTCGGCGCCCCGGCGGCTGATGAACGCCCTGAGTGAATATCTGCTTGTCGATGTCACGGAAAGTGCGCTATGATTCGATCAACGTAGGGCTAGCCTGGGAGGCAATACTTGCTGTACGAGAAGCCGACAATCACGAGTCTCGGTTCCATCGCGGACCACACGTTCACCAATCCGGCGGGTAACGTCAAGGGTGGTGGCGACGTGTGGCATTACGACTGGATGGGCGAGCACTCCGCAGGTTCAGGAGAAGACCGCAGGTTTACTAAGTAGCTTTCGGTAGAAACCTGAAGATACATTGGGGTCCGATGGGGATTATTCCGCATCGGACCCCGTTGGTTTCCAGGAGGCGTCACTCGTCGAACAGTAGGGTCGGGTCGTGAGCATTCTCTGTGGCATTCTCGGTGAGTCGGAGAACGAAGCCGGTGACGCCTTGCGCCGCATGGCTGCCGCCGCCCCTCTGCCCCCGGAAGACCTCTCCATCGTTCGATTGGGTACAGTGTCACTCGGCTGCACGAAGAGTATGTGGCCGGTCCAATCAGGCTTGGTCAAAGCCGAAGATCTCGCTGCGGTCTTCTTGGGGATGTTCGATAATCTCGAGGACATCGCTCGCGATCTCGATCAGACTGTTCGACGGGTCATCGAGCGAGAACCCGCCGCGGTTCTTGTTGAGATGTTTCGTCGTTACGGCGATGACACGCCGCGTCGCATTCGGGGAATGTTCAGCGGTATTATTACGGATGGGAACCAGGTCTGGCTGTTCCGCGATCAGATTGGCTTCTGGCCCCTCTTCTACCATTGGGATCGTCGCCGATTGGTCTTCGCCACCCATGCGAGACAGGTGACGGCCGGAGCAGGCCTTCGGGATGAGCCCGACCTCGAGGTAGTTCAGAAGGGATTCTTCCGTAACCTCGGCGTCGATCCTCGCTGCGCCCTCAAGGGCGTTGAGCGTATCCCCCCGGCCACGATCACCACCTGCACCGGCGGCAGGCTGGTGCACGAGCGGTACTGGCGGCCCGAGTCTCTGCTTGAAGCCGGAGGGCTGGCGCCCGGCGATGTTCCTGAGCGGTTCGATGAGCTCATGATGCAAGCGGTCCTCCGTACCCTCAAAGGCGACGATGTTGTCTCCCTATCGGGGGGCATAGACTCGCCTGCCGTGGCCGGATATGCAGCCCCCATCTCGAAACTGATATTCGGGCACACCCTCGGCGCTCTTTCCGTTGCCTACCCACAGCATCCTTCTGTCGATGAGAGCGATCTCATCATCGAAGTAGCCAACTCACTCGATATGCCTTATCACCTCTATCAGACGGAGGTGAAGGCGCTGGATCGGTTTGAGCACATCATGGGGGTACTCGACGGGCCGTTCCCGATGAGTTCCCTGACTGAGAGGCTGTCCCACCTGGAAAAGGCCAGATCACTCGGGTTCAGCAACATGCTCACGGGCGAATTGGCGGAGTATCTGATCGACATGCGGGATAACCTGCTCTCGCACCTTCTGTCTCATGGCCGCATCAGGCCTGCCGTGGATCACGTTCGAGGTCTTCGGGCGGGAGGGCTCACCGGGCGACAGATCGTGCGCCGCTCGGTTTCGTCGATCGCTCCGGCGGTGATCCTCGATCTCATGCGGCGATCGCAAGCTGGACCCCCGGTTTCGCCTGCTCCACCCGAGTGGCTGGACATTGAGGCGTTTCCCCGTCCGACCGAGTTTCCGGTCCGGGAGCGATGGCGAGCGAACCAGCTGGCTGCGTTTGGCGGTCCCGGGTTGGCGTTTGAGGCTGAATACGCGATCCAGGCATTGAGCGGGGTCTGGATTCGGCTTCCGTGGGCGGACATCGACTTATGGGAGTTCTTTCTGGGTCTTCGTGCTGAGATCAAGTATCCAGACCCCTGGCGAAAGACCCTGGTACGTGAGCTGATCAAAGGCAGAGTTCCTGACAGCATTCGAAATCGGACAACGAGGACCTTCTTCGATGCGTCCATGATGGAGGCAATCGACTATCCATCGCTGCGAGCCTGGCTCGTCGATTCTGAGTTCCAGCTGGACGGCGTCGACTACGCCATGCTGGAGGATCAGCTGGAATCAGAATCCCTGACCCTGTCGGGATTCATGTGGGCGAAAGACCTAGCCTCGGTGCACGCTTTCATGTCGCGTTGGTGACAACGTTGTGACTCGCTAGGCGGTCTGTCGAACAATGGCTTCGATCGTGTCTGCCAGAGCATCGACCGTCAATTCCCGGAAGAGGTCCCATGCCGGAACGCGACGTACGACGTCGGCAAGGCCGCCGAATCCGCGTACGTGATCTTCGTCTCCTGGCAGGAAGAATGACTGGCTCCACAGATCTCGGAGAGTGTCGGGGGGACGCCGTGCCTCGAAGCGAGGCGGCCCCTCACCTTCCCGGAGGAACAGGATTCCGCACAGTGGCACCTTTTCGCCGGTGCCACGTCTGTCGGGATTGATAGCGTTGTACACCTTCACATCACTCCGGTAGGGCACATAGGTATCCGGCAAACCAAGTGTCGAAGCCATATCGAGGCGCATCCGCAGGACGGCCGGTCCGGGATACACCCAGTCCCCGCCTTCGGTGCGGCAACAGCTGAGGTCGTCACTCAAGGTTCGAAACCCCGCCGCATGGAAGGCCGCGGCGAGCGTCGTCTTGCCGGCGGTGGTCGGGGCAGCGAGCAACACGGCTCGACCTCCGAGATCAATCGATGCTGCGTGGAGAGCAACGTCTCCCCGGTGGATCGCACAGAGAGCCGTCGGGGTGCTCCACAAGAGAGCTTCTCGCATGGGCGGTTCTGTGTCTCCCCAGACTTGGATCGATTCGCGTTCGAGGTCAACGATGAACTGCTGGTAGTCGCCGATTGATACTCCGTAGGAGTTGCCGTCGAGATAGATGGTCGTCTTGGCTCGCTTGCCCGGTATGCGCGGCCATTCGACAAGCTGTTGGCCCAGCTCGGTAGGTGCCTGACCGGTCGACATCTCAACGTGAAGCGGGTGTTCACTTCCCGATCGCCCGAAGAGAATCGGGCTTTCCGAGTCGATGGTAAAACCGGTGCAAGTGTTGAGAGGAGAAACCTCGCTCGTGTCGTGCATGTCGCTGATGGTTGCGCCTCTCCTTGGACCGAAACGGTTGTCAGCCCTTCGAGACTTCGACCGGGATGGCGTTGAGTATGGCATTGCCGGAGAGGGCATCAAGGGGTTCGGTTGAGGTCAGCAGGTTGGAGTTGACGCCCGGCCGGCCGGCGGCCACCGCCAGCCGGGTTCCGGCCATGTCGTGACCCCAGCCGTGGGGGAGGCTGACCGTGCCCGGCATGATGTCTTCGGTGACCTCGACCCGAGCGGTGACCGTGCCGGTGGGATTGGACACCCGCACCTCTTCCCCGTCGCCGACTTCTGCTGCCCGGGCATCATCGGGGTGCATCAGCAGGGTGCACCGATCCTTCCCCTTGACCAGGATCTCGAGGTTGTGCATCCACGAGTTGTTTGACCGGAGGTGGCGCCGGCCCACCAGCAACAGCCCTTCACCGGGTGCCTCGTCGAGGGTGTCCGCCAGCCGGGCCGCGTCTTCCATGATCGGCGGTGGAGCCAATTCGATCTTGCCCGAGGTCGTGGTCAACAACCCGGGCAGGCGCGGCTGCAGTGGCCCCAGATCGATCCCGTGAGGATGATCGATCAGCCTGGCTACCGACAGCCCGTCCGGGTCTTCTCCGAACCGGTCACCGTAGGGGCCGGTCCGCAGGAGATAGTCGAGGATCCGGACCGGACCGCGGTACTGGTTCAGATTGCCGAGGATCTCTTCCGGATCCCGCCCCGAGATCGGTGAGTCAGCGCTGCTCACCGCCTGGTTGACGGTGGCGGCGATGCCCCATCCGTCTGCCAGGTTCGGGTCGGCGTCGGCGCCCTGCCCGGAAGCGACCAGCGCCAGTCGGGTGAGGATCTCCCACTCTTCCATCTCGCTCTGGGGGATCAGCGTCGGGGGTGAGTAGTTGGCGATGTTGCGGACCGACAGCGTGTAGAAGGCGAAGTCGTAGTGACCGCGGGAGAGGGGCGGGGGAGGCGGCAGGATGACGTCGGCATGGCGGGTGGTCTCGTTGATGTAGAAGTCGACGCTGACCATGAAGTCGAGCGAGGCGAGTGCCTGGTCGAGGCGAGCCCCGTCCGGGGTGGACAGGACCGGGTTGCCTGCCACGGTGACCATGGCTCGCACCTGTCCGGTGCCCGGCGTCTCGATCTCCTCGGCCAGGGTGGCTACCGGCAGTTCGCCCCGCACTTCGGGGTAGTCCTTGACCCGGCTGCTCCAGCGTCCGGTCCGGAAGTGACGCCCGGAAGAAGGCGGACGGGCGTGGGCGGCCAGAGGGAACATCGCCCCACCGGGTGCGTCTAACGCCCCGATCAGCACGTTGATGACATCGGCCAGCCACGACGCCACGGTTCCGAACTCGACCGTGTGGGTGCCGACCCTCCCGTACACCACCGCCGTCGGGGCGGCCGCCAGTTCCCGGGCGATCCGGCGGATCGTGTCGGCGGAGACGCCGCACCGGCCGGCCACCACCTCCGGGGAGAACCGCTCGGCCAGCTTGGCGACCCCGGCGATACCTCCGGTCAGCTCCGACAAGCGGCCCGGCTTAGTGAGCCCTTCCTCGAACAGCACGGCCACGATGGCGAAGAGCAGCAGAGGGTCCGTGCCCGGCCGGATGAACAGGTGCTCGTCTGCGGCCCGGGCGGTGCGGGTACGGATCGGGTCGACCACCACCAGCTTTCCACCCCGTTCCTGCATGGCTTTGATCCGGCCCGGCCAGTCAGGGGCGCTGGCCAGGCTGCCGTTCGATACGAACGGATTGGCGCCCAGCATCAGCAGATAGTCGGTCCGGTCGATATCGGGGACCGGAATCGAGTCCGGGTGTCCAAACATCAGTCCGCTCGACACGTGCTTGGGCATCTGGTCGACGGTGCTGGCCGAGAAGATGTTCTTTGTGCCGATGGCTTTCAGAAGCGGCTTGACGTACAGCGGTCCCGCCATCGTGTGCACGTTGGGGTTGCCGAGATAGGCGGCCACAGCATCGCCACCGTGCCGTTCGATGATGGGGCGCAGCCCGGCCTCGATCATCTGGAAGGCCTCGTCCCACGAGACCTGCTCCCACTCGTCACCCCTGCGGATCACCGGCGCCCGTAGCCGGTCCGGATCGTCGTGCAGTTGGCGCAGGGTGGATCCCTTGGGGCAGATGAAGCCTTTGCTGAACACGTCTTCGCGATCGCCCCGGATCCGGGTGACGGCTCCATCCAGGACGGTGATCTCCAGGCCGCAGGTCGCTTCGCAGAGAGGGCAGGTTCGGAAGGTGGTGCTGGTCTCGCTCATGATGTCTCCGAGCGTACCGGAGGCTCGGCCGCCGCGCCCCGCAGGGTCTCTACGCCGTCAGCGAGAGGATCATGTCACCGTCCCCGATTCCCCGGTAGGGATCTCCGTTTTCGCTGGTGATGACGGCCAATCGCTGGTTGGGCTTGATCACGAACAGGGGCACGCTCTCCTGGTTGGCGGCCCGGAAATCGCCGACGGTGAACTCGGAGGTGATGGACGTGTTGCGGATCGTCGCTCCCTCCCGGATCAGCTTCGACAACTTCTCGTAACCGGCTTCGGCGCCGAAGAGGAGACGACCGGCCAGGTGAGTGGTGGCGCTGCTGTCGACCCCGGCGGGCACCCGGCCGGGCGCCAGTTGATACGTCTGGGCTCGTCCGAAGATCCCGGTGAAACGGGTGACGGCCAGCGTGTTGACGTCGTCGTTGGGGGTGAGGGACAGCACCCGGCCGATGCCCGAGAGATCCAATTCCAGGTCGACGTCCTCGACCAACACATTTCCGTAGTGAGTCTCGAGCCCGGCCATCCTGGCCCGGTACTCGTCGCGCCGGTTGGTGGTGGCGAGCAGCACCGGGAAGTCCTGTTCGACCAGCGCCGCGGCGATGGTGCGCTCCAACCGCCCGGCCCCGATGATCAGCACGCCTTCCTGACTGCGTTTGGCCAGGCCCAGCGAACGGGCGATGGGTGCCATGCCAAGTCCGTAGATGATCACGGTGCCGACGATGACGGCAAACACCAGCGGGGTCAGCTCTTCTGCCCCGGCTACGCCTTCTGCCTCCAACTCGAGGGCGAAGACCGAAGCGATGGAGGCCGCCACGATCCCGCGTGGGGCCACGGTACCGATGAGGATCCGGTGGCGCCACGAGAGGGTGGTCCGCAGGGTCGACAGCATCGAGGCGAGCGGCCGGGCGACGAAGACCAGGGCCGCCAGGATCCCTACGGCTCCCGCCCCGATCAGGCCCAGCTGGTCGCCGCCGACGCGGGCGCTGAGCACGATGAAGAGGACACCGATGAGCAAGACTCTGATCGTCTCGGAGAAATGGAGGATCTGTTCGGTGCTCACCCTCCGGTGGTTGGCGAGCACCATGCCCATCGTCGGGGTGGCCAGCAGACCGGCCTCGGGCACCAGGCGGTTGGCGATGACGAAGCCGACCAGGGCCGTGCCGAGCCCGACAAGGGAGAGCAGTTGTTCGGGGACCCAGTGTCGGCGGAGGGCGATGATCAGGCCAACCCCGAAAATGATGCCGATCGCCACGCCTACCAGCAGGAACAATCCGACCTCGCCCGCAATCGACGACGCCGACGCTCCGTCCCCGATCAAGAGCACATCAAAGGTGATTACGGCCAGCAGCACCCCGATCGGATCAACCAGGATGCTCTCCCATTTGAGAATGGGGCCGACCGGCCGGTCGGGTCGCACATGGGACAACAACGGACCGATCACCGTAGGCCCGGACACCACCAGGATTGCCCCCAGCAGCAGGGCCAGGCCGGCCGAGAGGTCGGTGAACAGCAGGGCCGCTCCCCATCCAACCGCCCAGGTGACCAGCACCCCAACCGTGACGAGCAGCCATATGACCCTGGCGTGACCGTGGATCTCGCGCAAACGCAGGCTGAGCCCGCCCTCGAAAAGGATTACGCCGACCGCCAGCGAGACCAATGGCAGGAGGAGGTCGCCGAGCAACTCATCCGGGTTGAGGACACCCAGCACAGGACCCAGTAGGAACCCGGCAAGCAGATAGGCGAGGATGGACGGTATCCCGGTGCGGACCGCCAGCCAGTTGAGTCCGACCGCCAGCACCACTATCCCGGCGAACAAAACGCTGGGATCTTCCAGGATGCCTTCAGCAGACACCAGAGCCAGATGGAGTGTGGACATCGTTCAGCTCACCCTGGTGTCACCGGGGAGCGGGAACCAGCGCAGGTGCTCGAAGTCGTCGGTGAGTTCGAGATCGTCCCGTTCCGGATCGACGCCGGGCGCCTCAGCCAGAATTGCCCGGGCTTCCTCGAGGTATCCGGCCAACGCCGATTCCGGAGCATGGTCCCGGTGGGGCGGGTAGCTCATGTGGCCATCCGCATAGGAGATGTTGTTGAGGCTCATCGGCGCCCCGGCGGGCCTGTCCTGGTGACGCCAGCGGCCGGCGGCCGGGTCAAATCGGTACAAAGGGAGCAGCTTCCACCCCTGTTCGGCAACCAGATGGACGGCCGCCAGGATGTAGTCGAACACGGCTTCCGAAATGAAATAGTTGAAGTTGACCCGCACCCAGCCGGGTTTGATGCCCTCGCACCCGCGGGCTACCTCTCTGGCAAATTCGTGGGAAGTGTCCAGGTCGATGCCCAGCAAACGGTGACCATACGGTCCGGCACATGAGCAACCGCCCCGCGACTGGATGCCGAACAGGTCGTTGAGCAGAGCCACAACATAGTTGTGGTGAAGGAACCGGTCGCCGAACTTGACGACGAACGAGACTATCGAAAGACGTTCCGCCTCATGGTTCCCGAGCACGTCCAGGTTCGGGTCGGCGCACCACGAAGCGATTGCTCGCCTAATGAAGCTCTCTTCACGCAGGCGGATGGTGTCGGTCCCGACGGTCTGCTTGAGCTGGAAGACAAGTCCGGCCCGGATCGATTCGATGATGGCCGGGGTGCCACCCTCTTCGCGGACTTCGATGTCGTCGAGATACCGGTGCTCGGTCGGATTGACATAGGCGACCGTTCCTCCACCGGGTACGGCAGGCACCCGGTTGTGGAACAACTCCTTGCGGGCCACCAGCAGGCCCGGTGTACCGGGACCTCCGATCAGCTTGTGCGGGGAAAGGAAGATGGCATCCTTGTATGCGAACTCGCCGTCGGAGGCGTCATCGGTGGGTCCCATGTCGATGCCGATGTACGGGGCGGCGGCGGCGAAATCCCAGAACGACAGAGCACCGTGTTTGTGGAGCATGACGGAAACGCTGCGCACGTCCGTGATGATGCCGGTCACATTGGACGCGGCTGAGAAGCTGCCGATCTTGAGGGGGCGGTCGGCGTGCTCCTCCAGCTGCCGTTGGAGATCGGCCAGGTCGACGTGACCGTCTTCATCTTCGGCGATGACCACCAGATCGGCGATCGACTCGCGCCAGGGCAGTTCGTTCGAGTGGTGCTCGTAGGGTCCGATAAACACAACCGGCCGCTCGTCGGCGGGGATGAAGCCGGTCAGGTTGTATTCGTCGTCCAGGTTGGCCGGGATCCGCAACCCCAGCACCCCGATGAGCCGGTCGATGGCCCCCGTGGTTCCCGACCCGCAAAAGATCACCGCATGATCGTCGGTGGCCCCGACTGCTTCCCGGATGATGGTGCGGGCTTCTTCCCGGAACCGGCTTGTCTGGAGGCCGGTTCCCGAGCTCTCGGTGTGGGTGTTGGCGTACAAGGGCAGCACCGATTCCCGGATGAAGTCCTCGATGAAGGCCAGCGATCGTCCCGACGCGGTGTAATCCGCGTAGGTGACCCGGCGCGGCCCGAACGGCCCGGCCACCACGTCGTCGTCGCCGATAACGGCATTGCGGATGGTCTCGATCAGGTCCGGTCCGTTCTTCATGCCGCAATGGTAGATGGGCAGCATCCGATCGGCCCCGTTGTGCTAGTTGCTTTGTTGTGGCAGCCTTGCGGATAGAACCCGCCAGGAAGGCCACCCGTGCCCGCCGTCGACATCCCAGGTTTCGTCACCGATCTCAAGGCCCACGCCGTCGAACATGGGTTTCACATTCACGCCGAGCGCCACTTCGTGGAGACGTATTCGCTTGGCCAGACCTGGGAGGTGGAGCTCCACCCGGAGGAAGCTTGCGGTGGTCCGCTCGATCTCCATATGACCCTCGAGATCGATCCGCGGGTTCTGTTGTCGTTTGAGGACGAGATCGTCGAACGCGACGGTGAAGTCGCCGACCTGAAAGAACCCTTTCTCCTACCCATCTACTTCAACTGGGCGTTGCCGCCTCTCGACCATCCGCCCGACCTGCTGGTGCTGGCAACCGAACTAGCCGGTGTCGGGGGCGCAGAACTCCCGTTGGAGGTGTCGGCGATAGATTCGTTTGCTGCAGTGACCGATGCTCCGCGCCGCAGCCTGTCGATCGTGGCCGGTGTGCAGGTGCCGCTTTCGGAGGCCTTCATGGGCGGCCAGATACCCTGCGAAGTGATGGATCGCTGCCACCAGGTGAGCGAGTTCCTGCTCGACAAGGCCCGCAACTGGCTCAATGCGCCCGACTAATCCTGTTCTGGCGTCAATAACCTGCGCATAGGCCCGGAAAGTGACGCCAGAACGAGTTAGATCGGGAGGCCTAGCCCGCGGCTGATCACCAGGCGTTGGATTTCTGACGTGCCTTCGCCGATCTCCAACACCTTGGCGTCCCGGTAGTGACGGGCCACCGGGGTTTCGTCGATGAAGCCGGCACCGCCGAAGATCTGGACGGCCTCCCGGGTGGCGGAGACGGCGGCTTCGGTCGCATAGACCTTGGCAACAGCGGCCGCTTGTTTGAAGGGCAGATCCTGATCCTTGAGCCAGGCGGCCCGGTACGTGAGGAGACGGGCCGCATCGACGGCGATCTCCATATCGGCGCACTTGAACGCAATCGCCTGGTTGCTGCCGATCGGCCGCCCGAAGGTAGATCGTTCGGTTGCGTAGGCGACACTCTGGTCCAGACACGCCTGAGCAACGCCGACCGCCATGGCGGCGATGGCGATGCGGCCGTCGTCGAGGATGGACAGGAACTGGCGAAACCCCTGACCACGCTCGCCCAGCAGATTCCCGGCCGGTACCCGGCAGTCTTCGAAGACCAGACCGTGAGTGTCCGAAGCGTGCCAGCCCATCTTGCGGTAGGGCGGCTCAACGATGAATCCGACCGTGCCGGCGGGGACGATGATGGCGCTGATCTCATCGGGTCCGGTCCGGGCCGTGACGATGACCAGAGACGTTATGGGCGTGCCCGAGTTGGTGATGAAAGCTTTGGAACCGTTGATGACCCAGGAGTCCCCGTCCAGCTCTGCTCTGGTGCGGGTGGCTCCGGCGTCGGAGCCGGCCTCTGCTTCGGTCAGACCGAATCCCGCCAGGGTGCGCCCGGCGGCCAGGTCTGGCAGCCAGCGTTGGCGTTGCTCGTCGGTCCCGAACTGGAAAATGGGGTTGGCGCCGAGCCCAACCCCGGCTTCCAGGGTGATTGCGACCGATTGGTCGACCCGGGCCAGTTCCTCGATGGCGATACAGAGCGTCGTGAAATCTGCCCCCGATCCTCCGTATCCCTCGGGAAATGGGAGACCGAACAGTCCCAGGTCGCCCATTTTCTTGACTGTGTCCAGCGGGAAGGTGCGGGTGCGGTCCCACTCCTCGGCGTAAGGAGCGACCTCGGCTTCGGCAAAATCCCTGACGACTTTCCGAAAGGCTTCGTGTTCGGGCAGCGGTGCGAAGTCCACGGCATCTCCTCGGGGTGCTGAGCTGAGGCTAGTTGCTGTGCCGGGCCGAGCTATTCAGACGGCACAGCAACCAGCCCGATCGAGGTGCCGATTAGCTCCCGAAGGCCTCCCCGAAGCACCGCGGAACTTGGGGGTGGCGATTCCGTTATACCCGCAGTAGTTGACGTTGCCGCTTTCGGGGCGACGGAGGCGGCGGCGATGATCCACGGTTGGCGGGTTGGCTTCTACGTGGCCGTCCCGCCCCGCAGATACTCCACGGCGAATTCCAGAACAACGTCGGTGGTCGCATCTTCCGGGATTTCAGGTTCTATGTCTGGCTTCACCCCGACCGTTCCCGAATCCCGCCCCTCGGGAGTGACCCAGCGGGCAATCGATAGGCTGAGGGCCCCTCCGTTGGACACGTCGAATCTTTGCTGCACTGTGTTCTTGCCGAACGTCGGTTCTCCGATGATGGTCGCCCGACCGCGCTCTTGCAGCACCGCAGACACGAGTTCGGAGGCCGAGGCGCTGCCCCGGTTTACCAGCACCACGATCTCCAGATTCGGATCGGTGGCCGCTCCACCGGGTCTGACTTCATATTCTCTGGTTTCGGCGGGCGATTCGGTTCGAAGGACCAGACCGTCGGACAGGAATTCACTGGCGATCCGCACCGAAGCGGACAGAGAGCCGCCCGGGTCGTTGCGGAGATCGAAGATGAGGCGATCTGCACCGTCGCCGACGAGAGTCACCAAAGCTTCATGGACCTGGTCGGCGCTGTTGTCGGTGAACTGACTCAGGGCCACGTAGCCGATGCCGGGCTCGATCATCTCCGATGCCACGACTGGTACCACCACCGCCGCCCGGGTTATCACCACATCGATGATTTGCCCGTCCCGCAGCAAGCCGAGGACAACATCGGTGCCTGCCGGGCCGCGCACTACTGCTACCACCTCATCAACCGTCAGTCCCTCGACACTCTCGCCGTCGACAGTGACGATGCCGTCTCCGGCCTGCACGCCCTGCGCCCTGGCCGGGCTGTCCTGCAACGTGTCGACGATGGTGAGGATGCAGATGTCCGACAGAACGGAGCAGTTGGCGCCATCTTCCGAGGTCTGGTCTTCTCCGCGGACCAGCGCCCCGATGCCCGACACTTGACCCGACTGGTCCTCGGTCACGCTGGCCAGGGCCAGGGGCGACAGGTAGACCGTGTGCGGATCTTCGAGGCCGTAGCGGATCATCCCCCGTACGGCTGCTTCAACCAGATCGGCAGCCGGGACTGCAGACGCTACTCGCACTTCCGCAAACACCTCGCAAGCAGCTTCAAAGGCTGGTGTTGGCAAGGCGCAGGAAGTTTGACCGGGTGGCACGGGTTCGGTGGACTCGGACTCGTACTCCTCCATCCCGCGGGCCGCTCCGGCCGCCATGGCCTGGTCGTCGATCGGGTCTACGTACCGCTCCTCGAGCAGCCGGTAGGCGTCGCACAGGACCCCAAAGCCATCCGGGGGGCTGCTGCAGTCGGTCAGTTCCACCGGCAGACCGGCGAACACAGTGGTAGTGGACGCCAGCGTGGTGGTTGTGGTTGAGGTCCCGGTCGTGTTGGGGTCTTCCGGGGTATCGGCCTCCGTGACGAACAGCGAGCAGGCGCCGACCAGCAGGGCCGTTGCCAGGATGAGGGCCATTTTCTTCAACACGTACGCTCCGGATCGGTCACGAGAGATTCAACCGTAGTCCCCGGGCTATCGGGCCGGACCGCGGTCCTCAATCGCTCCAATCTGCTCAGGAGCCGGTGCCGAACGTGTCGCACACGTTCGGGTCGCCCGATTCGAACCCGGCCCGAAACCATTCCACCCGTTGCTCGGACGACCCGTGGGTCCAGGTTTCCGGATTGATCATCCCGGTTGCCATGCTCTGGATTCGATCATCACCTACGGCCCCGGCGGCACCGATGGCCTCCTCGAAGTCGCCCCGCTCCAGGAAGTCCTGGGTGAACTCGCTGAAGGCCCACACCCCGGCGAAGCAGTCGGCCTGCAACTCCATCCGGATGGACAAATCATTGGCGTCGCCCGGATTGGACTGCTGCAAACTGCGGACCTCATCGCTGATTCCGAGCAGGTTCTGGACGTGGTGACCGACCTCGTGGGCAAGAACATATGCTTGCGCAAAATCACCTGGAGCCTCGAACCGGGACGACAGGTCCTGGAAGAAGTCGAGGTCGATATAGATCGTTTGGTCCAGAGGGCAATAGTGGGGGCCAACGCTGGAAGTCGCGCCTCCGCACGCCGATTGGGTTGCCCCGGAGAACATGACCAGCGGGGATGGCCGGTACTGCCGATCAGCGTTTCCAAAGATGCCTGCCCAGAGGTCCTCGGTTGACGCCAGTACGACACTCATGAAGGCGGCCAGGTCGGCGTCCGGATCAGGGGCGTCGTCGAGCGTGGGATCGTTTTGGGTCGGTGCCTGCTGCTGCACACCGTTCAGCTGGCCGAGGATGTCGTCGAGGCCGCTCCCGTTTCCTCCAAGGTTCCCACCAAAGAACACGACCGCCAGGATCGCCAGAAGGGCCGGGATGCCGACCTTGCCGCTGGTTGGGATCCGCCTGATCGACCCACCGCCCTGGCGGCGGCGGTCGTCGACATGCGAACTCTGTCGGCGTCCGCGCCATTTCATACCGATGTCCTTTCGAGCTCCTGGAAGCCGGTTCCCCGGCGGCGGCATCGTAGTGACTTGCCAACGTGTGCGGAGCCCATAATGGACCCGTGAACATCCAGCCGACGCTCGTCCTGGCCAGCGGGTCTCCCCGCCGGGATCAGATGTTATCCGAGGCCGGTTTCGTCTTTGAAGTGATCCGGTCGCAGGTCGAGGAGGCCGCTCTTCCCGGTGAAGACCCCCGGCTCATGGCGGTCCGTCTCGCCGTCGAAAAGGTCCGGGAAGTGGCAGGTCGGGTTGGCCGTGATCGGGTCGTGCTGGGTGTAGATACCATTGTCGCCGCCGGGGAGCACATTCTCGGCAAGCCGGCCGACGAAGCCGGAGCCGCCGAGATGCTGCTGCTCTTGTCCGGTCGAACTCATCTGGTGTACTCCGGGTACGCCCTTGTGGGGCGGGGACGAACAGACACCGGGTTGGACACAACGCGGGTGACGATGCGTTCGATTTCACCGGCCGAAGCGACCGCCTACAGCGCCACCGGAGAACCACTCGACAAGGCCGGGGCATATGGGATTCAAGGCGAGGCAATCCGGTTCATCACCGCCGTCGACGGCTCCCGCAGCAACGTCGCCGGTTTGCCGATCGAAGCCTTGCTGCCGCGGCTGGCGGCCAGGGGCATCAAGCCCGAACGGATCGAGGGCGATGCAACGGGTCGAGAAGGCCCATAATGGGGCGCTCCCCACAAGAGAAGTGAGACATGGCGGCAGAGACTGCAACCGAGCACGGCAAAGACATCGACGACGGCCGGTTCGGCCGCAGCGTGATTCTCTGGGCCGCCGCCGGACTGCCGATCGCTTTCGTGGTCATCACCCTGATGGTTTGGCTGCTGCTCGACGTGAGCATTGACAAGGCCCTAGCGATCTCCATATGGCCGGCCATCCTCACCGGCGGCTTCGCCGGCGGATTCGTGGGAGTGGTCCGCGGCGCCAAGTAGCGGCTGCACAATCCGTCCGGATCGGGCAAGATCGTGCTGTGCTCCTCGAGGAAGTAGTCACCGTCTCCGAACAGGTTGCCGCTACCACCAAGCGGCTGGCCAAGTTCGACCTGCTGGCCGGGCTCCTCCGCCGGCTCGGGCCGGACGAAACTGAAGTTGGCATCGGGTTTCTGACAGGGGTGCTGCGGCAGGGCACGATCGGGGTCGGGTACGCCACGCTCAACCAGCTGCCCCCGTCGGCCGCCGAAGGAAGCCTGTCTTTGCTCGAGGCCGACAGGCTCATCACGGCCATTGCCGGAGCCGGTGGACCTGGATCACAAGCCGAGCGACGCCGCTTGCTCAACGAGCTCCTGGGGAGCGCCACAGAATCCGGGCAGCAGTTCCTGGTACAGCTGATCCTCGGTGACCTTCGGCAGGGAGCGTCGGAAGGGGTCATGGTGGAAGCACTTGCCCGGGCTGCTGAAGTCCCGGCCGCTCTGGTCCGGCGGGCTGCGTTATTGCGCGCCGATCTCCGGGTGGTGGGGCGGGCAGCTCTGACCGGTGGCCGGGAGGCACTCGAGCAATTTGGTCTGGAGGTGCTGCACCCGGTTCTCCCCATGCTGGCCCAAACGGCCGAAAGCGTCACCTCGGCCCTCGAATCCTTCTCCCCGGCCGCCATCGAATGGAAGATCGACGGCGCTCGCATCCAGGCCCATCGCCTCGGGCCCGACGTGCGGATCTTCACTCGCAATCTCGCCGACATCACCGACCGGCTCCCCGAGGTCGCGCAGGCGCTGTTGGGCCTCGAGGTCGAGTCGATTGTGCTGGACGGAGAGGTGATCGCCCTCCGGGAGGACGGTCGCCCCCATCGGTTCCAGGTGACCATGAGCCGCTTCGGAACCAAGGTCAACGCCGCCGACATGGCCGTGGAACTGCCTTTGACCCCCTTCTTTTTCGACTGTCTCCACCTCGACGGCCAAGACCTCATTGACCTTCCCGCCACCGAACGGGAGGAAGCCTTCCAGCGGTCGGTGCCTGAGCCCATGCGGGTCAGGCGCCGGGTTTTCGATGACGCCGGGGCCGGCGAGTCCTTCTTCCGGGACGCTCTGGAACACGGCCACGAAGGCGTCATGGTCAAGAGCCTCACCGCCCCCTACGAGGCGGGACGGCGCGGTTCCGGCTGGCTGAAAGTCAAGCCGGTCCACACGTTGGACCTGGTGGTGCTGGCCGTCGAATGGGGGAGCGGGCGGCGCCGCGGATGGTTGAGCAACGTCCACCTGGGAGCTCGCGATCCGGCCACCGGTGGTTTCGTGATGCTGGGCAAGACGTTCAAGGGTTTGACGGACGCAATGCTGGCTTGGCAAACCGAACGGTTCCTCGAGTTGGAGATCCGGCGGCAGGGCCATGTGGTGTTCGTGCGTCCGGAGCAGGTGGTCGAGATCGCCTTCGACGGTGTCCAGGGCTCGTCCCGCTACCCGGGCGGGATGGCCCTCCGCTTCGCCCGGGTGAAGGGGTACCGGCATGACAAGTCCGCCGATGATGCCGACACTATCGAATCGGTGCGACAGATGTTTGAGCGTCAGGGCGGTTAGGTGGGGCGGGCCCCCTCTCCGGCTTTCCACCCCCTCCGCTTCGCCGCCTGTCGGCGACGCCGTGCCTCTCCCGCCAGCGGGAGAGGCTAAGGACGGGGCGGCTATTCTCTTTCTATGGCTTTGTTTCGGAAGCGTCCGCATCGTGAAGTGAGTTTTGAAGATTCCTGGATGGTCATTTCGGGGATGCACGAGGAGAAACCCCTGATCGCACGGTTCGACACGAGTGCCGAACAGCTCATGGGGCGGTACTCGGTCCAGGTCGGTGTAGCGATTCCGTTCAACGATCCAACCCCGGAAGGTTTCCCGACCCCGGAAGAAGGTGAGCAGCTCGATCGGATCGAAGCCACACTGCTCCGCAGAGCCCACGAGCAGAGTGTCCTCGTGGGAGTGATCACGACGGGCGGAATGCGTGAATTCGTGCTGTACACCAGTTCAAGCGCGTGGCTCGAGGCATTTCACCAGGCCATGAAGAACGCAGTGCCCACCCACCAGGTCCACGTGATCGCCAAGAACGATCCTGATTGGTCGGTCTACAAGTCCTTTGTGACGTAGTTCGTCTGCGGGCCCGAAGACGGGTCCGGTAATCAACGCACCCGCCGCGCTGCTCGGTAACCTCCAAGACATGAAACGCGAGGCGTTTGTCCTGAAAGTCAAAGAGCTTTCGGACCGTTCATACCGGGGGGCATTGCGGGCACCGCGGCGAGTTTACGAGCGAGTCTTTGCCGGATATGGGACTCCGTTTCGATGGCTGTCCGCCGAGTTCGGGGCCAGTGTGGCCGGAGACACCCTGATCGCCCTGGGGTTGGCCGGAACGTTGTTCTTCTCGGTCCCGAGCGCTGAAGCGCGGGACAAGGTGGCGCTCTATCTGCTGCTGACCCTGGCTCCGTATGCGCTGATCGCCCCGCTGCTGCCCAGGTTCTTCTCACGATTCCCCGGCTCGTACCGCGCCAGCCTGGCCGGCAGTTCGGCCGGCAGGGCCGTCATCGCCCTGTTCCTCGCCGTCGGCGTCAATACCCTCTGGCTGTACCCGCTGGCCTTTAGCCTGCTTGTGTTCTCCCGTCTCCACACCATTGCTAAAGGTTCTCTGGTCCCGGTGGCGGTGCCAGGGCCGGAGGCGCTGGTCGCAGCCAACGGTCTGCTGGCCAGGGTCGGCATCGTCGGCGGGGCAGTGGCCATTCCCATTGGCGCCGCCTCCGTGCGGTGGATTGGATCCTGGCCGGCGCTGGTGGCCGCTGCCATGTTCTTTGTCCTGGCGGCCCTGTGCGCCGGACAGGTCCCCTCGCCGAGGGTGCCGTCCTCGCGGGCGGCGGGGATCACCGGACGACACGCCGTGCCCCGTCTGGCCCGGCTGCCCATGATCGCCACGGCCGTTGTCCGGTTCATCAACGGTTTCCTGCTGGCTTTGCTGGCCTTTGTTTTCAAGGACATCGACGCCCCGCTGGCCGAGTTCGGAGCGCTGCTGGTGGCTGCCGGGTTGGGATACGGCGTCGCCTCGTTCGTGTCGCCCTTCCTGGCCAGACGCCTCCGCGAGGAGCCGACCGTGATGGCCGCCCTTGCCATCGAAGCGGCAGCCGCCTTCATCACCGCCCAGATCTTCGGGTTGACCGCGGCGGTGGTCTTGGCCGCCTCGGCGGGGCTGGCCTGGGGTACGGCCAAGTTCGGGTTCGATGCGCTGCTCCAGAAGACCACAACGCGGGAACAGCGGGGGGCGGCGTTCACCCGGGCGGAGACGATCTTTCAGCTGCTCTGGGTGCTTGGTGCTCTGCTGCCGGTGGCGTTCACCGTTTCCAGCACCGTTGGTTTGTCATTCGCGGGGGCCGCAGCCCTATTTGCCCAGGTCGTGATTGTGTCCGGGTTGCTGGTGGAGGCCCGGAACGGCGAGAACGGCGTTTAGCCGATGTAGTACATGCCGGCCAGGTCGTCGGCAACGCGGCAGGTCGACCTGGTCCTGTTCGCCTTCGGGGGCACGAGTCGGGAATAGCCGCATCTGTAAGCCCACCTCGCGCTGAGCCGCCACCATGACGGAAACCGAGCCAGTCTGGTCGGAGGTTGATGCCAGGGCGGATTGACTCATGGAAGCTCGCTCTCAGTCTGAGCCTCCCAAGCCGCCACTGATAGTGTGCACTCTACCGCCATCAGTGGCGGTTGTGAAGGTAAAATCTGGCAGGTCAGCCGACGTCGACCCGCACCAAAATGGTCGCCGGGAGAAACGTCCGGACACTGTCGGGGTCGATCGACCCGTCCGCCAGCCTGGTCACCCCGTAGGCTTTGGCGTCGGTGGGCCGGGTCGACAGGTAATCGACAACGTCGGCCACATCGTGGTCGCTCCCGACGTGAGCCTCGGCTTTCCCCCGGACGACCCGGCCGGCCAGCCGGAGGTCGACCACCGGTTGGTCGGCGAAGTTCCGCCACCAGAGTCGACGTTTCTGGGTCATCATGAAGACGCTGTCGCCGTTCTTCGCGTAGCTGATCGGAATCGTGTAGCGCTTGCCGGAGCGCCGACCGGTGAACGAGAGGAGGGCGATCTGCTTTCCGATTCCCTTCTGCAGAAGGGGCGTCTTGAGGAACAGCTTCATCATGGCGTTCAGCCCTGCCGAAACATCGCCCGACTCTCTCAATGGTTGATTGTCGCTCATGGCTTGACTTCCCTTCGGTCAGCCGAGCACCCGTTCCGCTTCTTCGATCAGGCCGGACACGTCAACACCGCTCTCTTCCTTGAGGACCCGGCGCAGGACCGGAGACAACTCGGTGAGGCTGGCGGCGATATTCCGCAGAGCGCTGCGTTGCTGCCGCATGCGGCTGGCTTCCTCGGCGGGAGTGACCAGGTCATCGACGATCGAACCTTCCGCCCTGGAGGCGATCAGCGGTTCAGGGACCCCCCGCAGCCACACCAGCGAGCGGCGACCGGGCCCCCGTCCCTCGGTAATCGGTTCGACGGCCGCAACCTCGTCGGACCGCACATACTTGCCGTACCCCAAGCTCACAAGTTGATCGGACTGGATGCGCATGCGTGATCCTTTCGGCTTCATCCAGCCTATCGGGATGCCCGGTCGCCGTCAGGCGCGACCCCGGGCGATCAGGGCGACGGCGCCGAGGATCAGGGGGAGGGCGATCCAGGTTTCGCCGGTGAGGGTTTCCCGGCCCATGGTCACCCCCAGCAGGACCGCCACGACCGGGTTGACGTAGGCGTAGCTGGTGGCCAGCACCGGCCGCACGGTGCGCAGGAGGTAGGCGTAGGCGCTGAAGGCGATCAGCGAGCCGGGTCCGATCAGATAGGCGAGGGCCCACCAGCTTCTCGCCCCGGGAGCGGCCGCGATGTTCTCACCGGCGACGACGCCGGCGATGGTCAATGCCAGCCCGCCTGCCAGCATCTGGATCGCGGTCGACATGGAACCGGCCGGCAGGTCGACGTGATTGGACCACACCGAAGCGATCGCCCAGAGCAGCGGCGCCAGGATCAGAAGGAAGAGCCCCAGAGGTACGGCCTCGAAATCGCCTTCCCCCGAGAGGATCGCAACCCCGACGATGCCGATGGCCAAACCAACCCATTCGATCCTGGACGGCCACTTGCCGAAGAAGCCGGTGACCACGGCGGCCCAGACGGGCGTCATCCCGACGGCGGTGGCGGCCAGTCCCGAGCCAACTCCCAGCCCTTCAGCCATGGTGACCAATCCGAGTCCACCCACGAAGAGCAGCGAGCCGATCAGGAGCCCACTCCGCCACTGGCGCAGCGTGGGGGCCGGCGCCCCACGAAAACGTACCCAGGTATAGAGGATGGCTCCGGCGACGAGCAACCGTATCGCATTGCCGAGGAAGGGTGGGAAGCCCTCCACCATGTAGCGGAGGGCGAGGTAGGTAGAACCCCAGATTCCGTAGACGGCCAATTGGGCAAGGACGATCAACAGCCGCTGGTTGCCGGTGGAGGTCGATGGGGAGGCGGTGGTGGAGGAATCCGGCATAGAGCCCGGCATCCTAGGAGCCGGCTGGCATGATGATGCCGTGGCGACGGTGATCAGAATCGAGGACGCGTCGGACCCGCGCGTGGCCGACTACGTCCGGCTGACCGATGCCGAGCTGCGCCGGGCCGCCGGGTACTTCATTGCCGAGAGCCTCGAGGTGGTGAGACGACTGCTGGCCGCCTCCCATCCTGTGCGCAGTGTGCTGGTGACTCCTGGGCGCTACCCGCAACTGGCCGACGACCTGGCGCCGCTCGATGTTCCCGTTTTCCTTGCCGGGCAAACGGTGATGAACGAGGTAGCTGGGTTCAACCTGCATCGGGGGGTCGTTGCGGTGGCCGAGCGGCTCCCCGAACCGGCCCTGGAAGACGTGTTGCACGCCGGCACGACGCTGGTAGTCCTGGAAGGTTTGAACGACTCCGAGAACCTCGGGGCCATCTTCCGCAGTGCCCGGGCGTTGGGCATCGACGCAGTGTTGCTTGACCCGACCTGCGCTGATCCTTACTACCGCCGGACGGTGCGGGTGTCGATGGGGGCGGTGTTCCAGCTTCCTTTCCTGCGGCTGTCCAACTGGCCCGACGATCTCGAGAAGGTGCGCCGGGCCGGGTTTGAGCTGGTGGCGCTGACCCCGGATCGCGAGGCCGTGTCCATCGAAGATCTGAACGTCGGCACGGAAACGCGCAGGGCCTTGCTGCTCGGTGCGGAAGGACCCGGTCTTCGATCCG
The DNA here is from genome assembly GCA_963723165.1 of uncultured Actinomycetota bacterium. Lineage (GTDB taxonomy): Bacteria > Actinomycetota > Acidimicrobiia > Spongiisociales > UBA4744 > UBA4744. The sequence continues at coordinate 27,560 of CAVRPP010000002.1, forward strand.
CCACCCTGGCCCGGGCCGATCGCCGGGTGACGATTCCGATTCGGCCGGGGTTGGATTCGTTGAATGTCGGCCATGCAGCCGCAATAGCGTTTCACCGGTTGGCCCTGCCTAATCCATAGCCCATGCCGTATCCTGTCGATCATGCGAATTCTCGTCACCGGGGGCACCGGGTTCATTGGGAGTCACACCGCCGTTGCGCTCATCACGGCCGGCCATGATGTGCAGATCATCGACAATCTCGTCAACTCGAAGCGTCCGGTCGTTGATCGGCTGGCGCAGATTGCCGGTACGGTCCCCGAGTTCCACCAGGCAGACATCCGGGACGAGGCGGCACTCGACCGCATCATCAGTGGGGGCGGGTTCGAAGCCGTCATCCATTTCGCCGGGCTGAAGGCGGTGGGGGAGAGTGTGCAGCGCCCGCTGGACTACTGGGACGCCAATGTGGGCGGCTCGACCACGCTGTTCCGGGTTCTCGACCGACACGACGTGCGCACCGTCGTATTCAGTTCTTCGGCCACCGCCTACGGAGATCCGGACGTGGTCCCGGTTACCGAAGACATGCCGACCAAGCCGGCCACCAATCCGTACGGCGGAACCAAACAGGTCATCGAGCAGATCCTCACGGATCTCCACGTGGCGGACCAGCGATGGAACGTGGCTCTGCTCCGCTATTTCAACCCGGTGGGAGCGCACCGAAGTGGTCTGATCGGAGAGGACCCCAACGACCTCCCCAACAATCTGATGCCCATCGTTGCCCGGGTGGCCGCCGGCCTGCTCCCAGAGGTTCGTGTGTTCGGAACCGACTACCCGACTCCGGACGGTTCCGGGGTGAGAGATTACATCCACGTTGTCGATCTGGCCGACGGGCATCTGGCCGCCCTCGACCGGCTGGCGGCCGACCCCGGCTGTCACATCTGGAACCTGGGCACCGGGCATGGGACCTCGGTGCTCGAAATCATCGCCGCATTCGGTAGAGCGACCGGCAATGACATCCCGTACCGGACGGCCGATCGTCGCCCGGGCGACGTAGCCGAGACCTGGGCCGATGTGTCCAAAGCAGCGCGAGAGCTGGGGTGGCGAGCTGCCAGGACCATCGATGAGATGTGCGCGGACACCTGGCGCTGGCAGCAGTTCGCCCTGACGCTCGACGAATAGGTCAGTCGCCGCTCCGACCGATTGAAGCAATAGCCCGGAAAGCGCCGGGGATCTTCTTGGCAAGGTAGAGCGAAACCCGGTCCGCAGTATGAAGACCCCGATCGTCGCGCAGATCGATTTCTAGTTGGTCGGGGATATCGCCGGCGGCAAACAATTGCCAATCCCCTGGTACGCCTTTCAGCTGGTGCAGTCCTCGCGGCTGGAAGGCGATGCCCGATCCCACCACCAGTTCCCGCACCGTGCTCGATACGAAGACCTCGCCCGGTTGAGCCGCAGCCATCACCCTGGCCGCGATGTGAACGGCGATGCCGCCGACATCGGCGTTGCCCATGACTTCGATCTCCCCGGTGTGGACTCCGACCCGCAGCTCAACACCGAGGTTGTGGACCTCAGCGGCGGCTGTCTGTCCACATTCGATGGCGCGGGCGGGCGAATCGAACACAACGAGGAATCCATCACCGGTGTTCTTGACCACTCGACCGCGATGATCCTTGAACTGATCGGTGAGCAGCATGTTGTGCTGCTCCAGCAGCTCGGCCCAACGCTTGTCACCTAGCGATGCGGCTGTGCTCGTCGAGTCGGCGATGTCGGTGAACAGCACGGTGGCCAGCCGCCGTTCGCGCCTGCCTTCGGTCCGGCTTCCGGTCAGGAACTCGGCCATGGCGTTGACTAGCGGCCGGCTGTCACCAAACCAGGGCATGTGATCGTTTCCGTCCACGACGGCCAGCTTGGCGCCGGGGATTCCCTCCGCAAGAGCCCGACCCCACTCGACCGGAGCGAATGGGTCATTCCTGCGATGGAGCACGAGACACGGAACGTCGATTTTGTCCAGGACCGGCGTAACGTCCACTTCCTGGATCGATTGAACCAAAGCCCGGGCCATGCCGGGACTGGTGGCGGCACGTTCGAAGACACCGGCCAGCCGCTTGCGGACCGCGGATTCCTGACGGACGGTAGAGAAGATGGTCGAGGTCAGCCCTGAACCCCAGTTTTCCACTGCCTCGATGAATCGAGCCATGACCCCGTGTTCGAGCTGTGATCCACTGGCGAAGGTGCCGTACAGGACCAGCGCATCGACCCGTTCTGGATGTGTCGCGGTGAACAGGATGGAGAGCGGTCCGCCTTCGGACATGCCGAACAGAGCAGCTCGCTCGACGCCTGCTCCATCCATCACGGCCGTGATGTCCTCGATGCGGGTGTCGAAGCGAACCGCCCCCGGTGTGGGGTCGGATAGGCCGGTGCCTCGCTTGTCGAAAATGATCACCCGGGCAAACGAGGCCAGTTGCTCTGCGAACTGGTTGAACGAAGGCAACGTCCAGTTCAAATCGAGGTGGGATACAAATCCGGGCGTGAGCACCAGGTCGAGGGGACCGTCGCCAAACACCTGATAGGCGATGCTGGTATCCCCACTCCGGGCATAGTGGGTCTCCGGTGTCAATGCCATGTTCGAACCTTGATTGAGACCCGACAAGCGTAGGTCAACCGATCTGATCCATGCGTTTTAGGGACTTTCGGCCTTAGTGAGGACCGAACCAGGTCGTTACAGTTATGTCCAGCCTTAACAATCTGGTCGAGAATGTCTAGGTGGGACTTAACATGGTTGCCGGGACGGAAGCCGCCACGAGCGAGAGCGAGGAGATGTACCTCATCCATATCGCCATGGCGGGCGAGGAGGGGGTGCAGGGTCCGGTCGGGTTGTCCCGACTGGCCGAGATGCTCTCGGTTTCACCGATCTCGGTCAATCAGATGGTCAAGAAACTGGTCGGACGCGGCCTGGTCGAGTATCTCCCGTACAAGGGCGTCGAGCTGACCGCCACCGGACGTGAGATTGCCAATCAGGTGTTGAGGAGGCGGCGGTTGTGGTCGTTGTTCCTGGCCGAGCAGTTGGGCCTTTCACCGGCCCGGGCCGATGCAATCGCCTGTGATCTCGAACACATCACCCCTCCCGACCTGGCCGACCGTCTGGCCGATCTGTTGGGCGATCCGGTTTCCGGCCCGCAAGGCCGGCCGATTCCCCACATCGGCAAACCACCATCCACCCCGATTCACCAGCTGCTGTCCGACCTTTCGGTGGGGGGCCGGGCAACGGTGACGGCGGTCGAGGGGTCGGACGCTACACGGTCCTTTTTTGCCAAAGAGGGTGTGGTACCAGGAGCTGAGGTATCGGTCGTGGCCAGGGCCGCAGACGGCGACTGCCTGGTCCAGGTTGGTGATGCCGACGTGCATGTGGCCGGGCGACTAGCGGGAAGCATTCTGGTGGGCCTCCCATGAACCGGACCCTGTCCGACGTGTTGAGAGGCGAGACGATACGGCTGGTTGCGGTCGATTCGGATCGCCGCACCGTTCGTCGTCTGGCCGAAATGGGTCTCACCCCTGGAGTTGCAGTGACAGTCCTGCAGACATCGAAAGGACCGATTCTGGTTGCCGTCCGTGGCGCCCGGGTAGCGGTCGGCCAGACCATGGCAGCGGCCATCCGCGTGGCCCCAGGGGCCGTTGGACCGCAATCATGAGAAACCTGTCAATTGCCCTGGCCGGGAACCCGAACTCGGGTAAGACGACGCTGTTCAACGTGCTGACCGGCTCGAGCCAGCACGTCGGGAACTGGCCGGGCAAAACCGTTGAGAAGCGGTCCGGACACCTCACCGCCGGGGGCGTCCAATTCGAGGTGGTCGACCTTCCCGGCACCTACAGTCTGGCCGCCGTTTCTCCTGAGGAGTCGCTTGCCCGCGATTATCTGCTGGACGAAACCCCCGACGTCGTGATCCTGGTCGTCGATGCGGCCAATCCCGAGCGGAACCTCTACCTGACGGTCCAGGTCCTCGAACTGGGGATTCGATGTGTGGTTGCGCTGAATATGTCCGACACGGCCGAGGCGCGCGGGCTCCAGATCGATCACGCTCTGATGGAAGCGCGGCTTGGGGTCCCGGTCATTCCCACGGTCGCCCGCCGCCATGACGGAGTCGACGAGCTCATCAATGCCGTACTGGCCGTGGCAAAGGAGCGGGCCGCATGACCGGGCAACTGGTCGTCGACTACGGACCCGACCTCGAGGCCGAGATCAGCGCCATCGGGAAGGTCATCGAGGAGTATCCCCCCGTCCGGGACCGCTTCCCGGCTCGCTGGCTGGCCCTGGAGTTGCTCGAAGATGGAGACGATCTGCGGGTCAGGTTGGCGGCACTGCCCGGCGGCGACCGGGTTCTGGCTGCCGCAGATGAAAGCCAGGTTCGTCTTGAGGGGAGGTTCGGCGAAAGCGCCTCGGTGCTGGTTCCCAACGGCCGATACGGTTGGATTAACACTCTGGTGCGGGAGTCGGTTGCCCAGGCCGAGCCGGGCCGCACGCCGCTCTCCGACCGGATCGACAGGATCGCAACGCACCGCTGGTTGGGGCTGCCGTTGTTCCTGGCGTCGATGTGGGCGGTTTTCAAGCTGACCGTGGACATCTCCGCCGTGTTCCTCGACTGGGTCGACGGGGTGATGGGCGGACCGATAGCCCGGTGGATGGCCGCCATCGTGCAAGCCGCCGGCCTGGGCGGTACCTGGGTCGAGAGCCTGGTGGTAGATGGGGTCGTGGCCGGAGTGGGCGGCATCCTGGTCTTCATTCCGGTGCTGCTGGCGTTGTACCTGGCGCTCGGACTGCTGGAGGATTCCGGCTACATGGCCCGGGCGGCCTTCGTGATGGACCGGACCATGCGCAGGCTGGGCTTGCAGGGCAAGAGTTTCCTCCCGATGCTGGTCGGATTCGGGTGCACCGTGCCGGCGATATACGCCACCCGGACTCTCGAGCGGCGGCGCGACCGGGTGCTGACGGGTTTGCTCGTTCCGTTCATGAGCTGCGGGGCCCGTCTCCCCGTCTATGTGCTGATGGCGGCCGTCTTCTTCCCACGCTCGCGGGGCACGGTGGTGTTCGCCATGTACCTGCTCGGCATCGTGATAGCGCTGGCGCTGGGGTTCATTATCAACAGGACCGTGTTTCGCAAAGAAGCGGCGACCCCCCTGTTGATGGAGCTTCCGCCCTACCGCCTCCCCACCCTGCGGTCTGTGTGGTTGCAGATGTGGCGCCGGACCTCGGCCTTCATCCGGGATGCCGGCACGATCATTCTTGGCACCAGTCTGGTCGTGTGGCTGCTGATGGCCATCCCCACCACCGGTGGAGAGTTCGCCGGCGTTGAGGTCGACGACAGTGCATTCGGGGCGGTGAGTTCCGCGGTGGCTCCTGCGCTGGGACCGGCCGGCTTCGGCAGCTGGGAAGCCACCGGTGCCTTGATCACCGGGTTTGTGGCCAAGGAGGTCGTTGTTTCGTCCATGTCGCAGGTGTACGGCGTCGAGGGTCGGCACGACCCGGCCGGGCCGACAACCTTCATCGGTGATGTGCGGGACATCGGGTCCAGCTTCCTCGAAGCTTCGGTCGATACGTTGAAGGCGGTCCCGGCCATTGTCGGCATCGACCTGCTCGACGACGGCGTTGAGGCGGAGCAGGGCGCCTTGTTGACCGCCGTGCGCGCAAGTTTCGAGGAGTCGAGCGACGGCCGCGGTGCGTTGGCCGGACTGGCGTTCATGGTGTTCGTGCTCCTCTACACACCCTGCATGGCGGCGGTAGCGGCCGAGCGACACGAGCTGGGTGCCAGGTGGATGTGGGTCAGTATCTTTGGTCAAACCGCTTTGGCCTGGGGAATGGCGGTGCTGGTCTTCCAGGTCGGTTCGATGATGGGCTGGGGGTAGTTCGACGTGTTGGAGCGATTGCTATCCAGCATCCGGGAAACCAACGGGCCGATTAGCTTCGACGACCTGAGCAAGCGGCTGCAAGTGGAACGTTCAGCCCTCGAGCCGATGCTGGATCTACTGGTTCGCAAGGGACTGCTGACCGAGTGGACCGACGCTGAAACCGATGTGGCCTGCGGCAGTGGAGCCTGCGGAACTTCCTGTGCGGGCGTCCAGGGGTGCCCGTTCGTGGTCGGCGGGCTGCCGCGTACTCTGGAGATTCGGTCCCGGCGCTAGAACGAAGCCGGGCGGAGTTCTACGATCCCTCCATGGACATGCTCGACTTCGACGAAGCTCGCGTGCTCGGCTGTCTCATCGAGAAGTCGATGACGACTCCCGAGTACTACCCGATGACCGTCAATGCTCTGGTGGCGGCCTGTAATCAAAAAAACAATCGAGACCCGGTTGTCGAGTTCGACTCAGCAACCGTGGCAGAGGCGCTGGGGTCATTGGACCGGCGCGCCATGATCGGCGTGACGCGTGTCTCGGGCGGCCGGGCGCTCAAGTACGCCCACCACGCCGGGGCAGCGCTTCGGGTCGATGACGAGCAACTAGCGCTGCTCGGAGTGCTGATGTTGCGCGGACCCCAAACGGCGGCAGAGCTGCGAACGAGGACTGATCGGTATGTGGCTTTCGGATCGGTGCACGACACCGAAGAACGGTTGCGTGATCTGATGAGTCGCGACGAGCCGCTGGTCGAGCATCTCCAACGAGAATCGGGACAAAAGGAGCGGCGGTACCTATGTCTGCTGACCGAGCCGTCCGCCCCAGCCGCACCGGCCGCTGAGCTCTCAGCGATGCCTCCTGTGGCCGATCTCGAAGAACGGGTGGCCGCCCTGGAGGAAGCTCTCGAACAGGTGCTACTCCGGTTGGACGCAGACGAATAGCCGCAGCAAAACTCTCTGCGGTGACACCCGCGGGCGGTTGCAGTCTGCGAGTATGGGGTGGCGTCGACGGAAGGGTCAGGCATCATGAACTCGACGGAGAACGGTCCAGCACGCCAGCGGGAGCTGCGGTTGGGCGCGGCGTTGGTTGTTCTGACCATGGTGTTGATTTCCTGCGCAGGTGACGAAGCCGTTATCACCACGACGTCGACGACATCTACCTCAACAACGACGACGACCGTTCCGACCACCACGACAACGACGCTGCCGGGTGAACCGATCGACCTCTTCCCCCAGGACGGCGACGTCCTCGCCGTCGTGGGAATCTCATTCGACAGTGAGCTCAACGTGCGGGCCGCTCCGGGAACCGACCAGGATGTCGTTACCCGGCTGGGCCCTCTCACCGACGATGTGGTGGCGACCGGGCAGGAACGCCAGCTGTCCGATTCGATCTGGTACGAGATCACGGCCGATGGTGTGACCGGATGGGCCAGCAGCGCCTACCTGGCCTGGATCGGGGAGACCAGCGACGTGACCGCCGCCGTCATCGAGGAGCTCGGGGAAACCCCAACCGCCGAGACGATGCTCGACCTCGGTTTGACCGTTGCCCTTTCTCAGTCGGTGGAAGAACCTGAATCGAGGATCCGGGTGGCGAAATCACCCTCTGTCACCGACCTGGGTGAAGTCACCTACGACGTCATCGGGCTGGGCGACGACGCAGTCTTTGGGCTGCGGTTGAAGATCTTCGGCACGCCAGACGCCGGTGGCGACAGCTTCACGCTCAAGACGGTCGAAAGCACTGCCCTGTGCGCCCGTGGGATCACCGCCGAAGGACTCTGCCCGTGATGAACAAAGATCCCGGCTGGTACGCAGATCCGTACCGCCGCCACCAGGTCCGCTATTGGGACGGCTCGTCGTGGACGGAACACGTCGGCGACGACGGCAACCAGGGGGCCGATCCGGTGGATGCCATGGACAAGTTGGATTCAGCGATGGTGGTCGATGAAGCCGGCGACCCGGCCAAGATCCGGGACCAGGTGACCGGTGAAGGTTGGAGCGGCGCCAGAGTGGGTGCGACGGGGGCCGGGGGCGGCACCCTCTTCACCGAACCTGTCCTGGTGGTCAACCAGAAGGCCAAGATCATCGAGTTGTCCAACCAATACGGAGTGTTCGATCAGAACGGCAACCAACTGGGATCTGTGAACCAGGTGGGTCAGTCGACCCTCAAGAAGGCACTCCGGTTGCTCACCTCGGTTGACCAGTTCCTCACCCACCGCCTGGAAATCACCGACCCGTCCGGCACCGTGGTTCTACGTCTGACCAGACCGGCGAAGATCCTCAAATCATCTGTGGTGGTTGAAGACGGCAACGGGACCGAAATCGGTCGAGTCGTGCAGAAGAACATGATCGGCAAGATCAACTTCGGGCTCGAATCCGGCGGTCAGCAACTCGGCGCCATCAAGGCAGAGAACTGGCGGGCGTGGAATTTCCGCATCGAGGACGTCACCGGCACCGAGGTAGCCAGGATCACCAAGACCTGGGAAGGTCTGGCCAAGACCATGTTCACCACCGCCGACAATTACGTGTTGCAGATCCAACGGCGACTTCCACAACCGCTCCTGTCGCTGGTGGTGGCCTCGGCGTTATCGATCGACACGGCCCTCAAGCAGGACGATCGCGGCTTCGGCTAGGTGCCCGTCACTCCCTCAACCACGGCCGCCGATCAGCCGATGAATAGGCATGAAACACCGCTGCTTGGCGCTGATGTTGATCGTCTCGATGGCTGCGGCCGGTTGTTCGGCCACCACTTCGACACCGACAACCGTCGGCGTCGATGACGCACCCCAGGTCATCAAGAACACGTTCCTGGTCGTGGCGCGGCAGGCCGCCACCTTGGCCGGGTACGACGCGACGAGCGACCAGTTCCTGGATTTCGCCCGTGAACTATGCGGTGCCGGTCTGGAGAGCCAGCAGGACCTGGAAGAATTCGTCGAAGATTGGGCCGGTCCGACTGCCAACGAGGCCGTCATGCAGGTGTGGTCGACATCCGCCGGTGCCGCTACCAGTTCGTTCTGTCCCTTTCCGTAAACACGAGAAAAACCGAATGCCTACCGCTCAGCTACACCCGGTCGTGCCCCCGCAGTTCAAGCACTTGTAACAACTGCCGGAACGGATGGTGATGTGGCCGCAGGTCTCGCACAGCGGGGCGTCGCCCATCATGGCGGCCAGGGCCGACTGCGCCGAAGCTGTACCGGCATCGGCAGCCGTGACCGCCACCGCGGTCCGGGCGGGCTGCGGTGTCCGGCTTCCGTTTGATCCGATGGGCGACGGTGCCCTGTCGACAAACTCGGCTGCCGCCACCTGGACGTCGATGTCCTTTTCCATCGCCGCATCGGTCAAGTCCAGCTGGACGCCGGCTTCGACGGCCAGACCTTTGGCAGGCTCCGGCAACTCCATATCCCGGACGGGTGGCACCTGGGCCAGTTCGTCACGCTCGAGGTATTCGACCCCCAGCGCCCTGAAGACGTAGTCGACGATCGAATTGGCCATCTTGATATTGGGATGGCCCTCCACCATGCCGCGCGGCTCGAACGTCTGGAACGTGAACGTATCGACGAATTCCTCCAGTGGGACCCCGTACTGGAGGCCCTTCGACACGGCGATCGCAAAGCACGAGAGGATGCCCCGCAGCGTGGCTCCCTCCTTGGCCAGATCGATGAAGACCTCGCCGAGGGTCCCGTCCTCGTACTCGCCCGTGCGCAGAAACACCTTGTGGCCGCCGATCCGGGCTTCCTGCGTGAATCCGGCGCGCCTGGCCGGCAACAGGAAACGAGGAGGCTGCATGCCGCGGTCGTACGCCTCGGTCGGTGAAACACCCGCCGGGATCCGGCCCCAGGCGAAGGCCTTCTCCTCGATCAAAGCGGCATTGATCTCCTGGGCCTCTTCCTGGTCGTCGCCCTCGTCGGAGGTAGACGACAACGGCTGGGACGCCTTCGAACCATCCCGGTAAAGGGCCATGGCCTTCAGACCGAGATCGGCCGACAGCATGTAGGCGCCTTCGATGGCCTCCGTAGTGACCTCATGAGGCATGTTGATGGTTTTCGAGATGGCTCCCGAGATGAAGGGCTGGGCGGCCGCCATCATCTTGATGTGTCCGTTGTGGTGGATGAACCGCCTGCCGTTCTTGCCGTTCTTGTTGGCCGTATCGAACACCGGCAGGTGCTCCTCGGCCAGCCAGGGAGCACCCTCGATGGTCTGGCGTCCGCAGATGACGTCGTTGGCTTCCATGACCTGGTTGCGGGAGAAACCCAGAGAGGCGAGCAGGTCAAACCCGGGAGCCAGGAAACGATCGGCCGGAATCCCGATCGCTTCCATAGTCTCTTCCCCGAGCACATACGCGTTGAAGGCATGGCGGAGGTCGAACACGCTGGGAAGCGTCGCTTCGATCTTGTCGATCGCATCGTCGGGCAGTCCGTGCTCAGATAGGCTCGCCCTGTTGATGTGGGGAGTGCCGTCAAGCGTCATGGTTCCGACGACGTAACGGACGATTTCGTCGATCTGCTCGGGCGAATACCCCAACCGTTGCAGGGCCGAGGCTATCGACTGGTTGGCGATCTTGAAGTAACCGCCGCCCGCCAGCTTCTTGAACTTCACGAGAGCGAAATCGGGTTCAACCCCGGTCGTGTCGCAATCCATGAGCAGTCCGATGGTTCCCGTCGGAGCGAGCACTGTGGCCTGGGCGTTGCGGAACCCGCTGGTCTCGCCGGCCTCCAGGGCTGCGTCCCAGGCGTGCCGGGCTGCCTCCACGAGGGGGCCGGGCGCCTTGTCGGGATCGATGGACATCACGAAGTGGCTGGTGCCTTCGTATTCCTCGACCGGGGCGTCGTATGCCGCTCGCCGGTGGTTGCGGATGACCCGCAGCATGTGATCCCGGTTCTCCCAGAAACGAGGGAACGGGCCGATGGCCGCCGCCATCTCAGCCGACGTTGCATAGGCACGTCCCGTCAGGATGGCAGTGAGCGCTCCGGCGATCGCACGTCCTTCGTCAGAATCGTAGGGAATACCGGATCTCATGAGCAGCGAGCCGATGTTGGCGTAGCCGAGACCCAGCGTCCGGTAGTCATAGGAACCGCGAGCGATTCCTTTTGAGGGGAACTGGGCCATGGTGACCGAGATCTCCAGGACCATGGTCCAGATCCGGATGGCGTGCTCGTAGGCTTCGATGTCGAAGGCACCGGTGTCGTCGTCGTAGAACTTGACCAGATTGAGGCTGGCCAGGTTGCAGGCCGTGTCGTCGAGGAACATGTACTCCGCGCACGGGTTCGATGCCCGGATCCGCCCACCCTCCGGACAGGTGTGCCACTCATTGATCGTGGTGTCGAACTGCATGCCCGGATCGGCGCATGCCCAGGCGGCGTCGGCGATTGTCCGCCAGATATGGCGGGCCTTCACCGAACGGCGGACGGCTCCGGTCGATCGCTCGATGAGGTCCCAGTCGCCGTCTTCGATGACTTTCTGTAAGAACTGCTGGGTGACTCTGACCGAGTTGTTCGAGTTTTGGCCGGAAACGGTCTGGTAGGCCTCGCCGTTGAAGTCGGCGGGGAATCCGTTGGCTATGAGGATTTTGGCCTTTTCCTCTTCGATCTTCTTCCAGTTGATGAATTCTTCGATGTCCGGGTGGTCGACGTCGAGGATGACCATCTTGGCGGCGCGCCGGGTGGTGCCACCCGACTTGATGGCTCCGGCCGCCCGGTCGCCGATCTTGAGGAACGACATGACGCCCGAGGACCGTCCGCCTCCCGAGAGTGGTTCTCCCTCGGCCCGGATCGTCGAGAAGTTGGTTCCGGTGCCGGATCCGAACTTGAAAAGGCGAGCTTCCTTGGTCCAGAGGTCCATGATGCCGCCTTCGTTGACCAGGTCGTCGCCAACGGCCTGGATGAAGCAGGCGTGCGGCGCAGGGCGGCTGTACGAATCGGGTCCCGGGATCAACTCTTCTGTCTCAGGGTCGACATACCAGAAACCCTGTGGGGGGCCGGTCAAACCGTAAGCGTGATTGAGCCCGGTATTGAACCACTGAGGGCTGTTGGGGGCCGCCATCTGGTTGGCCAGCATGTACCGAAGTTCATCCTCGAAAGCCTGAGCGTCTTCCGCAGTGGCGAAATAGCCGTTCTGCTCTCCCCACCATCGCCACGTTCCGGTCAGCCGATCGAACACTTGACGGGCAGAGCGTTCCGGACCGAGCACCGGGTCCCCGTTGTCGTCGAAGAGCGGGTGGCCTTCGTTGTCGACCTGAGGTATTCCGGCCTTGCGGAAATACTTCGAAACCATGATGTCGGTGGCCACTTGCGACCACGCCGACGGTATTTCCGCGTCCTTCATCTCGAACACCACTGAGCCGTCGGGGTTGGCGATTTTGGAATCGCGCTGGGTCCACTCGATCGACGCGTACGGGTCTTCTCCTGCCCTGGTGAAGCGTCGGCCGATGGTCAGGCCCTTGATCCCTGTCTCGAACATGTTGTATCCCTCCACAATCCGGGCACACTCCACCCAGCCCGGTGCCTGCCAGAAGCTGTCATCAATACCACTAGATGTTGTGGTCGAGGGGGAAGCAGTCCACGACATCTGGTGTGTAGCCTGGACACCATAATCACCCGGACGTAATTACGTCAATGGTATTCGGTGACCATTTTTCGCGAAATGCGTCGCGAACCGGGGAAGTAGACAGCACAACACTAGGCGGCCGAGCTGAAGCGCGAAAACCGGATTCAGCCAAGATTGCTGATTGCTGGTTGCGTAGTCTGGTAAATGAAACCAACCGGAGCAGCCGAAAGTGACCGACTTCCCTCGCCTCTATGGAGATCTCGCTGAGTGGTTTCCCTTGCTGACGGCCCCTGCGGACTACGCCGAAGAGGCAGAGGTCTACCGGGCGTTGCTGACTGCGGTCGCGCAGTTCCCCGTTGCCAGTGTTCTGGAACTGGGGAGTGGGGGCGGAAGCAATGCGTCGCACCTCAAGAAACATTTTCAGCTGACCCTGGTAGACAAGTCACCGGGGATGCTCAAGGTGAGCCGCCACCTCAACCCCGAATGTGAGCACCATCTGGCCGATATGCGCACCGTTCGGCTCGGGAAGCAGTTCGATGCCGTCTTCATCCACGACGCCATTTGCTACATGGTGACCGAAGAGGACCTGCGGGCCGCGGTGCGGACTGCGTTCGAACACTGCCGGCCGGGCGGTGCCGCTCTGTTCGTTCCCGATCACCTGAAAGAAACATTCGAGCCCGGAACCAGCCACGGCGGCCATGATGAAGACGGCCGGGGGATGCGTTACTTGGAGTGGACCCGTGACCCCGACCCCGATGACATGACCTATATCACCGACTTCGCCTACCTCCTTCGGGACGACGCCGCAGGCACGTCCGTGCTCTACGACCGCCACCTGTGCGGGCTTTTCTCGCGAGACCAATGGATGCGCATTCTCCAGGAAGTCGGGTTCGAAGCCCGGTATGAGGAAGCGACCCTTTCCGGGGGCGAGACACTGACGATGATGATCGGGGTCTACGCGGTCTGATCCGGGAGAATCCCGGATCTGTCAGATCCCGAGCGTGAGGTCGGGCAGTGCGGCATCTTCCGCTTCGTAGTCAAAGCGGTGTGGCGGCAACTCGTCCGGGAGGTTGGCCAGCTCCCACTCAACCGTTCGCCTGATTGCCTCTTCCGGTCCGACCGGCTCCCGGTAGCCCAGCTCATCTCTGATCCGGGCGGTATCCACGACCAGATCTTGAGCGAAGTCCAGATCCTCGTCACGGAGATGACCGGGGATATCCTCCGTCGGCAGGGTGACGACCTCCCCCGACCATCCAAAGGCATCTCCGACGGCTCGGACCCATTCGGCCTCGGTCGAAGCAGTCGGTTCGGCAACGTTGTAGACGCCCCGAACTGCTCGATCATCCACAACGGCCCGGCTGATCGCCTCCGCGGCATTGTCTACGAAGGTTCGGCTCCACCGCCACTGCGCTCCTTGCCCGTCGAGGAGGATCCACCGACGTCCGTCGACCATCCGTTTGAGATAGGGGAATGGCCGGTGCTGGTAATCGTCCGGTCCGTATACCGCCGGCAACCGCAGGATGGTTCCGGGCAGGTCTGGTTCGCCAAGATAGGTCTGTTCAACAGGAATCTTGTCGTAATTGTGCATCCGGCTGTCGGAGGGGAAGAGATCCCGATAGGGGTACAACCGATCGCGGAGCGGGGCATCTTCTGTCATCGGTTGGGGGACCGGCGTCGTTTGAGTCCGTTTCCGCAGGATGTCGTAGGCGAGATACACATCCTGGCTGGAAATCGCCACCAAACGACCGGCCAGGCCGGTGAACGCCAGCATCGTGTCAACGGCATCGGCGCGGGTGAGAGCGACCATGTCAAGGACCACGTCGGGAGCGAAGCGCTCGAACTCGTCCGCAAAAGAGAGGAGTTCCCGCCGGTCGCCATGCAGGTGCTGCACATGCGGCAATCCCGGTGGTTCGGTGGTGCCTCGATGGAAAACCGCTACGTCGCAATCGGCTTCGACGAGCGCCCGGATCGTGTGCAAACCGATGAACCTCGTCCCCCCGATCACCAGCACGCGCCGCATCAGGTCAGTCTACGGAGGAATTCCCGGGGGGTCGGCCGACCGTCCCCGATCGTTGCCCTCACCGCTAGCCTGAGCAGCCATGCGAGCGATAGTGAAGAACTCTCCGGGTTTTGGCTTCGAGATGGTCGATCTGCCCCGCCCGGAAGTGGGCGACGAGGATGTGCTGATCCAGGTGAAGGCCACCTCGATCTGCGGCACCGATCTTCACATCTACGAGTGGAACCCGTGGGCCCAGGACCATGTGCCGCTGCCACTGACGGTCGGACACGAATTATGTGGAGTCGTCGTCGAAAAGGGAGCGAACGCCGACGGGCCGGACATCGGCCAGTTGGTGTCGGTCGAGTCACACGTCATCTGCAACCGGTGCAGCTTCTGCCGGACGGGCAAGGGCCATTTGTGCGAAAACACTCAGATCCTGGGCGTGCACCGGGACGGCGCCTACGCCGAATACGTGGCCGTTCCGGCGATCAACGCCTGGGCCGATCCTCCCGAGATGCCGTACTCAATCGCATCGCTGCAGGAGAACTTTGGTAATGCGGTCCATACAGCCTCCGTTCCTTTGGTGGCCGGCCGCAAGGTGCTGGTCACCGGCTGCGGGCCGGTCGGGGTGATGGCGATTGCCGCAGCCCGGGCGCTCGGAGCCCGGTCGGTGTACGCAACCGACGTCAGCGACTACCGGCTCTCCATGGCGTGGACGATGGGCGCGGATCTGACCATCAACCCGAAAAAGCAGGACGTATTCTCGGCGGTCATGGACGCCACCGAAGGCGAAGGCGTTGACGTGCTGCTGGAGATGTCGGGGGCGCCGAGCGCCATCGACGAAGGGTTCCGGGCGCTCAAACCCGGCGGGGAGGCTGCGCTGCTCGGTCTCACCTCGGCCGATCTGAGCTTCAACCTCGACGACCACATCATTTTCAAGGGAGCCAGCGTCCACGGGATCGTCGGCCGCAAGTTGTGGGACACCTGGTACAAGATGCGCGGGTTGCTTCGCTCCGGGGCGATCGATCTTGCCCCTTTGGTTACGCACCGTTTCGCTCTCGACGATTATGAGAAGGCGTTCGAGCTGATGGCAACCGGGGAGTGCGGCAAGGTGGTCATGTTCCCCGATCCGGCTGATGCAGACGGGCCCCTCAGCTGACGGGGAGGAGTTGAACATGGAAAAGACCGGATTCCTCGCCGAGCAGGTGCAGGAACTGCAGGACGGCGGCCTCTACAACACCATCCGCCACATCGATAGCCCGCAAGGATCCTGGCTGGTGGTCGACGGGAAGAAGGTCCTCAACTTCTGCTCCAACAACTACCTCGGCCTGGCCAATCACCCCCGGTTGGTGGCGGCAGCCAAGTCGGCTCTCGACCGGTACGGGATCGGTCCCGGCGCCGTGCGGACCATTGCGGGCACGATGACCCTCCACGATGAACTCGAGGCGAGGCTGGCAGCTTTCAAGGGCGTGGAGGCAACCATCTCACTGCAGTCGGGATTCGTGGCCAACACCGGCGTCATCCCGGCACTGGTCGACAAGGACGACATCATCATCACCGACGCCCTCAACCACGCTTCGATCATTGACGGGGTGCGACTGGCAAAAGCGGGCCGGAAGATCTACGCCCATGCCGACGTGTTTGATCTGCGGGTCAAGCTGGGTGAAGCGCGGGCGGAAGGCGCCCGGCGGATCTTGATCATCACCGACGGCGTGTTTTCGATGGACGGCGACATCGCTCCCCTCGATCGGATCGCCGATGCGGCGGACGAGTTCGAAGCCATGGTCATGGTCGATGATGCCCACGGAGAGGGAGTGCTGGGCCGGGGCGGACGCGGGATCGTCGATCACTTCGGTTTGCACGGCCGGATAGAGGTCGAAGTCGGCACGATGTCGAAAGCCTTCGGGGTCATGGGCGGGTACGTGGCTGGACCTCAATCATTGATCGACTGGCTCCATCAGCGGGCCCGACCGTTCCTGTTCTCGTCTGCCGCCACGCCCCCCGATGTGGCGGCCTGCATCGCCTCGGTCGAGATCCTGGAGGAGTCCACAGAGTTGGTCGACCGTCTGTGGGCCAATTCACGCGCTTTCAAGGAGGCGATGAGTTCTGCAGGTTTCGATATCGGCAACAGCGCAACGCCCATTACCCCGGTGATGCTGGGAGACGAGAAGCTCGCCCAGGAGTTCTCGCGGCGTCTGTTCGCCGAAGAAGCGGTCTTCGCCCAGGCGATTGCCTACCCGACCGTGCAATTGGGCACCGCCCGGATCCGGGTGATGATCTCAGCCGCTCACTCCGAAGACGATCTCGCATACGGGACCGCTGCCTTCACCAGGATCGGCAAAGACCTGAGCGTGATCCAAGCGTCATGATCCTCCCCTCCCCAACCATGCCCGCCTGGCTCGAGGCCATGCTGCCGTTCCGGCGCTACCTCATCGAGGCCGGCGACTATCGCAACCACGTCATGGAGATCGGCGAGGGTCGTCCGGTGTTGTGTGTGCACGGAAACCCGAGTTGGGGCTTCCTCTACCGGAAGGTGGCTCTGGCGCTTACCGGCCGGCCGGTGCGGGTGATCATGCCCGACCTGGTCGGCCTGGGGTTCTCCGACAAGCCCGGGACGGCTGCTCACACGCTCGAAAACCACATCAGGTGGTTCGGCCAGCTCATCGATGTCCTTGGTCTTGAAGATCTGGTTCTCGTGGTGCAGGACTGGGGAGGAGCGATCGGAGTCGGGGCCATGGCCGACCGGCAAGAAAAGCTGGGCGGACTGGTGGTTCTGAATACTGCGCTCAGCGAACCAAAACCCGATTTCAAAGCGTCGGCCTTTCACCGTTTCGGCCGTTTGCCGGTGGTCAGTGATGCTGCGTACCGGTTGCTGGGCTTCCCGCAGATAGCCCTGGGAGCCGCCCAGGGTGACCGATCCAGCATCAAAGGCGCGGTGGCACGCGCCTACCGGTACCCGTTGCGGGATCGGCGCCACAATCAAGCCCCGCTGGCGCTGACCCGTATGGTCCCCGATTCCATGGACCATCCTTCGATTCCGGCCTTGCGGGGCGTGGGTGAGTTTGTGCGCAGCTACGACGGTCCCGCCGAGATCGTCTGGGGTGATCGCGACCCGGTCCTCGGCCGCGCCCGCAACCACATTTCCCGGCTGCTGCCCCACGCCGCCGTCACCCGCACCAAAGGCGGTCACTTCCTCCAGGAAGAGGTTCCGGTCGAGATCGCCACAGCCATCCTGCGGGTGGCCGGAGTGTCATGAGGCGCGGCCTAGCGCTGGTCGGGTTCATCGTGGTGGCAGCAGTGGTGATCAACGGGGTGGGCTCGGATGCGTCCTTCACGGTGGACGGCAGCTTCATCCTCTGGGACGAATACCCGGGCAAAGTCGGTGGCGAACGCTGCACCGGCGAGCGAAGCCTCTATCACGGCATCAACTCGTCGACGCAGGTGACGGTGGAGACTGCCGCCGGGGACACCGTGGCAGCCGTCACTCTCGGCGAGGGACGGATCGCCTCCGGGGACGATCTGGTGGATCTCGCCACGGTGGCCGGCCAGCAGGCGACGCTGGATGAGGTTGACGCTGCTCTGGCCGGCGTTCCGCTGGTGCCTTGCCTCTTCGTGTTTCGCTTCGCCGTCGACGCGAATGGGAGGGGCGCAGACGAATTTGTTGTGCGGCTCGGTACGTGGGGAGCCTTGACGATGAGCGAGGGCGACCTGCGCAAGCCCGGCTCCGTCCAGCTCTCGGTTGGTCTGCGTTGAGGGTGCTGCAGGAATACCCTCCCATCCCTCTCGGCACGCGCAGGGCCCCCGAATCTGATCGGGGGCCCTCGGAGCGGGTCTCGCCCGCTATTGGTGGTCTTTGTTGACTACGACGACGGCGGGAGGATGACCGCATCAATCACGTGGATGACCCCGTTGGAAGCCATGACGTCGGTGGTTACGACGTTGGCGCTGCCATTGAGGACGACGGTTCCGTCTTCCACGGCGATGGCAATGTCCTCACCCTGAACCGTGGTAGCTGAGTCGAGTCCGACGACGTCGGCGGCCAGCACCTTGCCAGACACGACGTGGTAGGTCAGCACTTCAGCCAGAGCTGCAGGGTCGGCGAGTAGACCGTCGAGCACGCCTTCAGGCAGTGCAGCAAAGGCCTCGTCGGTCGGAGCAAACACCGTGAACGGCCCTTCGCCATTGAGGGTGTCTACCAGGCCGGCGGCCTCGACGGCGGTGACAAGGGTGTTGAATCCTGCACCTACGGCCACGTCGACGATGGTCTCTTCCATGATCTCTTCTGCCACGGTTGTAGTTGTGGTTTCTTCATCGGCATCAGCGGATGAGCACGCCACTCCCACGATCGCCAGAACAGATGCCAGAGCGATAACTCGTATCTTCATTTCAAGTCTCCTGTTGAGCTTCGTTTCCTGCGGAGCAGGCTTATGCACGTAAGTACGAAGCCGACAGAAGATTGGATGACAGCGGGTTTCGTGCCCTTGACTACTCGAGCACGAAGATGTTCCGTTCGGCGCACAGGTCTTTGAGGATCTGCGGCCAGACGGTGACACTGACCTCGCCGAGATGGGCTTTCTTCAACAGCGCCATGTAGGTGCGGGACTGCCCGATCCCACCTCCTATAGAGAGCGGGATCTCATCGTTCATGATCGCCTGATGGTATGGCAACCTGAGGAAGTCCATCTGACCGGTGATCTCGAGCTGCTTGACCAGGGTCTCCTTGGTGACCCGCACGCCCATCGAAGTCAGCTCATGGCGGCGTTTTGTCACGGGGCTCCAGACCAGGATGTCGCCGTTGAGGCCGTGCATGGGACGCCCGTCATCAGAGACGGTCGGGGTGATCCAGTCGTCGTAGTCCGCTGCCCGCATCTCGTGGGGATAGCCATCTTCGAGGGTCCATCCAATGCCGTAGATGAAAACGCCCGGGAATTTCTGCAACACCGCCGTCTCCCGTTGCTTGCGGGGCAGATCCGGATACATCCCGAGGATGTCTTCAGCGTGGAGGAACGTGAGCTCGTCGGGGAGATCCGGATATTTGTCGGTGCGGAGTGCCGGGAATTGCTCCATGACGTGTTCTTCTGCGCCCTTGATGACTTTCCAGATCTTCCGCACCGTGTTGGTGAGGTAGTCCAAATTGCGCTGTTCGGCCGTTATCGCCTTCTCCCAGTCCCACTGGTCGACGTATGCACTGTGATCGTGGTCCAGGAAGTAATCCTTGCGGACTGCCTTCATATCGGTGAGCAGACCTTCGCCTGGCTCCATGCCGAACTGTTTGAGGGCAACGCGCTTCCATTTGGTGGCAGCCTGGACGATCTGGGCGTCGATCGGGTGCTGATCGTGGTCGTTGGAGATGTGGAAACCGATGGGGGTACGGGACCCGTCCCGATCGAGGTCGTCGTTGACACCGCTGTTCTCATCAACGATGAGCGGCACCTGCACCATCATCAGACCGAGCTCCTCGGCCAGGTGCTCTTCGATGTACTGCTTGGCGGCGAACAACGCCTGCATGGTTTCCCGCGGGGTGAGGAACGACAGGTAATCCTCAGGCAAGACTTTGGCGAGGTCGTCGTAGTTGCCGATTCCGGGTCCGGCCAGGTCGGCTTGCTTGTCGGACATGCTGCCTCCGATCGTCGCGGGGCACGCCCACCGCGTGCTGGTGGTCCTCCTTTGCGACGATACCGCCCCCTACCCCCGCCCCTGGAGGGCCAGATGGCCCATTTGCGGTGGCGGACTGCCCTGCCCTGCATTATTCGGTCGAGTTGGTTGCCACTACCGAGTAGCGTTGATGCAATGACCGCTGTATTTGCATTTGCTGCGATTGTCGGCTGGCCCTTCTTGCTCTTCTTTGTCTTCTTCGGAGGAGAAGACGGCGGCGGGGATGCGGACTTCGATGTCGACGTGGACGTCGATGCCGACTTCGGTTCGACCGGCGACTTCGGTTCGACCGGCGACTTCGGTTCGACCGGCGGCATCGGCGGAGGAGTCGCGTCTGCGGTGCTCTCCATCTTGTCATTTCGTTCGATCGTGTTCTTCCTGGCTTTCTTTGGGGCAACCGGTTTGATCCTGGACGCCCTGGCGACCAATTCCGTGATCACCCTGGTGGTAGCGGTCGCCCTCGGTTTGTTTGCGGCGAGTCTGAACAATCGTGTCTTCCGCTACCTCAAGGCATCGTCGGTCTCCACCGACGTGAGTGACAGCACGTTGAGCGGCGCCGTCGGCCGGGTGACCGTACCCATTTCGGTGGCTTCGAAGGGCCGGATCACCTGCGAGGTTGATGGTCAGACGATCAACCTGACGGCCGTCCCCTTCGATCCCTCGGAGCAATCCGAATTCGGGGTAGGCGAATCTGTAGTGGTTGTAGAAGTCGACCGGGGCACCGCCAGGGTGTCCTCGTTTCGAGAGCTTTCTTAGAGAGGTTGCAATATGGACGTAGTCATCACCGTGGCCGTGATTGTTGTTCTGGCCATCATGCTGGTTCTCATCAGCGTCCGATCGTTCATCGTGATTTGCCCGCCCAACCTGGTGGCAGTGATATCCGGACGCGGCAAGGAAGGACAACCCGGATATCGCGTCTTCCGCGGTGGCCGCACGCTTCGCATTCCCTTGCTGGAGAAGGTCGGTTGGATGGAGCTCAACACGATCGCCATCGACGTCAACGTGCAAAACGCTTACTCCAAGGGCGCCATCCCTTTGTCGGTCCAGGCAGTCGGCAACATCAAGATCTCCAGTCGTGAAGGCGTGCTCGACAACGCCATCGAGCGGTTCCTGGACCGTCCAACCGAGTATGTGCAGAAGATCGCCAAAGAGACTCTCGAAGCCAACTTGCGCGGCGTGCTGGCCACCCTTACCCCGGAGGAAGTCAACGAGGACCGCCTCAAGTTCGCTCAGACGCTGATTGACGAAGCGGACGACGACATGCGCACTCTCGGGCTCGATCTTGACGTGCTGAAGATCCAGAACGTCACCGACGAGGTCGACTACCTCGACTCGGTGGGACGCAGGCGGACGGCGCAAGTCATCATGGAGGCGCGGGTCGCAGAAGCGGAACGCCAGACGGAGGCACAAGAAGCCGAAGCCTCTGCGCGGCGCCGGGCGGAGATCGCTCAGGTCAACGCCAACCTCGAGATCGTCGAGCGCTCCAATGCTCTGCGGGTCAGGGAGGCGGAGCTCGAAGCCTTGGCCATTGCCAAGGAGCGCCAGGCTGAGGTGGCAGGCGAGAAGGCAAAAGCCGTCGCCGAGCAATCCCTCGAAACGGAGCGCATCGAGTTGCAGAAGCGTCGCCTCGAAGCCGACGTGATCACTCCCGCCAGGGCGGAGAAAGAGGCCAAGGAACTGCGGGCCAAGGGCGAGGCTGCCAAGATCATCGAAGATGGCGCCGCCCAGATAGAGGTCTTCAGGCGGCTCATCGAGCAGTATCAGGCGGCAGGCGCCGATGCCCAGAACATCTTCGTGCTCAACATGCTCCCCGACCTGCTCGGCCAGATCGTCGACACAGTCAAGGGAGTCTCCATCGACAAGGTGACCGTGATCGACTCCGGGAACGGCTCACAGGGTATCGCCGATGTCATGAGCCAGCTTCCGGCTGCGGTAATCAAGCTGACCGAACAGGTGGAGACCGCAACCGGGATCAATATTCTGAGCGGCCTGGGGGCCGGGCAGAAGGCGGAGGTAGCAGTCGTTGAGACCGAAGAGGAAGCCTCCGAATAGTGAGGGATCGGCCCCTGCGGCGCATTGGTTGATGCCGGTTACGTTCGGAAAACAGAAACGCGACCCATCGCCGGCAGGCAGACGGGCCCGCAGCCGTTAATCTCTCAGTTCATGGCACGCGTTCGTCTTTTTGCCAACCTCAGAGAACTGGCCGGATCGGCCGAGATCGAAATCCCCGGAGACACCGTGGCTGCCGTCCTGGACCACGCCGTCAAGCGGTTCGGACAAGAGTTTCGGCGTAGTCTCGGCCACTCCCGGGTCTGGCTCAACGGAGAGCCGGCGGAGGATGGCGATCCAGTCGGCAGCATGGACGAGGTGGCCGTGCTGCCACCTGTTTCGGGCGGGGCGACGGCCACACTCACGGTCAGCGGGATTCAGGTGGGTCTCGCCGTCCTGGCGTTACTCGTTACGAATGCCTTCACCGAGCCCGCCTGGTTCGTCGCCATCCTGGTCGGCGTCGGGGCGTCGTGGGCGTGGGACATAACCGGCGACGACGAAATCTGGCGACCGTATCGGGTTCCGGTGCTGCTATCAGTCCTGGCCGGAGGACTGGCCACCTACGGGTTCGAAGTTGCCGAGCTCCAACCGGACGGGCGGGGCGTCGGTCTCGGGGTGGCCGCCGGCCTGGCCATCATGATCACCCTCATCGCGGGAGTGTTCTCGCCTCGCCACCGCAGTCTGACCTCGCTGGTCTCAACTGCGACTGTGTCACTAGCTGCGGCGCTATCGGTTGGATCCTTAGTGCTGGTACGCATCGAGACCGTGCTGGGTCAAGACCTGATCTGGGTGTTCCTGGCCATGGTGATCGTCGGAAAAGGGGTAGCCGGCCTCCTGGCCCGCGCCCAAACCCCTTCGATGGATCCGCTGACTGGAGCGGTGATCGCCACCGTGTTGGCCGCCGTCGCGGCCTCATTCGTCTGGGACCTCAGTTTGGTCGGCATGTTCCTGGTGGGGATATTCGTCGCTGTCGGTTTGGTGTCCGGAATCTCGATGGGCAGCTTGATCAGAGTCGGTGAGATCTACTTGACGGATGCGGTCGAGGGGTCGCTGGTGGCGCTCGACGGTCCCGTGCTGGCAGCCCTCGTTTTCGCGCCTTTCGTCACGCTGTTGCTGTAGGTAGCCCGGCAGAAACTTCTCAAGAGTCCCGGATCTCACTACGCTGATGGGCGTTATGCATTGGCTACGGGCGCGTCGCGTCCTCTTTATTCTTCCTCTCGTCCTGCTCTGGGTGTTTGGTTCCGCGCTGCCCGCGGTCTCGGTCACCAAATCTCAGGTGGACGCAGCCTGCGCGGACTCCCGGGCAGCGCTCGACGAATGGGATGCTGCCGCCGCCCGGGCGGCGGAGGCACTCGGCCGATACAACGAGGTGAACGAGGAACTCGAGAGCGTGAGCTTGCGGGTACTGCAGTTGCGCGATCGCATCGAGGAAAAGCAGACGGACGTGGCCGATATTCGAGAACGCGTGGTCGGCCGGGCCGTGGAGATGTACATGGACGGGGGCAGCCAGGTAGCCGAGTTCGTCCTCTCGTCCTCATCGGTAGATGAAGTTTTGACCGGTCAGGAGTTCCTCGAAGTCGTGACCGAAGAAGACATATCCTCTCTCGATCATCTTGCAGCCCTCAAGAACGACATGGAACGGTGGCAAGAGGAGTTGAAGACCGATCAGGCACGCCTGGCAGTGCTCAACCAGGAGGCCCTGGACGTCGCAACCTTGATGGAAGAGGCCATGAACAAGAAAGAGGCGGCCTACCGCACATTGAGCGACGACTGCCGCAAGCTGAGATCGGAATACGACGCCCAGCTGGCTGCCGCTGCGGCTGCAGCCGCAGCCCGCGCCAAAGGAGCGTCCGGTGGAGTCCCGTCCAGCGTTACGCCCGGGTTCATCTGTCCCATGAGTCCGGGAGCCGTTCAGTTCATCAACGACTGGGGCTTTCCGCGCTCAGGGGGCCGGAGCCACAAAGGTACCGATGTGTTCGCTCCGATGGGACAACCGGTCTACGCGGTGGTGAGCGGGACCGTCCGGGCTTACACGAATTCTCTCGGTGGGAACTCTGTTTGGTTGACCGCCGACAACCGCACGGGCTACTACTTCGCCCATCTGAGCAGCTGGGGTCCGGGCATCACAACGGGCGTCTATGTGTCGAAAGGCGACGTGATCGGCTATAACGGGAACTCAGGCAACGCCTACGGAGGAGCCCCGCATGTGCATTTCCAAATTCATCCCGGAGGCGGATCACCTATGAACCCCTATTTCACGCTCAAAGCAGCGTGTGGTTAAGGCTGTGACTATGGAACACCGCCGTCGCATTGACATCCTGCTCGATCCAGACTTTCTGGCCGATCTCGAAACAGTCGCCGTCACGGTGCTGCGCGATCGTCGCCGGATGGCCGACGAAGTTGAGACCGAGCTTTCGTTCTATCGCCGGCTGCTGCACGGTCGTATGGATCTGCTGGCTTTTGAACTCAACAGGCGAAGCGGAGAAGAAACCCGGTCTCTGATCGAAGCACTGCCCGAAATACTGGGTGCAGGCGAACGAGCCGGAGGTCAACAGCAGCGGGTGCCACAGATGCTGGCTCCGGACTTGCCCGAGGAGCGACGCCGCCATATCGACAGGGTGCTCGAAGACGACTTTTTGTCGCGACTGCCTGAATGCGAAACGGATGAGCTCTCCGAGATTCAGCAGGTATTGGCCGAAACCGAGCAAGAGATCTCTGCCGGCCGCAAAGCAGTGCAGCAGGTGTTCGACTCGATTCAGTCGGAGATCATGCGGCGGTACAAGGAGGGGCAAGTCGACCCGGACGAACTCCCGGTCGGCTGAGTCGGTCCCCGGTGCTGGCTCGTGTCGTACGCAACGGGCTGGTTGAAGCGACCCACGATGGAGCCGTTGGTGTCGTCGACGTCGATGGCCGCCTGGTGGCCTCCGCCGGCGATATCGAGCGCCCCTTCTTTCTGAGGTCTGCTGCCAAGCCCTTTCAGGCCACCGTCTCGCAGGAGTCGGGGGCAGGATTGTCACCGCAGCAGATGGCCCTGGCGTGTGCGAGCCACGGGGGTCAACCGGTTCATATCGCCGTCGTACGCGCCATGCTGGCCGAGGTCGGTCTCGACGAGTCCGCTCTCCGGTGCCCGCCGGCCTGGCCGTTTGGCGAGGGTACTCAGGACGGGCTGGTTGCGGCCGGCCATCGGCGGCCCTTACCCATCTGGCACAACTGTTCGGGCAAACATGCCGCCATGTTGCGCGCTTGTGTTGCTGCCGGCTGGCCAATTGCCACCTACCTGGATCCTCATCATCCGTTGCAGGAGCGAATAGCGGCGACGATGCACGACGTGCTTGGTACCCGGCACGGTCCCGTTGGGGTCGACGGGTGCGGAGTTCCGGCGTTTCGGGGCAACGTCCGCTCGATGGCAGCCGCCTATTCGGTGCTGGCCGGCGAATCGCGATTTGCCCCTGCTTGGTGGGCCATGCACCGGCACCCTGCTCTGACCAGCGACACCAGTCAGGCGGCCTGCCACATCACCACCTGGGTGGATGCCGCCGCCAAGCACGGAGCCGAAGCCTGTCTCGGTGTTGCGATCCGGAAACGGCTGGGGGTGGCCGTCAAGGTGTGGGACGGTTCCCCGCGAGCCGTCGGGGTTGGCATGGTGGCAGCCCTGGATCAGCTGGGCCTGATGGCGCCACCGGCCCGGGAGGGTCTGAGACTAATCTCGCACCCCGTCGTGCTCGGTGGAGGGAAGCCGCAGGGTGTGATCGAGCCGATGGTGCAACTCACATGGTGAACCGGCGCGCCGACTGGTCGACCTCCGCATTCGACCTGCCCCCGGTCGTGCCGGATTCAGGACCCTTCCCGTTCCGTGGGTTTCTCGAGACACTGTGGAATCACGCCCCGTCGGGCGAGCTGTACCTGGCCGAATCCGGAACTGCCCTGGTGCCGCTGGTCGTCGACAAGACCAGCCTCCGGTGGGTGGGCCACCCCGATCTGGTCGACTACCGGAGTCCCCTTGGTGATGCAGTTCCAGACCTCATCGCCGAGACAATGGCGATGAGCCCCGGTCGCCATTTTCTGTTCGACTCGCTGCCCGCCGAGGCGGCCGCAGTAGTCGGTCTGGGTCTCGAGAAGGCAGGCTGGGGTGGCCGGCCGGAACAACACGCGGTGACCGCCCGCCTGCAGCTGCCCGACAGCTACGAGGCGTACCTGCATGAGATCGGTAGAAAGCAGCGTCATGAGATTCGTCGGAAGCGGCGACGTTTTGAGGAATCGCACGGCCCGGCGTCACTGGTCACATCCAGGGGGACGGGTGAGGCGTTTCCTCATTTCATTGGCATGCACCGCAGTTCACCCGGCCGCAAAGGCCTCTTCATGACGGCCGCGATGGAGCAGCTGTTCGCGTCGCTGGCCGACCAGCCGGGTTGGCAGGTCGATGTTCTTCGGGGCGCCGATGGGGCTCCGGTGGCTGCCACGTTTTCGTGGGTCGACCGGGAAGGTTTCTTCCTCTACAACTCTGCATACGATCAGAACTTGGATTCCTCACCCGGCATAGTGTTGTTGAGCATGCTGATCGAGCAAGCAATCGAGACCGGCCGCCGCACCTTCGACTTTCTCAAGGGTGACGAGGCGTACAAGTTCCGGATGGGCGCCGTGGCCCGGCCTCTGTTCAAGTTCGAGGGTGCGACGTGATCAGGCGGGTCGCTTTCCTCTCTCTCCACACATCTCCGCTGGTGCAGCCTGGTTCTGGAGATGCGGGAGGCATGAACGTCTATATCGATGAACTGGCCCGCACGTTGGTAGATCGCGGTGTGGAGGTCGAGGTCTTCACCCGCGCCACGGACCATGCCGCGCCCGGCGACGTAGAAGTCTCACCCGGATACCGGGTGGTGGAGATACCGGCAGGCCCGCCCCTGGTTCTTCCGATGGACGATCTGCCTGCCACCGTCCAGCCTTTTGCCGATGGGGTGATCGAACGAATGCAGGGGGACGGGTTCGACCTCGTCCACAGCCACTACTGGCTCTCCGGTTGGGCCGGCCTGGTTGTCAAGCGGGCCATGGGTGTTCCGCTGGCCAATTCCTTTCACACGCTCGGGCGCGTCAAAGACGCAACCCGGCGCGATGGAGAGCCGGCTGAGAGCCTGATTCGGATCGCCGCAGAACATGAAGTCATCGCCGGCTCGGATTGTGTCATCGCTTCTACTCCGTACGAAGCCGACGATCTCGCAGACAGGTACGGAGCCAATCCGGCCCAATTGTGTGTCACGCATCCCGGGGTGAATCACGAGTTGTTTGCTCCCGGATCGCGAACCGCGGCACGGAGGGAACTCGGTTGGGACGACCGACCGGTGGTTCTTTTCGTCGGGCGCATCCAGCCGCTCAAGGGTCTCGACATCGCGGTGGAGGCTTTTGCCCGAATCCGCCAGCAGAACCCGGCCGCACGTCTGGTGGTGGTGGGAGGGCCAAGTGGATCGAAAGGTCGCGAGGAATTGGCCAGGATCTGGGCCCAGGTCGAAACGCTGGGAGTCGAGGATCAGGTTGAGTTCGTTCCCTCCCGGCCGCATCAGGAGATCGGCACGTACTACCTGGCGGCCAATCTGCTGCTGGTGCCCTCGCGCAGCGAGTCGTTCGGGTTGGTGGCTGCAGAGGCGCAGGCGTGTGGCCTCCCCGTGGTAGCCGCCCGCGTCGGTGGTCTGGCCTACACGGTTCAAGACGGCACCTCGGGTTTCCTCGTAGACGGGTGGGATCCGGCCGGATTTGCGTCTGCAGCCTCTCTGATCTTGAACAACGAGGATGTCGCCACTCGCTTGTCCAGAGGTGCCATCGACCACGCAACCAGGTTCTCCTGGAAAGTGGCCGCCGATCGTCTGCTGGAGTTGTATCAGGGGATCTCCGGGACCGTCTCCTAGGCCACGCCCCGGCCCCTTTCGTGCGCGAAAATATCCTCTGAAATACTTGTCTACAGCGTTTGTGCACAACTTCTTGTGGATTGCTGTGGATAAGTGGACAACTGCCCGGAAACGCTCCGGCAGAGTCATCGTTTAGCAGCTAGATAACCTGATTTGTCCTCATATGCATAGCGGATTATGGCCCGAACGGGGTCCTTGACTGGTCCTTGACGCAAACGTAGTGTCCGCTATGCAAGGCCCAAGGTGCTGAAGCGAAACCGCCGCCTGTTCGGGGAAGTGCGGGAGGCAGTTCGCAGCGGTTCCTTGGGCCTTAGCGCGCCCGCCGCGACCGACCGCCGATCAGACGAGGCAGAAGGGGAATTCGGCCCCGGCCAGAAGTTCATCGATGAGCCGGTCAACGGGTTCGGGCTCAGGGTCGGGGACCGCTACGGGAGCCGGAGCCGGGGCAGCGGCTGGCACCGAAGCAACCGCCTGCACGGCCTGGACGGCCGGCGCTGGTGCTGGTTCGGGCGCTGGTGCTGGTTCGGGCGCTGGTGCGGGTTCGGGGGCCGGCGGGGGTTCCGGAGCCGGGGCAGGTTCCGTTGCCGCCGACTTCATGAACACGACCGTTACGAACATGTATCCCTTGTCTGTCGGGGTGACGCCTACGCCGATCGAGTCCCAGTCGCCCAGGATGTTGTCTCGGTGGCCGGCCGAATCCATGAAAGCGGCATGAAGTTCGGTCACGGTTGGACCGACGCCGACGTTCTCTCCCAGGGCCGCCCATCCGGTCGTGACCTGGGCCAGATTCGAAGAATGAAAGATCTGGTCGGCGTTTGCCATCACGTCGGCGTGGACCCGGGCATCGTCGACCAAATCCCAATACACGTCCAGGGTCTTCAATCCGCGGTTTGAACGCTCGCTGTTGATGAGGTCGACGAAACCTGCTTCGTCACCAGGGGAGGCCAGCGCTGGAGCGGTGAGACCGGCGGTCGCCAGGAGGATCGTCATGATCAGTGCTGCGGTCCGGCGGATCATGATCCCTTCTTGCCTCACTAGTAGTGGTATTTATCCCACTGTGAGTATCGGCAGGGAAGGGATCGGATCTTGAGGGCGAGTTCTACAAATCGAGCCCGAACATGATTTCGCGCAGGTTGGCGCTCCGGGTTTCGAAGGTATCGAGGCTGATCTTGAGCGAACCCAGCCGCAAACCCTTCATACCGTCACCGACGTTGGTCAGTACCCGCAGGGTTTCGTCGTCGTACTCGAGTACGCCGAGGCCCAAGCAGCGTCCGGTTCCGTCGTGGACTCCGACCAACATGCCGTCGAGACGCGAGAGATCAAGACCCGTCGGGAGCGCCGGAGCGAAGACGGTGGGCCGCACCCGCCACCGGTTGAGAGGTGGCGCAAGCGTCTCGGCAAACCAATCGGTACGGTGGGCACGGCGTACTTCTGGTGACACCGGAATGACATCCGGGTGGACGCTGGTGAGTTCCACCTCGGCAGAGAAGAACCGACGCAGGAGACCGACCATCGGTTCCATTTCACTGCCACGCTGGAGAGCAACCACAACGTCGGGCCTGCACATTTCCATCTTGTGGTACTTGAGGGTCTGCCCGGTCACCCCGGACACGGCGCCGGTGGTATCGATGACGATGAGATCCGCCTCCTGGCGAGCGACTTCCACAAGGGTGGCGGTGGCCAGTACTTCCTGGAGTACCAGTCGTTCGGGCGAGATCGATCCAACAAAGCGCAGGTCGTCGGCCAGGCTGAGGTTCTCCATGTCCTCGTGCGTCCTGACCCATTTCAGGCCAACGCAGGCAGGCGGGCCGACCATCGTCTGGCCCACGTCGGCGTCGATGTACGCCGCCGTCCTGCCGGCTTCGATGCCGGTCACCAGCAACTGGCGGGCCAGGGTGGTCTTTCCGGTATCGGGAGCACCGATCAACATGATGACGGTGGCCTCTTTGACGAGGCGTTCAGCGAGTTGGTAATGCGGGTTGTCGGTCACTCGCAGGATGGTACCGACTCCGGTGGAACTAATGGTCGGCTCACCGTCAGACTCCGATAACCTCTCTGTCTATGAGTCTTCCTATCTCGTTTCTCTCCGACTTCGGCCACCTGGATGAATTCGTGGGGGTGGTGCACGGAGTGCTGGCCCGCATCGCTCCCGACAGCCGCATCATCGATATTTCGCACGGGATCGCCCCCGGCAACGTGCGAGCCGGCGCCCTCACCCTCATGCGGGCGATCCAGTATCTGCCACACGGGGTGGCGCTGGCCGTGGTCGATCCCGGTGTAGGGACTGCCCGAACGCCTATTGCAGCAGAAACTCCCTGGGGTTTCTTCGTTGGTCCTGACAACGGCCTGTTGTCTCCGGCGGTGGCCATGGTGGGAGGTGCTTCCCGGATCGTGGCAATCGAAAACCCGGAGCTGGTGATTCCCAGCGAGGGAGCGACGTTCGATGGCCGGGATAGGTTCGGTCCTGCGGCCGCGGTGTTGGCTACCGGCGAGGCGAAGCTCTCTGACTTGGGAAGTGAGGTCGATCCGTCTGCCGTGATGCCTCTGATCCTTCCTCTCTCGCATACCGAGGGCGGCGTCATCGCCGGGCAAGCCTGGTGGATCGACCGGTTCGGGAACGCTCAGACCAATGTGAGCCCTGAGGAGTTGGGTTCGCTCGGTTTGCGACCAGGCTCGGAGATCTCGCTCAAGGTTGGAAACCGGGAACACAGCGTGCCCTGGGTTGCCGCCTACGGGCAGGTCGAATCCGGCCGGCCTCTGGTCCACGTCGATTCATACGGCCTCATCGCTTTGGCTGTACGAGAGGGCCGGGCCGACGAGTGGTTCGACCTGTCGGAGGGAACCGCCGTCTCGTTCAGCGCGCCGGTCTAGGGGAACAGCAGCTGCACCATCAGGATGATCCCGGCCACCGCGATGAGCAGCAACAGGACGACGATCACGATGGTGGTGGCAGGGCGCAACAAGACTCCGGTTTGGCCGGGTCAGAGGATACCCCGGGGATCTCCGGGCAAGAAGTGAGAGAGGCCCCCTTAGCGGGGGCCTCTCTCGAAAGGTGGGGGACTGCCGGTCCTCGTCGCTTGGGGCGGGCTGGGAGGCTTACCTTTAAAACCTTAGGTCATTGAACGTGCCTAAGGTCAATAACGACGAATGACCGACCGTGCCCCCCGCGTTGCGGAAGGGTTGGAGCCCTTCGGCTGGACGCTTTCGCATCCACGACTTTTTATCGGAGACCCCGGAGGGACCTTGAGCGTTTTTTCACTGGTGTTTCTCACCCGGTCCGGATGCCATCTGTGCGAAGTGGCCGAGCCGCTGGTGCAGCGGTTGGCGGCGCTGGCCGGGGCGCTGGTCGATCTTCGAGACATTGACGCCGACCCGATCCTCCTGAAGGAGTATTCAACCCGGGTACCGGTGATCGTCGGTCCGTCTGGCCGGGTTCTGGCGGAGGGAATCATCGACGAACAGAAGCTGCAGCAGGCCATCGCCGTCGAGCAGGGATGGATCGCTCCCTAGCGATCACGCAGCTCGAGAACTCCCTCTAACCAGAGCCTTCAGCGCCGGTCGAATCAGTGCCGTCCGTGGTTCCGTCGCCGCCCTCGACCGGAGGGGTCTCCTGCCCGTCGGCGGGCGGCTCGGGGATGACCAACCCACAGTCGACCAGGGTTTCGTCGAGGTTGGCGCCACCGAACCGCACCCTCTCGAAGGTGATGACGGAGCGGAGATCTTGATCGCTGAGCGTATTGACAAAGCCCGGCATGCCGCCCTGGGAGAGGGTCCCCTGCGCTCCGTACGTGGTACCCACCTGGGCTTGCCAACCGCTCGAGCCGAGTTGAACCCACTGCACGTGATCGGCGCATGTGGGGAAGGCGACCAGAACTGCTCCTCCGGCGAACGCCGGGCCGACCCCACCTTCACCGTTGGCGCCGTGGCATCCTGCGCATGCGACCTGGGCGTCGGCGTACAGGGTCTGACCGAGAGCCAGGAAATCGGTCGAACCGCTGCCGGGTGCTCCCCGGCCCTCGAAGGGTGATCCGTCACAGTTGACGACCTCGCCGGTGGCACGATCGACTGCCAGCAGGCCGCTGTTCCCGCAATCCGGGCCACCCGAGAATTGCAGGAGATACAGCAATCCAACGAGGGGAAGAACCACAAAGACTGCCGTCAACCAGGACGGCATCCGGGTCAAGGTCCGCTCTTTCAGTCCGGCGGTTGCGACCGTTGTTACGGACTCCCAATCACCTGCCTTGTCGAGGCCGACCGTTTCGGGCACAGGGCGGGCCGGGATTGCCCGGGGCTCATCCGCAGCAGTGGACGCTGCTGCCGGAGCCGACGATTCCACGGGCGATTCCACCACTTCAGGCGCAGGTGGCTCTGGGTCGGACGGGGTCTCAGCCGCTACTTCGGTGGATGCCTCCGGCAGTGGTGAAGGTGTTGAGGACGCCGGGGCGGCGGTTCCTCCGGCCCAGGCGGTCAGGATGTCTTCGACGGATGCCCCGGAGGTTGCGGCGCGGGCCTGGGCGGATCGTTGCACCAGGGCTTCGGGGACACCGAGGGCTTCACCGGCGGCAGACAGCTGGTCGCTCATCGGGACTCCATCAGGTATTGGACCAGCGCCGACAGGTCGGCGTCGGGCAGATGGTCGTAGCCGGGTTGGAGGCTGTCTTCGTTGACCGAACGCGGATCGGTAAGGAACCTGGCCAGCCACGCCGTTGTGTCGGTCGGCTGACGGCTGCCGGCGTGGGCCAGATCCGGGCCGATTCTCTGGATGCCCAACGTGTCCGGGGCGAAGGAAGCTAGAAGGTCCGATCGGGTCACGGGCCCCAGGTTGGCGTCCGTGACGATCGGTCGTACCTGCTGGGTGTGGCAGTACCAGCAACCTTCGGCCACGTAGATCTCTCTTCCCTGCAACCCGAGTTCGCTCAGGCCGCTCGGTGGCGGTGTTGCCGGGGTTACGTCGAGTGCGGGCAGCACCAGGGCGAATAGAAGAGCAACCAGGAACAAGCCGACCGCTCCTGCCAGAAGAGCCAGGGGACTTTCCCGGCGTCCCCGCAGGACCGGTGAACCTTCGGGCATCCGGGTCTCGACGACTCTCTCCGCCGCCGGAGCCGTCTCGATCTGAGGTATCGGCTTCGATGGGAGGCGCTGCCTCCACGGCCGGGGTGGGTTCGAGAACCGTTTCCGGAAGCGCCTCCGCTTCCGGGGGAGGGGGAGCGGGTTCCGGCGCCGGGGCGATGGTTGCGCCGCCGCTCCAGGCCCCCAGAAGCTCGTCGACTCCGATTCCGCCGGCCTGGGCTCGAGCCGCGGCGGAGCGTTGGACCAGTTCGGGCGGTACGCCCATGACCTCGGCGGCAGTGGTCAGGGTGTCGTCACTCATGGGACACCCTCCACCGGTTTGCCGGGTATCAGCGTTTCGTGGGCCGTGGGCGAACCCGACGTGAAGGTCCGGTAGGTGTTGTAGGCAAAGGTGACTTGCCCTGCGAAGAGCACAACTGTGGCCAGGGCGGTGAGGCCGTAGAGGAGGCGGACCTGGTCGAGGGTGGTTGCGAAACCTTCGCCGACGGAACATAACTGCCGGTCAGGGCTCCGGCGGCCCACGAGTAGCCGGAGACGAGACCGGCCAACCACAGGAGCACGGCCATCGAACCCGCTCCGATCAGGGTTGTCCGCAGGTGCACCTTCGTG
This sequence comes from uncultured Actinomycetota bacterium, assembly GCA_963723165.1. Lineage (GTDB taxonomy): Bacteria > Actinomycetota > Acidimicrobiia > Spongiisociales > UBA4744 > UBA4744. The sequence goes on from CAVRPP010000002.1 coordinate 61,234, forward strand.
AGCCGTTCCGAGTAGATCTCGCGACCAATCAGACGGGGGAGGGCGTGATAGACGAAGGCGGCCGCCCAGAGGCCGGCCAAGCCGAACAGGGTCAAAACCATCGTTCCGTCCCCGAAACTGGTCAGACCGGTGATCGCTGACACCGACCGGAGTCCTTGCAGGAAACGGAGGAGGGCGACAACCAGGTAGAGGCCCACTCCGACCATGGTGAAGCGGAGCGCTGCCGATTCGCGCACCATCGACCACTTCCCCTGCATCGTTCCGACCAGGTTGGTTGCCACGGCGAGGGCTGCAACCACCAGAGCGAGCCCGAAAGCGGAGGCGGTGGTTTCCAGCCATTCGGGGCCGGGCCCGTAGATGAATCGACCTTGCCCGACCCACGCTCCTGCGAAGGCGAGTGACCAGAATCCGATCAGGGCCAGCTGCCGGTTGTACAGGGGGCTATCCGTGATCTTGGGGACCAGGTAGTAAGCCGTGCCAACACCGACGCCGACCAGCCACAACTCGGTCATCCCGGAGACGAAGAAGGATGATTGGATCTGTGAGGCGGCCCCGTAGAGATTGGGGATGTTGCCGGCCACGAACAGCCCGATCACCCAGACCAGCCCGGCCAGGAAGTACCACAAAGATACGAACAGACCTTCCTCGGTGCGATCCTTCATGGTCCGGGTCACCACTGCTGCAGGTACGAGGAGCATGGCAACGGCGGCGATGTCGAGCCACCAGGGGATCTCGAGCCATTCCCGTCCTTCCGAGTAGCCGGCCGCCAGCACCACGATGGCGGCCACGTTGACGCCGACCACCAACCACAAACCCAGATTGGCGAGCCGTTCGTTCCACAGACGAGCCCCGGTTAGTCGGGGCACCAGGTAATAGATGGCGGCCAGATGCATCAACGTGATGAACCCGAGGACGGTGGCCGAGATGGCGATCGGACGGAGTCGCCCGTAGGTGGTGAATGCTTGCCCCCCCAGGAAGTTGGGGTAGGCAAGCTTGACGAAGAGCAGCAGAGTGAAGAACCCGGCAACCAGGAGAAAGATGACCGCAGCGATCAAATGTCGCAGGGCTGCCGAATCGGTGTCCCGGGGTGCAAGGAGATCGACGAGCTTTGACCGTGCCGCGGTCATGGCGGTTGCCAACCCTCACCCTCCTCGAATCGAATGTCTTTCCCGGCGCAGGAGCATACCCGACGCGTCCCTGGGCTGCGTCAACGCACGAGGGGATAAGGGGTCGGGGCAGGTCGGTGGGGCGGCCGGATCGGCAGTATGTGGTTGAGGGTGTGCTTCCAGTGTTGGAGCGGGTGGACGGTGGGTTTCGGTTGGAACGGGTAGCCGCCTGGACGATGCCAGGTGAGACCTCCATCCGGGTGGCCGGTGATGGTCCATCCGTGCTCGTGAATGAGCCGGTGGTGGAACCCGCACAACGTTATGAGGTTGTCGAGGTTGGTTGGCCCGCCTTCGGCCCAGTGGATGATGTGGTGGGCCTGGGTCCAGCGGGTTCGCCGGCAGTTTGGGAACCGGCAGCCCTGGTCGCGCAGGCGGACGAGGCGAGCCAGCCATGGTGGAATCGTCCGGGTGGTTCGTCCCACCCCGATCGTGCTGTGATCCGGGTCCGTGATGGCAAGTTGGAGACGGGCGTCGCAGGCGAGCCGGCGGAGGGTGTCGTGGGCAAGGGCGGGTCCGTCGGCGACGGTGGCGGTCCCGGTGGCGTTCAGCAAGGCTTGGAGATCGGCGTGGATCAGGATGGTGGCTCGGTCGTGGTCCCGATCGCACGCTAATTCCTGGGAGGCGAGTTCGTAGAGGGCGTCGGCGCAGCGGGCCTCGAACTCTTCGAAGACACCGGATCCCGGATCCGGATCGTATTGGTTGGCCCGGCGGGTAAGCCAGGTTGCCACGGTGGCGCCTTCCACATCAGCCATGTCGACCGTCATATGGAACCCGGGACGGTGATCCTCGAACCACCATTCGACCCGCCGTTGTTGGTGGGTTTTGACCACTTCGGCGCTGGTGACCGTCTTGTTGACGGCCCGCAGTTCGGCAACGGTCATGAGTGGTGCCCGCTCGGCCCAGTCAGCCTCGTCTTCGGGGGTGGTGAACTTGACGAGAGCACGTAATTGGTCCCAGGACAACCTGCCGTCGGCGTAGGTCTGTCGGATTCGGGGGAGTTCTGCGAGGGTCCGGGCCACGGTGATCCATTCGCGGGCCGTGGTGATCGAGGTGGTGTAGCGGCCCGCCAACCAGTCGGCCATAGAGGTGGCGCCGTCCTCTTTCCAGACCTCGCCGGCAACCAGGCGGGTGATCTCGGTCAGGACCTCGAGGCGGAGGGCCCGTTCGCCCATGACCAGGGCATCGAGCACCTCTACGTGGGTGTTCGCCGCTTCGGTTGTCTTAGTCCCGAACATATGTTCGATTTTAGTGACACCAAGTGACAAGAACTAGACCTAAGAAACATCAGATGACTGGAGATCCGCCAGGCCTGGGAGTGTGAAAGGCATCCTGCGGACTAGGCGCTGCCCGGGCTATCTGTCCTTTCGATGATCGCTACTACCTGTTCGAGATCTCGAGCGAATACGAGAAGCCTATGGGTCTCAACGTTTCCATAGCCGCTGTCGTCGGACAAGAGCAGCTTCACTCTTAGGCCTGCAGCACCACACGCTTCAGCCATCAACTGAGCATGAAAACGGTTGTTGCCCACGTTGATCCGTGTGAGTTCGTCCGTGTCCGAGTCTTTGGGTGACCGCCTCCCGATACGCGATCGAAGGCTTGTCCGCTTTTCGTGCCTGTGGTCACCCATGCGTTGCCACCTCGCTATGTGGCATTTCGCCATTGATGCTTTGAGCCATCAGCGCTCTTGCCCGTTTCTTGCACGATGACCCCTGATCCCAGGGTTGGCTAGAGGCAGAAGCCCCCAAGACCATCCGGGGACTCATGAGCGGGCTCCTCACTCACTCATCGGCAGTCAGCCCGACGACGAGCTCCCGGGCAGCTTCACCTGCTTACCCGAGAGATCAGGAATTACGGACGGTCTTCCCCATCTGCCTTTTGGATCAACGCCGCAACTCGTTCGAGGTCGGCAGTGCGCACGAGAAGACGAATCTCTACGAAGAAGTGGGTGTCGTCGGACATGAGCAACTCCACCTCCAAGCCCGCCGCCCGGCAGGCCTCGGCGATCACGTGAGCCCGAAAACGGTCGGTACCCACCGAAACCTGTGTCAGTTCGTCCATACCCAGACTCTATTAGTACTCAGCTGGTCGGGGCTGCAGGCGTAGGGTCGTTCGGCCCCTGGCAGCTGTCAGATCGTGTCCATACGATGGACGAGAGGGAGTGAGAGGAGGGTCGATGCGCCGCCTTCCAATTCTCGTCTTCTGTATGGCTCTGCTGGTGATGTCTTGTGGCGTTCTGACGAACGATTCACCTCCCTGGGGCCTGGACACCATCGACATGCCGGACACGGTGGAGGAAGTCCAGGCGACGATTTCCGGATTCCCCGATGAGATCGACGGTCTCTCTCGCTCGGGTGGCGCGATTCTTGGAGGATCCGCCGGGGTCATGTACGGCGAGGAGGGGATCTTCTGGATCGTGCAGGTCCAACCGACCGAGCAAATCGAGATGCTGGGCATGGCCGGGGTGAACACGCCGACCGACTGGTTGGAATTCGTTGGCTCGGGTAGGGCAGGAGGGGTTCTCGAAGAGACAGCACTATCCGGAAGCCTTCTCTGGGTTACCCGGACCGATGAGTGGGAGACGGCACCGGGCCAGATGGGTACCGCCTACCTGCTCGACTGGGCCCAACCGGGTGGTGACTTCACCTTCTTCATTCAGGCCGGTTCGGAAGCCGGCCGCGAAGCCCTGGTCGATGCCTTCATCACCGCAGCCGGCGGTTGATCACAGGTGATCCCGGTATCGAAAAAGTCCACTAACCGGCCCCATAGGGACCATTGCCCCTATCGGTCTGTGTCCCGTAACCAGTAGTAAGGGACGTACGGCGTTTAGGGGATTCATGAGCCCGGCTGACAACGGCAATTCATTCGCCATTCAGACAACCAGCATTTCCCGGACCTTCGGTGAACTCATTGCGGTGGACAGCATCGATCTGTCCGTCGAGCACGGCGAGTTGTTCTCGCTTCTGGGACCGAACGGCGCAGGCAAGACCACCACGATCAAGATGCTGTGTTGTCTGCTGAAACCGACCGGCGGCACGGCCACGATCATGGGTCACGACATACAGAAGGATCCCCTGGCGGTGAAGAGCGTCATCGACGTCTCGCCGCAGGAGACTGCCATCGCCGAGCGTCTCAATGCCTGGGAAAACTTGACCCTCATGGCTGGACTCCACGGACTCGACAAACAAGCGGCCCGGGAGCGGTCAGGGGAATTGCTGGAGATGATGGCTCTCGACGGGCGGGCCAAGGAGAAGGTGAAGAACTACTCCGGAGGGATGAAACGCCGACTCAGCATCGCCATGGCGCTGGTCTCGGATCCCCAGGTGCTGTTCCTGGACGAGCCGACCCTCGGTCTCGACCCGCAGTCGCGCCGGGCCATCTGGGAACACGTCGAACGCCTCAAGGGTGACAAGACGGTCGTGCTCACCACCCACTACCTCGAAGAAGCCGACGTCCTGGCCGACCGGGTCGCCATCATCGATGAGGGGAAGATCGTCGCGCTGGGAACCCCGAAGGAACTGAAAGAGAGCATCGCCGGCGATCAGGTTCTGGTCGTCGAAGCAAGCAACCTGACCGATGACGCCGTCGATGCCCTCCGGCAGCTGTACCCGGTTGTGCGGCGCACAGAGGGAGGCGTGGAGATCGAGGGCGAAGTTGCGAATGTCTACGACATACAGGACGTTCTGCGACCCAGGGGCGTCACGATCGATTCGACCTACAAGAAGCAGACCACGTTGGACGACGTGTTCCTACGGCTCACCGGAAAGCAGCTGAGAGAATGAGGTCCCTGGAGTTGGCCAAGCGGAACTTCAGAGAGGTGTGGCGTGATCCCCTCTCGCTGGGGATCACGGTGGGGCTGCCGATCCTTCTGTTACTCGTCCTCCAGCTTTTCGGGAGCGCGGACCCGTTCTTCACACCCACTGTGTTGGCGCCAGGAATCGTGCTGTTCGGTTTCGTCATGCTGATGTTCAGCTCGGCCATGATCTTGTCCCGTGACCGGGAGAGTGCCTTCTTCTCCCGGCTATTGACGGCTCCGGTCAGGGCAAGAGACTTTGTTGCCGCCTACTCCCTGCCTTATCTGCCGGTTGCGATCCTCCAGGGAATCCTGCTCTTCGCCATCGGGCTTTTCCTAGGACTGGAGGTCAGCGGCAGTGTGATTCTGGTCATTCTCGTGCTGCTGGTTACCTCGATCTTCTACATCGGATTGGGAATGGTCCTGGGATCCTTGCTTCCGCTTGCCCCTCTGTCCGGCGCCTACGCCGTGGTCTTGCTGTTGACCATCTTCGGAGGAGCCTGGATGGACTTAGAAGCGATTGGCGGCGTATTCCAGAGCGTCGGCAACGCCCTTCCGTTTGCGCACGCCCTCGATGCAACCCGGGATGTCATGGTTGAGGGCGCCGGCTTCGGCGCCATTGCCACGGACTTCTACTGGGTGCTCGGCTACACCGTGGTCGTCGTCGCCCTGGCCCTCTTCTTCTTCCGGCGCAAGATGACGGAGTAGCGAGACGCAAGTACCAGCCCGCGAGGTTGGGCTGAGACGCCATCAGTCGTCTTGGAGCGGTCGTGTGAGACCAAGACCGAGAGATCGTTCCAAAGGCTGAGGGTGTCCGATCTCGTGATCAATACACCGTCCACCGTTGCCGATCCGCATCGGCGCGGTAGAGTACGACGTCCTTGGTGGCGATAGAGATGAGCGCGGGCAATGAACCGGTTGGCTGAGCTGACGGAGAAACAACGGACCCGGCTGGGTGCCGCCGCCCTGCTCGTCGGCACGCTGATGCTGGCCGTCGGCGTCGTTATTGCTCACTACGCGCTCGTTTCCCAAGACCGTATTGATCGATGGGGTCGACGTTCCCCTCCAGGTCGACTACCTCGGGTGGATTCCCCGAGGCTGGCAATGGGTAACGCTCGGACAGCTGATTGCGTTTGGTGGGTCGCAGCTCATGGTGATCGGCTCTCTCTTCTTGTGGTTCGTCGGACGCAAGCTCACCTGGGCCAGGGCGACCTTTGGCGCATTCATCGCGTGGATCGAGCTGGTCCTCTACTTCGGAGTGGTTCCGTCCGAGTGGCTCAACCTCACACAGGGACCGCTCGAATTCACCGCCCAACGGATCGCCTTCACGATTCCCCCGTGGCTGGTGCTCGGCAATGAGGTCGAGATCAGTTATCTCGGCGATCAAGGACGCCGTATCGGGTGGCTACAACACGGTCATGCTCGGTGTTGCGTTCGTCTTCGCGTACAAACTCCAGGACTGGGGCAAGAAGAAACCCCAAGCCGCCGGGGAACAGAAGGAGTCCGTGTACGGCCGGCCCCTGGTGAAGGGCGACTGAAATGGCACGCACCGATGTCTGGTTTGAGACCCCACCGTTTCGCGATGATTATCAACTGGCGCTGGTTGAGACCGAGTACGTGCAGCAGGGTCTTCGGCCAAAACAGTTTCTCCACATCGATCAATCCGAGTGCATCCTCTGCGAAGGGTGCGTCGACATCTGTCCGTGGAAGTGCATCCACTATCTCTCGACGTCGGCCATCGCCGAGGCCCACGGTGTGGCCAACCCGGCTGAGGACCAGGAAGCGTTCGGTTTCTTCGTGGTCGATGAGATCGAGTGCACCCGCTGTCAGCTGTGCATCGACCGGTGTCCGACCGGAGTGATTACGCTCGGCAAGTTTGCCGGTTCGGTGGCCGACGAGGCGATCGATGCCGGGTTGTACGAAGCGCCCTGGACGGTTGATACCGGACAGCGGGACTTCAAGAACGGGTACGCCTACGGCGTGCGCTGGTAAGGGAAGGACGGGACGTTGGCAAACGGAGACAAGACGAGCCTCAAAGAAAGGGTGGAGGAAGTCGGAGAACGGGTTCGCGCCAGCCAGGCGTGGGAGAGCATCTTCCGACCCGGATCTCCCTTCAAGAAGGGGTACACCGACAGCCCCCGGAACCGCTCGTACGTAATCATGAACAACGTGCTCTACCACCTTCATCCGGTGAAGGTGAAGCGCCATGGCGTGCGGTTGTCCTACACCCTTTGCCTGGGCGGTCTGAGCTTCTTCCTGTTCATCTTGCTCACGATCACCGGCATCTTCCTGATGTTCTATTACCGGCCTACCGCGCCGGCGGCCTATGCCGACATCGAGGCCCTCTCGACCAGTGTTGCTTTTGGATCGCTGGTGAGAAACATGCACCGCTGGGGTGCCCATCTGATGGTGCTGACCGTGTTTCTGCACATGTCGAGGGTGTTCTATCACGGCGCCTACAAACCACCCCGTGAGTTCAACTGGGTCGTCGGAGTGGTGCTGCTGCTCCTGACGCTGCTGCTGTCGTTCACCGGATATCTGCTGCCATGGGACCAGCTGGCCCTGTGGGCAGTCACGGTCGGGACCAACATGGGAGGCTTCGTCCCGGTGTTCGGCGACCAGGTCAAATTCGTTCTGCTGGGCGGGGTCGAAGTGACGGGGGCGACCCTGCTCCGTTTCTACGTCGCCCACGTCCTGTTGCTGCCGTTCATCATCGTCATCTTCATGGCCGTTCACTTCTGGCGGGTCCGCAAAGACGGTGGGATCTCGGGACCCCTCTAAGGAGAGCCGTATGCCTGAAATCCCAGAGAATCTGCTGCGGAGGTCCGCCGAAGCGCGCGCCAAAGCGCTGGGCGTTCCGCTCGAGCAGGTTCTCGCCGAGATGGGACTGACGGGCGACGGCACGTCACCGACCGAACCCATCGAGGAGGTGACCTCAGCCGTAGCGAGAGACACCCCCGGCACGACGATTCCCGACGACCTGCAGGATCGGGAAGCCGCCGCTCGCCGGCGGTCCCTCGGAGTCGATTCGGCACCTGGAACATCAGAAGCGTCTGCAGAACCGACCCCGGCCGCGGAGCCGGAACCCGCCCCGGCACCGGCCCCGGTCGAAGAGGCGCCCACGGTCGAGAAGCAAGCCCCAACCGAGGATCCGGTTCCGGTTGCTGCCCCGGCTGCTGCCGCTTCTGAGTCGAAGATTCCTGAGGCGCTGTTGCGTCGTTCGGCTGAGGCGAAGGCCAAGGCGACGGGCCGTCCGGTTGAGGAAGTGCTGGCGGAGATGACCGGCGGCGCTCCCGCTCCTGCCCCGGCACCGGCCCCGGTCGAAGAGGCGCCCACGGTCGAGAAGCAAGCCCCAACCGAGGATCCGGTTCCGGTTGCTGCCCCGGCTGCTGCCGCTTCTGAGTCGAAGATTCCTGAGGCGCTGTTGCGTCGTTCGGCTGAGGCGAAGGCCAAGGCGACGGGCCGTCCGGTTGAGGAAGTGCTGGCGGAGATGACCGGCGGCGCTCCCGCTCCTGCCCAGGCACCGGCCCCGGTTGCGGCTCCAGCCGCCGCCGTAGCCGGCTCCGTCCGCTCCGGTCTTGGCTCCTGCCGCCGCGGTTGTCGAAACTCCGCCGGGAGATACACCTGCACCGGTCCCATCAGCGAGCCGCACTACCACCGTCACGGCGCCACCGGTGGTGCCACCGCCGGGAACACCCGAGGGTGTCCGTCCGCAGCGCCTTCTCACCGTGGTGCGAGCCAAGTCGATTCAGCAGGTCAAGGCTGAGCCGACCGACAAGGTGAGCGTCTGGCCCCATCTGCTCCTGATCGAATTCGTTGCCTTGCTTGCGGTCACGGCGTTCTTGATCGTTCTGAGCGTCATCCTCCAGGCACCCCTTTTGGATCTCGCCAACTTCAACCTGACTCCCAACCCATCGAAGGCGCCGTGGTACTTCCTCGGCTTGCAGGAGTTGCTGTCATATTTCGATCCGCAAATCGGGGGAGTCACCGTCCCCGGCATCGTCGGCTTGATCGGTCTGATGGCCGTGCCCTATATCGACCGTAATCCGTCGACCAAACCTTCCGACCGGAAGTTCGCCATCATGTTCTTCACGTTCTTCCTCGTTGCTTCTGCGACGCTGACCATGATCGGCGTCTTGTTCCGGGGACCGGGCTTCAACTTCAGTTATCCGTGGTCGGACGGCATCTGGTTCGACGATCTCAAAGACTGGATCTTCTTCGAATGAGCACGCCGCAAATACTCATCGTGTCTATTGGCGCAGTTTGTTTGCTGGCCGCGCTGGCGGCTTTTGCCATTGCCTACCGGCGTGGTGGAGAGAAGATCACCGACTGGCGGTCGGCTCTCTCAAAGGAAGCGCTGGCGGCCGACGTATCGGAGGCCACTGCTCCGGCGATTTCCCCGTTGCCGACGGTCGAAACGGAAGCCGAATCTGCCGACGATGAAGTCGAGGTGCCCGACGAGGATCGGGAAGTGGAGGCCGAAGTGCCGGTCGCCGTGGCGGTGGCCGAGGTCCAACGGGTTGAGGAGATCTCTCCCGAGGAAGCCGGGGTCACCCGCCGCATGTTCTTCAATCGGGCTCTGCTCGCCACGTTTGGCGGATATCTGGGTCTGATGGGGCTTTCGCTCGCCGCTTTCATGTGGCCAAAGATTTCGGGTGGATTCGGCAGCAAGGTGGACGCCGGCCCGATCGAGGACATACGGGCTCAGGTCTTCCTTCCCGATGGATCCGTGCAACCGCTGTTCATTCCCGATGCGCGTGCCTACGTCATGCCGTTTGATGAAGCGGCCGGTGTCCAATTCGAAGGCAAGGGCGTGGTCGCCGGTGGTTTGACCGCTCTCTGGCAGAAGTGCGTGCATCTCGGGTGCCGGGTGCCCTGGTGTGCAACTTCGCAAGGTTTTGAGTGTCCGTGTCACGGCTCGAAATACAACTTCGTGGGTGAGTACGAAGGTGGGCCTGCGCCCCGCAACCTGGATCGTTTCGTGGTGGAGGTCACCGAAGACGGTCGTTTCGTCATCGACACAGGTTCGGTCATTCAAACCGCCCGGGCCACCGTCAAGACTGTTCAGTATCCGCAGGGTCCCTCCTGTGTCGCGATCGGGGGATAGGTGGAGAGCAGCACCATCGTCATCACGGTTGCGGCGCTGGCCGCCATCGCCTGGCTGGCCTTCCTCGTAGCGAACAGCATGCGAGGGCGCGGGAAGGAAGAGATACCTCCCAACCTGGCGCCGGGGATCACCGACGACCGGCTCGAGTCCAAACGATTGGACAAGACCCTGGCTTCGGCGGTCGTGCTCTCCGGGATCCTGGCCCTCTCGCTTGCCGATCTATTTCGTCGGCGAGCAAAGCCGCCAGGATGGATTCGTCGAGGAGTTCGACGAGGTGGCCCTCGAGCGCGGCGCCCATCTCTATGAAGAGTTCCAATGCGGCTTTTGCCACGGTGCGGACGGCGGCGGGGGCGCAGCCAGCTACGTGGAGAAGCGAAGCGGGATCAGTGTTCGCTGGTCGGCGCCGGCCATCAACACGGTCTTCTATCGCTACACACCCGAAGAGGTTCGCTACTGGCTCGTTTACGGCCGTGCCAATTCACCGATGCCCGCCTGGGGCCTCGACGGTGGCGGCCCTCTCAACGACCAGCAAATCGACGAGGTGATGGAATACCTCCAATCAGAAGATTTCATCCTTCCTCAGGACGGCGCCCTGGTCCTCATCGAGCCGTCGGTGAACGAGGCTCTGTCGCGCCTCGATACGGCGGACACGGTGATGGCGGACGCAATTGACGAACAGGACGCTCTCATCGCGTCGATTGAAGCGGCACCCGCTCAGCTTGGGCCTGCGAAATCGCTGGCCGGGCGGGCCAGGGACTCGCTCGACGGGGCGGCAGATGGCATCGATGTCGACGGAGACGGTCTCGCCGATCGCGTCGAACAAGAGTTGACTGCCGTCTTGGCGGAAGCCGGTGACGTCCTGGGCGATCCGGCGTTGATCGTGACGCTCAATCCGGAACAAGCTCAGACCGGGGCAGGCGAGGATGACCTGGTCCTGGCTCGCCGGTCGGTGACGGCCCTGGAATCGGCGGCCACCAAGCTGCAGGTGACCGTCGACAACCAGGAGAAGCTCCTCACACAAGCCCGCGATGGATTGGCCTTCCTCGAGCAGGCGCAACAGGACAGGAAGTGGGCAATCGACATACCGGCGGTAGCCGACGCAACCTTCGGAGGGGATGTGGATACGGCCGGCCGGGCGGTCGGCCTCTACAACGCCTACTGCGCCCGCTGTCACACTGCCGGCTACTCGGCAGGCGTTGCACTGACCCAGCCCGTTGGTTCTGGAGCTCTGGGGCCGGCGCTCTGGGACGGTCGCCCCAACGTGCAATTCCTCACCGTTGCGGACATGGTCACGTTCCTCACCAAGGGCTCCGAGAACGGAGTTCCGTACGGGGTCAACGGGGTTGGATCAGGCCGGATGCCCGCCTTCGGGCCGGTGTTGTCGATGGAAGACCTTGAATTGATCGTTCAGTATCTGCGTGGCGACACGTTGACGGGGGACTGACATGCGGGAGCTTTTCAGAGAGATTCTTTCGGCCAACCTGGCGGTGACGGGCGTATTGCTGACGTTGGCTTCCATCGTCGTCTTCTTCGGTTCGGTCTACTTGTTGAACTGGACCAACCTCGGCAGGAAACTGGGATTCCTGGTTGTCGGTGCAGCCACCTTCGGCTGGACGTCGATCAACAGCCTGCTCTTCGTCCTGTACGCCCCCCGCGGACCACGGCCCGCTGACTTCGAGGATCTCAATGCCTTCGAGATTCGTATCATCCCGCTCACGTTCATGCTGGCATCGCTGATCTTGTTCGCGATGTTCTTGACTGCTCTCAACCGGTTCGAGGAGGAGCAGGAACGGGAGAGGGTCTAGACCTCTGCGAGGGCCCGCTGGACGTAGTACCCGAGAATCTGGAGTTCTGTCGATAGGTCGACCCGGCGTATCTCTACGTCGGGCGACACTCGCAGCACCATCGGAGCGAAGTTCAGGATCGATTTGAAACCTGCCGCGGCCAGCTGTTCGGCTACCTGCTGGGCGGCCGGCACCGGGGTGGCGATGATGCCGATCTCTACTCCGAGCTCTTTGGCGTCGGAGGGCAGGCTTTCCATGGAGCCGACCGTGAGCTCCCCGACGACCGTGCCTATGACATCGGGATCGCTGTCGTAGATGGCGACCACCGAGAAGCCGCTCGGGCCGAAACCCCCGTACTTGGCGAGCGCCGATCCGAGATTGCCGGCCCCGACAATGATCACCGGCCAGATTCTGGTCAACCCCAATTCCCGCCGGATCTGGAAGCGGAGGTGCTCGACGTTGTAGCCGACGCCCCGCACACCGTAGGTGCCGAGAAACGAGAGGTCTTTGCGAACTTTGGCAGAGTTCTCCTTGATGAGTTCGGCCAGTTCCTTCGAAGAAACGGTCGTTTGCTCGGCGGGGATGCTGTCCATAGCTCGCAAATACAGCGGGAGCCGGTTGACGGTTGCTCGGGGGATACGCGTTAATTTCACAAAGGGCACGATATACCAACGGGACGGAACGCCAAAAACGAGGAAGTCCGGCTGCGGGTTGCAGCCCCGATATGTTGGTGCTTCGCTCTGGCTTGTGTATATACCCCAGGGGGTATCATGCACAGCAGCATGTGAAAGGACGATCAACCATGAAGCGCATCTCCCGGGCCCTGGCCCTCTCCCTGGTGCTGCTGACCGTGGCAGGCGGGTGCAGCTCCGCCACCACCGTCGACCAGCAGATCACGACGGTTTCACCCACCGAAGCGGCCGGCATCATCGAACAGAATGCCGGCAGTCAGGATTTCGTGCTGCTCGACATCCGTACCCCGGAGGAATACGGCGCCGGGAAGATCGAAGGGTCCGTCAACATCGATTTCTACGACTCCGACTTTCGGGAGCAACTCGATGCGCTGGACAAGGAAACGCATTACGTCGTGTACTGCAACAGCGGAAACCGGAGCGGGCAGTCGCTGCCAATCTTCGAGGACCTTGGCTTCGTTCAGGTCGAGAACGTCGCCACCGGCATAGCCGGCTGGTACGAAGACGGGTATCCGGTGGTTCCGTAGGGGCGAGCAGAGCTCGCAGTCTTCCAGTTGGGGATGTCACCGGTCATGTGCCATTTTCCGACTCCCACTAATCTTTTGACTCATGTCCTCTTCACCCGACGTTGTTGTTGTTGGCGCTGGTCCGGCCGGGTCGGCAGCTGCGTTCTGGCTGGCCCGGCAAGGGCATTCCGTCACGGTCGTCGAAAAGAAGAGCTTCCCGCGGGAAAAGACCTGCGGTGACGGGCTCACGCCCCGGTCTATCTATCAGCTGACCGAGATGGGGTTCGATTTCGACGTCGGGGAGTTCCACAAAGTCACCGGGTTGCGCTCCTACGCCGGCGACGACCTCATGATCGAACTCGCCTGGCCCGATCACTCGATTTATCCGAACTGGGGCGGCATCATCCGCCGCATGGACCTCGACGGTCAGGTGGCAGCGCTGGCCGAGAAACAAGGCGCCATCGTGCGTCAGAGCACCGAGGCGTCCCCGGTGCTCGAGTCGGGTCGGCTGACCGGGGTCAATCTGTCCTCGAACGGCGAGCAAGAGACCCTGCATCCCAAAGTGGTGGTCGTTGCCGACGGGTCCATGACCCGTTTCGGACGGGCGATGGGGACGCACCGCCGCCGTGACTATCCGATGGGGATGGCCGCCAGGGGTTACTTCTCGAGCCCCCGCTCGGACGATTCGTTCATGGAAAGTCAGTTGGACATCCGCGACGCCAACGGAGACTCGATGCCGGGTTACGGATGGGTCTTTCCGCTGGGCGACGGGACGGTGAATGTGGGGGTGGGTTTGCTGTCCACCTTCCGGCAGTGGAAATCGATCAACACCACCGACATGATGGCCGCCTACGTGGACAGCGCTCCAGCATATTGGGGACTATCTCCCGAGACGGCACTCTCCAAGCCGCGGGCGGGAAACTGTCGATGGCTCTTTCCGTCGGGCCGTTCGCCGGATCGAACTGGGTCCTCGTCGGCGATGCAGTCGGTGCGATCAACCCGTGGAACGGCGAAGGCATCGCCTACGCCTACGAAACGGGCAGGATGGCCGCCGATCACGTCCATCAGGCGCTGGCCGCCGACGACCTCGGCTTGCTGCAGCGGTACCCGCAGGATCTCGAAGACACGTACGGGCTGTATTACCGCATGGCTCGCATCTTCGTGAAGGCGATCGGTCACCCACAGGTCATGTGGACCCTGGCTCACGTCGGCCTGCGCTCCAAGCCTCTGATGGAATGGGTTCTGAAGGTGATGTCGAACCTGCTGGAGCCCGAGGATCAACACACCGGTGAACGGGCCTACCGCATGCTCGAGCGCATGGTGCGGATGCTGCCCGGGTAGGGCGCTGGCCGTCTGCATTCCCCCGAGGGTCTATCCCAACCGTTCCAGCGCTTCCCCGACGAAGGCTTGCACCCTGGCGCGAACGGTCGGGGTGTCCAGGTCGGGCAGGCCGAGCGATCGCCACGGCGGGTAGACCGCTACGTCCGGGAGCCACTCGACCGCAGCAACCAGATCCCAGGACGGATCATATGCTCGCCCGGTGAAGGTCTCATACCTGGCGGTGAAGGCTCCTGGCGGCCGCAGTTCCGGACATGGCAGCCAGGTTGAGCCGACAGTGCGCAACGTCTATGAAGATAGGTCCCACACAGGCGTTTACCCAGTCGATGACGCCCGCGACGGTCCCCTCCCACCAGAGGACATTGGTCGGATGGAAGTCCCTGTGGATGAACCCGATGGGCGACGGAGGGAGCTCTCTGCGGACCCTCTCGATCACTTCTTCCCACAGTTCCGGTTCTGTCGACCACTCCGGGACCGTCAGCAGCTCGAGGTCTTGCCAAACTCGATAGGACCATGGGAACGGACTCACCTCGAACGTATGGATTGCGACGAGGGCGTCAGCCAGGCCGTCGAGCCACACCTCCGGGTCCGGCGGGTCGACGATCATCGAGCCGGGCAGCTCCGTCATCAGTACTGCCGGCACGCCTGCTTCCGAACCGGTCTCATCGACGCCCAGCAGCCGCGGCGTTGGAACGGGCGACGGCGCCATGGCGGCCAAAGCTGCCGCCTCGTGCTCGGCCAGGTCCGGTTCGGCGGCCAACCATTCCTCGTTGGTGAAGAGCCGCAGCACCACAGCCGGTCCTCCGGTTACGCCGACTTTGTAGACCTCAGAGGAGGTGGCTCCGGTCATCGGTTCGTGGTCCAGCACCGTCCTCCCCAGAACTCCTTCCACCCACTCCAGTGGGCGTTTCAATTCGAACGTCCCTGCGCCTCGACGGGGGCCACCCGGTACCAGTACCGGTAAGCCACCCTGAACCCGAGCCGATCGTAGAGGCGGCAGGCCGCCTCGTTGGAGGGAACCACCTGCAGGTAGGCACGGGCGGCCCCGTTGCGAGCGCCCCAGGCCAGCAGTGCCTGGGTGATAGCTCTGCCCAACCCGCGCCGGCGTTGATCCTGGCGGGTGAAGACATCGAACAAACCGACGGAGCCGCTCTCGACGACGGCCCGCCCGATCGCCACGGGCATCTCCTCGTGGTGAACGGCCGCAAAAGCGCTGGCGGCAGGTAGCCGCGCAAACAGCCGGCCGACCTGGGAGAGGTGGTCGGCAACTGTGGCTTGGTAAGCGGCGAGCATTGCCAGCCACCAATCGGGGACCGGGCCTTCTGCGATTTCGACGCCATCCGGAACAGAGGCACTTCTGTCCAGTTCTCGAACTTGAACACTCACCCCTTCATCCCTCAACGTGTAGCCGCGTTCCTCGAGGATCGATTCCAAGCGCGGGGGCTGTGCACCCGGCGTCAGGCGGATCATCGGCGTCAGGGCGCGTGACTGAAACCATGCCTCTGTATGGAGGATCTTCTCAATGGTCTCCAGCCTCCCCGGATAGAGTGGAGCGGCCGAGTTGGCCCGACCGGTGTACCCGCCGGCAGCCCGGAGGACCCAGCCGTCGTAACGTTCCGATTCGAGGGCGGGTAGGGCGTTCATCGCCTTCTCCTCGAGTTCCCGGATCTCCTCGCCCGGGGTCACTACAGCGCGACTCCCCCGGCGGCCACAACCTCGTCGATGGCCCTGAGTCCGTCTCCAGGTTCGAGATCGACCGGCCTGATTGCCCTGGTGATCAACTGTACCTCGAATCCCCTGGCGAGGCCGTCGAGGGCGGTCGATTTGACGCAATAGTCGGTGGCCAGCCCGGCTACGACCAGGCGGTTTATCCGCCGATCACGAAGCAGACTCTCCAGGTTTGTAGAGATGATCTCGTCGGTTTCCGGATCGCGCATCGAGAAACCGGAGTAGCCATCCTCGCCTTCTGACCCCTTCTTCACCTCGGGTCCGTCGACCAGCAGATCGGGGTGGAACTGCGAGCCCCACGTATCCATCACGCAGTGCACGGGCCACACGCCGCCATCTTTGGCGAAGTGCGGGGTGCTGTCAGGATGCCAATCGCGGGTATAGACGACGAACCCTCCCGCTGCCAGGGCGCGGGCAATCTCGGCGTTGACGAGAGCGACGATGTGCTCGCCGCCCTTGACGTACAGGCTGCCCGCCGGGTCGGCGAAGTCATTCTGGACGTCGACGACGATGAGCGCCGTCTGCTGGTCATAGGTGACGTTGATGTCCATGGTTCCATCGTACGCCGGTCCGCTTTGGCGGGCGGCGGGGCATCTGCCCAACCGCCGGTGCAACGCTACGCGGGCACTCCGGCCAGCGTGCGCATAGCTGCCTGATCGACCAACCGGCCGTGGCTCACGACGGCCAGGGGAGCGGCGTGGAACCGGAGAGCCTCGGCGACGGTCTCGCCCTGCAGGATCACCAGGTTGGCCGGCGCTCCAGGCTGCAAGAGGTGGTCCGGCAGTCCGATCGAGCGGCCCGCCGACGTGGTAACCATGTCGAGGAGGACCTCCTGGTCGGGACCGGTCATCATCCACAACATGTGTGCGCCCAGGAAGGCAACTTCGAGCATGTTGTTGCGGCCGAAGGCGTAGTAGGCATCGGAGATGTCGTCCTGACCGAGGCTGACTGTGATACCCGCATCCAGCAACTCGCGCACCCGGGCGTGGAGCGGTCCCGTGTGCGGATCTGAGACCACGGCGACATCGGCTGCCGCCAGCAGCGCAACCAGCCGGGCGAAGTACGGATCCGGGTAGAGCTGCATCGCCCTGGCATGGTGGGCCAGCGCTCGTCCCTGCCAGCCTCGCCGAAGAGCTTCGACCGCCATCATCTCCAGGGTGCGGAGGCCCGGGTCGCCGGCATCGTCGAGCAGCATGGAGACATCGGCGTCATACCCAACGGCGATTTCAAAACAAATACGGACGTGTTCGGCCATGTCGGCTTCGGTGAACTCGATCCACGGGATCCCGCCGACTACATCTGCGCCGAGTTCCATGGATCTACTCAGGAGCTCGGCCGTTCCGGGCTCGCGAATGATCCCATCCTGGGCGAAGGCCACCACCTGGAGGTCAACGACGTCGGCAAACTCCTGCTTGAGCGCGAGAAGAACCTCAACCCCCCGCGTCCCTGCCTTGGAATCGACGTCGGCCAGGGAGCGGATATGGGTGTTGCCGTAGTACGCGGCCATGGCCAAGGCCCGCCGCCCGGCCGCCAGCATGGTGTCCCGTTCCTGCCCGACTTTCACCGTGGCGGCGGTCTCGATGGCGCTCATGGCGCCTCCCATGTCTCCCGACTGATAATCGGCCAGGGCGGCGTCACCCAGGCTGCTGAGGGTGAAGACCTTGTCCAAATGCAGGTGGGTGTTCACAAACGATTCGGTCACCAGGTTCTTCTTGGCGTCGATCGGCCGGCCCGGCAATGGTCTGCTGCCGGCAGGTTCGATCGAGTTGATCACATCGTCGACGATCTCGATGTCGACCAGGTCCGCTCGGTTGCGGAGCCGGGCGTTGAGGATGGTCAGGTCTGGGAGGCTGCTGGTTCTCATCCCCGCATCGTACGCGGTGGGCTAGGGCTGATGACTGGCAACTGGCAACTGGCAACTAGGTTTCTCCCATGCAAACCATCGGGCTCATCGGCGGCATGAGCTGGGAGTCAACCGGCGAGTACTACCGGATCATCAACGAACGGGTCAAATCTTGCCTGGGTGGCTTGCACTCGGCCAGGATCGTCCTGTACTCGGTCGACTTCGCAGAAGTTGAGGAGTTGCAGCAGCGAGGAGACTGGCAGCGGGCCACCACCCTCATGGTCGACGCCGGGGAGCGGATCAAGGCAGGCGGAGCCGATTTCATCGTCATCTGTACCAACACGATGCACCGCATGGCCGGCGAGATCGAGAAGCAAACCGCGTTGCCGGTGCTGCATATCGCCGACGCCACCGCCCGGGCTGTAATCGGAGCCGGGATCACGACGGTCGGGTTGCTCGGCACCCGGTACACGATGGAACAGGACTTCTACCGGGGCCGACTGGAGACGCTGCACGGTCTGCGAGTAGTAGTGCCGGAGGAGGATGACCGGGGCTTTGTACACGATGTGATCTACCACGAACTCTGTCTGGGGATTACCCGGGAAGACTCGCGCAACCGCTACCTCGACATCATCAAGCAGTTGGAACAGCAAGGGGCCGCTGCCGTGATTCTCGGCTGTACCGAGATCGGGTTGCTCATCGGCCCTGAAGACACCGACACCCGGCTTTTCGATACCACCCGGATTCATGCGGAAGCAGCCGCTGATCGGGCCTTGAGCGTCGGCTGATGGCCGACTCGAGACAGCACCGGGTCCGGGACGACCAACCAGAAAGGGGCACATCGTGGGCCGTGGGTAGGGACCGCCCACCCTGGCCTTTCGTGGTTTTGTACGGAACCCGTATCTCTACCTAGTCTTGTGCCGAAAGGAGGCGCGCGCGTGAACCTGGCGGACTACTTGCCGATCGCGATCATGCTCTTGCTCGTGATCGTTTTCGCGGTGATCTCGATCAACCTCGGCAACCTTCTCTCCCCACGCCGTCCCACTCCTGAGAAGCTGGCTCCCTATGAGTGCGGCATCGTTCCCGAGGTGGAACCTTCCCAGCGCTTCCCGGTCAAGTTCTACCTGGTGGCGATGCTCTTCGTCATCTTCGACATAGAGATCATCTTCTTGTTCGCCTGGGCCGTCCGATTCCGCGAGCTTGGCTGGTTCGGGTTGGCGGCGGTCGGCATCTTCACCGCGCTGGTGATCGAGACTCTCGGCTATGTCTGGAAAAGGGGCGCCCTCGACTGGAACATCCCCCGGCGAGCCCGCTACCGCCCCGTACCGGAGATGGTCGACGAGGAGGCCGCGTAGTGGAGCAGGCGGTTACGCCCCCGGGCATCATCGTCGCCTCGCTTGGCAAGGTCGCCAACTGGGCGCGGACCCGGTCGATGTGGCCTGCTACTTTCGGTTTGGCGTGCTGCGCCATTGAGATGATGGCGGCCGGCACGGCTCACTACGATCTGGCCCGCTTCGGAATGGAAGTCTTCCGGGCTTCGCCCCGGCAGGCCGATCTGATGATCGTGGCGGGGCGGGTTTCCCAGAAGATGGCACCGGTGCTGCGCAACGTGTACGACCAGATGCCCGAGCCCAAGTGGGTTATCTCGATGGGCGCCTGCGCCTCCACCGGCGGAATGTTCAACAACTATGCCCTCGTTCAGGGGGTCGATCAGATCGTGCCGGTCGATGTGTATGTGCCGGGATGCCCGCCCGGCCCGCAGTCACTGATCCACGGGATCTTGACCCTGCAGAACAAGATCATGGCGGGGGAGATTGTCCGCTGATGGCAGAGATTCCGATCAACGAAGCAGAGGCCGGGGAAGAAACAGTCGAGGCGCCGCCCCGGGTTCTCCCCGAGCATCCTGTTCTGGCCGGACTGTTCGAGCAGTTTGCCGACGTTGAGTGGCGGCTATCGGGCGATCAAGACACGGCGGTCGTGCCACAAGGACCAACTCCGTGATTTCGCGCTCGCCGCCCGGGACGCGGGATTCGAAATGATGGTCGACCTCACCGCCGTTGACTACTTGCGGGTTCGCCGGGTCCGCTTTGAGGTGGTAGTCGGGTTGCTCTCACTCCAGCACAACCTCCGCCTCAGGTTGCTGGTCCCGGTCCCGGCTGATGACCCCATCGTGCCATCGCTGGTGCCCGTGTATCCCGGCGCCAACTTCTTCGAGCGTGAAACCTTCGACATGTTCGGGATCATCTTCAAAGACCACCCCGACCTCACCCGGATCCTGCTTCCGGACGACTGGGTCGGACATCCCCTTCGCAAGGATTTCGCCACCGGGGGCGTACCTGTGCAGTTCAAATCTTCCCCGCAGGTGACCTGATGGCCGACGAGACCCGCACCCCCAAGCCGGTTCGCGAGATGCGCGACGTGTGGATCACCGCGGACGAAGCCCCCGACTGGATGCGTCACTCGACCGATGAGGGCGCCCAGAGCATGCAGCAGGACGAAACCCAACAGCGACTAGTCGAGCAAATGGGCGTGCGGGTAGACGACGACTACGTCCTCGACGACCAAATCGCCGAGGACGAGCGGATGATCATCAACATGGGCCCGCAGCACCCTTCGACCCACGGCGTCATGCGGCTCCAGATCGAACTGGAGGGGGAGATCGTTCGCCGGGTCAAGCCGATCATCGGATACCTCCACACCGGGATGGAAAAGACCGGCGAGAACCTGATGTTCATGCAGGGCGGAACCAACGTCACCCGCATGGACTACATCGCGCCTCTCTTCAACGAATTGGTGTTTGCGCTTGCCACGGAAAAACTACTCGGCGTCGAGATTCCGCCCAGGGCCCAGGCCATCCGGGTGTTGATGACGGAGTTGAACCGCACCGCCAGCCACCTGGTTTCGCTTGCCACTCAGGGCATGGACGTTGGTGCATTGTCGATGATGCTCTACGGGTTCCGTGAACGAGAATTGATCCTCGCATTCTTCGAGAAGACCACCGGTTTGCGGATGAACCACAACTACATCCGCCCCGGAGGTGTCGCCGCAGACCTGCCCGACGGGTGGGAGGAGGATGTCGCCGAGATCGTTGCCAAAGTACCCATCGGAGTGGCCGACTATGAAGACTTGCTCAAATCCAATCCCATTTGGGAGGGGAGGACCCGCGGCGTCGGCGTGATTTCCGCAGAGGAATGCCTGGCCTACGGGATCACCGGACCACCGCTTCGGGCTACCGGCGTCGATCTGGATCTCCGCAAGACCCAGCCGTATTCGGGCATCGACCAGTTCGAATTCGATGTCGCCGTCGGATCGAATGGCGATGTCTACGATCGCTACCGGATCCGGATCCAGGAGATCCTGCAATCGCTTCGCATCGTGCAGCAGGTCGCCGACCGGATGCCGGCCGGCGATTACCGGGTCGACGACCGCAAAGTGACTCCGCCACCCCGCCAGCGGATCGATGAGTCGATGGAAGCGCTGATCCACCACTTCAAGCTCTTCACGGAAGGCTTCAAGGTCCCGGAGGGCGAGGTCTACGTCGCCATCGAGTCGCCCCGCGGCGAGATCGGCTGCTACATCGTCTCGGATGGAAGCGCCAAGCCGTACCGCATGCATATCCGCGCTCCCTCGTTCGCCAACCTGCAGGGTTTGCCGATCATGCTGGCCGATTCACTGGTGGCCGACAGCGTCGCCACGATCGCCTCCGTCGATGCAGTGATGGGAGACGTGGACCGATGAGGCCGATTCGCTCCGCTCATCGGGTGACGAACTTCGTTCGTCGAGGCCTTGCGACCTTCGGCCGCCGGGCGACGAACTTCGTTCGTCGTAGTCTCGCGTCTGAGGTTCGGCCATGAGCCTGTGGCCTCTCGACGTGCAGGAACGAGCCAAGGAACTGATCGGCCGGTACCCGGACCCCAGGTCGGCGGTCATGCCGCTGCTCTATCTGGCCATGCGCCAGGACGGCTATCTGACCGAAGCCGGTATGAAAGAGGTCGCCGGTTGGACCGGCCACACCCCGGCCCAGGTGCAATCGGTGGCGACGTTCTACGGAATGTTCAAAACGGAACCGCTCGGCAGGTACCTGGTTTCGGTCTGCACCTCGATCTCCTGCATGTTGCTCGGCAGCGACGAGGTTCTCGAGGCGGTGGAAGACGAGACGGGGGTGCCGCACGGGGAGACTGATGACGAGAAGCTCTTCTCGGTCGAGCACGTCGAATGTCTGGGAGCTTGCGGTGGTGCCCCGGCCGTCCAGGTCAACTACGAACTGATCGAGGGAGCGAATCCCGATCAGGCCCGGGCACTCTGTCGCTGGTTGCAGGATGAACGTCCGGAGGTTGTCAACACCGACGATATGCAGGAACGTTTCGGCGGACGCCGTTCTTTTGACTGGGCTATCGCCGAAGCAGACAGTGCCCTCGGTCCGTTCCCGGCCTTCGCACCGTACGGGACTGTCCGGGAGGGGGACGCATGAGCCACCCGCAGGTTTTGACGGCGCTCATGACGGAGCACCCGACCGATTCGCACACTATGGAGCGCTACGCCGCCTCGGGCGGCTACACGCAGGCCCGGCGGGCGATGGGAATGAGCCGCGACGAGATCGTCGAGTTGGTCAAGTCTTCTGGACTCCTCGGTAGAGGCGGAGCGGCGTTTTCGGCCGGCTTGAAGTGGAGTTTCCTGGCCCCGGCCCGGCCGTCCTATCTCGTCGTTAACGGTGACGAGTCCGAACCGGGCACGTTCAAGGACCGCCAGTTGCTCGAACGAGACCCGCACCAAATGATCGAAGGCATCATCATCACCTCGGTCGCCAACGAAGTCCACGAGGCCTTCGTCTACATCCGTGGCGAGTACCCGAAACCGTCGCGGCGAGTCCAGAAAGCCGTAGACGAGGCGTACGCGGCGGGCTATCTGGGCAAGGGCATCTTCGGTACCGACTACGACCTCGAGGTGACCGTGCACCTCGGAGGCGGTGCCTACATTTGCGGCGAAGAAACCGCTCTCATCAACAGCCTCGAGGGCAAACGCGGTGAGCCCCGCATCAAACCGCCCTACTTCCCGGCGGCCAAGGGCCTCTACATGATGCCGACCATCGTCAACAACGTGGAGACCGTCTCCAATCTGCCCCACATCCTGGCGATGGGGGCCGACGACTATCGCGCCCTCGGTCATGCCGACGATTGCGGGACGTTCCTGTTCTCCGTGTCCGGACACGTCAAGGATCCCGGCAACTACGAACTGCCCCACGGCATCACCTGGCGCGAACTCATCTACGACGTAGCCGGAGGCATCAGAGACGATCGGGCCCTGAAGGCCTGGATCCCCGGTGGGGCGTCCGCCCCCTGGTTCGTGCCCGAACACCACCTTGACCTCGAAATCACCAAAGAAGCCTGCGGCAAAGCCGGGTCGATGCTCGGCTCCGGAGCGGTGGTCGTCATGGACGAGACCACATGTGTGGTCAAGGCTGCCGAGCGGGTGGTGCGGTTCTTCTCCCACGAGTCGTGCGGGCAGTGCACTCCGTGCCGGGAAGGAACCACCTGGCTGGAGATGATCCTCAGGAGAATCGAAGCCGGATCGGGCCGGCCCATCGACGCCGAGTTGTTGCTCGACGTTTCGGACAACATCAGCCCGGGTCTGACCTGGCCGCCCAAACAGACCACCATTTGTCCCCTGGGCCCATCGGCCGTCTCACCGATCACGTCGGTGGCGAAGTACTTCGCGGACGAGCTGCGCCAGCATATCGAGCAAGGGGGTTGTCCTCTTGACTGATCTCGTGAAGATCACCATCGACGGCCGCGAGATCGAGGTGCCGCACGGCGAACTCGTGATCAAGGCCGCCCAGGACCACGGCACCTATATCCCCCGATTCTGCTGGCATCCGCGCATGAAGGAAGTGGGGATGTGTCGGATGTGCCTGGTCGAGGTCGAGACGCCTCGCGGCACCATTCTCACCACCTCATGTACGACGCCGGCTTCCGCAGGCATGGTGGTTCACACCGCCTCCGAGACCGCTAAGAAAGCTCAGGAAGGCATCCTGGAGTTCTTGCTGATCAACCACCCGCTCGACTGTCCCGTCTGCGACAAGGGCGGTGAATGCCCGCTCCAGGATCAGACGATGGCCTACGGGCCGGGGGAAAGCCGCTTCGTGGAGGAGAAGCGCCACTTCGAGAAACCGATACCTATCTCCGAGCTGGTCTTCCTCGATCGGGAGCGTTGCATCCTCTGCGCCCGCTGCACCCGATTTGCCGACGAGATCGCCGGCGATCCGTTGATCGAGTTCAAGGACCGCGGCAACTACACGCAGGTGCAGACCTTCCCGGATCTGCCTTTCAGCTCGTACTTCTCAGGCAACACGGTCCAGATTTGCCCGGTCGGGGCGCTGACGGCCAGTGCCTACCGGTTCAAAGCCCGGCCCTGGGATCTCCGGCGGGTGGAGAGCAGTTGCTCGCATTGCACGGTCGGATGCCGGATCTCCGTTGATTCCAGTCAGAACGATGTGCTTCGTTTTGACGGCGTGGACAATGATGCAACCAACCAGGGATGGCTCAGCGACAAATGCCGCTTCGGGTTCGAGTTCATAGGATCACCGAACCGGCTGAGCGTTCCTCTCATCAAGGTGGACGGCGAGTTCCAGGAGACCACCTGGGCCGAAGCGCTCGACCTGGTGGCAACCAGGCTCGGGTCCGTGATCGAGGAACACGGCGGGGAGGCGGTTGCGGGCATCGGCGGGGCCCGATCCACCAACGAAGACGCCTATGCGTTCGGGAAGTTCATGCGGACGGTGGTCGGCAGCAATCACCTGGATGCCCAACTCGACGACGGCCTCGATGCCCGATTCCTCGCCGGAACAACGCCCAGGGCGCAGATCAACGACCTCGATCGGGCCGCCACCATCCTGGTCTGGGCGCCCGACCTGAAGGAAGAGTCCGGTTCTCTCTATTTGCGGGTTCGGCACGCCGTTCAAGAGGGTGGAGCCAAGCTGGTCGTAGTTCACCCGCGCCGGACCGGCCTCGACGATCGCGCCACCCACAAACTGACCTATCGTCCGGGCGAAGGTCCCGGGTTGCTTGCCGATCTTGCCGCAGGCGAAGGCGATTATGCCGCCGTACTCGAGACCCTATCGAAAGGTCCGGTGGTTGCCATCGTCGGACGTCCCGGTCTCGCCGAACAGCCGGAACTCGCGGAGGCCGTTGCCGGTTTTGCGCTTGGTCTTCCCGATGCGAAGGTGCTGCCGTTTGCCCGCCGGTCAAACGTGTTCGGCGCCCTCGACATGGGCGTTGCCCCGGGGTTGCTGCCCGGAAGGGTCGCCTCAGACGACACCGAGGCGATAGCTCAACTCGAAGCAGTATGGGGTCCGATCCCGACACACGAGGGGCGCGGCACAATTGAGGTTCTCAAAGGCCTCGCCGTCGGCGACCTGAAGGCCCTGGTAATGCTGGGATCCGATCCGATCCGCGACGTGCCGGACGCCGCCGTTGCCCGACGGGGAATCGAAGGCGCCGAGTTCGTCGTAGCCATTGACTTGTTCCTGACCGACTCGACTCAACTGGCAGATGTCGTCTTGCCTGCCGAAGCCTTTGCTGAGAAGGAGGGGACGGTAACCAATCTCGAGGGAAGGGTTCAGAAAGTAAACCGCATCGTCGCCGGCCCCGGCCAGTCGCACGCCGATTGGACGATCCTCGACGATATCTCGCGCCGCATGGGCAAGCAGCTCGGCTTCGCATCTGCCGAGGCGATCGCCAAAGAGATAGCCGACGTAGCTCCGGCCTATGCCGGTTTGACCTGGGAGCTTCTCGAGTGGGATGAGAAGGAAGGGGCGGTTGTCCCCTACGGCGCCGCCGTCCAACCCCTCGTCGTGCGGCCGGCCGCCCTCGACCGCCGGGAACTCGAAGCGATGAGCCAGAAGCCCTCCAAAGGGGCATTTGCACTCCATCTGGCTCGCACCCTCTACGACGACGGTGTGCTGATGCGGAACAGCCTGTCCTTGCAGTCGTTGGCCCCGGGCGGTGCCGTCCATCTTCATCCAGATGATGCCGGCCGGCTCCGGTTGACCGAGGGAGCTCTGGTCGAGGTGAAGACCGTCGACGCCTCCGTTCGTCTTCCCCTCGTGCTCGACCCGTCGTTGGCGGGCGGCGCTGCGTTTGTGCCTTTCAACCAGCCGTGGACGCCGTCGCTCGGCTCGGCGCTTTCGGCCGTGGTGGCGGTCGCCAAGGAGGTGAAGGCCTGATGGACGGCTGGGACATCGCGATTGCGCTGGTCAAGGTCGTTGTGGTGTTTGCGATGCTGCTCGTTGTGACCATCCTGTTGGTGTGGATCGAGCGCAAAGTGGTGGCCGACATGCAGAACCGCATCGGTCCCGAGCGCGCCGGTCCGTGGGGCATTTTGCAGACCCTTGCCGACGGCTTGAAGTTGCTGTTCAAGGAACAGATTCGGCCCAACAAGGCCGAAATGGGTATGTATCTGCTGGCCCCGGTGCTGACGCTGATCCCGGCGTTCCTGATCTTCATGGTGGTCCCGATTGGCCAGCCGTTCACTGTCACTCTTGGCGGGATCGAGCGGGAGATCGCCATGCAAGGTACCGATCTCAATATCGGGCTGCTGTTCATCCTGGCTATGTCTTCGCTGGCCGTCTACGCCGTCGTTCTGGCCGGTTGGTCGTCCGGATCGAAGTATCCGCTGCTTGGTGGAGTGCGAGCTACGGCCCAGGCAATCTCCTACGAAGCCGCCATGGGGTTGGCGCTGGTCCCGGTCGTTTTCTACGCCGGGACCCTCTCGATCGCGGAAATTGTTGCATCCCAGGAAGGAACCTGGGGCGGCATCATTCCTCGCTGGAATATCGTGCCGCTATTCCTTTCCTTCGTCATCTTCTTCATCTCGATCATCGCCGAAACCAACCGGGCTCCGTTTGACCTGGTCGAAGCCGAGCAGGAAATCGTCGGCGGGTTCCACACCGAGTATTCCGGGTTCCGGTTCGCCTGCTTCTTCCTGGCCGAGTACATCAATATGTTCAATATGTCGGCCATCGCCGCAACGTTGTTCCTCGGTGGATGGAACGGGCCGGACTTTGGATTGACCGGTTTCGTCGCCTGGCTCCTCCCGATCTTCTACTTCTTCATCAAGACATTCGCCTTGATCTTCATCTTCATGTGGGTGCGGGCGACCCTGCCGCGACTCCGCTACGACCAGTTGATGACCCTTGGATGGAAACGTCTCATTCCCGCAGCCCTGATCTGGCTGGTCCTTTCGGCGGTCGTGGTCGGCTTCCGCCAGTTTGGAGTGCCATGGGCATGATCAACGATCTCCGTAAGGGATTCGCCGTCACCCTCCGGGTGATGCGCAAGACGATCTTTGGCGATGGCCTCCTGACCACGGAATACCCGAAAGAGTCGCGTCAGAAGCCGGAGCGTTTCCACGGGCGTCATGTTCTCAACCGGCATGCGGATGGGATGGAGAAGTGCATTGGGTGCGAGCTCTGCGCCGGGGCGTGCCCGGCCAGCTGTATCTACGTGCGGGGAGCCGACAACCCGATCGACGACCCGGTCAGTCCGGGAGAACGGTACGGGTTTGTGTACGACATCAACATGCTCCGCTGCATCTTCTGCGGGTTGTGCGTCGAAGCTTGCCCGACGGAAGCAATCACGATGACCCACCTCTTCGAAATGTCGGTCACGAACCGGGACGATGCCATCTACACCAAAAAGGAACTGCTGGTCGATCCCGACGGTATTCCCAACCACATGTTCACCCGGGAACAGGATCCGATGGTCAACTTGAATGAGCTCAAGGAAGCCGACGGCTGGATGCGGGCGACGGCGCCGTCCGGCCGGGCCGCCTATGAGGGGATTCCCGGCTGGAGCCGCTCGGCCGGGATCGGTCTCCGACCCCCCGAGCGTGGTCAGGCGGGCGATGTGCCTGAGAGCGAAGAAGGGGAAGATGCCTGAGCTGATTCTCTTCTTCTTGTTCGGTTCACTTGCCCTGGTGGGCGGGCTCACCGTCGTCGCCGCCAAGAACCCGGTGCACAGCGCCATGGGGCTCATGCTCACCCTCTTCTCGCTGGCCGTCTTCTATGTGGTGCAGGCGGCTCACTTCGTGGCCGCGGTGCAGGTGATCGTCTACGCCGGAGCGGTCATGACCCTCTTCCTGTTCGTCATCATGCTGATCGGCGTCGACAAAGAGGAGAACCTGTCCGAGACCATCCGGTTCCAACGACCGCTGGTGATTCTGCTCGGCCTCTCGGTTGTCGTGGTGGGAGTGGTCGTGGCAATCGGCGGTCGGTTCGCATGGGTCACGGGTATTCCGATTGCCGGTCCGGAGGTCAACGGCACCGTTCAAGCGATCGGCGACGATCTGTTCACCACCTGGCTCCTGCCTTTTGAGGCGACCTCGCTCCTCTTGATCATTGCCTCGGTTGGTGCGCTGGCGCTTGCCTTCTACTCGCCCCGCCGTCGCCAGCGCTCAGAGGAGGATGACCGATGACGGTAACCGTCGATTGGTACCTGATCCTGGCGGCGGTGCTTTTCGTGATCGGCGCTGCCGGTCTGCTCATCCGCCGCAACGCCATCATCATGTTCATGTCCATCGAGTTGATGCTCAACGCGGTGAATCTGACGTTTGTCTCGGTTGGTCGTGAGCTGCAGAGTCTCACCGGCCAATTCGCCGTCTTCTTCGTGCTCGTGGTAGCCGCCGCAGAGGTGGTCGTTGGTCTCGCCATCATCGTGTCGATTTTCCGTACCAAGTCGACTGCTTCAGTGGACGAACTCTCGGAGATGAAGGGATGACGATCTCGCTGCGCTCGATCAGCAAACAGCTTCCAGCGACCAGCATCCAGCTTGAAGTTCCGGCTGGCGGCTGGCTGCTGGTGGCTTCAGGCATGACCGCCGGAGGTGGGCATGACTGACTTCCTCTGGATCATCATTGCTTTGCCGGCCTTCGGGGCCCTGTTCCTGCATTTCTTCGGGCGGCGCATCGGGGAGCCGGTAGCCGGGTGGATCGCCTCGGCGCTGATCGGGTCATCCTTCGTGTACGGGCTGATCGCCGCAGTGCCGTTCTTCCAGGGGGAAGCTCATGCTGAGACGGTGTATCTCTTCGACTGGATTCCGGGGTTGGGTGCCAGGGCCGAGTTGCTGTGGGATCCGCTCTCGGCGTTGATGGTGCTGGTGGTGAGCGGTGTCGGAACGCTGATCCATGTCTATTCGATCGGGTACATGCACGGCGACGAACGATTCGGGAGGTTCTTCACCTACCTCAACCTGTTCGCTGCATCGATGCTGACGCTGGTCCTTGCCAACAACTTCGCGGTGCTGTTTGTCGGCTGGGAACTGGTCGGCCTGTGTTCCTACCTGCTCATCTCGTTCTGGTTCACTCGCCCTTCGGCCGCTGCGGCCGGCAAGAAAGCCTTCATCGTCAACCGGATCGGTGACTTCGGCTTCATGATCGCCCTGATGCTGGTCTTCACGACCTTCGGCACCCTCTCGTACAGCCAGGTGCTGGAGAACCCGGGCGAGTTGCTGGGCGCCGGAACCGCCACGGCCATCGGGTTGCTCTTCCTCGTTGGAGCGGCGGGCAAGTCTGCCCAGATTCCCCTCTACGTCTGGCTGCCCGACGCCATGGAGGGCCCGACCCCGGTCTCAGCTCTGATCCATGCTGCAACCATGGTCACGGCGGGCGTCTACGTAGTGGCCCGCACGTCGCCTATCTACGCCCTGTCGGATACCGCCTCCGTGGCCGTAGCCACCGTCGGTGCCCTGACCGCCCTCCTGGCCGCCACCATTGCCGTCGCCCAGCGTGACATCAAGCGGGTGCTGGCCTACTCGACCATCAGCCAGCTGGGCTACATGTTCATCGGTGTCGGCTCCGCCGCCTATGTCGCTGGTGTCTTCCACCTGATGACCCATGCGTTCTTCAAGGCTCTGCTCTTCCTGGGGGCCGGCTCGGTCATCCACGCCATGGCGGACGAGCAGAACATGAACAAGATGGGTGGTTTGTTCGGGAAGATGAAGATCACCGGATGGACGATGGGGATCGCCACCCTGGCCATTGCGGGGATTCCGCCCCTGGCCGGGTTCTGGTCGAAGGACGAGATCCTCGGCACCGCGTTCGAGAAGGGCGGGTTCTACTACGTCCTGTGGGCGATCGGGTTGATCACGGCCATGATCACCGCCTTCTACATGGCGCGTATGTTCATCCTCACGTTCCTCGGAAAACCGCGCTGGGACGAGGGAGTTCACCCCCACGAGTCCCCGCTCTCCATGACCGTTCCGCTGATGGTCCTGGCCGGGCTGTCGGTGGTCGGCGGTCTCGTCAACACGCCTTTCCGGTTGGGACTCGAGCATTTCCTGGAGCCCGCTTTCGAGGGGGTCGAACTTGCTCATGCTCCGGAGGGCGCCCTGTTGTGGATTCTGGCCGGGGTCTCGGTGCTGGCCGGCGTGATCGGCATCCTGATCGCGGTCGCTCTCTACCTCGGACCTGAGGAGCGGCGCGAACGCCTCCTCGGCAAGATCCGTCGTCCCTGGTTCGCCATGGAGAACGCCTACTGGGTCGACCAGATGTACGGGAGGATGATCGTGCTCCCCGGCAAGAAGGCTTCGAGTTGGGCTGCCTTCTCATTCGATGCCAGGCTGATCGACGGGATCGCCAACGGGGTAGGAGTGCTGGTGCAGAGAGCCTCGACCGCTCTGCGTCCCTTCCAGACGGGCCTGGTGCGGAACTACGCCCTGGTGCTGGCCGCCGGCGTCGTTGGCCTGGTCATCTGGTTCTTGAGCAGCGGGGGGTTGTAAGTGGACTTCCCGATCCTCTCCGTCCTGATCCTCTTGCCTGCTGCCGCGGCGCTGGTCGTAGCTCTGATCCCCGAACGGCGCCGGGAAGTCCTCCTGCCGGTCGGAGTTGCGTTGAGCATCCTTCCGGTCGGGCTGGCCGGTTACCTGTTCTTCGCTTTCGAGAAGGGTGTGGCGGCTTTCCAGTTCGTCGAGAAGGCCCCCTGGTACGAACCTTGGGGTATCTCCTGGCACCTGGGCGTCGACGGCATTTCGCTGCTGCTGGTCGTGCTGACCACCATCCTGGTGCCGATCTCGCTGGCCGCCTCGACTGCCATCACCGATCGGCTCAGGCTGTTTGTGGTCATGGTGCTGGTCCTGGAGGCCGGTCTGATCGGCGTGTTCCTGTCCGTCGATCTCTTCCTGTTCTTTGTGTTCTTCGAAGTGATCCTCATCCCCATGTACTTCATCATTGGTATCTGGGGCGGCGAGCGGAGAATCTACGCAGCGATCAAATTCTTCATCTTCACCGCCTTCGGGTCGGCGCTGATGCTGGCAGGCATCATCGCCATGGCTCTCCTGTACGGGGACCAAACGGGACAGATGAGCTTCGATTACACGGACCTGCTCCAGCTATCGATGAGCACCAACACCGAGATGTGGCTGTTCGGGGCTTTCGCTCTGGCTTTTGCGATCAAGGTGCCGCTGTTCCCGCTCCACACCTGGTTGCCCGACGCGCATGTCGAAGCGCCTACCGCCGGCTCCGTGCTGCTGGCCGGTGTCTTGCTGAAACTAGGCACCTACGGCTTGTTGCGGTTCAATCTTGGTCTGTTCCCGGAAGCCACGGTGAAACTGGTTCCCGTCCTGGCGGTTCTGGCGGTCATCGGCATCATCTACGGAGCGGCGGTGGCCATCGTCCAACCCGACCTCAAGAAATTGGTGGCCTATTCGTCGGTGAGCCACCTGGGTTTCATCGTCCTCGGGACCTTTGCGCTGACCAGCCAGGGACTGCAGGGCGGGGTCATCCAGATGGTCAATCATGGCGTCACCACCGGGGCGTTGTTCCTCCTGGTGGGAATGATCTACGAACGCCGTCACACCAAGAAGATCGCCGACTTCGGCGGCCTGGCCAAAGTCATGCCGATCTACGCGGGGATGTTCCTCTTCACTTCGTTTGCCTCGATCGGGCTGCCCGGTTTGAACGGGTTCGTCGGCGAGTTCCTGGTGCTGCTGGGCAGCTTCACCACCCTGCAGCCGTATGCCATCATCGCCGCCTTTGGAGTGGTGCTGGCGGCCGTGTATCTGCTGTGGGCCTATGAGCGGGTCTTCACCGGACCGGTCACCAAACCGGAGAACGAGAAACTTCTCGATCTCGGTTTTCGGGAGATCGCCATCATGGTTCCGCTCATTGCCTTGATGCTGGTACTCGGCCTGTATCCCAAACCGGCCCTCGATCGTATCGCCCCGTCGACTGAGGCGATCCTGGATCGGATCGAACAGGTCACCGACTTTCAGGTGCCCGAACCGGGACGGTTCGCCGACGTGTTCACGGGAGAGGCGCCATGAGCGACGCACTCAACGTCTCGTACCTTGCCGTTGCTCCGGAGATCATCCTGACGCTGGGGGCGGTGCTGGTGCTGATGATCGACGTGTTCCGCAAACCTCCGGCCCGGTTCCATGCCTGGCTCGTAGCCGGCACCGTGGTGGCCGCCACGGTGGTTACCTGGTTCCAGTGGGATCGGGTAGCAACCGATGGGCCTTTCCTGGCGTTTTCGAACATGGTGGTCATCGACGGGTACGGGGTTTTGGCCTCATTCATTCTGTTGCTGGTTGGTGCGCTCGGTCTGGCTACCGCCTGGGGCATGGTTGAGACGACTGGGCAGGCGCGGAGCCGAGGGCATCGTGCTGGTATTCATGGCGATCGCCGGATTCCAGTTCATGGCGGTATCGGCCAACCTGGTGATGATGTTCATGGGCCTCGAGATCGCCTCGATCAGCCTGTACGTCCTGGCCGGTATCACCCGGGAGCGGCCGGAGAGCGACGAAGCGGCCCTCAAATACTTCTTGCTCGGCTCGTTTGCCTCGGCGTTGTTCATCTACGGTGTAGCCCTGGCCTTCGCCGGGACCGGCGGGATCTCCATCTACGAGATCGGCGCCTTTCTCCGCAGCAACGTCGTGCTCGAACCGGGGGTGCTGCTGGTCGCGATGGCTCTGCTCATCGCCGGTCTGGCCTTCAAAGTGTCGGCTGCACCGTTCCACGTATGGGCGCCCGATACCTACCAGGGGTCACCGGCCGGAATCGTCGGATTCATGGCGTCGGGTGCCAAGGTGGGAGCCTTTGCCGGACTGGGCAGGATCGTTATCACGGCTTTTCCGCTCTACGACACCGAATGGGCGCTGGGACTCGCCTTCCTCGCGGTTCTCTCCATAGCGACCGGCACGCTGCTGGCCATCGCCCAGAGCGACATCCGGCGCATGCTTGCGTATTCGGGGGTAGCCCACGCCGGTTTCATCCTGACCGGTTTGACGGCTGGTGAAGCGGGCATGCCCGCCGTCTGGTTCTACCTGGCGGTGTATACGGTGCAATTGATCGGGGCGTTTGCGGTGGTTGCCGCCGTGGCCGGTCCGACTGCGGCCGGATCGCCCCTGGCCGACTACGAAGGCCTGTCGAGGAAGTCACCGCTCCTGGCGGCCGTGCTTTCGCTTCTGATGCTGGCCATGTCCGGGGTGCCGCTGACCGCCGGTTTTGTCGGGAAGTTCGGGGTCTTCGCTGCCGCCTGGCGAGCGGACTTCGAGTGGCTGGTGATCATTGCGCTGGTTGCGTCGGTGGCCGGTTTCTTCTTCTACCTGCGGGTAATCGTGCTGATGTACATGCGCGAACCGGCTTTCGCCGAAGCTCCGGGCACCATGCGGGCGCGGTTCGAACCCGTTGGGGCGGCTCGCTGGGTCCTGATCGTGGTCGTTGCCATCACCGTGGCGTTTGGCGTTTACCCAACACCCCTCCTCGAACTGGTCGAGCGGGCTCTGCCATTCTGAGAAGACCAGCGAGTGCCTGAACTCACAATCCGTTTGGTCACCGAGGCCGACATCCGCGACTTTGCGACGTGGCGGTACGAGGCTCCCTTGGACGTCTACTCGATCACGCAAACGGTCGACGAAGCCGTCGAGTATTTTTCGCAGGTCTCGACCGGCTGCCACGTGATCCTCAGCGACAACGAACTGGCTGCGTTCTTCACCTTCGGTTCAGACGCCCGGGTTCCGGGCGGCGACTACTCGAATCCCGGCCTCGACATCGGTCTGGGGGTCAAGCCTTCGCTCATCGGTCGCGGCCGGGGCCGACGATATGTCGAGGCCGTTGTCGGGTTCGCCCGGGAAACCTTCGACGTTGAGCCTTTGCGGGTCACGATCGTCGCTGAGAACCAAGCGGCACTTCGAGTGTGGTCTTCCGCGGGTTTCGTGGAGACGCAACGATTTCACTCGCCCGAGGTGGTCATGGGCAGCGACGTTTTCGTTGTCCTCGAGGGTGATTAGGTCGCTCGCGTCGTAACGCGGCCGAGAGACTGATCGACACGATCACAACGTGATAGCCGCCCGCACGCCGCGAATCATCCCTTGATCGGGCAACGAAAAGGGCGTACAAGGAAGGAAGAGCCCCGTCGGGCGAAACCCTCCGGCAATCTGGGCCGGGGAGGGGGTGAACGCATATGCGCGTAGAACTCAGCCGCGATTTCCCCGTTCCGCTCAAGCAGGCATACGACTACCTGATGGACCCGAGCCTCTTCCCGGCGTGGCGGGTCGGCATGATTGAGATCCTCGATCTGGAACATGCTGCATGGAACGCCCCCGGCGACCGGTTCCGGTTTGCCTATCGTCTTCTGGGGCGCCGCATCGAAGGAGAATGTGTCCTGGATGAGTTGCTGGAAGCCGAGTTGGTACGTTTCACCGCCACCATGCCTGGACTTCCGACAGTCCATGAGGCCTGGCATTATCGGGCGATCGACAACGATTCATTCGAGTTGAAGTCCGTTCAGGAAACCGAGAGCGCTACCAACTTCTTTGGCAAAGTCATCGACAGCACGCTGCTGCCCCAGGTCATCCGACGAGACCTCGAGCGCACCCTCGACAACCTCGAGGACATCTTCTCGATGGGCGTTCCCGACTAGCCGGTCACCCCGGCCACGTTCGCACTGCGGGCGGTGGCCGGGGTCGCCACCGTGCCCAGAGCAGCGAGAAAGGTCTGCGGCGCCTTTAGTCTCTAGTCGTGATCACCTCGAGGTGCCGGACAACGACGGCGGCAACCGTCCTCATCTTGGCGTTCCTCTCCCTCCTTTCGTTTGCTCAACCCGCCGGGGCTATCGAGCGGCCGCTCATCATGGCCGAGCGGGCCGCCGCAGGCACCGTGCTGGTTCGCGAGGGAGACATTGTCGACGAGGATCTCTACGCAGGCGGTAACCGCGTAGTCATCGAGGGGACCATCAAGGGTGATCTGGTGGTTGCCGCCTTCCAGGCCCTCGAGATAAGCGGGACCGTCGAGGGCGATGTGGTTGGCTACTCCCCGCTGGTAGTCGTCACCGGATCTGTGGGAGGGTCGCTGCGGGTAGCGGCCGATGTGGTTCGAGTCGAGGGATCAGTAGGCGTCGATATTTTCACCGGAGCTCGCTCTGTTGTGGTGACCGGGAGCGTCGGTCGGGACATTCAGGCTTGGGCCCTCTCGCTTGACGTGCGGGCGGCCGTAGAGCGGGACATCCTCGGTCGAGTCGACCGGGCCCGACTCGGTGGCACCATCGGCCGGGACATTGAAATTACCGTCCGGGATTTCGAGGTTGTGGCCGGGACCCGGGTCGCAGGCAGCCTGGGCTATCGATCCGACCGGGAGGCCGACGTCGCTGGTGACGTCGTGATCGGGAGGGTGCTCACCCAACGAGATCCGGTCAACCCCAACGTCCGGGTCCAGGCCATCTTTGCCCTCACCGGGATCC
Source organism: uncultured Actinomycetota bacterium (assembly GCA_963723165.1). Taxonomy (GTDB): domain Bacteria; phylum Actinomycetota; class Acidimicrobiia; order Spongiisociales; family UBA4744; genus UBA4744. The sequence goes on from CAVRPP010000002.1 coordinate 96,913, forward strand.
TGGTCGTGCTGGCAGTGGCCGTTCTGGGGTTCCTGCTGTTCTGGCTGATGCCGCGCACGTTGCAGATGGCCACCGAGAGCATGCAATCGCGGACGTTCCTGTCCCTAGGCGTGGGCCTGTTCGTTCTCGTAGTGCCGTTGGCTCTGCTCGTGCTGGTCGTTGTGCAAGTAGTCGATTCGTCACCGGAGCTGGCCCTCCCGACGGCAATCGTCGGCCTGCCTATCGGGGTGCTGTTGGTCGGGATGCTCCTGTTCGGTCTGCTCGTTTCCCCGGTCCCGGTGTTGACCGTTCTTGGGTCGAAGCTGACCGGGCAGCGCCGATCGGCACTGTTCGGGTATCTCATCGGTTTGCTGGTGTGGGTTGTGATCCTGGCCATTCCGACGGTGCGGGTGGTGGTGACGGTGTTGATTGCCGTGCTCGGCCTTGGCGCCTGGACCCTTGGACTGGTAGCCGCTCGCGGCCGGTATCAGTGGGCCCTCTGGCCACCCGGCAAGCATCGTCGGCCGTCGGCGCAGGAGGTGGCGGTGATCGAGCAACCTGATCTTCTGGCCGCCGGTCTGCCGGCCGAGGAGGGGGAGTGGCCGACTGAGGAGATCGGCGAACCGTTCGATCCGGAGACCCTGACGCTTCCTTTTGAGGATTCCTGAGTCTCGGGGTCTCATCGTCCCTGAACCCGTACACTTGCCCGATGTCGATCTCTTGTCCGTCCTGTAACACCGCGGCAGACGACTCCGCCCGATTCTGCTCCTCCTGTGGGACGTCGCTGGCCCCCGGCTGTACCAGCTGCGGAGCGGAGGTGGTTCCCGGGGCCCAGTTCTGTTCATCCTGCGGTGCCCCCCAGACGATCCCCGAACCTGCGGCTTCTCCGATCCGGGCGGGCGAGGAACGTCGCGTCGTCTCAGCGCTGTTCGCCGATTTGGTGGGATTCACCGCCCACACCGAACAATCAGACCCCGAAGACGTGCGGGTTCGCCTCACGGCGTATCACGGACGCATGCGCGAGGACGTCGAACGGTTCGGCGGACGGGTCGAAAAGCTGCTGGGTGACGGGGTGTTCGCGGTGTTCGGGTCGCCGATTGCTCACGAGGATGATCCGGAACGAGCCGTGCGGGCGGCCCTACGGATGCAGGAATCGGTCGCCCAACTCAACACCGAGCATCCTGATCTGACCCTGGCCGTTCGCATCGCGGTCACTACCGGCGAGGCCATCGTGCAACTCGAGGATCGTCAAGACCGGGAGGGTGTAGTCGGGGACGTCGTCAACACCGCCTCCCGGCTTGAGGCGGTGGCGTCTCCCGGAGGGGTGGTGGTCGATGAGCGAACCTATCTGTCTTCCCGCCGGGCTATCGACTTTCGCGAAGCGGATCCTGTCGAGGTGAAGGGGAAAGCGGGGCAGATCGCGATCTGGCTGGCAGAAGCGCCGCGCAGCCGGTTTGGTGTGGCAATCGAAGAGGACGCCGGATCGTTGTTCGTCGGGCGGTCCGGCGAGCTGAACATGCTGGTCGAGGCGTTCGATCGCTCAGTTGCCCGTCGGGCTCCGCAGATGGTCACCATCGTGGGTGAGCCGGGTGTCGGCAAGAGCCGTTTGATTCGCGAGTTCAGAAGCCGGATCGATGAACGTCCCGATCTGATCTGGTGGCGGGAGGGACGCTGCCTTCCCTACGGAGAGGGAGTGACCTTCTGGGCGTTGAGCGAGGTCGTCAAAGCCCAGGCGGGGATCCTGGAGGGAGAACCGGCCGGTGAGGCATCCGGCAAGCTGCGTGAAGCGGTCAAAGCCCTGGTCGATGACGAAGAAGAAGCCGCCTGGTTGCTGCTGCGGTTGGCCCCTCTGGCAGGGACCGGCGACATCGATGTCACCACCGAGCGGGGCGAACTGTTTTCGGCCTGGCTGCGATTCTTCGAGGCCCTGGCAGCTCGCAATCCGCTGGTGCTGGTTCTGGAAGATCTGCAATGGGCCGATGGGGTGCTGCTTGAGTTCGTGGAGTACATCCTCGATTGGGGCAACGATGCACCGATGCTGTTGGTCGGTACCGCCCGCCCGGAACTCTTCACCGACCATCCCGATTGGGGTGGGGGCAAACGCGACGCCACTACCGTGTCGCTTCCTCCGCTCGACCCGGAAGAGACCGTCGATCTGCTGATCGGGCTGACCGGACGATCCGTGATGCCCGCCCGGACTCAACAGGCCCTGCTCGAACGGAGTGGCGGCAACCCGCTCTACGTGACGGAACTCATGCGGCTGGTGAGCGAGAGCGGGTCGTTGGACTCGCCTGACGTAGCTTCCGAAGTTCCGCTGCCCGACACCATTCAAGCCATCATTGCCGCCCGTCTCGACCTCCTGGAACCAGACCACCGGGTGCTTCTCCAGGCGGCTTCTGTGGTCGGCAAAGTCTTCTGGTCGGGGGCTTTGACCTTCCTCGGCGCCGGGACGAGCGATGGTGTGCGCTCCGCCGTTCGGAGTCTCGTGTCCCGGGAGCTCATTCGTCCGGTGCGAAGGTCTTCGATGAAGGGCCAGGACGAATTCACCTTCGCCCATGTGCTGATCCGCGATGTTGCGTACGGGCAACTGACCCGGTCAGAACGATCCCGTCTGCACCTCGAGGTGGCCCGGTGGGTCGAGGCCACGAGCGGTGAGCGGGTCATCGAGGTGGCGGAATTGGTCGCCCATCACCATTTGCGAGCTCTGGAGCTGCAACCAAGCGACGACGAGAAGCGTCTCGCCCAGGTCTACCGGTTCGTGATGCTGGCCGGCGAGCGGGTCAAGGCCCTCGATGTGGAGCGCGGCACCTTCTTCTTTACGAAGGCCGCGGAACTGGCCGTCAACCCCCGGGACCGGGGGCTGCCCTCCTGGCCTTCGGAACGATTGCCTCGGGCCATGTCGATGAGGCAGTGGAAGCCCTCGAGGGAGCAGTGGCGGCGTTCCGCGAGGCGGACCTTCCGTTGCAAGAAGCCGACACCCTGTCCACCAGGGCGACTGTGGAGTGGTATCGGGGCGATGCGGAAGCGGCCGACCGGTTCGACGAGCTGGCGGGCGAACTGATCGAGGGCCTCGAGCCTTCGGATATTGTGGCCAGGGTGCTGGCCGGACGCGCCGCCCACCTTCAATTGCGCGGCCGCGGCGAAGAAGGACTCGAGATGGCCGACCGGGCCATCGCGGTGGCCCGACTGGTCGGGTCCACGGAGCAGTACGTGCGCGGCTTGTCCGCCCGGGCCAACTCGTTGCTGCAGCTCGGGGATTCGTCCGGAGAGGAAGATCTCCGCGAGACGCTTCGCATCAGCCTCGATCGAAACGCGACCCGATCTGCTCTGGTTGCCTACAACAACCTGGCGACCAATGTCATCGGCAACGGCCGGCTGCAGGAAGGAAAGGATCTCATCGAGCAGGCCATCGAATACGGCAGCCAGCGGGGGTACACGTCGGCAGCGGACTGGTCGCGAATGACCAGGTGCGAAGCCCTGTTTCCGATGGGCGACTGGGACGGTGTCTTTACCACGGCCGAGCGGCTGATCACGGACGATCAGGCTCGGGGAGGATCGCAGATCACCACCTTCGCCAGGATGTGGAAGGCCATAGTGCTGTTCCACCGCGGCTCGACCAAGCAGGCGAGGCAGCTCTGGCCGCAGGCATTGGAGGAGGCTCGCAAGATCCAGGACGCGCAAGGTCTCTTCCCGGCGTTGGCCATTGGCACCGCCATCTGGGAGGCAGCAGGTGAAACGGCCGAAGCGCGGAAAATGGCCGACGAGCTGTCTCAGATCGGCGTCGAAAACCCGGTGTTCCTGGCCTGGCAATTGCCCAAGGCGGCGGCCGCAATGATTTCACTCGGCATGGGGGATCAGTTGGAGCGAATGGCCCGGATCGCCAAACCCAACTCAGACTGGATGGCGGCCGAGCTTGGTGCAGTGCAGGCGCTGGTCGCCGAAAGCCGCGGTGAGCACAAAGCGGCGCTGGCTCTCCAGCGGTCAATGATTGACACGGGACTGCCACTTGGTCAGAGATTCTCGGTGACCGAGGCCCGGGTCGCAGCGGGCCGCTGCCTGCTGGCTCTCGGTCGCCCGGACGAGGCGGCCGCCGAGCTGGCCGCAGCTCGTTCCGACGCCGAGATGATGGGAGCGGGGCGTCTCCTCGATGAAATCGAACAGCTGCAACAGGGGGCAGACGGAGTCGCCCTTCCGGGCGGTTGATCCGGGCGGGCTTATCGTTCCTATCTTGTGGGGTAGTGGTGGCTTCCATTTCTTCCTTGATATGTGAGTAAACACTCACCTATTATCTCGAGATATGGATGCGGTGTTCAAAGCCCTCAACGATCCGAGCCGGCGCCGCTTGCTCGATGAGTTGTACCAAAGGAACGGCCAGTCGCTGGCCGAGTTGTGCGCCTACCTGCCGGCCATGACCCGCTTCGGGGTGATGAATCATCTAGCGGTGCTCGAGGAAGGTGGACTAATAGCCACCCGCAAGGCCGGTCGGCGCAAGTTGCACTACCTGAACTCCGTTCCCATCCGGCTGGTCCACGATCGGTGGATCAGCAAGTACACCGAGCCGACGGTTGGTCGTATGGCCCGCCTGAAGGCACACGTAGAGGGAGAAACCATGTCTGAGCCCGCGCACGTCTTTGAGATGTTCATCAACGCCGAACCCAGACGGGTATGGCAGGCCATCATCGACGGTGAACAGACGGTCAAGTACTACTACGGGACCCGGGTCGAGTCGACCTGGGAACCGGGTGCTCCTATCCGGTACCTGGGAGACGACGGATCGCTGGTGGCCAGCGGCAAGGTGATCGCCATCGATGCCCCACAGCGTTTGGAGATGACCCTGGTCGCGCACTGGGATGAGGCGCTGGAGGCCGAAGGGCCGTCCCGGGAGGTGTGGTTACTCGAAGACGCCAACGGTGCAACCAAGCTGACGGTCGAGATGCACGACGTCGAAGTCGGGTCGAAGACGTATGAGGACTTCATGGGTGGATTCCCCTACATCCTCTCCGGTCTCAAGACGTTCGTCGAAACCGGCCAGTCTCTACCCGCTCCCTACTGAAAGAGAGAATCCGGATGGACATAGATTCCAGCGTGGCGGCTACCGGCCCCGACGTCCGATCACTGGTCAAAGAAACCATCGTCAACGCTCCCGCCCTCGAGGTGTGGTCTGCCTGGACCAGCAAAGCGGGCATCGACTCCTGGTGGGGTCCGCCTGATGCTCGGATCGAGCTGCGGATCGGTGGCCCCTTCGAGCTGCTCTTCCTGTCGGATTCGCCCGCAGGCAAACAGGGTTCGGAAGGTTGCCGATTCCTCGCCTACGTGCCAGGCGAGATGGTGGCATTCACCTGGAACGCCACGCCCGATCATCCGCTGCGCAGCGAGCACACCTGGGTGGTCCTCACCTTTGCGAGACTCGACGACGAAACGACGGCAGTTCGCCTGGTCCACACCGGTTTCTTGCACGGCCCGGATTGGGACACCTATATGGGCTACTTCGACGATGCCTGGCCCGGAGTGTTGCATGGCCTGGCACGGCATTGGGACAAAGACGCCGCCGGATGAGCCCCTGCCAAGTCAGGGCTTTGGAGTGGGTTGCTGCCTAGTTACTACGGATAGTGGTGGTGATACCTCTTTACGCGGTAGCGATCGACGACTACGGTGACGGTCGGAGGTATCTATGAGTCGGAGACTGGGAAGCTTGTTCAGCGCGGTGCTCGCTGCTCTGTTGATGGTCGGCGGAGCCCTTCCGGCTGCCGCTGCGAGCGAACGGGCTATGTGGGTCTGGGACGGCCCCGTCGACGGGGTGATCGAGTTTGCCGGCAGCAGGGCGGTCACGGACCTCTATCTGCATGCTCCCCCCGGCTTCTCCACGGATGCTCGCTACCCGGCATTCCTCGCCGAGGCTCATGCGGCCGGCCTTCAGGTCCATGCGATGGCCGGAGATTCCGCCTGGGCCAAACAGTCCGGGACGTGGACGGGCTGGGTCGGCGAGGTAGTGGCACACGGCGGTTTCGACGGGCTCGTCTTCGACGTCGAGCCCTATCTCCATGCCGATTGGAACACCAAGAAACAGAACCGCCTGATTCGCTCCTTCCTGGCCGGATTGGGGAGCGCCGTTGGGCAGGCAGGCGACCTGCCGGTGCTGGCCGCAGTTCCGTTCTGGTTCGACGAAATCCGCGTCAAGCGCACCACCCTGGTGAATAGGGTCCTGGCCGTCACCGACGGCATCGTGGTGATGGCCTATCGCGATCACGCCGCTGGTGTCGACGGGATCATCGACCTCTCTTCGACCGAAGCAGCTCTAGCCGCCTCGATGGGCCGCCAATTCGTGATCGGGGTTGAGACGGGAGCGGTGGGTAACAACAAGGTGACCTTCGCCGAAGAGGGGGGCGGTTTTATGGAGAGCCAACTCGGTCTTGTAGAAGCGGAGTTTGGCGCCAACCCCGGTTTCGCCGGTTTCTCCATCCACCACTACGGTTCGTACTCCACCCTGGGCAGCTAGCGCACTCTGCCCCTCCGGCCGTTTGCTAGTCGCAATCGGCCACCTCCCCACCTGCCCTACAAGATCGTGACCGGACCGTCCAGGAACTGGTCGTTGGGGATGGCCACGATCCCTCCGTCCATGCCTTCCACTCGGGTCGCGGCCATGCCGATGTCGGAAATGCGCCCTTCGACGATCCCGATCCTCACCATTTGGCCCGTCTCGTACTGATTCTGGATGTGGCGTCCGGCCGCCACCTGGCGGGCCACCGGCACCGAGCCGAGCCCGATGGCCAGCCCGCCGGCCAGGGCCGACCCAAAGGCGAGCGCCCCGATCAACAGCAGGATGATGTCGGTGGAGATGCCAACTTGTTGGAGGGCGATGATGATGCCGACCCCGAGGATCAGCGAGGAGGCCGCCATGCTGGCCCGGGCGGCAATCGACGCCGACATGCGGGTGAAGGCCGCCTCGATAAGGGTGCCGACGATCTTGCCGAGCGCCCGTGCCAGGATCACCACGATCAGGGCTACCAGGCCCTGGGGCAGGTAGCGCAGGGCCGATTCCAACAGCAGGTCGGCCTGGGAGGGATCCACGATGACCAGGGCGGTGACGACCAGGACGGCTATGTAGAGGACCGGGAGCACCTGGTCGATCATTTCGCGCAGTTTTCCCGGCAGTCGCTTGCCCGCCACTTTCCACACCGCCCAGATGACGACGAGAACGGCGATAACGCTGCCGGCGGTGATCAGGGCTTCCTGCCAGGTCATTGATCGTCCTTTCCGAGGCCGGGATCAAGGTAGGTGATGAGGGCTTGCAGCATGTCCGCCACGATACCGCTTCCCAGCTTGGCGGCGTCCATCAGGAAGAGCTCGAGGCGAATTGCCGCCACCACCGGTTCGACCAGATCGTGATCGAGGCCGCCGTCCCACAGTTCGGCCAGGAAGTCCTGGCACTGGTCGCAGGTGGCGACGTGCTCGTCGAGGTCGAACTCGACCCCGCCGGCGAAGGCGATCAATTCCTCGTCGCGGACGGCGCAGGCGCGGTTCATCGCCACTCCTCCATGTCCGACCGTAGCGCCCGGCGGGCTCGCAGGATCCGGGTGCGTACGGTGTTGAGTGGGGTGTCGGTTCGGGCGGCGATCTCTTCGTAGCTGAGTTCTTCGAACTCCCGCAGGACCAGCGGTTCCTTTAGCTTGTCGGGCAAGCGATCGATGGCCGCCCGCAGGTCTACCGACATCGCGTGGGTTTCGAGCCGGGCGGTTGGATGAACGTGCACCGGCAGATCGAGGCCCTGGTCGGTCGGGTATTCCTTGCGCCGGGTCACGGCGTTCTTGGCGAGGTTGGTGGCGATCCGGTACAGCCAGGACCGCACCTGGGAGTCGCCCCGGAACCCGTCGAGGGCGCGGAAGGCTCGCAAGAAGGTGTCTTGCGCAAGCTCTTCAGCGATTGAAGGGTTTCTCACCACTCGCATTGCTGCTCCATATACAAAGTCCTGGTGGCGCCGGATCAGTTCGCCAAACGCATCCAGGTCCTCGGTTGCGGCCCGGACCAATTCGAGATCCGTGCTGTCGTCCCACGATGTGCTTGTCTCGCTTAGACCCACGGCGGGAGCGACGGGTTCCGCAGGTTTTTCCGGGGGATGTTTTGGGGAACTCTGCTGCACAGACGGGTGTCCAATTGAGCGGTGAACGCCAACAGCTTAGGGGCACCGGGAGTCACCCTGCCGCGCGGGGTCGTGCTCTGATCTGTGGCTAACCGAATCCGGAGGTTGGATGGCGATGACTCGCTGGCCATCTTCGGAGAGACCGGTCGGGAACAGGGACCCCGGCCGGTCTCATTTTTCGATGTTTTGCCTGTGTCCGTTGGTGCGCAGCCGGTAGTTGCGCTGGGCCTGAGCCTTGGAGCAGCGTGGCGAGCAGTACCGGGCTCCGTTCGTCCGTGAGCGTCGCTTGACCTTGCGATCGATCTGGTTCACGAACAGACCGCGGCAATTCTCATTGGCACAGGTCTTGTAAACGACGCCGGCGGCGACGTCGTTGAAGAGTTGAATGACCAGGACATCGAGCAACGTGAGGGGACTCCGGCGGCTGTTGCCGAAGCCGACTGTGGGGGTAACGGATTGCAGGAGCCGGTTCATCTCTTCGGTGAAGAAAGTGTGACCCGCAACGGCGTCGGTGGGGGGCGGCACCCACTCCGCGTCCCACTCCCAGTCCGCAATGTCGCCGTCGCCGAACCGGCCGGTTTCGTGCAGGTGGTAGATCGATGTGAGCGTCCGGATCATCGCCGCTGCATGCCGGACCTCGTCGAGCGTCATCGACGTGTCGGCATCGGAAGGGATGCCGAGGGCGCCGAATTGGTTGCAGAAGTCGAGCAGGTGGTTCTCGTCTTTGAGGTCGAGCCGCCGCAGCTCATGGAGGTAGACACGTGGCGATACGGTGAACGCCCGGAATCGCCACAGTGGACCCCACGTCAGGCGATTGTCGTCGAGGCGGTAGGGGGAGGGGGCCCAGGTGCGTTCGTCGTCTCGTAACCAGTAGGCGGCGGGGGCCATGACTTCGGCGGGCGGCGAGATCGGTCCGGCTGGTCGGGTCGTGATGGGTTGCACATCGCTAGCGATCATGACACTTCTTTTATCGGCACCCGGGCACCGACAACTGAAGCTAACTTCCCCGAGCGTCTTCACCGCGGCATTGGAGCCGCCTTTCTGATATGCGTCGGGGGAGTGCAGCGGAGGCAAGGAGCGCCAGCCGTCTCGCCAGGTCTCAATGAGGTTCTATTGAGACCTGGCTCTTCGATGACGTTCTTGTTTCCAGGATCGGAGTGTTGGGAACGTAAGAGGGATGGCCGCCGGGTAGGGCAGCCATCCCTCGAGTTGCTAGGGCCTACGGTGTCGTCAATTCGTCCGGCCAGAAGATGAGGCGGCGGAACCAGAGGTCGTTCTCGGAAGATTCCGAGGGCTTCCACGGGTAGTAGCGGGTGTACTCTTCGTCGGGATCCTCTTCGGCCGAGATCATCGAGTGCCAGATGACGTACGCCTTGGAGCCGTCGGATGTCGCCCGGAGCTGGCATTCGCCTTGCTCCTCGGGTTCGCCCTTGGCCACGAAGTCGTAGCGCCACTCCGTCTCGCCGTAGCCCGCGTTGCTGTTCTCGCCGCCGATCTCCCACGGGATCTTGACGTACGAGTCGCCATAGTCCTCGGAGCGGGTGTAGAAGATATCCAGAGGTCCGGACTCTGCCTTTACTCCCGAAGACCCGGTGGACTTCTCGTTGTCCACAGTGCCCCAGGCGACGAAGAACATATTGTTTACGTACTCGTCTTCGACGAGCCTCAGCATCGGCAACGCCGGCGTCTCGACCGTCCAGCGGGTACACCGGCGGGGTGGTGCCCAGCCTCGGGTCGCCCGAGGACTCCTTGTTGCTCTTGATCTCCGAGATGTTGCGAGCCGGCTCGAACAATCCGGCACCGATGAACTGGGCAGGAACCCCTTCGGCGGTTACTCCCATCGGGTCCAGGTAGTTCGTCATCGCCACCCCGGCCGGCATCGGCGGCAGGTAGTCATCTGGCACCGGATCCGGCACCGCCGGCTCGTACGTCAAGCACTCGCCGGCTGCGGAGTCCAACAAGACCTCGGGCGGCAGGTTGCCCGAGCCGTCCGGATCCGGGCTGTATGGATCCGTCCTGAACTCGGGACAGACGTAGACGCCTTCTCCTGCCGGGTTTGTGGTCCAGGTCTGGCCGCCGTCGAACGACCTCCTCACGTAGAAGTTGTAACGGTCGTTGCCGTTGCGCCCGGCCGCCCAGTTCGGCGACAGGGCAGTAGGCGACGACGAAGAAGTCACCTCGGATGAAGCCACGGTGGCTGCGGACGTTGGAGTACATGCCGGGACAGACCTCGTCGCCGAGCACATCGCAGGGGTGCCGTCCTCGTGGACCAACCCGTAGGACTCGTCGCCCAGGTTGTACTCGTGCTGCGACCACAGCAGCACCTTGTTCCGGTGTCGTACACGTCGTCGGTCGGGTCGTCCGGCGTGTCGTCCTCCGGACCGACCCCGACCGCCAGATCGACGTCGGCGCTGGTCAGGTTGACCTGATCCCGGCGTTCGTAGCCGCCGTTCGGGATCGGTGAACACACCTCCGCACAACCGGTCGCCGGAGGCCTCACCCCAGACGTTGCAGTTGTAGCCAACCGCGCTGGCTTTGTCGCCGGCACCGTTGGGACAGACCGGCAAGGTAAACGTCTCGTCCAGGTAGGTGGTGCACTGCATGTTTTCGAACTTGTACGGGTTGCCGGTGCCGCCCTTGACGAAGCGGCGGATGAAGGCGTCGGCCGGACGGCCTTGCCCTTCCTGACCCTGCTTGTAGATGATGGCGCCCAGCGTTTTGCTGTCACCCGTCTTGCCCGGTGACTGCATGAGGAACCGCGCCCGGCGAGCGATCTCATACCGGTACTGCAGGAACTGGGTGTCGTCCGGCATCCACTATCCGGCGATGGCGGGTCTCCGGATCGCGTCCTTCTGCCAGTAGTCGAAGTAGAGCGGAACCGGTTGGCCCGCCGTCGCAGGTGCAGGTCGGGTTTTCCTCGTTGGTTTCGACCACGTCCGGGGTCTTGCGATCGTCACAGTAGGTCGGGTACAGGCCGCCGCACAGCGCCGGCAAGTTGACGATGTGACCCGGAGCCACCAGGTCGGGCTGGGTGAAGTCGAAGCTGTGGTACATCATGTTCTTACCGATGTCCTGCTTGATCGGCTTCTCCTGGCCCGAGTCGTCGTATTTGCTCGCCGATGATGCTCGTCCACCGGATTATCGGTGTCCAGGTGCGCTTCCGCCGCCAGCGAGTGGCCTAAGCCCTTGGACTCCTCGTAGGCGAGGAGTGCCCAGGCGCTCTTGGTGCCGTCGGACTTGGTGTACGGCTGCAGTTGCAGCATCGGCCGCGAGGCAAAGACGTCACCGTCTAGCAGGCGGCCGTCGGAGGCCACGCAGACCAGCTTGTCGGCTCCCGCCGAGTTGGTGAAGCCGAACCAGCGCTCATGAGCCGACGTGCCGGGCATCATCGTCCATGTAGGAGTTGGTCCCCGACAGGTCGCACAGGTCCAGCGTGCCGCCGTTGTCGACGTAGTACTGGTAGTCGGGTGCACCGTCGCCTCCGGGCATGTACACATAGTTTCCGTTGGATCGAGACCGTTCTCGTCGATCGAACGGGCCACGTACGCGTAACTCTTCGTGCCGGTCAGGTTGCCAAACAGCCCCTTGAGGTCCTCACAGTTGGGGTCGCCCTCGTGGTCGTCTGGATCGCAGCAGGTGGCCGGATCCGCGTCGGGATGGCCACAGAATTCGCCGGCGATTTCCTCGGGGTCGATCGGCACAAAGCAGCCGTCCACTACCTCGGGGAAGCAGACCGGATCTTCCCGTTCTTCCCGGTGCTGTCCGGGAACGTCCGGGCAGTCCGTGCTCGGCACGACCTTCAGCGTGTGGGTGTTGACCATGTCGTTGTCGGTGACCCGCACCGGCAGCGAGAACGGCACCAGGGCCTTGGGCCGGCCGAGGCCGGGCTTGTCGAGGTAGCCCTCGTCGCCCGCTGGCTCGCGTCGTCCCGCCACCGGGTCCACCGGGCACGAAGTTCTCGTCGACGATGTTGAAGTCGTCGTAGGAGATGAAGCTGTACCACATGTCGGTCTTGTGGTTGGAGATGGCACCGCTCCAGCCCTCGCCGGGGCCCTTGCCCTTGCCGGGCCGCAGACCGCTCGGGTCCTCCTGCCAGGAGATGGCAAAGCCGGCGCCGCGAGCCGAGGCGACCATCGGCAGGTAGGCGTCACGCCGACCCGAGGTCAGACGCTCCGGCTTGAACCAGACGACGTCGCCAAGTTCCACGGCTTCACAGGTGCCTGTTCCGTCACCTGTGCAACATGCATATGGCGCAGCTTCTGCGGTGCATTGGTTTACTTGGTCAACGTCGCTACGCCGTCCACTTCCACGTTCATCGACGCAAACGTGCCGTCGTCCAACTCCTTCTCGGTGGCGATCACCCCGCGGGCCGTCCACAGGCAGGAGTAGGGGATCTCGCCGATGCCCAACTCGGCCACGTCGTCGACCTCGTCGTAGTCGACCGAGCCCTGCTGACCGCGCACGCCCCAGATGTCGGTGACGTAGTAGTCATCGTCGTGCGGATAGTCGGGTTCACAGACCTCGGTCTCGTTGTCCGGGTTACCGCGACAGTAGACGGCGCATTCGTTCTCCTCGTGTCAGAGGATCGATCCCATGTCGACCTCTTCGGTCGCCGGGTCGTCACAGGTGGTGATTGCAGTAGCGGGGGTTGCCGCTCTTGCAGAACTTGCTCTCCCACGCCACCAGGATCTTGTTGTCGTTGACTTTCAGGTAGGGCGAGCCGACCGTGCCGGGGAAGGGTTCACCCGTCTCCAGATCGAACGACGACATGTCGGCCATGCGCGAGACGTTCATACGCTTCCAGGTGGTGCCGTCGTCGCGGGAAATTGCGGTGTGCAGGTCCCAGGAGAAGCGGCCGGGCCAAAAGTCCTCTTTGACCTGTTGAGTGTCGTAGATGTCGACCTTGCCCATGTAGGTCGTCAAGATGGGCTTGGCGATGTCGCGACACTCGATGAGCGTGACCTGGCATGCGTCTCCATCAACATCCCGGGGATCGCATTCCTCGGCCAATGGGTCGCCGTTTAGGCGCCACTCCTCGTAGGGCACGCCCAGCGTGTCACCGTCGGCCGCGTCGTAGATCTTGTCGTCGTCGACGTCGATGCAGAGCGACGGGTCGCCGTTGGAGCGAACACCGGGGAAGTAGACGGGCATGACTTCCAGCTTTTGCTTGGTTTCACCCCAGTCCTCCGTCTTGGTCATGTTCTTGCGGAAGATGTTGCTGGCATTGATGCCGGTCTCGAGGTTGTCCTGAGCCTCTGCGGCGTCGACCGCCTCGAGGACAATGTCTTCGGGGTTGCCCCCGCATTGGGCGATGGTCTCGTCGATGAGAGCTTCAACTTGCCCTTCATCGCTGAAGAAGTCGACTTGCCCGTTATCGCCGAAATCACCGCGGAAGTCGAGGTTCAACATCTCTACGGCCTTGTCGAGGCAGCCGACCACGACGGGCCTGATGTTGATCTTGCCGTCGGAATGGTCATTGTCGAGGCTCTGCAGCAATCGGGCTACGTTGACGACGCGTAGATCGCCGGTATCTGAGGCGTCGAATAGGTCAAGCGGCGATACTCTCTTGGCCGCTTCGGCGCTGCCGAGCACGACTTCGCCGATCGAGAATTCGATGTCCTCACCGGGGAAGAAAAGGAACCCGCCCGCGCTTTCGTGACTCGAATCGGCCGTGACGCCTTGCTGGGTTGGGCCGTGATAGCTGAGACCTATCACGTTGGCGTCGATGAAGTGCCCGCGTCGTGGGTGGGCGAGCTGGTAGGTAAGTGTCCAGCCCCACTGCGAACCTTCAAATTCATCCGGCCCGAAAGCCCACGCGCCTTCTTCGGCAATGACTTTTCCTTTGTCATTGAGTTGCACCAACTCTGCATGGACGGCCAGGGTGGGGGTGCGGAGTTCCGTGTACTGTGTTCCCCAGCTGAATCCGAGATCCTCTTTTAGGTCCAACGTCAGCGTATGTATGGGGGCCGGTTTTTCGTATTCCTTTTTGTAGGGGAACTTGCCCGGTATAACGTCGCCCTTCTTAGTGACCGGAAGCAGATCGTCGTCGGTGTTGTAACCGACGTAGATGTGCGTCTCCGCGATCCTCCATTCGCCCGAGGGTTCGATTTGGACGTGGAGCTTTTTGGGCGAATTCCAGAAGCTCACGGTGCCGGCATCAATGGTCTGACCCGCGTAGAGCGTTGCTTCATGCAGACCGGGCCCGCCGGCGGCGTTGCCGGTAGCAGTTTGCGCCTGCGCTATGGCAAAGACCGCCAGCAGCGCCAGCACTACCAATATGACCAATACGATTCTGCGGGACATGTCATTCCCCTCCCGGGACATCTCGTTCCCCTCCGTGTGTTGTTGCCGAATTGCCAACGGCGATTTGCCTGGAAATCAACGAAAGCTGTATCTCGTGAACTGGCCCCCCTCGCAGCGTCGACCGAGTCATACGTACGCCCTCTCTCGGTCAAGTGAATCAGTTGGGCCTGGTGGTGCCTATCGGGAATCCTCCCCATACCGATTTACGCGGGTGGGACCGACGTGGTCACGACCAGGGTCCTCCGACTCTGGTCACACCGATCGACCTCCGATACGATGCGGCCTCATGAGTACCCGTGTCCAAGAACACAGAACCGGAACAGCTCGGGTGGCGCTGCTACTCGCCCTGGCCCTGATCGGTTCTTCCTGTACCGGCAACGGGACCGAAACATCGACCACTGCATCCCCGACCACCACCACCCTCGACTGTGTGGCAGCCGGCACTTGCTCGGACGTGCCGGATGGCACTCAAGCCCCCGGTACCACAGCACCCACCGAGGCCGAAGGCACCTACCAGGGGCTCCCCGTGGGATTCACCGACGATGGCTATCCCTACCTGGGTGATCCAGACGCCCCTGTGTCGTTAGTCGAGTTCTCGGACTACCTATGCCCCTTCTGCGGTCGCCACGCCGCCCAGACCAACCCCCAGCTGATAGAGCAATACGCAGCCTCCGGACAGGTCAGATTCGTGTTTCGGGACCTCCCCTTGGCCGAGCTTCACCCCACCGCTCCCTCCGGACACGCTGCCGCGTTGTGCATCACCGAGCAAGGTGCCGCTCTCTTCTGGGCCATGCACGACCAGCTATTCGCCCGCCAGAGTGAATGGGCCTCCCTCTCCGACAACAGTGACTACCTGGCCGGCATAGCCGAGGAAATCGGGGCCGATCTCGACGCCTATCAAGCGTGTATGGACTCGGGACGCACGGTGCCAATCGTCGATCAACGGGTCGCGCAGGGTCGCCAGCTGGGTTTTGGAGGGACTCCCAGCTTCCAAATTGTCGACAATCGCACCGATGAGATTGTCGAAGTGGTAGGTGCCCAACCGGTCGAGACCTTTATCGCCACCATCGAAGCGGTGATCGCCGGGGAAACTCCGGTCGCCACCGACCCGCCCGACGACAAGCCCGATCTTCCGTTCTGGGCGACCGAGGACGGTCTGGCCCCCGATCCCGACCGTCCCGGCTACAACCTGGCCGGGGACGCCTACCGGGGCAACCCGGAAGCGGACCTGGTAGTAGTCGAGATTTCCGACTTCCAGTGTCCTTTCTGCCAGCGGCACACGCTGGAGACGCAACCTGCTCTCGACGAGCAATACATCGACACCGGAGAGGTGATGTGGGTGTTCAAGCACCTGCCCTTGCAGAGCCATCCGCAGGCTCTGGCGGCGGCAACCGCCGCCGAGTGTGCCGGCGATCAGGAGGCCTTCTGGGAGATGCACGACCTGCTCTTTGAGAGTGTGGACCAATGGGCGGTCGACCAGCCCGATGCAGTGCTGACCGACCTCGCCGTCGAGCTAGGACTCGATGAGTCCGCATTTGCCTCCTGTGTGGGAGGTCGGGCCGCCCTCGAGCGGGTTGTAGAAGACCTCTATGACATGTCGGGCATCATCGGCTCCACCCCCACGTTTGTAATCCTTTTTGACGGTCTGGCCTCAGTGATCGACGGTGCTCAACCCTTTGAGGAATTTGCGGCTGCCTTCGAGGAGATACCGGAGGAGTAGGGGTCTGCCGGCGCTCGACGACCGTCTCCGACTGTGCTGCGCTCGGTCAACGACCTACGACGCTCGGCTCCGACCAAGCTTTGGCCAGGCGGTACCATGCGGTTTCCATGACCGTTCCAGTAACCGACGTGTTCAAGCGACCTCTGCGGGATCTCCGTATCTCTGTAACGGACCGCTGCAATTTCCGCTGCACCTATTGCATGCCAAAGGAAATCTTCACCCGTGACTTCGAGTTCCTGGGCCGGGATCTGCTGCTTTCCTTTGAAGAGATCGAACGGTTGGTCCGGCTTTCCAAAGGATTGGGAGTTCATAAGGTGCGGATCACCGGCGGCGAACCTCTGTTGCGCCGTGATCTCGAGCACCTCATCGCCTCGTTGAAAGCCCTGGGCGACCTCGAGCTGACCATGACCACCAACGGAGCGTTGCTGGCCCGCAAAGCGCAGGCGCTCAAAGATGCCGGGCTGGACCGGATTTCGGTGAGCCTCGACTCGCTCGACGACACCGTGTTCCGGGCCATGAACGACGTCGACTTCCCGGTCGCCAAAGTTCTGGAAGGCATCAACGCCGCCCACGAGGTGGGGTTGGGTCCGGTCAAAGTCAACGCGGTCGTCAAGCGGGGCGTCAACGATCACACGGTCGTCGAGATGGCTCGCTATTTCAAAAACACGGGGCACATCATCCGGTTCATCGAGTTCATGGATGTGGGCCATACCAACGGCTGGCGGCTCGACGACGTGGTGCCTGCCACCGACGTGGTGGCAATGATCAACACCCAGATGCCGCTGGAGCCGGTCGAACCCAACTACCGGGGCGAGGTGGCGCGGCGCTACCGGTTTAAGGACGGGGGCGGCGAAATCGGTGTGATCGCCTCGGTCACGCAACCGTTCTGCGGGGATTGCACACGGGGCCGGATCTCCGCCGACGGAGCGCTCTACACCTGTCTCTTCGCCACCAAGGGTTTCGATCTGCGGGCGTTGCTGCGCAGCAGTGCTACCGACGAAGAGATCATCGAGACCCTCTCCGCCATCTGGGGTGCCCGCGATGACCGCTACTCCGAGATTCGATCGTCGGAGACCGTCGACCTTCCCAAAGTGGAGATGAGCTACATCGGTGGGTAGCCCTCGGGGGGATCCCCTCCCGGTTCCCAAGTCCCGGAAGATTTCCTGAAACTAACCCTCATCTGTGTGGTCTAAGAATTGCAAGGGACTACACCCGGGAGGGGACCATGAGTTTTTGGGATCAGTTTGTTGAGGGTTTGGGCGACATCGGGCGCGGCATCGCCGATTTCGCTCCGAGGTTCTTTGGCGCACTACTCATCCTGTTGGTGGGTTGGTGGATCGCCAAGTTCATTCGCAACATCATCCAGAAGATCCTCGATCGTCCGGCCGTCACCAAGGTGATCGACCGCTCGGGAATCGGTCCGGCATTGCGGAACGCCGGATACACGGGAGCTTCGATCGTTGCCAACATCATCTACGCGATCCTGCTGCTGTCGGTGTTCTTGCTGGCCGCGCAGGCGCTGCAAGTAGCCGAACTGGTCACGCTGCTCTCCGGATTGATTGCATACCTGCCGCTCGTGGTCGTGGCGATCGTGATCCTGGTGATCGCAGCCGCCATCGGGAACTTCCTCGGCGATCTGGTCCAGCCGTGGGCCACGACCCGGAATGCCCCATGGGTTGCCATCGTCGCCCGTTACGCCGTGATCATCTTCGGTGCGCTCACCGCTCTGGAGATCCTCGGTATCGGCCAGGTCAGCACCCGCATCTTCGAGTTCACCTTCGGCGCCTTCGCGGTGGCCTTCGCGGTGGCTTTCGGAGTCGGTGGGATCGAGACGGCTCGCAAATGGTGGGCCAAGTACCTGACCCCCCGCAACTAACAACCAACCATCTATGACGCAAGGGAGCGGGCTGCGGCCCGCTCCCTTGCCGTGCCACCGGGACCCCGGGGACTCGAACTCGTACACTTGGTTCATGGAACTCGAAGAACTCATTGCCGAACACAAACGATTCGGCGCCATCGTCCACCTTGCCACCGTGACGCCGGGTGGCGATCCGCACGTCGCACCCGTGCACGCCGATTGGCAGAACGGGATGCTGTACGTGATGGTGGGGACCGACGCTCTCAAGACCCGCAACATCGCTGCCAACCCGTCCGTGTCGCTCCACTATCAGGTGAGCGAAAGCACAGGCTGGGACTCGCTCTTGATCTGGGGCACGGCCGGCGTGCTCGGTTCACTGGAGGACAAGCGCCGGTTATGGGAAGGGGTGTTCTCCTACGACCTCAATCTCTTCTCTCCGGGCGGGCCCGAAGGCTCCCCTTTGACGTGCTTCATCGAGATCGTGCCGGGCCGAGCTGTGCTCTTGAGGCGGTTCGGGATGGACGGCCGGGAGGAGTGGCGGGCCGACCCGGCTTCTTAGTTCAATCAGCTGAGAAGTGGGTAGGCGCGTTGTGGTCGGGGTGGGGGCGTGACGGGCGATTTACAGGCGAGGAGTTGTTTCCATTCCTTGAGGGGGTGCCGGGGCGGTTGGGGCATGAAGGGGGTTCCGTTGGGGTGATGCCAGGTGATGGTGTGGTCGGGGTTGCCTGCAATGGTCCATCGGTGTTCGTGGATGAGCCGATGGTGGTGGCCGCAGAGCGTGATGAGGTTGTCTAGGTTGGTGGGTCCGCCGTCGGCCCAGTGGATGATGTGGTGGATTTGGACCCAGCGGGTGCGCCGGCAGCCGGGAAACCGGCAGCCTTGATCCCGACCCCGGACGAGGCGCGTGAGCCAGGGCGGGATGGTGCGGGTGGTGCGTCCTACCCCGATCACGGTGTCGTGCGGGTTGGTGAGGGCTAGTTGGAGGCGGGCGTCGCAGGCCAGTCGGCGGAGTGTGTCGTTCGCCATTGCGGGCCCGTCGGCGACGGTGGAGGTCCCGATTCCGCTGAGGAGCGTGACGAGGTCGGTGTGGATGAGGAGGGTGGCCCGGTCATGGTCCCGGTCTTCGGCCAGGGCCTGGGAAGCTAGTTCGGACAGGGCATCGGCGCAGCGGCTCTCGAAATCCTCGTAGACACCCGATTCGGGATCCGGGTCGTACTGATCGGCGCGGCGGGTCAGCCAGGTTGCCAAGGTGGCACCTTCGACGTTTCCCATTTGTACCGTCATGCGGAAGAGTGGCCGGTGTTCGTCGAACCACCACTGGACCCGCCGGCCTTGGTGTTCCTCGACCACGGCTTCGGATGTGACGGTCCTGGTTGCAGCCCTCAGCTGTGCGACCGACATGGTCGGGGCCCGCTCGGCCCATTCGGTCTCATCGTCGGGTGTGGCGATCTTGAGAAGCGCCCGGAGCTGGTCCCACGACAGCCGCCCCTCGGCGAACACCCCCCGGATTTTGGGGAGCGCATCGAGCGCCCGGGCAACTTTCAGCCACTCCCGGGCGGTGGCGACTGACGTCCGGTAGCGGCCCACCAGCCAATCGACCATCGACACAGCCCCTTCCGTTTTCCACACCTCTGAGCCCTCCAGGCGGGTGATCTCAGTGAGGAGGTCAAAACGGACGGCCTGCTCGCCCATCACCAGGACATCCAGTCGCTCCACAGAGGAATCATCAGTTGTCTGCGTGCTTGTCATGGTATCGAACATATGTTCGACAATAACAAACCCATGTGACAAAAACTAGACCTATCTATTGCTAAGAAGGATGAAGATCGTGCTGGCTGGCAACCGGTCCCTCAGGGAGTCAGGGGATGATCCTCAGCTGGTCCCTCAATCGGCTCGTCGATTCTGAAGAGGTACTTGTCGAGGATGAAGAACTTGGATACCCAGACCACGCCGAAGGCGGCGAGGTTGGTGAGATTAATGAAAAGGGGCTGCGGATCCCATTGCTGCTCGACAAACCAGACGGACGCCGTCGAAAGCACGAAACCGAGGACGGCCAGGCTCCAGAACGGAAGGACCTCTTTCATCAAATGGTTCTTGCCGCGTTTCTGCCATACCCAGTATCTGCTCAACAGATAGGCGGGGATGGCGCTGACTGTGACCGAAAAGACATTCGATCCGACGGCCGTCCACTCCAGAACCGTCTGGGCGCCGTACAAAAGGCTCTGCCCGAAGACAACGTTGAACACGCTCACCGCACCGAACCGGATGAGCTTGGTGCCGTATTGGTCGGTGAGCCGCTTGAAGAGCCTCGAGATGGTGTCCATCACCTGATCATCGTATCGGCCGGCTCATGCGGGGGACTCATTTGCCCGGCTTGCGGAGCTTCCAGACGTGTTCGGAGGGATAGTCCCTTGCCCAATCTGCGGTGACGTAGAAACGGATCTCGTCGCCGGCGTGGGGGGCCCGCAATTCGAGGTAGTCGACAACTTCGAACCCCACTTCGCGAAACAGGCGGAACCAGGCAGAGATCGGGAGATTGAACTCGGTGCCCTGATCCTTTCCGTCATCCCAGTCGATGCGGTGCATACCGAAATACGGGTAGATAAGCCTGCGCGTCGCAGGTTCTTCGCTGTCGACGTACTGGGCAACCGTGAGCATCGGATGATTGCCGAGGAAGACCAGGCTTCCGCCCGGCCGCAAGAGCCGCCACGCTTCCGGGATCCACACATACGGATCGGCCCAGATGGCCGCGCCGTACTCGGAAATGGCAAAGTCGAACGACTCGTCCGGATAGGGCACAGTCTCTGCATTGCCGTGTATCAACTCGATGTCAACGACGTGTTCGGCAGCCAAGCGTGCGGCGGTTGCCAGTTGGCGCTCGGAGTTGTCGATACCGACCACAGTGGCGCCGCGCCTGTGCATCCACCCGAGCACATAGCCGGTCCCACATCCGAGGTCGATGGCATTCATGCCTGTCATGTCGTCGGGCAGCAACCGCAGGTCTTCCTCAGGGAGCCCCCAGGCGCCCCATCGGGGCTCCTGATTCCATGCTCGCTCGCCGAGTTTCGCCCACCAATCGGCGTGTTTGTCCCAGTATTCACGATTCCGAAGGACGTAGTCGGGCAGATCACTCACCGGATAGAGGCTAATCAAACAGCGATGGTCTGGGCCGGGACTAGCGGCCCCGACCCCGGCGGGCCCGTCCGATGCCGGCGAGGCGTCCGGCCACCATGGCATCGGCGGTGGCGGCCGATGAGGTGTGGGAGGAAACGGCCGCCACGAACTGTTGGCCGTCCAGCACCAGCAACGCGGTCTCTGCATTGGACCGCACCGTCGCGGTGCGGGGCAGATGGCGCAAGGCCGCGATTTCGCCGAACACATCGCCGGTGTGCAGAGTCGCTACCTCGATCCCGTCGACTTGGACCGATACCGCGCCTGCTTCGATGACGTAGATCTGATCGCCGTCCCCACCCTGCTCGATGATGGTTTCCGCGGGTTCGGCCACCATCGTGGTTGCGATGCGCGCCAGGTGTTCCAGGGTGGGGATCGGGAGCAGGCCGAAGATCTCGCTGCCGGACAACAGATCGATTCGCTCGCCCGGGACTTCGATCGAACCGTCGAGCGACCGCAACACTCGCCTGGCCAGGACGGCCACCACCGACAGGGCGACGCCGCATCCGATGATGGCCGCTTCGATACCGGCCGCCGCTACCAGCCAA
Source organism: uncultured Actinomycetota bacterium (assembly GCA_963723165.1). Lineage (GTDB taxonomy): Bacteria > Actinomycetota > Acidimicrobiia > Spongiisociales > UBA4744 > UBA4744. The sequence goes on from CAVRPP010000002.1 coordinate 118,629, forward strand.
CCGGCCAGCAAGGCTCCGACTCCCAACGAACCCCAGTACAAGCCTTCGAAAATGCCGAGAACCCGGCCCAGATGAGCTTCGCCGACGGTGCGCTGCAGCAGGGTCTGGGCGGCGATGTCGATCTGCCCTCCGGCCACGCCGATCAAGAGGAACCCGATCAGGACGGTGACCAGCGCCGGAACGACTCCTGCAAGCAACAAGCCCCCTCCCATCACGAGCAGCCCCCATCCCAGGTACCGTCCGAACGGATTGCCCCGGGAGAAGGTAGTCATGGCGATGGCTCCGATCACGCCGCCGGCACCGTTGACGGCACCGAGGAATCCAACACCGGAATCCCCGATATCCAGCAAGTCGATGGCGACCACCACCGTGAACACATCGATCGCTCCCAGAAGAAGCGACTCGAATGTCCAGAGTCCGATGACGACCGCCGGTCCCCGGTGTTCTCGCAAGACCTGCAACCCGTCGAGCAGTTCGGCCCGGACCCGGTGACCCGGGATGTGCACGGGTTGACGGTCGGTGACGATGGTGGCTGCCAGGGCCGCCCCTACCAGGAACACACCGCTTCCTGCGGCGAACACGGCGGCAATGTCAAATACCACGAAAACAAGACCGGCTGCGAGCGGACCCAGCAACAGGCCCGAGTTTTCGACCACCGACGCCACCGCGTTGGAGGCGGCCAGTTCGTCGCGGGAGCGGCTCAGTTCTGGCAGCAGAGCGGTGTGCGCCGGCCAGAACGAGGTGGCGATGGCCGCATCGACCGCCGCCAGCAGATACACAAGACCGATCGGGGAATCGCCGCCGACGAGGAAGAACAAACCGGCGCTGGCCACCGACCGGCCGACGAGGCTCACGGTGACCATCCGCTGGCGGGGCAACCGGTCGGTGAGTACCGCCAGCAACGGCCCGGCGGCGATGGCCGGGAGCGTGCGGATGAGGGCCATCAACCCAACCGCAACTGCGCCGCCGCGTTCGAAAGCCAGGACCCCAAGAGCAATGACGAACGCGTACTCGGCGATGTTGAACGCCGCCCAGGCGGTCTCGAGCTTTCTCAGGTTCTGATTGGAGAAGACCGTTCGTACCGCTTCGAGACGGGCACCGAGATGTCTCAACAGGAGCGAGGTGGATTTCATATGCGGGCGGGCCAAATCATTGTGGATGTGCGAACTTAGTCAAGAACCCGTCCCGGCGCCTGTTTTGATTCACCGTGTCGCCGGCGGGAGGGGTTTGGGGGGAAGGTGCTCTATGGGTTCTTGAATTCGGCTTTGGGGCCGAGGTAGTACCACCAGTTCAGCACGAGGCAGATGACGTAGAAGGCCGCAAAGGCGTAGAGGGCAATCTCCGGAGTGGTGTTCGTGATCTGTTCCCCGAACTCCTGAGGGACCACGAAAGCTCCGTAGGCAGCAACGGCGGAGGTCCATCCCAGCACGGGACCGGCCTGTTCCTGATCGAACACCACGGCGATAGTGCGGAAAGTGGATCCGTTGCCGACCCCGGTTGCCGCGAACAGCACGAGAAACAGCAGGAAGAACGGCACGAAAAAGTCCTCGGGAGTTGCCGACTGGTATGCCTGTTTCATGAAGTACGCAACGCCGAGGGCGCTGATGACCATCGTGACCGACACCCACTGGGTCACTTTGGCTCCGCCCACCTTGTCGGCGATCCAGCCACCGACCGGTCGAATGAAGGCCCCGATGAAGGGTCCCATCCAGGCAAAGGTCAAGGCAGATGGGCCGTTCGGGTTGACCAGGTCGTGGGTCATCACGCCGTCGACCAGCACGTGCTGGAAGCCGAAGATGACCTTGATGGCCAGGGCGAAACCGGCCGAGTAGCCAATGAAGCTGCCGAAGGTCATCGTGTAGATCACGCTCATGATCCAGGTGTGCTTGTTCTTGAAGATCTTGAACTGGCGTTCGAGGTTCGGTTTGATCTCGCCGCGCAACTGCTTCAACAGCAAGACGGTTCCCCAGATCACCAGGGCAATGATCGGGTATTTGGCCCAGGTCAAGCCGAGGCCGGTCGGGGAGGGGAGGATCACGATGAGGCCGACGGCGGCGGGGATGAAGGCCAGTCCCAGCATGCCGCTGATCTTGAGGAACGAGTTGAGCGGCGAGCCGATGTTCGGTGATACGTGGGCGGCGCGAATGTTGTCCATCTTGAACCAGCCCAGGAATGCAAGCGGGACCAGGATGAGCAGCCAAACGAAACCGGCGTTGTGGATCCAGGTCTCCGTCCCGGCGGCGATTTCGCCGATCAGGGTCCCCGAACTCGTTTCGAGGATGAGCGACCCACCCCCGAAGAGGCCGAAGGTCATCACCAGCGGGATCAAAACCTGCATGGTGGTGACGCCGGCATTGCCGAGGCCCGCGTTGAGGCCGAGCGAAAGACCCTGCATGCGCTTCGGGTAGAAGAAGCTGATGTTGGACATCGAAGAAGCGAAGTTCCCACCACCCAGCCCGGAGAGGAACGCAAGCACCTGGAAAACCCACAGCGGAGTGTCGGGCGAGAGCAGCGCAAACCCGGTTCCCGCCGCCGGGATCATCAGCAGGGCGGTGGTGAAGAAGATCGTGTTCCGGCCGCCGGCGATCCGGATCAAGAAGCTGCTCGGGATACGCAGGCTGGCGCCCGCCAGGCCCGAGATCGCCGACAGGGTGAAGAGTTCGGCGTTCGAGAACGGGAACCCCAGATTGAGCATCTGGACGGTGATAACGCTCCAGTAGATCCACACGGCGAACCCGCACAGCAGGCTGGGGATCGAAATCCAGAGGTTGCGGGTGGCGATCTTTTTGCCGGTGCTCTCCCAAAAACCCTCGTCCTCGACGTCCCACTCGTAGATGTCAGCCATTCCGATCTCCTAAGGTCGAGGCGGGTTGATGCCGGCCGCGCTGGTTCACTGCTAAGCCTCCAGGCGTCCCTCGGCGTCGTGGACAAACGCCTCTTCGAAAGCGCCTTCCGGTTCCCTGAGCATGAAGAAGGTCACGACGAAACTCAGCGTTGCTCCGCCGGCCAGAACGAAGAAGAACGTCTTAGCGTCGACCAGTGAGAAGAGCACCAGGTAGATGACGGCCCCGACGTTGCCGTAGGCGCCCGCCATCCCGGCGATCTGCCCGGTCATCCGTTTGTTGATCATTGGAATGATGGCGAAGGTGGCACCTTCGGCGCCCTGCACGAAGGCCGAGGCGAAGATCGTGATGGCGACGGCGGCAACCAGCCACCACACACCCGCGAACATGGGTACAACGGTGCGCAGCCCGTCGGTATCCACACCCCCGCCCCACCGGCCGATGAAGGCCATAAGGAAGAATCCGACGGCGATACCGACCATGTAAATCAGCATGGTTCGTTTCCTGTTGGACATCCGGTCCGACAAGTAGCCGCCCAACGGGCGGGCCCCGAGGTTCACGAATGCGAACGAAGCCGCCACTACTCCTGCCACAGTGGCCGTTACCAGGGGAGTGCCGTTGCTTCCGAGCAGGGGCTTGAAGGTGTTCTCGTAGAAGGCGGGGAGCATCGACACCACGGCCAGTTCTGCCCCGAAGTTGGCGAAATATGTGCTGTTCAGCGCCGCAACACTTCCCCAGTGGTACTTCTCATCTTCGGGAACGCCGGCTCGGAGGTAGGGCAGGTTGATCTGCAACGTCTTGGCTACGTGGCCCGCGTAGATGAGCAGGAGGATGCCGTAGATCGCGATGAGCGCTCCATCGGAGAGGACCGCCACACCGTCGATCTCCACATTGCCGATCCGCCACGCCAGTACCCCGAGTGCTCCCATAAGCGGGAACGACCAGACCAGGTACTGGATGAGGTCTCCGTACGACGTGACCATCATCGGCTCGGTCTTCTTGGCCTTGTGCAGTTGCTCGCCCGCGGGGACATCCCGGACCAGGAAGTAGTACATGACGCCGTAGACGCCCATGACCAAACCGTTGACCCCAAGCGCCCAGCGCCAGGCGTTGTCGCCCAGCCCCAACCAGCCGTCCAGGATGGTGATGGCGAACCAGGGCAGCGTCATGGCGGCGAAGGCCGAGCCGAAGTTGCCCCATCCGGCGTAGAACCCCTCGGCCCTGCCGATGTACTTGGGTGGGAACCACTGGGCGACCATCTTGATGCCGATGACAAAACCGGCCCCGACGGAGCTGAGCACCAGCCGGGCGATCAGCATCTGCATGAACGAACCGGCCAGCACGAAGGCCAACGCCGGTAGAGCCATCACGACCATGAGTCCGGAAAACACCACCCGGGCTCCGAAACGATCGATGAGGGCGCCGACGATGATGCGGGCCGGAATCGTCAGTGCCACGTTGGCGATCAGCAGGATCTTGATGTGCTCCTCGGTGAGCCAGCCGACCGAATCCAGGATGGTGGTCGCCATCGGCGCCATGTTGAACCAGACGTAGAACGTCATGAAGAAGGCGATCCACGTGTAGTGGAGGGTCCGGATCCGTTCTTGCTTGAAGTCGAGCAGTTTGGGCGGTGTTTCAATGGCGGGCGACGGCCGGTCGTCCTGACTCATGTTCCCTCCCTCGGTGTCCCGAGTCGCAAGTCATGTACAGAATTTCGTCGGCCCTCGTCGTCCCTGGCGGCGTCCTCGTCCTCAACGCACCGCACTGGGTGCACCCTCGTCCTGCGTCCTGGCCAGAAACGACGAATGGCTCGCCGAAATCAGCACGGACTTACGACACAGGACACTAGGACCAAAACTGTCATCTGTTTGATAGTGGATTAAATCCCGAACGTCAAGTTGCAACATGAACGTCAAGTACTAAAGTGCAGGTTATGCAGCCGTCTCTCGGACGCAGGGGTGACTACTCGGTGCGGGCGGTCCTCGACCTCGCCCGTCACCACGATGAGCGGCGCAAATCACGAGAGATCGCCGGGGAGATGGACATCCCGGCCCGGTACCTCACCCAGATCCTCGCCAATCTCGTCCAGCACGGCCTGCTCGATGCGGTAGCCGGACCCACCGGGGGTTACACCCTGGCCCGGCCACCCGAGAACATCTCCCTGCTCGAGGTAGTCGAGGCGGCGGAGGGTCGCATCAAGCTCGAGCAATGTGTCCTGCGCAGCGGTCCCTGCACCTGGGAGGAAACCTGCCCGGTGCACATCCCCTGGGCCCGGGCCCAGAACGCGCTGGCCGAGCAACTGGCATCCACGAGCTTCGCCGACCTGGTGAAAAGCGCGGCCGAAATCGACGCCGGCACCTACGTCATTCCGGCCGACACGCCTTCGCACGCCATGCTCACCCCTCGCCTCCGGCGGCCGGACCAAGGGAGAAAGCGTTGATCCGACCGGATGGGAAGCACCAAGACTTTCACATACCCGGGTTCTACTGGAACTGAGGAAGGGGAAACCGTATGAGACGGTTGATGCAGGCGGCGCTGGTTCTGGGAGCGATGGGGGTCGGTCTGTGGCTACCGCCGACGGTCGGTGCTCAAGAGGGTCCCGACGGGCGGGAGGTCTACCTGGCCAACTGCGCCGCCTGCCACCAGGGGACCGGCACCGGTGTGCCGGGATCGTTCCCCCCGCTGGCGGACAACCCGAACATCCAGGACACCGCCTATGTAGGAACCGTGATCCGGGAAGGGAAATCCGGTCCGATCGACGTCAACGGAGTCACCTACGACGGGCAGATGCCCGCCCAGGCGCAGCTCACCGATGCCGAGATCGACGCGGTGATCGCCTACATCCAGGCCGGAGTCTTCGTCCCGGCCGACACCGCTCCGGTGGGTGAAGGCGGAGCCGCGGTCGGCGAGAAGCTCTTCATCGGCCGGGTCGGGCTCGAGAACGGGGGACCCGCCTGTCATGCCTGCCACTCCGCCGGCACCTACACCAACCTGGGCGGACCGACCCTCGGACCGGACCTGACCGACTTGACGGCCAGGTACGGAGGCACCGAAGCGGTCGCCTCGGCGCTGGCCACCCCGCCGTCGGCCACCATGCAGCCGATCTTCGAGAACAAAGCGCTGACCGATCAAGAACGCGCCGATCTGGCCGCCTTCTTCGGCTCCCTGACATCTCGCACCCTGGTCCAGGTCGATCTGTTGTGGATCCTCGGTCTGGTCGGCGCCGCCCTGCTGGTCGGCCTGATGTTCGTTTTCCCCAAGCGCAATCGCATCAACTACCTCCGCCAACTGAGGAGCAGATCATGAGTGACTGGATCAAGGACACCGAGGCGCCCGCCGAGCGGCGCTGGGAGGAGTTCTACCGCAACCGGTTCCAGCACGACAAACGAGTCAGGACCACCCACGGGGTCAACTGCACCGGATCTTGCTCGTGGGAGGTGTTTGTCAAGGACGGCATCGTCACCTGGGAACTTCAGGCCACGGACTATCCGCAACTCGAAGACGGCCTGCCCCCCTACGAACCGCGCGGCTGCCAGCGTGGTATCAGTTTCTCGTGGTATCTCTACAGCCCGATCCGGGTCAAGTTCCCGTATGTGCGCGGAGCGCTGCTCGACCTGTGGCGTGACGCACTCGCCGAGCATCCGGATCCGGTTGACGCCTGGGCCTCCATCCAGAACGATCCCGACAAGCGGTCCCGCTACCAGCGGGCGCGCGGCAAAGGCGGGTTCCGGCGGGTCCGCTGGGACGAAGCCCTCGAGATAGCCGCCGCATCGACGGTGCACACCACCAAGCAGCACGGACCGGACCGGGTTGCCGGGTTCTCACCGATCCCGGCCATGTCGCAAATCTCCTACGCCGCCGGCAGCAGGTTCCTATCGCTGCTGGGCGGGGTGGTCATGAGCTTCTACGACTGGTACTGCGACCTGCCGCCCGCTTCGCCGGAGGTCTGGGGGGAACAGACCGACGTGCACGAATCCGCCGACTGGTACAACTCCCGCTTCGTGGCAGTCATGGGCGCCAACCTCAACATGACCCGCACTCCCGACTGTCACTTCATCAGCGAGGTGCGCCACGCCGGCGCCAAGCTGACCGTCTTCAGCCCGGACTTCTCGCAGGTCGCCAAATACGCAGACTGGTGGATACCCGCCCATCCGGGCCAGGACACCGCCTTCTGGATGGCCGTCGATCACGTGATCCTCAAAGAGAGCTACGTCGACCGCCAGGTCCCCTACTTCCAGCAGTACACCCGGCAGTTCACCGATCTGCCGTTCCTGGTTGAGATCGACGGGAACCGGCCCGGCAAGATGCTGCGGGCCAACCGGGTCGACGAGTACGCCGACACCGAGCACGGCGACTGGAAGCTGCTCTGGTGGGACCACACCTCGGGCCGTCCCCGCATGCCGAAAGGGACTATCGGCTACCGGTGGGCCGAACAGGACAAAGGCAAGTGGAACCTCGAACTCCGCGATGGGAAGACCGGCGAAGACCTTGATCCGGAACTCACGTTTGCCCAGGAGTACGAGGAAACGGTCGACGTCGAGTTCGACGACTTCACGGCGGGCAGCACGATCATCCGGCGGATTCCGGTCCGGTACGTCGAGACCGCAACCGGCCGGGTGCCGGTCGCCACCGTCTTCGATCTGACCATGGCCCAGTTTGGGGTCGATGCGGGCCTGGGCGGCAACGTGGCGGCCGGCTACGACGACGAGGATGCTCTCTACACGCCCGCCTGGCAGGAGAAGCACACCGGAATCCATCGTGACACCGTTATCCGTTTCGCTCGCGAATGGATTGCCAACGCCGAGAAGACCGGCGGCAAGAACCTGATCATCATCGGGGCGGGCGCCAACCACTGGTACCACAACAACCTCCTGTACCGGGCCGGGATCGTCGCCCTCATGCTGACCGGATCGGTCGGGGTCAGCGGAGGCGGTCTGGCCCACTACGTCGGTCAGGAGAAGTTGGTCAGTCATGCCTCGTGGGGAGCGATCGCCTTCGGAGGCGACTGGGGGATGGCCTCCCGTCAGCAGAACACCCCTTCGTTCCACTACATCCACTCGGACCAGTGGCGGTATGAACGGGGCTACTCCGATTACGACGTTGTCCCGGAAAACGCCTCGCTCGACGACCACACGATCGATCACAACATCCGGGCGGTCCATCGCGGCTGGCTGCCCTTCTATCCCCAGTTCAAACAGAACCCGCTGGAACTGGTCAAGGAAGCCCAGGCCGGGGGTGCCTCAACCGACGAGCAGATCGTCGATTACGTCGTCGAAGGTTTGAAGAGCCGAAAGGTCGAGTTCGCCATCGACGATCCCGATGCACCGGAGAACTGGCCGCGCACCTGGTTCATCTGGCGGGGCAACGCCATCGGCACCAGCGCCAAAGGCCACGAGTACTTCCTTCGCCACTACCTCGGTACCCACTCCAATGCCATCGCCGAGGAACTGGCCGGCGACACGGTCAAGGAAGTCGTCTTCCACCCGGATGCACCGGTCGGCAAACTCGACCTGGTCGTCGATCTCAACTTCCGGATGGACACCTCTGCCCTCTACTCGGATATCGTGCTCCCGGCCGCCACCTGGTACGAGAAGGACGACCTCAACACCACCGATATGCACTCGTACATCAACCCGATGCAGGCGGCGGTCCCGCCGGCCTGGGAATCGAAGTCCGACTGGGCGATCTTCAAGGCGGTCGCCAAGCGGGTCTCCGAGCTCTCGGGTCCGCATTTCCCCAAGCCAGTCAAGGACGTCGTGATGCTGCCGTTGTCGCACGACACGCCCGACGAGCTGTCCCAACCCGAGGTGCTGGACTGGACCAAGGGCGAAGTCGAAGCCATCCCCGGCAAGACCATGCCCAGGTTCAAGGTGATCGAGCGCGACCTGCCCGGCATCTACGAGCGGATGGTCACGCTGGGACGCGGCGTGGAGAAGAACGGGGTGTCTGCCCACGGACTCAAGATCCCGGTGGCCGACGCCTATGCCGAGCTGGCGGCGCGCCAACCCCGTCAGATCGGGGTGGCCGGGTTGAACGGCCGGCCTTATCCGTCGCTCGAAAAGGACCGGGAGGTGTGCGAGGCGATCCTGGCCCTCGACCCGGCCTCGAACGGTGAGCTGGCCTTCCGGGCCTTCGAAGCCGAGGAAGCCAAAACCGGGCTGTCGCTGACCGACCTGGCGGAGGGAAGCCGATCCACTCGAATCAACTTCTCCGACATCGTTGCCCAGCCGCGCCGGGTCCTCACCACCCCCACCTGGAGCGGGATCGTCAACCACGGCCGGGCCTACAGCCCGTTCACATTGAGTGTCGAGCGGCTGGTGCCGTGGCGAACCTTGACCGGTCGGCAGCACTTCTACCTGGACCACGAGAACTACCTGGATTGGGGTGAGCATCTGCCCACTTACAAGCCGCGGCCCGACCACACCATGATGTCGGAGCTGGAGCGGTCCAAGGCCGAGGCGCAAGGGATGCTGCTCAACTACCTGACTCCGCACGGCAAGTGGAGCATCCACTCGACGTACTCGGAGAACATCCGGATGAAGACGCTGTCCCGGGGCGGGTACCCGGTTTGGCTCAACGAGAAGGACGCCGCCGAACTGGGGATCGCCGACAACGACTGGGCCGAGGTCTTCAACGACAACGGGGTGTTCGTCCAGCGCTGTGTGATTTCGTCACGGATCCCTCGCGGCACGGTATTCGTCTACCACGCCACCGAACGCACCGTCGGGATCCCCATCTCCCCGCTTCGAAAACGACGAGCGGGGATGAACAACTCGCTCACCCGGACCCGGCTCAAGCCGGTCTTGATGAGCGGGGGATATGCCCAGTTCACCTACGCCTTCAACTACTGGGGGCCGACCGGGGTGAACCGGGATACCTTCGTGTACGTCCGCCGTGTCGACCAGCCGAACTACTGAAAGGGAGATCACATGGACGTCAGAGCCCACATGAGCATGATCTTCCACCTCGACAAGTGCATCGGCTGTCACACGTGCAGCGTCGCCTGCAAGAACCTGTGGACCGACCGCAAAGGCGCCGAGTACATGTGGTGGAACAACGTCGAGACCCGCCCTGGGTCCGGCTACCCGACCGGCTGGGAGGACCAGGACCACTACCGGGGCGGATGGAAAAAGGGATGGGTTGGAGTCGAGCTCAAGCTGCACACCCGGCCCAAAGGCCTGGCCAACCTGTTCTACAACCCGGCGCTGCCGGATCTGCAGGACTACTACGAGCCGTTCACCTTCCGGTACGAGGATCTGTTCACCGCCCCCGAAGGGGACGACCAACCGACCGCTATTCCCATTTCGGCCATCACCGGCGAGCCGATGAACATCGAATCCGGCCCCAACTGGGACGACGACCTCTCCGGTTCGGCCATCTACGCGGCCAACGATCCCAACTGGAAGAACGTCCCCACCGAGATCCAGGCCCAGATGGCCGAGATCGAACGGGTGGTATTCAACTACCTGCCCCGCATCTGCAACCACTGTCTCAATCCGGCTTGTGTGGCGGCCTGCCCGAGCGGCGCCATCTACAAGCGGGGTGAGGACGGGGTAGTGCTGGTCAACGAAGACAAGTGCCGGGCCTGGCGCATGTGCGTGTCGGCTTGCCCTTATAAGAAGGTCTACTACAACTGGTCGACCGGTAAGTCAGAGAAGTGCATCCTCTGTTTCCCCCGCATGGAGATCGGTCAGGCTCCCGCCTGTGCCCACTCCTGCGTGGGGAGGATCCGCTACATGGGGGTGCTGCTCTACGACGCCGACGCCATCCAGTGGGGGGCGGAAGGTGACGAGAAGGATCTGATCGACCGGCAACTGGAAGTGATCCTCGACCCCTTCGACCCCGCCGTGATTGCGGCCGCCAAGGAGTCCGGGCTGGACGACGGCTGGATCGATGCCGCCCAGAAATCGCCGGCCTACAAGTTCGTCAAGGTCTGGAAGATGGCCCTGCCGCTGCACGCTGAGTATCGAACGATGGCGATGATGTTCTACGTTCCGCCCTTGTCTCCGGTGGTGTCGACCATCGAAGAGGGTCTCATCAGACTCGATCTTCCGCCCGAACAGGTCGACTTCGAACTGTTCGACAATCTGGAGAAGGCCCGGTTGCCGATCAAATACCTGGCCAACCTTTTTGCCGGCGGCAACGAGGAGCTGATCCGGGGCATCCTCCGAAAAATGCTGGCGGTGCGGATCTACAAACGCCGCCAGAGCGTTGAGGGAGAGATCGACGAGGCCACCATGAACATGGTGTGGTCGGCCGGGACCACCCCCGAGGAAATCGAAGCGATCTACAAGCTGACCACCATTCCGACCATTGCCGATCGGTTCGTGTTTCCGCCCTATCACCGGGAAATGGCCGCAGAGTCGATCTACGGAGACCCGCTGGCTCGCAAAGGGGAGACCGGGCTCGGGTACTCGGTGCCACCCGAGAGGGGGGCATGATGAACGACTTCGATGCGATTGCCATGGCACTTCAATACCCCGGCCCTGGGCGTCTCGAAGAGCTCAGGGAATCCTGGGAGTCGTTGCCGGGTGGGCCCGTTCGACGACATCTGGTCAAGTTCCTTGGGGAGATCGAGAAGCTCTCGCCGGCGGGATGGGAGGAGTTGCATACCCGGACCTTGGATCTGGCCCCGATCTTCGCCCCGTATGTCGGTTTCACGATTTGGGGTGAGAACTACCAGCGGGGCGAATTCATGGCCGCCGTGAAGGTCGCCCAGGAAGCCATCGGGATCGACCCTCATGGAGAACTGCCGGATCACCTCGAACCGGTGCTGCGGTACCTGGCCGCATCCGGTGAGCCGTTCCCGGGCTTGATCGAGGTGTTCCCCCGGGCAGTGTCGAAAATGGCGAAAACGTTGAAAGAGGCGGAGTCAGATAACGCGTACCGCCATGTCCTGGCAGCCGCGGCGGAGGCGGCCGAGCGACTCGAGGTCCCGGTGGGAGGTGCCGGATGAACTGGAACCTGCTCCTCTTCGTGGTGTTCCCGTACGTCGCCGTGGTGCTGGCGATCGTCGGGACCGTGTACCGGATGGTCCGGCGTCCTTTCACCGTTTCGTCGCTCTCGTCGCAGCTGCTGGAGAGCCGCCGGTTGTTCTGGGGGTCCGTGCCGTTCCATTGGGGCATCCTGGTGATCCTCGGAGCCCACTTCGTGGCGCTGGTCTTGCCGGGCAGTCTGGAAGTGTGGAACCGGGTTCCGATCCGGTTGTACGTGCTGGAAATCACCGGGCTGGCCCTGGCTCTGTGGGCTTTGTTCGGGCTGGGGATGCTGATCTACCGGCGGGTCGGTGTCGCCAAGATCCGGGCCGTGACCACGCGCATGGACCTGGTGGTACTCGGCCTGTTGCTGCTGCAGGTGATCACCGGCATCCTGATCGCCACGGTCTACCGGTTCGGGTCCTACTGGGGAACCGGGGTGTTTGTGCCCTACGTGCAGTCACTGTTCGTCCTGCAACCTCGCCCGGAGTTGATTGCGCCGCTGCCGTTCATCCTCCAGTTTCATGCGTCGCTGTTCTTCGTATGGCTGGTGGTCTTCCCGTTCTCGCGGCTGGTGCACATCATCACCTTCCCGCTGCGGTACCTGACCCGCCCCTTCCAACTGGTCAAGTGGCTGCGGCGTGACCGTCCCGTCAGCAGCGAGCGTGAACCGGTCGGCGCCGGAAGGGTCTAGAGCCCGTGGCGCGGAGTGGGCGGCTTCGCGATGGTGCCCCCTCCGACCTCGCTTCGCTCGGCCACCTCCCCCACGTGAAGTGGGGGAGGACGGTTTTGGGGCGCCCATTTTCCTGAGGTGCTGGGTTGGAAGGCGCGCTACGGCACGTCGGGCTGCTTGCTCTGCCATGGGAAGGGTTGGTTGTACGTCGGAGCTCAGAGTTCGGCGAGATCGCCGACCGCCGGTTCGAGCCGCCGGATGTACCCGGCCGGGTCGGTGCCGAGAGGAATGACCATCACTCGATCGATGCCCAGGTCGGCGTATGCTCGCATCTCCTCGACGAAGGCTGAGGTGGCCTCGTCGGTGGCGGGCGGACCACCCAGGTACATGATGGTCTTCTCGATACGGTCGTAGTCGGTGCCTTCCGATTCACAATGTCCTTGGAGCACCTGCAGCTTGTGGGCGATCTCGGGCGGTCCGGCCTGCGAGTACGGGCCCATGGCCAGGTTGCACGCGTCGGCATATCGCGCCACCAGTCGCAGCGTCTTCTTCTCTCCGCCGCCGCCAATCATGATCGGCGGGTGGGGCTTCTGGACCGGGCCGGGAACGTCGATGGTTTCTGCGAGTTGATAGTGCTTGCCTTCGTACGGCCCGTCTTCTTCGCTCCAGATCTGCTTCGCGATCTGCAGCGTCTCCTCCAGGCGCTCGAACCGCTCCGAGGTGGAGGGGAAAGGCACACCGAGACCGTGGTGTTCGCGGTCGTGCCAGGCGGCGCCGATCCCGAACCCGGCCCGACCTCCGGAAAGAATGTCGAGGGTCGTAACCGTTTTGGGGAGCAGCCCGGGGTGGCGGTAGGTGACGCCTCCCACCAGGAGGTGCAGGTGGATCTTGGACGTGATCCCGGCGAGATAGCCGAGAGTGGTGTAGCCCTCCAGCATCGGCTCGCTCGGTCCGCCGAGACCGGGCAATTGGAAGAAGTGATCCATGACACTGAGGGCTGAGGCCCCCACATCCTCGGCTGCGGTTGCCACTTCAGCCAGAGTGGCGCCCATCGCGACGGGTTCCTGCTCCCAGGAGAAGCTTGCCACGTGAAAGCCGAGTTGCATGAGATTTCCTTCCAGGGATTGAGTACCAGAGCGTACCGACCGGAGTGCCCTATGTTCCTGGTAGCCCGAAGCGGGACAAGCCCTCCTCGAGATCGTCGTCCTTGTCGACACTGAACCACGACCGTCCGTCCTCACCCCAGGCTTGCCACTCTGCCTCCTCGATGGGGCGGAGGAGCATCTCATCAAGGAGCGACTGGACTGAGCCGTCGGCTGCGTCCTCCGCCGCCGCCCGCTCCGCCCACGCGCCTGGGTATATGCCGCAGGTCACCTGGCGGGCACCCTGGTCGATGGGGACCACGGCGTGCAGCGGCCCGGCTTGTCCGAGCAAGGCGGCAAGGGTTTCGGATCGAATCCACGGCTGGTCGACCGCTACCACCAGCACCGGCTCACCATCCGCGATCCGCAAAGCCGTGGCCAGGCCGGCCAAGGGGCCACGCCGGGCCGGGTGGTCGTCCGGCACACATCTGATCCCGGCCAGGGTTCCGGCCCTGCCCAGCACGATGAGGTGATCGGTAACCGATCCGAGCGCCGTTGCTACCCATTCGACCATGGGGCGGCCTGAGACTTGCACGAGGGCCTTGTCTCGTCCCATGCGCGAGGCGCTGCCGCCGGCCAGGATGACACCGAGAGGATTCATGCGATCACCGTAGTTGCTCGACGTTCGGAACCTGCCCCGTTGCAGGTGTCGGGTTGCCTGATGCCCACATTCCGCCCTGTTGGGCCACATCGTGCTCCCCCGGCGCAGACGGGGGAGCTGTCTGAGCGAAGCGAGGACTGAGGGGGCATACAGCCTGTTGACAACCTCTGCCCCCTCCCCCTCCGACCGATTGCTACTCGCAATCGGCCACCTCCCCCACCTTCGGCGGGGGAGGACGTGGAAACGTCCCCTATCGCCCGGGCCTACGGCTCCCGGATCTCGACGTCGAGTGTTATCTCACCGGCCATCTCGAACTGCAACGTCATTTCCAGTTCGGCGCCCTCGGTGAAGGCCTCGAGCTTTTCGATGCACATCACGTGGAGGCCACCCGGTTCTAGCTCCGCCGAACCTCCGGCCGGGACGGCGATCTGGTTATCGGGGACCGGTCGCATCGCCATCGCTCCCTCATCGTTCATGTAGGACTCGTGAAGCTCTACGGTGCCGCAGGCCGGCGAGCGAGCGCCGATCAGGGCGTCATCTTCGGCGCCGCTGTTGTTGATGCTCATGAAGAACGCACCTGCGGTCGCGACGCTTGGTGACGGTCTGCCCCATGCGTCCGAGATCTCGATGCCGGTGGCTTCTGAACATGATGAGGTGGCCGCAGCCATCACCAGTGCGGTCAACGCCAAGCGTGTCGTGATCCGTTTCACTCTCGTTCCTTCCGGGTAGACGTTTCCGTTCTCCCTCCCAGATCTCTATCGCAGCATGTAGTCGAGGTCGGCGGCGATGGCATCGGCGCCGGTCCCGTAGCCGATGACCAGCTTGAGCCGCCCTTCCCGGTCGATCACATTGAGGGTGGCGACGTGATCGACGAGATATCCGGAAGCTCCTTCTTCTTCGTGTGCCTCGTACCAGATCCCGTACGGCGTTGCCACGCTGCGCACCTCATCTTCGGTGCCCGTCACCCCGACGAAGGTGGGGTTGAAGAATTCGACGTACTCGGCCAGCTTGGCCGGGTCATCGCGGGCCGGGTCGACCGAGATCATGATCAGTTGCACGTCCTCGGCCTTGTCGCCCATTTGGCCGAGAGCTTTGTTGACATCAGAGAGGGTGTTCGGGCACACGTCCGGGCAGAACGTGTAGCCGAAGTAGAGCACCACCAGTTTTCCGCGATAGTCGCTGAGGTTGACCGGTCCGTTCGCTGAGGCGAGGGTGAAATCGGCGACCGGCAGCTCCGATTGGAGCACCGTCCCGCTGAACTGGTGGGGCCGCAACCGGGGCAATACCAGCCATGCAAACAAGGCGAGGACGACCGTGATGCCCAACACAACGGGGAGCAGACGGCCGACGGGTTTGGAACGGGGGCTTTGTTGAAGTTCGGTCATGGTGAGTAGCAGAGGAAGAGGTGGGCTGCTTCGTAGGCGAGGGTAGCGGCGCCGGTGCTTTTCTCGACCTCCTCGGCGATGACGCCGAGATGGCGGACGATGCGATCGACATCGGGTGCGACGGTCTGGTAGCGGTATTCGTTGCGGATGATCCCGTAGCCGTCGACCAGGACAAAACCGGGATCAAGGATGAGCGTCCCGTCGTCCTGCTGCTCGTAGAAGGTGCGAAACCCGCCGCCGACGATGTCTTTGAGTGCCCGGTCATTTTCCGTTGTGGCAAACCGCCAGTTGTCGGCGGCTCCGACATCGGCGGCGTGAGCTGCGAGAACCTCAGGTGTGTCGCGTTGCGGATCGACCGAAATCGTCACGAACGCAACCTCATTGCCATACAGCTCAACCTCGCCGAGCCGGTTCTGTACCGCCTTCATGGTGGCGTCGACGTCTCCGCAGGGTGGCGGGCAGTTGGTATATGTGAAGCTGTAGAGCACAAACTTGCCCCGCAAGTCCTCGCTGGTGAGCCGCTCGCCTGATTGGTCGGTGAGCGTGAAACCCGGCGCGAGACGAACCCGGGGCAGCACCTGAACCGGCTGGAAGACAACGAACGCTCCGACGGCGAGGAAGACGACCACCGCGAAGCTGATCAGCCCGATTTTCCACCCGCGGCTCACCATGCGCTTCTCCCGGTGAATGCAGCCGGTGGGAGCCCGAAATCGTGAAACGTCATCATGAGCCGTTCCATGGTAGTTGTGGTTCCGTATGAGAAATCCGGCCCCGATCGAGGAACGGAAAGCCAGGGCTACACTGCTTTTCCGTCATGCGTCGCCTCTTTCCCGTCATCGTTGTATGCCTGGTTTTGCTGTCGGGTTGCGGCGAGGACGGAGGCAGCAATTTGTCCTCCGACGCCGACGCGGCCAATGTTCCGAACTTGTTGGGAAGCTATGTCGTCAACGGTTTCGACCCGCTCGGGACCGAGTACGGCGGACACCTGACCATCACCGAAGGCGAGGGTCTCAACCGCTTCCACCTCCAGTGGATCATCACCGGCAGCGTCCAGGAAGGGACCGCCAGCCTGGACGGCAACAAACTGCTCGTTGTATGGAGAACGGTCGAGGGGCTCAACGCCGACGCCTCCGGAACAGCCGAATACACGGTGACTGAAGCGGGCGAGCTGTACGGGATCAGGACGGTGATCGGGAGCGACGAGACCGGAACCGAAGAGGCGTTCCCGAATCACTAGACGATCAGTCTTTCGCCGGGCCGACCCGGGCGTGCCCAGGGCCAACCGTCCCCTTTTTGGGACCGTTGGCCCTGGCAATCTCGTCCCAACCCACGTCAGGATGGCAGGGTGCTGCAAATGGATGACCTCCACAAACGCTTCGGAGATGTAATAGCGCTCGATGGGTGCAGTTTGTCGGTGTCGCCCGGTCAGATGCTCGGATTCCTGGGCCCCAACGGCGCCGGCAAGACCACGGCGATGCGCACCATCTTCGGGCTGGTGCGCCCCGACGCCGGCCGGGTCACCTGGGAGGATCGGCCTCTGAACACCCCGCTGCGCCGCCGGATCGGCTACATGCCGGAGGAACGGGGACTGTATCCGAAAATGAAAGTCAAACGGCAACTGGTCTACTTCGGCCGGTTGCACGGGCTCGACCGCGTGGAGGCCGAACAGGCCGCCAACCGGTGGCTCGACGTCTTCGACCTCACCGACCGGGCCGACGCCAAACTGATCGAGCTGTCGCACGGCAATCAACAGCGGGTGCAACTGGCCGCCGCCCTGGTGCACGGCCCTCTCCTGCTCGTGCTCGACGAACCGTTTGCCGGTCTGGATCCGATCGCGGCCGAGAAGATGGTGAGCATTCTTCGCGCCCAGACCGAGGAGGGCGTGGCCGTCCTGTTCTCCAGCCATCAGCTCGATGTCGTTGAGCATCTGTGCGAAGACGTCGTCATCATTCATCAGGGCCGGGTCATCCTTTCGGGGAGGGTGTCCCAGTTACGTTCTGCCTCATCCCGGCGCTACTTGGAAGTTTCGACGGCAAAACCCCTTGAGTCGTCCTGGGTGAGGCAGATTCCCGGAGCGCGCCTGGTCGACCAGCGCGAAGACCGGATCCGGCTCCTGGTCGATGATGGTCTCGATCTCGAAGCAGTGGCTGGAGTCGTAGCGAGCCTCGGCCCGATCTCATCGTTCTCGCTGGAGCCACCAGATCTCTCCGAGATCTTCACCGCGGCGGTGCGTTCATGAGGGACCGGACCACCATTCTGCTGGCTATCGGGCGTGAGCTACAGGCCTGGAGAAAACCATTCCTCATCTCATCGGCCATCGTGTTGACCGTCGTGGCGATCGGCATGACGGTCCTGGTAGCGACCGGCGGGCGCGACCGCACCGTCACCTTCCAGATCGGAACGGTCGACCACCCTCCGGCAGCTATCCACAGTGACCTACTCGAGTTGCTCAGTCCGGACACCACTGTCTCGACGGTTCGCTTCTCGTCCCTATCCGAGGCGGAGGCGGCCCTGGCCGACAGGAGCATCGACGCGTTGATTGTCGGGGAGGACGAGGTCGTCTGGGGCCCGAGTACCCCCAACGGGCTGGCCAACGCCGTCTGGCTGGCCGTCTCCAATCAGCAGGTTCGCAGGAATGCCGATTCGTTCGGGTTGACGCCCACCGAGATTGACCGCCTCATCTATCCCGAGTTCGAGGCGCGGGCCATCGAACCTCCGGAGGGGGGTTCTGTGGCAGACGAGGTACTTTCGGCCATTTCGGTGATCTTGATGTTCATGGCCATCCTCGCCTACGGGCAGTGGATCGGCTACGCGGTGGTGGAAGAGAAGGCCAACCGGGTTGTCGAATTGCTCTTGGGAGCTATCAAGCCTCATCACCTGATGACGGCCAAGGTGGTCGCCGTCGGGCTCCTCGGACTCATTCAGATCACCGCCGTGGGGACCGTGGCGCTGGCGATCGGACTGGTTGGCGATCAGCTGCAACTCCCCGCCGCATCTGCCTCGACGGTGCTGTGGGTGATCGTGTGGTTCCTGCTCGGGTACGCCTTCTACGGTTCGCTCTACGCCGCCGGCGGGTCTCTGGCGTCCAACTCTCAGGAAGCGGGCAGCGTCATGGGGCCGATGAGCATCCTGGTCGGCATCGGCTATGTCGTCGGTTTGATCGGGATGCAGGGCGGCGTCGACACGCTGTTGATCCGGGTGACGTCGTTCATCCCTTTCTGGGCGCCCCTGCTGATGCCGGGACGGATGGCCCGGGGGTGGGCGGAAGGTTGGGAAGTTGCCCTCTCGCTGGGAGTCATGATCCTGGCCGGCATCGTCATGATCCGCCTGGCCGGGCGCATCTACGTGGGTGGAGTTGCTCGAGCCACATCCCGGGTTGGATGGCGGGAGGCATTCCGCACGGGATCCGATCTCAGCCGGTAGCGGATCAACCCGCCGGTGGCGCCCGACTATCGCAGCGTCAGGAGGAACGCCACCAGGTCGTCCAGTTGTTGTTCGGTCAGTCGGTCCGCGACGTCGGGGAGCATGGCTCCCGGCGGGTAACCCTCAACCAGGTATGCATCCGGATCGACGAGCGACTGGCGCAGGTACTCCTCGGATCGGCAAAACGGGCGCGTCCGTTCGCGTGACCTCGATTCCGGGCGATCAGCGACCAACCGGTTTGTGGGTACTCCGATTGTTCGGCTGGTTCCTAAAGGTACGGCGAGTGGGTTTCGATATATATCAGATGCCTGATTTCAAGGGACGGATTCGGCTCGAGGACGGGGACGGTCTGGAAACGACTTTGACGGTCGACTCCGGACGGTTCGTCGCGAGAGCCGGCGAGCACGAAATTGGAAACTGGGCGGTCAACGAGTTGTCGGTGAAGCGTCGCAACAGCGAGTTCCTCATCAAGGTAGAAGGCGACGAAATGGTCGTCGACGTCGTGGACCCGGTCGGCTTGTCGCAGACTCTCGGGGTAAGCGAGGAAGAGCCGAAGAAACGTCGCTTGAAGAAGACCAGGGCACCGAAACTCAAGCGGAAAGAGCGCTCCTCGCCGGAGGTGAACCCGCCTCCCTCCGCTTCTCCTGCTCCTGTCGTCACCGCTCCCGTTTCTGTTGCCGAACCTGCGTCCCCGGCCGCAAACGGGGAAGTCCAGGCTGCCGACGGTCCGTCGCTTTGGCAACGGATCCCGATCCGGGCAAAGATGATCGGCCTCGGGGTGATTGCACTTGTGATCTTCTTTCTGCTCGCACCCAACCTCCTTGCTCTCCTGCTCGTGCTGGCCGGGGTGACGACGCTGTTCCTGGCCATAGCCGCCAAGGACGAGAGCGGGTCGAGAATCCTCCCGCCACCCTTCTTTGCCACGACCATTGCCATTGCCGGGGGCATCGGCAGTGTCGTCCTGGGACTGGCCATCATGGTGATCACCTAGCTTCACCCAACAGCCGGGGCGACGTTCTGGCCTGTCTTGCGGCAGTCCCATTCATCAACCCTCGTACTCCACGCTCAACCGTTGGGTGGAAGACGTACCAGCGTCCACATCCGTGAGTGTTCAAGCCTCGACGAGGCCCTCTCGAATCGCGAAACGGGTTAGGTCGACCCGATCGTGGATCTCGAGCTTGTCCATCAGGTGCATGATGTGATGTTGCACCGTCTTGACGCTGATTCCCGCCAACCGGGCGATTTGCTTCTGCGGTAATCCTCTGGCTACGTACCCGAGGATCTCGCGCTCACGATCTGTGAGCAGTTCGAAGCGAGTTTGCTCATTGCTGCCCAGCCGCGCGCCGGACGAATCAATGACGATTCGATCGAGCACCTCCAGTGAGTAGCTGGTCGCTCCGCCATGGACTTTGCGGATGGCTTCAGCGATGGCATCCGGTGGCTCGGACTTGGTCAAATAACCTGATGCTTCCGCCCCCAGGGCCTGGTCAATGTACGTGTCGCGAACAAAGGCGCTCAGGAAAAGGACCCGGGTAGCCGGCGACGCTGTCTGTACAGCACGGGCTGCTTCGAACGCCGACATCCCGGGCATATCGATATCAAGGACTACGACGTCGGGCTGATGAGCAGCTGCAATATGGACTGCGTCTTCGCCGGAAGCGGCCATTCCGACGATTTGCATTCCTTCCCCGGTGAGGCGGTCGCGCAGCATGTCGCGCACCAGTGTGTGATCGTCTGCGAGCACCACCCTGATGATCGGTCTCATACCGGTGCGCCTTCGACCAGTGACGATGCCAGTTCCGCCAGACGGGTCATGGCGAAGGGTTTCCGGAGAACATGGGCAAGACCGTCAAGCTCCTTCTCCAGCGCCGGGGCTGTTGTGCCGGTGATCACGATGGCCGGAACCACCGCACCCTCATCTCGAAGGTGACGGATGCACTCAACGCCGTTGGGTGGGGGGATGTCGACGTCGGCGATGAGCAGCCTTATCGAGTGTCGAGCCGATTCGAATCTCTCCAAGAACTCCTTGCCACAGGTCGCCTGCATCACCCGGAAACCGACTGTTTCGAGGGTTTCGGCGATGATCTCGCGCACGTGTTGATGGTCCTCGACGAGGAGTACGAGCTCGTTCCGGTGGTGGTCGACGACCGAGAGCGGCGCCGTCACGTCATCGTCTTCGACCGGCGGTTCGATAGCCGGGAGGTTGATGAAGAACGATGTTCCTTCTCCGGGGATGGACTCAACCTGGATACGACCATCGTGGTCGGTCACGATTCCGTGGACGATAGACAAACCGAGGCCGGTGCCCTGTCCCGGCGCCCGGCTGGTGAAGAACGGCTCGAACACCCGGTTGAGCACCTCGGGGGTCATACCCTCTCCGGTGTCGGCAACCTCAACGACCACTCTCGGCCCGGAATCATGCGACTCGGTGCAGTGCCAGCTGCGAATGAGCAATTGCCCGCCGCTCGCCATGGCCTCGCTGGCGTTCAAGGCCAGATTCATGAGCGCTTGCTGCAGCTGGGTGGCATCACCGGAAACCCAGAGCATGGTGTCCTCAGCGTGATCTGTCACCACCTCAACCGAGGCCGGAAGCATGGAGTCGAGGATGCGGGCGGTCGAATCAATCAGACCGTTCAACTCCACCGGGGCCTTGATCGAGTCGGCTCGGCGACTGAACGTCAAGAGGGAGCGGACCACTCCGTTGGCTTGCTCGCTGGCGTCTTCGATTCGCGCCAGAGCAGGCACTGCCGGATGATCGGCAGCGAGGTGAGCCCTGGCCGAAGCAGCAGACCCCCAGATGGCAGTGACGAGGTTGTTGAAATCGTGAGCGATTCCCCCGGCCATCAACCCGAGGGCATCCATCTTCTGGGCTTGGAGAAGCTCTTCTTCAGCGCGGCGGCGCTGCTCCTCCTCTTCCCGCAAGCGAGCCTGGCCCCGGCGAATCTGCGCGATGAACAACCCCCAAGCACCGACCGCGAGAGCGAACAGGCCAAGCGCGACACTGACCGAGAGCACCTCGGCCCGGCGTTCCCTTTCGAGTTGTTCGACGAGGTGCTGGCGGCTGGCGGTCCACATCCCATTCAAGGCTTCTGCATAATCGGCCCGTAGTCCGATGAACTGGCTTCCGGCGATCTGCTGGGCGGCTAGCTCGGGTTGCTCCTGCCCGACGAGATTGAGAACCTCATCCACCTGAGCGTTGAGGGGTTCGTGCGTCGCCTCGAGTCGCTCGACGGCTGCCAGCACCTTGCCTTTGGACAGTCGCGCCGCCTGTTCGAGTGCTTCATTGAGTTGTGTCTCTGTGGCGGCGTAGCGTGCGCCGAGTTCCGGGAGCGGGCTTTCGGAGGCCGTCGGGCCCCACAGGAACAGGCTGTGTTCGATTTCCTCGGTGAGGTAGTCCAGGCGTTCACCGGCACTGTAGGCGGCTTCAACCGCCCGGGTGGGGCACTCACCTGAGTCCCGCTCGGCGGCAGCTTGCTGACTTTCGTAGACGTGGTACGCCTGCCAGCCAAACATCAGGGCGGTGAGAACGGCGGCGAACACCAGGGTGGTCCTTCCGAACCGCCAATCGCGACTCGAAAAAGGTCCGGCCGGCGTCTTCATCTCCCATCCCCCCCGGGACCTGTGAGGTTGCCGTCTCAGATAGCGGTCTCGCTAGAACCGTATCGGTTGATTGCTTGGCTTTCCAGGGCCAAAAGGCCTGTATAGGGAGGATTCCCGATTCCGCACGGTTGACCCAATCCATAGGTTGGACATAGGCCCTTGGCGAGCCGACGGGAATGAGCGGGGCGAAGCCGTTGAAGCGACAGGGGTCGGACGGGCCCGGACCGGCCATTCGGGAGGTCCCTCAGGAGGAGTACGGTGAACAGGGTCGACAGCGAGTTTGGGAGTTGGGGGCAAAGACTCAGAGCGTTGCTGGTTGTGGCAATGATTGCCGCGGCGATCAACGTTGGTGGTGCCCAGTTCACGCCGCCGTCCTCGGAGGAATCGGTTCCCGATGCGTACCCTCTGCTCTTCCCGGTGGCCGGTGAGCACTCCTACGTCGACACCTTTGGGGCGCCCCGCTCTGGGGGTCGAACCCACCATGGAACGGATATCTTCGCCGACAAACTGACTCCGGTGGTCGCCGCCGCCAATGGCACGATCATTCGGGTCGCCGTCGGGAACCGGGCCGGCCGCTACATGGTGTTGCAGCACGACGACGGCTGGCGCTCTTACTACCTGCATCTCAACAACGACACGCCGGGGACCGACGACGGGTTGGCAGCGGTCGCGGTTGAGGGCGTTGTCGAAGGGGCAGTTGTGAAGGCGGGTGATCTTCTTGACTACGTCGGAGACAGCGGCAATGCCGAGGGTACGCCCTCTCATCTTCATTTCGAACTGCATACGCCAACCGGCGTCGTAGCAAACCCCTACGGCTATTTACTGGAAGCTCAGGGGATTGACCCAGGCGAGAAAGCCATGAGCGCCCCGGCCGCGGGAGCGGGGTGGGTTCCCGAGTATGAGGAGATCAACACCAGGCTGGTTGGACATTTCGATCCTGGCGGTGGCTTCGCAGCCGACGTTGTCGCCCACGGTTCGACTGTCTATCTCGGGACCTGGGGATTGCCGGGGTTCTGTCCAAACACCGGCATCCGCACGATCGACGTGAGCGACCCGGAACAACCGGCGCTGGTTGGTGCTTTCGCCGATCGGGAAGACTTTCCAGGGACGAGAGCCGAAACGGTGTGGATCGGCGCCGTAGAAACCTCGCGTTTTGAAGGCGATCTGGCAGTCGTCCCCATACGATTGTGCGAGAACGATGAGCGGGGTCGCCGGCGCGGCGTCTTCCGGGGCCTGGCCTTCTACAACATCACCGACCCGGCGGAACCGTTGTTGTTATCGACGTGGAGTAGCGGTGATCGGACCCAGGGGCCAAACGACGTATCCGTCGTGCTGCGGCCAGACGGGGTCTTGCTAGTGGCGACGACGGTGCGCCAATCGCTGATTCACACGGACCGGGAACAGGGCGACGTCCGGTTCCTCGATGCCAGCGATCCGACCGAACCGGTCGAATTGGCGGACTGGGACAACCGCCGGGATGGCCGGCCGGTGATAGGAGACCATGACGAGGAGGAGTTCCATGCTCGAAACGTGGAGTTGACGAGGGATGGTTTGTCCGCCTGGGTATCGCATTGGGACGGAGGCACGATCCTTCTCGACATCGAAGAACCAACCACTCCGCGATTCGTAACCGCGATCGGGTTTGCGCCCGAAGGCGAGGGCAACCGCCACTCTTGCGCGGTCGACGAGGATGCAGGTTTGCTGATCGTCAATGAGGAGGACCTGTACCCATTCGAGAGCGCAGATCATCTTGCAGGGTGGGGAACACAGCATTTCTTTGACGTGAGCGATCCGACCGCCTCGGTTGAGATCGCTGCATTCGCCACCGAACGATCCGCGGACGATGGCAACCGGAGAGTGGACCTCGATGGCTTCTACTCGGTCCATGAAACCGTCTTGAGTGGTTCGGTGGCGATATCTTCGTGGTATTCGGATGGAGTTCGGATCGTCGACCTGTCCGATCCGGCCGAGCCGGCTGAGATCGGTTCATTCGTGCCGCCACGATCGCGCGACCCTGTCGGCTACTGGGTCGCTCCCAGCGGGGCCACGGCTTTTCCGATGGTCTGGGGTGTCGACGTAAGCGATGACCTGATTCTCGTGAGTGATATGAACTCCGGGCTCTGGATCATCGAATTCGTCGATACACCTCAGGCAGAGGAAACGCCCGGTCTCGCCCCCGGATGACGGCATGACTCGGTGGTTTCTCCCCTCCCCCCAACCACCAGCTTCCCCGCCCCATCCGGAAGCAAGCCCCCCGGCCTCCAACCGGGGGGCTTGCCAGGTTTGGTTGTTGTTGTGTCTTCTACCGGCGTTGAAGCAGGGGAGGTGGGCGATTGCGAAGCAATCGGTCGAAAGGCGCAATTCTTTTACGGCGTCGGGCAGGCTTGGCCGGTTTGGTTGGTGGGAGCGAGCCCCCCTCCGCTTCTCGCCTGCCGGCGAGAACCACCTCCCCCCTTCCCGTCGAGCTTCGCTCGCCAGGGGGGAGGTAAGGCTGGTTACCAGGGGCGGATGGTGGGGGCTTGGCCGGAGCTGAGGTCGATGTTGGCGATCTGGTCGATCAGTTGGGGTCCGTAGGCGACCAGGATGAGGACCACCGTCGCCACTATCCAAGGGACCCAGCGGTCGAGCCAGCGGGGGGTGAGCTGGGGGTCCTGCTCGGACTCGGCCACGGGGACCTCGATCGCCTGGCCCGAGCCGAGCCGCTCCTTGCTCCAGGCGGTGCGGGCCACGATCATGACGTACATCACCGCTGATACGAGGAGGATGGCGCCGCCTAGACCCACCCGGAGGAGATGTCCGGTCCACTCATCCGGAACGTAGGGGGCGACGCCGAGCGGGGTCCGGCGCGGCGCACCGAGCAATCCGAGTACGTGCATCGCGTTGGAGAAGATGAGCATGCCGATGAACCACGTCCAGGCCTGGATCACGGCCATCCGAGGTTTCCACAGCGGCTTACCGGTGATCCAGGGAACCAGCCAGTACGAGATACCCATGAAGGACAGGGTCGTGGCGGTGGCCACGGTCAGATGAAAGTGCCCGGGCACCCAGGTGGTGTTGTGGATCACCAGGTTCACGTTGTACGAAGCGTTGGTGAGCCCTCCGATGCCGCCGAACATGAACAGGATCCCGGCGAGAAGCTGCGCGGTGACCGACCCATCGCTCCACGGGAGAGCGCGCACCCAGCCCAGCAGACCCTTCCCGCCTCGCCGGCGCGCCGCCCGTTCGAGCGAGGCGATAACGGTGAAGGCGGTGAGCATCGACGGCAGGAACACCGAGTAGGTGAGCACGGCATGGATGTACTTCCACGCGGCCGGCACTCCCGGATCAACGAACTGATGGTGGAATCCGAGCGGCACCGAGAGCAGCAGGAAGAGCCACATGGCCAGGCGGGCCAACGAATCAGAGAACAGCTTTCCGCCCGCCTGCCTTGGCAGCATGCCGTACCAGGACACGTAGGCAGGGAGCAGCCAGAAGTAGACCAGCGGGTGACCTGTGAACCAGAAGTAGGTGCGGGCCAATTGTGGGTCGGTGCCTTCTATCAACCCGAGCGACCAGGGGAGCAGCATGGTGAGGATCTCGACTGCGATCCCGAGGGTAGCGAACTGCCACATGGCCATCGTTACCAGTCCGCCGAAGGCGATGAACGGTGTCCTGGTGTCGGGATTGTCCTTGCGCCAGGCGCGGTAGGTGAAGAAGAAGCCGTACCCCTCGATCCAACTTCCGACCACTACCAGGGTCAGTCCGGCGTAGAACGCCCAGTTTGCCTGGAGGGGCGGGTAGAACGTGTAGAGGACCGACGCTTCGTCCAACAGGATCGGAACGGCGGCAGTGACCAATCCGACCACCATCGTCCAGAAGCCGACCCGGTTGAGCGTGGGGAAGCGCAGCCCCCGCTTGAACCCGATGAGGGTGGTCAGCGTGAAGAACCCGGTGATGAAAAAGGTCGTCCAGATCAGAGCGTTGAGCACGCCGTGGATGGTGAGGCCCTGGTAGTAGGTCTTGAAGACGGGTTGGAGATACGGGTAGAGATCTACCCCGGAGAACTGGAACGCCTGGAGGGGACCGAACAAGCTGCCGATCGACAGAGCAATCACCGCAACCAGAATGTGGGCGCCGATGAAGCGCTTGTCTTTCCTGGTTACCTCGTAGGTGGCCGGCTCGTCTCTACCTATCTCTTCACGCGTTGCCATTTACTTCTCCACCACCGTCAGGCTCCCGTACATGAAGGCATGTCCGGTGCCGCAATACTCGGTGCAGACATATGGGTATTCGCCCACCTCGTCGAAGGTGTGAGTCAATTTGGATACGTGCCCGGGGAGGATCTGCATGTTGATGTTGGTGTTCTGGAGTTTGAATCCGTGCTGAATGTCCAGGCTGGTGACGTAGAAAGTGACCGTGGAGTCGACCGGGATTTCGACCTCTCCGGGATCGAACTGCCAGGTGGTTGAATTGCCGATGATGTACAGCTCGTACACGCCCGGTGATAGCTCTCGCAACCCCGGGTTCTCCCACGGGCCGGTCAGATTGTTGGGGTCTACCCGCTCCTCCGGAGAGGGCACCTGAAAACCGAGGGCAAAACCGGCGACGGTGACCGCCGCGGCGAAGACGATCACCAGGATGATCGAGACCCGCATCCAGTTCTTTTCATAAGGGTCGACGTGCAAGGTCTCTTTGGTTGCTCCCGGGTCGCTCATACCGTGACTCCTCGGGAAAGCAGGATCACATAAACCGATCCCCAGAGAATGATGATGGCCAGTACGAACATGACGAGGATGGCCACCGTCCCGCGGGGCTGAAACTCCTGCTCGTCAATATCGGTTCGCGGCTCTTCAGCCATTGGCATCCCTTCGGCTGGTGCCCGCATTGCCGGGCAAAACCGGTGTGATTCCGGGCGAGCTTAGGAAACGAATTCGCTTGCTGCAATGTCATCGAGGAAGTGAATTTGTGCACCTCGCCGGATTGAGCCGTCGCCGCGTCGGTTTAGGATAAGTGCCGCCTTCATGCCGGAGGGGCTATGACAAAGGGACATTTGGGGTGGCCGACTCGAACCTCGTCGGGGGTGTTGCTGGCCACTCTGCTGATCGTGCTGATGGCCTCGATGGCTTCCGCCCAGGAGGACCTCGGCGAAGACGTCTACGGACGCAATTGCGTCGGCTGCCATCAACCCGACGGGAGGGGCTTACCCGGGAACTTCCCGCCCTTGACCGGTAACGCCAATGTTCAAGATGCCGCCTATGTGGAAGATGTCATCCGCAACGGCAAACAAGGGGAACTGGTCGTTGACGGTGTGACCTATGACGGGGTCATGCCCGCGTTCGGCCAGCTCACCGATGAGGAGATCGCCGCGGTCATCGACTACGTGCAGAACCGTCTCGGAGTTTCCAGTGGCGGCGAAACCGGCGGCCCGGTCGATGAGGGCGAGACGTTTCCCTGGAACCTGGTCATGCTCGGTTCGGCCCAGACCGTTCTTGTCGTTGGCGCGGTGTTCCTACTGACCTCACCCCGGAAGAAGAAGGAATTGACCTGGTGGAATGCGTACGGCCGGGCCGTCTTGATCTTCTTGTTCTTCGCGCTGGCCACCACGTGGCTTCCCTCGTGGACGATGACCCAGGAGATCATCGCTGGAGCGCCGCGGCTGGTCGGTGATCTGATCGGATCCGGCTTGTGGATGGTGATGTTGGGAGCCGGAATCGGCGCCCTGATCTGGCTGCAGAGGACGGAACGGATCTGATGGCGGGCGATCTCGTCTTCCAACAGGAACTGCAGTTCTACGACGAGAACATCCCCTGTCTGGCCGCCTGTCCGGTCCATACCAACGCCGGGATGTACGTGGCCGCCATCGCCGACGGCAAAGACGAGCTCGCCTATTTGACCGCCAGGTTGCCGAACCCGTTCGCGTCGGTGTGCGGGCGAGTCTGTGCGGCACCGTGCGAAGATGCCTGCCGGCGCGGCGAGATCGACCGGCCGATCGCCATTCGGGCCCTCAAGCGCTTCGTAACCGAACAATTCGGGCCCGAGACCGAAGGCAGCGACGTTTGGAAGCAGGTTGCCGCGCCTCCGGCCGAGGAACGCCCCGAGAGCGTCGGGATCGTCGGGGGTGGTCCGGCCGGCCTGGCCGCCGCCCACGACCTGCGCCGCCTGGGGTATCAAGTCACCGTCTACGAGGCCACCAGGCAGCTGGGCGGCATGATGCTGCTCGGTATTCCCGAATACCGGCTGGATCGCACCCTGCTGGCCAACGAGATCAAGGTCATCGTCGACCTGGGCGTTGACGTGCACCTCAATACCAAGCTCGGCTCAGATATGTCTTTGGCCGACCTGCGGGCCAAGCACGACGCCGTGTTCCTGGCGATCGGCGCCAACCTCGGTCGCGGTCTCGACATCGAGGGCCACGAAGCCGACGGGGTGTTGCGGGCCATCGAGTTCCTCATCAACGCCAATCAAGGATTCGAGGTCGACGTTGGAGAACGGGTGGTTGTCATCGGAGGCGGGGACGTTGCCATGGACGCAGCCCGGACGGCCCTCGCGCGCCTCCGAATACGAGGAGAAAGCCATGGCGGGGTACGTCGAGGCCGAGGAGCGGGCCCACATGACCGAGGCCATGGATGTGGCTCGCACCGCCGCCAGGTCCGGAGCCCAGCACATCACGGTCATGACACTCGAATCTCGGGAAGAAATGCCCGCCTCCGGGTTCGAGGTCGAAGAAGCGATCCACGAGGGGATCGAGTTCTTCAACCGCCGCGGTCCGGCCCGGATCGTCACCGAGAATGGCAAGGTGACCGGC
Source organism: uncultured Actinomycetota bacterium (assembly GCA_963723165.1). GTDB lineage: Bacteria > Actinomycetota > Acidimicrobiia > Spongiisociales > UBA4744 > UBA4744. Next base: position 148,055 of record CAVRPP010000002.1, read on the forward strand.
CTCGAGACGATCAAAGTGCTGTCGGTATTCGACGAAGACGGTCGGTTCAGTCCCACGTTCGATCAAGACGACCGGGCCACCGTCGAGGCGGACACGATCATTCTGGCCATCGGGCAGGCCATCGACGTCGAAGCCCTCGGCGAGGACGGACCGGAGATAAGCCCGCGCCGCACCATCCAGGTTGGTGCGGACAGCCTGGCCACCTCACTGCCCATGGTGTGGTCGGGCGGAGATGCGGCCCGCGGCCCGCGTACCCTCATCGACGCCATCGCCGACGGACGCAAAGCTGCCGCCGAGATCCATCAAGCGTTTGGTGGATCGGTAGAGGAGCGGCAGCCCGGCACGATGGTGCAACTCCAGCAGTTCCATCGACTCGACGACATCTACGACCGGATCGGACGGGTCGATGTGCCGACGTTGCCCACCGACCGCCGGATCGGCCTGGCCGAGGTGGAGACCGGTTTTACCCCCGACCAGGCACGGTGCGAAGCTAAGCGGTGCCTGCGCTGCTTCGCCAACATCCTCCTGGACACCTCGAAATGTGTGCTGTGTGCCCTGTGTGCGGATGTCTGCCCGCTGGATCTGATCGACCTGGTCCCCTCCGAGGAGGTGGCACCGGGTCTTCCGGTCGGGACGGCGCTGACGCTGAATGAGACAAGTTGTATTCGTTGTGCGCTCTGTATCGAGCGCTGCCCCACCGACGCTTTGTCGATGGGACTCTGGACGGGAGTAGGAGTGCCGGTATGAAGGTCATGGATCGAGTGAGGGAGACCACGGTCGGCCGGTCGATCTGGCGGTCCCCCGACCGGGCGACGGAACGAGACCGGGCCGCCGGCCACTGGGCCAACTTCTTCCTGCACATCTACCCGGTGAAGATGCGCCGCAAGGAGATGACGTTCCGCTACACCTGGTTCCTCGGGGTGGCGTCGGTGGTGTTGTTCGGGTCGCTGGTGGTATCGGGGATCTATCTGATGTTCTTCTACGTTCCTTCCCCGGCCTCTGCGTACGGCAACATCCAGAATCTGCAGACCCAGGTGGCGTTCGGCCAGTACATGCGCAACGTGCACCGTTGGTCGGCTCACCTCATGGTGCTGGTGGTGGCAGCCCATATGGCCCGGGTGTTCTATCGGGGTTCATACAAGGCGCCGAAAGAGTTCAACTGGGTGATCGGGGTCATCCTGCTGGTACTCACGTTGCTGCTGTCGTTCACCGGCTATCTGCTCCCCTGGGATCAGCTGGCCTACTGGGCGGTAACCGTCGGAGCGGCCATGGCCGGCTTCGTGCCGCTGCTGGGGGAGACGATCAAAGGCATCCTGATCGGCGGCGATACCGTCGGGTCGGCCACGCTGTTGCGCTTCTACGTGCTGCATGTGGCGGTTCTGCCCTTGGCGGTGGTGGTCCTGCTGACGATCCATCTGTGGCGCTGGAGAAAAGACGCCATGCTCGACACCAGGGAAGGAGGCGATGATGAGTAATCAGGAGCCCACCATCGTCGATGGGAAGCGGGTCCTGGGCGTCGTCCCCGGGAAACCTCCTGGCGGGGACCGCAAGGTTCTCGATGAGCAAGAACCGGTGATGGTGTGGCCTCACCTCCTGATTCGCCACGGGGTGGCGGCCCTGGTCGTGATGGTGGTGGTGTTGCTGCTGGCCCTGTTCTTCAACGCTCCGTTGCGGGAGATCGCTAATCCGCTCAATACTCCCAACCCGGAAAAGGCGCCCTGGTACTTCGCGGCGCTGCAAGAGCTTCTCAGTCATTTCCATCCGATGGTGGCCGGGGTGCTGGTACCGGGTGCCATCATCATCGGCCTGGTTGCCCTTCCCTATATGGACCGCAATCCCCGGCTCTCGCTGCGGTTCCGCAAGGTGGCGGTGGCAACTTTCACGGTCTTCATGGTCGTGTGGATCATCCTGACGTTGATCGGCTTCATGTTCCGCGGCCCCAACTGGGGCTGGGTGTGGCCCTGGCAAGAGTGGTACGGAGAGCTATGAGCGAAGAAATCGAACGCAGAGAGTTTCTGAAGCGCGGGTGGATGACGGGCGCCGGGCTGATCGGCGTGGCCGGAGCCTGGACGACCTGGGATATTTTGCAGCCGGGCGAGACCGCAGGTTTCGGCGGAGAGGTGCGCACCATTGCTGAAGAGGCGGTTCCCGACGGCGACGTGGTAGCCGTTCCTGCCGCCCGGGCGTATCTGACGAAGGTCGAAGGTGAAGTCGTTGCCATCTCGGAGACCTGTCCCCATCTCGGGTGCCGGGTTCCCTGGTGCCCAACGTCCGGTCAGTTCGAATGCCCCTGTCACGGCTCGACCTTCAACCGAAAGGGAGAAGCCCGGGAGGGCCCAACGCCTCGCTCCATGAGCCAGTATCCGGTCGAGATCGTCGACGGTCTGGTCATAGTCAACACCGGCGCTCCGGTCGAGGGCGAGCCGATCGGCACTCCGGAAACCATCGCCGAACCCATCAAGGGTCCTTCGTGCGAGGGGGGGAGTCACTGATGCCCGAACGGCCTCCCGATCCCGCCCTGGAGGAATCGACCAACAAGTGGATGAGCTGGGGTTTGGTCCTGATGGTGATCATGGTGCTGGCGTTTCCCATCTACCGGATCATCGAGCCGGATCGGCGGGCCGATGCCGCCGAGGGTCGGGTGACCGAACTGGCCGCTCAGGGTGACGAGCTCTTTGCCCTGACCTGTTCGGGCTGCCACGGACAGGAGGGGAAGGGCGGGGCAACGGCTCCGACGCTCAACTCCAAGGAGTTCTTGCAGTCGGCAGTCGACCTGCAGATCGAGTCGCTGATCGCCACCGGCATCCCCGGTACGCAGATGAGCCCTTACTCGCTGGACTTTGGCGGTCCGTTCACGCAAGAACAGATCGTCGCTCTCACCACCTACCTGCGGTCACTCGAACCTGACGCACCAAGTGTTCCCGCATGGAGGGACGGAGTGCCGGCCGGCTAACTACCTCGCGAAAAACGTCTTAAACGGGTCGATGGTCCTCATTTAGGATGGCCAGAGTTGCGTCAAACCGAGGGAGGTCCAGATGGCCAACTACGTACTCGTGTATCAGGGCATGGGCGGCATGCCGGAGACGGATGAAGAGCGAGCAGCCGTTATGGCCGCATGGGGCGCCTGGTACCAAGGCCTGGGCGTAGCGGTGGTTGATGCCGGCAACCCTTTCGGCCCCTCAGCAACGGTCGCCCCCGGTGGTTCCGTCGCCCAAGGTGGCACGTCCGGGTTGACCGGCTACACGATTCTTGCTGCGGACAGCCTGGATGCGGCAACCGCCATGGCCAAGGGCTGCCCCGTTCTGACCGACGGAATCAATGTCGAGGTGTACGAAACCTTCGAGGCAATGTAGCCAACCCTGTTTTGGCGTCCGAAACTGGCACTATGTGCGACTCCTGGACGCCAAAACTCGAATCTCTAGACCGGGGAATCCTCATAGTGCATGGCCATGACCTGGCGGAGCAGGTCGACGGCTTCGACGATCTTCATCGTGGTCAAGGAATAGAACACGAACTGGCCGTCTTTGCGGGCGTTGACGAGGCCCCGTTCCCGCATGATGGCCAGGTGTTGCGAGACATTTGCCTGCGGTAGTTCGAGTTGCTCGCAGATTTCCCCGACCGACATTTCGCCGTTGCGCAAAACGTTGATGATGAGAAGACGCTTCGGGTCGGCGAGCCCCTTGCAGACACTGGCATGCAATTGGTTGAGTTCATGGGCAATGGACATTGCCGGTCACTATGCCACAAGCTGGAAGGAAAGGAAAGATGTATTCATCCCGCGACATATGTCCCCTTTCCGCGTCTGGTTCACGAGAAGTGACTCGAAATGGCCGAACGGACTCACACCACCCCAGCTGCCGGAGCGGGGGTCTCCGTCAGAGCCCGATAACGACGGCGACTGCCACGATCAGGACGATCAATCCGACTGCGGCAAGCGTCCAGCCCAGCCAGTCGAGCAGGTCGCGTCGTTCGGGGACACCTGTCTGCGGGTGGCCGGGATCGTCAATCCGGATCCGCTCCTTTTCGAGATTCGCCATGATGCGCTCCCCGAGTTCCTGGCTCCATCATATGGACGTGGGCAAGGAGTAGATAGGGAACAAAGCCCCCATCCATTGCCGCTTGCGTCGATCAACAGGCGTTTCAAGGGCGCAGATTGGAACTTCCCATGAGGAACTCGTCGACGGCCCGGGCACATTGGCGGCCTTCCCGGATGGCCCAGACGACGAGCGACTGGCCCCGCCGGTTGTCCCCGGCCGCAAAGACGCCCGGAACGGTGGTCTGGTAGTCCGTCGTCTCGGCAAGGACGTTCCCCCGGTCGTCGAGCCCGACGCCGAGTGATTGCAGTAGGCCGTCCCGGACCGGGGACACGAAGCCCATGGCCAGCAGGACGAGGTCGGCCTGGAGTTCGAAGCCCGATCCCTCGACATCGTGCACCTGCCACGATCCGTTCTGGCCGGTCCACTCGACCTCGACCCCGTGGAGTTCTGTCACTCGTTCGGTTCCGAGAAATGCCTTCGTGGAGACCGACCACCGGCGCTCACAGCCCTCCTCGTGGGAAGACGACGTCCTGAGTTTCGACGGCCAGTTGGGCCACACCAGCAGATTGTCTGGCTGCTCGGGAGGGCGGGGAAGCAGCTCGAGCTGGGTCACGGACACGGCTCCCTGCCGGTTGGCCGTTCCCACACAATCGGATCCGGTGTCGCCGCCTCCGATCACGATCACACGCTTGCCCTGGGCGGTGATCGGGGCGGTCCCGTTGAGAGGTTCGCCGGCCAGGCGGCGGTTCTGCTGGGTCAGGTAGTCCATGGCGAAATGAACGCCTTCGAGTTCGCGGCCCGGGACGGGCAGGTCCCGGGGGTGTTCGCATCCGGTGGCGAGCACGACCGCCTCGTATTCGTCGGTCAGCCTCTCGACGGGGATGCCGACTCCGACATGGCTGTTCACCCGGAATTCGACACCTTCCGCCTGCATTTGCGACATGCGGCGGTCGATGACCGATTTCGAGAGTTTGAAGTCGGGGATCCCGTAGCGGAGTAGTCCACCGATCTTGGAGTTCCTCTCGAATACGGTGACCTGGTGACCTGCTCTGGCGAGCTGTTGAGCGCTGGCCAGTCCGGCCGGGCCGGAGCCGACTACGGCCACTTCCCGCCCCGTGCGCGTTACGGGGATCTGCGGCCGAATCCATCCCTCCTCCCAGGCTCGCTCGATGATGGCGTGCTCGATGGTTTTGATGGTTACCGGGTTCCCGAAGAGGTTGAGTGTGCAGGCTTCTTCACAGGGTGCCGGACAGATGCGTCCGGTGAACTCCGGGAAGTTGTTGGTCGAGTGGAGAACATTGATCGCTTCCCGCCACCGGTCGCTCGAAACAAGTTCGTTCCAGTCGGGGATGATGTTGTCGACCGGGCAGCCCTGGTGGCAGTACGGAATGCCGCAGTCGATACAGCGACTTCCCTGCCGGGCGAGCTCAGGGCCGCTCAGCGGCAGTACGAACTCGTGGTAGGTCTGCACCCGCTCTTCGGCGGGCGCATAGGGCCGGTCCTGCCGCTCGAAGTCGAGGAAACCCCTCGGCGATCCCATCAGCGACCTTCCATCGAGTTTTGCTGCTGTTGTTGGAGCGCCCGGCGGTATTCCTTCGGGACGACCTTGATGAATCGGGGGAGGTACTCGTCGAAACCCTCGAGGAGCTCCCTGGCCCGGGAGCTGTCGGCTAGTGCGGCATGGCGTTCGATCAAGGAGCGAAGCCGCCAGGCATCGAAATGAAGAGGATCGGCCATCAGCTCTTCTGTGGTCGGCACCTGGCCCGCTCCTGCAGGTGCGCCGACGTCCTGGTCGATCGTTTCGAGGTCGACCATCGTCGGATTGCAGCGCTGTTTGAAGTCGCTCTCCTCGTCGATCACGTAGGCGATCCCACCGCTCATTCCGGCGGCGAAGTTGAGCCCGGTCCGTCCTAGGACCACGACACAACCGCCGGTCATGTACTCGCAACCGTGGTCGCCGACCCTCTCCACAACGGCGATCGCCCCTGAGTTGCGGACGGCGAAGCGTTCCCCTGCTCCTCCGTTGAAGTAGCACTCGCCCGAGATGGCCCCGTACAAGACGGTATTGCCGATGATGACGTTCTGGTAGGGCACGATGGGACCGTAAGGCGGGGCGACTATGACGATTCTCCCTCCGGACAACCCTTTGCCGACGTAATCATTGGCGTCGCCCTCGAGCTGGAGCGTGATTCCGCGGGCCAGCCACGCTCCGAAACTCTGTCCGGCCGTCCCCGTCAGACGGATGTCGATGGTGCCGGGCTCGAGGCCGGCGTGGCCGTATCTTCGAGCGAGTTCCCCGGAGAGCATCGCACCAACGGTTCGATTGGTGTTGAACACTTTGGTCTCGATGACAACCGGTTCGCCTCGCTCGAGGGCGGCTTGGGATTGCTCGATCAGCATGGTGTCCAGGGCTTTATCGAGACCGTGGTCCTGTACCTCGGTGTTGAAGATCGCCACGCCGGGTCCTGCTTCGGGCTTGAACAGGATGCGTGAGAAATCGAGGCCTCGTGCCTTCCAATGGGAGATGGCCGGTCGCATGTCGATCCGGTCGCTCTGACCGATCATCTCGTTGAAGGTGCGGAAGCCGAGCCGGGCCATGAGCCGGCGTGTCTCCTCAGCAATGAACATGAAGAAATTGACTACATGTTCCGGTTTACCGGGGAACAGTTTGCGGAGCTCAGGATCCTGGGTAGCTACCCCGACAGGGCAGGTATTGAGGTGGCACTTGCGCATCATGATGCAGCCCTCGGAGATCAGGGCGGCGGTGCCGAAGCCCACTTCGTCGGCGCCGAGCAGGGCGGCGATGACCACGTCCCGCCCGGTGCGCATGCCGCCGTCGGCCTGAACGGCGATGCGGCCTCGCAAACGGTTCGTGACCAGCGTCTGATGGGTGTCCGCCAGGCCGATTTCCCAATGCGAGCCGGCTTGCATGATCGACGTCAACGGGCTGGCTCCGGTCCCTCCTTCGTTGCCGGAAATCAACACGTGGTCGGCGTGGGCCTTGGCGACGCCGGCTGCAATTGTGCCGACTCCCGCTTCGGACACCAGTTTGACGCTGATCCTGGCGGCGCCGTTGACGTTCTTCAGGTCGAAGATGAGCTGCTTGAGGTCTTCGATCGAGTAGATGTCGTGGTGCGGGGGAGGGGATATCAAGCCAACGCCGGGCGTCGAGTGACGGACCGCGGCGATGCGGGCATCGACCTTGTGGCCGGGGAGCTGGCCGCCTTCGCCGGGTTTGGCCCCCTGGGCCATTTTGATCTGAATGTCGGAAGCGTTGACCAGATACTCGGTGGTCACGCCGAAGCGACCGGAAGCGACCTGCTTGACGGCCGATCGAGCTGAGTCCCCGTTGGGCAACGACTCATACCGGGTCGCCTCTTCGCCTCCCTCACCTGTGTTGGATTTCGCACCCAGCCGGTTCATGGCGATAGCCAGGGTCGTGTGGGCTTCCGACGAGATGGACCCGAACGACATGGCGCCGGTGGCGAAACGCTTGACGATCTCTCGAGCCGGCTCGACTTCCTCGAGGGGGAGTGGCTCATCGGCAAACCGGAATTCGAAAAGGCCCCGGAGGTTCTTCAGCTTGGTTGTCTGGTCGTTGATGGCGCTCGAGTATGTCTGGAACTTGTCGAAGTCGGCTTCCCGGACGGCATGTTGCATGGTTGTGACCGTCTCCGGTGTCCAGATGTGCTCCTCACCTCGCAACCGGAAGGCCAGCTCCCCGCCTGCATCGAGAGCATCGCGAAAACTGTGGGACCCCCCGTATGCGTCCCGGTGCCGGCGGACGGCTTCCTCGGCGACTTCTTCGAGGCCGATCCCTTCGATGACGGTGTGGGTCCCGGTGAAATACTGGTCGATGAAGAGCTGAGACAGCCCGACGGCGTCGAATATCTGGGCGCCGCAGTAGGACTGGAAGGTCGAGATACCCATCTTGGACATGACCTTCTTCATGCCCTTCTTGACGGCATCGACGTACCGCCCCTGCGCCTGTTGGCGCTCAAAGTCCGGGATGTCGTCGAGGAGGGCGATGGTGTCGAGGGCGAGGTACGGGTTGATCGCCTCTGCGCCATAGCCTCCCAGCAGGCAGAAATCGTGGACCTGGCGGGCCTCCCCGGTCTCGACCACCAGACCAACCTCGGTCCTGAGCCCTTCCCGGATGAGGTGATGGTGCACGGCCGAGGTGGCCAGCAGAGCAGGAATCCCGACCCGGCCGCGATCGACGCATCGATCGGAGAGGATCAGGATCGTGAAACCGGCCTGGACGCCTTCGGTAGCCCGGCGGCACAGACGGTCGAGCGCCGGTTGCATCCCGGCAGCTCCTTCTTCAACCGGATAACAGATACTGAGCCGCTTGGTGCGAAAGGCGTGGTCGACATGGTTCTCGATCCTGCGCAGCTGTTCCAACCCGACGTTGGTGAGGATGGGGTGTTCAACCTCGAGACGCTTGTGGGTGCCGGCGGTGTTGAGATCGAGGAGGTTGGGCCGTGGTCCGATCAGGGAAACCAGAGACATGACCAGCTCCTCCCGAATCGGGTCGATGGGAGGGTTGGTGACCTGCGCGAAGTTCTGCTTGAAGTAGTCGTACAGCATCTTGGAGCGGTCCGAGAGAACCGCCGGAGGGATGTCGCGTCCCATCGATCCGATCGGATCCTGACCGGTGGCCGCCATCGGCTTGATGAAGAATTCGATGTCCTCCCTGGTGTAGCCGAACGCTTGCTGGGCATTGAGGAGCGTTTGGGGATCCGGCGGCATGGAAGCCACTTCGTGTGGCAACTCACGGAGCCGGATCTGCGTCTCGTCCAGCCATTGCTGGTAGGGCTGGGCCGCGGCGAGATCTGATTTGAGCTCCTCGTCGCTGATGATTCGGCCCTGCTCGAGGTCGATCAACAGCATCTTGCCCGGCTGCAGGCGCCACTTCTTGACGATGTTTTCCTCCGGGATGTCCAGGACCCCCATCTCGGAAGCCATGACGACCAGATCGTCGTCGGTGATGAGGTAGCGGGCCGGGCGAAGCCCGTTTCGGTCGAGGGTGGCGCCTATCTGGCGGCCGTCGGAAAACGCAACAGCCGCCGGCCCGTCCCACGGCTCCATGAGGGCCGCGTGATATTCGTAGAACGCTCGCCGGTTCGCGTCCATCAACGGGTTGTCTTCCCAGGCTTCCGGGATCATGAGCATCATGGCGTGTCCGAGGGAGTACCCGCCGGCCATCAGCAGCTCCAGGGCATTGTCGAACGTAGCCGAATCTGAAGCACCGTCGCCGATGAGGGGCCACAGCTTGGCGAGGTCGTCACCGATGATGTCCGACGACATGTTGCGGCGACGGGCCGCCATCCAATTGACGTTGCCGCGCAGAGTATTGATTTCGCCGTTGTGGCAGAGGAAGCGGAAGGGTTGGGCAAGGCGCCAGCTGGGGAAGGTGTTGGTCGAGAATCGCTGATGGATCAGGGCCATCGCCGATTCGACCCGGGGATCGGCCAGGTCGAGGTAATACACGGACAGGTTCTCGGCGAGCATCATGCCCTTGTAGGTGATGGTTCGTCCCGACATCGAGGGGACGTAGTAGTAGCCGCCTTCGATGAGGTCGGGCAGGCGGTGTTTGATCATGTTGTGGGCTTGCTTGCGGATGGCGAATAGCTTGCGCTCGAATTCGTCTGCATCGATTGTCCGATCACCCCAACCAATGAAGACCTGGCGGATGAGCGGTTCGAGGGGCTTGACGCTCGGGCCCAGGCAACTCGAGTCGACCGGAACATCCCGCCAGCCCAAGAGCTCCAGTCCTTCCCGGATGACGAATTCGGTCACGACGTTTTCGCACATCGTCCGTCCGAGGCGGTCGGCCGGCAAAAAGACCATGCCCACGCCGTATCGGCCGGCCGGAGGAAGATCGAATCCGATACGGGCAGTCTCCTCGCGGAAGAAGGCATCCGGGATCTGGATCAGCATTCCGGCCCCGTCACCGGCGAGGTGATCGGCCCCTACCGCCCCGCGATGGGTGAGGTTGGTCAGAACGGTTTGGCCCTGGCGGATGATCTCATGGCTCTTTCGTCCTTGAATATCCGCAACGAAACCGATACCGCAGGAGTCGTGGTCGAGTGCAGGATCGTAGAGCCCGGCCGGCTTCTTTTTGTCGTTCGGTCGCATACACCCATCTCTTTCAACCGAGCACAGGTCCGGGTTGAACAACTCGAGCGGTGTTAGACGGCGTGCTCAAACCACCGGTTGCTCCGTTGCGGAGCGCAAGAGAGTACCGGACGCAGCGCGTGGGCGCCAGGCATAGATGCGCATGTCGATAGCCTGCGCTCGTCCGCCGCGGTTTTGTTTCCCAAACGTTGCAGTCCTATTTGTCCTACCGCTGTAGTGCTAATAACCTGCAATCTCATTCCTTCAGAGGTAAGTCATGGCCGCATTCTTGGTGATGCTGCGCGAGGGCGTAGAAGCTGCGTTGATCGTTGGAATCCTGCTTGCCTACGTGACCCGTCTGGGGCGCAGGCAGGAATGGCGATGGGTGTGGGCGGGAGCGGTCTCGGCGGCGGTGCTGTCGGTGATCGCCGGCATCGTGATCTTCTCGACGATCGGTTCTCTCGATGCCCGCGCCGAGGAGATTGCCGAAGGCGTCGTTGCCTGGGTGGCGGCAGGACTCTTGACCTGGATGATCTTCTGGATGGGTTCACAAGCCCGGCACATACGCGGGCGCCTCGAGGGTGAAGTCGACACGGCCATTGCCTCGGGCGGAGGAGGGGCGCTGGCGGCCATCGCGTTCTTCGCAGTTCTGCGCGAAGGCCTCGAGTCTGCGTTGTTCTTGATATCGACCACAGTTGGAACGGAGGCAGACGGACTGCAGCTCCTGGGCGGAATGCTCGGGTTGGCGGCGGCCATCGTGATCGGTTACTTGATATACCGGGGCGGGACCCGGATCGACATCCGCATGTTCTTCCGGGTGACCGGGGTCCTCATCATTCTGTTCGCCGCCGGTCTGGTCGCCAAGGGGATTCATGAGTTTCAGGATGTTGGTTTGCTCCCCGTACTCGTCGAGCCGCTCTGGAACGTGAACCTGCTCGATCCGGACACCAGCGTCTTGGGTGAGTTCGCCAAGTCCCTGTTCGGCTGGCGCCCGGATCCCTCGTTGTTGATGGTGGTCGCCTATCTGGCGTACCTGGTGCCGATCGGGGGAGCCTTCCTGTCCATGACCAAGAAGACTGGAACGAAGGTTGCATCCAAGTCCGATGCAGCTGCGGAGTAGTCCGTCAACTCCGGCGACCCGATGCCGGTAGCTGGTATCAAGTAACTGTCTTCTGGCCGCCGGCCGCTACCGCTTCCTCGCCACCCACACGGACCAGGCCAGGGTTTGCCTATCGCGCTGGAACTCCTCCATCCAGGAAGCCGCCAGGTGGCGGTAATCGGCATCGGGATGCTTGCGGGCGTAGGCGTCTGCAGAGGCAATCACCGTCCGGTGATAGTCCTCCCATGCTTCGTCTGGGGCCACGATCTCGGTTATCACTTCGAGGTCGAGACCGTTCAGGACTGCTTTCTGTTCATCGCTGGTCGCCGTCACGGCTTCGGGTGCTCCGGCTTCCTGGAGGCGGCCGCGCTCGGCCGGGTCGCGCAACTGCAAATCCCCGACGGCCAGCCGACCGCCGGGTCGAAGACGGGCAGCCAGCGCCCGGGTCGTGCCCTCGAATCCGTGCCATATCCAGGAACCGCCCAGGCAGGCGGTGATGTCCCAGCGGGGCGAACGAGGAACCGAACGGCCATCACCGAGCCACCATTCCAGCGATCCGGGGAGGTCCGCGCTCGATGCCCGATCCCGGGCGCGAAGGAGCACCCAGGGGGAGAGGTCCACGCCCACTCCGTAAATCGACGCGCGGCGCGCCATGTCGAGCAGCAAGTCGCCGTGCCCGCAGGCGACATCGATCGCATGGGTGCGATCCGTCGGACCGAGTGCGTCGACCACGGCCGACAACTCCGCAGGTCGCATCGGATTGCAGATGGTGTGCAGATGGTGCAGCGCTTCAAAGGGATAGAAACGTTCCCAGGCCCCCTCTATTTCCGTGTCGGGAAGGACCAGGATGTCGGCCGGCAGATCAGGGTGCTCCATGAGTCCAGCGTAGGGGAGCGAAGCAGCCCCAGTTCCCAGTTCCCAGTTGCCAGGGCCAGTCTGCAGCTTGGAGCGGCAGACCGCTTCGCTCTCAGCGTGGTGCTGGTTGCTGCTCTATACCGGGTTCTAGATACTTGTCACCAGGGCCTTCTCCGCCGGAGCTTCACCGCGGTTGCGGTGCCAGCGGTCCCAGAGGATCAGCATGCTGGGCAGGACGCCCACCGAGGCGATTAACGAGAAGCCGATGGCCATTGCCGTGACCGCTCCGAACTGTTGAAACGGGACCAATTCCGAGGTCATGAGTACGCCGAATCCGGCCAGTGTCGTGAAGGCAGAACCGGCCAGGGCTCCGCCCGTGTGTCCCGTGGTTGAGCGCATGGCAGCTTCCGGGTCGTCGAAACGTTCTCGGTCCTCCAGGTACCGATGCGTCACGTGGATTGAGTAGGGGACGCCGATCCCGATTGCGAGGGCGGCGGTCATGGCGGTGACAGGCCCAAACGGTATGTCGAGCACCGCCATCATTCCGTACGTCCACAACACGACCATGGCTACGGGAAGAATCGTGATGACCCCGAGGAACGGTCGTCTCGATTCGTACCAGAAGGTGGCAATGAGCAGCAGCGTGGCTGCCGACATGGTGATCATGAGCGATGTGTTCTGGGAGTCCTGCAGGGCCCCGACAACCGAGGCGGTCATGATGTTGACGTTGGTGGGGGTGGCGCTGACGCCGGGGAGGGCCTGGACTCCCGCGAAGTCCTCGGCCAGATCTGCTGCCATTTGGGCGGCATGCATCTCTCCGGCTTGCGTCGAGACCTCAATGCGGGCGTAGCGCAGCGAGCCGGAGTCGTCGATGGCGAGGACGGCCGGCATGGTCAGCGGGGCAGCCCGGAGGGCGGCCTTGTAGATGGCTTGCACGTCGGCTTCGGGGCTCATGGTCAGGTCGGCATTCATGCCGGCACCAAACGCCAGCCGGGCGAACGCCGGATTGGCGGGTTGACCGGTGGCATCCGGCCCGACCAGTGCGGCAATCACCGAGATCGGGCTCTGCGCCGCGGCATATCCATTGATCTTCACTACGTGGTCGGTGTCGGCCAGGTTGACGATGGCCGCCAGGAGGGCATTGTGGGTGTCCGGAGTCGCCAGGTCGCCTTCAATGAGTATGTCGGCGGTCTCTCCGAATCCGCCCTGGAAGTCTGTGGCGAGCGTCTCGTACGATGTGCGCAGTGGGTCACCGTCCGGCACGAAGTCTGTGGAACTGAATTCGGTGGTGAGCCGTGACATACCGAAGGCGCCGAGGCCGCTCAGCGCCAGGGACAGCACCAGAGTGGGGATGGCGAGATGCTCGGCCATCAAGGCCGTTTTGCTCATGATTTTCGGCGCCAATCTTTGCTCGGGCCGCTCGAATTCACTGCGCGGCAGACGACCCGTCCGTTCGGCCCGCTGGTCGAGCAGTACCCGGGCGGCCGGCAAGAAGGTCAGGGTGATCAAGAATGCACCGACAATTCCGATCGCGGCAACAATGCCGAAATCTTTGAGGGGTGGGATGGGGTTGGCGATGTTGGTAAGGAAACCGACTGCGGTGGTTGCGGTGGCGAGAACCAGGGCGATGCCCACCGCCCCGGTCGCTCGCTGGGCCCCTGGTTTGACTTCCCAACCTGCCCCGATCTCTTCCCGATAGCGGGCCGTCAGGTGGATGGCAAAATCAACCCCGAGCCCGACCAGCAGCACCGGCAAGACCTGGAGCAGGGGGCTGAAGTCACCGATGACGTGCAAGTACCTGGGTCCAAGTAGCACGGCGATCCCAACGACCCAGATGATCGACATGCCGATGGCGGCCAGCGTCAGGCCCAGATCGGCGAACGTCCGACGGATTGCGGCACCGCTGTTGCGCCGGTCCTTCGGGCGGATCCAGTAGACCGTGGCCAGAATGGCGGCGATGGTGCCTGCGGCGATGATGAAGAGCCGCATCAGTTCGTCCGACAGCGGATCGACGGTCAGCAGCAACTCGGCGCTGAAAGCGGTGGCGGTGGTCGATCCAACGTCGGCCCCCGAGACAACCTCGGCGATGTCGGTCTGAAGTGTCTGCAAGGTGTCGAGGTCCATTCCGGAGGTGTCCAGGAATACGACCGTGAGGCCGGTCCCGGAGGTGGCGGCATCGAGATCGGTGCTCGTCGAGGAAAGGAGTCCCTTGAAGAGTTGTTGCTGTTCGTCCGGTACCCGGGCCAGTGAAGCGGTGAAGGCGGTCTTGACGTTGTCATCGTTGAGTGCCGAAATCGGGTATCCCATCGCCTCGACTGCCTGCAGCGTTGGCGACAGATAGCCGACGATCGGACCGTCCGGGCGGTCGCTGAGCCGTACTGCAGGTTCCATACCCCGGATGGCCTGCTCGACGGCCAGCACCGTCTGCAGGCCTTCGGAGGTAATCACGTCTCCCCGGTCTGATTCGATGAGCACCTGGACGGTGGCTTCGGAGCTTCCGAATTGCTCGTCGACCGTGGTCAGGGCGCGCAACTCATCGTTGTCGGGAACGAACACCTCGATACCGGAGGTCTGCTGGAGTTGAGGAGCGAATGCCCCAAACAGAGCGGTGAGAGCGAGGATGACGATAATGGTGGTGGCCGGTGCCCGCCGCACTATGGCAACGAGCAGTTTGACGAAGGTTTTCACGGATGATCTCCTGCGGAGCCTCTGCAACAAATGATACACTACACGTAAAGATTGTAACATGACCGGCAACACACACAAAACCCGGGATCGCATTCTGCAGGCCGCTCTGGACCTGTTTCTCCGCCAGGGGATCCGCAAGACGTCGATCGACGACGTCGCCGAGCGCGGCAGGGGTGACGAGGGTCACGGTCTACCGGTACTTCTCCGATCGGCAGCAACTCATCGGCGAGTCATTTCTTCTGGTGAACTCAGCTTTCGACCGGATCCTGGCGGCGCTCGGGCAGGAGGAAACCCTGGACGGTTACTTGGAACGTATGGCTGTCGAACTGACCGCAATCCCGCTCGGTTTCATGTCGGGGATGGCCGAACTGGAAACCCTCCACCCGGACATCCACGCCGACCTCCGCAAAGGCAGACGGAAACTTCTCCGTGCGATCTTCGATCAGCTCTACGCCCGGGCCGAGCATGAGGGCAGACTGCGATCGGGTCTCGACAAGGATGTGGTCGAAGCCCTGTTCTGGGAGGTGGTGATGACCCTTCCGGAGAGTTCGGTCTTGTCGTCCCGAGGCCTTACCCCGGCCGAGATCTACGCAACCCTCAGCGGGTTGTTATTGCACGGGCTCCTGAAAGAGTCCGAGAGCTAGCGGGCTGCGCCCCGCATCGAGCCGATGAGCGGCAATCCGTTCAGGTCGTAGAGCACGCACGTGATCGCCTGGTCGCCGTCCGCCCAGCCTTCCTCACTCGGATAGAAGTATCCGAACTGGAGCGAAGAATCCTCCCAGGCTATCGACACGAAGGTGTCGAAGGCCGTGAGGCAGAACTGATCGGCGTAGTCCCAGATCGCCTCAATAGCGGGGAATGAGTCGGAGGCTGTGTAGTTGGTGACCACATAGACCTCGTTTTCGTGCGGTTCGCTGCAAGGAACCGCCTCAACATCCAGGACCTCAACGGAATCCTCGGACCCAGCCGGCATGTCGAAGCAATCGCCGGCTCGCAGGTCGGTTACCAAGAGTTCGCCTGCTTCGGCGATGACGCCAGAGTCGTCCCGATCGGCTCCGTTGACCGCTCCGTCGATGAAACCCCAGGCAGTCGGGGCGAGCACCAACAGCAGAAAGGCGCCCCGGAGAACGTTCTTGAGGGGAAAGCCCCGCGAGGGCGGTGCCATGACGGGCGGAGGCGGTATCTCCTGGGCGGCCACATACGTTTCGGCATCCTGGCCTTCGAGGGCGAATGGATCGGCCGACCGGTCGAACTCGATACCCGGGGGTGGCGGTGGGATGTCCGTCCGCTGACCCAGCAGGGGACCACGGCAGGTAGGGCAATACGCGGGGGAAGCGTCGCCGACGTCGACGCCGCAGTGAGGACACGGTCTCATGAATTGCTCCAGATCGATCCCCTGGGTTTTCGGCCGGTCCTCGCAGGTACTTGAGGCTGTTGCCGGTGGCAAAAAGCGGTATCCGCGTTTCCCGGGCGGCCAAACTGCCGTGCAGATGCGGTTAGCCCCCGGCGACAAGCAGCGGTACGTGCAATTCCTTTTCGGCCAAGCCGCCGTGGTAGCCGGTCAAGCGCTTGTCCATGAAGCGGGGGATGAGCAACGAACGCGGATCGGCCAGCACAACCGTCTCCGGCAATCGTCCCGTCAGGTCAGGATGATCGGGGCCGGGCCCCAGCCATGTCCGGTATTCCGCCCCTTCAACAATCCGGCCCGGAAGGCCGGCAAGGCTCTGCGACAATTCGGCGTCCGGGCGGCGAATAAGCAGACCGCGCGGGTCGCCGAAGAACTCGGGGCCGGGTCGGTGCGGGATGAGGTTCTTGTCGTCTTCGCCGTAGTCGATGTGCCCGTGGTCGGCAGTCCCGACCATCACGGCGTGAGCGGGGAGGGAGGCGGCGATGCGGTCCCAGATGCTTGCTGCCGCGGAGACGGCCGATGCGTAGTCGTCCGAGTCCTGGCCACCGACGTGTGCGGCGACATCAACGTTGGGGAAGTACGTGAAGATGAACCGACCGGGCACCGCCGCGAGCTGGGTGGTTGCGTCGGTGATCTCGTCAATAGTCCAGACGGCCTCATAGCGAGAGCCCCGGTACAGCACCCGGCTGAGGGGGCTGTCCAAGAAGTGGCCGGGTTGCACGGTGATTGGTTCGATGCCGTGACCCGCGAGGCGCTCCCATAGGTTTGATTTCGGCAAGAAGGAGTCGTGATCGAGTTTCACAGGGTCGCCCCAGGGCGTTGCCCATTTGAGGGTGTTGACGACTTGATCGACGGCCGGGACGTAGAGCTGGTGGGCGATCAGCCCGTGGGCGGCGGGTGCCAATCCGGTGGCGATGGTGGCCAGGTTGACGCTGGTCGTGGTTGGGAAGACGGCGTCGAGGTGCGCGGTTCGAGCTGCCAGGAGTGACGTGGCGCGGGGGTGTCGGAGTTGATGATCGCCGAGACCATCGAACAGCACCAGCACATAGGTGGCTGCCTGGGGGATGTGCCCGGCGAGGTGTTGGTGCAGCAATTCGGCCGCGGCAGAGCCGGTCAAGCGATGCTCGAGTTCCGCCACCAGGTTGAGCAGGCTGCCCCCGGCGTAGTCGGGAATGGAGTAGTCGGTCATCAGTTGTGAGTCATGGGTCATCAGTTATCAGTTGTCAGTTGCCAGTCAAGCACTTGCGCCATGTACAAGATTCGGGATGAGGGGCCATCCAGCGAAGAGTGGATTCGCTTCGGTGGGACCTTTGGCCTAGCTTGATGGGTCTTGTGGACCCGGGTGTAACCACCAGGCGTCTATAGCATCCCATCGAAAAAACCTTGAGGGAGGTTCCTATGCGACACAAGCGTGTCGTTTTTGCTGTAATCACCGTCCTCGCCTTGCTGCTCACCGCCTGCGGTGGCGGCGAAGCGGAGACAACCACCACCGCAGCCCCTGCTGCTACAACCACAACTACTGAAGCGGCCACCACGACTACTGAAGCGCCCACCACGACCGAAGCCCCGTTTGAGGCCCCGGACGGTGCGCTGGTTTCCTATCCGGCCGATGCGACTCCTGCACTCGACGGCGTCGCCGACGATGCTGCCTGGGCCGATGCAACCGAAGTCAACGTCAGTGTCTCCGGCGGGTCCAACAGCGGTGCGGCCGATGCAACGCTCAAGTCGGTGCACTCCGGCGACATGGTCTATTTCCTGGTCAGCTGGGACGATCCGACCGAGAGCTATCTGCGCTCCCCCTGGGAGAAGCAGGCGGACGGCACCTGGGCCCAGAAGAAGGACCCCGACGACAAGGGTGGCGACAACAACGTCTGGTACGAGGACAAGATGTCGTTGATCTGGAACATCGGCAACAGCATCCCCGACTTCGACACCCTCGGCTGTTTCACCGCCTGCCACGCAGGTGAGGACTCCGACGCCAAGCCGTACGGGAACAAGTACACGCAGGAAGAAGGACAGCTGGGCGATATCTGGCACTGGAAGTCGGTTCGTAACCTGAACCAGGTCGACGACCAGTACCTGGACTCCACCCGCTACTCCGCCGACACGCCCGGCGCCGGACGACACGGCGACCCGAGCGACGGTGGCGGTTACACCAACAACAAGACCGAGGACGGCTCGTTGCCTGCCTTCATGGCTCCCGACGGCGGGTCCAAGGACGGCGCTCCCGGCTACATCCTCGATTCGGAGAAGGTTGAATTCGACGACTCGTTGTTCGCGGCCGGCGACCTGCTTCCGGGCATCTACAAGGCCGAGTTCACCGGTGACCGCGGTGACATCACGGCCGGGTTCGCCTATGCGAACGGCACATGGACCGTTGAGATCGGTCGCAAGCTCGTGACCGGATCTGAGTTCGACGTCCAGTTCGACGACATGGCCGGGCTTTACCACTTCGGGGTAGCCACGTTTGACAATGCCCAGGTGCGGCATTCGTTCCAGACGGGCGTGACTGCGTTCGTGTTCAAGCCGTAAGCAACATCTAGCTCAAAGGGCCCGTGGCGGAAGCCGCGGGCCCTTTTTGTTGTCAGTGGAACTCTCTAGAGCTCTCGGTGCCACTCTGAAATTGCCCGGCCGATCTCGGCGGGTGAGTCCTCCTGGATGAAGTGCATCCCGGGGACGGTGACTTCGGCCTGGTTCGGCCAGGTGCGGCAGAACTCCCGTTGGGGGCCCACGAGGATCGAACCGGGGTCGGCGTTGATGAACAGCTTGGGGACATCGCTGGATGCCAGCCACTTCGAATAGCCGTCGACGATCCGATGAACGTCGGCAGGCGCGCCGCCGATGGGGATCTCGCGCGGCCACGTCAGCATCGGTCGCCTGGCTTCCCCGACCTCGAGAAAGGGCCTGCGGTACTCGTCCATCTCCGTCGCGGTGAGATTGCGGATGATCGAATTGGGCAGCACACGCTCGATGAAGAGGTTTCGGTCGAGGATCATCTCCTCGCCGGCCTCCGACCGGAGTCCTTCAAAGAAGTGTCGGGCGGATTCGGGCCATTCATCCCAGGTCACAGGTCGGACGATCGCCTCCATATAGGCAATTCCTTTGACGGCGGCCCGATGACGGTTGGCCCAATCGAAACCGAGCCCGGACCCCCAGTCGTGGAGGACCAGGGTCACCCGCTCGGCAACACCGAGCACCTCGAAAAGCGCATCGAGATAGGAACTGTGTTCCAGGAACCGGTAAGTGCCGGCTCCGCTGGGATATCGCTTCTGGGAATCGCCCATCCCGATCAGATCGGGAGCAATGCAACGGCCCTGGTTTTCCAGGTGGGGGATGACGTTGCGCCACAGATACGACGAGGTCGGGTTGCCGTGGAGGAACACGATGGGATCGCCCCCGCCCGCCTCGATGTAGGCCAGGGAATGGCCCAGCACTCCAACTCGCTTCTTCTCGTATTCCATGTCGCCCCCCGGTAGCCGTGGCGTTCACGCTACCCGCCGCATCGCTCCAAGGGCCAGGAACTTTGGGGCACCATCCTGACTTCCTATACTTCCGGCACTGCGGGGTGCACGTGCCCCGACTTCGAGGCAAGAGGGGTAGGTCGGGTGAGTCCGTACTTTCAGGACTACGTGACGGTGGCAGCGTTTGGAGCGCTCGGTATCGTGCTGGTGCTCGCCCTGCTGGGGATAGCTTCCGTATTCCGTCCCTCTCATCCCCATCCCGCCAAGTTGCTGACCTACGAATGCGGTGTGGATCCGGTCGGCAGCGACTGGAGCCAATCGCAGGTCAGGTACTACATCTTCGGCCTGCTATTCGTGATCTTCGATGTCGAGGCAGTGTTTATCTTCCCGTGGGCCATCATCCTGGAGCGGCTCGGTGTGTTCGGCCTGGTCGAGATGGGAATCTTCATTCTCATCTTGTTGCTCGGCCTCATCTACGCGATCCGCAAGGGAGTGCTCAAGTGGGAGTGATCGAACGCTTCGGGATGCCCAAGCCGGTTTCCTGGCTGCTCAACTGGGGCCGCAAATACTCGCTGTGGATGTACCAATTCGGGCTGGCTTGCTGCGCCATCGAGATGATCGCCGCAGCCGGTCCGCGCTTCGACATGATGAGATTCGGGATCATCCCTCTGCCGGCTTCGCCCCGCCAGGCCGACCTGATGATCGTGGCCGGCACCGTGACCGACAAGATGGCACCGGCCGTGCGCCGCCTGTACGAACAGATGCCCGACCCCAAGTACGTCATCTCGATGGGATCGTGTGCCAACTGCGGCGGTCCCTATTGGGATTCCTACTCCGTGACCAAAGGCGTGGATCAGATCATCCCGGTCGACGTGTACGTGCCCGGATGTCCGCCCCGCCCGGAAGCACTGATGGAAGGCATCGTCCTCCTCCAGAAGAAGATCCAGAACGAAAACCTCCAGGAGAAGTGGAATGAGCGTGCCGAGCAACCCGTCTGAAATCACAGACTCACACGAGATGCTCTTCGCCTACGGGGAGCGCGTTGCCGACGTCCTCGATGCGGAACCGGTGGTGGTCCGTCACGGGACCATCAAGGCTCATGTGCCAAAAGACCGCTGGATCGAAGCACTCACCAAGGCGCGGGACGATCTCGGTCTGATCTTCTTCTCGTGGCTGTCGGCCATCGACTGGGCCAACCAGGTCGAGGTAGGAGACCCCCTCGCGGAAGAAATCGAGGAACGGTTCGAACTCCTCTGCACCGTCGGCGACCTGTCGGAAGGCAGGCGCATCACCATCTCGACCGAGGTTCCCAAGGACGATCCGATCATGCCGAGCGCCACCGGCGTCTATCGCGGCGCCAACTGGCATGAACGCGAGACCTTCGAGATGTTCGGCATCGAGTTCACGGATCACCCCGATCTGCGCAAGCTCTACCTGGTCGAAGACTTCGAAGGCAACCCGTTGCGCAAGTCCTTTCCCTTGCTGAGCCGCGAAGTGAAACCGTGGCCGGGCACCGTCGACGTCGAGGCCATGCCGTCTACCGAGAACCCTGAGGCGTGATGGACCACGAAGCCGCAATGGCGCTTTCGGAAGTGTCCGTCTCCATCGAACTCGAGACGCCGGAGATGACGCTGAACATTGGACCGCAGCACCCGTCAACGCACGGGGTCCTGCGCCTCGTAGCCCAGGTCGACGGCGAACGAGTCCGCGACATCAAGCCGGTCATCGGGTACATGCACCGCGGGTACGAGAAGATCTCGGAAGTGCGGACCTACCCGCAGATCACCGCTCTGATCAACCGGCTGGACTGGGTGGCCGGGTACGCCAACGAGATTCCGTTCATCGTCGGCGCCGAGCGGCTGATGGAACTGGAAGTTCCCCCCCGCGCCCAGTACATCCGGCTGATCCTCACTGAGATGGCGCGGATCTCCTCCCACTTGATCTTCTGTGGTTCCTACCCGCTCGAATTGGGGGCCGGGACTCCGATGTTCTTCGCCCTACGAGAGCGGGAACGGGTCCTCGACCTGATGGAAGCGGTTACCGGAGGCCGTTTCCACCTCAATTTCAATCGTCTGGGCGGGGTGAAACCGGCTGCCGGATCGGGTTCCGCCACCCGCAAGCAAACCCAGGACCTCCCTAAGGGCTTCTACGAAGGGACCCGGGAAGCGATGGGGCGGGTGCTGGGGATTTGCGACGAACTCGACCAGCTGATCAGCGGCAATGAGATCCTCTTCGCCAGGACCAAAGGCGTTGGCGTGATGACCGTCGAGCAGGCGGCCGCCTACGGGGTCTCCGGGCCGAACCTGCGCGGCTCGGGGGTTGCGTTCGATCTCCGCAAGGTCGAGCACTACCTGCCGTACGACGAACTCGATTTCAACGTGGTTACCCGTGAGGAGGGCGATTGCTACGCCCGGTATGCCGTGCGGGTCGACGAGGTCCGGGAATCGGCCAAGATGGTCATCCAGGCGATCGATTCGATTCCATCCGGACCGCTGCAAGCCAAAGTGCCGAAGATCATCAAAGTGCCAAAAGGCGAGACCTACATGCGGGCCGAGAACCCCAAGGGCGAGATGGGCTACTACATCGTCTCCGACGGCGGCACCGGACCGTACCGGTTGAAGATTCGCACCGCCTCGTTCTCCAACATCTCGGTGCTGTCCGAGCTGATGGAAGGTGCTCTCATTCCCGACATCGTCGCCATCATGGGCAGCTTCGACTTCGTACTCGGCGAGGTGGATCGGTGATGCCTGCGACCTACGGCCGCAGGCCTCCACAGGAGGCGAGCGCATGAACTTCTGGCTCGAGCTGGCCATCAAGCTGGCGGTGATCGGAGCGATGATCCCGTTGTCAGCGCTTGTTCTCGGGTACGGGGAGTTGAAGATCTCGGCCCACATGCAGTCGCGGATCGGCCCGTATTTCGCAGGCGGCCGGTGGGGTTGGGCGCAGTTGCTGGCCGACGGCGTGAAGTTCATCCAGAAGGAAGACATCATCCCGGACAACGCCGACCGGCCGGTCTTCAAGATCGCTCCGGTGCTGGTGATGATCTCAACGGCCACCCTCTTCGTGATTCTGCCTTTCGGTCCGGGGCGGGGCTTCATCGTCCGCGACCTCGACCTGGGCATCTTCTATGCGCTGGCCATCTCCTCGGTCGGGACCATCGGGGTGTTGATGGCCGGCTGGTCCTCTGGCAACAAGTACTCGCTGATGGGTGGCTTGCGGGCCGCCGGCCAGCTGATCGCATACGAACTGCCACTGGTCCTGGCGGTCGTAGGAGTGGTGATCCAGGCCGGGACCATGTCAATGCAGGGGATCGTCGAAGCACAGATCTCCCAGGGGTGGCCGTTCATATTCACCCAGTTCGTTGGATTCTTCATCTTCCTTATCGCCGGTCTGGCCGAGCTGAGCAGGACACCGTTCGATATGCCGCTGGCCGAGTCCGAGTTGATTTCCGGCTATCTGACCGAGTACTCGGGTTTCCGGTTCCTGTTCTTCTACCTGGCCGAGTACGCCAGCATGTTCGCCGTGGCCGCCATTGCCTCCACCCTGTTCCTGGGTGGTTACGCCTTCTGGGGCGTATCCGCTTCCTGGACTGGACCCATCTTCTTCTCCGGGAAGATCCTCGCCATCGGCTTCGTCATCATCTGGTTGCGCTGGACGTTCCCGCGCTTTCGTGAGGACCAGTTGCAGACGCTGGCCTGGAAGTGGCTTATCCCGCTGGCCCTGGCCAACATCCTGGTGACCGCCGTGTTCAAGGTGGTGTTCTGATGGAACTTCGCATCCCCGGGCTGGCCAGAGGCATGTGGGTGACCTTGAAGACCCTCTTCAAGAAGCCGGTCACCATCAACTATCCGAAAGTCAAGGAGACGCCGGTGCCGCGGGCCCGCGGCGTGATCGCTCTCGACCAGGAAGCCTGCACAGTGTGCATGTTGTGTGCCCGCAACTGCCCGGACTGGTGCATCTACATCGAGGGCCACAAGGAAGAGAAGGCACCGGACAAGCCCGGGGGCCGGGTCAAAGTCCGCGCCGAACTGGACCGTTTCGATATCGACTACGCGCTCTGCATGTATTGCGGCATCTGTGTTGAGGTGTGCCCGTTCGATGCGCTGTTCTGGACTCCCGAGTACGAGTACTCCGAGTACAAGATGGGCGAGATGTTGCACGACATGGACCGATTGCAGGACTGGCTGCAAACGGTGCCGGAGCCGCCGGAGTTGGAGACATGAGTTTCGCGGACTGGATTGCCGAACCGACGAACTGGGTGTACCTGGTTCTGGCGTTGGTGATTGCCGTGTCTGCCGTGCGGGTGGTGACGAGCACCAACGTTGTGCATTCTGCCCTGTTTCTGGTGCTCGCCCTCGGTGGCACGGCCGGCCTCTTCCTTCTGCTCTCGGCCGAGTTTGTTGCCTGGGTGCTGGTACTCGTCTACATCGGCGCGGTGATCGTGCTGTTCCTGTTCGGGATCATGATCACCCGCGCTCCTACCGGCCCGAATGTCGAAGTCGACGGCCGGCGTGCGCCGGCGGCCATGGCCGCCTTCCTCATGTTCATCGTGACCGCCGGATCGGCGATGACGGCGTTCGGTGACCAACAAATCGCCAATCTCGGCGGCGGAACCTCGACGGAAGTAATCGGCGAACAGTTGCTGCAACGCTTCGTGATTCCCTTCGAGGTCGTGTCGTTCGTGCTGCTGGCCGCCCTGATCGGCGGTATCACCCTGGCCCGCAAAGACGCTTCTCCCGCGGAAGAAGAAGCTGCGGAGGCTCGAGGTACAGGGCCCGGGCCGCGCGACGGCCAGCTGCCCAAGGGAGTGAGCTGATGTACCTAAACCAGTTCCTCGTCCTCGCCGCTCTTCTGTTCTCGCTCGGCATCTACGGTCTCCTGGTCCGCCGCAACGCGGTGATGGTGTTGCTATCCATCGAGCTGATGCTCAACGCGGTCAACATCAACCTGGTTGCTTTCGAGGCCTTCCTGCAGAACGTCGACGTTGGCGGGCAGATCTTCGCCATCTTCGTGATCACGGTGGCGGCCGCCGAAGTGGGCGTCGGCCTGGCCATCATCCTGATGATTTTCCGCAACCGGACCTCTGCAAATGTCGACGAACTCGACCTGATGAAGTGGTAGCCGCATGAACCCTCTCACCAACTTCGCCATCCTGGCCGCCGAGGAGCCCGTCTCGTACGGCGATGGCGGGCTCCTGGCCGAGTGGGCCTGGCTGCTGGTGATTGCGCCGTTCGTGGCGTTCCTGGCGATCGTGTTCTTCGGCAAGCGACTCCCGCGTCAGGGTGGCGAAATCGCGGTGGGAGCCATGGCGTTCGTGGCGATCTACGCGGCCGCCCTGTTCATCATCAACGCCACCCAGGGTGTGGTGTTCGAGCACTCGATCGAGGTGGCCCGGTTCGGCAGCTTCGCCGTCGAATGGGGGTGGGTGGTCGACGGCCTCTCCTCGATGATGTACCTGGTGGTCGGGGTCATGTCCGTCCTGATCTTCACCTATGCCCTCGGATATATGGAAGGCGATGTCCGGGTCACCTGGTTCTTCGCCGCTTTCAGCCTCTTTGCCGGGTCGATGCTGCTGCTCGTTTCCGCCCCCAACTTGATCCAGTTGATCGTCGGCTGGGAAGGGGTCGGGCTTTCCTCCTACCTGTTGATCGGCCACTACTGGGAACAGAAAGAGAACTCCTCGGCCGGCATGAAGGCCTTCTACGTCAACAAGGTCGCCGACATCGGGCTGATCATCGGCGCTTTCGTGCTGGCGATCCCGGTCGGATCGTTCAAGATCTCCGACATCCTCGACGCAGTGGTCGGGGACTCCGAATCGATGAAGACCGTCGCCATCGCCGGGGCGGTCTTGCTGTTCATCGGGGCGATGGGCAAGAGCGCCCAGTTCCCCTTCCACGTGTGGTTGCCAGACGCGATGGCGGGCCCGACTCCGGTCTCAGCGCTGATGCACGCCGCCACCATGGTCACGGCCGGCGTCTACCTGCTGGGCCGGATGTTCCCTCTGTACGCGGAGATGGCCGCCGATGCCCGTGTCCTGGTGCTGGTTATCGGGACGATCACGCTGATCATTGCCGGGCTGTTGGCCCTGGTACAGGACGACATCAAGAAGGTGCTTGCCTACTCAACGGTGAGCCAGCTGGGCTACATGGTGGCCGCCATGGGGGCCGGGGCATACACGGCCGGACTCTTCCATCTGTGGACCCATGCATTCTTCAAGGGGTTGTTGTTCCTCGGGGCAGGGTCGGTGATCCACGGTGTGCACTCCAACAACATGAGCAACATGGGCGGCCTTCGCAAGAAGATGCCCGTCACATTCGGCACCTTCGTGGCCGGCACCCTGGCGCTGGCCGGCATCTTCCCCTTCGCCGGGTTCTTCTCCAAAGACGAGATCCTGGCCGCCTTCAACTACGAGGGGTACGCGGCGGTGCTGGCCATCGGCATCATCGGCGCCTTCATCACCGCTTTCTACATGGCCCGGACCGTGTTCCTCACCTTCTACGGCACCTACAAAGGTCATGGCGAGCCCCACGAATCGCCACGGCTGATGACCGTGCCGATGGTGATCCTGGCCGGTCTGGCTGTGGTGGGCGGATGGGTCAACATCCCCGGGATCTACACCGGCTTCACCAAGTGGGTCGGTACGAGGGCGCACTTGTTCGAAGAGCACCATGCCGAGAGCTTCGACTGGCCGGTGCTGGCGATGGGCCTGACCGCCGGCCTCCTCGGCATCGGCCTCGGTTATATGCTCTTCTTCAAGGACAAGCAGACCCAGCGCGAGCGCGACACCTTCCGGGTCCCCGTGCTGTACCCGCTGCTCGAACACAAGTACTACCTGGATGACCTCTACATGGGCGGCATCGTCAACCCGATCAAGGGACCGATCGCCAGATTCGTCGACTGGACCAATTCGTACATTTTCGACGGGATCGTCAACGGGACCGGGTTCCTGGCCAGGGCACTGGCCGGGGTGGTCTACGGCGGTTTCGACCAGCGGGGTATCGACCTGGCGCTCAACGGCCTGGCTTTTACCACGGACGGTGCCGGTGGCAAGACCCGGCTCCTCCAAACCGGCAAGGTGCAGCAGTACGCGGGCGCCACGGTGATCGGCGCGGCGTTGCTGGTCATCGGTTTCGTGATTTTCAGATAGGAGGGACGAGAGCATGGGGTGGTTCGATAGCGGGTGGGGTTTGAGCCTGATCGTGTTCCTGCCCCTGGTAGGCGCGGTCGTCGTGCTCTTTACCCCCAAGACAAACGAAGCGGCCATCAAGGCGCTCTCGCTGGGATTCACCGTGGTGACCCTTGCGCTGGCAACCCTCATGGCGATCCGGTTCGATTTCGGAAGCGCCGACATGTTCCAGTTCGGGACGAGTCTCACGTGGATCGAGTCGATCAACTCCGGCTATCACGTCGGTGTAGACGGGATATCACTACCCCTCCTGGTGCTGTCCGCGTTCGTCACCGTCCTGGCTGTGATCTACTCGTTCAACCACTGGCCCGAACCGCACAACCCGAAAGGGTTCATGGCGCTGACGCTGGTCCTGGCCACCGGCATGAACGGAACCTTCGTTGCGCTCGATCTGGTGCTCTTCTTCGTGTTCTTCGAACTCGTGCTGCTCCCGATGTACTTCATGATCGGGATCTGGGGCGACAAGGCCATCATGAAGATCCCCGGCTTCAACCGGGAAGTGGAGACCCGCCTGTATGCGTCGATCAAGTTCTTCCTCTTCACCCTGTTCGGGTCGGCCTTCATGCTGCTGGGCTTCCTGGCGCTCTATTACAAGTCGGGCGAGTTCGGGACCAGGACCTTCGACATCCCGGCCCTGATCGAGCTGGCGCCCAACTTCACCGGAACCTTCGGGTTCCTGGTGTTCGGGGCGCTGTTCCTGGGCTTTGCGGTCAAGGTGCCGATGTGGCCGTTCCATACGTGGTTGCCCGACGCCCATACCGCCGCTCCGACCGTCGGTTCGGTGCTGCTGGCGGCCATCCTCCTGAAGCTCGGCTCCTACGGCTTCATCAGGATTAGCATTCCGATCCTGCCCGATATGGCCAGGCAGTGGGCACCGGCCATCGCCATCCTGGCGGTGATCGGCATCATCTACGGGTCCCTTGCCTGTCTCGCCCAGACCGACATGAAACGTTTGATTGCGTTCTCATCGGTCGGTCACATGGGTTTCGTGATGCTGGGGATCGCCTCGATGACTCCGGTCGGCATCAACGCCGCCATCATCGGGATGGTCGCTCACGGTGTCATCACCGGCCTCTTGTTCTTCGTGGCCGGATCGATGTCGCACCGCTACCACACCCGCGACATGGCCCGCCTGGGCGGCAACATGAAGGTCATGCCGATCATGGGAGGCATCCTCGGGTTCACCGCTATGGCGTCCCTCGGCTTGCCCGGCCTGGCCGGGTTCTGGGGCGAATTCATGGCCCTGTTCGGTGCGTACAGCCCGCTGGCCGGCCTCAACACGACGCTGTTCAGGACTGCCATGGTGCTCGGCGCGATCGGCACGGTGCTGACGGCCGGCTACATGCTGTGGATGCTGCAGAAGGTCAACCTCGGTGAGCCGTCCGCCGAATGGGAGGGCAAGTCCTTCCACGACGTCGACGCCTATGAACTGACGGCCTGGGTGCCGTTGGTGGTAGTCATCGTGGCGATCGGGGTGTTCCCCCGCCTGGTGCTGGGCGCCACCAACGACGCCGTGGTTTCGATGATGACGAAAGCGTTTGGGGGCTGATTTGGCACCGGACATCGACTATCTCGCGCTGGCGCCGGAGATCACTCTGGCGGTGACGGCCGTGGTCGTCCTGATGCTCGATCTGTTCCTGCCTAGGAGCCAGAAATACTGGACGGCGATTGTGGCAGTACTGGGGGTCAGCTTCGCCGCTCTTCCGCTAATCGCCCTGGCCGTCAGCGACGTCGGGACGCGGAGCATGCTCGGCGGAAGCTTCGTCGTCGATGACTTCGCCCTGGTACTCAAAGGGCTGTTCGTGGTGGCCGGCTACCTGGTGCTGCTGATGTCTGTCAGCTACATCGAGTCCGATCGTTACTACCAGGGCGAGTACTACTTCCTGATGCTGCTGTCGATCCTCGGGTCGGTGGTGCTGGCCTCGTCCCGTGATCTGATCACGCTGTTCATCGCCATCGAACTGGTGTCCCAGCCGATGTACATGCTGGCCGGATGGCGCAAGGGCGACCTGCGCTCCAACGAGGCGTCCCTCAAGTACTACCTGCTCGGTGTTCTGGCCTCGGCTCTGATGCTCTACGGCATGTCGTTCGTGTACGGCCTGACCGGTGAGCTGACCTTCGCGGGCATTGCCGCAGCCGGAGCCGGAATGGCAGGCGACCCTGGATTCATCATGGCGATCCTCTTCATGATCGCCGGGTTCGGCTTCAAGGTGTCGGCCGTGCCGTTCCACTTCTGGGCGCCGGATACGTATCAAGGCGCCCCGACCCCGGTGACCGCCTACCTGTCGGTATCGTCGAAGGCGGCAGGGTTTGTGGCCTTGCTGGTGGTGCTCTATTCGGCGTTCCCGGACGCAGCTGGAGTATGGGGCCCGGCCATCTGGATCCTGGCTGCCCTCTCGATGACTCTGGCCAACCTGACGGCCTTGCGGCAAACCAACATCGTCCGGCTGCTCGCCTACTCGTCGGTGGCCCAGGCCGGGTTCATGCTGGTGCCGTTCGCGGCGGCCGCCACCACGGATCAAATCGGGCTGGGGGAGGCCTTCGCCGCCACCGTCACCTACATCGTGATCTACGCGTTCATGAACCTGGGTGCCTTTGCGGTCGTGATCGCCGGCGCCCGCAAGACCGGCACCGGTGAGATCGAAGGCTGGGGAGGACTTGGTTCGTACGCGCCCGGCATCGGCCTGCTGGCCGCCGCCTTCTTCTTCTCGCTGGCCGGAATCCCCCCGCTGGCCGGATGGATCGCCAAGCTGGTGATGTTCAGCGCCGCCATGGGAGCGGACTCAGCCTGGATGGTGGTGCTGGCGGCCGTTGCCGCCGTCAACGCGGTAATAGCCCTCTTCTACTACGCCAGGGTTGTCAAGACCATCTGGATGGACCCGGTCCCGGCCACCGCCCCCGACGAAGAGGTCAGGACCGGTTCGGTTGCCGGTTCGCTGAGCCTGGCCCTGGGATTGTCGGTAGCCGTGGTCGTGGCCGCCGGTTTCTTCCCCTCCCTGATCACCTTCTTCTCCGACGCCACCAAGGCCCTGGCCGGGGGCTAGATCGAACGGTGCTCTGGATGTGGTTATGCGAGGGTGAAGGCCGTTGCCCGATCGATGCCCTGGACAGAATCCGCGTATTCTTCTTGTGAGGCGCACTGGAGGAGCGGAGATGAACCAGATCGAGACGCAATTCTTCGGCTTGCTGGACATGACTCACGGGATCCGGGACGAGGCCGTCGGCATGCTGAGCGCTGCCGATCTTGCTTTCCAGATCGGGGGCTGCAAATCCGTCGGTGAAGTCGTGCAGGACCTGGGCGACACCGAAGCGATGTACACCGGGTCCTTCAAGACGTTCAAGCAGGACTTCTCGACG
Organism: uncultured Actinomycetota bacterium; assembly: GCA_963723165.1. Taxonomy (GTDB): domain Bacteria; phylum Actinomycetota; class Acidimicrobiia; order Spongiisociales; family UBA4744; genus UBA4744. Next base: position 178,266 of record CAVRPP010000002.1, read on the forward strand.
CGAGCCTCGGGCCGGGAGGACGTCACCTCGGGCGAGGCTGCGGTCGCCTGGCTGCACGGATTGGATGCTGAGCTCAAAGAGGCCCTTGCCGCGCTGAGCGACGAGGACCTGGGCAAGCCGATCGACCGGGGCGGATGGCACATGCCGGCGCTGGCCAATTTCCACACGTACCGCGAAGCGGTGTTGATCCAGTTCGGGAAGCTCGATTGCTATCTCAGAGCCCTCGGCAAGGAACTCCCGGACGAATGGATGGCCTGGGTCGGATAGGGGTTCGACTCCTGGGGTATGCCCGGGGGCGCTAGCCTCCGCTGCACTCGCGAGAAACGGGTTGATCCATGCCGGCCGACGAAGACAAGACTCCAAAACGCAAGCCCTCAAAAGCGCCTGCGTCCAAAAAGGACGCGGCACCCCCGGCCAAGAAGCCGGAAACCCGCAAACCGGCCGCAGAAACTCCCACCGAAGCGGCTGCGGCCCGGGAATTGCCTTACTTCAGCTTGCTCACCGAGGACGATCTGTTCCTGTTCAACGAAGGCTCCCATTTCCGGCTCTACGAGAAGCTGGGCTGCCATCTCGTTGAGGTAGAAGGAGTCGCCGGAGCCTATTTCGCCGTGTGGGCGCCGAATGCCGAGTACGTGTCTGTGATCGGAGATTTCAACTTCTACAACCCGGGCGAGCACCCGCTCAAGCCCAAAGGATCCTCGGGGATCTGGGAGGGCTTCATCCCGGGAATCACCCAGGGGGAAACCTACAAGTTCCACATCGGCTCCAAGTTCAACGTGTACCGGGTAGACAAAGCCGACCCGTTCGCGGCCTACTCCGAGGTGCCGCCCAAGACAGCTTCGCGTGTCTGGGATCTCGCCTACGAGTGGGGTGACGCTGATTGGATGAAGGTCAGAGAGGTCCACAACGCCCACAACGCCCCCATGTCGATCTACGAGATGCATCTGGGCTCGTGGCGGCGGGTTCCCGAAGAGGGCAACCGGTCGCTCACGTACCGGGAAACGGCTCCTCTGCTGGTCGAACACCTCCAGAAGATGAACTTCACTCATGTGGAGTTCCTGCCGGTCATGGAGTATCCGTTCGGTGGTTCGTGGGGATACCAGTCGACCGGCTACTTCGGTCCGACGTCCCGGTTCGGTACCCCCGAAGACTTCATGTTCCTCATCGACACGCTGCATCAGGCGGGGATCGGCGTGATCGTCGACTGGGTGCCTTCGCACTTCGCCACCGACGAGCACGGTCTCGGCTACTTCGACGGCACCCACCTCTTCGAGCATTCGGACGAGCGCAAGGGGTTCCATCCCGACTGGGGGAGCTGGATCTTCAACTACGGCCGCAACGAGGTGCGCAGCTTCCTCATCTCCAGCGCCATCTCGTGGTTGGACCGGTATCACATCGACGGGATCCGGGTGGATGCGGTCGCGTCGATGCTGTACCTCGACTACTCACGCGAAGACGGCGAGTGGATCCCCAACGAGTACGGCGGCAACGAGAACATTGAAGCGATCACCCTGCTGCGCCGTTTCAACGAGGAGGTCTACCGGCAGTTCCCCGATGTGCAGACCTTCGCCGAGGAGTCGACCGCCTGGCCTTCGGTGTCCCGTCCCACCTACATCGGTGGGCTCGGGTTCGGGTTCAAGTGGGATATGGGATGGATGCACGACACCCTGGCCTACATGCAGCTCGATCCGCTGTTTCGTCAGTACCACCACAACGACCTGACGTTTCGGGGGCTGTACGCCTTCACCGAGAGTTACACATTGCCGCTGTCTCACGATGAGGTGGTGCACGGCAAGGGTTCGCTGGCCGCCAAAATGCCCGGCGACGACTGGCAAAAGTTCGCCAATCTCCGTCTGCTCTACGCCAACATGTTCGCCCAGCCCGGCAAGAAGCTGCTGTTCATGGGCGGCGAGATCGCCCAGTGGGCCGAATGGAACCACGATGGGTCACTGGCGTGGGACCTGCTGGAATGGGAGCCGCACCGTGGCATCCTCAATCTTGTCGGTGATCTCGGCCGTGTGTACCGGGAGGAGCCTGCTCTCTACGAGTGGGACACCGATGACCGCGGCTTCGAATGGGTGGAGGCGAACGATTGGCAGGCGAGCACCCTCTCATGGTTGCGCCGGGGCGGGTCGACCAATGACCTGATCCTGGCCATCTTCAACTTCACCCCGGTCGCCCGGTACAACTACCGGATGGGCGTGCCGCGCGAAGGCCACTGGGAAGAGATCCTCAACACCGACGCCGCCGACTACGGAGGCAGCGGGTTGGGCAATCTCGGAGGAGTCGAAGCTCACGAAACCGGCGCCCACGGCCGGCCGTTCTCGGTGAATCTGACGTTGCCCCCGCTCGGGGCGGTGTTCCTGAGGAGTTCCCAGGAACCAGGCTCCCTGTAACCAGTTGCCAGAATGAGTCGTCAGCTGAGGACTGAGGACGGATGGCCTCTCTGAAAGAGCGACTGATCGAGCAGATCCGGGCCGGCGGTCCGTTGCCGTTCGATGATTTCATGGCGGCCGCCCTGTACGACCCCAAGGGCGGGTTCTTCACTTCCAAGTCCTTGCGGTCCGTCAAAGGCGGCGATTTCCTCACCAGCCCAGAAGTAAGCCCCCTCTTCGGCGAAACCCTCGCCAAGTTCGTAGACCAGGAACTCTCCACCCTCCCCCTCACCCCCTCCCGCCAACGGGAGGGGGAAGCCGACCCCGAAGGCGGTGCGCAGGGCTCCCTCTCCCGCCGGCGGGAGAGGGTTGGGGAGAGGGTGGAAAGAGCCGCAACCCTCATCGAAGTCGGTGCCGGTTCCGGCTCCCTCCTCAAACCCCTCCTCGCCACGCTCGAAACCTCCGTTGATCCCTGGGCAGTTGAGGCCTCCCCGGCCGCCCGTGGAGCCCTGGGAGACCTGATCGATCGCGACCACATCGTCGCCTCCCTCGACCACCTACCCGACCGTTTCTCCGGCGTCGTGGTGGCCAACGAACTGCTCGACAATCTCCCGGTTGCCCTAGCCGTCCGTACCGGCCAGGGCTGGACCGAACGCTGGGTAGGAGTCCAAGACGATGACCTGGTGCTCGTCCCGATCGAGGCGCGCCCTGAGGTCTCCGAATGGGCCGGGCAATTCGGCCTCCCTGCCCCCGAACGAGGCCTGGTCGAGGTGCAACTGGCAGCAGGGGAGTGGCTGCAATCAATTCTGACCCCTCTCGACTCGGGAACGGTCCTACTGGTCGATTACGGCGACACCGCCGAGAACTTGGAGAAACGCCGGGTGGAGGGAACTCTCCGCACCTACCGTGCCCACCACCTCGGCCCCCACCCCCTCGACGAGCCGGGCGAGACCGATATCACGGTTGACGTCAACTTCACCGCCCTGATCGATCGGGCCGTGCAACTGGGAGCCAGCATCGAGTACCACCGCCAGGACGAGTTCCTAAACCAGTTCGGGCTGCGGGCCCGCCTCAGCAAGCTCCGTCACCAGGAGCTGGACCTTGCGCGTGACGGCGATCCGATGGAGCGTTTGAAGGTGCGGTCCACCAAGACCGAGGCCGAAACATTGCTCCATCCTCGCGGCCTGGGCGACTTCCGGGTGTTGGTGGTCAGAAAGTAGGGAACTGATCACCGGCCGTGACACGTCTCAGGAATGAGACAAGAATGGAGTTTGGGCTGGGGCCTGCGATGAGGGGATTGCGATGAAAACCCGACTGTTGATCGTGATGGCGGTGTTTGCCCTGATGGGTTCTGCGTGTGCTGGAGATGTCGCTGATGAGGCCGGAATCACCGAAGATGGGACCGCGGCCACGAGCACAACGGCGGATCAGGCGACAGACCTGACCACCCGCGAAACCTCAACCACCTCGGTCGAAGGCGCCGAGTCTGACGATCAAAGCAAATCGTCGGATCTGGCCGAACCCTCCGAAGGCTCCACGACGACCACTCGCGCGACCAAGGAGCCCGAGCGGGTACCGGACGACACCACCCCGCCGGTCACCGGTGAGACTCCCGCCGATCTGCTGGCTCAGATCATCGCCGACGCCGTCGCCCGGGCCGGAGTTGCCGACTCCGACGTGACGGTCGTTCGGGATGAGTTTGTGATCTGGAATGACGGTTCGCTCGGCTGCCCTGAGCCGGGCGTGATGTACACGCAGGCGTTGGTCGACGGTTACTGGGTAGTTCTCCAGGCAGGCGGCGCTGAGTACGACTACCGGGCCAACACCAAGGGCTACTGGTTCCTGTGCGAAGGTGCCGGCCTCCCCGGTCAGCCACCGTCCAGGTAGCGATTTCAGGTGACGCGGGAGCGGGACCCCGGAGGGTCCCGCTCGTTCTGTTGGTGCTGTCTCTCGCTATGGGAGCGTGAACAGCAATGCTTCTGTGTCTTGTGTCGCTCCACCGCGAGCGCCTGCGCCGCGGTCGCCGTTGGTGACCAACATCAGGCCGAGCTCGGGGCTGTTCCCGGGCCAGGGCCCGTAGTCGATCACCGACAACCCGGCTGAGTCGTACATGTTGCCGGGCACGTCGTTCGGGATTCCTAAGAACTGCTCACCGAGCGGTGTCACGGTGAGGTCGTCAATCAGATCGCCCGGACCACCGAAGTAGAAGTCCTGTGCGAACACCGACATGTCGACGTTGGTGGCCAGTATGTCCGTTCCCGTCAAGCCGATCTGTTCTCCGCAGATCAGCAGCACCGTGTTGCCGGTATTCGTGGAGTGCTCCGCGAAGAAGAACGCCGAGGCTGTGCCTGCGTTGTAGTCCAGCGCCCACGCGAGCTGGCGGCCGTCACCGATCTGGTTGAAGCCTGGCGGCGCAGCCGACGCATCCCTATTAAGAACGGTCGCATCGACCTCGCCGTCCTGGTCGATGTCCAGGTCGATGATGAAGCTCACCGGCACCAGGTGCGACTGGCGCTCCCACGTATTGACTGCGAAGGCCCAGAGGAAAGAGACCGGCGCATCCGAATCGGTGCAGAAGTTCTCATTCACCTCCTCCGTTGTCGGGTTGTCGGACACGATGAAGGTGTTGATACCCACCGCCCGGATATCCGGGGTCGGTTCGCCTTGACCCTCTGCACCCTCCGGTTCGTTCCCCGAGATCGCCAGCAGTGCATAGGCGTCGTTCTGCGCCGTCCCTACACCGGTGTTGTCGAGCCCGATTACCTGCGTGAACGAGCCGGTTATCAGCTCCGTCGTATCCGGTACCACCCTGGCTGCCTTGCGGGGCAAGACCTGCCACGCCAGGTGGAGGTCGTCGAGGCTCTCGGTTGATGGATCATCGAGGAGCAGGTATCCGTCGTACTCGACCAGCGTCAACGCGTCGCCGCTGGCGCCCAGCGAACCGGAGTTCAGCGACCAGTCGCGCAAGGTCGGACCATCGATCGTCATCGTCACCTCAAACGTTGCCGTGTCGTTCGGTGGCACGCTCACCGTGAGAGGAGCCGAGACCGAAACTGCTCCATTCGCCATGTCGTCGGCGAATCGGAACGTCGGAGTGATGTTGTAGGTGATGCCGGTTCCCTCGTAGTTCTGGACGGTGACTTCACGCGTCAGCGTGACCGAGGAATCCGCCACGTCGTGGAACCTGAACGAGAGCGATCCGGTGAGATCCTCCGAGTCCCATGCCGCCGCCGGTGCGTCGAGGGCACGTTTCACGCGCACCTCGCCGCCACCGATCCGGGTGATCGGAGCAAGATCACCGCCGAAGAACACCGGCACATTCATGATGTGCGTTTCGGCAGTGTTCATGAGCACCGACTTGATCTCGGCCGGACTCCGATCCGGGTATGCATCGAACAACAGCGCCGACGAGCCGGCCACCATCGGTGTGGCGCCGGAGGTTCCACCGAACGGTCCTGTGTCGGTTCCGGTACCGGCAATCGCCGAGACCGAGGCGCCCGGCGCTCCGATATCCGGCTTGATCGTGTTGTAGCCACTCACCGGGCCACGAGCCGACGAACCGACCATGTGACCGACCAGCGGAATTCCATCTGCCGGATCGAACACAACATACGTGTCGGGCAGGCCGCTCTTCAACCGATTCGAGTTCGCCTGGCTGATCATGAATCCGGGAATATCGATCGGACGATCGCCGCCGTCGCCGCCGTTGAACGGGTCTCCGGGGGCAATCAGCCCGATGATTCCGGCTTCGCCGCCACCCTGGCTGATATTGCTGATCTTGAGGGTGAAGTTGCAGCCTCCCCGATCAACCAGAACAATCATGTCGGTCAGCGATTCTGGCGCGAATGGGGCACAACCATCGAGGTTGCCACCTGCTCCGTCAGCGTACTGGATGAGTCCTTGGGCAACGCCGTAGTCGTCCAGCGGCACCGACCAATCCTGGAAGACGGCCGGGTAGGTCCCCTCAATAGGACCGGGGGCAGTGACTTCCATGAGCGGTTGAACCGCGGACGGAACTGCCGTCTGAGCGACTGAAAACGCCGAGTAGGCCCCACTCGGTGAGTCAACGATGTACGGTTTGTCGGCCGCATTGCCTGCGGCGGTGACCGAAAGGACACCGACCGCAGAAGCAAGCTCAACCGCATATGAGAGGTCATCGTCAAAAGGTTGTCCGTAAAGCGAGCCAAGCGACATATTGACGACATCCATGTGATCGGATGTGTCACCGTCGCCGTCGGGGTCAACGGCGAAGTCCATGCCCTGGAGCAGTGCTACACCGCTGCATGCCGTTGAGAACGATGCGCAAACCTTCACTGCATAGATGTCAGCACCCGGTGCTACTGCATGGATGATGTCGGCGACATGCGTGCCGTGTCCCTCGATATCGATCGGGTCCAGATCCGGCTTCAGCGCCGGGCTTCCTTCCCCTCCGACCCAGAACTCGCCGACAAAGTCGTAGCCGCCAACCACTACATCAGTCGGATAGAGCAACTTGCTCAGGTATCGATCGGTGATGTGCGTGTTCTTGCCGCTCTGGGGGACCTGGCCGTACGCCTTCTCCCAAGCGTGCACAGTTCCGGGGCCTCCCAAACTTGCGTGGGTGTAGTCGACCCCGCTGTCGAGAACCGCCACCTTGACACCCTCACCCGTAAAACCGGCGTCCTGAACTTGGGTCGCTCCGATGTAGGGAACGGTCTCGGAAAGATCCATTTCGTAGTCGACCACCGGCCGCACAGAGATGACGCCTGATTGGGCAGCGACTTCAGACAACGCGGATGCGTCGACCTCGATCATGACCGCGTTCAGGGCTTTCTGAACCGAACCGAGTTCTGTGGCTCCTAGGCCTATCGCCTTGCCCTTGAAAGCTTTCTGCTGTTTTTCTATCTTCTTGAGCTGGGCCTTCTGGGCATTCGGGCTCTTTCCGTCGGCAGCCAGCACCGCAACAGGAGTTTCCTCCAGCTGGACGACCACTTGTTGACGGCCGCTGGAACCGACCAGCCTGGTATCAAGAGCTCCGAAGCCCCCGATGCTGGCATTGGTGATCGGCGAGTCCAGTTTCAGACTCTCGATTGAATCCGGCAGCTGCCGATCGAATCGATCCGGTGCTGCCTCTTGCGCTCCCGTCGGCACTGCCAGTGCCAACATGGTCAAGAGCGCGACAACGAGTACAACGAAACGTTTCACGAGATGCCCTCCTCGTATCTCTTCCCCGGTTACGGGGGCCCTCCCAGGCCCACTTTTTTTACCCTAGTCCAATCAGGGGCTGCCCGCTGAGTGCGTTTTCGCGACCACCCATTCACAAAGGCGCATGCGTTTGGGGCCGATATGTCATCGCACAATCCCGCCATCTCATTACCATCTTGAGCACGATGAATAACCTGAAAACCGTCGGATTGTTGGCCTTCATGAGCGTCCTGGTGGTGCTCGTTGCTCAGGCTTTTGGCTACTCGCCCTGGATCGGACTCGGTATCGCCGGAGTCTTTAACTTCTTCGTCTACTTCTTCTCGGCCAAGATGGCTCTCGCGGTCAGCAAGGCGAAGCCGGTTGAAGAGCACGAACTGCCACAGGTGTACGCCATTGTGAGGAACCTGGCCACGCAGACCAACATGCCGATGCCGAAGATCTACCTGATCGACTCGCCGCAACCGAACGCCTTCGCCACCGGCCGCAACCCCAAGAACGCGGCCGTGGCCGTTACCTCCGGGATCATGCAACTGATGACCTACGAGGAACTGGAAGGCGTGCTGGCCCACGAACTGGCCCACGTGCGCAACCGGGACATCCTCATCTCGTCCATCGCCGCCATGCTGGCAGCTGCTTTGTCGATCTTTGCCCGGATGGCTTTCTGGGGCGGGGGCCGGCGACGGGGTAACGATGCCATCAGCGGGATAGTCGCGATCCTCAGCCTCATCCTCGCCCCGCTCGCGGCGATGCTGATCCGGATGGCGATCTCCCGGGCCCGCGAGTACCAGGCCGACGCCTCCGGGGTGGCGATCACCGGACAGCCGCTCAACCTGGCCAGTGCTCTACGCAAATTGGAGATCGGTACCTCCCGTATTCCGATGAACGTCAATCCGGCCGTCAGTCAGTTGTTCATCGCCGACCCGCTCAAAGCGTTCGGCAAGCGCGGGGGCGGCGGCCTCGGCCGCATGTTCTCGACCCACCCGCCCATCGAAGACCGGGTGCGGCGCCTCGAAGAGATGCAGTACAAGGTCTAGTGGCGGTCTTTGAGCTCTCCATTGAAACCGGGGCGGTGATCGCTGCCTTCGCCGGTGTTCTGGGAGGCCTCTGGGGCGGGTTGGTAAGCGTCCGGGCCGCCACACGCGGACCGCAATGGGCTCTCGAGTACCTCAAGAAGTCCTATCCGATCATGATGGTCCTGGTCGTGGTCAGCATCGCTGCGACGCTGCTGGTCACCCCCGGATGGGTGGGAATCAGCCTCGTGTACGTCAGCGGGATAGTCGCCTGGATGGCCCGCAGTGTGTCCAAAAGTCTCGAGCGGGTGCGAGTGGCGGGATCGTTCGAGCCGCTTCCGCCCGATCGTCAGGCTGCAATTCTCCTACGGGCGGCCCGATGGCTATTGATCGGTGGCGCCCTCATCGTGGTCGTCGCCATCGTGGATTACACGTGGAGAGGATGGCCGGCCGCATTCGATCTGATCCTGGCGGCCACGCTGCTTGTGCCCGGGTTCCGGATCAGGAAACAGGGCGAGGCGCTGGCGGGTCAAGGCGAAGGGGAGTAAGGGCCTCTACGGGCATCGATTCTGTTCAACCCCCTACCCCAGCGGCTGCGCCGCTGCGGTACTTTCCGCCTTCCAGGGGGACTATCTCAGACACGCCTCTCCCTGTTGGGTGCCAGCTCTCGCTTTCCACCCTCTCCGCGTCGCTGCCTCGGGCAGCGACGCGCCCTCTCCCGCCGGCGGGAGAGGCTAAGAGAACGCTGCCTGTGTTCTCTTTTGCTACCTGCCGGGGACTTCGACGGTGTAGGTGTCGTTGCCGGGGATGAACCAGGCGGCCTGGGCTCCGTACCTTTCGAGGCCGTCCATCAGAATCCGGGCGCCGGGGTTGCCGTCGGCTCCGACGATGATGAGGCGTCCCTCACTGTCGGAGACCAGGACCCATTCACCGTCCGGTGACCATTGCGTGTCGATGAAGCTGTAGTCGGAGGGGGCGTCTTCAACGGTCAGGATGGTCTGATCTGTCCCGTCCAATCGCACGATGACCGACGACTCCCCGCCGCGGAAGCCTTCGGTGAAGACCATGGCACCGTCGGCCCGCTCCTGCCTCACATTCGACGGATATGGAAGAGGGCCCGGTTCCTCGCCGGTTTGATTGCCCTGAGGAATGCGCTCAACTTCGGTTCCCGTGTTCGGGTCGATCAGGAGGTAGGTGGGTTCTGCGTTGTCGTCGAGGACTACGAGCAGGCCGTCGGCAGTCCAGGAGGGGTACTCAACGTAGTTCATGCTGCACCAGACCTCCCGGGTGTCGCCCCCGGAAGCGGGCACAGTCGTCAAACACTGAGTGTCTCCGAATTCCACATACGCAACGGTGCCGGGAATCGACGGGTCGGGTTGGTCCGCCAGGGACGGGAAGTCCGGGAGGGGGATCACGCCAAACACGAAGATGACCGCGGTCACCAGGGTAAGCACCGAAACTGCCGCCACGATCGAGACAACGGCGCGTCGCTGCGGGTTCATGACTGCTCCTCCGAATCAGGTTCCGAAACAACTTCTGTGCGCAAGCGAGCGACCAGCAGCGCCGCACCCAGCAGCACCACACCGGTCAGGAAGAGGGCCAGGGGAACCCCGATGGTGTCCCCGAAGTATTCGAAGATGATCTGAGGCACGAAGATGAAGATGCCGGCCGCACCGAAGCCCAAAAGAATGGTGTTGCGCAACCCCACGCTGAAGGCCAACAAGGCGCCGGCCGTTACCAGGCCCAGCAGCATCGGCCAGGCGTTGTCGCTGAAGCGCATCACCTGCGGTCCGAACAAAGCCGCCAACGACCCCAGCGCATAGCCCGTGAACTGTGGCCGCATATGCCCGCCCCAGGCGAGGAACAACCAGGCAATCCCGACTCCCCAGATGGCCAGACCGTAGAACTCATCAGGTGGTTGATCGATGTGAGCTAGCAACGAGAGCGGAACGGCCACCGAGGCCCCGCCCAGGAGGATCTGCTGGAGGCTGCGAGGGGACAGGCGGTACAGGGAGTATCCGATCGCCAGGCCGGCCGCCGAGGCCACCAGCGCAGTCGTTTCCTCTTTGGCATCGAAGACGTCGTTGACCAGCAGACCGAAGAAGAAGGCAACACCCACCGTGCCCAGCGCCCACGAGAAGCTCGACAACCGGTGAATGGCCTCGTTTTCGTTGTCCTTGATGAACCAACCTGCTGCCAGAAACGCGAGGGTGCCTGCGCCAACCAGCAGCAACCGGGCCCACGCCTCGAGATCTGGCCAGAACTCGCCGGCCAGGATGAAAGCCGCGATCAGCGCCAAAGAGCCGCCGAGATAGCCGAGCACCTCGGCGATCAGCGGCACCCGCCGTTCATCGGCAGGCGAAGCCTCGTGGGTGCGGATCGCCCGGGCCTGATCTTCACTTATCAGTCCCGCCGCGACCCATGCTCGAAGGCTGGTAGCGAGATCTTTCACGACGGTCCTCCGGTCTTGGGGTCTCAGTGCTGTCATGGTGTCACCGGGGGCGTTCCGCCACCATCAGGGAGTACCCTGATATCTGCGATAGGCACGGACGGTGGGGGACGGGTGACCGATCCGCATTTGGGGAGTGCGCCGACGGCGCTAATCTACCTGCCGCCTGAAGCGTGCTTCGGGCATGCCGGGATGCCCGAGCGGCCAAAGGGAGCAGACTGTAAATCTGCCGGCAATGCCTTCGGAGGTTCAAATCCTTCTCCCGGCACCGCGGCGCCCAGCGCCGCCTTGAGCCAGGCTCAAGTAGGTTGTAAAAGGCGGAGAATCGCTTGCGATTCTCCAACCTGAACCGAAGGTTCAGGCCCCCTTAGCTCAGCTGGCAGAGCGCCGCCATGGTAAGGCGGAGGTCTCCGGTTCAAATCCGGAAGGGGGCTCGGAGCGGCGGAGGAATCTGCCGTGACAGGGCTTGGCCACAGGCGACGAAGCGCTGCAGGCGGTGGTTTCGTCCAACCTGAAGCGGAGCTGCCTGCCGGATGGCAGCGCCTTCCGGCAGGATGCGGTTGGCACGGCCAACCGCGAACGGCTTGCGGAGCAAGCCGCGGAGGCGGC
>CAVRPP010000003.1:0-505787 GCA_963723165.1 uncultured Actinomycetota bacterium
CGGGCCTGGACGGCCCGGGCCCCGGCCAGCTCGGATCGGATCGAAGCCGAACGCGGCGGCCACGCCCAGTGCGCCGGGCCGGAAGTTGGCCTCGCTGAACGATTGCAGCGGATGGGTGGTGACCAGCCGTTTGATCGCCTCCGGCCCGGCCAGCTCCTCGAGGGTGTCCGTCAGTTCGGCGATCGGGACCGCCGGCGGGAGCGGGGCGTTGGTCAGCTCATCCCGGCCCGAGTAGGTGATGATCAGGTGATCGCCGGCCGCCATGACCGCATCGAGCAGCAGCTGGCGGTCCTGGGAGCTGCGGTCGAAGTCGCCCACGATCTCATCGTTGAGCAGCAGGTCGTCGCCGTCGGCCCGGCTGCTGCGGGGGAACCGGTCGTCGTCCATGCCGACCAGGCACACCACCCGGTACGGCACCGACCGCATGGGGACCAGGGTGGCCACGGTGACGTCGCCGGTGCGGAAATGCAGCGGGCTGGGGCGGGTGTCGGCCCACCCGGCGATCGCCCGGCGGACCTCGGCCAGGGAGATGAGCGGATCGGGGGTGTCGGGGGCAGCCTCGGGGAAGGTCTCGGCGAGCAGCCGTTCGAGCTGGGAGAGTTGCCATTCGTCGCCCCAGGCGGGGGCGGCCAGCATCCGGACACCGGCGGCGATGGCCGGGCCCCATTCGGACATGGGCATCGGCGTGGCAACCACCGTACGAAGGGCGGTCAGACGGTCGAGGATGGCGGCGAGGAGGCCGACCGGGTTGGCTTCCGAGCCTTCGATCCCGTCGAGCGGGGCGGTGCCGGCCACCACCCGCACCGGACTGTCGCTGTAGAAGACGCCGGCCAGGGCCCGGTCGAGGCCCCGGTTCCAGGTGCGCTGGTCGTTGCGGCCGGCCCCCCACGCTTCCCGGTCGTCCGGGCCGATCCCCCAGCTGATGTTGGCGTCGTCGATCACGCCGACGATGGATCCGGCGGTGCTGGCATCGAACCCGAACCTTTGCTGGACGACCGGCCGGGTGACCAGTTCCCGCACGGCGCTCGCCTCCAGCCGGCCGTCGGCCAGCCCCAGCACCGTCGCGGCGAACCGGACCAGCGGGTTGATGGCCGCCGGCGAGCGGTCGGCGATCCGCAGCCGGAGATCCGGCAGACCCTGGTTGGAACGGGCTTCCGCCCCGGGAAAGGCCGATTCGAGCAGCGGGGCGAAGGTGGCCAGGTCGGGCGTCATGATCACCACGTCGCGGGGTTCGAGGGTCGGGTCGTCGGCCAGGGCGTGGAGGATGGCGTCGCGGGCTATTTCGGCCTGGCGGCGGGCGCCGTGGCCGATGTGGATCTGCAGGGAGCGGTCTTGCCCGGCGGTGATCCGGTCGGCCAGGTCCTGATCGAACGAGATCGGCAGGTTGTGGCGGATGTCGTGCTGGAGCCGGGCGAGCACGGTGCCGGGTTCGGTGGCGGGCGCCTCGATCGGGGTGGCGGTCAGGTGGTGGGAGGCGAGGACCTGTTGCAGTTCCCGGCTGTCCCGGGCCCACGAGGTCAGCAGCGGATGGCGGGCCAGGGTGGAGGTCGGGTCTTCGTCGCGGGGAACATGGTGGCCGGTGGTGGCTTCGACTGCGGTCTGGGTCCACAACGCCGGGGACGGGTGGAGGACGTAGAGGTGCACGTCGCGCTGCTCCCCGAGGGCGGCCAGGACGGCCAGCTCGAACGGGTCGGTGGAGGTGAGCCCGTAGACCGAGAGCCGGTCGGGCAGGTCGAGGTCGATCTCGCCGCTTGCGGACGGGTTCGAGACCTTCGGGAAGCAGTTCGGCCGGGGCCGGCACCCCGATGCGTTCGGCCACCAGCCGCCACAGGAGCGGTTGCCAGCGGTCCCCGTCGGGAATCGCCGCACCGTCCGGCCCGGTGTCCTCACCGGCCCGCCAGGCCCGGATCATGCCCGGCCGGCGGTGGGCGTAGGTCGTGTACAGCCGGGCGATCTTGGTGGCGGCCGACAACCGGTTGGAGCTGGGGCTGCCGTCGGGCGTTTCGTTGTACCGCTGGATCAGCCGCATCCACGGCTCATCGAGGTGGTGGTCGATGGCGTCGAGCACGTGCCCGGTGAAGGCGGGACCTTGCCAGCCGGTGACCGAAGCCGCCAGCTGCGGATCGGCCAGCAGCACTTCCCGGGTCAGCCGGGAAGGAGAAGGAAACTCGATGTTGGCGGAGATCCCGTCCCCGACCCCCCGGGCCGCCAGTTCGGTGGCGATCCGCTGGGTGATCCACCGTTCGATCCCCCGGGTCGGCACCGAGATCAGCTCAGACGCAAACGGATCGTCGAGCGGATCGGCCAGCAGATCGCACAGCGAAGCAATCAACGAGTCCGGATGCGGCGCCACATGGATAGAAACCGTCACGGTGCCACGGCGCGCAAAGATGAAATTGGTGACGTGCCCTCCACGTGCGCCAATGTAATACCAGCTATGGCAGGAGCCGGGTTACTCGGCGAGTCGGTCCGGGCTCAGAGATCGACATCCCGACCTTCGTCCATCCTGCATCGATCACGATCCGGTTGTGTTCGGCCTGTGCTTGCACGGCGCCGGCCTGAGCGAAGGCCGTACCCCAAGCACGCGCCACCGGGGGGGTCTACTGTTGGAAGTAGGAGCGGCACTGCGGGGTCACCGCATGCGCTATCTGCGATCAACGAAATGGTATCCAGGGGCCGGCCTCCTCAAGCGGGATGCTTTCCGCCGGACGGTCATCGCCGTGTTCATGGTTGTGCTGCTCGCGCCGATCGGCCTGGCGGCCGCGGCCCAAGACGTCACCACTGCGCTGGTTGCCACCGTCGACGGCCCCATCACCCCGGTTACCGCTGATTACCTGACCGACGGGATTCGCACGGCCGAGGAGGAGGGATACCAAGTCTTCGTGGTGGAGCTGGACACCCCGGGTGGACTCGACGCATCGATGCGCGACATCGTCCAGGCTTTCTTCGGCGCCCGGGTGCCGGTGGTCGTGTACGTAGCCCCGTCCGGAGGGAGAGCCGCCTCGGCCGGGACCTTCATCACAATGGCCGCCCACGTCGCGGCCATGGCCCCCGGCACCACGATCGGAGCCGCCACCCCTGTCGATCTCGGTGGCGGTGAGATCACCGACAAGATCATCAACGACGCAGCCGCGTTTGCCGAATCGGTGGCGGCCTTCCACGACCGGGACGTCCAGTTCGCCGTCGAGGCGGTGCGCGACGGGCGGTCGATCACCGCCGACCAGGCCGTCGAGTTGGGCGTCGTCGATCTGGTGGTCCGCGACCTCAACGCGTTGTTGGAGGAGATCGACGGACAGACGGTGATCATGGCCGACGGCAGCAGCCTCGTTCTGGACACTGAGAGCGGGGGCGTCGAGACCTACGACCCGGGTTTCTTCCGCAGCCTGCTGTTGATTATCGCCGATCCCAATCTGGCGTTCCTGTTCATCTCCCTGGGCACGCTGGCCGTCATCTACGAGGTCGCCAACCCCGGTCTCGGACTGGGCGGGATCGTCGGGGTGATCCTGTTGATTCTCGGTTTCTTCGCCCTCTCAGTGCTGCCGGTCACCGTAGCCGGTGCAGCACTCCTGATCCTGGCAGCCGGGCTCTTCGTCGGCGAGCTATTCGTACCCGGGATCGGCGTGCTGGCCGCAGGAGGCACCATCGCTCTGATCGCGGGCGGATTGCTCCTTTTCGAAGGCCCGTTCGGGATCCGCCCCATCGTGCTGTGGCCGGTCGGTCTGGTGATGGGTGTCGCGGTGATATTCGCAGGACGGTTGACCTGGCGAGCCCGCCGGGCACCCCCCGCCTCGGGGGCGGAGGCGTTGGTGGGTCGGAAGACGGTAATCGCCAACGCCCACGGCCCGACCGGCCAGGCATTCGTGGAAGGGGCCTGGTGGCAGGTCCGATCCCGGACCGGGGATCTCATCGACGGCCAGCCGGTCACTGTGGTCGCCAACGAAGGGCTCCAGCTGATTGTCGAGACCGAGGAGGACAACCCATGAGCGGAACATTGATCGGCATCTCGTTAGCGGTCGGGGTCGCAGTGGCCCTGCTGATTGCCGCCATCCGAATTGCCAAAGAGTACGAGCGGGGGGTGATCTTTCGACTGGGAAGAGTGATCGGCACCAAGGGTCCAGGGCTGTTCTTCATCATCCCGATCATCGATCGCATGGTGCGGGTAACGCTCCGGACCACCACCATGGACATCCCACCCCAGGACATCATCACCAGAGACAACGTTACGGTCCGGGTGAATGCGGTGGCGTACTTCAACGTGGTCGACCCGGTCAAGTCGGTGATCGCCATCGAGGACTACATCTTCGGGACCGGGCAGGTGGCCCAAACAACCCTCCGCAGCATCATCGGGCAGGCCGACCTGGACGACCTGCTGATCAAACGGGACGACATCAACCAGCGCCTCCAGCGGATCATCGATCAGCTGACCGACCCGTGGGGTGTCAAAGTGACCCTCGTGGAGGTCAAAGACGTCGAGCTGCCCGAAGCCATGCGCCGGGCCATGGCCAGTCAGGCCGAATCGGAGCGGGATCGTCGCGCCAAGGTGATCCACGCCAAAGGTGAGCGGGAAGCCGCCACCGAGCTGGGCGAAGCAGCCGCCATCCTCGAGGCCCACCCGGCCGCCTTGCAGCTCCGAGTGCTGTCCACCATGACCGAAGTCGCCGCCGAGAAGAACTCGACACTGATCTTCCCGTTACCGGTCGAGGTGCTTCGCTGGGTCGAAGGAGCCGCCGGACGACGGTCGAGTTGAGCCGAGGGGGCGACGGATGGCGCTCATCGCCACCCGGCTCCCATGACCGGCGTTGTGCGGTTGGCGGCCGTCGATCCGCGGCGCAACACCTGGTCGAATCAAGCCTCCTCGCCGTATGCTCAAGAGCATGTGGTTCTTCGAAGATGACCGGGTTCGGATCGGCCGGTTGGTAGTCGGCCCACTCGACAACAACGTCTACATCGTGGCCGCCCCCAACGGTGAAGCGATGATCATCGACGCCGCCGACGAAGCCGGGCGGATTCTCGATGCTGTCGCGGGCCTCACCGTGACCGCAGTGCTCACCACCCACGGCCATGCCGACCACCTCCAGGCCGCCGAGGCCGTCACCATGAGGATGGGCATACCCTTCCGTATTCACTCCGCCGACCAGCCCCTCGCCGGTATCGCGGACGTAGTTCCCATCCGGGACCATGAGGTGATCGACATCGGCGACGTTCGCCTCGAAGCCATCCATACTCCCGGTCACACACCCGGGTCCACGTGTTTTCGGCTCGGGTCGCACCTGTTCAGCGGGGACACCCTCTTTCCGGGGGGTCCGGGTGCCACCCGGTTCCCCTATTCCGACTTCGATCAGATCATGGAGTCCCTCGAAACTCGCCTCTTCAACCTCCCCGACGCCACCGGGGTGTACCCGGGCCACGGTGCTTTCACCACCATCGGTGAGGAGCGGTCCTCGATCCCCGAGTGGAGAGCCCGCCGCTGGTGAAGCAAGGCGAAAGGTGACCGGGTCCGCCTTAGTGACCACCACCCCCGGCCCCCGGCCCCTTCCGAGGCGGCCGCCGTCTGACAAGACGATCGCCGTGAGAGGTCTGTTTGCTCTAGCGCCCGCACACATGGCGGCGCGACGATGATCGCAAGGAGAACCGATATGCAGCTTTCGAAGAAGAAGTGGAAGGATCTCACACCGACCCAGCGAGGACTGGTCATCGGCGGTGCCGTGGTGCAAATCACCCTCTTGGCGCTTGCCCAACGTGACCTCGCGGCCAGACCGGAAGAGGAGGTTCGGGGCCCGAAGTGGCTGTGGCGGCTGGTCACGCTGATCAACTTCGCCGGCCCGCTGACCTACTTCTGCTTTGGCAGAAGGAAGACGTCCGTCGACTAGCCCGGCAACGGGAGCACCCCGCCCGCCTGAGCAAGGCAGGTCGAAGGGACAGCCGAACGAAGGTCCGGTTGCCGGTTGGATGAGGGATGGCACATGTTGCCGGCACGATTCCACCGCTATTCAAACCCCTGGTCGAGAAGGCCGTCGGGGCGATACGCTGGAGACGTGCGACGTTGCCTCTGTGTCGTTCTTGTCGGACTGGCAGCGGCGTCGTGTACGAACGGGCCGTTGCCGCCCCCGATCACCCAGGTTGGGACCGCGCCCGCAACCTCGGCGGTCACTCCGACCACCGCCTTCTCGGCCGGGACTGTGACGGCGTCGCCGTCATCTCGTGACGATCGAAGCGAGGATCGCTCGGCCATGGTGGAAGAGCAGATCGAGGCTCGTGGTATCGAGGATCCGTTGGTTCTGGAAGCGATGAGAGCGGTGCCGCGCCACCGATTCGTGTCGGACGATTGGCAGGATTACGCCTATCGCGACCATCCCCTCCCGATCGGGTACGGCCAGACCATATCGCAGCCGTACATCGTGGCCCTGATGACGGAGGTCCTCGACGTCGAACCGGGAGACAAGGTCCTGGAGATCGGGACCGGCTCGGGCTATCAGGCCGCGGTGCTGGCCCAGATGGGTCTCGATGTGTTCACGATTGAGATCATCCCCGACCTTGCCGTCACGGCCGAATCAACGCTACGTGAGCTGGGGTACGGGGTCACGACCCGCGCTGCAGACGGATATTTCGGCTGGGTGGAGGAGGCCCCTTTCGATGGGATCATCGTCACGGCCGCTCCGGACCACGTACCGCAACCACTGGTCGATCAGCTCGCCCCCGGAGGGGTGATGGTGATCCCGGTTGGGCCAATTGGTGCTGTGCAGACCTTGTGGAGGTTTTCGCCGAACGCCGCGGGGGAACTGGAAGCCGAGAGCTTCGGCTGGGTCACTTTCGTACCGTTCACTCGCGTCGAGGAATGAGCGGAACCGGGAGCGGGCGGGCCAGCAGTGCCGCCACGCCGTAGGCGGCGGCACCGATCCGGACTACGAACGAGAAACCGAAACCGAGCGTTAGGAGCGCCGCCGCCGCAGCGCTGATCACGGACACCGTGCCGTTGATGGCCCACGCCCAAGGCACCAGGTGGGGCGCTCCCCGTTCGAGTCGAGCCAGTCCCCAGGGGAACATGATTCCCATCAGAAAACCCAGCGGGAAGATCATCGCGGCGCCGACCGTGATGCGCACTGCCGTCGGCGCCGGGAGCACCCACGGTGTGAGCCAGCGGACGAGGAACGGATAGGCAAGGGCTGCAGCGGTGAGCACGATGGCGCCCGGGCGCCAGGGAATTCTCCGCGACCAGGCTGAGCCGAGCCCCGATGCCACCAGGACGGCGAAGAGCACCACCGCGAACGCGGTCGTCGGGCGGCCGACGAGCAGGATGTACTGCTGGATCAGGGGTATCTCGACGAAGAGGAACGCAACGCCGAGCAGCCCGAAGTAACTCACCGTCCACCAGCGAAGAGAGGCCGGAACCGGCCGGCGGTTCTTTCTCCGGATGAGCAGCGGCGTCGCGACAAGGACCAGCGCGACGATGGTCGAGATCACCAGCAAGGCGATCAGCACGAAGTACCCGGCACCACCAAACGGTTGCCACGTGCGTCCCAAGGTGTTGAGCACGGTCGAGGCCTGCGACCATGTGAAGAAGTGGCTGAAGAAAGGTTGATCGTCGGTCGGGGGGGCGATCTCGAACTGGTGGGATTGGTAGACCGCGTCGAGGTCCCCTGTCGTCAGCAATGCCGTCGCCAGCTGTGAATACTGCTCATTGGGGACGACGAAGAATCGATTGGTTGGATCGAGGAACGGAGCGGCGACAATGTCAAACCGCTCGGTCTGGGCGAACTGTTCCACCTGCTCGAGGTCGGTCGGGGAGAATCCGTCCGGCCGAACGAGGAGCACCACGTTGGCATAGCTGCGCAGCATGATGACCGCCTGGGAAGCGTCATCGCCCCGGTTCCGGAGGGCTTCGACGGCGATGGCCAGAAGACGGGTTTCCTCACTCGGTGGGATCTGCACCCAGCGAGCCGCCGAAAAGATGCCTCCCGGGGCGAGGCGGTCGAAGTACTGCTCGAACGCCTCGACGGTCAGGTGATAGTTCTCGGCCAGGCTGTAAGCCCCCGACGTGACGGGTCGGTAAGGAGACGTGAGTGCCAGGTCGATCACGTCGAATCGGTCACCGGTGCGCTCGACGAAGGTCCGCGGGTCGGCGATGGTGACGGTAACGCGAGGGTCGTCGTACGCGCTCGCTCCCCTGGATCGGATCAACTCAACGGCAGTGTTGTGGGGTTCGACCGCGAGGACCGAACCGGCCCCGTTGGCCAGGGCGATGACCACGTCGAGCCCACCGCGGGGCTCCAGGATCAAGGTGTCGGCTCCAGGGCGCAGCCGGAAAGCCAACGAAGACAACATATGCGGGGCGAATTCGGAGGAGTCCCGCGGGACGGGGCTCAGGTCGTCACCATCGAACGTGACGCCGTCCTGGTGCGGAGGGGCACCCGCGAAGGTGAGGCTGAGGCCGGGCAGCGACCGAATACCGTCACTCAGGATCAGGTCGACCCGGGTGCCCTGGTCCCATCTCGTTGCTGCGATCTCGGCGCCGGGGTAACGGAGCGCAGCGCTGACGTCTTTGTAGGGCGACAGCGTCATCTCGAGCGGGGCAGGCACCGTGCCGGCCACCAGCAGCAAACCGACGGCGACGGCAATGGCGCCGACCCGCAACCCCCGTCCGCCTGCCGCCCAGGAGAGCGCGACTGCCCCGCCCATCGCGACAGCCGCCGCCAGAGCGATCGTTGATTCGCCGCCGAGCGACGCCAGTCCGCCGAGCGCGACGACCGCTCCGACGCCGGAACCGGCGAGACTGGCGGCGTAGACCCGGTGGGATGGAATCGGATCGGGTACGTCGCCGCCGGCGAGAAGGACGGCCACCACCAACCCCCCGAAGAAGAACGGCACGGCCAGGGCGAGGTAGTACACAACGAGGTAGAAGACCTGGCGGCGGTCCCAGGCGATCGCAAACGAATCGAAGGGGAGGGCATTGGTCAGCGCGTAGGCGCCGATCATCGTGAGGGACTGACCCACCGCCAACCACGCCCAGCGGCCCGGCCCGCCGCGGCCCAACCTCGGGAACGCCGACAGGGCCGACCCGCTGGCTCCGAATCCGAGCAGCGCCAGGCTGACGCTGAGAAAGGCGAAGTGATAGAACTGGGTGATGGCGAACACCCTGGTTAGGGCGATCTCGAAGGCGAGGCCGGCCGCCGAAGTCGCCGCGACACCCCCCAGAATCGAGCGCGGTCCCGGCCCGGCGATGCGCGGCGGTTGAGCCTGGCGACGAGAGATTGAGGCTCTGCGACATGGCACGCCGTTCCGCCGGTTCGGCTCCATCGTACGGAGACGACGGCGTCCGGAGAAGGGTCTAGGGGCCCGATCGGCATGACGCCCCGACCGAACCCGAGGGTCGGGTCCGTTCTACATCGGGCCAGTTCGGTCGAGAAAGGGGTCGGCCGGTGGACGACCCGCTGGTTGAGGTTCTGGTGGCACTGGGGATCGACTACGAGATCATCCCCTGCGACCCGGCGCTGGCCGATACCGCACAGTTCTGCGCCGCCTACGGGTACGCGTTGGAGGACTCGGCCAACACCATCCTGGTGGTCGGGAAGTCCCAGCCTCCCGTGTACGCCGCCTGTGTGGTCCTCGCCGACACCCGGCTCGATGTCAACAAGGTGGTCAACAAGCGACTGGGGGTCCGCAAAGCATCCTTCGCCGGCGGCCCGGACACCGAACGGCTGACCGGCATGGCCATCGGAGGTGTCACTCCCTTCGGCCTTCCCGCCGATCTGCCGCTGTGGGTGGATCACCGGGTGATGGAGCGCAACCGCATCATCCTCGGCGGCGGCAGCCGGGACCGCAAGGTTCTCGCCCCACCCGGGATCCTGACGGCGCTGGGTGCCGTCGTCGTGGAAGGGTTAGCCAAAGACGCCACGTGACGGGCGGCCGGAATGGCGACCGGGTCGAGCTAGTTCTTGGTGGTTACCATTCCGCCGCCCAGCCGCGTGATGGCATGCACTTGCAGCTTGGGGGCACCTTCCGGGAGATCTTCGAGTGGGGTCACCTCGACGTCGAATCCGCCTGCCACCGACTTCTTGTCGACCACGACCGCCCAGTCCTTTGGAACGATCACCTGAACACCGCCCATGGTGGTGCTCAGGCTCAGAGTGGCGCCGCCTTCGGCCAGGGTGGCGTCGCGCAGATCGAGTTCGATCCCACCCATCGAGGCGACCACGCTGCCCGACTTGAGGTCCCGGGCGCGGCTTTCGAACTTCTTGCCTCCCATGACGGCGGCTACCTGAAATCGTCGCTCATCTCATCGCCTTTGGTCAGCTTCCTGGAGATGACCTGCCCGATGACAAACCCCAAGATTTCGACGAACGTGATCCATGCCAACACTCTCAGTATCTTGCGACCCATCGTCGCTCCTCTCGTGAGACCTCCTTCAACGGTACGCCTCTCCGTCTTCGGGTGTGCGGCGAGGAACAGAGAACCGCCCGCCACTCTCAACAGGTGCATTGTCAACCGCCCGGACCGGCAAACCGGGCGCGGCCTGTAGCTATCGCCCCCGGGCCACTGGGCGGTGCCGGGTCGGAGCGATCGGTGGTGTCATGTCCCCAGCCTTCTGGCCATCCGCAGCACCATTTCGAGGTCGTCGTCGCTCATCCGTTCCAGCATCCTCATCAGCTCGTGCAGGATCGCCTGACGGTCGTCCGAGGCGGGGGTGGCGCTTCAAACAGTGCCTCGGGCTGAGGCGCCATGGCCATCCGGTGCTGGAGGTTCTGCGGTGACCAGGCCCGCTCGGCGGAGGCGGCGATGTTGGCCTGCCGGGGTGAGAAACGGGACTGGTTGATGGTTCCTTCTCGCAGCGAGTCGGCGGTGGCATGCAACTCGGAAGGGCGGAGTCCCAGGGCCTCGGAAATGGCCAGCAGCACCTGAGATGAAGGTGGTTTGTTGCCGTTCTCGATCTCGGCCAGGTAGGAGTAGGAGATCCCGGCCTTTTCGGCCAGTTCGCGGCGTTCGACCCCTTGTTCGGTGCGGACCACTTTGATGGCCCGGCCCATCGCTTCGTTGTAGATGGGCCGGCGGCGTCTGGGTTGCTCTGGTTTCATTTTCTGTCACACCCTACCCGTATCCTACTCCTGTGGAGTAGATATTACGCTATTTGTGTGATATTATCACCACCAGCGTCAGACCAGGGTGGTTGTGACGGAGGGCAGCCCGCAACGGGCAGATGGGAGAGGACATGGCAACCAACGGAAAACAGCAGAACAACGAGGAACCCGTCCACATCTCCATGGTGCTGGACCGGTCCGGTTCGATGAGCGGAATCGCCTCCGACATCGTCGGGGGGTTCAACCAGTTCCTGGCCGAACAGCGGACCCAGCCGGGCATCGCCCGGGTGACGCTCGCCCAGTTCGACTCGGAAGACCCCTTCGAAGTGCTGATCGACGGGGTCGACCTGCGGGAAGTGACCGACCTGGACCGTTCGGCCTACCAGCCCCGGGCCATGACCCCGCTCTACGACGCGGTGGGACGGATGATCGCCAAGGTCGACGCCGACATCGCCGCCCGGGCAGAACGGAAGGCGCCGGCCGAGGATCAGGTGGTGGTCATCATCACCGACGGGCTGGAGAACCACTCCCGCGAGCAGACCCGCAGCACGATCTTCGAGATGATCGAAAAGCGGCGCCGGGACGGCTGGGTGTTCGTGTTCCTGGGCGCCAACCAGGACGTGTACGCCGAGGGCGAACGCATGGCCGTACCGGTCGGGAACCGGGCCGCCTGGGCGGCCACCCCGCAGGGGTCCCAGGAACTGTGGCAGGACGTGTCGCACTCGACCACAGCTCACCGCATGAAGCAGCGGGCCCGGCGGGTGGCCGACGCCGACGAGTTCTACCAGAAGGACCCGGACAAGGAACGACGCCAGAAGTAAGGCAGGCGAAGGTGTGCCGGTCGCGTTGAGGCGGTCGGCGCACCCCCACGTCCTCAAGTCTTGAACACACCCTCCCAGGCGGGTAGCCAGCCAGGGACGCCGTCCCCAGATCGCTACTTTGCCGGACAGGACGGGTACCGTCGGGCCGATCCGGTTGTACGACATCAGCATGAACGTGATCGGCTCGGCCGATATGCGGCAATCCACCGGGCGCAGCTGAGAGTCCTCGATGGTCAGCCGCCCGTTTTCGAAGTGCCAGTACGTGCGGGCACCGCCCCGCAGACGGATCTCAAACCCGGCGTTCAACCCGGTGGCGGCCTCTGCATCGACGAAATGCACCATCACCGGGATCAGACCCTGCAGCGTCATGATGGCGTGGGCCGGCTCGATCGCCCAGGGCAGGCCCTCGGCCCGGGCGATGTCGTAGCCGTGGACCAGGGCTTCTCCCAGAAGTGTGGCCGTGACGCCTGAGGCCGGGACGTGCGTTCCCGTGAAGAACTCGACTGGTTCATCCTCGTCGAGAGAAGCGACCAATTCGGTGTACTCCCGGGCCCCCGTTTCGATGCGATCGGCCAGTACATCCAGGTCCCGCTCTCGGTCCCCGGCGACAACCTGGGCGTTATGGGCGTCGACCTCGTCGATGTCCACGGAGAACCCGCCTCGAAACACGTCGGCGAACGACGGGTAGCAGTGGGAGAGGTGGTTGGCCGTCTCCGCCACACTCCATACTCCGATGGCGTTCTTCTCCGGTTTGGTGGCGGCCCGCAAGAGAAGCGACAGACGCAAGGCGGTCTTTCGACCGCGGTGAGCAGCTCGGCTCTAGTGGCGACAATCATGAGATCTCCTCCCGGCAGGACCCGGGGGGCCATAGCGGCGTCCGTGCGGATCGCTGCCCGTATTCGTACTGTCGCGCCGCAGCCATGCGCTGGTCAACCGGAAGTAGGCCTCGAGGCAAGCGAGCTGCCGTCACCGCTCGACCGGGATTGCCGAAACCGCAACCTAGGACTCAGCGGCAATTGCCTGTTCGAGTCCCCCGTAGTCCTTCTCCGATTTCTCGAACGAGCCATCCCTTCATCAGGGGTGCCACGATCTCGACGAGCAGGGACTCGTGAGTGCTAGGAGCCCGACACGGCCGGTCGGTAGCGAGGCGGAGGAACCTGCCGGCCGGCTTCGCGGGCAGCAGCGATCCACGCTTCTCTGGCGATCATGACTTCAGCGACTGCTTCCTGGGGCGTTTCCCCAAATGCAGAGCAGGCTTTCAGGTCGGGGATGTCGGCGATGTAGCCGCCGTCCTCGCCGCTGAAGGAGACGTTGATGTGGTAGTCGGTCACGAGGAGTCCTCCAGAGACAGATTGTAGGTTCCGTCACACCCAACCCATAAGGTCGAGATGGAGGTGTTTTGTGGACCCGCAAACCCAGGCATGGCTCGACCAGTACGACGCACACTTAACAACAACCATCCGGCGTCACGGCTGGTTCATTCAGTACGCTGGTGGTGATTCTTGTTCCCGCCCCGGATGCTCCTGCACCAATGACGACGGCCCACCGTTCGCGTACACCGTCGGCCTGTTCGGGCTCAATCATCCGGAGCTGCTGATCTTCGACGTGACGCCTCAGACAGCTGCCACCGTTCTCAACGAACTCGGAGAACGTATCCGCGCCGGCGAATCATTCCTCCCCGGGATGACCACCGAACGCGAAGGCTGGGATCGGGAGATCGTCATCGAGCACGTACCGAATCCGGGTGAGATCGTGCTGACCGCCAACGATTACTACCGGCGCCCGCCGGAGGTATCAGTTCCGGTGGTTCAAGTCACCTACTGCGACGATCAGGGCCGGTTCCCGTGGGAAGCCGACTGCCGCAGCAACCAGCCGAGACCCGGGAGCTTCCGGGCGTAGATGCTGCGCCTTGGTTCAGGCGGGCTCAGATCCAGGTTGGAGGTGCCTGCGTGGAGCGCATGGTGCAGAGATATCGAGCGCAGAGAGGGAACGGGCCTAATGCCTCTAGCCAGGGTTTCTTGTCGGTCTGATGCTTGGGATGGAGTGGTCTTCCTGGACTGCTCGGAAGGGAGGTTGACGTGTTCGAGATCGGAAAGCCGAATCTCACGGCTGAGACCAGAAAGGGGCTTCCGGGGAGTTTCGTAGAGCTCTCGGCAGGCGTCACCCACTACGAGCTCAGGGGCGACACGGACGGTGAGACTGTGGTGCTCATCCATGGCAACGCCGCACCCTATGTCACCTGGGACAACACCATTGAGGATCTGTGCGAGGCCGGGTTCCGGGTGCTCAGATACGACCTGATTGGGCACGGATTCTCGGACCGGCCCCGGCTGCGCACCTACGACCGGGACCTGTACAACACGCAGCTCGCCGAATTGCTGAGCCGTCTGAACATCACCTATCCGATTCGTGTGGTGGGGACATCCCAGGGCGGGAGCAACGGTGCTTGCTTTGCGGCGGCAAATCCGGGAAAGGTTGAGAAACTCGCCCTGCTAGCTCCATTCTTCGACACGTTCGAAGGCGGGCGGGGTATCGGCGCCTTGCTTGGGAAGACTCCCCTTGTCGGGGAACTCGTTCTGCAACTGGTGCCGGACAGCAAGTTCATCGATCAATCAGATCGCATTCTGTCCGCCGACAAGAGAGCGGCTCTTGAGAGCGAGGTCGCCGGGCAGTTTCGTTTCCGGGGGAAACGGAGGGCAATCCTGGCCAACTTCAGAGGGGACGCACTGACCGACGCAACATCCTGCTACGAGGGTGTGAAGGCTCAGGGCATTCCAACGCTGCTCACATGGGGACTCCAGGACAAAGGACTTCCAGCGGATTCAATGCGCAGGTTGCGCGATCTGCTCCGACATCGAATACCACGAACTCGAAGGGGCTGCCATCTAGCGCACTACGATCCGGACCCGTCTGCTCCCCGACATGGAATACCACGAACTCGAAGGGGCTGCACATCTAGCGCACTACGAGTTCCCGGACCGCATCAACCCAATCCTGATTGATTTCCTGACCCGACCGCAGTCGACCAAGACTCCTACCAGAGGCGCGGGCCACTCCCGCAACCCTGCTACAGACCGCCCCTAGCGGCGTTTCGGCGCTCGCTACGTCAGGTAGCAGCGAGGATGCTCGAGATTGCGGGTTAGGTGCGGGGGTCTTGTGACCTTGGTCCCTTGTTGGCAGGCCGATTCGGGTGTCTGATGGAGGCTGGAGTGGTCTGTCGTTGGACTGCTCTAGGGAGGGCTTCATGACGGTGGAGAAGAGCCCGCCTGAGACGAAGGCACCGACTTCGAGTCGGCAGACGGAGAAGCTGGTCGGCAAGTTCGACCGGTTGTTGAAGCGGTCGGGTGGCGCCCTGGTCGACCGTTTCGGCGAGCAGACGGCGGCGGTGATGCGAGAGGAGATGCTGGATGAGTACCGGCGTCTGATCCCCGAGGTTCCGTACATCGGCGGACGGCGCAACATCCACTCCGATGCCCTGGCGCTTGCATCGCGGGCGTTGGCGACATACAGGGTGGTGGTCAGGCACGGTGGCAGCCTCGAGGATGCCGGTGAGTTGCTTCACCGGATGGTCAAGGCGGAGATGGAGCGGATTCCCAAGGTGCTCCGTCATTGGATCGGCCGACAGCGCTTCGGCCGGCTGCGCAGGCGGAAGTTGGAGAAGGCCGCCCGGCGGTCGCAGGCCCGCCGCTATCCAGGAGACTGGGTGTTCGAGCGCATCGACGGCGACGGGGAGACCTTCGACTTCGGGATCGACTACACCGAGTGCGGCATCGTCAAATATCTCCACGCCCAGGGGGCCGATGAACTCTGTCCGTACGGGTGCGATCTCGACTATGTCATGTTCGAGGCGATCGGGATCGGGCTGCGGCGGACCAAGACCCTGGCCTGGGGCTGCGACCGGTGCGACTTCCGGCTCTCCAAGCACGGGGTGACATCGGCTCCCTGGCCGCCCGAGTTTGTCGAGCGGACCTGCGGTCAACTACAACCCTGACTCGACACAACCAGTCAGAAGCACAAAGAGCCGCCCAGGTCCGCTCGACAAAGGCGATCAGTCGTGGTCGATGAGTGCCGGTCCGTCGGGATTGTCGATAACGAACCTCCATGAGCCGTCTGACTGATTGCGAAGAACCTCAGCTGTTGCGCCCTTGGCGACCCGACCGTCGGGGAAGGTCATAGTCCACGACCAGTGGACGAGAGCCAGTTCAGCCGCCTCGAAGACGACCGAATCGTTCATCACAATTCCTGCCCCCGAGTCAAGGTATCCCTTGAGAACCTCCCGAATGGCGTCCAGACCGACAAAAGCACCTCGTGCGTTCGTGAAGACAGCGTTGTCTTCGTATAGCTCCATCAGTCCATCGAGGTCGCCGGCCTTGAACAAGGCTTCAAACCTCTTGCTTGCCTGACCCGGCCGGTTCACGCCCATTGCTCACCTCTCTTCTCTGAGAAGCTCCAAACCTACGCATCCATGGCCGCCCCTAACGGCGCCGGCGCTCTCTATGTCAGCTAGTTGTGTCGCTGGAGGATGCTCGAGACTGCCGAATCGAGGGCGGGGTTGTCTTTGATGGGCCGGAATCTGCTGTGGGCTATGGGCTGATCGGGTGCCGGGCGGTGAAGAGAGCGAGCGATCCGACAACATCGATGTCGACATCGTCGAACGCTGCCGACAGGATGGTTTCCAGGCCGTCACGGGTGTCGGTCAGGTTGTCGAACGCCCCTCGCTTGTTGACAGCCTTCAAGAATGCGCGGGCGGGAGCGGAGTGGGGCTCGTCGATTCCGAGCACAGTTCCGCCAAACAACACCCCCTTGAGAATCGAGGACGGATCCAACATTCTTGATTGCCGTCCCCTTCGCCTCCATCGGACCGGGCAGACAGTGCAGCACGAAGCTCAGAGCGACCGAGTCGAACGGGCCCTGAACCGGGAGAGGCTTGAGGACGTCCGTCTCGATGGAGGTTGGGTTGAACCTCGACAGACGCTTCGAACAGTGATCGAGCACATCGCGGTTGGGGTCCAGCAACGTCAACTCCATACCTTCTGGCGCTGCGACATCGATGCAGTATCCGGACCCGGGACCGACATCGAGATGCCGCCGGCCAAACAGGGGGCGATATCGTTCGACGATTGCCGGTGTTGGTGATCGCCACACCAGCCGGGCCATGACGCCGAGCACCCACCAGTCGTAAACAGCCAGGAGAGTACGGCCGTAGTCCTTCTGACCCTTGTACGCCGGATCACCCGGGTCCACACCATCTCCAGAATCGATGGCTCAACCTACACCCATCACAGTTGCGAAAGGCGATGACAGCGCGCTCTCCGGGACTGCCGACATGAGCACATAGGGTCACTTCGGCGCACTTCATGTTTCCGGTTTCTCAGCTCGGGAGCTCGCGTACTTCCTCTCATTATCTGATCGTGCACCCTCTGTTTTTTGTCGTTGCTTTACGTTACAATCGAACATATGTTCGATACGCTGGAAAGGACCCTGAAGACAACCCCTCCCGGCCCGCGACTGGCGACGATCCTGTCCCGGATCGACATTTCGGAGCTGTCGGGATACGACCGGGTGGTGGTATTGCAGGCTCACCGGAAGATGGCGTCGCACCACGCCGCCTACGCCTATCAGGCGATGGCCTCGATCTCCGATGCCATGCACGAGGTGGACAACGACTACGAGCTTGCCCACCGGGCCGCCGCCACCGAGATCCGGGCCGGGCTGTCGCTCACCCGGCGAGCCGCCGATGCGGAACTCGATCTCGCCCTCGACCTGGCCCAGCGTCTCCCCCGGGTCTGGCAGGCTCTCGCAGCAGGCGACATCGATGTTCCCAAAGCCAGAGTGATCGTGACGGGGACCACACACCTGTCGATCGCCACCGCCCAAGAAGTAGCCGGTCAGATCATCGACGATGCTGCCGGGTTGACGACCGGTCAACTCCGGGCGCGGATCGCCAAACTGTGCATCTCGGCCGACCCCGACGATGCTCGAAATCGCTATGAGACTGCGGTCGAGGAGCGCCGGGTGGTACTCGAAGCCGACCCTGACGGAACTGCACACCTCACCGGATACGACCTCCCGGCCGACCGGGCGATGGCCGTTAGCCGCAAGATCAACCGGCTGGCCCGGCAACTCAAAACACGCCATGAAACGCGAACGATGGACCAGCTGCGGGCCGACGTCTTCCTCGACCTGCTCGAAGGCCGCCACATGGGTGGTCGTGGCCACGACCGGGGAGTCGTCGACATCCAGGTCGATCTCACCACCCTCATCGGGCTCTCCGAAACAGCCGGAGAACTGGCCGGATACGGCCCGATCGTGGCCGACATCGCCCGCCACATCACCGACCGACAACACGCATCCCAATGGCGATGGACGGTCACCGACCCCGACAGCGGACAACCGCTCCACGAGGGCACCACCCGCCGGCGCCCGACCGGCCGACAACGAAGGGCCGTCGAATCACGCGACCGGACCTGCGTGTTCCCGGGCTGCCGCATGCCCGCCGGCAACTGCGACCTCGACCACCGCATCCCCTGGGCGCAAGGGGGGCCGACCCGCCGCAAGTACCTCGCTCCCCTCTGCCGCCACGATCACGGCAACCGGCACCTCTGCGGATGGACCTACCGTCCGCTACGCAACGGCGACTACCTCTGGACCAGTCCTCTCGGCCACACCTACACCACCAGCGGCAAACCCCCGTAACCACAACGCCGCTCCACTCGCCGTTCAGTCCCCTGTGTGCCCGCAAGACCGACGTTTCTGTACCGACTCGCTACCGAATCTGTCACACCCGGTTTGTAGCTTGCCGGTGGGGCATGCGAGGGGATGGCCGGGGGCCGGGCCAGGGACCGGGACCGACCGCCCCTCGCACCAGGGAGGCGATGAGAGGAGCCGGGATGAAGGACCGTAGGGGTGAGGTCACCGCCGCCGTAGCGGACGCCGCAGCAGACGCCATGAAGGGCGCCGGTTGGGAAATGGGCGACTGCCACGACCTGCTCCACCGGCCCTTCACCCCGGCCTGCTGGGGTCTGCCCGGCGGACCGGCCCGGCACCTGTCGCTGTGGTGGCAGTACCAGGGTCAGGCCGGGTTGCGGCGGCGGTCGGCCTGCCGTTTCGGCCGGCACCGCTACCTGCCCTACTGGTCGGAAATCGCAGGCCATCCGGACGACGCTCCGGACGGGCTGATATGCCTGGACTGCGGGCTGTCGTGAAGTTCCGTACGGCCGTGCCGATGTATCTGGGTCCGGGCAACGAGGGGCCGGTGGGAAGCCCAGAATCCCCAAGCCCGGAGGAGGCGCCGATCGCCGTCGACTCCTTCGGGGTGGAGATCGAGCCCGGCGACTGGATTATCGAATACGACGGACAGGGACTCACCATCTCCCCCGTCACGGAGGTACCGGAAGCATCATGAGCAAAACAGAGCGAGCCGAAACCATGCGATCCCGGGTCGAGTACCTGGCCTCCCCCGAACTGGAAGGCCGGGCCCCCGGCACGCCGGGCGGTCTGCTGGCCCGCGCCCATGTCGAGGCGGCCTTCACCGAACTCGGCCTCACACCCGCCGGCGGGGACGGTTACCGGCAACCGATCCCCGAAATCAACGGCGCCAACCTCCTCGGTGTCATCCCCGGTACCGGACCGCTCGCCGACCGGTACATCGTCCTCAACGCCCATTACGACCATCTCGGCATCAACTTCGGCAGCATCTACCCGGGGGCCGACGACAACGCCTCCGGCGTGGCGGTGTTGCTGGATGTGGCTCAACGTTTGGTCGAGCAGGGTGACCTGAACCGGTCGGTACTCATCATGTCGGTCGACGCCGAAGAACCGCCCCATTTCTACGAACCTGCGATGGGCTCGATCTACTTCGTCGACCACCCGACCATCCCGCTCGACCAGATCGACATGATGGTCAACCTCGACCTGGTCGGCCATCCCCTGGGGCCGCCCACCCTGCCGACCGAAGTGCGAAACACCATCCTGGTGATGGGAGCCGAGAAGAGCCCCGGAGTCGGAGACATCATCGACCGGATGGCCTCCGGAATCGACGGGATCATCCCCCGCAGGCTCGACGCCGACATTATCCCGCCCATGTCCGACCACTACGCATTCCAGCGGGCAGGGATCCCCTTCCTCTTCTTCAACATCGGCCGGGACCGCCACTACCACACCCCCGACGACACCGCCGAAAAGCTCGACTACCCCAAGATGGTGGCCCTGGCCGACTATCTGACTGTTCTGATCACCGAACTAACCGGCCGGGACACCTTCACCTACGAGGCCGACGCGGTCGACGACAACGCCACCCTCACCACCCTGGCCGAGCTCGGCCGTCACGCCGGGCCTCTCCACCGCAAATCCGACCAGGTGATGGCGCTGGTCGGGAAGCTCGAACGCAGACTCGAAGCGGGCACGGTCCTGAGCAGCGGCGACCGGGGCACCCTGCGGGCCACCATCCTCGCCCTCGAAGAAGCGCTGAAATGAAGAGACAGGTCGCCCTTGCAGTAGGCCGGTCTGGCCACTCGATCAGACCCAGCGAAGGGTCCTCCCTCTGCCTCGGGTCGCCTCAACCCCGCACAGTGCGTGGCGCGGCCAGGAGCCGAATCCCCGACACTACACAAACGCACAAGCGTGGTGTAGGCGAGGAGCGGAGGCGGCCCTAGTCATCCCCGAAACCCGGAGATCGCAGGAATGAAGCTGCTTCGTCCCGGCGGCCCGGCGTGCCACGCTGGATTGCGTTTCCAACCGAAAGAACCAGTAGCCGATCATCCCGACTACGGGGAGGAACACCAGGAGGGTCGCCCATTTCACAACCAGGCGAGTCTGCATCTCGTGGCGATTGCGTGCCAGGTTGATGAGGCCGAGGACCACTAGCACCACGTCAATCCCGACCCAGGACGCCAACCAGGGATCCATACCTACTCCTCTCCCAACATCATTCTCCGCCTGTCGATTCACCCGGCCGGAAGACGGAGGTCGGTGTGTTCACCAGGTCGGCGGCGGTTTGTCCGGGGTTCTCCGCTTGATAGGTCTCGATCATGCGATAACCGAGCGTGAATCCCGCCCAGAGGGGGAGATCCGCGGTGCCCCGGAACCAACGCGCGTCGTCGTAGTCGGTGCTGTCGAACAGGGGCCGGGCCTGGTCCATGAGCTCCTGGGTTTGCGTCACAGGGAACGCATCCGACCAAGGCGCGGTCGGGCTTCCGAGCAGCTCCTCGGCAAAATGGGCGCTGAGGCCCCACCAGACCATGAACTCCAGCATCGTTCCGCCGTATTCGACCCCACGCTGGCGCGCAACTTCATAGAGCGACCAAGCCACTATCTGCGGCACCCGTTCGGGCAACACGTCACCGAGCCCCGGCAACCAGGCCTGGATCGCAATGACCACCGAGTCGACGTCCGCAAACAAGTATCCGACGCCGTAGTCCTCAAAGACGACACCGGGGATGTCCGGCGAGACCGAGAATCGGACGCCGTCCACGTCCAGCAGCGGCGCCGCCTGCGCGTACGTCTCCTCGATGAGCCGGCTGATCGTCGCAGCATGGGCCGAAAGCTCCCCATCGGGATCGACGAAGGTGATCTCGGGTCCCCGGCCGTCCACCGCTAACTCGCCGTCGCCGTCGCCGACGATCACCAACCCGACGCCGACGACTGCGGCGACCAGGATGACCGCTGCAAAGCTGATCGCGGCGGTCCGCCACCGCCGAGGACGCTTCGTATCTTGTTGGCGTTTCCAATCTTGCTCCTGAATGCGTTCCTGGGTGTCCATGTCGTGGCCCCTTTCGAGAAGATCCTCTTCGTCTCCTTTCGACGGACGGAGTTCCGGCAAACCCGGTAGCAACCCGGGAATGTCCATCCCCTTTGCCCGGCTGAGCAAAAGGGTCACCGCGGCGGCTTCCTCGGAATCGACCAGGCGGAGGGCTTGGGGCACCGGGTTGGCGTCCCGCACCATGGCCTCCAGCCGGCTCAGATCATCACCTTTCATTCGGACTGCTCCTCCGTCGGCAGATCGGATCTCAACCTGCTCATCACTACATGTCCGGATCGTTGACAAACGCTGCGGAGCCGCCGCAGAGCCTTTCCGTACCGTTGCTCCGCGGCATGGCGGGAACACTGCATCACCGCCGCGATGTCGTCGAAACTCGCCTCTTCCCAGAGACGGAGCGTCAACACTTCACGGTCCTGAGGGCGGAGCCGATCGAGGGCGGCGATCACCTCTCGGTCCTGCTCGCGGCGCACAACCACGATCTCAGGCAACAGCTCCGAGTCGATCCTCGATGTCGCGACCTTCGAGTGCAACCGGCCCCGACGACGCACAGTCCGAAGATGATTACGCAGCACGTTGTGGGCTACTCCGAACAGCCACAACCGCGCTTCGGGGTTTGACGGCACATCGCCGATCCGACGCCACGCAGTCAAAAACACATCCGCCGTGGCATCCACCGCATCGTCACGATCCAACCGGCGCAGGAAGTAAGCGAGAAGATCCGGCTGATACTCCCCATACAGAGATCGGAATCGTACCGCTGCGTCCAAGGCATCCTCCACCGAACCCGAACACCCAGACATGTCCGGTCAGGGGCAAACACTCTCCACATTGTGCTGAGGCATTCCACACCCGAACCAGAGGACAAGGACCACACCTACCGGCAATCCCCCACTGCAATCGCCTGCGCGAGAGAGCCCAGACCGGCGCGGACTTTGGGCCTTTTTGGTCGGGCCGGCCGGATTTGAACCGGCGACCTCTCGACCTCCCGAGAAGCGCCGGATCAGCCTTGCGGTCGTTTCATGAGCGGCTGCAGGAAGCGCGCTCCTTTGACCGGTTCGGCGGCTGCGGCTGCCATGACCCCACCGCCGAGCGCACCGGCGATCCCCGGTCCCGACACGTCCGCTCCACCCAGATAGAGACCCTTGATCCCGGTGCGGGGCAGCAGGGACTGGTCGTCGAACCGGTCCGGGGTGGTCCCCAGCCCGTAGATCGACCCGCGCGGCGACGCGGCGAAGTGGTTGGTCGAAAGCGGCGTCGACATCTCAACGTGATCGACCATCGGGGCCAGTCCCGGGTAATGCGCCAGGTACTGATCGAGCAGGGTCGAGGTCAGCGACTCCTTGAAAGCGTCGTAGGCGGCACCCCGCTTCTTCCACCGGGTATCGGACCACTGCGAAAACGACTCCCATGGAACAAAGGTGATGACCTCACCGGTGTTGCGCTGCTCGGGTCCCGGATCGTGGGTGGGGTCCTTGAGAGAAGGAAAACTGCAGAACAACACGGAAGCCGGTCCGATGGGGCGGTCGGGATGCACGTCCCAGATGTCCTCCTCCATGTCCCATGTGTCGAAGTACCACTGGCAGTAACGCTCGGCGCCGTTGGCGGCGATATCGCCTTTGAATCCGAGGTACACGCTGACGTGGGCCGGACCGGCCTCCCGGTACGGATCACCGGTGCCCGGCAGACCGGCCTCGAGCAGATCGGAGGTGGGGATGGCGCCGGCGGCGCTGACGACCCGCTTGGCGGCGATCTCCGTTCCGTCCGAGAGCCGCACGCCGGCAACGCTGCCGTTACGGACCACGATCTCCTCAACCGTGCGCCGCACCGCAGTCCACCCACCGGCGGCGGCAACGGTGGCGAGCATCTCCCGGGCGATGCTGGAAGCACCCCCGACCGGGTAGTAGGCACCGCGCAGGAAGTGGCGCACCATCAGCGCGTGCATGGCAAACGACGATCTGGCCGGAGTGGCTCCGTAGTAGCCCCATTGGGCCGACAGCACGGCCCGCAGCCGCAGATCGTCGGTCAGCGAGGCCAGGACCTCGGCGGTGGTGGCATGAATGTGCGGGTGGGCGGCTTCGGTTGCTTGTTTGCGGCCACCGGGGGCGAGGAGGCGCGGCATCGCCCGCACCTGCATGTACTTGGCGGCCGCCCGGGCGGCAGAGCGGGTCAGGGCCAGGTAGTCGTCGATGGCAGCACGCTCGGCCGGGAAGTAGTCGATCAGGGTCTCGCGAAACCGTTCGGGTGAATCGGGCAGCTGGATGGTGAAACCGTCGGGGAAGTTGAACTCGTCGTAGACGTCGCCGACCGATTCCCACTGCAACCGACCGTCGGTCAGCGCCGACAGCAGACGGCCCGGGTAGCTCATTTCTGACATCTCGCCGACGATGTGGACCCCGACATCCCAGCGATAGCCGGGGCGTTTGAACATCTGGGTGAACCCGCCCGGGATGTTGTGCTGTTCCAGCACCAGCACCCGCCGCCCCAGTTTGGAGAGCATCGCCGCCGAAGCCATCCCCCCGATCCCGGTGCCGATGACGATGTAGTCCCACGTCCCCTCGGGGATGTCGTGGCTCCACGGACGGTCGGTGCGGGCTTCGGTGGCAGCAGATTCCATGGGCTGCGATGGTGGCCACCAAGGAGAGCAGTGTCAAGAGACGAAGAGACGCGGGCTCACCGCCGAAGCGGTCGCCGATGCACACAAGGAATCCCACGGCCTGGTCGCCGACGACAGAGTCGAGGTGTACGAAGGCCATTGAAAACCAGGGGCCCTCCGAATTCAGATTTCGGAACGGACCACCGCCGGCCTGGAAGGTGGCTACCTCCTGGAAACTATGTGTTGTCGGGTCTCGGTGAGGCTCATGCAGCCTTTCTTGGGGCGATCAAGACCGGGACCCGCGAGCGGGCCACCGGGCCACGCCAGCTGAGCCGGTTGGCCAGGCTGTGCGACACGGCGATGGTCGTCGGGCTCGGCCTTCTCGGCGCTGGCGAACACGGATCGGCCCGAATAGTCGCGTTCGGCGACGATGGCGGACGTGTTCAAGCCACCTACCCGGGACGAGTACATCCTGGACAGCCGCTCGAGGTAGATCGCGCGGGCGTCGGGAACCGTGAGGTTCTCGGCCTCGGCAAACCTGCGGATATCACTGGTGGTCGTACCGTTGACGAGGACGACCACGGTGGCGCGCCCACCCCGGTCGACGACCTGGCGGGCCAGGTTGAGGGTCGAGTCCTCTTCGTGGGTCGAATCGACCACAGCCACGATGTGTTCTTGCTTGTTCATGTTCTTCCTTTGTTTCACTCAGTTATCTGCATCCGGCGGCCAGGACACGGCAGCGATGAGATCCCATAGGTACTCGTCGCCGATCGCGGCTCCGGTGAGAAGTATTCGGTAGTAGATCGGACCCAGCAGGTGGTCCAGGATTACGTTGATCTCTTGGTCGGACGTGCCCGGATCGACGATCCGCCGCACGATCCCGCCTGCGATGCTCCGCCGTTCATCCCAAAACCGGCGGAAACCCTCGGCCAGTTGCGGATTGCGAGCCGATTCCCCGACGATTCCGGCGACGATCGCCCCGAAGTCGGACTGGCGGTTCAGTCGCACGATGTCCTGGAGAAAGGTAAAAAGGGCGTACTTGGGATCGTCCTCGATCGGAACCGGGACGCTCTCGGCTGCCAGCACGGACAGCAGATGCTGCACGAGCTGTTCCTTTGACTTCCACCGCCGGTAGAGAGTGTCCTTGCCAACACCGGCGGTGCGGGCGATCTCCTCCATCGAGGTGCCGGTGAAGCCCTTGCGCGCCAGCACCGAACGGGCCGATTCGAGAATCGCTCGGTCGATGGCCGGGTCACGGGGGCGTCCCCGCCCCGGTTTGGTGGATTCTGGAGTCTTCGTCATCAGAATTATAATACCATACCGTCCCGTTTTGTTATTGATGATTCTCAACTAATTACGGGTTGCGCGTATTGCGTAATAGCATTACACTGCGATTCTATGAACGACATGAGCGACATATTGACCCAGGTCGGCAAAGTCCTGGGCGAACACGGGATCGACTTCCGGATCGGGACCGACGGCGCCGGCGATCTGGCCGAGTGCACCGTCATGTGCCTGGCCGGCGATATGAAAACCACCGTCGCCGAGATGGGGCGTACACCCCGCGATCAGGTGGTCATGGTCCGCATCGACGAGAAGACCAAGCAGGCACTCGACGACTGGGTGGAAACAGGAGCGGTCAAGAGCCGCTCCGAAGCCGCCGCCCTGTTCATGCGGGAAGGCATCAAGGTCCGTTCGGGAGAACTCGAAGAACTCCGCGAAGCCCTCGACGACGTCGGCCTGGCCAAACAAAGGCTTGAGGAAAAGGCCAGACAGGTGATCGGGAACCGCCCCGACGCCGGGGCCAACGCCTGACGTCCAGCACCACCAAACCGAAGTCAGAGAAAGGAGCGTGCATGAAACGGTTCACCATCCCCCGTGTGGCCCATTGTTCGGACGGCTGCACACCACCGTCCTAGGCACGACCCAAAACTGCCGAAACCTTCAAAGAACCCTTCGGTGCAAGCCGGGGGGTTCTCTCTTGTCAGACAGAGTTAGGACCATCCCGGGTTGCCCACCAACCGACGTGCTCCCCCGGCGTGAGACGGGGAGCTGTCCGAGGGAAGCGAGGACTGAAGGGGCAACCAATCGGCCACCCCAGCAACCTGCCCCCTCCGGCTCTCGCCTCCGGCGAGACCCACCTCCCCCACCTCCGGCGAGAGAGGACAATTCGGGTCAAGGACAACCGGGTTGCCCACCCACCGCCCACCAACCCCCCACCCACGTGCTCCCCCGGCGTGAGACGGGGGAGCTGTCCGAGCGAAGCGAGGACTGAGGGGGCAACCAACCGACCACCGAGCTTGTGAGTGAGCGCTCACTCGGTTACAGTTGTCCGGTGCAAACCAAGCAGCGCCGGGCCGAGCCCCTCCCCCGCGACGACCGCAGACGGGAGATCGTCGAAGCCGTCATCCCGCTCCTCGTCGAGCGGGGGTCGTCGGTGACCACCCGCCAGATGGCCGAAGCGGCCGGCATCGCCGAGGGCACCATCTTCGGGGTCTTCACCGACAAGAAGGCCGTCATCCACGAAGCGGTCAAAGTCAGTATGGATCCCGACCCGGTGTGCACTGCCCTGGCCGCAATCTCCCCCACCGAATCCCTCGAGACCCAACTCATCGAAGGTGCCCGCATCCTGCTGGACCACTTCGGCCGGGTCACCGTGCTGGTCGGCGTGCTCCGCACCATGCCGACGGCTACCCCGGGTCCGTCACCCGAGGCCAGGCGCTTTGTGGCCAAGTCGCACGCGGCCGTGCTGTCCGCCCTCACCGTCCTCCTTGAACGTCACGCCGACCGCCTCACCATCGAACCGGCCCGGGCGGCCGCCGCCTTGCAGGGACTGCTCTTCGCCCGCTTGCAGCCGATGATGGCGCCCGCCGAGCAACTCACCATCGAAGAGATCGTTGCGATCCTGCTGAACGGCATCACCGACCAAGAGGCGGCCACCTGATGCTGTGGCGCATCCTCCGCACGTACCTCCAGCCCTACAAGCGGGAAATGGTCATCGTGGTGTTCCTGCAGCTGGCCGGGACCATCGCTTCGCTCTACCTGCCCGCCCTCAACGCCGACATCATCGACAACGGGGTCGTGCTGGGCGACACCGGCTACATCATCCGCACCGGCGGCTTGATGCTGGCCGTTTCCCTGGTCCAGATCGTCAGCACGATCATCGCCGTGTACTTCGGAGCGCGCACCGCTATGGCCTTCGGGCGGGATTTGCGGTCGGGGACCTTCCACCAGGTCATGGCGTTCTCCCGCCGCGAGCTGGCCCGCTTTGGGGCACCGTCGCTGCTGACCCGCAACACCAACGACGTCCAGCAGATCCAGATGCTGGTCCTGATGAGCTTCACGATGCTGGTCACCGCCCCGATCATGATGGTCGGCGGAGTCATCATGGCGCTGCGCGAAGACGTAGGCCTGTCCTGGCTGGTCGCCGCTCTCGTCCCGATCCTGGCCGCCATCATCGGGTTCATCGTCAGCAGGATGGTGCCCGGGTTCCGACTCATGCAGCGCAGGCTCGACACCGTCAACCAGGTGCTGCGCGAACAGACCAGCGGCATCCGGGTGGTGCGGGCGTTCGTGCGGGAGAGATTCGAGACCTCACGATTTGCCAGGGCCAACAACGACCTGACCGACGTGGCGATCGGCGTCGGCCGCTGGATGGCCGCCATCTTCCCGGCGGTGATGCTGGTGATGAACGCCTCGAGTGTCGCCGTTCTGTGGTTCGGAGGCATCCGGGTCGACAGCGGTGCCATGCAGGTCGGATCCTTGACCGCCTTCCTGTCCTATCTGATCCAGATCCTGATGGCGGTGATGATGTCCACCTTCATCTTCATGCTGCTCCCCCGGGCGTCGGTGTCGGCCGACCGGATCGGTGAAGTCCTCGACACCGAACCGTCGGTTGTGCCCCCCACGGGCGGGGTCACCAAACTCCCCAGCCACGGCACGCTGGCGTTCGAGCAGGTGGGGTTCCGTTACCCGGGCGCCGCCCAGCCGGTTCTCAGCAACATCAGCTTCGAAGCCCTGCCCGGCCAGACGACGGCCATCATCGGGTCGACCGGAACCGGCAAGACCACCCTGGTCAACCTGATCCCCCGCCTGTTCGACGCCACCGAAGGACGGGTGCTGGTCGACGGGATCGACGTTCGCGACATCGACCCGGACACCCTGTGGGGAACGATCGGCCTGGTCCCCCAGAAGTCCTATCTGTTCTCCGGCACCGTCGCCTCCAACCTCCGCTACGGCAAACCCGACGCCACCGAAGCCGAGATGTGGGAAGCGCTCGCGATCGCCCAGGCTCGCGACTTCGTCGAAGCAATGCCGGAAGGTCTCGAAGCCCCCATCGCCCAGGGAGGCACCAACGTCTCGGGCGGCCAGCGGCAGCGTCTGGCCATCGCCCGGGCCCTCATCCGCCGTCCCGAGGTGTACGTGTTCGACGATTCGTTCTCGGCCCTCGATGTGGCCACCGACGCCCGGCTCCGCCACGCCCTCGATGCGGTGACCGCCGATGCCACGGTCGTCATCGTCGCCCAGCGGGTGGCGACCATCATGGACGCCGACCAGATCGTGGTGCTCGAAGACGGCGGAGTTATCGGGCTCGGCACCCACGATGAGCTGCTCGCCACCTGCGCTCCCTACGCCGAGATCGTCGACTCCCAGCTGGAAGCGGAGGCGTCATGACCGAGCCCCGCACCATGCAGAAGACCGAGCGAATCACGGGAGGCGGACACGGACGGGGCGGCCCGTTCGGGGGCGGGATGGTCGGCCAGAAGCCGCTCAACTTCGGCCCGTCGATCAAACGGCTCATCAAGCGGCTCCGCCCCGAGCGTCCCAAGGTCATCGCCGTGATCG
The DNA here is from genome assembly GCA_963723165.1 of uncultured Actinomycetota bacterium. Lineage (GTDB taxonomy): Bacteria > Actinomycetota > Acidimicrobiia > Spongiisociales > UBA4744 > UBA4744. Next base: position 29,092 of record CAVRPP010000003.1, read on the forward strand.
TGGCCGGGGTGATCAGCGTCGCCCTCACCGCCGCAGGTCCCAAAGTGCTGGGAAGAGCAACCGACGTGATCTTCGCCGGGTTCATCGGGAAAGACCTGCCTGCCGGGCTCAGCAAAGCACAGGCCATCGAAGCCGCCCGGGTCCAGGGCCAGGACCAGTTCGCCGACTTGATCAGCGGCATCGACCTGGTCCCCGGACAGGGCATTGACTTCGACGCCCTCGGCACGGTCCTCCTCATCGTGATCGGCCTCTACGCCTTCTCAGCCCTGCTTGGGTTCCTGCAGGGGTACCTGCTCAACGACGTCGTCCAGCACACGGTGCTGCGTATGCGTTCCGAAGTCGAAGACAAGCTCAACCGGCTCCCGCTGCGGTACTTCGACCGCCAGCCCCGCGGTGAACTCCTGAGCCGGGTAACCAACGACATCGACAACGTCTCCCAGAGCCTCCAGCAGACCATGAGCCAGCTGCTCACCTCGGTACTGACGGTCGTGTTCATGGTCGGGATGATGATCTACATCTCCCCCACGCTCGCCCTCATCGCCCTGGTGACGATCCCGGTAACGATGGTGATCGCCGGCCTGGTGATGAAACGGTCCCAGAGCCAGTTCATCACCCAGTGGCGCCGCACCGGCACCCTCAACGCCCAGATCGAGGAAGCCTTCACCGGCCATTCCCTCGTCAAAGTGTTCGGCCGCCAGCGGGAAGTCCAGGCCACCTTCGAAGTCGAGAACGACGAACTGTTCAAAGCCAGTTTCATCGCCCAGTTCCTGTCCGGTTTGATCATGCCGATCACGATGTTCATCGGGAACCTCAACTACGTGATCATTGCCGTCCTGGGCGGCCTGCGGGTCGCCAGCGGGACCATGACCCTGGGCGACGTGCAAGCGTTCATCCAGTACTCCCGCCAGTTCACCCGGCCCGTCACCCAGATAGCCTCGATGGCCAACCTCCTCCAATCCGGGGTCGCCTCGGCGGAACGGGTCTTCGAGTTGCTCGACGCCGAAGAGGAACCGGACGAGGAGGGGATCACCGCGACGCCTGCCGAGGCGCACGGCCGGGTGGGGTTCGAGGATGTGTCCTTCCGGTACGAAGAGGACCAGCCGCTCATCGAGCACGTGAGCTTCTGCGTCGAGCCGGGCCAGACCGTTGCCATCGTCGGACCGACCGGCGCAGGCAAGACCACGCTGGTCAACCTCATCATGCGGTTCTACGACCTCGATGCCGGGCGCATCACCCTCGACGGCATCGACATCTCCGGTCTCCGCCGCGAGGACCTGCGGTCCCAGATCGGCATGGTGCTGCAGGACACCTGGCTCTTCAAAGGCACGATCCGCGAGAACATCGCCTACGGACGTCCCGACGCCGCCGAAGAGGACATCCTCACCGCCGCCCGGGCCACCTTCGTCGACCGGTTCGTCGGGAGCCTCCCGGACGGGTACGACACCGTCATCGACGACGAAGGAGGCAGCATCAGTGCAGGCGAAAAGCAGCTCATCACCATCGCCCGTGCCTTCCTGGCCGACCCCGCCCTGCTGATCCTCGACGAAGCGACCAGCTCGGTCGACACCCGCACCGAACTGCTCGTCCAGCACGCCATGTCGGCGTTGCGGGCCGACCGCACCAGCTTTGTCATCGCCCACAGGCTCTCCACCATTCGCGACGCCGACCTGATCCTCGTGATGGAAGACGGTCGCATCGTCGAACAGGGCAACCATCACCAACTCCTCGAGCTGGACGGCTCCTACGCCGCCCTCTACCACTCCCAGTTCAGCGGCCCTCGCCTCCCCGAAAACGGCGTCGCCCCGGTGGTGCCGTCACGGACATAGTTGGCTCCGTTTCGGAGACGATGTCCGGGTAGCGGGCGAAATACGCTACCGTGGTGGTACACACGTATTCCATCCGGAGTACGTCGCCCGCTCCTCCCACAAGTTCCGTTTGGTGGAGCGACCGCAGGACAACGATGTTCTGGTCGGGCGATTCGCTCGACTCCGAAATCCGAGCCGGCGGGGCGGTAGGCCCCCTAACGGATCGACGCTTCGGAAGGAGCACAACTATGTCCAACAACCTCTACGTGGGGAACCTTTCGTTCAACACGAGTTCGAGCGACCTGGAAACCCTCTTCGGCCAGCACGGCCAAGTGACCAAGGCGCAGGTAATCAGCGACCGCGACACCGGCAGATCACGAGGCTTCGGCTTCGTCGAGATGGCCTCCGCGGAGAACGCTCAGGCAGCGATCAGCGCCCTGAACGGTCACAACCTGGACGGACGGGACCTCACGGTCAACGTCGCCAAAGAGCGCTCCCGCTGAAAACCCCTCCCCGGACCATCGACGCAGGAAGGCGACGTTGCCTGGGATGCGGTCATCCCGAGCGCCAGCACTTCATTGAGCAGGCATGCTCGGTACCCAACTGTCCCTGCACCGACTACCAACCGCCGGCGACTCCGGAGAAACCCGCCCCCAAAAAGGGCTAACGCTCGGTTCGCAAGGACCGCAAGCAACGACCCTGCCGGGACCATTCCCGACAGGGTCGTTGCGCGTCCGCGGTCACATCGACTGTGAGATGCGCGTGATCGTGCCAACATCGACCCGGTGATGACGACCGAACAGAACTCTCCGCTGCGCATCGGGCCCATCGAGGTCGACCCGCCGGTGGTCCTCGCCCCCATGGCCGGGGTCACCAACGCGCCTTTTCGCACCTTGTGCAGGCGCTACGGGGCGGGGCTCTACGTGAGTGAGATGCTGGGCGCCCGCGCCATCGTCGAGAACCACGCCCGCACCCTCCACTCGGCCGAGTTCGGCGAAGACGAACCCGTCCGCAGCATCCAGCTGTACGGGATCGATCCCGACACGATGGCCGAAGCCGTCCGGCGCCTGGTCGACCGGGAGCAAGTCGATCACATCGACCTCAACTTCGGATGTCCCGCTCCGAAAGTCACCCGCCACGGGGGTGGCGCAGCGTTGCCGTTCAAGTGGCGCCGCTTCGACTCGATCTTGACCGCGGCGGTGCGCGGCGCCGGACCGGTGCCGGTTACCGTCAAGTTCAGACTCGGTATCGACGACGATCACCCGACGTATCTGCAGGCCGGCCGGATCAGTGAAGCGGCCGGAGCGGCGGCGGTCGCCCTGCACGCTCGCACGGCTGAGCAGCTGTACTCGGGAGACGCCCGCTGGGCGGCGATCGCCGAACTAAAAACCGCCGTCACCTCGATCCCCGTTCTGGGCAATGGAGACATCTGGGAAGCCTCAGACGCCCTGGCCATGGTCGATCAGACCGGCTGCGACGGGGTGGTGGTCGGTCGCGGATGTCTTGGCCGGCCGTGGCTATTTCGAGAACTGGCCGAAGCCTTTGCCGGCAAGGCGATCACGCCGCCACCAGGACTGCGGGAGGTGGCTTCGATCATGGTCGATCACGCCGAGCTGCTGATCGATCGGTATGGGCCACGGAGGGCGCTGCGCACATTTCGCAAGCACACTTCGTGGTACCTGAACGGTTTCGTGGTCGGTCACGAAGTGCGGCGCCGTCTCAGCGCCGTCGATACGGTCGACCAGATCCGGGAGCTCATGGCAGGAGTGGACCTCGAGCAGGACTTCCCGGCCGAAGCGGCCCGCCGTCCCCGCGGCCACACCCATGGTCCCCGCCCGGTCAAGCTCCCCCACAACTACCTCGACGACCCCGAATCTCTCGACCGCCTCTCCCCCGCCGCCGCAGTAGCCGTCTCGGGCGGGTAGTCGACTCGAATAGTCCCCCCGTCGGCACACAATCGAGACACGCCGCTCAATATGTGCCTGATTGATGATGGGGGTGGTGCTGCGGGGCGGTTTGTCTTGTAGCGTCGGGGGCATGGTGTGGCGTTATGGACGAACCGTGATGTGACCTTTGGCCCTTCCAAGCGCTTGCTCTCGGACCGAGTATTGGAGAGGGTTTTTCAGAGGGAGGTGATCATTCTGTCGGATCCAACGCACGAGGGCAGCGTGTTGATCGATGCTCCGGTGCAGTCTGTGTTCGACTTCTGACCTGATCCCCGCAGGATCTTCGCGGGGGACCCCATGAAGGTTGCCGACGCAACGCTGGTCCCGGAGGGAGTCGGAACGACAGCGCATCCAGCGGGCAGAATGCTCATCTTCGTCCAAGACGTACCAATTGAGTACGTCGAGGTCGTCCCGGACCAGCGGATCGTGTTCGAGGGCGATTGGAGGATGACCATCATGGGATTGGGCATCGGGTTCTCTGCAGGCATCCACTCCTGGACCTGGTCGTTCGTACCCGAGGATGAGGGGACACGGCTGACCATGAGGGTCGTCGTGTTCAAGTCTCCACGGTGGCAGCGCGTCCTCGACCGAGTGGCGGAGAAGAGCGCCTCGAAGCAGATCCGTGAGCGGCTGGCTCGCATCAAGGCCGCTGCAGAGGAGCAGGCAGCCACAGCTAGCCGAACCATCAAGACCGGCTCCCCAAACGGCGTTGGGTACGTCGGCGTAGAGCCACATATGTGATGCCATGAAGAGCGGGAGCCTCCCCGCTCTGTGTCCCGAGACGAAACTCGGGTTGTCATCACAATCGAGTGCGAGGAGGCTCTCAGATGACACGTTACGTGGGTGTGGATCTGCATCGGCGCCGTTCGGTGATTGTGGTCCTCGATGGGGACGGAACCGAGTTGTGGACGCATCGGATCGATAACAGTCCGGTGGCGTTGGGGTTGGAGATCGAGGAGGCCGGGCCTGACCCGGAGGTGGTGTTGGAGGCGACGTGGGGTTGGTATTGGGCGGCGGATGTGATTACCCAGGCAGGCGGGAACGTGCATTTGGCGCACCCGTTGGGGATTGCGGGGTTTGAGAACCGGCGGGTCAAGAACGACCGGATCGATGCCCGCCTATTGGCGGATCTGTTGCGGATGGGACGGCTACCGGAGGCGTGGATCGCCCCGGGGTCGGTGCGTGAGCAACGGGAGCTGGTCCGCTATCGCCGTAAACTGTCGCAGTTGCGGGCCGGCCTGAAAGCCCAGGTGCATTCGGTGTTGGGTAAAGAAGGCTTGCTGCCATCGCTCAACTATCTGTGGGGACCCGGCGGGACCCGGTGGTTGGATGAGACCGACATGGCGGAGGCCTATGAGACTCGGGTCCGGTCGCTGCGCCGGCTGATCAAGATCTACGACACGGAGATCACCAAACTTGATGCCCGCATAGCTCAAGAGTTCAAAGGCCACCCCGGCTACCAAGCAATCCAAGCCATCCACGGGGTGGGCCCCGTGTTCGGGGCGATCTTCTGCGCCGAGCTGGGTGACGCGACCCGCTTCAAATCGGCCAAACATGTCTGCTCGTGGGCCGGGTTGACCCCCCGCCACCGCGAGTCGGATGCCAAGGTGCAGCGAGGGTCGATAACCAAACAAGGTTCACCCCTGGTCCGCTGGGCCGCCATCGAGGCAGTATCAAAGAACCACGGTGACGACCCGATCAAGGACCTCTACCGGCGGGTTGCCGAACGGGGTGGCCGTAACAAAGCCAGAGTGGCAGCAGCCCGCAAAGTTCTCACGCTTGTCTACTACGGGTTACGTGACCACGAGATCCGGAGCCTCGCTCCGCCCGAGGCAGCGTGACTGGCGGACGCGGTCAGATGACTGCGAGCTCGAGATCGGCATGGCCCCCCACTGCGGGCGTGGCCGACTTATGTGATTGAGCCCAGCTCTGACCTAGGCCGAACAGCACCATGCCACCCCCCGGAACCGATCCGGGGGTGATGGCGGAGGCATGACCATGCACACCCCAGCGTGCTGCACACCGCACTAGCGGACTCGGTGCCGGCCACCGCAACCGTCAACAACCCAACCACTCCCACGACGGCCTCACCCGCCGCCGACCACCCGCGCCCCCACACCCCCAAATCCACCAAAAAGGCCCTCTTGACAGGCCCCCACTCTTCAGGCATGCCGATACCGAGCGGTCTCAGATATGGGCGAATCCGTCTGGGATCTGGTGATCGGAGCGCCACGGCGGCGGCGGCGGGAGAGTGGGCGGCGCGACTGGGTGTCGTTCGCCAACCCGTGTGCTGTCGTTGCTCTGTGTGCTAGGTCCACTGGACGGGCATGTCGGTCTGCACTGCTCCTCGAAGTGCCTGACATGGGCGGTAGCGAAAGTTCTCTACATGGCCCAACTCCCAGCTGTTGAACCAGTTTTTGACCAGGATGTGCGTATCCATGGGTCAGAGATGCAGAAGTGAAAGGGATTGGATCAGAACTTGATGAATACCCGGTTGTTCCTGACTACCAGCCGCAACAAAAGAAGGAATATGACAGAGACGAATCCACCGATGACCGTCCCGGAAATGTCTTTCCAGTCGAACACCCCCTTGGGTAGGTAGGGCTGCACGATCTCGTAGAGGATGTAGCCGGCAACCAGGAACCCAATGACGTTAAAGGCCTTTCTCTTTTGCGAGTTCAGGATCGCCAGCGAAAAGAAAACCTGCACAACGATCCCGCCCAGGTTGCCGACGCTGTCGGCGATCCCGAAATCGTTGATGCCGTTCCTGTAGATGTAAGGCCGGTAGATGGACCTGCCAGCCTCGGTCAGGAAAAAGGCGACGACAGCAATCATTGCATAAAGCAGGCGGAACAAGTCGATGGTCCGGAATGATTCCCGGTCCGTAAAGAAAGGGCCGATGGATCTTGGTCTCGTCATGTGATTGATTGGCCAAGTGTTGAATTCAGGTGACCCCCTTGACCGGGCCATTCTTCTCTGGATATCTTCTGACCGCAACTCATCTCAAACCACCGGCTAGCAGCCGTGCGGGGCACGCGACAGCGGCCGTAGGACCGCGCGACTACGCGAACCCCGGACACACCCACCGTACGAGCACGAGCAGCCAGCGGGACGAGAAACAATCAACTACTGCGGAACCAGCTCAACGAGCAGCGGCACTAGGAGTGCGCTGAGCAGCCACGACCGTCACTCCGGCCGCAGCGCCGTCTCTATGAGGACAGATTGGCCCCGGCGGGATCTGTCCCGCGCCGTCGCACATGGTCGCGCTCTCGCCCGTCTCGTCCATAGTTGAGCAGCGACACGATCACAGTCTCAACCTGGTGCTGGCACGAGCCTGGCGCATCCAGAGCCGTTCCACGGCAACTTCGGAGTCCGAGTCCTGCGCAGCGCCGCACATATCAACCACGGCCGGGAGCGATATCGAGCACCCACAGGGGAGAGATATCCGGCAATCCCGGGCGCTCCTACCAGCAAAACCTCTGAGGCTTTATTGGCACTCCTCGATCTCCCAGTCCTCTAGCCGCCACCCAGGGTGGTTGTCTCCCGCAGAGAGTTCGTCGGCACACAATCGAGACACGCCGCTCGATATGTGCCTGATTGATACTGGAGGCAGACGTTGCGGTTGTTCCGTAGCGTTTGGGTGGTCCGGCCGGTGGGCTCTCTAAGTGCCTGCCGCCCGTGTGGGTTGGCCTTCTAACGAGCTGCCTACCGGCCGGTTACCCGACTGTGGTGTGGCTCGAAAGAGGCGAGAGCATATCAACCCGAATCAGGAGTGCCCACCTCGGTCAACCGTCTAGGAGGAAGGCATTGCCATGGCCATGATTGGTATCGATCCGCACAAGGCGACCCACACTGCGGTGGCGGTCGACGACAACGAAGTGGTGCTCGACGAGTTCAAGGTGCGGGCATCAAGAGTCCAGGCGCAAAGGTTACGTGAATGGGCTTCCGGTTTCGGAAAGCGGGAATGGGCGGTGGAGTCCGCCAACGGTCTTGGCTACCTGGTCGCTCAACAGTTGGTGGCGGCCGGCGAGACCGTGTTCGATGTGCCACCAGTGCTGGCGTCGCGGGTTCGGGTGTTGGGTTCGGGCCGCTCGCAGAAGAACCATCCGAACGATGCCCGGTCGGTGGCGATCGCCGCGTTGCGTTCGGATCGGCTGGCCCAAGTCCGTCCTGATGATCACGTCCGAGTGCTACGCCTGTTGGCGAAACGACATCGGGACATGGCCCGGCTGCGGAACAAGCATTGCACCCGGCTGCATGCGTTGCTACTCGAGCTCGAACCGGGCGGAATCCGCTCAGAAATCACTGCCGATACAGCGCACCAGGGCAGTGTGCTCGTTCTTGCAGCAGAATTGGTGATCGGTGCGGAAAGGTCAGCGGCGCTGAGGAGCCGATTTGGTTGCTGTCCGGCATAGAGCCGACAGGTACCGGACCCGGTTTTTCGGGTAGCCTCCCATTGTGGAATTCTCAGAGGTGATGGAAGGCATCGCCAGGGTCTTCGAGGCAGTGGGTGTCGGGATCATCGCCCTGGGTGGCCTGTACGCTCTGGTCCGCCCCGTCGCGGGAAGGGGAGACGACCGCTCCTACTTCGAGGAGGCCCGGCGCCGCTTGGCCCATCCCCTGCTCCTCGGACTTGAGGTTCTAGTAGCTGCCGACATCATCTTGACGATCACCGTCGACCCCAGCCTGGAGAGCGTTGCCACCCTGGGAATCCTGGTGCTGATTCGGGTGGTGCTCAGCTTCTCGCTCGACATCGAGATCGACGGGATGTTCCCCTGGCGGCGAGCTCAAAGCGAGGGCAGAGCCTCGCCGGGGAGTCCGTCCTAGGACTGAGCCATGCTCGGCGGGACCCGCACGTATCACACTGCACCGTCGCTGTTTGGCCGAGATTCGAGACCCGCTCGTGAATCGGCAATCGGCGTGGCTCTGCCGTTATCTGGGAGGGCGCTCCTCGACGCCGTTGAAGTCACGCATATTCACGGCCAACCAGGCTCTCCAGACCCATTCCGCGGCGTCCGGAAACCGGTGCGACCTCAAGGGGTCATTGCAACACTTCGGCGAGTTTCTGTGATGGTGTCTTCCATCCGAGGGTTTGTCTAGGCCGGTTGTTGAGGGAGTGGGCAGCGGCGTCGAGGTCCTCTTGGGTCAACGCAGCCATGTTGGTGCCTTTGGGGAAGTATTGGCGCAGCAGGCCGTTGGTGTTCTGGTCCGAGAATCGTTGCTCTGCGTGGTCTGTCGTCATAGGCGGGATTCGCCAGGTTTGGATTGCGGGTATTGAACGGTGGGTAGCCCATCTGAGCTGATAGGCGTCAAGCCGGGCGGGGTTTACCGGTATAGGCCACACCAAGCCTGAACACGGCCCACAGCACACCGGACACTGCGGTTGCGATCAACGCCAAACCCAAGTCGGGCTGGAACAGTCTTATCGTGCCGAGCGGCGCGCCGAGCAGCCTGCGGCACCAGACCAGAGAATGACCCACGCCGCGACAAGCGTGGTGAGCAGCGGGAACCACAGGCTGAACCGGCCGGAAATGCCCGACTTGGCGCGTATCTCGTCACGGTGGACACCAAGCCCAGATCATGCTGAGCAGGTAGATGATCGGCAGGAGCACCAGGCCGATGAACAGGGCCTTCTGGGACCATCGGGAGCCCTCGCCGTCGTAGTCGAGGTCTAGCGCTCTGGCGGTGATGCCGTTGCGGAGCTGGGTCGTTTCCCCAAAGCCGACTCCGCTTCCGCCGTTGACCAGCACGACAACCCCCTTCTTCTCGGCGGGGACCATCGTCGCGAGCGTCTCGAAACCGGGGGTCGACCCGGAATGCCACACAGTCCCGTTGCCGGAATCCAGATACCAGCCGAAGCCGTAGAACGGCGACGCCGCGCTGGCCGGGCGCATCATCAGCGCCTTGCCTTCGGCGCTCAGCACATCGTCCTCGCCATTCATCATCATCTGCATGTAGAGCGCCAGATCGCCGGCGCTCGCGACGATCCCACCTTGCGGAGCCGTTCCGCGGTCGGTCGTGTTCTCGGGCAGCGGTCGTTTGGTGCCGAACCATGGCCTGTGCCCGGTCGCCATGGATTCATGGATCTCGCCGTCGGCGACGAAGCTGTGCTCCATGCCGACCGGCTCCAGGATGTTGGCTGCGACATAGGCCTGGTACTCCTGCCCGCTGACGACTTCGATCAGACGGCCGAGGATCTGGTAGTTCGTGTTCGAGTACTCCCACCGTTCGTCGGGTTCGTAGGCGGGGTTCACCTCTGCAAGCCCGTCGACCCGGCGCGCAAGCTCGTCCTTCCCGCTGGTGGCGTCCGTATGCGAGGCGTTCCCTTGCAGTGTGGAGAAGCCGCTCGTGTGGCTGAGCAGCTGCCGGATCGTGATCGCGCCGGCGGGCCGGCCCGAGAAACCGTCAAGATACTGCGAGACCTCGGTGTCCAGGTCGACCTCGCCCGCCTCGACCAGTTGCATGACGGCCAGCGCCGTGAAGCTCTTGGAGATCGAGCCGGTCAGGAAAGGCGTGTCCGGCGTGACTTCCCTGTCGCCTCCGATCTTGACAACACCGTGCGCGCCAACCGAGGTGATCTCGCCATCGGCCACGACGGCGTAGGCCAGGCCCGGCACGCCCGACGCGGGCATCTCGCTATCGATGAAGTCCTCTATCGATCCCGCAGGTACACCTGCATGCAAGGCGGCACTGAGGCCAAGTGCAAGGACAGCTAGAAATGCGCCGCATCGAATCAACCTCCCCCTCAAGTGCGAGCGAACGGTCCTAGAGGACCCTAGCCCGCTCGTTCGGGCACGCTCCTCGCGAACCCCGGCTGCGGTCGACGAGCGCCGGAGTAGTCCGAATACTCCAAACCCACCCCGCCGATAACCCTCACAACCCAGCGCATCATAGAGCGCCCTTCGACTCGAATAGTCCCCCCGACAGGCCGGTATGGTGTCGTCAGCTTCCGCAGCCGCAGCTGAGCACTTCGACGGGTCCGAGGTCGTCGTTGATGTACTCCCAGGCCTGCAGGAACGCTCCTTCCCAGACTCTCCCGTTGACGACAATCTCCATCTGCCCGTCGCCGTTCAAGTCGGACACCGCCGCGATTTCGAAGACGGCAAGGTCCTGGAACAGATTGTCGAGGTTGTCGACAATGCTTTCGCCGAGGATGGCCGTCTGGACCTCCCCTTCGATCACTTTGCGGAGATACACGATGGAGTAGTCGCCAACCTGCGAGGAGATCAGATCGTCGGGGATGGTTGTGGCCGCCACAATAACCTCATCGGATCCGTCACCCTCGAGATCGGTGCGGATCACCTGGGTGAGGTTGATGATCGGGATTCCGTCGACCCTCGTCTCCAGGAGTTCAGACGTGGCCTGGATGTACGCCGGGATCGACAAGCCCAGCATCTCCACCGGATGAGGACGCAGCGCGGCTCCAGTTTGAACGGCCAGCGCGTCGACCTCGAGATAGTCGCCCGGGATCGGCGGGTCGAACTCAACGCTGATCAGGTCGAGTGGCTCACAGGACGGGCGAGCCTCGCTGCCGGTAGTTGAGATGATCGGTTCGTCGAGCCGCACCACCTGGTAGGCCTCTCCCCCACTCACCGGCAGGTCGTCGCCGCTTTGCCAATCCCCATCCCACCAGCCCAGCAGGCAGGTGTTCCCTACGGTCAGAAACGTGTCGGGATCAACGACCGTCGTGGTGGTCGCAGGGAGAGCTGTGGTGGTCGTTGCAGGGGCAGTTGAGGTGACCGCTGCCGTGGTCGCGGGGGATGAGGTCGTGGTCGGGCCGGTCGACGGGACGGCCGGGTCGGTCGTGCAGGCGGCCAGCATCATCACGGCGGCGGCAAGTGCCACACCGAAACGACGCTTTGATGCCGGAATTGTCCGTCTCATTGACTCAGCGTAATCGTGCCGCACTTGTCCAGTCCGGGCCTTCTCAACTAGCCGGGGATCCCCGGCGGCGCAGTAGATGGCCGTCCGCCATACTGATCCGATGCCCGTTCGCCCTGCTCACGTTCTGTTGGCCTTCGCCCTGCTGATGGTCTCAGCCTGCACGTCGCTCCCGTCAACGGAGACGACCACGACCACCGTTGCCCCTGGCACGACCACGACCGCAGCGCCGGAGACAACCACGTCCACGATTAGCCAACCGCTTCCCGAGCATCGCATCCAGGTGCGGGTCGTCGACGGTGTGGGCGAGTTCTACGACACGGCCACCGGGCTACGGTTCGTGCCGCGCGGCATGAATTACAACCGCTTCCTCACCAGTGCCACCGGTCCGGTCTACGACAGCGTGCTGGCCACCCCTCTCTACGAACCCGCCACCGTCGATGAGGACCTGGCGGCGATGCGATCGATGGGCTTCAACGTCGTGCGGATCATGATCGAGACCTGTGGGGTGTACGCCGACGGATGCATCACCGGCCCCGACGGACGACTCAACCCTGCCTACATGGACAACCTGGTCGACTTCCTCGACCGGGCCAAAGCCGCCGACCTCTTCGTGATGATCGCCTCAAATACCCTGCCGGATGACAGCTACTGGATCCACGAGACCGCCGCTCTGGTCGATTCGGCCTTCGACAGCGCCAACAATGAGTTCCTGAACCCGGCATCAGTGCCTTTCTACGTTGACTACTGGCAGTCGGTCGTGCAGGCGCTGGTCGACCGCAACGCCCCGCTCGACGCCATCTGGGCTTATCAGCTGCGTCAGGAACACCACTTCCACCTGGACTACGCCCCCCTTTCGCTTGCTTCCGGGTTCATCACTACCGCCAACGGCGAGACATACGACATGGCCAAACAGGCCGACAAGGACCGCATGATCGACGAAGGCCTCGTGTACTGGGCCGATCTGCTCCGCGACGCCATACGGGAGATCGACCCGACAGCTCCCGTCACCGTTGGCTTCTTCACACCCAACGCTCCCAATCAAGTGCAGGGACCGGATGAGACCAGGCTTGTGCGAACTGCCTACTTTTTGCGGAACTCATCGATGGATTTTGTGGATCTCCATCACTACCCCGGCAACGGAGTCGACGACAACGACATCTGGGAGAACTTCGGGATCGAGGGGACCGAGGAAATGCCGGTTGTTCTTGGCGAGTTCGGTGGGTACCGGAGCTGGTGGTCCAATGCAGCGCAGGCGGCATCGGCCGTAATGAGCATGGAGGTCGACTCTTGTCGCGTCGGTTTCGACGGCTGGCTCGTGTGGGCGTGGCGCGGCGACGAGTCCCGGGATCTGTGGTGGGCCACCGAAGGTGCGAGCGAAATCGCCCAGGTGGTGTCACCCCGGGAGCGACCGGATCCTTGCGAATACGGGCGCTTCGGATTCATCCGCTTCAACCTCGCCACAGGAGCCACCGTCACCGCCTCGAGCGCCATTCCGTCCAATCCCCCTGAGTACGCCATCGACGAAGCGCCGAGCTACTGGAACGCGGTCAATGGAGCGCCCGGATGGATAGAGCTGGCCCTCTCCGAGCCGGCCGATGTCGAGGAGATACGCCTCGTTGTTGCCCAGTTTCCGGCCGGTCCGAGCCGCCATGAGCTGTGGGTGCAACGTACCGGCGGTGCATTGGAAATGGTGCATGTCTTCGCCGGCTCGACCGGCGAAGGCGACGTGCTGGTATTCGAGCCTGAGGAGGCCTTGATTGCCGTCGAAAAAGTCCGAGTCGTTACAACCAGCCTCGGCGATCTAGCGCCCGCCTGGCACGAAGTCGAGCTGCTTACCTCGACCCCGCCCGGCTAACCAACAAAGGTGGACCGCTAACCCCCTTGGCTATCGCGAACAATGGCCATCCGCCGGGCCAGGTCGATCGGAACAGCCCGCAGGTCCAGGGCTACCGCGAACTCAGCATCTTGCTTGATGGTGAGGATCACGTCCTCACCACCGCGGCGCAGATGGAACCCGTCGGACTGAGCGCTGATCTGGGCCTCGCCCAGGCTCCAGTCGACGATGGGGATGCCCTCGGACGAGAGCCGGACTCGCTGTTCCAACAGGTCGATCACCACGCGAACGGGCATCGCAGATTCTTTGGAAGTGCGCATCGAACCATCGAAGGACGCCATCACCACCTCCATGGTCTCAACGCCCCCCTGCCCGACCCCAGGATACCTCGCCGGACGGCTCCTCCACCAGGGGTTTTCACAAGAATGGGCCTGGAGGGGCTCAGGACAGATTGAAAAAGCCCGGCCCTCCAGTACGATCATTGAACTTACTTAACCGAGGAGTTGAACAGAGATGGCCGCCACCCGCTTGATGGTTTGGATTGATCAGGATTTGTGCACGGGCGACGGCATCTGCGAGGAGATCGCCCCCGACGTTTTTGTCGGCCGTGACGACGGTCTCTGGGTAGTGAAAGAAGAAGCCAAGCACTTCGGTACCACCATCCTCTTCGACGACGGCAAAGGCGAAGGACACGGGCCGGAAGGGTCCCGGGGTGTAGCCCGGGTCCCCGATTCGCTCATCGACGACGTCATCGAATCGGCAGAGGAATGCCCGGGCGAGTGCATCATGATTGAGCCGTACAACGAGCAGATCATGTCAGACCGCGGCGTCTAGGCGGCGCCCAAAGATCCGGCATCCGCCCGCGGAGAATCGAACCGTTCAAGGATCTCGAGCACTGCAGCCGGGGACTGGACGACCATTGAGTGCTCCGCTGCGACTTCCATAACGGGTACATCGAAGTGCCGGGCCGACGCACGTTGATGCTCGGGGGCAAGCACCCCGTCGTCTGTGGCAACCACCCAGGTGGTGGGCGGGAGCGACTGGTCGGTCCAGCTGCGAGCATCGAATCGGCGCAACGCGGAGGCGGTCTCGTCTAGCAACGAACGAACCGGCCGCCGCGTGTAGGCCCAGGCAATGTGATCGGCCAGGTGCGGAATCTGGCGCAATTCGGCACGCTCGGTACGGATGAGGAACGGAGACCGGGGGGCCATCACGTAGGGCGCCAGGGCCATCATCGCCCGGAGTCGGGGTCGAACCCAGTACGCCGAGGTAGCAAGTGCCACCAGCGAGGAGAAGGCGTCGGGACCCTGCCGGCGCAGAACGGTGAGGGCCACCGGGCCGCCCATCGAATGACCGACCAGTACCGGCCGGGACAACCCTGCATCGCCGACGGCTTGCTCGACCGCTTCGGCGGCCAGGGCGAAGCTGAACGGTTGCCGAAGGTCCGAGTGGCCGTGCCCCGGAAGGTCAACGGTCAGCATGGTCCGTTCACCGGCGGCGATTATCGGCCACCAGGCGGAATCGCCGGTCTTTCCCCACCCATGGACGAGCACCAACGCCGGCCGATGAACATCTCCCGGCACCAGGCGGTACGTAATCGAACCCCAGGCCGTAGGGATGTGTCGTCGAACTCCCGGCAAGTCGGGGGCCAGCGCCGGATGGGAATCGACGGCTCGAACGGCTCGCCGGTACTGCTGCCAGGCCAACCCGGCGGCCGCAGGCACTGAAGCCATCGCGAACGCTCGTGAGCCGTTCATAGACATGTATCGACAAAACGGCGTCCCCGGGTTGAACCGCAGACAGGGTCATCCTGCCGGGTCCGGAGTGACTAGACCCTCCTCGTGGTCCGAAAGGGCGCTGAGACAGACCGAGGGATCCGACGTGAAACCGAAACACCGGTGGTGGGTCGCTCTAGGCTCCCGTTCATGAAGATACTCCACGTCGGCGGGACCGGTCTGATCAGCTCTGCCTGTGTCGCCGAAGACCTCGATCGCGGACGCGACGTGTTCGTCCTCAACCGGGGATTGACCGACAAGGTGCCCCTTCCGACCCGCGCCCACCGTTTGGTAGCGGAGGCGTCCGACCGTCCGGCCGTACAGGAGGCCATCGCCGGGCACAACTTCGACGCGGTTGTGCAGTGGGTGGCGTTCACGCCCGACCAGGTGACCCTCGACCTCGACGTTTACCGGGATTGCGGTCAGTACGTATTCATCAGTTCGGCCAGCGCCTATCAGAAGCCTCCCACCCACTACCTGGTCACCGAAGCCGCGACCCCACTCGACAACCCTCATTGGAGCTACTCACGGGACAAGATCGCTTGCGAACAGATCCTGGCGGTGGCACATGAGGAGTCGGGGTTCCCGGTCACGATCATTCGCCCTTCGCACACGTACGGACCGACCCAGATCCCCGTGGCCGTTGATAGCTGGGAAAAGCCGTTCACTATCATCGATCGCATGCGACGGGGCGCCCGGATCATCGTCCCCGGCGACGGCACGAGCCTGTGGACCCTCACCCACAACACCGATTTCGCCAAAGGTTTGTCGGGGCTCCTCGGCAATCCGGCCGCCATCGGCGAGGATTTCCACATCACCTCAGACGAGGTGCTCACCTGGAATCAGATCTACGCCCTGGTCGGAGCGGCGGCCGGATGTGAACCCGATCTCCTCCACGTCCCCACCGAGGCCTTGATTGCCGCCGACCCGTCGCTGGAAGGAACGTTGTGGGGCGACAAAGCGCACGGCGCCGTTTTCGACAACTCCAAACTACGATCGCTCGTCCCCAACTTTGCGACCACGGTTTCGTTCGCAGAAGGAATCCGCGAGTCGGTGGCCTGGTTCGATGCCGACCCGCAACGCCGGGCCATCGACCACAAGGCCAATGCCCTCTGGGACAGAATCGCGGCGGTATACGCCGACGCTCTCCAACGGGTGCGGTCAGACTGACCGAGAGTGATAGCCCATCGATACGGGTTCCGGGCAGTGGATGGACTGGTTGGTCTGATCCCTTGACCCGAACGAGGTCAGGCGGAAGCGTCGAAAGACGTCTCGCTAGGCTCCGGGAAAGGAGGATGGGATTGGATCGTTCGACCGTCGATCGCGACCGCCTCACGCGCTTGTTCCAGGCCGAGCAGGAGTCCTTCACCCGGGCCAACCCGGAGTCGCAGCGACTCGCCCGGGAGGCCACCCGCTCGCTGGTAGGCGGCGTGCCGATGAACTGGATGAGCCGCTGGCCCGGACCGTTCCCGCTGTTCGGCAGCACCGCCGGAGGGTCCCGTATCGTCGATGTTGACGGACACGAGTACATCGACTTCTGCCTGGGCGACACCGGGGCCATGACCGGCCACGCGCCCCCCGCCACGGTGAAAACCGTCGGGGATGTCGCCGCGGCCGGACTGACCACCATGCTCCCCTCGGAGGATTCCATCGCGGTGGGCGACGAGCTCGGGCGACGTTTCGGTCTGCCCGTCTGGCAATTTGCCCTTACCGCCACCGACGCCAACCGCTTCGCCATTCGCTTGGCCCGCTGGTTGACCGGCCGGCCGAAGATCCTGGTGTTCAACTGGTGCTATCACGGCACCGTCGACGAAACGTTCGCGGTGCTAGGATGGCGACCGGGTCGTCACCCGACCGGGCAACATGGGACCGCCGGTCGATCCGGCTGCCACCACCCGGGTCGTCGAGTTCAACGAAGTGGACGGCCTCAACGCCGCCCTCGCCCACGGTGACGTTGCGGCGGTGCTGGCGGAACCGGCCCTCACCAACATCGGCATCGTGCAGCCCGAGCCGGGTTTTCACGAGAAACTCCGTGCCGCCACCCGCCGCACCGGGACCTTGCTGATCATCGACGAGACGCACACCATTTGCGCCGGACCCGGCGGGTACACGGCCGCCTTCCAGCTGGAACCCGACCTGTTGACCATCGGCAAACCGATCGCAGGTGGGATTCCCGCCGCCGCCTACGGGATGACCACGGAACTGGCCGAAAGGGTCGCCGCGGTACTCCAATCCCCCGAGGGAGACGAGGCCGGCATCGGAGGGACCCTGGCCGGCAACCCGCTTTCGATGGCGGCGATGCGAACCACCTTGCAGAACTGCCTGCGAGAAGAAGACTTTGCGATGACCATCCCGCTCGCCGCCAGGTGGGCGGCCGGGGTGCAGACGGCCATCGACGACCTCGAGGTCCCCTGGAGCGTGCAGCAGTTGGGAGCGAGGGCCGAATACTGGTTCTCCCCTCCACCCCGAAGCGGCGGCGAAGCCGCCCGACTCGCCGACGAGGAACTGGCCGGTTTCTTCCACCTCTACGCTCTCAACCGGGGAGTGCTGCTCACCCCGTTCCACAACATGGCCCTCATGGCTCCCACTACCAGCGAGGCGGACGTCGACCAGCACACGGCGATCTTCGCCGCGGCCGCCTGCGAGGTGCTGGGACGATGAGTGACCGCCAGGTTTCCCGGGTGGCGATTGTCACGGGAGCGGGGAGCCCCGACGGGATCGGATTTGCGTGTGCCCGCCACCTGGCGGAAACCGGCCACCCGGTTGCCATCTGTTCGACCACCGATCGCATCCACGAGCGGGCCGCCGAGTTGCGAGCCACCGGGGCTGAGGTCTGGTCGGCGGTGGTTGATCTCATGGATACGGGTGCCGCTCAGCAATTTGCCGCGGATGTCGCCCGGGAACTTGGCCACATCTCCGTCCTGGTGAACAACGCCGGGATGACCACAATCGGCATGCAGGCGCAGAGCGGTTCGATCGCCGACACCAGCGACCAGTTGTGGGCGGACGGACTGCACCGCAACCTCACTACCGCGCTTCTGATGACGCGAGCGGTGCTGGCCGGCATGCAAGAACGACGCTACGGGCGCATCGTCAACATCACCTCGGTAACCGGACCGGTGATGGCTATGCGCAACGAGGTGACCTACGCCTCGGCGAAAGCGGGGATGGTGGGATTGACCCGGGCGACCGCTCTCGACTCGGCAGCGCACGGAATCACGGTCAACGCTGTTGCCCCGGGCTGGATCAAGACCAGCTCATCGAGCCGCGGAGAAATCGAGGAAGGCAAACTCAGCCCGGCCGGACGGGCCGGAGGCGCCGACGAAGTAGCCATGGTCGTGGCGTTTCTCTGCTCCCCGGCCGCCTCGTATGTCACCGGACAGGTCGTGGTGGTCGACGGCGGGAACTCCATCAACGAAGAGCGTCACTGACTCCCTGCCGACGCTTGAGCGTAGGCTCACCATTGCCGGACCGACCGGCGAGGGAGGAACGCCATGTCCCAGGAAACCGAAGTAGGTCCGACATCAGAACTGACTCCCGGAACCGTGAAAGGAGCCGGGCGTTATGCGGTCGGTAACGCCGACGGTGAGTTATTCGCAGTGACACGGCGCTGCCGGCACCTGTACGCCGACCTGGCCGACGGCAGTATCGATGAGGACGGTTGCCTGACCTGTCCGTGGCACGGATCGAAGTACGACGTGCACACCGGCCGCATGGTGCTGGGCCCGCAGGGCATCTTCGCCAAGATCCCCGGTCTGGGCCTGGCGTTCAAAGCGCTGACCCTGGTGCTGCCGCTCGGTCGCGGCCGGGTCGTCGAACGGAAGAAGACGCTCTACGTCGAATAGCAGGCCTACCCGAGCGCCGGAATGATCTCCCGCCCGTAGGCCTCAAGCGTGGCTTCCTGGGCGTCGTGCATGAGGTAGATGGCGAATTGATCGACGCCGAGGTCGCGCAGTTCGGTCAGCTTGGCGATGTGGTCGGCCGGGGTGCCCAGCACGCAGAACCGCTCGACGATGGCGTCCGGCACGAAATCGGCCGACGGGTTCTTTCGCTTGCCGTGGTGTAGATAGTCGTAGTCCTGGCGCTCCTCAATGAAATCCGTCAGTGTCCTCGGCACCGTGCTGCCGTCGCCGCCGTAGCGGGCCACCAGATCCTCGACGTGATTGCCGACCATCCCCCCGAACCACCGAAGTTCCTCCCGCTGGTGGACCAGATCGTCCCCAACGTAGGCGGGGGCCGCCACACAGAAGGAGATCTCCTCCGGGTCCCGTCCGGCATCGGCCGCGGCCGACTTGACCGCCGCCATCGTCCACTCGAGGATCTTGGGATCCGCCAGTTGCAGGATGAACCCGTCGGCCTCCCGGCCGATCAGATCCAGAGCCCGGGGTCCGTACCCGGCCACCCACATGGGCAGATCCCACCCGTGCTCATCGACCCAGCGCAACCGCAGCCGGACGTCCCGGTACATGACCGAGTCGCCCGCCACCATCCCCTTGATCACCTTCATCGACTCGGACATGGTGGCCAGCGTGGCCGGCTTGCGACCGATGAAGCGCAGCGCCGAATCGCCCCGGCCCATTCCGCAGATGGTGCGGGGCCCGTAACTGTCGTTGAGGGTGGCGAACAGGGAGGCCAGCACCGTCCAGTCCCGGGTGCCCGGGTTGGTCACCATCGGTCCGACGATGATCCGCTCGGTGGCGGCCAGCATCTTCTCAAAGACGATGAACGGCTCCTGCCAGAGCACATGGGAATCGAACGCCCAGGCGTACGAGAACCCGTTCTGCTCGGCCAGGGTGGTCAGCTCAACGACGCGCGAGGCTGGCGGGTCGGTCTGCAGGACGACTCCAAAATCCATGGTTCTGCCCTAACTGTGTTGCGGGAATCCCAGGTCGACGCCGCGGTGAATCGGCTCCGGCCAGCGGCTGATCACGACTTTGGGCCGGGTGTAGAAGTGGATGCCTTCCGGCCCGTAGATGGAGTGATCGCCGAAGCTGGAGTCTTTCCATCCTCCAAACGAGTAGAACCCGAGCGGCACCGGGATCGGGACGTTGATGCCCACCATGCCGACCTCGATTTCGTTCTGGAACTTGCGGGCGGCCCCTCCGTCGTTGGTGAAGATGGCGGTGCCGTTGCCCCACGGGTTGTCGTTGATGAGGCCGATGGCGTCCTCGATATGAATCGGTCCGAACCACCGACAACACCGGGCCGAAGATCTCGTCCTGGTAGACGGTCATATTCGTGTTCACATGGTCGAGCAATGTGGGGCCGACGAAGAACCCGTCCTCATGGTCGGTCACGGTCAACGTCCCGGCCGTCGGTGAGCGCCTCGGCGCCTTCTTCGATGCCCTTGGCCACGTAGGCCGAGCACCCGATCGCGGTGTTCTTGGTGATGAGCGGACCCATCTCCGGCATCGGCTTCCGTCCCCGGCCCGATCTTCAAGCGCGGCGATGCGCTCCTGCACCTTGGGCAGCAGCTTGTCGGCCGCATCGCCGACCGTGACCACTACCGAGATGGCCATGCACCGCTCCCCCGCCGAACCGAACCCGGCAGAAACGGCCGAATCGGCGGCCAGATCCATGTCGGCGTCGGGCAGAACGATCATGTGGTTCTTGGCCCCGGCCAGCGCCTGCACCCGCTTGCCGTGCTTGGTGCCGGTCTCGTAGACGTAACGGGCAACCGGGGTCGAGCCGACGAAACTGATGGCGGCGATATCGGGATGCTCGAGCAGTCGCTCGACCGCGACCCGGTCTCCGTGGAGGACGTTGAAGACGCCATCGGGCAAACCGGCCTCGGCGAACAACTCGGCCGACAGCATCGACGCCGACGGGTCCTTCTCCGACGGCTTCAACACGAAGGTGTTGCCGCAGGCGATGGCGATCGGGTACATCCACATGGGCACCATCGCCGGGAAGTTGAACGGTGTGATCCCCGCCGCAACCCCCAACGGCTGGCGGATCGTGTAGGTGTCGACTGCGGCGGAAACGTTCTCGGAGAAGTCGCCCTTGAGCAGATGGGGGATGTTGGTGGCGAACTCGATGACCTCGAGACCCCGGTTGACCTCGCCCAGGGCGTCCGGCAAGGTCTTGCCGTGTTCGGCGGTGAGCAGCTTGGCCAGATCCTTCTGATGGCGGTCGACCAGTTCCCGGAAGGCGAACATGATCTTCTGGCGCCTGGTCAGGGAGGTGTCCCGCCAGCCGGGAAAGGCTACCCGGGCAGCAGCGACGGCCAGGTCGACTTCCTCGATGGTGGCGAACGGCACTTCGGCTGTCACCTGCCCGGTGGCCGGGTCGTAGACCCGGCCGGTCCGCTCGGTCGATCCGGCTACCGGTTTGTTGTTGATCCAATGTTCAATCGTTTTCACTGTTGCACCCCTAGATGAGCATCTGACTGAGACCGCGCTTGAGATACGCACCGTCGCCTTTGGCGCCGACATAGCGGTCACCGTCGACGATCACCCTCCCCCGGGAGAGCACCTTGTCTACCTTGGCGTTGATTTCCATCCCCTCGTAGGCCGTGTAATCGATGTTGCCGTGAATCGTTCCGGGCGCCGAATAGGTGAATGAAGCCTGCGGGTCGTACACCACCAGGTCGGCGTCCGATCCGACCGCGATCGTGCCCTTCCGCGGGTACAGGCCGAACATCTTGGCCGGGGCGGTTGCCACCAGATCGACCCACCGGTTGATGTCGAAACGACCACCGACGACGCCGCTCTGGTACATGACGTTGAACCGCTCTTCGACTCCCGGCAGGCCGTTGGGGATCAGCGTGAAGTTGCCTTCCCCCAGCCGCTTCTGGCGCCCCATCTTCTCGTCGTCGTCGTAGAAGAAGCAGGCATGGTCGGTCGAGACGACCTGCAGGTCGCCCCGGGCGAGGGCATTCCACAGATACTCCTGGTGGCCCTCCTCCTTGAACCGGATGGGGGTCGAGCAGACAAACTTCGCCCCTTCGAAACCGGGCAGCGACACATGATCTTCGACCGACAGGTGCAGATACTGCGGGCAGGTCTCCCCGAAAACGTTGAGGCCCCGGTCGCGGGCAAGGGTGAGCTCCGCTACGGCCTCCTTGGCCGACATATGCACGACGTAGAGGGGCGACCCGGCGAGTTCGGCCAGGGTGATGGCCCGGTGGACGGCCTCCGACTCTGTCGACGGCGGCCGGGTGATGGAGTGGTATTTGGGATCGGTTTCACCGCGCTGCACGGCCTGTTCACGGAGCACGTCGATGGCGATCCCGTTCTCGGCGTGCATCATGATCGTGGTGCCATCGACGGCGGCCTGCTGCATAGCCCGGAAGATCTCGCCGTCGTCGGAATACAGGACGCCGGGATAGGCCATGAACAACTTGAAGCTGGTGACGCCCTCGTCGACCATCGCCGACATCTCTTTCAGCGATGAGTCGTTGACGTCGCCGACGATCATGTGGAAGCCGTAGTCGATGGCACAGCTACCCTCCGCTTTGGCCATCCACGCCTCGAACCCGTCCCGGATGGTTTCTCCCTTCACCTGGACGGCGAAGTCCACAACGGTGGTAGTTCCCCCGAAGGCCGCCGCCCGGGTTCCACTCTCGAAACTATCCGAGACGAACGTCCCCCCGAAGGGCAGCTCAAAGTGGGTATGGACGTCGACCCCGCCGGGCACGACATACTTCCCCTTGGCGTCGATCACCGTGGGAGCACCCTCGAGCCAGTTGTGCGAGCCAGGGGCGGCGATCGCCACGATCTTCTCGTCCTCGATCAGAACATCTGCAGCCACGGTCTGGTCGGCCGTGACGACTGTTCCGTTGGTGATGACCGTTCTCATCAGCTCTCTCCTCCCGCATCCGCCGCGGTCGCCGCAACGGCTTCGCTCAATATCTCGAATCCTTCGTCCGCCTCTTCCTCGGTCAAGGTCAACGGCGGGGCGATGCGCAACACGTTGCCGAACATCCCGCCCTTGCCGATCAGCAGGCCTCCCTCCCGGGTCTCCTCCATGATCCGGCCGGCCGCCTCCGGGTAGGGGTCCTTGCCGCCCGGATGGACCAGCTCGACCCCGATCATCAGACCCTTCCCGCGCACGTCGCCGACGATTTCGTACTGGTCGGCCAGGTGATCGATCCGGGACCGGAGATGCTGACCGACCTTGAGGCTGTTGGTTTGCAGGTCGTGTTCGAGCAGGTACTCGAGGTTGGCGAGGGCACCGGCGGTCGAGAGTGGATTGCCACCGAAGGTCGAGATCGAATTGGCGGTCAGACAATCCATGATCTCGGCCCGGCCGATCACTCCACCGAGGGCCAGGCCGTTCCCCAAACCCTTGGCGAAGGTGATGAGATCCGGAACCATGCCGTGCGCCTGGTACCCCCAGAAGTTCTCGCCGGTGCGGCCCCACCCGGTCTGGACCTCATCGGAAACGAAGAGAATCCCGTGCTTGTCGAGTTCCTCCTTGATCGCCCCGAAGAACCCGTCGGGTGGTGTGACAAAACCGCCGACCCCCTGGATCGGTTCGGCGATCATGCACGCCACGTCGCCTGCGGTCGCCACGTTCAACATGTCGCGCAGATCGTCAACACAGGCGGCGATGAAATCCTCGTCGAGAAGATGCCCGAAAGGACTCCGGTAGCGGTAGCCGCCGTGCACATAGGTGACGTTGAGCGGTCCGAGGCTGCTGGGCGACCAGGACCGATTGCCGGTCAATGAAACGGCCGCGAATGATCGGCCGTGGTAGCTGTTGCGGATCGCCAGCACTTCATTGGAGCGCCGGTAGGTGGTGGCCAGCAGCATGGCCGCATCGTTGGCTTCCGTCCCTGAGGTGGTGAAGAAGACCTTGGCATCGGGAATCCCCGACAGTTCGGCCAGTTTCTCGGCCAGCTCGATCTGCTGCTCGATGAGATACAAGGTCGACGAGTGCAGGATGCGCTCGCTCTGGCGCTGGATCGCTTCGACCACCTCCGGCACGTTGTATCCGGTCATGGTGGTGAGGATGCCCCCGAAGAAATCGAGGTACTCGGTGCCTTCCGCATCCTTGACGCGGCGGCCCTCACCCCCGACCAGGGCGATCGGCTGCTGGTAGTAGAGGGCCAGCCACGAGGGCAGGACCTGTTTATGGCGGGTGTGGAGGTCTTGATGAACGCCCATGAGTCCTCTCGGTTTCTCGGCCGGCTACGGAGCAACCAGGTCGCCGTAGGCGTCCGGTCGCCGGTCACGGTAGAAGGCCCACTGTTTGCGAACCTCTTCGATCATATCGAGATCCAGATCACGCACGACCAGTTCCTCGTCTGTGTCGGAGGCTGCTCCCTCGACGATCTGGCCGCGCGGGTCGACGAAATACGACGACCCGTAGAAATCGTTGTCGCCGAGCGGTTCCTTCCCGACCCGGTTGATGGCGCCGATGAAGTACTCGTTGGCGACCGCCGCCGCCGGCTGCTCCAGATTCCACAGGTACATCGACAATCCCCGGCTGGTGGCCGACGGGTTGAAGACGATCTTGGCTCCGGCCAGGCCGAGGGCCCGCCATCCCTCCGGGAAGTGACGGTCGTAACAGATGTAGACGCCGATCCGGCCGACCGCAGTGTCGAAAATCGGGTAGCCCATATTGCCGGGACGGAAATAGAACTTCTCCCAGAAGCCCTTCACCTGGGGAATGTGGGTCTTGCGGTATTTGCCCAGGTAGGAACCATCGGCGTCGATCACGGCGGCAGTGTTGAAGTAGAAGCCGTCGTCTTCTTTCTCGAAAATGGGGACGACCAGCACCATCCCGGTCTCTTTGGCGAGGTCCTGCATGCGGCGGGTGGTCGGTCCGTCGGGGATAGGTTCGGCGTAGTCGAAGTACTCGTCCTCCTGCACCTGGCAGAAGTAGGGGCCGTAGAAGAGCTCCTGGAAGCACATCACCTGGACCCCTTGCCGGGCGGCCTCACGGGTGTACTCGACGGATTTTTCGATCATCGATTCCTGGTCGCCCGTCCACTCGGTCTGGACGATGGCTGCTCGGACAATGTTCGCCATGCAGGCCTCCCTGTCGAGGGTCCCGGCAAGCTGAGGCCGTCGACGCCCGGGCCGCGGAACCACGCAGTACTTCAAACCTACAGCACGTGCCTTCATAGGTGCCGGGTGCGGCACATCGTCTCGATTACAGGTCGAGGGCCTTGTCCATGCGACGGAGGTGGCCGGACAGATTCATGAGCAGCTTGCGGGAGAACCCGGGCAGATTGTCGACCAGGTATTGGAAGTCGCGCCGGTGGATCACCAGCAACACGGAATCCTCCTCGGCCAGCAGC
The DNA here is from genome assembly GCA_963723165.1 of uncultured Actinomycetota bacterium. GTDB lineage: Bacteria > Actinomycetota > Acidimicrobiia > Spongiisociales > UBA4744 > UBA4744. Next base: position 54,585 of record CAVRPP010000003.1, read on the forward strand.
GTGGCGCTACGCGGCATGCCGTCGAGGAGGGCCATCTCGCCGATGACGGCGCCCCACCGACCCGAGGTGATGCGGCGGCCGTTGCGACTGACCCCGACTCTTCCTTTCAGGATCACGAAGCACTGGCTTCCCCGTTCCCCTTCCTTGGCGAGCACGGTTCCCGTGTTCACGGCCACTTCATCGGCCCGCTTGGCCAGCTCGTTCAGGTCCTTCTTGCTGAGGTGGGAGAACAGCGGTATCACTCGCGAGCGCGTCAATCCGATCGGATCGGCGTTTGAGCATGGCCATCGCTTGTCCTCCCCAGGAACGAAGTGAAATTGTAGACAAGCTGCCGGGAAGACACCCCGGCAGGCGGAGACGCCGGTCGAGATCGACGCAACTCGCAGTCAGCCGACCTGTTCGGCCACCTGACGTTTGATTGCGGCCAGAATCGCTCCCATACCGTTGCAGCCGCATAGCGGACACTGCTTCGGCCAGGCCCATCTTCAAGTAGAAGTCCGGGGGAAGCGCCAGGATCTCCCCGGCAGACGCATCTTGCAGACCATCCTGGAGAATTCCGGCGTAGCCACGCACCGTCGGGGACTCGGGGGGCACGTCGAAGAACAAGCCCACCCGGCCCTCATCGTCGATCTCAACCGCCAGAAAGAACGGGGTCTGACACTCCGGCACCCGGGTGAGGCGTTCCGGATCATCGGCCAACCGATCGGGCAGTCCCGGCAGACGCTGGGAGTAGTCGAGCAGTGCTTGCAGCTTCACGTCGCGCGGCACCTCGGCGAACATGCGGACGATCGTATCGAGGCGCTCGGGGACACCGGACATCTTCTCCACTTCCCTCGTAAACACTGTCTTGATAGGGTAAATAGTCTGCGGTACAAACCGGAGGGAGGACCCCGTTGTCGACCGACAAGTTTGCAGCTTACGCCAGCCCCGAAAAACTGGTGTCGACCGAGTGGCTGGCCGAACACCTCGACGACCCGAACGTCGTCGTGGTCGAGTCGGACGAGGACGTGCTGCTCTACGACACCGGGCACATACCCGGTGCCGTCAAGGTCGACTGGCACACCGACCTCAACGACCAGCTGACCCGCGACTACCTCGACGCCGAAAGGGCTTCGCCGAGCTGCATCGCAGAAGGGCATCCGCCGCGACCAGACCGTCGTCTTCTACGGCGACAACTTCAACTGGTGGGCCGCATACGCCCTGTGGGTGTTCACGCTTGTTCGGCCATCCAGACGTCCGCCTGCTCGACGGCGGCCGGCAGAAGTGGATAGCCGAGGGTCGGCCCATGACGACCGAGGTAGCGAGCCGTCCGGCCACCGACTACCCGGTCGTCGAGCGGCAGCGACGCGCCCGATCCGCGCCTTCCGGACGACGTCGATGGACCACCTCGCCGCCGGCGTCCGCCTGGTCGACGTGCGCTCCCCAGAGGAGTTCTCGCGGCGAGCTGCTCCACATGCCCGACTATCCCGCAGGAAGGGGCCCTGCGGGGCGGACACATCCCCGGCGCCCGCAACGTGCCCTGGAAGCGGGCCGCCAACGAAGACGGCACCTTCAAGACGGCCGACGAGTTGCGGGCCATCTACGACGATGAGATCGGGCTGGGTGAGGCGGACGATATCGTTGCCTACTGCCGCATCGGAGAGCGCTCCAGCCACACCTGGTTCGTGCTGTACCACCTGCTGGGCTACCAGAAGGTCCGCAACTACGACGGGTCCTGGACCGAGTGGGGCAACCTGGTCGGCGCCCCCATCGAGAAATAGGGTTTTGGCGTCCAGAAAGCGCGATATCCGCGCTTTTTGGACGCCAAAACGGGGATCTAGCCGGGAACGCGAGCGCGGATCTGGTCGAGAGCCTTGTCGAGAAAGACCGATCGAAGCGGCTTGATCGCCATGGCCGCCTTCCAGGGAGGCATCCGCTCGATCAGCGACAAACTGTGGGCCACTGCCCTGCCCAGACCACTGCCGACATTGTCGTACAACAAATCGCCGAGCTTGCCCCGCTCGATCGCCATGACCGCGACCCGTTCCATCGTGTCCGCCGGAACGAAGGGCCGGTCGTCGCGCGGCTCCATTCCGTGGGCGTCCCAGCGGCACACATCTCCGCACACTCCACAGCCAAGGCAACGAGCCGGATCAACCAGCGCCCAGTTCTTGCGCAGGCCCCGGCCCTCGGTCGGCACGACCGTGATGGCCTCCGCCGGGCAGGCCTTGGCGCAGGTCGCGCAGCCCCGGCACTTGCTGTGATCGATGGTGGCCATCCAGTTAGACGGCACGATTCCGTCGTAGATAGAGAAACGTTTGATCGAGCGCATCATCCCGCAGCAACAACCGCAGCAGTTGCATAGGTACGAGACCTGATCGCGGACGTTGTCGCCCGTCTGCGCCAAGCCGGCCTCTTTGGCTTCGACGAGGATCTCCATCGCCTCATCGTTGGTGAGCGCCTCGGCGATGCCGGCCCTCACCATCACCCGGGCAGAGGTGCCAAACGTCAGGCAGGTGCGAGTGGGGGCGTCGCAACCTTCGCCCCTCAAATGGGCTTCCGTACGACATGGGCAGAGACTCACCGCGACTGCATCCGCTGTTCGGACCACTTCGCTGGCCCGCTCCCAGTCGAGGATCTCCGTCCCCCCGTCGGGTAGGACTTCCTCACGCACGAACGACCGGCCGACCTGAGTGGACCCCGAGAAGATGCTCCTGGCGAAGTCCTCCTCATCGAATAGGGCTTCGAACGCCTCGGCGTACTCTTCCATCGGCGCCCCGGGACGGGGCCGCATGAACGTGAACTCGAAAAAGCCGATGACTACGGGTGTCGGCACTACGTAGCGGATGCCTTTGCGTTCGAAGTCGAGCACCAGGCCCCGCTCCGCCATTGAGGTGATCCGCTCCCCCAGCTCGTCGATGTCAACGTCGAGCCGGTCGGCAAGTTTCGGGAGTGAAATCAGTTGCGGCAACCGTCGGGCGATGTGCGCCTCTTCGGGAGTGAACAGCAAGCGAAGCACCCGCATCATCGCTTCCGAGTCGGGAGCCCCCGTCACATTCCGGTCGAGCCGTTCCTGCAGCAACCGGTACTCAACGTCGACATCGAGATTCGAGATCAGCGTCGTGTGGCCCATCGGGGACCTTCCTCCTGCATCGGGTCAACCCTGATCGTGCCCGAATGGGAACCTTCGTGCCAGGGCCGAAGGACTCTCGGATCAGAACCTCAAGACGTCGGAAGCTCTCTGCCGCAGGCCGGGCAGAAGCGGAACCCCTCGCCCGATGGTGAACCGCAGAAGGGGCAGAAGTTCACCACAGAAGAGGCGGTTCTGTCCGGAAGAAGATCAGCGGCGGCTACCCCGGCCGGCTCGGCGGCCGTCGTCGACAATCGGAACTGCTCCTCCGTCATCATCAGGGCCGTCACCAGGGTGCGCAGCTGAGCACGATCTACCTCGGCCCATTCGAATAGCGGCCGGCCGTCTGCCGGGTACCGAATTCGGAAGACCAGCGTCCGCCCGCCCACTCTCGACACGTTGAGTGTCTGCGTCTTGACGGTCGCGTTCTCGATCACTGCCCGCGACACCGCAAAAGACTTGTCGGGATACTCGGCCAGCATGCCGGCAGCCGCCGGGGAAGGTTTGAGGGCGCCATCGACCGAACGAAGATGCCCATCGGCCAACAAGTGCTGGAGGACCAATTCCACGGATTCATCAGATGTCGCCAATTCCTCGATGGGGGTTACTCCCGCGGTGGTCACAAACGGAGCCACGAAACCGGGAATGGTGACCGAATCCCGAACCGTTTCCAGCAATCGTTGCCGGGTCAGCGGCACCGGAAACTCACGCAATTCTCTCATGGCGGCAGCAAACACGAAGGCCTGGGGAGCCGTACCGACGAACCGGAACCCGGTCGGTTCTGGCTCCGGTTCCGCGCTGGTCAGCGCATCTCCTATCAGCAGCATCAACTGAGATCTACTCAACGGGAAGTAGAGCTTGGCGTTTCCGTCGCCATCGACAGTGCACTCCGCCATGAAGTCGTCATAGCGAACAACGGAAAAGCCACGCGGACGGGGTTGCTGGCCCGTCCCGATGCTGATCACCTCGTGCGGCTCAAGGGAAGCCCGCAGGGCTGCACCCAAAAACCCGTTGATCCTCCAACCGTCCCCTTTGGCCTCTAGTGCATGCAGGTCGAGGAGTTTGGTGAAGCCCGGGTGGTTGGCGTGCAAGGGCTGAGCGTCTGGAGGTTGGGGGAAGAGCGGTGAGCCCGGACGGGGTAAACCCAACCCGCTTATCTCGATCAGTGTGGCCACTTGGCCGGCAGTGAAGAGGAATCCCGGCATCAGTTTTTCACCACATCTTCTTCAGATAGTCGTACACACCGCCAACCGCGTTTCCTGCAGCCTCATACGCTTCTCCAGCCAGGGCCGCACCGCCCTCGTACATCTCCTCGGCAAAGCCGCCTATGCCCTTGTCTCCCAAACCAGAAGCAATCTGGTTATAGCCATCGACGACGGTCCCAACCAGTGGAGTCTTCTCGATCACATCCTTGGTGTGCTCCCAGGACTCTTCCCAGTACCCGTCGCCGACTCCGTGTGTAGCAATATTGCGGATATCGTCGACGAACTGCCCGACGGTGCCGACCGGATCGACCACGGTCTCGGATGCGATGCTGGCGACGTGATCGAGACCCTGCAGTGCGACGCCATGCTTGCCGTCGGCGACTTCTTGTTGGAAATCGGACATCGACTCGTTGAGGACTTCGGTGCCGGCACCGGTCTCAATTATGCGTTGCATATCGGAGACGAGGTTGCCGCCATCGGTGCGGGCCATCTCTTCGCCGAGCAGCTGAGAAGCCTGGCCGATGCCCTTGAAGGGATCCGCTCCTTGCCTTTGAGTAACCCCTTCCGCGAAGTCGTCGAGAGCCCGCGTATCCAGCTGACCGGAGGCAAGACTGTCGCTCACCGATTGGATAGCGGCGCCGCCGGCGTCGTAGGTCGTGCCAACCCAGTTCTCCACGGCCTGGTCGGGGAGCATGTTGTTCATCCCGCCGGGCAGCAACGCCCCGCCTGCCATGCTGGTCCGTGGGTCGGCGATACCGCTGGCCATGACGGCGTTGCCGGCCGCGGTCTGCGCTGTGGCCAAAGCGACCGCCTCGGCCGGATCCTTGCCTGCCGCTATGTGTTGGCGGGCGTAGTGGTCGACGGTGGCGGCATCGGTCACCCGACCAAACGTTTCACCGACCACGCTCCTACCGCCAGCTTCGGCGCGTTCGGCATCACCGGCCGTGGTCCGCGTCGGTTCAGGTCGCGCCCGGCGCCCGTTCGACGTCTCCGATTCGTGTCTGTCCAGATTTCAGGGAGCCCTCAAAATTGGAATCCACGATTCGGGTCGCCTTGTCCATCGTCATCCCCTCAACTTCGGGGACTGCTCGCGCTAGAGCCTGATCGACCTGGCCCGGTGAGATCTCCCCGCGACCTACCTTGTCGAGCACTTCACCGATGCGCTGCACCATGTCGACCTTGGCAGGATCGACGTTGGCGTTGCCGGCCATGTGCGGTGTGACCTTGGTGTTGATGTCTTTGGCATAGCCACGAGCAGTTTCCTGGATCGCCTCACCCTGGGTGATCTTCCCCGTGTCGGCCAGATGCTGATTCTCGGCTGCTTTCACCCTTGACACCGAGGCCGTCTGCTCGGCAGAGCCGCGGTCAAACCGCTCGGCCTCACCGCTCAGGACTCCCTTGTCTCCATAGGCTTCTTGATGGTGGCGTTGGGTGACCGCCTGATAGGCACCTTCAGCATCTCCGCCTGTGATATCAGAAAACGAACGACCGTAGGTCGAGACGGCGGCATCGTTCCATTTCGAAGGAGAGATCTCAACAGCCCCGCGACCGCCTCCCTCGGCTTGCACTCTGGTGAGCTCGGTCTGAAGCTCGGCGGGACGGTTGCCCAAACGATTGAGCTCAGATTGAATCCGTTGGGCTTCAGGGGAACCAGGAGTTGCGCCGGCGAGGTCACCCGACAGCCTTTCCAACTCGGCGTTGGTGCGCGCTATCTCGTCCGAAAGGTGGTTCGTGTATTTGTCGTAGTCTACGGTGATTTTGGTGCGGTTGATCTCGGCGGCAAGCTCTCGAGTGACTTGTAGGGCTTCGTGTGAATTGGGAGGCAGCGCGTTGAGCCGGTTGGTCAGGTCGCGGAGCTTGCTCTCATCGAGCCCGATATCGCGATCCGCGCCAACGGTGCCTTTGCTGGCGGCGTTGCGGAACTCGGTGATGTCATCGATGGTCCAGGGACGCCCGCCGCGCTGCAACCCCATCTCGTTGAGACGGTTGATGAAGTCTTGGTCGACCCGACTGTAGGTCTCGGACAACCGGGCGTCGTAGTCGGCTCCCACTGCCGTTCGCCCCTCGCCTTTGAGGATGTTCTTGCCGGAGTAGGACTCGTTGATCCTGTTGGTCAATTCGTTGAGACGTTGATCCAGTTCGGCTCGCCGGGCCGGATCGGTTTCGTTGGCCAGCTGCTCCCGGACGTTCTTGAACTCATCGACGAGTTGTTGCCCGGCGGCCCGCGCATCGGCCCAGCCCTGATCTGTGGCGATGCGTTCTGCCGCCTGTTCGGGAGACATCCAACCATCGCCGTACTTGACGTTGCCTTCAGTATCGACCGGCAGAGCCCGTCCGGTTTTCGGGTCGACCAGGGGGGTGCCGTCCGGCCCAACCTGGACCCGGTCGCTATCAACAACTCGATCGTCTTCCAGACCGGGAGCGACTGTCGTGGCGGTGTCGACCGCATCGGGTTTGTCCCGATATCGGGGCGGTTTGTCGCTAACAGTCTCATTCCCATCAGCATCCACATCCGTAGTGATTGCCGTCCCATCGGCATCGACCGTCGTCGTCGATGTTGAACCATCGGGCCATGACGTCGTCTCCACCGAACTCCCATCCGGGCGGGTCTCAACCGTCGTCACCTCACCCGTCGACGGATCCGTATAGGTACTCGTCGACGAACCATCAGGACGTTCCTCAGACACCACCGACGTCCCATCTGGATCTGTCGAGGTCGTCACAACCGTCCCATCCGGGCGCACCTCCTCGTCTGGAGGAGGCGGAAACTCATCACCAGCATCCACATCGGTTGCGGAGGGCGTTCCATCGGCATCGACCGTCGTCGTCGATGTTGACCCATCAGGCCATGACGTCGTCTCCACCGAACTCCCATCCGGGCGGGTCTCAACCGTCGTCACCTCACCCGTCGACGGATCCGTATAGGTACTCGTCGACGAACCATCAGGACGTTCCTCAGACACCACCGACGTCCCATCTGGATCGGTCGAGGTCGTCACAACCGTCCCATCCGGGCGCACCTCCTCGTCTGGAGGAGGCGGGAACTCATCCTCGGACGAAGTCCCCGGCAGATCACCATCCTCGGTTGGTTGATCCCGCTCAGGTGAATCCGGCGCCTCGCCCGGCGGAGGCGGGAACTCATCGGCTGGCGGATACTCCCCGTCGCCACCCTCGGGGGAAACCAGCCCAGACTCGGGGGGCGGTGGGGATTCTTCCGCATCAGTACCATCGGAGGCTTCTTCTGCTTCCGGGCCGGTCGGCTCGGTCGTTTCCGGTCCCGGTCCGGCCGGCGCGTCCACCCCTGGTCCCGGTGGCGATGCCCCACCCGCCACCGCACTCCCGAGACCCGTGCCGAGGGCCGCACCCGCTCCGGAAGCCACACCGCCGCGGGAAGCATCGATGATCACGTCGGTGGCTCCCGGCGATTGGGCCCAGTCGATGATCGAGCAGTCGGCCCCGCACTCCTGCCAGCCGCCGTCGTCGGCCAATACGGCGGTGGCATCGAAAAGATCTCGGAACACCATCACAACCACCAGGATGAGCAGCATCGCGGCAGCAGCGGGCGGGGTGACCGCTCTCGTCACCAGCAGAAATGCGAAGAACCCGGCCGCTACTGCCAGCACGATCTTGGTGGGGGTCGACACCACCTGCCAGGCCAGCAGCATCCCTGCCGCCGTTCCGGCCACTCCTGCCACCGTGCCGCCCAGGTGGGGAATGTCGCCTTGTTTGGCAGGTGCAAAAAGCCGGATCAGACCCATGAAGAGGCGGCTTATGATCTTGCCGAAGATTGCCGAGATTGGCGAAGGCGCCGCCAGCAGCAAACCAACAGAGAGGATCCCGGCGACGGCAGGCCCGATCAACACTGCCGCAGCCAGGCTGATTGCTCCACCCCACAGCAGCACCGCCCAGGCAGTGGTGCCGCCCGTGACGAACGTGTCGCGCAGGACTCGCGGGAATCGAAGCGATCTCCTGACCAAGCCGCCGCCAACCAGCCTGACGCCCGTAGGCGAACAGCGAAAACACGATGGTGGAGAGGATTCCCCAGTACATGCCGCCGTTGCGAAGCATGGTGAAGAACCCGCCTGTCGTCCCCAGTCCGGAAACTGCGTTGTTGCCTTCATAACGGACGGCGATGATGTAGGTGTTGATCACCCACCCGATCAGGAATCCGATGACAGCCATGACGACCGTGCGCAGGAAGTTCTGTCGGACCCAGACGCGAATGGTCGTGACCAGCCCTCCCCAGGAGAACTCGGTCGTGGCGCTGCCCGTCACCCCATCACCAGGAACATATCGATTGAACATAGCGGACGGATGCTGGCGGTGTCCCTGTAGGGTGGGACCGCAGTGATCAGCGAGCTTCGACCTGCGGGCCTCGACACCAAGCAGCGGTTTGCGGCCGTTCTAGCTCTGGGACTCTGCGTTACTTCCGTCGGCGCGCTCCTTGCCGATCTCTATGACGTGATGCCGATGGAAGCGTTCGCTCGTTGGGTCACTCTGCCCGGACTCCTCTTGTTGATCGCCTCGGCCATCCGCACGGTGCCCGCCTACAGCAATCTCCAGCGGCGGATCCGCCTTGGAGCCTTAGCCGGAGTGGCCGGGACCATCGCCTACGACCTGTTCCGGATCCCCTTTGCCCTCGCCGGGCAGCGGATCTTCGCTCCCATATTCAGCTACGGATTACTCATCGACGGTGGTGGGATGTCGTCATCGTGGACCGATCTGCTCGGCTGGCTCTTTCACCTCTCCAACGGCGTCACCTTCGGGATCGCCTACACAGTGGTCATGGCCGGTCGCCACTGGGGATTCGGCGTGTTGTGGGGCATGTTTCTCGAAGCCGTCGCGTTCCTCGGGCCCTTCACCGACATCTACGGTCTCACCGGCAAGTGGGTGTCGATCGGGATCGCCTTCGCCGCTCACATCGCCTACGGCCTCCCCCTCGGGCTGATGGTGTTCCGGTTCAACACGACCGAACGATTCCTAAAACAGAACCTCGTCCGTCCGGCGCTGGTTGTGCTCGGGGTCTGTGTGATCGGCTTGACACTATGGCACCGGCCGTGGTCGGACCCGGCCACCCTCGATCAGGCCCAGGAGATCGCCGCCCGCGCCGGTCAACCGGTGACGATCGTCTCGGTGGAACGCTTCCAACCGGAGTGGTTGCGGGTCGAACCGGGAGAGTGCGTCTTGTTGGTCAGCGAGGCCGCCGAGTCGTTCACATCGGACTTCGGCGACCTTCCGGCCGGTGAAGAGGCGGAATGGTGTTTCACCGACCCCGGAGTGGAACGAATCAAGCTCAACGATCGCCCGTACTCGGGCGGGTTCGTATTTGTGAACGAACGGTGATCCCCAACCGCGCCACCTTCCCGAACGGCCCGAGTAGTCTCGGGCCCGAGACGCAATGACCGACGAATTCTGGATCAAGACAGACGAACCGTTGGATGTGGTCGACCGCGCTGGAAAGGCGGTCATCGGTCATCTCGACGCCGGCGTCACCCACCGGGCCATCGGCTCAAACGAATACTGGATCATGATCCCGTTGCCAGACGGGACCACCGGCTTTGTTCCTCGGTCCAAGGTACGAATTGTTGACCGACCCCCACCGGAACCTCCTCGACCCCAGCCCGAACCAGTGGTGGTGGCCGTTGCCGGCGCCCAACTCACCCCCGAGCCGGCGGCGCCTCCGGGGCAGCAACCTCCCCAACCACCGCCCCGCAGAGGTCGAGGTGGACGCGGCTGGATCATCGCCCTGGTGATCGTCCTGGTGGCCGGAGCTGCCGGTTGGTATTACTTCCTCCGGGACGACACTCTGGTCCTGGCTGAAGGCGAGGTTTTCCTCGAGCCGGCCAACGACCCTGGTCCAGAGGCATTCACCACCGTTCTCGACGTTCCGGATACTCCCGAGATCATCAACGCTGCGCCGGTGTTGGCCGCAATCACAACCACTACGACCACTACCACCGGCCCCACCGAGACGGCAGGGACCGCCGGTGGGGCCGCTCTACCCACCGTGAGCGGCGGCGAGCCAGGCCTGTACGGAGGCACCCAGGACAGCAGTCGCTGTGACCCGAACCAGATGGCCGCCTTCCTCACCGAAAACCCGGACAAAGGGAAGGCGTGGATGCAGGGCGTCAACGCCGACCCCAACTTCCGGTGGAGCGGCGGCGACAGCCTCAGCATTGACGACATCCCCGCCTTCCTGGGAGAACTCACGCCCATCACGCTGGTGGCCGACACTCGGGTCACCAATAACGGCTACCGCGACGGTGTGCCTACGCCACGCCAGGCAGTCCTGCAAGCCGGGACTTCGGTTCTGGTCGACACATTTGGTGTTCCGAGAGCTAAATGCAACTGCGGCAACCCGCTCGCCCCGCCGATCGCCCAGACGGCTGCGGTCACCTACACAGGGAAGCAGTGGGACAATTTCCAGCCCGAGACCACCGTCGTCGTGCAACCGTCGCCGAACCCCCTGCCGGTCATTGAGCTGGTCGATCTCTTCACCGGAGAACTCATCGATCGCCCGGTCGGCACTAGCGGTGATGCCGATGTCGCCACCGGCATCACCGTGAGTGACCCGCTGGTCGATCCCACCGTCATCATCGCCACCACATCGACCACCCTGGCAGTTGCTTCAACCACGACGGCTACCACCGGCACCACCGCCGCCACGACTACCTCGACCACCGCACCGTCGGTGCTTTCGTCTGGCGACTTTTGCACCGCCTATTTCGAGTACGTCGAGATCGACGATGGCTGGACGGCCCAATACGACGACCCCAACACTGTCCCCGAGTATCGGACCTTCTTGCTTGGTGCCCTGAACGACCTGGCCAACCTCGCCCCGGCGCCGGTGAACGCCGACTGGGCCTGGTACCGGGACGAGTACGCCCGCAACGCAGAATTCTTTCTCGAGGATGCCGGCCCGGAGGTGGAGGATCGGTTTGCCCGGATGCTCGAGCACCTGGACAGCGAGTGCGGGCTCGATATCTTCGATGAGGGCTAGGGAGCGGTAGCAGCACTGCCGACGGCGGAGGCAACAGGGGGTTTTGGCGCTCAACTCGCCGGAATATCAAGCACGTTCGGCGCCAAACCGGGATTCGGTCGAGTGCGTTACCATCCATCGTCCCCTCATAAGGACCGTATGGCCTTCTCCTCCACCCTGTTTCATCCCGAGCGCTACCACGGTCACCGGCGGCGACCGCCCTTTTTCGAGGGCTGGTACTTCAAGCTCGTAGACGCAGGCGAATCCCACCGCTATGCCGTCATCCCCGGCATCTTCCTCAGCAAAGATCCGGACCGCCACCACGCCTTTATTCAGATTCTCGACGCCTCAACCGGTGAAGCCACGTACCACCGCTACCCGGCCGAAGAGTTCCGGGCCGCTTCCGATCGGTTCGAGGTCCAGATCGGGCCCAATCGGTTCTCAGAACGGGAGGTGGTACTCGATATCAACGACGACACGCGAGTGGCCCGGGGCACGGTCCGCTTGGGAGAGCCGGTGCCGTGGCCGGTGACCCTGACCCGGCTGGGCATCATGGGCCCGTATGGATGGGCGCCGCGGATGGAGTGCAACCACGGACTGGTCAGCTTCGACCACTCAGTCGATGGCACCTTGTCGATCGATGGTCGTGACGTCGATTTCACCGACGGTCGCGGCTACACCGAGAAAGACTGGGGGAAGGCATTCCCAGCCGGTTATGTCTGGATGCAGACGAATCACTTCGAGACGCCGGGGACCAGCTTCGTTGCTTCGATCGCCATCATCCCATGGATGATCTCCGCTTTCCCCGGGTTCATTATCGGTCTGCGCCACCGCGGCAAGCTGCACCAATTCGCCACCTACACCGGAGCCCGCACCACCGGACTGCACTTCACAGACGAGACCGTCACGTGGACGATCGCCGGCAGGCGGGAGCGGCTGGACATTCGGGCCGAGCGGGCCCACGGGGGGCTTCTCTACGCACCCACCCGTCAGGAAATGAGTGACCGGGTGGGCGAAACCATGCTCTCCCGGGTCGAGGTCACGCTCACAGAGTCCCGGGGAACTGTCATATTCAAGGAAATCGGCCGCAACGCCGGGCTCGAGATACACGGAGACCTGAACAGACTGCTGGCCCTCCAGGTTGAGGAAGCCGCACGCTGAACAGCCCGTTCACTCGTCGGGCAGGTACTTGTCCCGGTTCAAGGAAGGATGCCCGGAGCGCAGGATGGCCATCGCTTCCTTGGCATCAATCTCGCCGGACCGCTGCATCCGGGCGAGTTCCTTCATCACCGGACGGAGCGCCGTCCACACGGCAACGTTCACGACGAGTGCGTACGCCAGAGCAGGCCAATTCCCGTCTCGCCACCAGAACCAGGGAATCAGCCATATCACTCCCGATGCGTAGGCGAAAGCGACGTTGCGCATAGCCAAACCGGTGAGCACCCCCAGTCCGGTCACTACCGGCACGGCCAGCCAGTCGAGCACTGCCAGACCCCCCAGATATGGTGACATCCCGGCGCCACCGTGAAAGCGATAGAAGACCGGGTAGTTGTGACCAATCACTGCCGCCGCCGCCACGATGAACTCGTAGTCGTTGTCGGGGAAAACCAGCTTGAAGACCAGGACCGGAACAGCGGCCTTGGCCATATCGAGAATACCGGTCAGACAACCATATCCCGGGCCCTTTCGCAGCGAGACCAGCGAGGCACTGGTGCGGTTGAACCGGATCGTTCCTTTGCCAAGCTGGACGTCGACGCCGCTCAGGTCTTCACCGGGGAGAACCCACCGGCCCACTATCCGGGTGAACGACACCGAGCCGAACACATAACCAACGATCGCCGCCCCCAGCGCTATCCAGACATTCACGGTGCTCCCTACCCGGGTCATGCGCAACACTACTGTGCGTGACCAGGAATGTCCCGTGTGGTGACTGCACCGGCATACCACCCAACGTGAAGAGAGCGCGAGACGGGGGCTATCCTCTGGCTCATCTCAACAGGTAGGCGAAATGACCAAACAACGTACCCTCGGTGCGGCCGCCGTGGCGATGATGCTGCTGGCGGCCTGCAGCTCCGGCGAAACCGACCAAACCACCGACACGATCGCCACCCTCGAATCATCGACATCGACAACCGGAGCCACCACCACGACGGAGGCTCCCAACCTCGAGGAGGTCGCCCTCGATTTCACCGAGTGCATGCGTGACAACGGGATCGACATACCCGACATCACCTTCGACGCCGACGGCCAACCCGTCATCTCGGGGTCCCTGGCCGAGGAGTTCGATCTGCTCGATACTGAATTCCAAACAGCCCTGAACGGCTGCCGGGGAATCTTCTCGGAGGCAGGTGAAGGCGTGGAACTGCAGCTGGACCCTGAATTGCTGGCAGAGGTCACCGACCAGCTGAACGAGTATGCGGTGTGCATGCGAGACAACGGCGTCGAATCCTGGCCGGATCCCCTCCCCACGTTCTCCGGAACCGAGATTCCGTTCCCCCTGGCGGAAATGGCTGAGGCATTCAACGATCCTGAATTCAGTGATGCCCTGGAAGCTTGCCAGGATCTAGTTGCTTTCCCGGGGATCGGCGGCTGACGTGAAACGAGTGCTCGGCTGGGTCGGTGTCATCGTGCTGCTGGGAGCTGTGGGGGCCGGCGGTTTCTACGGCATCAACCAGCTGGTCGAACAGCAGGAAGAGGAGCAACCGACCGAAAAGCCGGAACTAATAACCAGGGCCGTTGACCGGGGCGACCTTGTGGAAACGGAATCGTTCGAGGGGCGCCTCCGCTACCGCGACCCGGCCGTGCTGTACACCGCAGCCGGTGGCGTCGTGACCGGCCTACCCGAAGAGGGAAGCAGGATGAGGCAGGGCGAAACGCTGTTTGAGCTAAACGGAACACCCGTTGTGCTGTTCTACGGCGAGCGGCCCGCCTGGCGGAGACTCCTCGATGGGAGCGAAGACGGCCCCGACATCCTTCAGTTGGAAGAGAACCTGACCGACCTGGACTTCGACCCGGACGGTGAGCTCACCGTCGATGAGGAGTTCACAGACGTTACGGCCGGCATCGTGGAAGATTGGCAGGCCGACCTCGGTGTGCCGGAAACGGGGATTGTGGAGCTGGGCAGCGTCATGTTCACGGCCGGACCGATCCGGGTGGGGCGCTGGCTAGTGGAAGTTGGTGTAACCACCGGGCCCGGCACCCCGATCTTCGAGGTCTCCGGGACCGAACGGGAGATCGTGGTCCGGCTCGAGATCGACCAGCGGGAACTGGTCGCCGAAGGGAACGCCGCGGTGATCATCCTGCCCGACGACACAGAGACGGCCGGTACCATCACATCGATTTCCGACGTGGCAGTCACCGACCCGCAGACCGGTCGGCAAACAGTTGACATGACCATCGCCTTCGACAGCCCGGCGGCGGCCGCCACCTTCGAACAAGCAGTCGTGGACGTTGAAGTCGTGTCGGAGCAGGTGCTCAACGCGTTGCTCGTACCGGTCGAAGCGGTGCTGGCCCTCGCCGAAGGTGGCTATGCAGTTGAGGTCGTGGAAGACGACTCCTCCCGGCTCGTCGCTGTCGAGCTCGGCAAGTTCGCAGACGGTCGGGTCGAGATCACCGGAGACGTCCAAGAAGGCGACCTGGTCGCGATACCCCGATGAGCCTCATCGAGCTCTCGAAGGTTTCCAAGTCCTACCCGGGCCCCCCGCGGGTCGATGCGCTGATCGATGTCGACTTGCGCGCCGATGCCGGCGATTCAGTTGCTGTGATCGGACCGTCCGGGTCGGGCAAGTCGACGCTTCTGCACATCCTCGGAGCGCTCGACCGACCGACCGCCGGATCCGTGCGGATCGCAGGCCAGGACATCTCCGAACTATCCGACAAGCAGCTATCCGGGGTCAGGGCCAACCTCATCGGATTTGTCTTCCAGGATTTCTTCCTGCTTTCGGGGACTACCGCTCTGGAAAACGTGGCACAGGGATTGCTCTACCGGGGCGTGTCCCCCGCAGAGCGCCGCCAACGGGCCAAGTCGGCACTAACGACCGTCGGTCTCGCCGCCCGTATGGATCACATGCCGAGTCAGCTTTCCGGCGGAGAACGCCAACGCGTGGCGATCGCCCGGGCCATCGTCGGGAACCCGTCCGTGGTCTTCGCCGATGAGCCAACCGGCAACCTCGACTCCAAGACGGGAGCGGGCATCGTCGACGTGCTCCTGGGTCTCAACGCGGCCGGGACAACGGTGGTCGTCATCACCCACGACCGGGAGGTGGCCGCTCGCTTCAGCCGGGAGATCTCCATAAAGGACGGCCGAATCGCCGGAGAGAGCTCCTCGTGAAGAGCCGGCTCCTCTGGCGGGACACCATCGGTCTGGGGTATCGCGGCATCCTGACCCGCCGGGGACGTTCAGTTCTCACCGCCGCCGGGATCGCCATCGGCATTGCCGCAATCGTGGCCGTCCTCGGGATCTCAGCCTCGGGACGAGCCGATCTCCTGGCGGTGCTCGACGATCTCGGCACCAACCTCCTGCGGGTCACTCAGGGCCAGGGAATCCTTGGCCAGTCGGACGGTTTCCCGGATGGTGCAGCCGAAATGGCCGGGCGGATCGGACCCGTCAGCCGCTACAGCGCAACAACACTGGTCGACACCTCGGTGCGACGATCAGAACTGATCCCGGAACTACAGACGAGCGGGATCGGCGTTTTCACTGCGAAACACAACCTTCTCGACGTCCTGGGCGGCACAATGAGCGAAGGCCGCTTCCTCGATGACGCCGCCGACCGGCTGCCGGTGACGGTCCTGGGCGACGTGGCCGCTCAACGGTTGGGGATCCGAAGCCTGGACCCGCAACCTCGCGTCTACCTCGGCGACACCTGGTTCACGGTTATCGGGATCGTCGACCCGTTGCCGCTCCACCCGGACCTGGAGCGGGCCGCCTTCGTCGGGGCGACCCTCGCCGACGAACTCTTCGATACCCCGGCGGCCCCCAGCGCCATCTACTTGCGGGTCAATCCCGACGTGGTCGACGACGTTGTCGATGTGCTGCCTGCCAGCGTCAACCCGGAGAGCCCCGACCAGGTGGAAATCACCCGGCCGTCCGACGCACTGGCCGCTCGCAAAGCCGCCGAAGAAGCGCTCACCGGACTGCTGGTCGCTTTGGGAGCCGTGGCGTTGCTGGTCGGTGGCGTAGCGATCGCCAACATCATGGTCATGTCGGTGCTGGAGCGGCGCATGGAGATCGGAGTGCGCCGGGCACTGGGAGCTACCCGCGGCCACATCCGAGCTCAATTCCTGATCGAATCCACGCTCCTGGCGGCGGCGGGTGGTGTAGTAGGCGTCCTGCTCGGGGCCGGGATCACCGTCGCCTTCGCCATCAGTCGCGACCTGACGCTGGCAGTGCCGGTGGCTGGGTTATTTGGCAGCATCGGCGCGGCGCTGGCAGTCGGGGCCGTGGCCGGCCTCTACCCGGCTATCCGGGCCGCCCGTATCGAACCGGCCGAAGCGGTTCGCACCGGCTGAGATTGCCGGACCTCGCGACGAGGAGCGTCCACGCGTCGGACGATGCCCCGGCGCTCACTCGGACGGCACCTCATAGTCGGGGTACCTGGCAAAATCCTTGACCCGGACCCGCCACGGCCGTTCGTCCGTTCGCCAGGAGCGGGCCGCCGCCATCGCCTCGGATCGGCTGCGCCACCAGTACATGAGGTTGGCCAGCCCTGCCAGAGCGACCCCCCACCCGTCGCCCTGCCAAATGAACCACGGAATGAGCCCAACCGGCCAGGTTTCGATGCCCAGGTAGGCGCTACCGAAGACGAATCCGACAACCGCCAAAACGGCGATGGCAAACAGCGGAGCCCGCCAGTCGATGACCAGCAGAGCGCCCAACAGCGGAGAGATACCGAATCCGCCGATGAACCGGTGATAGATGGGATAGGCGTGTCCGATCAACGCGCCGGCCGCCACCAGAAACATCTCCGGCCCTTCCGGCCACAGCAGCCGGGCGGCCAACGTTGGCAAGAGCGCCTTGAGGATGTCAATGGCTGCCGCCCGAAGACCACCGGCCCCTCCGGCCCGGGCCTGCAGAGCAGCAGGGCTCACCCCCCTGGCAATCACCGAAGCGCCGGTTCCGTCGAGCACGACCTTGGTGCGGCTGAGGTCGAGTCCAGCCGCCCATACCCGGCCCACCATGCGGGCTCCTGAGAGAGATCCGAGCAGGTAACCGGCGATGAGGGCAAGAGCTGGGATCATCCGACCATGTTCGCGCACACGTGGCGACACAGCGGATTTTCGCAGCCGGAGTGCCGGAAGCCGACGATTGAAGCCGGTGTCAGCCCTGCCGTACCTCGTCGATCAACGGCTCGATCCACCGGGCGCCCATCTCGAGCAGGTCCGGATCGTCGTTGAGGGTGGAGAGGTGCACGGTCTCGACCCGGTCCCGCACTTTCTCGATCGTGTAGCCGATATCCAATTGCGTTTCGTGGTTCTCGGTCACGAACCCGATCGGCACAAAGACCAGGGCCCGGGCGCCGAGTTCCATCAGATTGGCGGCCGCCTGGTCCACGTCGGGAGTCGTCCACTTGCCGGGAACCGGATGGTTCATCCATCCGGCGCTCACCAGCGGGAACCGTCGGATGAGCCGCTCCTGCATGGCGTAGTACAGCGCCCGGCTCTCCCGAACACCGGTCTCCATACCTTTGTTCTCAAGCGGGCAGCCGTGCAGGCACAGCACCAAACCGATCTGGGTCGGTGCGTACCGCTCGAGGAGCGGCGCAACGCCTTTGTCGACGTGAACCACCAATTGCTCCTGGAAATCGGAACGCTCCCAGAACGAGGGCAGGTACCGCATGTCTTTGACCCAGGCGCCATCGGATCTGAAGGCTTCGTTGATTTGCTCGAGAGCCAGACCGCCCGTGAAGACGGAATCGACCACCAGCCACGGGTAGACGACGACCCGTTCGTAACCTTGCTCTTTGATCTCCGCCAGTACCTGTTGCGGCATGAAGGGTTCAACGAAGTTGAAGGCCTTGAATACGTCAACCTCGTCGCCGTACGTCTTCTTCAGGTGCTGTTCGATCCCGGCCCGCTGGCGCTCAAAGATGTCGTTGTGAGGTGAGTGGTAGTGATTGGCGGCATGCCATTCCTTACGCTGCTGACGTTCGAGCCGGCGAGATAGCCAGGGAATCGAAAAGTCGGGAAACTTGATCGATTTTGAGACCAGCAACCGGAACGATTTCTCGTTGTACTCGGCGAATTCCTCGTATTCCTCGACCTCGCCGTAGCCGCACAGCAGCACCGCAACTTTGTCGCCCACCATCCACCTCTCACTGTGGTTACGTATCCTGTACGAAACCACCTAGCGTGGCGGATGAGGATAACGGGCGGGGAAGCACATGGAAACCCAACTCTTGACGGCGGCCGCACCGCCTCCGGCTGCCATAGGCGGCAAAGCCGGCAAGGTGCACTGGTTGATTCGACACGGTTACCGGGTCCCGGAAACCTGGGTGCTGCCGGCCACCCTCCCCCCGCCCGACCCACCCGATGTCGGGGAATGGCTTCCCGACCGCGGCCCGTGGGCCGTGCGATCCTCCGCAGCCGTCGAGGACGGTTTCGAGTCCTCCTATGCCGGTCAGTTCGCCACCGAACTCGAAGTATTCGGTACCGGCGATGTAGCACACGCAATCCGGCAGGTACGACTCTCGGCCGCCGGATCAACCGTTACGGCCTACCGCGAACGCACGGGTGACACCAATCCGATTGCCATGGCCGTCATGGTGCAGCGCATGGTCACCCCACTGGTCTCCGGGGTTGCCTTTTCCCGAAACCCGACGACCGGCCTCAACGAGATCGTCATTGAGGCCGTCACCGGACGAGGCGATGCCCTGGTCGACGAAGGTGTCACGCCACAACGCTGGATCGAACGATGGGGAGCGTGGAGCACGGAACCGGAAAACGATCCCGTTTTGCCCGACGAGGTAGCCCGCGCCGTAGCCAAAGAAACGGCCGACATCGCCCGGCAATTCGAGTCCCCGGTAGATCTCGAGTGGGTATGGGATGGCGCCGAGGTGTGGTGGGTGCAACTCCGTCCCATTACCGGCCTGGAGGACGTCGCCGTCTACTCAAATCGGATCTCCCGTGAAGTAATGCCGGGGATGATCAAGCCGCTGGTCTGGTCGGTGAACGTTCCGGTGGTGAACCGGGCGTGGATCGATCTCTTCGGAGAACTCATCGGACCCAACGATCTGCGACCCGAGCAACTCGCAAAAGCATTCGCCTACCGGTCCTATTTCAACATGGGAGCCATCGGCGAGATCTTCGAACTGCTCGGCATGCCTCGCGATGCACTCGAGATGCTGCTGGGGTTGCCGTCACGGACCAAGCCGGGATTCCGGCCGACTGCCGCGACGATGCGCCACCTCCCCCGCCTGCTGGCCGCCGTCACCCGCAAAGCCCTGTACGGGAAACGGGTCGCCGGGGAAGTCGATGATCTGCGCAAGCAATTCAAGGCTTTCGAGCACGACGACCTCAGCATCCTCAGCGACACGGGCCTCCTGGCCAGGATCGACGACCTGTCAGAAGTGGCTACCCGAGCCGCGTATCGGAATATCGTCATCCCCCTCCTCGCCAACCTGTACGTCTCGCTGTTTCGTCGAGCTTTCACGAAACGCGGTATCGATGTGGACGGCCTCGACCTCGAACTGGGCAACGCCGCCAACCCTTACAACCCGAACCCGGCTCTCGACCGACTGGGGACAAGCGCGGCCGACGCCGGCCCCGACCTCCTGGAGCGCTTCATCAACCAGGGCAGGGAAGGTTTGCCCGCTGAGGTCGGTAAGGAATTGGATGATTTCCTCGACCGGTTCGGGCATCTGTCGGATAGCGGGAACGACTTCTCGATTCCGCCCTGGAGCGAACGACCTGCCGCGGTGCTGCGTCTGGCTCTCGATCATGCCGAGACCATCGGCGGCCATCAGGCGACGCCGTGGCGGGAAACGGTGTCGGACCTGAGCCCGCTCGCCCGCAGGACCGCGCAGACGCTCCACCGGCGGGCCAGTCAGTTCGTGGATCACCGTGAAGCGATGAGCTTTGTCTACACCTACGGGTACGGACTCTTCCGGCCCTTGCTGATCGAAGTGGGGAGACGGCTGGTAGCGCAGGGATTACTAGAAAGCGCCGACGACGTCATGCACCTCTACTTGGAAGAGGTGCGGTCCGCGCTTCTGGGAGATGCACCCGCGGTCGCTGATCTGGTGCGTGACCGCCGGGCCGAGATGGCCGAACTCGAAGACGTGGACATGCCGGAGACCATCTTCGGTGACGATTTCGTCCCCGCCCGCCTCGGCCCCAACCCGGCCGAGCGGCTCCACGGAGTGGCAACTTCGCGCGGTCGCCACCGGGGCACCCTTCGCATCGTCAAAGGCATAGACGACTCCCCCAGAGTCCAGCCCGGAGATGTCATTGCCGTCCCCTTCAGTGATGTCGGCTGGACACCTTTGTTCGCCCGGGCCGGAGCGGTCATCGCCGAGGCCGGAGGCATGCTGTCGCACAGCAGCATCGTCGCCCGCGAGTACCGGATCCCCTGCGTGGTCTCGGTCCCGGGAGCGACTCGCCTCCCCGAAGGCGCCACGGTCGTAGTCGACGGCTACACCGGCACGATCATCGTGGAAAGTGACAGTTGATCACTCGCCAGGGCGGTATTCACGTTCCAGGTTGGCGAGAATGTCCGATTCGTCGAACCAGACCGGCTTGACCCGGCGGTCAACGAAGAGCGGTGCCTGATCGGCAAAGTGGGCCGACCCCTCCCCCAGTGTGTCCGACCCGAATTGGTGAACGCTCTCCGACACGACCGACCCATCGGCTCGGAAGGTCACCAGCAAGACGTAGGCGTCGCCGGCGATCCCCTCGAATCTCCCGTCCACCTGGTCTCCATACACCGCATGCAGCAAATCGGGTCCACCG
Source organism: uncultured Actinomycetota bacterium (assembly GCA_963723165.1). Classification (GTDB taxonomy): domain Bacteria; phylum Actinomycetota; class Acidimicrobiia; order Spongiisociales; family UBA4744; genus UBA4744. The sequence continues at coordinate 75,826 of CAVRPP010000003.1, forward strand.
CCCAGACCGAGGTCGACGTCGCCCCGGACGAGGCGATTCACCTCCGACCAGGGTGGGTCGACCCGCCCGAAGTGTTCGATGAGCCGGGCGCCGGCGGCGGCAAAGGCCGTGCGCAATTCTTCGTCGCTCACCACTCCGACTGCCAGCTGCGAAGCGTTCAGATCTACCCCGGCGTCGAGTAGTTCGGCCAGGGTGGTGATCATCAGAGCAGTGGCCGGATCGTCAGGATCGGCTTCCCGGTCCCAGGCGGCCACCACGTCCACTGCCTCGATGAGATCGGGGTCGTCGACCAGGCCCGGGATGCGCTCCGCCAGCTGCACGACCACCGAGTCCGGGTGGTACGTCATGTCCCATTTGATGTCGGCCAACTCCCCCGGAGTGATTTCGTCGTCTGCGGCCAGCAGTTCCCGGGAGCGAAGCGACCGGTTGGTTTCTTGCTCCTCAACGCCCATCTGCTCCGGATAATCGGCAGGATCGAGCTCCTGGAGCGCAGCGGTGAACGGAGTCGAGTTGGAGTTCTGGACAAACCCTCCGGCCGGGTCGATCACCCACGGCAGGTCATCAAGCGGAACGTACCCGCTCCACAGAGTCTCACTCGTGTTGCCGGGCACATAGCCGGACCAGTCGTAAGCAGGATCACGGTCCGGAATCAGCCCGTGGAAGACCAGAGCGATGGTGCCCGATCCGTCCGCATACCCGAGGTTGAAAGAGGGCAGCCCATCCTGGGCGGCCAGGGCCGCCTTCCACTCTTCGAAACTGGCCGCCTTGTTCATCCGGTACAGCTGCTCGACCAGGCCGGTCTCGCCCATTCCCGCATACCGGATGGCGTAGGTGCCGTGCGGTTGGCGCACGACCGGCCCGTATACCGACCACAGGGCTTCCCGGTTGAAGGTCCATCGCAACCGGCCCGCCAGACGGACCTCGATGCCTGCCTCCCGAACCTCGAGGTTCCGCCACGCTCCGTCAAACAGGTAGCGGTCCGGATCATCGGGATCGATCTCCAGCTCATACACATCGATCAGGTCGGGATCATTGACCGTCAGCGACCAGGCCAAATCCCGATTGTGTCCGAGCGCCAGCATCGGCATCCCCGGAAACAGGGCTCCGGTCATGTCCCAGCCTTCATCGCTGACCACGTGGGCTTCGTACCAAGCAACCGGGCCGGTCCACGGCTGGTGTGAGTTCGAGACCAGCATCGTCTCGCCCCCTGCGCTGCGTCGCGGCGAAACCGCAAAAACGTTGGAGCCGTAACGCACGGCAGGCATCGCCGCCGCCTGCAGGTCGGGACGTTCTTCGGAGAAGAGCGACCCGAGTACCCCGTCCAACCCGAAGAACAGAGGCACTTTCTGGGTAAAGGCCGCTACAACGTCCTTGCCTTCGACCGGGAACAACCCGATGAGCGCTTCGGATGGATGTTGCTGGGCGTAGTGATTGAGACCGTCGGCGTAGCCGGTACAGAGCGCGCGCACATCCGATGGCAACTGCGCCCAACCGGCGTCGACCGTCTCCGGAATGCGCAGCAACTGAACGAAGTAATCGACCGGGGCGGCATCAGGCCCGTAGACGGTTGCCAGTTTGCCGCGGGCGGCGAGGGCCGTTTGCTGGATCGTGAGGAAGTCATCCTCGGCGTGGGCCCAAGCCAACCCGTACGCCGCGTCTGCGTCGGTCCTGCCCCACACATGAGGAACCCCGTATGTATCGCGCCGGATCAGTGCATCGTATATCCCATCCGGCGGGGCAATACCGTCGACGCCGGCCGATTCGGGCCAGAACATCCAGACTCCGGCGACCACCAGCACCGCCACGACTCCCAGAAGAGCGTTCCTCGTTTTGGTACCTATCTTGCTCACTATCCCGGCAAGCTAGTAGGTGCAAACACCTCCTTATGCCTACCAGGGGTGTTCGCGCCCGTCCCAGGTCCAGAAGCGCCCGTGCTGGCTGGCGGTGAGGCCATTGACCAGGCTACGGATCCCGGTCACGCTCTCCTCGACACTCAGGGTCGCCGAGCTGCCTCCCATATCGGTGCGCACCCAACCGGGGTGCAGCACGATCGCGATCAAGCCCCGATCTGCCCAGCCGGGCGCCCGCCGCCGCAATTCGTCGTTGAGGGCGGCTTTTGAGTCGCCGTAGTCGCCGAGGCTCTCTTCTGTGCCACGGCGGGCACCCAGTTGCGAGCTCACCAGCACCACCTTGCTGCCCTGTCCAATCGCCCCGGCCTCCAACAATGTCTCGATCGCACGAATGGGAGCGTCGGCGTTCACAGCCATCATCTCCGGCCGGGGTGTTCCGCGACCGACCCCGGCGTTGTGGATCACAACGTCAACAGCGCCGACGGTCCGGGCGAGGAGGGCCAGTTGCGCCTCGTCGCGGACCTCGAACGGGTGGATGCTCAGGTTGCCTTCCAGCTCACCCAGACGACCCGGCTGATCGGGGGTACGGGTGGTGGCATGAACGTGCCAACCATCGGCGAGATACTGCCCGGCCAATTCAAGCCCGATTCCCCGGCTGGCGCCGATTACCAGAACGCTTTCGTTTCGGACCGCGGTCATGGTGCGCCGGTTCCCGATGGGGTCCGGAAGTCCGGTACTCGTTCGGGATGGCGCCGGCCCCAACTCTCGTAGACCAGCATCCCAAAGATGATGGCCGAATCGATGCCAAGGACGACGAGTCCGTTGAATGACGCTCCAGCCGCCGAAACGACGCCAATGGCGAGAGCGGCGCCCAGGCGGGCGTAGGGGATCCGACGGATGGCCCGGTAGGCCGAAGCAACGAACGACAGCAGCACCAGGACGAACCCGAGCGCCAGGAGGGTCCGGGGAAGTGCCTCGAGTGGTTCCGTCGGATGGGCCGTGATCTCGCGGACGACCACGGAGAACAACACGATCCCGACCACCAGCGGATAGTGAAGGATCGTGTACGCATCCCGGGCGAAAGACCCGCTGGCAATGCCCGACAGGCTGCGGAGATAGGACTCGACCCGCTCGGCGACCCAGTCAAAATAGGACCACCACAGCAATGAGGTTGCCACCGTCGCAACTATCAGCGTCACCCCCAGGGTGATCCCGACCCGGCTGCTGCTGATTCCTGCACCGATCGCAACAATCGACTCGCCCAGCGCAATAATGACCAGCAAGCCGTACCGTTCGGCAAAGTGACCGGCTTTGATCTCCCAGTCGCCTTGCTCGGCTGCCTGGGCCGCGACGAGATCGACCAGAAGCGAAGCCAGCCAGATCCAGGTGCGAGCGGGATCAGCCACAAGCCCACCCGTGACCGCAACCACGCTGGCGAGCAGGGTGACCGGCACAAAGCGCGACACGACTATTCGCCGCTCGGAACTGGCCGACCGATAGGACAGGACGTTGGCAACCAGGCGAAAGACGAAGTAGGCCCCAACGAAGTAGGGGCCACCGTCACCAAACGCGTCGGGGATAACGCGGGCCATCAGCAGACTCATGGCCATGGCGACCAGGAGTCCAATCCGGACGTCCATTCGATCGGTTCCAACCGCATTGAGCGTCCAGGTGAACAAGGACCAACCCCAGTAGATCATCGCCAGTACCAGCGCCCCCTTGGCGACCCCGGCGGGAGTGAGATCGTGTTCAATCAGCGCAACGATCTGCGTGATGGCAAACACAAAGACCAGATCGAAGAACAGTTCGAGTGGCGAAACGCTCAGTTCGTCTGGTTCGATCACGAGATCCTCACGGAAGACTGGCGGTCGACGCTAGCAAGAAATGGGCGGCCACCCTGGGGGCGGCCGCCTTTTCAGACAAGGATTGCTTGGGGGCGGCTCACACGTCCGGCAGCCCGAAGTTGACCTCGTCCATTTCGGCGTAATCCTCGGGCGCCTCGATGACGATGTCCTCGCCGTAATCGAACATCTCGAACTCCATGATCATTGATTCGAAGGCTTCGTCGGCAGGCACGTCGACTTTCGTACCGTCGATCTCCAGCCGGTACTTGTGGACGAGACCGTCATCGGAGATCCACAGATCCATCGGCAACTCATCAAACGGCAGGTCCTGTTCATCGATCTCGGCCAGCTGCTCCGGGGTCGCATTGGCCCGCAGTTCCTCCATGTCGAAGGTCACCAGATAGTGAGTGGTTTTGACGCCACGCAGTGTCTCTTCGCCCAATTCCTCAACTGTGCCGTAGGCATCTTCGAAGAACTCGAGGAAGTCGGCCGGATTGCTGGGAGTAGCCCCGGTCAACCCGCTGGTTGCATCCACCCCTTCCTCCGCCGATGTCGCCACCCACTCGACATCCGGTCCAAGGAACATGGTCAGCAGCCCGAACCGAATGTACGACGTGTCGCCGATGGTGCGGATCTCCATCTCACCGAAGAGGTCTCCCAGTTCGGGCGGGATCTCCTCGCCGAGCTGGGCAGCCATGGAACTCAGGTCCATGATGAAGCTGAAATTGCCGGCCTCGTTGTCGAACGCACCGCTGAACTTCAATTCGAAGGTCTCACCAGGAAAATCGGCCGACCCGGTGATCGCAATCATCCCTGCCATCCGACCCTTGGTGGCTTCGCCGCTTTGTGCCAGAGAATTCTGGAGACTGGCCAGGGTGGCATTGGATCCTCCCCCGCCTGCCGTCGTGGTCGTCTCATCCGGTGCAGCCGTTGTGGTTGTGCCTGTGGCTGCAGCCGTGGTCGTGGTGGCGCCGTCGGCAGCCGCGGTGGTAGTGGTTTCTACGGCCGTTTCCCCTCCGCAAGCGGCGGCAATCAAGGCCAGCGCGGCGAGAAGAATCAAAAAGGTGCGGATTTTCATGGTGTCATTCCCTTCGCTCTCCATAACCAGCCTAGGTCGAACCAACCGATAGTCAGGAGGAATTCCCGGGCTGTGTGGTGCCAGGATCGCCCGCCCTACCCGGCCGGCGGTGCCACCTTGTCGACGAGAGCCTCGACCGTCGTTCCGTACATGGTCCGCTTGATCGCCCCGAGGGTTGCAGGGTCGCTGGATGCGAAGGCGGCCGCCACTCCGATCGCATTGGACAGCACCTCTGCCTCATCCACTGCTTGATCGACGATCCCGGCCTGGTAGGCGGCATCGCCGCCGAACCGGTGGGCGGTTGTCATGGCCAGGTGGGCCACCTGGGGGGTGAGCCGGGCCTGGATCAGCGACGCCATACCTTCCGTGAAGGGGATCTTGATGTCGATTTCGGGAAGGCTCCAGAAACCGCGATCGGCTCGCATCACCCGGAAGTCGTGCGCCAGCGACCACATGGCGCCGGCCGCGAAGCAATGTCCGTTGATAGCGGCCACGGTCGGGCGGGGAAATGTCAGTGTGCGGGCCAGAAGCCGTTGGGTTTCCACAGCCAGTTCCTGAAAATTCAGGTCGGCCTGCCCGGACTGGACCCAATCGAGATCGAGGCCGTTGGAATAGAACTTGCCCGTCCCGGTGGTGACCAGGGCGGCCGGTCCTTTCGCGGCCACCACCCGGTCCAGAGCCTCGTTGACGTCCTCCAGCGACCGGCTGTTGAATCGATTCTCGCCGGCGTCCATGGTCAGGACGTAAACGTCGCCGTGTTGGGTGAGTTCAAACGACATAGACACTCCTCGATGATGAGTCGCTTCACGATATCGAGCAGAGCCCGAGTCGCCTAAACGGCTTTTTACACGGGAACCCCATCCGGGGCGGGCGAGGTCACCCTGACCGCTAGCCGGACACTCCTGACGGGTCTGTGGCTTCCCGCCGATGCTCGGCGATCACGAGCGGATTGTCCGTGAAGCCCACGTCACGATGTGACAGATCGCAGAACGGCTGATTCTGCGAATGACCGCATCGGCACAAAGTCATGCGGTTCCCGGCGGCGATCAACTCTCCCTCGGCATCCCGTACTTCGACCCGGCCGCGCACGAACAGCGGTCCGTTGGGGCGCGGCACCACCATGGTGGTCTCCGGGGGAGCCTCCCCCGGTCCGTTCAGGCGGGTGTAGGAAAGCGCCCCCGAGGGGCACTTCTCGATGGTGGCCACGATTTCGTCTGTGGTGGAAGCCTCCACGTTCACCCAGGGCGTCTCCCGCACGTCGAATACCTCACTGAGCGAACGCAAACAGATCCCGGTGTGAATACAGCGGCTCGAATCCCAGTGGACGATGACCTCGTCGGTGACGTAGTCCCGCTTCGCCATGCATGCTCCTCTATCGGCGAGGTTCTGACGCTAGCAACCACAGGTTCCGTCACGCGGCAGGTTCGTTCGGTACGCTCTGTTCTGCTCGATTAGGGAGATGTGAATGGCAAGTGTGTCTGAGGTTCTCAAAGAAAAGGGAAACACAGTCATCGGTGTGAGCCCGACGGCCACCGTTTACGAAGCCATCGAACAGATGGTCGAGCACAATTGCGGTTCGCTGCTGGTCATGGAGGGCGACGACATCGCCGGAATCTTCACCGAACGCGATTACCTGCGGAAGATCACTCTGCAGGGCCGCACCTCCAAGACGACGGCCGTCCAGGAAGTGATGAACAGCCCGGTGGTTGTCGTCGAGGCCGGAGCGGAGATCGACGAGGCGCTCGCCTTGATGACCGACCGGCACATTCGTCATCTCCCGGTCGTGGACGGAAACCGGGTGGTCGGAGTTGTCTCTATCGGCGACCTGGTGAAACACAAGACCAAGGAACAGGAGTTCCGGATCGGCTATCTGGAGGACTACATCGGTGCCCGGTGATTGGAGTCGCTCGGCCACCGCTGGTAGGCAATAGATAGCCGAGCGACCGGCCTTTTCCCAGCGAGTTCAGGGCGACCACTGATCCAGGGTGAGGCCGACCACCACCGGGACTCCATCCTCGTAGTCGAACGACACGTACCAGGTGATCCAATCCAACCCGCCGTATTCCGGATTGTCGCCCGGGTCGTGGATGCCGACGTAGTTGAAGCCGGCCAATGAGAACGGAATCGCGTACTCGGCAATGCGACCGTTTCCAGCTTCGATCGGTTCGTTGAAGGTGATCACCGTATCCGTGTCGACATAAGCCGACACAAGACTGGCGGCGATCTCCTCGGCGAAGGTCCGGCTCGGCACTTCGGCAGCTTGGTCCGGATCGTTCACATCCAACGCGTTGGACGGCCATTTGTAGCTGGTCGGATCAGTCAAGATCTCATCGAGATTTCCAAATCGGACCGGATCGGCGTGATGGGACACGTATAGACCCCGCCACGAGACGACCGGCGACAGGTCGGACAGGTCGGCCATGATTCCGGCCATCGCGTCGAGGGTCTCCACAACTCGCTCATCGGCGGCGAACGTGTTCTTGTCCACGACTGCAGCCAGGTACCGCTCGTTGACCCAACCGAGGCCATCGGGTGTCGCAACTTCAACCCACCGGGAATTGCTCACCGGTGTCGAGTTCCCCGTGGTCCGCACGACCGTTCCGGGGGCAAGCATCCCGAAGACCGGATTATCGACCCCGGGACCGCTGCGAACGTTCAAATTGTCGTCATCCTCGACCAGCACCACTCGACCCTGGCGGGTGACAGGTATGCCGGCCAGTGCGGGAAGGTCGGCCTGCAACCAGCGGGGAGCGGCACCTACCGTCACCGGGACCAGTGGGAGAATCGAGGCGTAATCACCGCGGGTGACGGGGTCCTCGAGCAGAATCCCCTCACCGGAAAAGACCGTAACCGGTTGCCCATCGAGCTTGAATTGCACTTCGTTGACGGTGGGGAATTGCGTCAGCGTGTAGACCACCTGGGCAAGCCGACCGAGCATGGCAAACGATCCTCCACCCGATTCGAACTCCCGTCCCAGATCGATCGTCGCCAGATTGTTCTCGATGACAATGCCCAACAGAAGCGTGTCGGCCGGAATGGCGCTGGACAGACTCTCATCACGTTCCTGGTCGGTGGGGCCGGCAATGAGCGCCCGGATGGCGTTGCCGGCCACTTCCGGCGTAGCCGGTACGGCCCGGGTCACAGCAACCGCATGAGTCGAATCCTTGATCAGAAAGATATCCACGAATGTCTGCTCTCCGGGAACGGTCGTCGTGGTTGTCGCGGGGGTATCGGTTCCGTCCGGCGTGGTCGTCGAGCTGGTCGCCGGCTCGGTCGTATTCGACCCCGGCTGAGTGGTTACCGGACCGGCGTCGGTGGTACCTCCTGGACCGCAGGCCGCCATCAGAGCGGCCAACACGGTCACGATGATTGCCAAACGTTGAAAGCGGCTGGAAAACGTCACGGTGGTCTCCTTCTTTCGCCTCCAGCGTGCCACAGCCGCATCTCAGGGGTGTCACCGGCAGGTAACAGAACCGTTACAAAACGGTCTACCAGGCGAACCCTCCCAGGTAGGTCTCGACGGAAAACATGCTTTCAGTAGTTGCCGCCCGTGTATCTGAACCCCAGATCAGCCTGGTCCTGGTCGTGTCGGCCGCCACATACGGCCATCCAACCGTCTGGGTGATGACCTCGCCTTCTTCTCCTGTGGTGATATCCACCGCAGCGATGTCGAACCCGCCCCACTCGGCCGGGGTCTCGTCTCGCACGATGTAGAGCGTGTCTCCGAGCAACGCTTGTGGAGCGCCCCGGATACCCGTAACCACCGGCTCCCCCGAATTGATAGGTCCTTCTTCATCGAGGCGCAGCTCGAACATGTCCCCGGAGTTGTTCATCACCAGGAGGGCTTGCGAGTCCTGGCGCCAATCGGCCCAGGTGATCATCCGTGGATCATCGTAGGACGTCGGGGCGGTCGCCACCGACCACCGGCGAGTCTCGACGGGTCGTCCGGTGGCAAGGTTGTAGAGCACCACGGTATCCGTAGGAGTCATCACCCAGAACTCGGGATTCTCGGGATCGGGTAGACACTGCTCGGAGCGTAGGACGGCCATCCACCGTCCGTCCGGCGAGATGGTGGGTGAGTGGCCGGATCCGACCGTGGTGATGGTGCCGAATCCCATGTCAAACCTCCACACCTGGCCATCCGAGTAATCACACGAGTACCAGGAGTCCTCAAACCCAACCGCGTAGTACAGGGCGGCAGCATCCGTTCGGAGGGCCATACGACCGACGCCCATTCCGTCGCCGCTGAAGTATGGATCCATGACTTTCAACCGCTCTCCGGTTGTGACGTCGACGATGACCAGCGCCTGGCCGTCTATCGCCAGAGCGTTGCCCTCCGCCGCGAGTGGGGACACGACCGGTCCGAGGTAGCGGGGATAGCAGGTCAGTGCATTGGCGATTCCGGCACACCAGTTGCTCGCTTCGGATCCGGATTCGAATTCGCCCCAGTGCACCACCCAATAGCCCGGGTTGAGAGAGGGGAAATCGGTTGAATACAGAACGCCGGCCCCGTCGATACCGGCGGCGATGTCGTTTGCCCGGTCCTCTCCTCCGTCGGTACCCGTCTCGATCGAAGCCAGGACCAACGTCCAGGTCCCCCACCCAGCGGTCGATGGGGTGTGGACTGCGGTCGTCGAGGTCGTGGTCTCTACGACGGTGGAGGTGGTTGTGGTCGACCCGGCGGCCAGAGTCGTGGTGGTCACCGGCGCGACGGTCGTCGTCGTGGTCGCGGCGGTGTCGGGACCGGCACAACCGGCGACCAGCAGCGCCACTGCAACGAGGGTCAGGAGTCGTTTCATGACGGCAAGAACGATCTTACGACGGCGGACGTTCCCGATTCAGCTCAGCCGCCGGGAAGCGAGAAGTGCATCCAGTCCTTGAGGCTCGACCAATATCCGCCCCAACTCCAATCGACCGCGGCGAACGCCTGCACAACTTCGTCTCCGTCGGCGATCATGCCCGGTCGCTGATCGGTCCGATCCAGGTAGGCCGACGCTAGTTCGGGCAACACCAGGTCGCCCTTGAGGTACGGGTTGTGGAACGGATTGACATCTATGGCCAACCCGAAGGCGTGATTCGACCATCCGTTCGAACCCACCGCCGGTCTGCACACGAAGGAGGTCGTATCGTTCCAGTCACCGGTAGGAGGCGCGTCGATCTCTTCGAGCCTGATCACTCGCATCTCCTCGATCGGGTAGCGGAGCTCGTGCAGACGGCGGAAGACTTCGACGACATCTTCGGCGACGGTCGCGTTGACGATCATTTCGCCGGTGTGAAACCTCTGATCGAATCCCCAGTGGGACATCGTCAGGTACGACAACTGCTCGACGGTCACCGGGCATCCGGGAACCCAGGACGAGCGCGCCAGAACGTCGGCCGGGACCGGTTGGATTGTCCATTCGTACTCGTCGCCGGCCGGGGGTGACAGCACGTCGGGCGTCTCGAGGGTTCGATCGATCAACTCGGGAGGAGTCGGTTGCACCTCCCCGTATTCGTCTGCCCGGAGCGGCAAGATGCGGGTACCCAGCCAATCCGGGCGGGCATAGAGCGACGGAGCCTCGGTGGTAGTTGTCGGCATGGTCGTGGTGGTCGAAGTGGTTGTAGTCGCAGGAGGCTGAGAAGTGGAGGTCGATGGAGGTGCGGCCACGGTCGTTGTTGTGGCCCCATCGCCGGCGCCCGCTGCCCTCTCGGTCGTCGCGACCGGGACGGCCTCCCCGCCGCTACACGCAGCCAGCAGCATGCTGCCGACAACAAGAACAGTCGCCAAACGAGATTGCTTGTTCCTCATCACCAGAACGATAACGGCCGATCGGCCCGGGTAGTTCCCCGGTCGGCCGGAGACGCTGGTCGCGAGAGCGTCCAAACCGGATCAATGATCAGGAGAGACGTTCGCGGGCAGAGGTTGGAGAAAGAGGCCTTCCGGCACTTCGGCCCCGACCCGTACCAGGGCGACGTGCCAGGACGGGGATGAACCGAGCGCCCACCGCAGGAAACCCACCATGAGTTTGCCAATCAGCCTCGCTCCAGGACGTTTCTTGACTCCGAGAACTCTCCGCAGCGGAACGGGGACCGTGGCTACTGCGGCAGCGAACATGAGCCGGTAAGCGACCTGAATAGTTGGCGGCAGCGGGGGGGCACGGAGAAACGCCACTGTCTCGGCCAACCCGGGGGAAGGTCCCAGGTCGGGATGATATGTCAACCAATTGCTCAGCTCCCGGGCGGTTTCCGGAAGCGGGTCGGCATCGAGTAACCGGCCAACCGCAGTCTGCTCGAGTACGAACCGGTCGGCATCCTCAAGGCTCAAACGGCGCGACCCGAATTCCTGAAATGCCGCGAGGAACGAGTCGGTCAGAGCATTGTGCACCCAGGCGGCGAACTTCGGGGTGCCTGCGGTATACGGCCGATCACGGTGGGATCTCCCCCGCACCGGGGCATGGGCCCCCCGCACGATCCGGACGGCGGCCTCGACCTCGGGACCGGCCCCGAAGCCGGTGGCGGTGACATACGCCGACGTGCGAGACAGGCGCCCGAGCGGATCGACCCGGTAGGTCGAGTGATCGGCCACCCCTGCTACTACCTCGGGATGAGCAGCCTGGATCAGCAACGCCCGGATCCCGCCGATGAACGCAGCTGCGTCGCCGAGCACCGGCCACGTGATCGATTCCGGACCGAACAGACCCGTGTCGCCTGGATAGGAAAGAGTGTTTTCCAGGGGGTACGGGGCATGAGCGAACAAACCGGTGGTCGAGCCGACCACCCGTTTCCGGAAACCGTTGACAACGCCCTTGAGCATGTCCCCACGGTACCGCTTCTTCACACGTTGTCAGGCAGGGCTGAAGGCCGAGGGCGGTTCGCCGCCGGAGTTTCGATCTTGTTCATCTCTTATGGGGAATCCCCCGCTCATGAGCGCGGTTGGCCCACCAGAACAAGGAGAACCATGACCGACACAAAAAGAACCTCAACCAAGCGGCGGTTGCTTATTGGAGGCGGGCTGCTGAGCATCCCGGCGATTGCCCTGGCCTGGTGGCTGGGCTCGCCGCTGTTTCTGGATACCACCGTCGATGAGACCTTCCCAATAGCGCCACCGACAACGACTGGAGGCGACGACGCCCGGATCGCCGAACCTGAAGCAGCGGAGTCGCCGACCGGGCCTGCCACCGGCGACGAGGAGCCGGCGGGACCCGTGCAACTCTTGACGGGTGACTTCGTTGATGCGGACGGCGCCCACCGGGGAAGTGGTGTTGCCACCGTCTTCGAACTCGAAGACGGTTCCCGGGTGCTTCGATTCGAGGAATTCGAAGTCACAAATGGGCCCGATCTTCATGTGCTTCTGGTACCCACCGGGGATCCCCTTGACCGGGACATCCTGGCCGAAGTCGGATATGAGGATCTCGGCAAGCTGAAAGGCAACGTTGGCAACCAGAACTATGTTGTTCCGGAAGGGTTTGACCCCGATGGCACCTGGACGGTGGTGATCTACTGCGAGCCGTTCCATGTCGTGTTCAGCACGGCGCAGCTCTCGGGTTGACTGGTGGAAGCCGACCGATCCGGCTCACCCCACGCTGCGATCAATGACCCGTGAATCGGTGGACGGGAGCCGATCGCGGCCCTCCTGAACGCCGATCACCATGGCGCCGACAGCCGAAGAGCCGATCCCGGCCACGACTGCCAGCGTGGCGAACGCTCCCGCGTCTGCAAGTCCTCCCCCGAGCACAGGTCCGGCCGCACGACCGAACGCCATCAGGGCTTGAGCATCACCCGCACGCTCATCCGGCTCGAGGGACCGGGCTGCCAGCATCTTCAATACGCCGGGGACACCCATCCAGAAGGCGAACCCCCACCACGCCATCCCCAGGAAGAGCAACCACACGTGACCACCGAACGCCGACAGGTACACGGCAGGACCCAACGTCAGCAGCCACCATCCGGGACGGCGGTGACGCGACGAGAGCCGTGCCCCCAACAAGCCGGTAGCGGCGTTGAGGCTGTAGGCAAACGAAGCCGCAAAGGGGGTCAACCCCAGTGTCTCCCGGGCCGCCACAGCAACGAAGACGAAGACGCTTGATCCGAAAAAGGTCAACAGCAGCAGCGCCATCAGCAAGACCCGGTTGGATCGGGAACGACTCACCGCGCCCGAGCCCTTTTCGGTGACCCCTGTGTCGACCTGGATGAAGAAGGCCGGCAGGGCTGCCACTCCCAGGGCTATGAAGACGGCTCGATCACCCGTCGCGGCCAGGGCCGACAACAGCGGTGCACTCACCAGCGCGGTAACGGGGCCGGCCGAGGCCACACCGGCCAGCGCCCCTGGCTTTCGCATAGCGTCGGCCCACACCACCCAGGTGAGCGTCCCGGCCGCCAGGCCGGCCAACGTTCGGAGGCCGACCAACAACCAGAACTGATCGGGAAGAGCACTCAGCGCGTTGGCCACCACCAACGTGAGTGCCGACCATTTCAACACCTTCCCGGTTGGTGCCAGGAGGCGAGGCATAACCAGATTGGCAACAGCAAATGCGCTGACCTGGGCGACCGAGATTCCCGCCGACAACCCTTCACTTACTCCGTAACGGGCCGCTACTTCGGGGATGAGAAACGGCGTCGCCCCGAACAGCAACTGAGCGGCGGCGGCAGCCGCCAGAATCCCCATCGGGGCCTTGGGGCGCAGGGCATAGGCGAGGCGGGCAGGAGCAAACATGGACTGACGATTGTCTCACAGAAACTCCGGCCACCAGTCACGCGGTAACCGAAGCAACCTCCGCTCCCGTCACCCGGATCAGATCGTCCGGAGCCAGCTCGAGCTGGAGACCCCGGCGCCCCCCGCTGACAAAGATCGTGGAATGAGCCAGGACCCCTTCATCAACAACCGCTGGCAAGTCTCGAGATTGACCGAACGGGCTGATCCCCCCAACCACGTACCCGGTGAGACGTTCGGCATCGGCAGCTTCGGCCATCACAGCTCGCTTGCCTTTGGCTGCCCGCGCTAGCGCTTTGAGCGACAGGCGACCCGAGACCGGTACGATCCCGACGAAGGGTCGGTCATCGACCCTGGCGACGAGCGTCTTGAAGAGCCGTTCCCGTGGAACCCCGAGGCCGTCCGCTACCGCCGCCCCGTAGGTGGAATCAAACTCCCCGACCTCGTACTCGTGCACCACAAAGTCGATCCCGGTTTCGCGTAGGTAGTCGATCGCCCGTGTGCCGCCCTTGACCATGAGGGCAAGATATCAAGCATTCAGTCCGTCAGTTGTCAGTTGTCGGTGGAGGATTACTGAATACTGAGGACTGAGTACTCGGTATTTACTGATAACTCACATACACGGGCAGCGGATCGAGTTCCAGCACCTGTTCCGGGGTGGGAGTGGGTGAATCCTCGTCGTAGAAGTTCTTCCATCCCCACCACCAGCGGCCGGCGTCGGCGGCACCGGTGAGAGCCCCGTAGGTCTCGTACTTCGAGTGAATGGGCCCCTGGCCGTCGACGTGGACCAGCACGGCCAGTTCGGGAGGCGTTTCGATCTGATCACGGTTGGTGATCATGGAGAATTTGAACTGGTGGAGGATAAGCAGCTTCTGGGGCAGCGCATGATCCCGAACCAACCCGGCCAGCCAGTCCGCAACCTCGTTGATTTCGGCAGCGTCGACCGAACCGATCTGTCGCAGGTGCCTCTGGTTGGGCTGCAACCGCCACTCGGGGTCGAGCGCCAGCCCGACATACGGCAACAGCAGCAATTCCTCGTATCGTTTGGCCTGGGTGAGGAAGTCCGTGCGACCCGGCTGCAGGTCCAAAGTCACGTAGAGACCCTCCCGGGCGGCCATCTCTACCCAAGGGCGAAGCTCGTCAACGCTCATTTCCCACGAATAATCGCCGTCATCGGTAGCGGAGGCCGAGGCAACGGTGGCAATGATCTCAAACGCCGGCAGTATCTCAGCGCCGTCGGCGGCATAGGGGGCCGCCACCTCCCGGGCCCGTTCGGCCGCCTCTGCGGGCCCCTGCTCGCCCATCACCCCGAGGGCCGGTGTCGTGGGATTGCCGTAGAGCGCCACGATGCGCCTTCCCGGAAACAGCAGAAGGCCACCCCCGGGGAGTTCGTTGTCGGCGAGAAGAGCGTCGACTTGCCAATCGACGTCCGGAGCGATTTCTCCCAACAGCACGACGCGATCGGGAACTTCGGATCCAGGAAGCGCATCCACCACCGCCCGGTTCGTTCGGAGATCACGGCCATCGACGAGCAGCACGGTTGCCCCGGCATACCGAGCGGCAACTGCGGCAATCAATGCCAGATCGGGCGAACACACATCGACCAGCCACAGGTCGCCTTGTGGTTCGGCGGCCTCTGCCCGTCGATTGATCACCGATGCAATCTCGACGTCGTCCCGATCACAGACCTCGGCCGTTCCCGGGGCCAGAAGCCAGACGCTGCTTCCAGTGGCAATCGGCTGCAACACTCGCGCCGCATCGGCGATCCCGCCCGTCGGCAACCCCACCCACACGCCGGCTTGCATGGCTTTGAAGGCCCCCCGTGCTACTTCCTCCGGTGACCCATCAAAAACTTCCGCAGTGGCGGCGGGTGGCAAGACCAGCGCCGGGACATCCCCGACCAGCGTCACCGAGCGGGGAGCCAGCCGCTCGAGTTCGGCCTCTAACGCGCCGGTGTCACCGTCGCCCGCTACCAGGAGTGGACCACCCAGTGCGGCCGCCAGCTGAGCGCTCGCCGCCACGAGCGCCAGATCGTTCCCGGCCGTGACAACCACTTCATCGGCGCACGAAAACACAGCCCGGGACACCGATATCGAAGCCGCCACCGGATCGATCGATTCGATCCGGTGGCGCCCCTCATCGTCCGGCGCCACGAGGGCCCGGCAATCGCGCGGCGGCACCGTCGTGGTGGTCACGGTGGGAACTGTCGACGTGGTCGTCGCAGGAGCCGACCCCACGGTTACGGAGGAAACGAGATCGGTCTGAAGGGACGTGCAAGCCGTCGCGGCCATGACCACGACAACGAGAACAACGAAATGCGTGGGACGTCGACTCAACACCTCAAGAGGCTACCGAGTAATCCCGTTCTGGCGTCAATTTCCGTCCCTGGGACCGGGAAATTGACGCCAGAACGGGTCTAGCCTCAGGTTGCGCCCCGCGAAAGGACACCGATGCCCATCACCGCTTCCTATGGCTCCTGGACGTCACCGATCACTCCAACCATGTTGACTCACGCCGGGATCGGCCTGGGTGAGGTCGTCACAGACGGGGCGGACCTCTACTGGGTGGAGTCTCGCCCCACCGAAGGCGGGCGTAGCGTCATCGTGAGACGGCGACCGGATGGAATCACGGAGGACGTTTCGCCTCCCGGCTTCAATTCCCGCACCCGGGCGCATGAGTACGGCGGGGGCGCCTATGCAGTTCGCGGCGGAGTTGTAATCTCTTCGAGTTTCCAGGACCAGCGGGTCTACCGGCTCGATGGGGAAGAACCGAGAGCGATCACCCCGGAGCCAGAATTGCCGGCCGGGGACCGTTACGCCGACTTCGCCTTCCACAACGATCAGGTCATCTGTGTCCGCGAGCACCACCTCCCCGACGCCGAGGCAGTCAACGAGCTGGCCATCTTCCCTGCCGACGGGAGTGTCCCCCCTCGATCCATCGCAGGCGGGCATGACTTCGTCTCCTCGGCGCGGGTATCCCCGGACGGGAGCAGGCTGGCCTGGCTGACGTGGGACCACCCCAACATGCCGTGGGACGGCACGGAACTCTGGATGGCGGCCCTTGCTGCGGACGGGAATCTGGACGCACCCCGCCTGATCGCAGGCGGCGCCGACGAATCGATCTTCCAGCCCGAATGGAGTCCCGACGGTCGGCTTCACTTCATCTCCGACCGGACCGGCTGGTGGAATCTCTACCGGTTGGAGGTTTCCGGAGAGGTCACCGCTCTCCTGCCGCTGGAGGCAGATTTTGGCGCTCCGCAGTGGCTATTCGGATTTCGCCGCTACGACTTCCTCGACTCCGGCGCCGTTGTTGCCACCTATGAGCAAGGCGGGATGTCAACGTTGGGAGTCCTCCACAACGAACGGTGGCGCCCGTGCGAGCTCGAACGGGACATCATTTCTCCAACTCTGGCGGTCGGGGGCGGACGGGCGTGGACCGTTGCAGCCGGCCTGGCGGAACCGGCGGCGGTGGTCGGCATCGATCCTGAGTCCGGCGACCAGCAGGTAATCCGGAGCTCGCTCTCGATCGAGCTCGATGACGCCTTCATCAGCCGTCCCCTGGCGATCGAGTTTCCGACCACCGGCGGTGACTTTGCCCATGCCTTCTACTACCCGCCGACCAACGCCGATTTCGTTCCGCCAGAGGGTGAACTCCCTCCTCTGGTGGTGTGGTCCCACGGCGGCCCGACGGGGTCAACCAGCCCTGCCTTCACACTCGGTCGGCAGTTCTGGACCAGCCGCGGGTTTGCCCTGGTGGATGTCAACTATCGAGGTTCGACCGGGTACGGCCGGGCCTACCGCAATGCCCTGCGCGAGAACTGGGGCATCGTCGATACCGATGACTGCATCGCCGCCGCTCACTACCTGGCCGACCGCGGTCTCGTCGATGAGGACCGGATGGCCATCCGGGGTGGCAGCGCCGGCGGTTACACAACCCTCTGTGCACTCACGTTCCACGATGAGTTCGCTACCGGTGCGTCGTACTTCGGGGTGGCCGATATCGGGGCCCTGGCCGAGGAAACCCACAAGTTCGAATCCCGATACATGGATTCAATGGTCGGCCCCTATCCGGAGGCCGCTCAGCTCTACCAGGATCGCTCGCCCGCCTATCACACGGAGAAGTTGTCACGACCGATGGTGATCCTGCAGGGCCTGGACGATGAGGTCGTCCCACCCGATCAGGCCGAAATGATGATTGAGGCTCTGGATCGGAAGGGGATCCCGTACTCCTATCTCGCTTTTGAAGGCGAAGGACACGGGTTCCGGAAAGCCGAGAACATCGAGCGTTCGGCCGAAGCGGAGCTGTTCTTCTACGGCTGGGTCTTTGGATTTGTCCCGGCAGGCGATATTGCCCCAATCGAGATACACAATGCTTGAGCGGGGCGGTCAGAGTTGCCCGTCGTCCGTCATCAACTCGAGCCCTTGCAGGTAACCCGGATCTTCGTAACGGGACGGCAAGAACGCACGCGAGTACCCGGGCAGTGCCCCTCCGGTTGCGTGGAGGGCTGCCAGTTCTCCTGCCGCCGCAGCCGCCATCACCCCGAAACCGGAAAGCGCACCAACGGTATAGGCGCCGTTGACGCTCGTAGGGCCGATGAGTGGCAGGTTCTCGGCGGTCTTCGTGTAGTACCCGCCATCCACCACCGAATACGGCAATCTGTCGCGATAATCGCTGAGACCGGGGACCATTGTGCTCATCCCCCGCATCACCAGTTCCGGGTAAAGAGGGTCCGGCGGCAGGGGCCAGGCAGGCTCCATCACCGTGCGGCGGTACTCCCATAGGGCAATCACATAGGGCGAATCCGGATTACCGTCGGGGCGGCCGTGGCAAGCAGCCGGGAGTTCACCGAGCAAGAAGCGCGTTCCCGGATCTGCCGCCAGCATTGCAGCTACTTCCTGAGACCAGTCGATGTGTTGCGGGTCGCTCCAGATCAACATGGGTGCCTCTGCCGGGATTACCCGCCGGTGCTCCTTGAAAGCAACCTTGAGATGCAGCTCCGAGGTCACCGGCAACTGCTCTCCGAACAATGCCGCCACCTCTCCAATCAGTGGTCCCGCCGCATTCACAAACGCCGGGGTGCGCAGGGTCTGCCCGTCGTCAAGGGTGACGGACCGGACCCGGCCGACGCCGGTCTCGACCGAGACCACCCGCCGCCGCAGGGACGTGAGCCCGGCTTCCCGGGCCTGCCGGAGCAGCCAGGCTCCCAGTTGCTGGGCGCTGAACCATCCAGCGCGGCGCGCATGGAGAACGGCAACGGC
This sequence comes from uncultured Actinomycetota bacterium, assembly GCA_963723165.1. GTDB lineage: Bacteria > Actinomycetota > Acidimicrobiia > Spongiisociales > UBA4744 > UBA4744. Next base: position 94,545 of record CAVRPP010000003.1, read on the forward strand.
CCGTTCGGTGAGATACGGGAAGTGCTTCCGGATGAGCATCGGGTCGAGAATGAGATCTGCTCCCTCCAACCGGACGGTCGTATCGTAGGGAGGGCCGCCACCGCCCCGGGCGTGAATCCGCAGCGGCCCCGCTCCCAGACCTGAAACGCGCCGGGCAGATTCCTGCCATTCCCGGGCTCGATCCGGGTCGCCGGTGACGTAGAGATACCCGCGGCGGTTCAGGTTGAGGGCGTTGCCGCTCTGGTCGGACCATTCGTCCAGGAGATCGGTCGATCGGTTCATGAGTCCGACCATCGGTGCGTTCGGCCACCAGTTGCGATAGCACTCGGTCGATTTGTCCGAAGTGAGGGTGAGCGGTGGGCGGGGGTCGCAGAGCACCACTCGCCGGACACCCTGCACGACTGCCAGGAAATAAGCCGTGGCTACGCCGGCGATTCCGGCACCACAGACAACAACATCTGCCGATGACATGGATCCTTCAGTCTCGGGTTCTCGACCCAGTATCGAACACTCGTCGACGCGGATCCAGTAACCAGATGCAGGTGCCCTCAGGCGAACGCTTGGCGAGCGAAGGTCCGGACCGACTCAGAGAAAGCTTCCGGCTGGGTCAGTGAACAGGAGTGGCCGGCGTCATGGACCATCTCGACCCGGGCGTTGGAGGCGGCGGCCAGGGCACCTTCTTCCTCCCGGTTCACCTGGTCTCGCTCACCGTTGAGCAGGAGGATGGGGCCCCGGTAGCGGGCCGCCATCGCGTAGTAGTCCCGCCCGGGGATCTCTTTCAGCGAATCCGCGGCTCCGCGCATGGAAAACGGCTCCGCCAGGATGTCGTCGGCCAGTTCCGGAGGCAGCAGCTTGCGCATCGAGTCCTCTGCCTTCTTGTTCATCCGATTGGCAACGGCGCCGACCAAGAACCCGTACATCCTGGTTGAGAAGCCACCCCAGCCACCATAAGACGCGCTTGCCCCGGAAAGCACGAGGCCTTTCACGCGGCCGGGCGCCAAGTCGACGAGCGCCAGGGCTGCGTATCCACCGCCGGAGAGCCCCACCGCTACGGCATCTCCGCCCGCATATTCGTTCAGCGCCTCCAGAGCCACCGCTGCGGCACGATCGATAGCGAACCGTTCGCTACGCCGAACCCCGTGTCCGGGCAGATCGATCGAGATGGTCCTGAACTCGTCCGCCAGCAACCTGTGCTGGGGAAGCCACATCAACCGGCTGGCGCCGGCTCCGTGGAGGAAGAGGATCGAACGTTCGTTGCTGCTTCCATGGATCTCGACGCCCGCCGTCATGATTGATCCTCCGGGAGCGAGGTCCGGTAGACGGCCCCGGCGAAGCCAAACATCGGCCCGTCTCCTTCAGCATCCGCAAACTCGTCTGCCAGGCTCTCGAGTTGTTGGGCGAATTCCGCGGCTCGGGCGGTTGCCATCCGTACCGAGTACAACCGCCGTCCCCCGCTGAAAGGTTGCTCTGCGGCCGGGGCCGACTCGCGGGCGGCCTGTTCGAACAGGAAGACCAGCGGGTCGGTCTCGGCATCTCCGGCCAGGCGGATGCGAAGTCGGTCGTATGTCAGGCCGAACAGCTTTTCCGTCATTGCCCGCACCTGTCGTTCCTCAACCACCTCGACCAATCCATGCCGCTCTAGCACCTTGAGATGGTGACCTACCTTGCCGTGAGTCATGCCAAGCAGTCCGGCAAGTTGTTTGGCGCTGGCCGGACGATCGTCCAGGACCTGCAGGATCCTGGTTCGGGTCGGATCGGCAACAGCCTTCACCTGCTCGGCGCCGGTCAAAACGAGTTCGCGATCTGTATGTACTGTCATTTCAATATATAATGTTAATTCATTACATAAGGCATGGCAAACCGTATGAGTAAAGTGCCCGCTGTGACCGAGCCATTCTCCCCCGCCACTGCCGAGAGCCTCCTCCGATACCTGGACGAACTCGGGATAGAAACCCACACTGTTGAGCACCCGGCCGTGTTCACGGTCGAGGAAGCGCAGCGAGTGCGGGGCGATCTAACGGGCGCACACTCCAAGAGCCTGTTCCTGAGGAACAAGAAGGGTCGCATGTGGCTCGTGGTTACTCTCGAGGACCGGTCGATCGACCTCAAGGATCTCGGGGATCGATTGGGCGCCGGGCGCCTTTCTTTTGGCAGTGCCGACCGGTTGATGCGTCATCTGGGAGTGATCCCCGGGGCTGTCACCCCGTTCGCAACCATCAACGACCATGAGGGAGTCGTCCAGCTTGCCCTCGATCGGGCATTGACGGAAACAGGTACCCTCAACTTCCACCCCCTCAACAACACCAAAACGACGTCCATTTCGACCGAAGGGCTGCTCCGCTTCCTCGAAGCCACACGCCACACCCCCGTCCTGTTGGATTTCTAGTCCTTCCTATTCCGACCCCGAATTGGCATGATGAAGCTCGCTCAATCGAGGTTCAGTATGCGAAGCGTTTGGCGATGGATTGGTCTGGTCCTTCTGGCCGTGGTGATCTCCGCGGTGATCTGGTTCCTCACTCCACTTGGTCCTCTCGAGGGGGCCGATGACTCGCTGCGAAACAGCGAAGACGTGGTTGTCGACGAGGATCCTTGGTTCACATTCACCCCGGTTGATGCTGAAACCACAGGGCTGATCCTCTATCCGGGCGCCCGGGTCGATCCGGTCTCGTACGCTCCGGCCGCCCGGGCTATCGCCGAGCAGGGCTTCTTGACGGTGGTCGTTCCGATGCCGCTCAACATGGCGATCCTCTCACCAAACCGGGCAGAGGAAGTGATCGCCGCCCACCCGGAGATCGAAACCTGGGTGATCGGGGGACACTCGCATGGTGGTTCGATGGCTGCCCAATTCGCCAACACTCACCGATCGACAATCCAGGGCGTGATCCTGTGGGCGGCTTCTCCGGGAGTAAGCACCAGTCTCCGAAACGGAGGGCAAGCCGTCCAGCTGGTTTACGGGACGGATGACTGCATCGCCAAACCCGAGGAGATCCTCGCCACACGCCCCCGGCTACCGGAGGACACGGAGATAGTCGTGATCGAAGGCGGCAACCACCTCCAGTTCGGCTGGTATGAAGGCCAGCTCGGTGCCTGCGTCCCGAGCGTCAACCTCGAGGACCAGCAGGCAATCACCATCGCGGCAGCAGTCGAGTTCCTCAAAGATCTCGATCGGTAAATCGGTTCAGCACCGACTCTCGGACCGAGAACTCGATCCGCAGCTGCGGATCAGCCGGGCGGCCCGGGCGACATTGGTTCCTCTCTCGAGACCGCTCCACCCGGCGGGAGCCCTTTAGCCGTATCCCGCAGACGTCGATACTGCGATATGGACATTGCCTCAATCGTGGTCGGCCTGGTCTGCCTGCTACTGCTCCTCGAAACCAGGCTGATGCTGCGCAACCTGTCCCACCTGGACCCGCTCGACGGCGTCGCCGCCCCCTCCCCCAAACGGTGGCCCGGCGTGTCGGTGATCATGGCCGCCCGCGACGAGGCCGCTCATGTCGGCGAGGCCGTTGCTTCGCGACTGGCCGACGACTATCCCGATCTGGAGGTTCTGCTGGTCGACGACCGATCGGTTGACGGGACCGGCCGGGCGGCGCGGGAAGCGGCCGCCGGCGATCCCCGCTTCACACTGGTGAGGGTCGACGAGCTACCCGGAGGATGGCTCGGCAAGGTGCATGCTTTGCAGAAAGGCTACGAAGCTGCCACCGGAGACTGGCTGCTCTTCTCAGATGGTGACGTCGTCGTGAAACCCGGCACCGTTCGTCGGGCAGTCGGGTACTGCGAGAGCGCCGCCATCGATCAACTGGCGCTGGTGCCGTCGTTTCGCTCCGGCAGCTTCGTGATGGACGGGGCCTGGGCGGTGTTCCTTCGAGGGCTCATCGTCATGGCCGATCCGGCCAAGGTCCGGGATCCCTCGAGCAAGATTGCGCTCGGGTCCGGTGGCTTCAATCTGGTGCGCCGCACGGCGTTTGAGGCGACCGACGGTTTTGAGAACCTCCGCATGGAGACTGCAGACGACATCGCCCTTGCCGCCAGCGTCAAGAAATCGGGGGGTCGGCTCGAGGTGGTCGATGGGAGCATGTACGCACGGGTCCACCTGTACGGATCTATCCGGGAACTCATGCGCGGAATCGAAAAGAACGGCAGCACCACCGCCGGGATGCCTTTCCCACTTCTGGTTTTCGGGCTCCTTTCCCTGACTATCGGTTTGCTCACGCCGTTCGCCGCAATCGCATTCGGGCCGGGATGGCTCGCCGCTCTCGGCGGGATAACCCTGGCTGCCTATACCGGAAGCGAGATGTACGGGCTGTGGCGTAACACAGGCAGGTGGACGCCTGCGCTGATCTGGCCGATGGCGTTTCCGATCATGATTTTCGGGATCATTCGAGCGACCTGGCTGGCCCACCACAACAACGGCGTTTATTGGCGCGAAACGTTCTACTCCCTGGAGGAGTTGGAGACCGGCCGCCGATTTACGCTGTGAAGCTAGGCCAGCAGCAGCTTTTCGAGCCGGCGGGCGGTTATCACCATGCCGACCAGGCCCATGGCGACCAGGAATGAGACATGACCGATCAATGTCCAATCGAGGTTGCCGAGCGTGAGAGCCCGAATGATCGACACTCCGTGGTAGAGCGGAGACGTTTGAGCGACCCATTGCAACCACTCCGGGTACACGTCCAGCGGATAGAACGTCGCGGAGAACAGGAAGAGCGGCAGCGTCACCAACTGCACCAGATCGAAGTCCTGCCAGCTCCGCATGAACGACGTGGCCGCCATGCCCGCTGCCGCAAACGCGAAGCCGATCAGCAGAGCAGCCGGTAGCGACAGGATCCCCCACCACGACTGCATGAGGCCCATCACCGCCATCACCACCATGAATCCGCCTGCGTAGAGAGCACCCCGGATGAGCGACCAGACGATCTCTCCGACGGCGATATCGCCCGGCGCCATCGGCGTTGCGAGGATGGCGTCGTAGGTCCTGGCGTACTTCAGCTTGAAGAAGATGTTGAATGTCGACTCGTAGACGGCACCGTTCATGGCTGCCGACGCCAGCAGGGCAGGAGCAACATAGGCGGCATAGGTGACCGGGTTGCCGTCGGGACCGGTCACGTCTCCAACAAGTTCGCCGATCCCGATGCCAATGGAGAACAAATAGAACAGGGGCTCAAAGAAGCCGGAGAACACCACAACCCACATGCGGCGGTAGACCAGGAAGTTCCGTTCGAGCAGATGTCGGGCGCGCCTGCCACCCATCGCTGCCACCGGTACGACCCGCGAGATGAGGGTTCTCGTCGTCACTGGCGGAGTTTCCGATTGAACATTCGGAAGGCAATGAGCGTGCTGCCGACGATCCACACCAGCAGGTAGCCGACATGGATGAGCGGCGACCAGGTGGTCGGAATACCAAGCGCAAGGCTCCTGGCCAGTTCGACGCCGTGCCACAGGGGCACGACAGTGGCCAGCGGCTCGAGCCAATCCGGCAATTGGGAGATGGGAAAGAACGTCCCCGAGAAGAGAAACATCGGAACAATCCCGAAACGGAACAACGTCGAGAGGCCTGTGTCGCTGTCCAGGTACGCCGCGTAGGCAGTCGTCGCGGCAGAGAAGGCCAGGCCGGTCAATACTGCCGGCGCCACTGCAATCGCACCGGCCCACGATTCAACCGCCCCGAAGGCAGCCATGATCGCCACGAATACGACCGAAACGAAGGTGAGCCGCATGCCGACCCATCCAAGGTGTCCGACTACCAGGTCCCGAACGCCGACCGGCGTGGCAAGGGTGGCGTGATAGGTCTTCGTCCATCTAATCCCCATCATCACCGGCCACGACCCGTCGCCGGCGCCGGTTTGCATGGCCGTGGCAACCAGCAGCCCGGGTGCCAGAAATGCCAGGTAGCTCAATCCCCCTAGATCAGACGAACCCGAACCTTGATCGACCAGCGAGCCCAGACCGATTCCCATGGCCAGCAGGTAAAGCACCGGGCTGAAGAACGTGGAGATCACGCTCCCTCGCCACGTGCGCCGGTACACGAGAGCGTGCGCTTCGACGACGCGGACCACTGCTGGGATCGCCATCAGTCCACCAAAGTCCGGCCGGTCAGCCGCAGGAATACGTCTTCCAGCGTCGACCTGCGGACCACGACGACCTCCGGTAGCAAACCCCGGCGGGTCGCCTCGGCGGCAGTGTCATCCCCGTCATGGGTATAGAGCAGCACCCGATCCGGCAATACTTCTATGCGCTTGGCCAGGCCCTCGAGGCGATCGAGGATGGTCTCCTGCACCCCGACCGGGAACCGCATCTCGAGAACCTCCCGGCTCGAATACTGCTCGATCAAACGGCGCGGCGAGCCTTCCGCAACGATCTTGCCCTTGTCCATGATCACCAGGCGGTCGCACAGCTGTTCTGCTTCATCCATGTAGTGAGTCGTGATGATCAGAGTCACACCCTGCTGCTTCAGCCGGTACAAACGGTCCCACAGCACGTGGCGAGCCTGCGGATCCAACCCCGTCGTCGGCTCATCGAGAATCAGCAACTCCGGCTGGTTGATCAGCGCACGGGCAATAGTCAATCGTCGCTTCATACCGCCCGATAGCGGCTCAACCTTGTCATCGCGCCGCTCGGTGAGTTGTGCGAAGTCGAGCAACTCCGTGATCCGTTCGCGGATCACCGGACGGGGAAGACCGAAGTACCGGCCGTAGATGAGCAGGTTCTCGGCAACGGATAGCTCGGTATCCAGTGTGTCGTCCTGGGGTACCACCCCCAGCCGGCGCCGGATCTCGGGGCCGTCCACGGCCGGATCCATACCCAGTACCTGGAGGTGGCCGCCGGTGACGGGGCTGACCGCACCGATCATCCGCATCGCCGACGTTTTGCCTGCCCCGTTGGGACCGAGAAACCCGAACGACTCCCCGCGCGCCACCTCGAAATCGACCGCGTCGACGGCGATCAGATCGCCAAACTTCTTCGTGAGGGAACGAGCTTCAACCAGCGGCACAACGGACAACACTAGTGAGTGCGCAGTACTCAGTAATCAGCAACCCAGTTTTCGGTTCCCACCACGTCCTCCCCTGGGAACCGGGGGAGGTGGCCGAACGAAGTGAGGTCGGAGGGGGCCCCACCCACCAGAACACCTCGTTGGTGGGAACGATCCCCCGAGAGACGCAGCAAGACCAACAACCCCACCATCCAACCACGTCCTCCCGTGAACCGGGGCAGGTGGCCGAACGAAGTGAGGTCGGAGGGGGCCCCACCCACCTGAACACCTCGTTGGTGGGAACGATCCCCCCTCCGTCGAGTCCGTTGGGCTCGACACCTCCCCCCTTCTCAACGAGCTTCGCTCGTCAGGGGGGAGGTATTCGAGGCTTAGAACTCCGCGTTGTTGGGGGTGCGGGGGAAAGCGATGACGTCGCGAATGTTCTGCATGCCTGTCGCGAACTGAACCAGGCGTTCAAAACCGAGGCCGAAGCCGGCGTGGGGAACGCTGCCGAACCGGCGCAGATCCATATACCACCAGTAGTTGGCGACATCGAGACCCTTGCGTTCGAGGCTGTCGACGAGAACATCGAGTCGCTCTTCGCGCTGACTGCCCCCGATGATCTCTCCGACTCCGGCGACCAGCACGTCGAGGGCAGCCACGGTCTTTCCGTCGTCATTGCGGCGCATATAGAAGGCCTTGATGTCAAACGGATAGTCGGTGACGATGACCGGTCGACCGAAGGCAATCTCCGTCAAGTACCGCTCATGTTCGGACTGCAGGTCGCTCCCCCAGCCGACCGGAAACTCAAAGTCTGCCTCCGCTTTCCCCAAGACGTCGATGGCCTCCCCGTAGGTGATGCGCTCGAACTCGTTCTCGGCTACTGAGGTGAGACGGTCGAGCAACTCCTTGTCGACCCACTGGTTGAAGAATTCGAGATCCCGGGCGTTCTCGTCGAGAAGTCGCCGAAACAGGTACCGAAGGTAGTCCTCCGCCAGATCGGCATTGTCCCGGTTGTCGGCGAAAGCCATCTCCGGTTCGATCATCCAGAATTCGGCGAGGTGGCGCCGGGTGTTGGAGTTCTCCGACCGGAAGGTTGGCCCAAACGTATAGACGTTGCTCAGTGCACTCGCATACGTCTCGGCTTCCAGTTGCCCGCTCACCGTCAGGTAGGTGGGCTTTCCGAAGAAGTCCTGCCCGTAGTCCACCTCATGGTCATTGGTAAGGGGCGGAGCGGCGGGGTCAAGGGTTGTCACGCGGAACATGTCGCCCGCTCCTTCGGCGTCGCTGCCCGTGATGATTGGAGTGTGCAGGTAGAGGAAGTCGCGATCCTGAAAGAAGCGGTGCGTCGATGCGGCAAGGGCGTTACGAATTCGCGCCACCGCACCAAACGTATTGGTCCGGGGTCGCAGATGAGCCAGCTCGCGCAGGCGCTCGAAAGAGATCCGTTTCTTCTGGAGGGGGTAATCCTCAGGATCGGCCGGACCGTGGACGGTGAGCTCGACCGCCCGTAACTCGATTCGTTGCCCGGCCCCCGGCGATTCGATTAGTTCCCCGGTGGCCGACACCGCCGCGCCGATATGCAACTGCTGCACCTCAGATTCATAGTTAGACAATGAACCGTCGGCGATCACCTGCAGGCCCTCAAAGCTCGAGCCGTCGTTCAGTTCCACGAACGAAAACCCTCCTTTCGAATCGCGCCGCGTGTCCGGACCCACCCGGCAACCGTCACGGTGGAACCGAAGTCGTCTCGTTCGAGAACGTGTTTGATGAGTTCACGCTTCATGCAAACCTCATGTCATATCGTGGTTGCCGCCACGATAGAAGGTCCCACGGCTACACCGGCATACACCGACCGGTTCCAGGGCCGACCAATCGGTCCCCAAGCGCCTGGCGCCACGCCCACCGGCTCGGAGGCGGTAACGTAGCGACGTAACCGGCAAGGATGCAGCTGTGAAGACGAAGATGCTGGCCTCCGTCATGGAATTCGTGACCGAGCGAGCCCCGCAAGAGGACCTTCCGCTGCTCTCCGCCTTTGCGGAGGCATACATCCGGCGTTTTCCCGACAACGATGGCACCTGGTTGACACCCGCCCAGTGCTACGACCAGGTTGAAGACCTCTTTGAGTTCATCCGGTCTCGAACGGATGGGAGCCCGGCGGTCCGGGTTTTCACTCCTACCCAGGAGGACAACGGGTACAACACCGACGGGACGGTTGTCGAGCTGATAGTGGACGACGCCCCTTTCCTGGTCGATTCGGTGACCGCCGAGATTCAGTCGGGCGGCATCGCCATAAAGAGGGCATTGCATCCGGTTATCGGCGTCGATCGCGACGAGCGGGGTCGACTCACCGAAATCACCCACGCCCGGCGAGCCCACCGGAAGGAGTCAGTCCAGCACTACGAACTGGACCGCACGCTTGACGAAAAGGAAGCCTCAGATTTGGTTGCCGCACTCCAGGACGTCCTTGCCGATATCAACGCTGTCGTCCGGGATTTCGAGCCCATGACGAGAGCCATCGATCGCATGGTCGGTGCAGCGGAAGCAGGCAAAGCCCGGTATCCCGTTGATGAGATCTACGAAACTACGGCCTTTCTCCGCTGGTTACTCGACGGCAATTTTGTCTTCCTGGGTTTTCGCCAGTACCGCATCAGCGGGACCGGCCCGGAGCGACAATTGTCGGTCGTCCCGGGGTCGGGACTCGGGATCCTGAGAGACCACAATGAATCCGCCTTTGCCGAGCCCAGGCTCATGAGCGAGCTATCGGAGGCCCGCCGCCGACGATACGAAGAAGGCGGGCTGCTGGTCATCACGAAAACCAACCGCCTTTCCACCGTTCATCGGCACGTCAAGATGGACTACATCGGTATCCGGCATGTCGGCCCGGACGGGGAGGTGATCGGCGAAGCCAGATTGATCGGTTTGTTCACATCGAAGATGTACATGACCCGCGCCACGCAGATTCCTTTGCTTCACCGCAAACTCGATCAGATCATCGAAGCCGAGGATCTCATTGATGGATCCCATGACCACAAACTCGCCATCCAGCTCTTCGAGAGTTTCCCCAAGGACGAACTCTTCGCCACACCGACTGAAGGCATCCGGCAGGCCATCTCCGGACTTCTCACACTGGAGGAGGACCAGCAGGTCAGGCTGATCGTCCGCCGCGATCTCCTGAACAGAACCGTGTCGTTGCTCGTTTCGCTCCCCCGCGACCGGTTCAATGCAGATCTCCGCAAGGACCTTCAGCAACTGTTCCGGGAACGCTTCCAGGGCACGTCGGTGGACTACCGGCTGGCCCTGGGTGACACCGGAGCGGCCCGCATCCACTTCACCGTGTGGGTCGGCGAGGGCGGGACGCCCGACGTTCCCTTTGCCGATCTCGAGAAAGAAGTCGTGACCCTGACCCGGAACTGGCAGGACCGGGTGGTCGAGGTACTCATTTCCCGGTTCGGTCGAGAGCGGGGCCGCGACCTCGGCGAGAAGTGGCTGCACCGGCTGCCCGACTACTACACCACCTCGGTGCCGATCGAACTGACTCCCGGGGACATCATCCGTCTCGACGAACTCTCCGATGAACGCCGCATCGTGGTCGGACTGCAAAACGAGCCGGAATCGCGAGAGCAACTCACCCGGGTCGCCATTTATCGACTCGAGGGCAAGCGGCCCCTGTCCGAGCTGATGCCCATTCTTGAAGACCTGGGTTTCCAGGTCATCGAAGAAGTACCCGTCCGCGTGTTGGGTGGGAACGAGACAACGTTTATCCACGACTTCGGGGTGCTGGGCTCTGACGGCCTCCCCATCGACCTGGCCCAGGGCACCGAACGCATCGCAGAAACCATCGAAGCCATAATTCACGGCCGGGCACAGTCGGACTCGCTGAATCGCTTGATCGTCCTCAGCGACCTCACCCACAGCCAGGTGGGTATCTTGCGGGCCTACCGCACGTACTGGAAACGGGTTGTCGCCGGCTTCACCGCCAATTACATGAACGAGGCATTGGCGGATCACCCTGGTATCGCCACCAAACTGGTCGACTTGTTTGAGGCCCGGTTCGATCCGGCCCGGACCGATGAAGATTCTGCCGCCCTGAGTGCCGGCATCCTCGCCGACCTGGACACGGTTGAGTCGCTCGACCAGGACCGCATCCTCAGAGGTTTTCTGGGTCTCATCAACGCAACGGTTCGAACCAGCGCCTACCGTCCCGGATGCCAATCGCTCAGTTTCAAGTTGCATTCGGCATCGGTACCGGGCATGCCAAAACCTCACCCGCTGTATGAGATCTTCGTGTACGCACCGGAGGTTGAGGGAATTCACCTTCGAGGCGGAATGGTGGCTCGGGGCGGACTCCGCTGGTCGACCCGCAAGGAGGACTACCGCACCGAGGTGCTCGGCCTCATGAAAGCTCAGATGACCAAGAACGCGGTGATCGTGCCCACTGGGTCAAAGGGCGGTTTTGTGCTGCGGCGCCCGGTGGAAGCGGCGCAGCTCAAGGATGCGGTGAAATCCGCATACCTCGTGTTTGTCCGTGGACTGCTCGATGTGACGGACAACCTGGTTGGTGGCAATATCGAGCATCCAACCGGAGTCAGGGTGCTCGATATTGAAGACCCCTATCTGGTCGTTGCGGCCGACAAGGGCACGGCTACGTTCTCCGATGCTGCCAACGAGCTCTCCAGGGAATACGGTTACTGGCTGGGCGACGCCTTCGCCTCAGGGGGTTCAGCCGGCTACGACCACAAAGAACTCGGTATCACCGCCCGGGGTGCCTGGGAATCCGTGAAGTGGCATTTCCGGGCCATGGGAAAGGACGTAGCTCGAGATCCCTTCACCGTCGTGGGGATCGGCGACATGTCGGGGGACGTTTTCGGAAACGGCATGCTTCTTTCTGAACAGATCCGCCTCGTTGCCGCCTTCGACCATCGACACATTTTCATGGATCCCAACCCTGATCCGGCCGTCAGTTTCGCCGAACGCCTGCGCCTCTATGAGCTGCCCGGATCCACCTGGGAGGCATACGACAAGACCCTGCTTGGCGCCGGTGGCGGTGTGTTCCCCCGATCTGCCAAACGAATCGAACTCAGTCCGGAGATGCGAAAGGCCCTGGATACTGACGCCACCGCTCTGACTCCAGACGAACTGATGAAAGTCATCCTGCAAGCCCCGGTCGATCTCGTGTGGAACGGTGGCATCGGCACCTACGTGAAGGCCACCCACGAATCGAATGAAGAGGTTGGCGACCGGAGTAACGACGCCATTCGCATCAACGGGCGCGACCTGCGCTGCAAGGTCGTCGGCGAGGGGGGCAACCTGGGCTTGACCCAGCGGGGAAGAATCGAATATGCCCTCGCCGGCGGACGGGCCAACACCGACTTCATCGACAACTCCGGGGGTGTCCACTGCTCCGACCGGGAAGTCAACCTGAAGATCCTGCTGGGCATGGCCGAGGAACGCGGCGACCTCGATCGCGCCGGAAGAGACGAACTGGTGGCCGCCGTATCCGATGACGTCGTCAAGGCAATCCTCTACGACAACTTCCTCCAGGCGCAGATCCTCTCCCAGGAAGTCGAGGCTTCAGCGGGCCGGCTCGAGGCCTATGAGGACCTCATGCAGAGCCTGGAGAGCGACGAGTTGCTCGAACGCCAGATCGAGCAACTGCCAACATCGGAGGAGATCACCGAGCGGGTCCGGATGGGACTTACCCTTACCAGCCCGGAACTGGCCGTCTTGCTGGCCTACGCCAAAAGCAGCCTGACAGAAACTCTGCTCGATTCCGACCTTCCTGAGTGGCCGATCTTCGCATCCGATCTGCCCGGATACTTCCCAGCCGGAGTTGTCGAGCGTTACCCGGATCTGGTCCCGCTCCACCCGCTCCGAAGGGAACTGATCGCAACGATGGTCGCCAACGAGGTCATCAATTCGCTCGGCATTACGTTTGTCTCTCGCCTCACCGCCGAAACGGGGAAAGAGCCGGCGGACGTCGTGCGCTGTTACAGGATCGCCAGGGAGGTCACCGGAGCGGAAGAGCGTTGGGACCCCATCGAGGGTCTCGTCGGCATGGTCGAACCGGCCCTGCAGAGCGAACTCATGGGCGGGGTGGATTGGCTGGTTGAGGCCATTTCTCGCTGGTATCTCGCCCGCGCCGGCGACGAGCCGATGGCCGGAGCAATCGAGAATGCCCGGGAAGCGTTCGAAGAGATCTCCGCCGCCCTCCCAGACATCGGGCCCGTTCAGTGGAGAACCGAGCGAACTCTGGTCGTCGAGCAACTGGTGAGCCAGCGTGTGCCGGAAGACGTGGCCCACCGGCACGCATATCAGGGCGAACTCGCTCATGCGCCCGACATCATCGAACTGGGACATATCACCGGGAGACCGGTCCGCTATGTTGCCCGGGTCTTCTTCCTACTCGGACAGCTGTTCGGGATCAACTGGCTCGAAGCCCGGGTCGATCAGCTCCCGGCATCTTCTCGCTGGCATCGGCGAGCAATACAGGCAGTCGATGAAGAACTGCTCAAACTCCGCCGCGAACTCGCCGAACGAGTGCTGACCGAGGCCGCCACCGACAGCAGTCCCCAGGAGGCCATGGAGGTCTATCTGGCAACGCGGAGCAAAGCGCACGACCGCCTCGCCAAGTTCATGAGCTCGCTGGCTCTCGACGGCGTCGACGACGTCTCGTCCGTCATTGTGGCCATTCGGCAAATCAGGGCGCTGGTGGGATAGGCGAAGCTCCGCCTGCGGCGTTCTTCACTAGTCACTTCGCGACCGGGATGAACTATCCGCGAGGTTTTCGTCCTCCTGACGATGAAACCTTCAACTCATCACGTAGAAGGCAGCAGCATGGCAGTGTCATTGGGAGGCGCCAATCGGAAACCGGGTGTCGCACTTGGTTTGGGCTGGGACCACGCGAAGCAGATCCGGGCATTCGCACTGTTCCTGGCATTACTCGTAGCGGTAGCGTTTGCCTTGCCGGCCCCCCAACCGGTTTCCGCTACTCCCTCGGTCACGGTCCCCGTGATAGTCCGCGGAACCCCCGGCTCCGGAGATGCCGCCGAGCAACTCGTTGAACGAATGGGCGGCACGGTCGGCGAGCGGCTCGAGATCATCAATGGCTTCGCGGCCGAGATTCCCCCGGCGACCATTTTGACCCTGACCGCCGCGCCGGTCGTGGTTTCGGTCACGCCCGACACTCAGGTCCGGATGCTGGATTTCGACAACGAATTCGCCACCGAAAGCCCGGATAGCTTCGAGCGGGAAGCCTACAAAGACGACACGTACTACGACGACGACGCAGAGGATCTCGAATTTGTAGCGAGCGCCGGCGATTCGGCGGATATCGCGGTCGGATGGAGTTACACGCCAGTGTCCGAAGCCCTCTCGCTTGATCCGGCCACGAGCTCCAGCCCGACCCTGAGTTCGGCCCCGCCCGGCTGGATGCCTTTGATCAACGATGCGACCGGAGCGATGGACTTCTGGGCGGAGGGTTTCACCGGAGCGGGCGTCGATGTCGCTCTGATCGATTCAGGAATCAGTCCGGTCGCCGGTATCAACCTGGCTGGCAAAGTCGTCAACGGCCTCGACATTTCGTTCGAATCCCAGGCCGACAACCTCCGCTATCTCGACACCTACGGTCACGGCACTCATATGGCCGGGATCATCGCCGGCCGTGACAGTCTCACCGATCCGCTGCAAGCCCTGGAGGAAGGCGAGTTCGTCGGCATCGCGCCGGGGCGCGGATTCTGAACGTGAAGGTGGCCGACACCAACGGTGCCGTTGATGTCTCCCAGGTGATCGCCGCCATCGATTGGGTCGTGCAACACCGCAACGACAATGGCCTGAACATCCGGGTCCTCAACCTGTCCTTCGGTACCGATGGCTCGCAGCAATACACGCTCGACCCCCTTGTCTACGCGGTGCAACAGGCCTGGGACAACGGCATCGTCGTGGTTGTTGCTGCCGGCAATGACGGGAACTGGACTGGGCTCCGCAACCCGGCATTCAGCCCGTACGTGATCGCCGTGGGTGCCACCAATACGATGGGCACAGAACGCGTCAAGGACGACTTCGTCACCACGTTCTCGACCTGCGGCATCGGGGATCGGACCGTCGATATCGTCGCTCCGGGAAAATCGATCGAAAGCCTCCGGGTCCCGGGCTCGTCGGCCGACGAAAACTACCCAAATGCGGTGGTCGAGACTCGATTCTTCAAAGGCAGCGGTACCTCCCAGTCGGCAGCCGTGGTATCCGGAGCGGCCGCGCTCGTAATCGACCAACGGCCCACGATCACGCCAGACCAGGTCAAGGCTCTGCTGATGGGATCTGCCCGGTTGCTCAAGTACTCGTCGAGTCGCTGCCAGGGCGCCGGCAGCCTGAGCCTTGGAAAAGCACTCAAAAGCCAAACCCCGACGGCCGTTCAGGCCTACCAGGCCCCTTCCGGCACCGGTTTGCTCGAACTGTCCAGAGGCTCAGCTCACCTGATCGATGGAAGCCAGGTCCTGCAAGGCGAGCAGGACATCTTCGGAATGGCCTTCGACAGCGCCTCGTGGTCGAGTGCCTCCTGGTCTGGAGCCAGCTGGTCGGGTGGCACCTGGAACGGGTCGAGCTGGTCCGGCGCAAGCTGGTCCTCGAAGAGCTGGTCCGGAGCCTCCTGGTCCAGCGCCTCGTGGTCGAGCGCCTCCTGGTCCGGAGCCAGCTGGTCGAGCGCCTCCTGGTCGAGCGCCTCCTGGTCCGGAGCCAGCTGGTCAAGCGCCAGCTGGTCCGGCATGAGCTGGTCGAGCGCCTCCTGGAGCAGCAACGTCTGGTCTTCAAAGTCGTGGGGCAACACATTCACCGCGATGAGCAAGTCCTGGGGCGTCGCGGTCAACTGAAGACCATCAACCCGGATCGAGTTCGTGTCCGCGCCTGCGTAACTCCTCGATGAGCGCTTGATCGGTGAACAGCACCAGCTCCGGGCTCCATTCTTGGCGGCCCGGGGGTTCGTCGGCGGGAACGGCCAGCAGCTCGATCACTCGATCCCGCAGGGTTCGAGCCCAGGCGCGACCTTTGGCGGAGGCTTGAGAAGTGAGCGTGGAATCGGCGTTCACGGTGAAGAGGTGCGCAGCAATCTGGGGGTTGGCCCTGGACCCCCGTTCGCCGTACACGATCATGACCGAACCGGCCGGCACGTCCTGGATACCGCCGACGGCAATGAACTCGCCCTCGAACGCCCATCCGGAGTCCTTCGAGGTGTCCACAGAGTGAACGATTTTGGCCCAATTCTTGTGACGTTCGTCCCCAACCAGCGGGACGTCGATCGGGACCGTGACTTCCATGCCGGGAACTGTACCGGTTCGATCGGACGTCACATGGCCGGGACAACGCTCAACCGCGTGCAATCTCAATCCAAAACCGAACCGGCACCGTATTGAAGATGGGAATGTTTCACAGAAAATCCTCGTTGATCATGAGTTCAGGGAACAAAAACGTGACGAACATTCGTTCGTATGGGTGGAGAATGGAAGTGGGGACATAGTGGCGACCAAACAACGCCATAGCGGTAGCGATCTTCTGGACGACCGGGGTCGGCTGACTCCCGATCTCATCAACCAGTACCTGGCCGGGATCGGTGCATTTGATCTGCTCACAGCCGACCAGGAAGTGGAGCTGGCACAACGAATCGAAGCCGGCACCGCCGCCCGCGCCATCCTCGATGCTGGTGACGTAAACGACAAAATAGAACGGACCAGATTGCAGCGAGCGGCCCGGGACGGGCGAGATGCCCAAAGCGAATTCCTCACCGCCAACCTGCGGTTGGTTGTTTCCAATGCTCGCCGGTACGCAAATGTTTCTGGAATGGATCTCCTGGACCTGATTCAGGAGGGAAACCTCGGTCTGATTCGCGCCGTGGAGAAATTCGATTGGCGCAAGGGATTCAAGTTCTCAACCTACGCGACATGGTGGATCCGACAAGCCATCACCCGGGCAATTGCCCAACAGTCGAGAACAGTCAGGATTCCAGTCCACCTTCATGACATTCTTGGAACTGTTCGCGCTGCCCAACACAGCCTGGCTGCGGACCTGGGCCGGGTTCCCTCACCGGAAGACATATCCAAGGAGACCGGCATCGATTTGGCCAGAGTCAAGCAAGCTCTGGACGCAACCGATACCGTCGCTTCACTCGAAGCGCCCATCGGGGAAGACGGAGCCATCCTCGGCGATTTCATCCAGGACGACGAAGTCGACGATCCGGCCCGGGCCGTCGAAGAGCTGGAGGTCCAGGAGACCATCATGCGGTCGCTGAACAAACTCCCGGAGCGGGAGGCAACGGTCCTCTCACTACGGTT
Source organism: uncultured Actinomycetota bacterium (assembly GCA_963723165.1). GTDB lineage: Bacteria > Actinomycetota > Acidimicrobiia > Spongiisociales > UBA4744 > UBA4744. The sequence goes on from CAVRPP010000003.1 coordinate 111,834, forward strand.
CGGGTTGCACGACGGACGCCCCCGCCCCCTCAAAGAGGTGGCAGACGAACTCAAGCTGAGTAGCGAACGGGTCAGACAAATCGAACGTAATGCTTTGACCCGCCTCCGCGAAGAGACTGCCCGCCTCGGCGACGTGGCCTAGCGCGGCGCTCGCCTAGCGAATACAGGGTCGCGCACAACCGTCACCTCGTGGCAACCACGGGAAACCCGATTTTCCACTCGGTGCGAAACACCTTCCCAAACCGATGTTCACGATTTGTCGCCCGACCGGTGCGTGCCACCACGACCACATCATCCCTCCCAGCCGGATATGGGCGGGGCCACTCCTTCTGGGTTGGTACGTTGTGGCGGTCGTTGCGGGGGCCGAACCGCTATGGTCACTCTTCCATGCTCTGTCCGCATGACGTCGGCAGATGGGTCGTACTTGGAGGTGCTTCGATGGGTACTCAGCGATCCGCTCTGCCGCATGAGACGAATCGTCTCTTCCTGACCGACGGCGGCACCGAGACCTGGTTGATCCACAAACGTGGGCTCGAGCTTCCCAACTTCAGCTCGTTCCCGCTGTTGGAAGATCCCGCCGCGACCGAGCACATCCGCTCGTATTACCGGGCCTTTGCCGACATCGCGATCGAACACGGCACTGCGTTCATTTTCGACAGCTTGACCTACCGGGCGAGCCGCGACTGGGGCGATCTGTTGGGCTACTCCGCGAGTGCCCTGGCGGACGTGAACCTCCAGGCCTTGGAGCTCTACCGCGACGTCGCCGGGGAGGCCGGCTTGGCCCCCCACGACGTGATCATCAGCGGGTGCATCGGGCCGAAAGGTGACGCGTATGAGCAGAATGACGCCCTCACTGCCGATGGCGCCGAGGAGTATCACCAGGCTCAGATCGACACATTCAAGTCGGGCGGCGCCGACATCGTGACCGCGCTCTCGCTCAGTTCAAGCGAGGAAGCCATCGGCATCGTTCGTGCAGCACGATCAGCGGGCTTGCCATCGGCCATCTCCTTCACGGTGAGGAAGGATCACCGCTTGGGAAACGGCGAATCCTTGCGAGCGGCCATCGAGACAGTCGATGAGGCGACGGGTTCGGCAGCGGCGTACTTCATGATCAACTGCTCACACCCGATCGACTTCGGACCGGCGCTCGTCGACGAGGAGTGGGTCACTCGCATTCATGGGATCCGCGCCAATGCTTCCAAGGAGGAACACAGCCTCTTGAGCACGCTGGACCACCTCGACGAAGGGGAGCCCGACGAACTCGCGGGAGAATATGCCAGCCTGCAGTCAAGGTTTCCCCACATGAACGTCTTCGGTGGATGCTGCGGCACCGACTTCTCGCACGTCCGCAAGATCAGCTCAGCGCTGCAAAGCACATAACGGCACTTTTGGGCGGTTCTGCTGTCGCAGAGTGGTGATTCATGTGGTGTTGCGTCTCAGAGCGAGCCGAGGACGTAGGAGGCTGCTGGTTCAGGGTGGTGGAAGACGAGGTGGCCAAGTCCCTCTAGGCGGTCCGGGGTTTGTGAGCGGCTCGCAGCGAGTTCGGCTGTAATACCGTGAAAGACTGGGTGCGATACGCTGCCGTAGGCGAATCGAAGGTTTGTCTGGCAGTCGGCCACGGCCTTGCGATCGAAGTGCTCTCGGGTAATGGGCAGGTCACCTCGTATGAAAGCTTCAGCGTTCTCATCGGCTCGTTGGGCGAACCACTCCCGTCCAATGGGTGGGGCGAACAAGCTTGACACGTCAGCAAGGGAACTGGCTGCTGCTCGTCCCAGAGCATCGACTGCGCCGATCCAATCGCCTGGATGTGAGTCAAGGTGTTGCTCGACAGATGATGCACCCCGGTCCTCAAGCTTCCTTCCCTCGTCGGTCAATTGAAAGATGCCGGGTTCGAAGCAAAGAACATTCCTCACCAGGCCAGGGTGGCGGAGCGCCAACCTGAGGGCGACGATTCCACCGGCGCTGGCTCCCAGAACCGTCACATCCTCCAGTCCGAGGCTGGTGATCAGGTCAGCAGCGTCGTCAGCATGGCGAGCTGAGTCGGACGGCCACCCCTCCCGTCCGCTACGCCGGGTGCCGCGACGGTCGTAGGTAATGACCCTACATCCTGATGAAAGACGATCAGCAATACCCCGATAGAACTCGGCGTCCTCATCGGCTGCACCGATCAACAAAACCGCCGGACCCGAACCCTGCTCCTCGACGTACAGGACCGCAGTCCCAACTGAAATCTGGTGACTAACCGGCCCCCTCCCATCCAGCAGGGCGTCGGGATTCGGATCAGACGTAACCACCCCGCCCACACTACGGCACCCCGCCCGTCGCGGCACTTCTGAGCTGGTCGCGGGGATCGCTCCTTCTGGGAGGAACATCTATGGCAACGGTCGCCCGAGGCTGGGAGGCGAACCGCACTCCTATGCCCGGAGGCATGGGAAGTTGGTGTGCGGCGCTGGGGGCACTCGGACGACCCGTTGCCACCACCACCGTACCGCGCTTGATCCCCTTGAAGGTGAATCTTCGCCCTACCGATCAAACCAGAGGAAGTCGGCAACCTCCGCAGCGTCGTAGACGGTTTCACACGGGATCCCGTTCCCATCAGCGTCCATCCGGTCCGGAACTCCCTCGGAGATCCAGTAGGCGACCGCCTCTCCGAATCCGGCACCCTGATCGACCAGGTGATAACAAAAGAGGTCCGACCCGTAGCCGGCACTCACGCCGATCACCGATTCGACCTCTCCCGTCGAATACAGCGTCTCGCACGGTATCCCGTTCCCGTCGGCGTCCATCCGTGATGGCGTTCCCTCCCGAACCCAGTAGGCCAATGACTGTTCAAAGGAGTATCCGGCCGCTTCCACATCACGACAGAACAACCCGGCAGCTAATCCGGCCGTTGTTCGGGATTCGGTCCCTGCGAATATCGGCAGTTGCCAGGCAGGCCGGTCCGGTGCCTCCCCGTTGTCGAGCATTGCCCGCCACTCCTCATCTGTCAGCCTGCCGAGTTCGGCGTCATGCCAGAACTCGTAGTACGAGTAGACGCCGCCTACCGCCACTTGAAAGGTGCCGCGATCGTTGGGGACGAGCACCATGATCCGATCGATCCGACCGGTTCCGATCTCCAGGTACGCCAGGGTGGAACGCATGATGTCGGCGATCAAGGCGGCGTCGGTGTCGTCCGCCGACGGGAGCCCGAGGGCATCATCCCAATCGGAGGTCTGGATCCACAGCGCTTCGAGCACCGACCCGATCCCCTCCAACCAGTCGTTGTCATCGGACGATATTCCCAATCCGGCCAGCTCATCCCGGGCGACCCCGCCCAAACGCTCGAGCAAGCCCCCGACGCTGGTCATGAGCGAATCGGAATCGTCGTCCGGACGCACCAGTCCCCGATCCCGCAAGCCATCCTGCAACAAGCCAACCACGGCAGCCATGCGCTGCCACGCAACCGGATCGGGTTCGACCCAGTGACGCGGAGGCTCGGACAACGGATCGAAGCCACCCTCAGCAGCAAACGACTGCTTGGCAAAAAGGATCGTGTCGTGTTTCAACTCCGCATACGACCCCAGACCCGTCTGCAATCCCTTTGCCTCCCAGGCGGGAGTTCTCATGAAGTCCGGGAACGCACGGCCCTTGGGGACCAGGACCGGCTGCAGGGCATAGAGCCAAGCGTCGTAGACGGTGCCGGCCCAGTCATCGGCGTCTCTCGCGTCGACCAGATCCTGCATCGCGCTGAACTGCTCCTCGTAGTTGGTGTACCGGGTCTCCCCGGAGGCCTCTAGCTCCCGGTGTGCGAGCTCGGAGCCGAATACTGCGGCCAGATCAAGTGTGGTCGCGTACACCCGCCCGAATGGCGGTTCCCCGACGTTGGGGAACCGCAGCTGGTCGTAGATGTACGAGTCAACTACGAACCGCACCCCCATGATGCGAGCGGAAGCGTTCTCAGGGTCGATGCCAACGGGTCGCAGGGAGGCCAGTCCGTCGGCCAGGCCGTCGATGGTGGCTGAATCGGCGAAGGGGCTGGGATCCTCGAGCCACCCAGGTGCGACCGTTTCTGCAACCTCGGACAGCTCGAACGGTGTGTAGTCATCAGCCACACCGACCAGGAACGCCGTCGGTTCGTACACCAGACGCCAGGCTTCCACGAGGTCCTGGTCCTCGACCAGAAGACGGGACGCAAGGGCCCCGATGCGTAGCGAGTCGGGATCATGGATGAAGAACGAGGCCTGGCCGAGCATCGACATCGCCCGGAAGTAGCGCTCGAGATCGTCGTTGCGTGTGTAATGGCCGCGCGGTTTGAACAAGCTGTAGTCGACACAGTTGCGAAGCGAAACAAGCGGGTCGCACTCACCGAAACTGGTCGTCGGCGATGCGGTCAACTGGGTGGCTTCCAGGGCCAGATCCACTTCTTCCTTGGCGAGAGAACCAATCGGCCCGACATCGAGGTCGAGAAACGTGGCAGTCGCTTCGAAGAGTTGCTGCACGCGAGCCGCCGGTTCGGCGAGTTCGGTTCCCGCCAGTTCAACTGCTTGTTCCCGGGCTGATTCAACCAGGCCGCCGACCAGCTCCTCGAGGATCGGGAGGAGGGTTTCTTGTTCTATGTCACGAAGAAGCTTCGAAAACGCCAGATGCAAGAAGTGGTATCCGGCGTCGGTCGTGACGAAGAAGACCTGACCTTCGTACAGGTAGCTGGCGTAGGCGTGCTGAAACTGCCGGTACCCGTCGGGAACAACGACAAAGCCCTGAGCCAACAACGTGGCGGCCACCTCCGGCTCGAGAGTCAACCACTCGGGTTTGAGGACGCCGTCCAAGCCGGCCGGAAGTGCCGGACCGGGATAGGCGCTTCCGTCGCCGAGCAACGGAACCAGCGCAAACGGAGCAAAGGCGCCCGGCGAGCCCGGCACCCATCCGGAGGTGAGCGCGGAAGGGGCCCCGGTCGTTGTGGTAGTGGGCGGTTGGGGTGCGGTGGTGCTTGTGGAGGACCCGGCTGCTGTCGATGTGGTTGTGGTTTCGTCCGACCTGGTTGTACAGGCCGCGGTGATCATCGCCAGCACCAACAGAATGGCAAAGCCCTGTCTCATCGCTTCGGCTCCCTTCGAGATTCGCCCTCGGATGAGGCTTGTTTCTCCGTTCAACGTACTCCCACTGCATCGCTCGAACCAGAGCGAATCATGGCCCCTCTTGGCCCCGGTCGATGATGACCGGATCGAGCTTCCCGTCACCATCGATGTCCACACATCCCGGAGTTCCGCCGCCCGGCAACTCGGCAGGAACCGTGAATCCGAACCCTTGCCAAACCCATCCACCGGTAGCCACGATGGTTGGGTCGTCGAGGGAATCGAAGGCCAGTCCTACCGAGCCGTCGCATACCGCCAGACGAGCAACCGGCCGGAACAGGGTTCCGGCCACCCACCGCTCGCGCAGCGCCACGAGCTGGTAGACGCCGAGGTGGGCGCTCCTGCCCGACGAATCTGCCCAGACCAGGTCCGGATACTGGGTGTTCACCTCATTCTCTCGATACGGACGGCGATGGGAGACCACCAGATCGTCCCGGCCGTCTCCGGTTGCGTCGCCGATGGCTGCATCCACGACGTCCCCACCGGTGAACCCATCCAGTGCGGAACCCGGGGACCGGGCCGGTTCGAAAGGCGCCGGCCTCGTCAGATTCCACCATTCGAGGCCCAGTAGGACGGCATCGCTGTCTGGAAGCGACCACGATTCGAAATGGACACGGCGATCGTGGTGTTCGGTGGTTCCCACCCGGTACGCAATTACTCCCTCCCGGTCGGCGAGCACTTCCAGCAGGGCTCCCCGACGCGTGCCTGCGGCAGATTGATCGAACAGGAAGTTGCCAAGACTGGTGGCGATGACAGTCGTGCGGTTTCCTACCCCGGCGGTTGTGACAACCGGTTGTATCACGTGCGGGCCGTGCCCCCAGACGACATCGACACCCCAACCGGCCAGCCGCTCGGCGAGCACCGCCATGCCGGGATCGGTTCCCGGGTAGTACTCGACTCCGCCGTGCACCCCGACGATCAGGAGGTCCACCCTGGGTCGAGTGGATGTGATCGCCGCTTTGACTTGCTCCTCATCCCATGAGGCAATGCCCGGATGGTCGGCGGTAGCTCGGGTCCCGGCCAGGGTCGCGTCGAATGCCAGAAAACCGATTTTGAGACCTTGACGTTCGAATATTTGGACCGCCAGGGCATCGTCGAGCTGCGCGCCTCCCCCAATAGTTTCCATTCCGGCAGCTTGCACGGCTTCGATCGTGTCGAGAATCGACAAGCGCCCGGCGTCGCCGGCGTGGTTGTTGGCGATTCCGAGGACGTCGAAACCTGCGGTGGCCAGCGATCCTGCTCCCGACGGATCTGCTTCAAGCGAATACGGGTTGGTGGCGATGTGGGGACGAAGCGTCAGCGGCGACTCGAGGTTGGCGGCCGCAATGTCTGCCCTGGTCAGGATATGTCGAACGTCCTCGAAAACCCCGGTTGGTTCATTGCGAACAATGGGGCCAATTCCCCTTCCCAGCATCACGTCGCCGACCAGAGCCACCGAGACAATTTGGCTCTCGCCTCCATGGGGTCGGGTGGTCGTGATCGACGGAGCCATCGTCGTTGTCGGGGTCCAGGTCGGCACCGTCAGGATTGTCGAGGTGGTGGACGGGTCGACGGAGGTTGTTCCGGCGAATGGTCCGGTGGACGAACCCCCACAGCCCCCCAGAGTGAAAACCGCCGCAATCAGAATCATCCGACGAGTCACCATGTGATGCACCCGCTCATCTTCTCAGAACTAACACCCAGTATCCGGCATCCCCTCTCAGAAAACGCCATGAAAGGGATGCCGGTTCCTGCCCGGTGACCTTCCGAGAGATCCTCGTCCGCCTGGAAGCCGGGACCCGATCGGTCCCGGGCCAAGACCTAGGGATCGACCGACACGGTGTAGATCCTGCCCGGGGTCCACATGTCCGCTGCAAAGGCCAGCCTCAGGCCATCGGGAGACCAGGCTGGATCTCCCGTGCCAATCGGGAGATCGGGGACACGGGTAGTGATGCCCGTCGCCAGATCAAGGACGTAGAGCGCCGCCGCCTCCGCAGGTTCGGAACCGGACCGGTAGGCCAGCTTGCTGCCGTCCGGAGAAAAGGCCGGCGCCCGACCGCCGACACCGTCCGGATCCGGAAGCGAGGTCAGATCACTTCCCGCAGGCGTCATCGTCCACAAGTGCCACCTGGAAGTATCGGGCTCCGCTCCCCCCGACCGATCCTCTACGAACGCGATCAGATCGCCTGTCGGGGACCAGCTGGGATCTCGAACGGAGGTGAATACGGCTGCCGTGCCGATCACCGCAGTAGTCCGGCCGGTGATCGGATCCACAACGCCCAGCTCAGAAAGGGGCGAGCACACACGTTCCGGCTGCAAACCTCCCTGGCCGACGCATGTTCGCGAGCTAAGGATGATCCTCGACCCGTCCGGCGACCAAGCGGGGTCCCGCTCATCCTTCGACCCGGTAGCCGTGAGATTGCGACGGTCCGTCCCATCCGGCCGGATCAGAACCACATCCCCGCTGCCTGCTGCCCCGGATACGTAGGCAAGCACGGTTCCGTCGGACGACCATGCCGGGGATGATCCACCCCCGTCGGAGTTGGTCACGTTCACGGCCTCGTCTTGTCCTGCAGGAACGATCCAGACGTCTTCGCCGCGTACAAAAGCCAGAGCTCCGTCGGACGACCAGCTCACGTCGGTGATGAAACCCTCGGCAGGGGTCGGCTCTGATGGTTCACCGGCGAGAACGACCTGGCCGACTTCACCGTAGGCCCGGACGGCTCCGTCGACCCCCGCAACGAACACGATGCCTCTCCATTCGACGGGCACCGCCGCCGGAGCCACTTCAAGCGCAACGCGAAACCTCTCGTTTCCTTGGATCGGGTCGTAGGCAACCAGTTCGGGAGCGTCGGTCGCTACGTAGACGACTCCATCTGCCCCAATGGCGACAGCGTGGGTCGAAGCGCCGACAGGCTGCACGGCAACCCGGCTACCACTTTCAGCATCGATCCTCATCAAGCTTCCCGCCGGGTCGACGGCCCACAAAACCGGGTCCGGCGACTCGCCAGCGGGAGCTCCCACCACGGGGACGGTCGCCACTTCAATCTCAACCGGGTCACCCTCGGTGGTGACCCAGGCCGGATGGAACGACCCGGTTCCTTCCGAGCGGCGGGTAAGGAAACCCTCGGCATCGGTGATGAACACTCCATGTTCGAATCCCGATGGAGCCCGGGGCGGCGCAGTCGCCACAACGATCGAAACGGCTTCCGCCCGCCGGCCCGGCCGGGTTCCTGCACCGATATTGAGGCTATTGACAAGTTCCAGGTCGTGACCCCTGAACTCAAGGAGCGCGGCGCCCTCCGCAACATAGATGGAATCACCACTGGTCACCGGTCCGGCCGTCGGCGAACCGAGCCCGGTTTCAATCCGGCGGTGTTCTCCCGACATGGCATCGAAGCGATAGAGCTCGGGCCCGGCCACCACGAAGACCGCATCATCGAGGATCACCGGTTGGGAAGGGACGATGGGCGAGCAGGCACTGCCGGGACAGCGTTCGAACCGGTGCCACCAGAGCAGCGCTCCGGACTCGGCCTCCACGGCATGAAGAGTCCCTAGGTAGGTCGAATACACCACCACGCCGGGTCCAACCACCGGGGCTCCCAAAATCGGAGCACCGAAAGGCTCCCGAAGCGGCAGATCTGCATCGACAACGAGACCCGGATCCGGCCAGACTGCGGTTGCATCCGACGCCCGAAAGGCGTGCAGGCCGGTTGCCCGACTGCCGGCGTAGACAACCCCGTCGTGGGCAGCGATCGCAACCGTCGATCCGCCCGGCAGGACGACCCACCCCGGCGCAGCGTCCCCGATCGGCCCGGTGGTTGCCGGCCTGGGGGGCGACGTGGTCACGGACTCCGTTGCTGCAGTGGTTTCCGGGGTTCCGGTCCCTGGCGGGTTTGCCACCGCGAAAACGGCAATGGCCCCGGCTACGAGGACGGTGGCAGCGCCAGCCGCCAGCCAAGGAACCCCGGCCCCGGCACGCCGCCCGCCATCATCGGCGAGGGTCCCAACGTGGTAAACGTGTCCGGGTTCACTGATGTCGCGCAGGCGACGAAGACCCATATCGGCCAACTCGACATTGTCCGGCAGGGTGGCACGCACCTTGTCCTCCGCAGTTTCGGTCAAGAGGATTTCGCCACCAACTGCGAGATCCAGCAACCGGGATACTCGATTCAAGGCCGGCCCACGATAGTCACCAGATCGATCGGCCGCTTGCCCGGTGTGGATGGCCATCCGAACCGCGATGCGACCGATCGAGTCAAAGACCTCAATGCGAAATATCGTCTGTCCGGCCAGTGCCGCATCGAGGGCATCGGCCGGATCCTGGAACGCCGCGCAGACACCGTCCCCGGTGTGTTTGAAGACCACCCCGGTGTGCGACTCGACGACGGACCGCAGGATCTCGTCGTGCCGAACGAGTGCCGTCGCCATTGCTGCCGGCTTCTCGTCCCACAAACGCGTCGAACCCTCGATGTCGGTGAAGAGAAAGGTGACGGTACCGGTCGGTCGGGCCGTTAGCCGGGTCATGCCCCGACCTCACATCCCGAAGTCTTGACATCCTGGGTTTTGCCGGGATCCCGGTCGCCACTATTGAGAACGCCACCCGTCCCGTGGCAACCCGACTGCCGGCCGGACCGGAACCGGTTCCTACGAGCCGGAGATACGGATGCTGCCGGAACCCGTCGTCGCTTGAATTGAGCGCGGGGAAGACGCGTCATCGGTTATCCCGGTGAAGTTGGTGCTGCCAGAACTTGTATCGAGATCCAGCCGGTATGACCCGGACGGCACGCCGATAGTGACCGAACCCGAACCGGTCTCCAGTTCGACATCGTCGGGAGCCGACGCAAACTCGAGGTTCATGGAACCGGACCCGGTTCGGGCAGCAAATTGCACAGACTCCCCAGCCGTTGCGCGGATACTCCCCGAACCCGTGGAGACATCGGCCGTCGCGGCGACACGCTCCAGCACAATACCGCCCGACCCAGTCTCAGCCGTGACGCGGCCACTGAGCCCAACCAGCTCAATCGCTCCCGAACCGGTGTTGGCCACCACGACCCCTTCGAGGCCGCTTACCCGGACCGAACCGGACCCCGAGTCGATCTGGACGTCGACCGCGGCAGGAACGCGCAGCAGATGATCCACCGAACAGGAAGACCCGATCAAGAAAAAGCTGCCAGGACAATCCGCTTCGATTTCAAGGACCCCGCCGGTAATTGTGTGTTCGACCCGCGGTCGCTCGTCGTCGTAGGCGAGTTCCCGTTGCACCTCGATCGTGTTGCCGGGCACGGCCAGAATCTCGACACTTCCTGCGTCCACCGTCAAGACGATCCGCTCCACCTCCTCGCTAACCACAAAGTCCGCTTGCTCGAGGGTGTCGGGTCCGCCCGACGCGAACGGCCGACCGCCGAGTCCGCCGACCAGCAGTACGACCGTCATCACAACACCCACTCCGATCCAACCGCCGGTAGCTCCCGAACCCGGATTGAGAAGCAGAATCAGACCGACCACGATCACGCCGACAGGGAGCACAAACTCCCACGGGACGTCAACGGCCAGTGTTTCGAGAAGAACTGCAACGCCGAGCGCCACAATGGCCAGGCCAACCACCAAGCGACTGCGCCGAACCGGCGAGCTAGACGGCTCGCGGGAATCCACACCTAAAACATATCACTGTTTCATCCCCGGCAGGGCAAGGAGAACCCCACGATGCCCCCGAACGAACCGCCCGACGGACTGGTCCGTCCCTTACGCGGATACCCGCGCGGAGAAGGCTCGCAGAGTGGCAATCACTTCATCCCGGTTGAGCTCATTCACGAGTTCGTGACGAGCCCCTTCGAACACGCGCACCGTGAGGTCCATCGTCGGCATGCGCTTCACGGCTGCCAACGACGTCTGATAGGGAACGAACGGATCGGCAGCCCCGTGGAGGAACAAAACCGGCATCGTGATCCGGTCGAGCTCAGCATTGAAACGGTCAAGCGCAGCAACCTCGGCTTCGAGCAGGGGCCGCTTGTAGCTGCCGTGGTAGACGATCGGATCATCGGCATAGGACTGCACCGTTTCCGGGTCACGCGACATCCCGGCCGGATCAGATGACTCATCGGGGATCCCGTTTTCGAGCACATCGCGAGCCCAGTGCCAATCCCCGAGCACAGCTCCCAGGAACGCCACCCCGGCCGGCTGCTCCGGATATCGCTCGGCGTATCGCCCGGCGAGCAGCCCACCCATTGAATGCCCGGCCACGACGTGGGGCAACCCGGGGTAGTCGGCGGACACGATCGCGATGAGACGGTGGAGGTCGTCGACTACGTGCTCGAAGTCGACGATAAGAGCCCGCTCCCCGCCGGAGCGGCCGTGTCCGATGTGGTCGGGAGCGCACACCACTGCGCCGTCGGCGGCAAGCGCCTCAGCGACGTGGGCATACCGGCCACCGTGCTCGGCGTAGCCGTGCACCATCATTACGACGCGATTGGGCGGTTTCTCGGGCGTCCAGACGCGGTAGAAGACCTCGCCCTCGCTCCCCTGGAAGAACGCCTCCTGCATTGGTTTCTCCCTTCGGCGGCTGCATAGCCAAACCTAGTGGCGACACCCCATCTTCCCCGACCGCCGTTCCGACTCGAACAATGGGCCTTTCGACCCTGGTATCCGAACCGACGACGAAAGCAGAATGCGTTCACGAAGGTCCGCTCCAGGGTATGGCCTGGTCTCCTACGAGAGACCGAGGTAGCCACCCTCATCGACAGATTCGGGATGCGGAGCGGGCCTGGGAAGGCTACGACGAGAGAGCCGGCATCGACCCATCGATCCACCACCCCGGCTCTCTCGCCTGCCTTCCACCACACTGCGACCGGTAGCGACCACAATGTGTTCATGGATGCGTTGATCCTTCTGGTCGAGGATGACTCCTCGATTCGCGAATTGACCGAGATGGGTTTGCGAGCCGCCGGGTTCCAGGTGACCACCGCTGCAAATGGCCGCTCGGGTTTGGACCGCTTCCGCAACGATCGACCCGAGGCAGTCGTCCTCGACATCATGCTCCCGGAGCTGGATGGGCTCGAGGTGTGCCGGGCCATCCGGGCCGAGTCGTCGGTTCCCGTCGTCATGTTGACGGCCAGGACCGACACCGTCGACATCGTGGTTGGCCTCGAAGCCGGAGCCGACGACTACGTCACGAAACCGTTTGAGATGCCCGAACTGGTCGCCCGCCTCCGAGCCGCTCTGCGTCGCGCCCGGCAACTGGAACCAACGGAGCGTCTCACCCTGGGTCCCACCCACATCGACATTGCTGCCCATGCGGTTTTCCGGGACGGCGACGACCTGGGGCTCACGCCTACCGAGTTCCGACTGCTCGTCGAGCTGGCCAGGAGACCGACTCAGGTTTTCACGCGGGAGATGCTGTTGGAACGAGTGTGGGGGTATGGATATTTGGGCGACTCTCGCCTGGTCGACGTGGCCGTTCAACGTCTGCGCGCCAAGATCGACACCGACCCGACCGAACCCTCTTTGATCCGAACCGTTCGGGGCGTTGGGTACCGGGCAGGACCGTGAGAAGACGACGCGGGTTCCGAACCAGGTTGGTGGCAACCTTCATCGGGTTGATCGCCGGAACGGTGGTTGTGCTCGGAGTTGGTGCCTATCTCTTCGTCAGCAGTTCCCTGCGCGGACAGCTTGTTGAAGATGCAGTAGAACGGACCAATTTCAATCTCGCGGTTCTGGCCACGGAATGGCTCGACGCGGACCCGACGGCCACCGAATATCAGGAGAGTCCCCTGGCCGATGCCCTAGCTCTGCGCGGTGACATAGAGGTGTACGTCGACTTCGGTGATGGTGATCCGTTCCTCTCCAAGCCTTCGTTCCTGGCGACCCTCGATCTGGTCTCCGACGACCTGCAGGATATTGTGGCCCGGGGCAACATCGGGCAGGAGTGGATCGAGGTGGACACCACTCCATACCTGGTGGCGGCCGGTCGCCGGCCTCCCAATGGTCCCGACTTCTACTTCTTCTACCCGGCTGGAGAGATCGAGACCGGTCTGGAACGATTGCGGCAGGCGCTGCTGGCCGGTGGCCTCGTGCTCATTGTGATCGGTGCTGCAGCGGGTAACTGGGCAGCCCGCCAGGTATTGCGACCGGTGCGCCGGGCAAGTGAGGCGGCCCTCGACATGGCCGGAGGTGATCTCACGGTACGCCTCGATGGAAGTTCGGGTGATGAGTTCGGGGCATGGGCCGACGCCTTCAATCGAATGGCCGGATCGCTCCAGGAGACCATCCACCGTCTCGAGGAAGGCAGAGCTCGCGAACGGAGGTTCGTGGCCGATGTTTCCCATGAGCTCCGCACCCCCATGACCGGACTGGTGAATGAGGCGGCAATGGTCAAAACCCATTTGGAGAACCTGCCGGGCGACGGCCGCCGGGTCGCGGAACTTCTGGTCGACGATGTCGCCAGGATGAGACGCCTCGTGGACGATCTGTTGGAGATCTCCCGCCTCGAGGCAGGCGCCCAGGAAACCCGCCTGGAGCGGGTCGACCTAAGGGAATTCCTGGCTGCAGTGATCGCCGGCCGTCTGCCCGAGGCCCGATTGTTGGGAGGAACCGGCACAGCACCCATCGATGTGGATCGGCGGCGCCTGGAACGAATCGTCGGGAACCTCCTCGACAATGCTCGGGTGCATGCCTCGGGTCGGGACGTCGAGGTCTCCGCCGAGATGGAGACGGACACCCTGGTGGTGGTAGTCGCCGACCGGGGACCCGGCGTCGATCCGGCCGACCTCGGCAGGCTGTTCGAGCGTTTTGCCGTTGGAGACAAATCTCGCAGCGGAACCGGCACCGGGCTCGGCCTGGCCATCGCCCGCCAGCATGCCGTCCAGATGGGCGGATCGCTCATTGCCGCTAACCGGCCGGGTGGAGGATTGCGCTTCGAGCTGCGGCTGCCGCTATAACCGGATCGTTACCCGTCGGTGATGATCCGGTCACGTCACTGCAGCAATCTGAAGGCATGAAAGGAGACGTCATGCAATACCACATTTTCGTCCTGCTGGTTGGACTGGCACTCATCGCCTCCGCATGCGGGAGCAGCGTGGTCGACACGACCGGGGTACCGACCACAACCACGTCCACTACCACCACGCCGACCCCATCGACCACGACCACCTCGACCCCCGCAACCTCAACGGTGGCGGTGTATTTCTTCCTCGACCAACCCGGAACCAGTAGCCGGTCGGGTCCGTACCTGGTTCCGGTCGCCCGTCAGGTGGCAACAAGCAGCGACGTCGCGGCCGCCACCCTCGGCGAACTGCTGAAAGGCCCAACAGACTCGGAAGCCACCTCAGTACCCGCTTTGAGCACCACCATTCCTCCCAACACACTGATTCTCGGTGTCTCGGTCACCGGGGGGATAGCCGTGGTAGATCTCTCCAAGGAGTATGAGTCCGGGGGTGGCAGCGCCTCGATGGTCGGCCGGCTGGCTCAGGTCGTGTACACAATGACAGCCCTGCCCGGCATCGACTCGGTCTCTTTCTATCTCGACGGCGAGCCGGCGACCGCCTTCTCGGGAGAGGGAATCCTCATCGAACAAACCGTCGATCGGAGCAGCTACACCGATCAAGTCCCGGGGATCCTGGTTGACATTCCGGCCTACGGTCGCGAACCGGGCAACCCTGCCCACATCACCGGTGTGGCGGCTGCCTTTGAGGCCGTCTTTCAAGTTGCCGTCACCGATCGGGATGGTCTCATCCTGAACGAGACCTTTGTGATGACCGACAACGGCATGGGTTGGGGCAATTTCGATGCCCTGATCACGTACGAAGTCGATGAACCACAATGGGGCTCGCTCATCGTGTGGGAGAACTCGGCTAAGGACGGCGGTCAGATCAACGTCCGGGAATACCCGGTCTGGTTGACCCCCGGATCGTGAGCCTTACAGGGTGCCTGCTTCGATCGCAGCTATGCGGTCGAGGCCGGCCTGGCCGCACAGCGAACTGAGCGAACTCACCCCGGCCGCAATTTGCTGCTTCACCATCGATAGCAGAGTCCCGTCGGCAACCACAGCGGCCAGATTCGAACCAGGACAGGTTGTTGCCGCGTAGTCACGGTGGCCGGCAATAGTCGCAGGACCAACCCCGAATCTGACCGACGCCCACGCCAGCACGTTGGCCAACGAAGCGAGCTGGGCAGCCGGGATGACCTGCTGATCGAAGTGACCGTCGCAGCAGACGAGGAAGTGTCCGGTCGGGTCGTATTCGGTGAACGTGTCACCTCTGGCCGAAACCGGTCTTCCCTCGTATATGTGTCCGTTGGCGTCGATCAGATAGTGGTAAGCCACGTCCGGCCATCCGCTTTCCTGGTGGTAATTCTGATAGGAGCGGATACGGCCCGGCGCTTTGGTATTGCTGCCCATGGCCACGGCGGTGTGGTGCACGGTGAGCCGCTCGATCTGGTGTTCAACCAACTGTCCCTGGAGCGGAGCCGCACCCCAGGCAGCTTTGCAGATGACCTCCGTGCTCCCGGCCGTGCCGGAGGGGACAGTCGTCGTGGGGGGAGTCGTGGTCGTCGTTGCCGCCGACGTTGTGGTGGTTTCGGCGGAAGCGGTCGTGGTGGTCGAAGCTTCGGTCGTCGTCGTCGGGGCTGCCGTGGTTGTGGTCAAATCGGTTGTCGTTGTCGATGGAGCCGTTGTGGATGTCGCCTCGGCAGCAGCCCCTGCGGTCGTGACCGTCGATCCGGACAGAATGGTGGAGGCGGTCGCCGGAACCGTGTCTCCGACCAGGGCCGCCTCGGCAGATCCCGTGGATGGCACAGGGTTGCCGGGTCGTAGCCAAGCCCACCCTCCAGCCGCCCCGGCCCCAACCAGCACCCCCAGCATGGCCAGAAAACTCCGGCGACTGGGTCTTGCGTCGCTCACGGGACGTGACGGTAGCAGTGGGACGCCTTCATCCTTCCCATTCCCTTCCTACGCCCGGCTGTTTAGGGACTTTCGCCCCTGTCAAAACATCACCCCGGTTGCGCACACTCGTCACAAGCCTCGAGAGACGTCGGCACGTTTGTTCATTTACTACTACGCACAACTGCACAAGCCTTTTGACAAGGTCGAAGACCGGGTGTGCCATCTGCTCAGAGACCTCACCGGTTGGGCCGATGCCGCCTATCGCGACGGTGAAGAGCTCCGTGCCCGCGTCGGCGTTGGTGGGAAACACAGCGTGATCGCCAAAACCGTCACCCTGCAGGTCGGACGTCCGGCGCGAACGCCGCATCAGACGACGATTCCTCTTTCCTGGAAGGCCACCGGAGCACCCGGCTTGTTCCCCCAGATGAACGCCGACCTCACCATCGCTCGACTGGGGCCCGATATGGCTCAAATCGGTTTCAGCGGCTCCTATGAACCCCCGGGAGGTCCGGTAGGGCAGGCGATCGACGGGGCACTCCTCCACCGAATTGCCGAATCGAGCGTGAAAGGCTTCGTCGATCGCATCGTCGAAGCCGTCGACGACACGATCGGTTAGCGGACCGGCTTCGGCAAGGAAGCAACCTCGCCGTTGCCCTCGACCACGTGTGCGACCCGGTCGACGAAACTCTTGACGCTCGCTTCCGCGACACGGTGCAACACGGCTCGGTCGAGCACTCGACCGAGCGGACCAAGCGGCGGTGCGTATGTGCCGCGCAGCGTTATCTGACTCAGCTCGGGCCCAACGGCAGCCACGATCAAATCTGCGTCGAGTTTCGGGAACAACCCCGGAGTCCCGGTCGCTTCCCAAGCAAACGGGATGGTCGTCTGTTGGGCTCCCCGCAGCGGAGTTCCCGACAGGACCTGAACGGCTTTCGCCATCATTGGAAGGTCACCACCCAAGGCAACCCGGTCGCGGAGATGTTCACCCTCCCGGTAGGCCGCATCGGCAAACGGTCCGAGGTTGTTGAGCTGGGCAACCAGCGCGGACTCAACCTCGCCAAAGGGTCGTTTCACATGTACGAAGTAGTAGACGAACATAAGGCGCACTCCACGCCCCTCCCCCGGTCTCGAGCCGACCATCGGCCGTTTCTCAGAACCTCCTTTTATCAAACATAGAACGAAAACGGTGAAGAAACCACGGCCGATAGTCCCTAGCCGAACGGCCCTTGGACTAACTCTTGCCTCGGTGCTCAGGTCGCACGGCCGGCGCTTCATCTGGACGGTGTCCGGCGTCGGTTCTGGCCGTCCGGGCCAGGCGGCGGGCCTCGCGTAAAGGCTCCGGAGTCCGGCTACTCCAGGTCGAGGACAAGACCACCAACCGGGCGGTGTCGGGAGAGGTTCTCCATCCGCCATGAACGGCCAACGGCCGGCAACCTGCGCGGGTGCGCACCCAGCCACCAACTACCTCTTCTCCCAGGACAAGCTCGCTGGTAGCTCCCGCTTCGTTCGATTGCGGCCAATCCCCGGTCGCGAGAAGGGGACGGTGGGTCACGCCGACGGTGGGGACTCCAAGAACCATTCCGAGGTGGAGAGCCAATCCGGCCCGCCGCGGGTGATCGAGGCCGGTGGCATTGACGATCAGCACCGCTGGAAGCTCGCCCAGCGCCCGTATGACGGCCTCGAGCAGGGGGCCCTCCCTTACGGCAAGGTACCCGCTCCGATACGGTCCGCCCGCCCGGCCGCCGATGGCCACCCCGGCGTCGATGTGACCGTCTTGAACCACCGCTGCGCCCGCCCAACCGGCCTCATCCACTTTTCCGGATCCGTGCCCGCCCCTCCCGAAACACACAAACACCCCACCGACGGACTCATCCCCGGTGAAGGTCTGCTGCCCGCCGCGCAGGTCCCCGGCCAGGGACTCCTGGAGTCGGGAGAGCCGGGCGAAAGACGTCGGCCAGGTCACGGTGTAATCGTATGCCGAAACGGCCCGGGTAATACACTGACGACACATCCATCCGGAGGAATGCGTGCTGGAAGAGGCCGTAGCCGCGCTACGAAAGGCTGCCCGGCCGGTGACCTTCTCGGGGGCCGGTCTCAGCGCCGAGTCGGGTGTCCCGACGTTCCGTGAGGCACAGACGGGGTTGTGGTCCAGATATGACCCGATGATGCTGGCCAGCCCGGACGGCTTCGCGGCTGAGCCGGAAACGGTCATCAACTGGTACAACGAGCGCCGGCGCACGATTGCAGCGGCGCTACCCAACCCGGCTCATGTGGCCATGGCCGGCCGACATGACATCGTCCATATCACCCAAAACGTCGACGATCTGCTGGAACGGGCCGGCGCCCGCGATGTCGTCCACCTGCACGGCTCCATGAACCAGGACATATGCAGTGCAGCATGCGGACATCGCGAAGTTGTCGACCTGGCCCACCCTCACCCGCTCCGCCCGTGCCCGCGTTGTGGCGAACCAATGCGGCCAGGCGTTGTTTGGTTCGGCGAGCAATTGCCCCCGGCCGAATGGCGCCGTGCCGATGAACTTGCCGCCCGGGCTGACGTGTTTATCGTCATCGGGACCAGTGCTCAGGTCTATCCGGCGGCCGGGCTCATCACAACCGCCAGAGCGAGTGGTGCCACAGTCATCGTGGTCAACATCGAACCCGACTCTGCTGCGGGCCTCCACCTCACCGGCCCCGCCGGCCAGATCGTGCCGCAACTCCTGGAGCGGTGAGCTGCAGCCGACCGGTGCGTCAGCGTTTGGCAGGGGCATCGCCGCCTACGAAAAAGCGGAGAACGAAGAACTACTTCTTGGCGGCCTCGTAGTACGGATTCGATCCGGAGGCATGATCCGTCACGTCGATGACCTGGCCAATGTCCGCAATGGCGTCCCTGAGGATGCGTTCGATTCCTTGACCGAGAGTGACAGCCGCCATCCCACAACCCTGGCAACCGCCCATCAAGCGGAGGTAAACATCGGCGCCCTCGACGCCGACCAGTTCGGCCGCTCCCCCGTGACCGGCAATAGCCGGATTCACATGAGTGGCCAGCACCTGGGCCACCTGGTCCGCCAACGGACCGCTCAGCTCGCCGACCGGTTCGCTTCCGATGGCCGGGCTGGGGCTGTTCGGGTTGTTCATGGCCAAGCCCTGAGCAGTCAAGTCCAGCGAAGCTCCACCCAGTTTGTCGATGTCGCTCTCGGGAACCGCAACAACCAAATCCCCGTGCCGATCAAGGTGGTCGGATTCTGCACGATCAGCGACGGGTACAAAACTCAATTCGTATGCGAACTGGTTGCCCTGGATGCCGGTGACCTCAACCAGGAGCGCGTATTCCTCGTCGCCCGGTTCTTGATCACGAATCTCGATGATCTTCTCGAGTGCCGTTTCCGACACGGACAGGATGTTTTCGTCGCTCATACAGCCTCCGTAGGAGCGGCATGCTAACCAGTTGCGGGACATCAGTCATGAGCGAACATACCCGGGGTACTCAAAAGCCGGGTCATGACGGAAGGCCGAAAGCGCTCCGCCATAGGCCCCTCCGCGCGCCATCATGGGTTTATGGCTCGCGTTCTGTTGATCCTTCCCACCGGCACCTATCGAGCCACCGATTTCATCGAAGCGGCTGCTGCCCTCAATGCCGACGTCATCGTCGCGTCGGAAGAGAACATGGTGCTCGCCGATCAGCTGGGGGATGACTTTCTGCTCATCGACTGTTCCCGGCCCGAGGAGTCTGCTCGTCGAATCGTGGAGCTGGGTGATCGCCAACCCCTGGACGCCATCGTCCCGGTCGATGACCAGGGTGTTCTCATCGCGGCCCTGGCGGCCGAGCTGCTTGGACTGAATCACAACCCGCCCGCCGCCGTTGCCCTGACCCGAAACAAAGTGATGCTGCGAAGAGCTCTGAAAGATGCGGAAATATCGCAGCCGGCTTTCGAACTGGCCGGCCCTACAGACGACGTGGCGGCGCTGGCCGACCTGATCGGATTTCCGGTTGTGCTCAAGCCGTTGTCGATGTCGGCGAGCCGCGGAGTCATTCGTGCCGACAACGCCGAAACAGCCCGGGCGGCAGCCGAACGTATCAGGAGAATCTTGATGGTCGGCGGGCACAACCCGAGCGAACCCATTCTGGTCGAGCAGTACATCCCCGGTGTCGAACTTGCCGTCGAGGGCGTCCTGCGCAGCGGTGTGCTCGAAGTTCTGGCGTTCTTCGACAAACCGGACCCGTTGGAAGGGCCGTTCTTCGAAGAGACCCTCTTCATCACCCCGTCACGGCTGCATCCGGAGATGCTCGAAGAGGTTGAGCGGGTCACCGCCCGGGCCGTTCGAGCGATGGGGTTGCAGGAGGGCCCGATTCACGCCGAGTTACGGGTCGACGGAAGCCGGGTGACGTTTCTCGAAGCGGCGGCCCGTTCAATCGGTGGCTTATGCGGGCGATCTCTGCGTTTTGGTTTGCTCGGTAGTCCACTCGAAGTGGTGCTGTTGCGCCAGGCGCTCGGGCGGCCGCTCCGCAGGATCCGAAGGGAAGACCAGGCCTCCGGAGTGATGATGCTTCCCATCCCCCGGGCCGGGATCCTCGAGGCCGTTCACGGCACGGATCGGGCTCGGGCGGTTCCCGGGATTACGGAGGTTGATATCACCATCCCTCCGGGAAGAAGGGTCTGGCCGCTTCCGGAGGCCGATCGGTACCTAGGGTTCCTCTTCGCCGCGGGCCCGAAACCCGAAAATGTCGAACAAGCCCTGCGCCGCGGATTTGACTGCCTCGACATTGTGATCGACGCTGACTGAGTGGCGGTGGCTGCCTAGCGCAGATCCCGTCGACGGGCGACCCCCCAGAAGCGGATCCGGGGCCGGACGTGATTGGGGGCGGAACGATCCGAAGTCCAGGGGGCATAGGGCGCCATGATCAGGTCTGCCAGAGCCAGCAACACCGTGTCGTAATTGACTCGCCACCCGGCGTAGTCGCGCCATGCCTGGTCGCGATCGAGGTTCAGAGGCACCCCGGCTGCTTCCAACCGGTCACAAGCGTCGTCGAATTCTTCACGGCGGATCGAAATGGGATCGTCTGGTTCAGGGTCCGGGTCGTACACGATGCCAAAGAAATCGGCGATTCGGCGCAGCGTCACATAACCCGCCCGGATACACATGGCCGCGTTGGGCTGGCGGGGAACGTCGACGGCCGACAAGGTGAGAGCGGCCGCATCGAGGACGGTCCCGGCGGCAACGATCCATGACTGGTCCGGTTGTGGCGACCGGAAGAAGTTGAGCGCCGCATATGAAGTTTGAGATTCCTGCACTGCCGCAAACCAGTTCTCCCATCGCTCCCAGAAGGCCGGCATTTCGTCTAGCCAATCGAGTTGCTGGTATCGGACCAGAAACTCGATTGCGGTCGGAGGCGAACCGGCCCTGGCTTCCAACAACGCAACCTGCGCCTCGCGCCTGGAGAAAGCTCCGTACATCGACGGGAGAAAGGTGATGAGCAGCGCGACGATCCCGAGCCCGAGCGTTGCCTCGGAAAAAGCCAGGATCCGTTCGACGACGGTGTCCACCGGCGCGAAACCCAGGGTGAGGAGTGATGAACCGCTGACATAGAACGCGTCGCCGACCGTGCGGCCCAAAGCCCAGAACATGGCCAGGTACCCGAGCAGAATGGTCGACACCCACACCGCCGGAAGGAGCAAGAGGCTGACGGGAGCGTAGAGGGCCATGACCCGATCCCGGGTCGTAAAGTCACGTCGTTCGTTGGCCAGGAACCGAAACACCTTGCCCGTCGAGCGAAAGACCAGGCGGGCCAGGGTGTTCTGAGAGCTCCTGGGCAGGACTGCGGTCTCCACCGCCGAACGCAGAGCCCAGGCAACCACGCTCACCCCGGCCAGGAATACCAGCGTCCTCAGGACAACCACACAAACACCCCACCCTCTCTACCCGGATCAAGCATAGGGACGTTCAACCCCGCATCGACATGTCGCCGATTCGCGCTCTAAACGACACCGAGGGGATAATGCGCAACATGCACCTGACTCGTTCCTCCGGGATACTCCTCCACCCGACCAGCCTGCCGGGACCATACGGGATCGGTGATCTCGGTCCCACGGCCCATGGATGGCTCGATGACCTCGCCGCCACGGGATGCACCCTCTGGCAGGTGTTGCCGCTGTGCCCGACCGGATACGCCGACTCGCCGTATCAGTGCTTTTCAACGTTTGCCGGCAATGTCTATCTGATCAGTCCGGACCTCCTGTGCGAGGAAGGTCTCGTCACTGCCAACGACCTGGCCGCATGCCCCGACTTTCCGGAAGACGAAGTCGACTACGGCCCGGTGATTTCTTGGAAGCTGGCTCTGCTCGACAGTGCGTTGGAACGTTTCGAAAGTGGGAGTTTCTCGCAACTCAAGGTCGATTTCGAGACCTTCCGGGCCTCCAATCGCGAATGGCTCGACGATTTCGCCCTCTTCATGGCCATCAAGGATCTCTACAGCCTGAAGCCATGGACCCAGTGGCCTGCGCCGCTCCGTGACCGGGATTCGATGCAGTTACAAAAGGCCCGGGCCGCCTACGCGACGGAGGTCACCCGCCACTCTTTTCGTCAGTTCCTCTTCTTCCGGCAATGGAAAGCGCTCCGGACCAAGTCGCACGAGGTGGGAGTCAGCATCATCGGGGACCTCCCCATCTTTGTTGCCCACGACTCCGCCGACGTATGGGCCAACCGCGAGCTGTTCCACCTCGACGCGGCCGGGCAGCCAACCGTGATGGCGGGGGTGCCGCCCGACTACTTCTCCAAGACCGGACAGTTGTGGGGCAATCCGCTCTATCGCTGGGAGGTTCACGAAGCTTCCGGCTATGCGTGGTGGAAAGCACGGTTTCGGGCAGTGTTCAAGCTGGTAGATGTTGTCCGGGTGGACCATTTCCGGGGATTCGTCGATTACTGGGAGATCCCGGGAGAAGCCACGACGGCCATCGAGGGTCGTTGGCTGCCGGGACCCGGCGCTCAATTCCTCCAAGCGGTGATGAACGAACTGGGAGACCTGCCGATCATCGCCGAAGACCTCGGCGAGATCAATCCGAACGTGTTCGTGCTTCGCGACCAATTCGACCTGCCCGGCATGAAGATCCTTCAGTTCGCATTCGACGGTGGCCTTGACAAT
Organism: uncultured Actinomycetota bacterium; assembly: GCA_963723165.1. Classification (GTDB taxonomy): domain Bacteria; phylum Actinomycetota; class Acidimicrobiia; order Spongiisociales; family UBA4744; genus UBA4744. The sequence continues at coordinate 134,938 of CAVRPP010000003.1, forward strand.
GAGTTTTTGCCTCATCACTACCCGCCCAATTCCATCGTGTACACCGGGACGCACGACAACGACACCATTGTTGGCTGGTGGGACACCGCATCAAAGGAAGAACGGGCGTTCGCCACCAAGTACCTGGCCGTGACCGGAGACGACATCTCGTGGGACTTGATCCGGGCGGCCTGGCTGTCCAAAGCGAACGTGGCCATAACCCCCCTTCAGGATGTGTTGAGCCTCCCGACCGGCGCCAGGATGAACTTCCCCGGCACCCTCGGAGGCAACTGGTCCTGGCGCATGCCGGCTGGTGCCTTTTCCCCGGAATTGCAGGCGCAGCTTTCGCAGCTCAATCGGGACGCCCGGCGGTAAGGGATTCGGGGGGCCGCCCGGTTGTGTCCCCCGGATCCCGGTACGCTCCGCCTATGCGCATACGGGCGGTCACGATCCTGGGTCTTTGGCTGGCGATCATGGCAGCGGCTTGCACAACTACCAGCGGAGACCGGGCTACAGGGGACGGTGCCGCAGATCTGGCCGGTCTGCTGGTGGTTTCCCGAGCGGAATCTGCGATCTTCACCATCAAGCCCGACGGTTCCGACCGCACCGACCTGGTAGTTGAGCGCTCCGGTCTGGCCGCGGTCCAACCGACCTGGTCGCTCGATGGCGAGCGCATCGTGTGGACTGAAGTCGACCGCATGAGTGAGGTTCCGGAAGCTTTCATCGTCACTTCGGGGTCGCTGGGAGATCAGTTGGAACGTGTCGAGTCCGGGACCGCACCTTTCTACTACTCCTGGAGCCCCACCGGCGACACGATCGCCTTCCTCGGGAGCGGCCCGGGCGGGCGGGTGAATCTGGGATTGTTGGACGACGAGGTGCGCCTCCTCGGAGGGGCCCAGCCGTACTACTTCGCCTGGGCTCCGGACGGCCGATCTCTCCTCACCCACACGGATGGGTCGGAAACAGCCTTACTCTCGACTGATGGCACCGGGACCAGCCTCGACAGCACGCCGGCCCGGTTCCAAGCTCCCCAATGGTCCGGCGATGGCACCAGGGTGGTCTACGCAACCGGTTCACCACCGCCGACGGGCGGGGTGAGAACGGGAGCATTTCAGTCCCAGGGACAGGAGATCGTCGTTGCAGAACCCGGAGGCGCCATCCTGCAGAGGCTCGGAGCCTTTTCCGGCGTCGCCACGTTCGACCTGGGTCCGGGGAGCCTGATCGCACACTCGGTCACACTCGACAGGACCGTGTTCAATTTCGGACCGCTGGTGGTGACGGATCTGGAATCCGGAGTCGTGACCACAGTGAGCCAGGAACCAGTGCTGGCCTATCAGTGGAGTCCGACCGGTGATGCACTCCTCTATCTCGGTTCTCAGGGCGGCATCGATCACCCCACGTTCAAATGGTTTGTGTGGGATGGCACCGCATCTACTGAATACGCCACGGTGACCCCGACGCCGGTCTTCGCCACGTCGTATCTGCCATTCTGGGATCAGTACGCTCGCAGCCATACCCTGTGGGCCCCGGACGGATCGGCCTTTGCCTACTCCGGCCTCAACGAAGAGGGAGAACCAACCGTCTGGGTGCAGGTCCTCGGCGCCCTCGAGCCAACGGAGGTCGCCCAGGGCGATGTGGTCTTCTGGTCACCGAGCCCCGGGTAGGGGCCCGTTCACTCGCACTATCCTCGGCAAATGAGACGCACCATCAACCCGCAAGACCTCTGGAGGATCCCCCGGGTCGGTCAGCCGGCCCCTTCCCCCGACGGTAGCTACCTGATCGTTCCCGTCACGACCTACGATCTCGAGGAGAACAAGGGAACCACCCGTCTGTACCGGGTCGAAAACGGTCGAGTCGATCCACTTACCTCCGCTGATCGATCAAGCACGGGGCCGGCGGTCAGCCCGGAAGGTACCCACCTGGCCTTCCTGCGAGACGTTGACGAACTGGCTCAGGTCCATGTCATGCAACTCAGTGGCGGCGAAGCCGAACCCCGAACCGACCTGCCGCTCGGTGTGGCCGGTTTGAAGTGGCTGCCGGATGGGAGCGGCTTGATCCTGGTGGCTTCAGTGTTCAAGGAAGCCCTGGATCTGGAGGAGACCCGGGAGCTAGCCGCAAGCCGCAAGAAGGATCCCGTCAAGGCTCATATCACCGAGGACCGCGTGTACCGCTTCTGGGACCAGTGGCTGACGGATGGCAGGGTCCCTCACCTGTTCCACTTCGACCTCAACTCCGGCGAGCTGACCGATCTCACCCAGGATTCACGGCGCTGGTGGAACTGGGACACACCCGGCGACAACTTCGACATCGCTCCAGATGGCCGGGAGGTCGCCTTCTCCGCCGACACCAGCGAACCGCCGCACGACCGGCCCCGCTTCGCAGTGTTCACCGTGCCGGTCGACGGAGGCACCGTGACCTGCCTGACCCCGGACGGGAGCGGCAACGAAGTCCGCCCGCGCTACAGCCCGGACGGAACCTGCATCGTGTACGGGATGCAACGCGAGATCGACTTCTACGCTGATCGGGTCCGTCTCGTGAGGTACCACCGGAGCGCCCTCGAACATGAAGTCCTGACCGAGGACTGGGACAGATCGGCTTCGGGATGGGAGTTCACCGGAGAGGGAAACCTCATCCTCACCGCCGAGGACCGGGGCCGGGTCAACCTCTACCGCACTGCCCTGACGCCCGGAGAGCCCGAACTGGTCGCGGGCGGTGGCACATTCGCAGCCCCTGCTCCCGCCGGTTCCCGACTATTCGCACAGCTGCAGGAACTGAGCCGGCCCGCCGAGATCGTTGAAGTGACCGGCAACGGTGTCGACCCGATCACCTCATTCACCGGTTCGGTCATGAGCGAGCTTCATTTGGGCGACGTCGAGGAGGTCGAATTCGCGGGCGCCGATGGCGCCACCGTCCAGGGATTCGTGGTCTATCCGCCGAACTTCGACGCTTCGACTACCTGGCCTCTGGTTCACAAGATCCACGGCGGTCCGCACGGCATCTTCGGTGATTTCTTCCACTATCGGTGGAACGCCCACGCCTTTGCGGCTCCCGGCTATGTAGTCGCGATGATCAACTTCCATGGATCTACATCGTGGGGCCAGGACTTTGCCACCTCGATCCACGGCGAATGGGGCGACAAACCCACCCGGGACATCCTGGCTGCGACCGACCAACTGATCGAACGCGGCTTCATCGATCCGGACCGGATGGCCATCACCGGCGGCTCGTACGGCGGTTACATGACCGCCTGGTTGAGCACGCAAACCGACCGTTTCGCCTGTGCGGTCGCCCACGCCGCCGTCACCAACCTGGGCGGGATGTACGCCAGCGACTTCACTCAGGGGCGGCCCCGGGCCTACGGCGCCGAGTATTTCGAGGATCGGGAACGAGTCGAATTGTGGAGCCCCAGCGCCCACGCGGCCGGCTACAGCACCCCGACGCTGATCATCCACGGTGAACAGGACTTCCGGGTCCCGGTAACCCAGGGACTCGAGCTCTACGGGGTACTCAAGGCGAAGGGTGTCGAAGCCCGGCTCGTCTACTACCCCGACGAGAACCACTGGATTCTCAAGCCCCGCAACTCGATCCACTGGTACGGCGAGGTTCTCGGCTGGCTCGACCGATACCTCCAACCCCGTTCTGGCGTCAATAACTGAGTCGATGAGTCGAAAATCGACGCCAGAACAGTCTCAACCAATGGTCGAGGGTTTACAGGGCGTACATTGCTCGTGTCGCGATCGCTGCCAAAAGGCCAGTTCAGGGTGGTTCTTACGCGCCGGCTGCGCGTAAGACGATTTTGTAGTTCGCGACCTCATCCAATACATGAACCCTTCCCAACCGCCTAGGGTGTTCACGCCATGCCCCACACAGTGATCGTATTCGCCGGTGGCGACCCCATCCCCCCGTCGGCGGTGGCAGATTTGCAGCAGTACGGCTTCGTCATCGCGGCCGACTCAGGGCTCGACCGGGCTCGCGAGTCGGGTTTCACGATCGATTTGCTGGTCGGTGACCTCGACTCGATCAGTGCCGGCGGACGGCAGGAAGCGGAAGAACACGGCACCACAATCGAACGTCACCCCGTCTACAAGGACGCCACCGATATGGAACTGGCGTTGCGAGCGGCGCGACGGGTCGGGGCCCGCAAGGTGATCGTCATCGGCGGGCACGGTGGCCGCCAGGACCACTACCTGGCCAACGCCCTGCTGCTCCCCTCCCCCGCCTTCGCCGACCTCGACATCGAGTGGCGGGCCGGGCGCGCCCGGCTCTATGCCGTCCACCACGCCCTGGAACTCGCAGGCAAGATCGGTGCCTCGATCTCCCTCCTGGCCGTGGGTGGAGCGGTCGGCGGTGTGCAGACCGGCGGACTCCGGTGGAACCTCAAGGGAGAGGATCTCGAACCTGGTTCAACACGGGGAGTGAGCAATGAGTTCAAAGAGAGCACAGCCTCGATCGCGGTCGATTCTGGAACTCTCCTGGTCGTGGTACCCGACCCCGAAACCGGTTGAACCGCCACCTGCCGGGCCCCTCGATACCGTCAAATAGGCCGGGCGCCCCTTATCAGTGCACCCCTACTCCTAGTAAGCTACAAGTCCGACCAGTGATGGTCTTGCCACTGCGCGTGGCAATCAGGGTTGAAGGGCAAGAGTTGGCTCGATGGTGGGTCACAGGAAACACGGAATTGGGGCAACGGCAGTGTCGGGCAACGGGGCAGGAATAGTGGCCGTGACAACACGGCGATTGGGGCGATCAGCGTTCGCTCTGATGATCGCGTTTGCCCTCATGGTCAGTCCCGTTCTGACCGGCGTGGCGTGGGCAACGGCACCGGTGGCTGTTGTCAACGGTCCCTACACGGGCACTGCGGGAGTACCCGTGTCGTTCTCAAGTGCCGGATCGAACGACGACGACGGACAGTGGCACGATCGCCTCGTATTCGTGGACTTTCGGGGATGGCGGGACCAGCACCTTGGCGAACCCCACCCACGCCTATTCCACCGGGGGCACCTATGACGTCTCACTGATTGTTGTCGATGGTGCATCAGAGACATCGCTCCCCGCAACGACGACCGCCAACATCTCCCCGGCCAATGTTGCCCCCACCGCCAACGCCGGGGGACCGTATTCGGGCACCGCCGGGGTATCCATCACCGTCACCGGCGCTGCTTCATCGGACTCCGACGGCACCATCTCCACCTACCGCTGGAACTGGGGTGACGGCACCTCAGACACCAAGCTCATCCCAACCGCCAGCCACCATCACCGTACGGCACGCTTCAGCGGACTCCGACACCATCTCCACCTCGCTGGCACCGAGGCGACGGGCACCTAGACACCACCAGCTCATCACCAACCGCCAGCCACACCTACACCACCAGCGGCACCAAAACCATCACCCTCACCGTCACCGACAACGACGGCGCCACCGACTCCGACACCGCCACCGCCAACATCTCCCCGGCCAATGTTCCCCCCACCGCCAACGCCGGGGGACCGTATTCGGGCACCGCCGGGGTATCCATCACCGTCACCGGCGCTGCTTCATCGGACTCCGACGGCACCATCTCCACCTACCGCTGGAACTGGGGTGACGGCACCTCAGACACCACCAGCTCATCACCAACCGCCAGCCACACCTACACCACCAGCGGCACCAAAACCATCACCCTCACCGTCACCGACAACGACGGCGCCACCGACTCCGACACCGCCACCGCCAACATCCCCCGGCCAATGTGGCCCCCACCGCCAACGCCGGGGGACCGTATTCGGCACCGCCGGGGTATCCATCACCGTCACCGGCCTGCTTCATCGGACTCTCCGACGGCACCACCCACCCCGCTGGAGTGGGGTGACGCCACCTGGACCGACACCTCCGGGACCAGGCTCATCACCAACGGCCAGCCACAGCGTCTACACCACCGCTCGTCTCCACAAGCCGGGACCATCATCCTACCGCTCACCGCCAACGACGGCGCCTCACCGACTCCGACACCGCCACCACCACCGTCAACGCCGGCCCCAACCAGACGCCGAGTGTGACCGTCGGCACTACCGGACGGTCATCCTCACCGTCACCGGCCTGCCTCATCGGACTTCTCCGACGGCACCACCCACCACCGCCGGATTGCGGTGACCACCTCAGAACCACAGCCATCGGACCAGCACCGCCACCCACACCAACACCCCAGCGGCCAACACCACCCCCTCCCGTCACCGACAACGACGGGGCCTACCTACTCCGATCACCGCCACCGGCACCATCTCCTTCGGCGACCAGTCCCCCACCGTGTCGATCACCAGTCCGACCGCAGGACAGACGGTCGCGCGGACAATCACCATCCAGGTCCAGGCCACCGACCCCGAAAGTGCCGCCGGGAGCCTCACCACCCAGGTGAGCATCGATGGCGGTACCTGGCAGTCAACCACCTACAATTCCGGCACTTCACGCTACGAACGGGCTCTCAACACCACCACCCTGACCGACGCGACACACACCGTGACCGCCCGCGCTACCGACGGGTTCGGCAACACCACAACCACCACCGCCCGCAGCTTCACCGTCAACAACAACCAGGCACCAACCGCCAACGCTGGGGGACCGTATTCAGGCACCGCCGGGTCGTCGATCGCCGTTACCGGCGTTGCTTCATCGGACTCCGACGGCACCATCTCCACCTATCGGTGGGACTGGGGTGACGGCACTCCAAACACCACCAGCTCCATCCCAACGGCCAGCCACATCTACGCCACCGGAGGCACCAAGACAATCACTCTCACCGTCACCGACAACGACGGCGCCACCGACACCGACACGGCCACCGCCAACATCAACGCCCGCCCGAACGCCAACGCCGGCGGGCCGTATTTCGGCACCGCCGGGGTATCCATCACCGTCAACGGCGGTAGTTCAACCGACTCCGACGGCACCATCTCCACCTATCGGTGGAACTGGGGTGACGGCACCTCGGACACCACCAGCTCCCTCCCGACGGCGGTGCACACGTACGCCACAACCGGTAGCAAGACGATCACCCTCACCGTCACCGACAACGACGGCGCCACCGACACCGACACCGCCACAGCAAACATCTCCGGCAACCAATCCCCCACCGTGTCGATCACAAGTCCAACCGCCGGACAGACCGTATCGGGAACGATCACCATCCGGGTCCAGGCCACCGACCCTGAAAGCGCTCCCGGCAGCCTCACCACCCAGGTAAGCATCGATGGCGGTACCTGGCTTCCGGCTACCTACAACACCTTCACGAGCAGCTACGAGCGAGCCCTCAACACCACCACCCTGACCGACGCGACACACACCGTGACCGCCCGCGCTACCGACGGGTTCGGCAACACCACAACCACCCCGGCCCGCAGTTTCACCGTCAACAACAACCAGGCACCAACCGCCAACGCCGGCGGTCCGTATACGGGCACAGCCGGGGTGTCCATCACCGTCAACGGCGGTAGCTCAACCGACAGCGACGGCACCATCTCCACCTACCGGTGGAACTGGGGCGACGGCACTCCCAACACCACAAACTCGGTTCCGACCGCCGTTCACACCTACACCACCAGTGGTACCAAGACCATCACCCTCACCGTCACCGACAACGACGGCGCCACCGACACCGACACCGCCACTGCCAGCATCTCCGGCAACCAATCCCCCACCGTGTCGATCAGCAGTCCAACCGCCGGACAGACCGTCTCGGGCACGATCACCATCCGGGTCCAGGCAACCGACCCCGAAAGCGCCGCCGGGAGCCTCACAACCCAGGTCCGAATCGACAGCGGGTCCTGGCAGCCGGCTACCTACAACACCTTCACGAGCAGCTACGAGCGGACCCTCAACACCACCACCCTCAGCGACGCGACACACACCGTGACCGCCCGCGCTACCGACGGGTTCGGCAACACCACAACCACCACCGCCCGCAGTTTCACCGTCAACAACAACCAGGCACCCACGGCAGAAGCCAACGGTCCGTACACGGGTTCCACGGGCAGTTTCGTCTCGTTCTCGAGTGCCGGGTCGACGGACTCCGACGGCACCATCGCCTCCTACCTCTGGACCTTCGGAGACGGAACGACCAGCACGGCTGCCAATCCGACCCATATATACGCCAGCGGCGGCACGAAAACGATCACGCTCACCGTCACCGACAACGACGGGGCAACCTCGGCCCCCGACACCACCACGGCAGTAATCAACGTGACACCCGTCGCCGATGCCGGGGGCCCTTACTCAGGAACTGCAGGCGTGACGGTCAATGTGACCGGCGCCGCTTCGACCGATAGCGACGGCTCTATCAGTACGTATGCATGGAGCTGGGGCGACGGAACCACCTCGCCCGCCTCGACCTTCGCACCCGCCATCCATACCTACACAACCGGCGGCGCCTACACGATCACCCTGACGGTCACCGACGATGACGGAACCACCGATAGCGACACGGCAGTTGCCACTATCGCTGCCAACGCGGCACCCACTGTGTCTGTGACCAATCCGACCAGCGGCTTGACGGTCACCGGCCCACTCACAGCGCGGATCACAGCAACCGACGCCGAGAGCGCTGCGGGAATACTGACTGTTACGTACAGCATCGACGGCGGCGTGACCCGCACCACCACCTACAACGCGTTCACGACAAGCTATGAAGGAACCGTCGACACAACGGCACTGTCAGACGGCTCCCACTCGATCTCGGCAGGGGCCACAGACGGCTTCGGCAACACAACCACATCAACGTCCGTGACATTCGTCGTCGACAACAACAAGGCACCCACGGCCGGAATCACCAGTCCGACCTCCAATACGACCGTCTCCGGCCAGGTGACTATCACCGCAACGGCCACCGACGACAAAGCGGTGAGAAGCGTCCAATTCTTCGTCGACGGTGTCAGCGTCGGCACCGACTCCAGCAGCATCGGCGGGTGGAGCATCGTTTGGAACACAACGACGGCCACAAGTGGACGCCACACGCTTACTGCTACCGCCGCCGACCTACCCGGCAAGACAGGCACCAGCGCCGCAGTTTTCGTCACGGTGGACCAGCCTCCGACCGTCGACATCACCCGTCCCACCTCCCTGGCCGTGGTCAGGGAACGCATAACCATCGCCGCCTCGGCCGATGACGACGTGGATATCGATCAGGTGGAATTCTTCGTGGACGGAACCAGCATCGGCACAGACACCAACCCGAGCGGTGGGTGGAGCTCTCAGCTGGAACACTCGCGGAGTAGACAACGGCAGACGCACCATCCGGGCGGTTGCCAGGGACAGCAACGGCCAGACCACATCGGACTCGGTCATCGTTACCGTCGACAATGACCTGTTCCCAGCGGTGACCATCACCGGTCCCCGCGACGGTGCCACAATCTACGGTGTTGGCATTGTCCTCATTTCCGCGAACGCATCCGACGACGACGGCGTCGACCAGGTCGAATTCTTCGTGGATGGAAGCTCCATCAGCATTGATACGGTCGCTTCAAACGGCTGGTCGGCCGTCTGGAACCCGACCAGGGCGACCATCGGATCGCACACGATCCGGGCGGTGGCCACTGACATCGCCGGTCAGACGTCGGCGGACTCAAACGAGGTCATCATCCAGGCGTTCACGACGGCCACCACCTCGCCGCCTACTCCGACAACCACCGCCGTACCCATCGAAATCGAAACACCCGCAGCAGGGCTCTCCGCAACGGCGTTCTCGCTGGCTCCACCCACCGTCTCCGCAGGCGGGGAAATCGCGTTGACCGTGGCTCTGGCGGCGGAGATACCCGGCAGAGCCGAGGTGCAATTCGTTCTCGACGGCCAGCCCCTGGGAGATGCAGCCACCGTCAATGCAGGAGACGCCGCAGCAGGACCGGGCGCGGTGGCGGTCTTCACCCGGACCTTGCCGACAGGCCTGCAGGTCGGACTGCACCGCATCGAGGTGATGACCACCGAGCAACCACCACAGGTGCTCGCCTCGCGGACGGTAGGCGTGGTGGCCGGTGCACCCGCTGATGAAGACCCAACCGAGGCTGCCCCCGTCACCACTACGCGGCCCCCGGTCGGAATCATCGTGGCGGCCGTCGTAGGCGGAATCGCAGCGTTTACGGCTGCTGGATTCGCAGGTGCAGGCTGGTACCGCCGGAAGATGATCGTGCGCAGGCTCGCCGCCCGGGGGCGCTAGCTAGACGAAGCGCTCGCCACCCCGTGCGTAGCCGCTGCAATCGCCATATAGTTAGTGGTGAGATTTCGGCTGCTCGGGAGGCAACGAAGTGAAGGGGCATTCGCCTGATCGGTCGCGTTTGCGCCGGCACACCACCACCCATCACCTATTGAGGGTCGTTGTTGCCGGGTTGCTTGCTCTGGCCATGCTGGCCAGCCCGATGTTTGTTGCCCCGGTCCTGGCCGCCCTCGCCGCCGATCCCGGAGGACCCTACTCGGGCGTCGTCGACGAAAAGGTTCAATTCGACGGGTCCGGATCGACCGAAGGCGACGAAGACATCGATGAGTACCTCTGGAATTTCGGAGACGGCACTACCCGGACGGGAAAGACCACCGACCACACCTACCGCACACCGGGGACTTTCGTCGTCACTCTGACGGTGACCGACGACGACGACAATGTTTCCTCGGCTACAACCACGGCCACCATTGCGGCGAATCAGCCTCCGGTTCCTGATCCGGGCGGCCCCTACTTCGCAGAAGTGAACAAGAAGGTGAAATTCGACGGGTCCGGATCGACCGATGTGGACGGCAAGATAGACAGATACTCGTGGGATTTCGGGGACGGAAAGACCGGGAAAGGCGACACCCCGGATCACAGCTACCAGGCACCCGGCGTGTACACGGTGACGCTCACCGTGCGGGACGATGACGACGCTACCGCCAGTTTGTCGACCACGGCCACCATTGTCGATCCCGACGTTCCGGTGCCGGCAGTATCGATAACTCAGCCATCGCCGGGTGCGGTCCTCTCCGGTCAGGCCACCATTTCCGCTACGACAACCGACGACGCCCGGGTGATTCGTGTCGAATTCCTGGTTGATGGTGCACAGATCGGCGTCGACAGTGCCCCACCGTGGTCCATCTCCTGGAATACGGCTAGTGCCGGGAACGGGCCGCACACGCTGACCGTCATCGCAACAGACACTGCCGGGCGCACTTCCCGCGATTCCGTTTCGGTCACCGTGGACAACAGCACCGACCCGACGGTGCAGATCACCAACCCGGGGATCGGAGCGGTTGTCACAGGCACGCTCTCGATTACCGCGTCAGCGTCCGACGACACCGTCCGGGTCCAGTTCTTCGTGGACGGGATAAGTATCGGGACGGACTTCTTCGGCTTCAACGGATGGTCCGCAACATGGGACACCGCTGCCGGCCCGGACGGCCCCCACACCATCGCCGCAACGGCTACGAATAGGCAGGGCCAAACTGCTACCGACTCAGTAGCCGTGACGGTCAGTAACTTCCCGACCACGACAACCACGACCTTACCCGGCAAAACAACCACGACCCTGCCCGGCACAACAACGACCACCCTGCCCGTCACGACAACTTCCACCACAACGCCACCGACCTCTACCACTTCCGCCACAACTACGACGACCAGCCTCTCGATTCCGTCAACCACCGGCCTCCCCCCGCAGACGACGTCGACCCTCGGGCCCACCCTCGAGGTTCTCGGGCTGACCCTCGAAGCAACTTCAAGAGCTTTCGGCCTGTCTGCCACCTTGTTCTCAGTGGCGCCCCTTGCGTGGGTTCCCGGCGACGAGATCACCTTGACTCTCCAGCTGGAAGCGGTGATTCCCGGGTTCTCGCAGGTCGTGTTTCTTCTCGACGGGTCGCCGCTGGGCGATCCCGCTGATGTCACAACCGGCAGTTCATTGACTTTCACCCGGCTCCTACCCGACGACCTTTCGGTCGGTCAGCACCGGATCGAGGTCGTGACCACCGGAGACCCCTCTCAAGTGCTGGCCTCCAGGTCGGTCGGCGTCGCCGTCAGCAGTGCCACATCTGAGTCGGTAGTCGGATCAGCCGCACCGGAAACTTCAACGGCGACCACCTCACTGCTTCCCGGGCTCGGAATACTGGTCCTGGCGGGGCTGGCTGCGGTCGCATGGCGTTTCCGGAGGCGTTGGATGCCCGCCCGGACCAGGATGTGACCAGAGCGCGGAATCGCCGGGTCAATCGAGCCTGACGACAACGCCCTCATGAGGGCGCAAATCCAGCTGCCCCATCGCCAACGGTCCCTCCCGATCGAGCTCGCTTGAGATCAAGATCCGTCCCGTTCCGATTTCCGCAGTCGGTTCGACCGCCTGGGCTTCACCCGTGAAGTTCAGCGCCACGAGCAGGCGGCTCCTACCGTCATCCCGATAGAACGAGAAGACCCCGTCACCGCCAAGACCCTGATAGTCGCCGGTCTGCAATGCCGGTTCCCGCAACCGAAGCGCCAGCAACCGGCGGTACAGGTTCAGAAGCGAGGTCGGCTCTGCCAGGAGAGCCTCGACATTCCGCGTCTCGAGGTCGTCCGAGAACGGCAACCAGGGACGCACGCCCGGCGGCGTGAAGGCGGCTCCCCTACCGCCGGTCCATTGCATCGGCGTCCGGCGACCGTCGCGCCCCTTGCCGGGGATGCTTATGCCCCACGGGTCCTGCTGTTGTTCGAGGGGAATGTCGGCCTCAGCAAGGCCGATCTCGTCGCCGTAGTAGAGGGTTGGAGTCCCTCGCAACGTCAAGAGCAGCATGGCGGCGATCCTTGTCTGGTCGTCCCCCAGCCGGGTGGCGATGCGAGTCTCGTCGTGGTTGCCCAGCACGTAGTTTGGCCAGGCCCCAGCAGGAACCGCCTGCTCGACCCGTTCCACGAGTGCCCGGATGTCCTCAGCGGTCCATGGAGTTTCGAGGATTGCGAAATTGAACGGCATGTGCAATCCGTCGAGGTTCTTTCCGTAGTACGACGCCCAGGTGGGCCAGTCGTACTCGTGAATCTCCCCGACCGAGAACCGGGGGGGTTGATACGTGTCGAGTACCACCCGGATCCGGTGAAACGCATCGTGCACGTCGGGATGTCCACGGTCGTTGATGTGAAGCTGCGACTCGTAGGCAGTTTGCGGAGCCGGATCGCAGGAGAGATCGACGAGAGGATTGTCGACAAGGTCAGGGTGCTTCAGGATGCGATGGGCGACATCGATGCGGAACCCGTCAACGCCCCGATCAAGCCAGAAGCGCAAGGTGTCGAGCATCGCCTCCTCGACCTCTGGATTCCTCCAGTTCAGGTCGGGCTGCTCCTTCAAGAAGGAGTGCAAGTAGTACTGGCCGGTCGCTTCGTCCCACTCCCAGGCTCCTCCTCCGAAATCGGCGGCCCAGTTGTTGGGGGGACCCCCATCTGGTTTCGCGTCCCGCCACACGTACCAGTCGCGCTTCGAATTGGTATGCGACGATCGTGACTCGACGAACCAGGGATGCTGATCGGATGTGTGATTCGGAACCCAGTCGATGATTACCTTGATGTCACGGTCATGGGCTCCGGCGAGGAGCCGATCAAAGTCGGCCAGGTCTCCGAAGAGCGGTTCGACATTGCAGTAATCCGAGACGTCGTAGCCGAAGTCCTTCATCGGTGACGGGAAGAAAGGCGATAGCCAGACTGCGTCGATTCCCAGGGTTCCAGCGAGGTAGTCCAGTCGTTCGACGACGCCCTCCAGGTCCCCAACTCCGTTTCCGGTGCTGTCCTGAAAGCTGCGCGGATAGATCTGGTAGAAGACGGCAGTTTGCCACCACACTCGGTCGTTCATGCCGGGCAGGCTAACCGCCGGCCGCCTCCGTACGACCGATCCGAAGGCCGACCTGGACGGCCGTCAGAATCGACTATTTCGCTACGCCGCTCGTTCAGCCTGGTCATTGAGACCTTTGGCGAATTGCTCGAACGACGCAGTCAAATCGGGCATCGACTTCCAGATCATCGAGAGCAGCGGCCCGGTGAATTCCTCCCGCATGTCGAATCTGGTGACGGTCTCACTCTCGGGCGTGAGCGTGAATGTTCTCACCCCTTTGAACAAGCCGAGAGGCATCCCTCCCGACCAGGTCATCTTCGAGTTCGTGGCCAGCTCGGTCACCTTGACGGGAAAGGCCCGGTTGGGGCTGATCTTCGAGTAGACCTTGACTTTGTTCCCCAGGCCGATCGTGCCTTCGACACGCGCAACGCCAGAGTCCCAGGCGGTATACCCCGACGCATCGGTCAGAATCGCCCAGATGGTGTCCGGGGCGGCCGCAATGGTCTTGGTGACTTCGTATGACTCCACAATCGTTCCTTCCCGCTCAGACGTACAACGTGTCGATCGCGGCGGAGTACTTCTCGTGAATGACTCGCCGCTTCAGTTTGAGCGTTGGGGTGAGCTCGTCGGTTTCCGGCGTCCATTCGTCCGGTAGCACAACAAACTTCTTCAACTGTTCCACTCTGGCGACCGACTCGTTTGCATCATCAACGGCCTTCTGCACCTCCGCCAGGACCTCGGGGAGCTGAGAGAAACTGGCCATATCTTCGAACTTGAGGCCTTGTCGCTCCGCCCAGGGGGGCGCCATGTCTCCGTCGAGCACGACCAGCGCAGTCAGGTACTTGCGCCGATCCCCGATCACGCACACCTGTCCGATGAGCGGATGGTTCTTGATCATGCCTTCCAGCTTGGTCGGAGCAATGTTCTTGCCGCCTGCTGTGATGATGAGTTCTTTCTTGCGATCGACTATCGAAACGAAACCGTCCTGGTCGATTTCGGCAATATCGCCGGTGACCAACCACCCATCGGGGAGGAATGTCTCCGCGGTGTCTTCGGGTCGCTTGAAGTACCCGGCGGTCACATTGCCACCCCGCATCATCAGCTCACCGTCGTCGGCCAGCTTCACTTCGGTGCCCACGATCGCTTTCCCGACTGTTCCGATCTTGTTGGCACCCGGCAGGTTGGTGGTTCCGGGACCGCTCAATTCGCTCATGCCCCACAGCTCGTAGAGGGGCAGCCCGATCCCCTGGAAGAAGATCAGCAGCTCAGGAGCGATGGGCGCAGCAGTTGATATTGCAATGAACACTTCACCCATACCGAGCCCGTCGAGCATCTTGGTCAGTACCACCTTCTCCAGCAGCTGATGCTTGAGCCCGGTCAGGAACGGCACCGGTTGGCCGGCCTGTCGGAGCCGGACCACTTCCTCACCGGTCTTGATGGCGGCCATGGCCAGCGTCTTCTTCAAGCCTTCTTCACCTTCGAGACGGGCCATCAACCCCGCCTGGAAACGCTCGAAGACGCGAGGTGCCGCCACGAACAGCGTCGGCTTGGCTTCCTGCACATACTCGAGCACCTGGGTCATGTCCGGGCAGTACCAGACCTCGCCCACGTACCACATCCCCAGGTAGTGGCTGGCCACCCGCTCGGCGATATGGGCAAGCGGAAGAAAGGAAACCAAACGTGGATGTTTGGGCAGATTGATCGTCCGCTCGGTGGACTCGACGGTCCACAAAACGTTGCGGTGCGTTATGACAACACCTTTGGGCGTTCCGGTCGTTCCCGACGTGTAGATGAGGGTCGCAATGTCATCGGGTTGGAGTTGTGCGGCTCGCTCGTCAACGACGCCCGGATTGGAGGCAAGCAGTGCCCGGCCTCGCTCGGCCAGGTCGTCCCACGACAACACCCAGTCCACCGTCTCGTAATTCTCGGCACCCTCCATCAAAACGACATACTCGAGGTTGGGGAGTTCGGGCTTGGCAGCCTCCCAGCGTTTCATGAACTCGAGGTTCTCGAGCACGGCCACCTTGGCCCCGCAGTGGCCGCCGATATAAGCGACCTGGGGGGTCGCCAGCGTCGAATAGAGCGTTACCGGCGTACCGGCCGCATGCATGACTCCCAGGTCGGCAGTGACGTGTTCGGGCCGGTTGGCAGCCATCAAGGCGACGAAATCGCCCCGATTGACGCCAAGGGAGATGAAACCGGCCGCCGCTTCGATCACACGCTCCCGATATTGTGACCAGGAAAGATCCTTCCAGACGCCGTCGGCGCGCCAATGGATGGCCGGAACATCCGGGTGTTCCGAAGCGTTCCGAGCCAGCACCTCGACAATGGTTCGGCCCTCAACGGCGGCATCGATCTCAGCGCGTAGTTCGGCGGCAGTCGCCATATTCATCCTCCCTCGTATCCCGCAACTGTACCGGGTGTCGAGATCAGACGGCGAAGAGAACTGCCGGCTACCAGCAGCCGGCAGCCGGTTACCAGCGGTTAGCAGCCGGCAGCCAGAAGGCGTACTGAGGACTACTTCGTATAGATCTCGTCGATCACGTGGCCGTACTTCTTTCCGATGATGGCCCGTTTGACCTTGAGGGTCGGCGTCAGCTCGCCACCTTCAATGGTGAAGTCTTCATCGAGAATCCGGAACGTACGGACCGACTCGGCCTTGGAAACCGCTTTGTTGGCAACATCGACGGCTTCCTGAATGGCAGCCTTCACCAGTGGCTCTTCGCGCAGCTCGTCAAAGCTCTTGTCGCTCAGACCGTTTTCCTCGACCCACTCGGGGAAGGTCTCCGGGTCGACCGTTACCAGGGCGGCGATGAACGGCTGGGCGTCGCCGATCACCATGCACTGGCTGATCAACGGGTGCGCCCGGATCAGGTCTTCAAGGACCGCAGGCGCTACATTCTTGCCGCCGGCCGTGACGATGAGTTCCTTCTTCCTGCCCGTGATGCGCAGATAGCCCTCGGCGTCGAGTTCGCCGACGTCTCCGGAGTGGAACCAACCATCGTCGCTGAACGCCTCTTTGGTGGCAGCCTCATTGTTCCAGTAACCCTTGAAGACACACCCACCTTTGATCAGGATCTCGCCGTCATCGGCGATCTTCACGGAAGCACCCGGTGCCGGACGCCCGACCGTCCCGATCTTGATTTCGCCCTTCCTGTTGAAAACCGTGGCGGCGGTCGTTTCGGTGAGCCCGTAGCCTTCCAACACGGTAAGCCCGATGCCACGGAAGAAGTGACCGAGCCTGTCCCCCAGAGCCGCTCCACCGGAGATAGCGTATTCCAGACGCCCCCCGAACACGTCCCGCAGTTTCCCAAACAGCAGCTTGTCGAACACGGC
This sequence comes from uncultured Actinomycetota bacterium, assembly GCA_963723165.1. Classification (GTDB taxonomy): domain Bacteria; phylum Actinomycetota; class Acidimicrobiia; order Spongiisociales; family UBA4744; genus UBA4744. The sequence goes on from CAVRPP010000003.1 coordinate 152,017, forward strand.
GTGTAGAACCTTGGTCTTCAGGCTGACCTTGCCCGCCTGCTCTTCCTTCGAATAGTCAATGGCCACCTTGGCACCAATGTCGAAGATCTTGCCCTTGCCCTCAGAGTCGGCCTTGTGCTTTGCGCTGTTGTAGACCTTCTCGAACACCCTGGGCACCGAGAACACCCAGCGCGGCTTGAAGATCCCCAATTCCTCGACCAGGTTCTTCGTGCCGGTTGAGTATCCGATCTTCACGCCCATGGTCACGCAGGCGACCTGGACGACCTGTGCAAAGGAATGGGCCAACGGAAGGAACATGAGATTGGAGTTGCCAGGTGTGAAGAGATCCATCTGCGAGGAAACCACCTGGCGGACATCCCAGATGAAGTTGTGCTGAGTGAGCACACAGCCTTTCGGACGGCCGGTCGTACCCGACGTATAGATGAGCAGAGCAATGTCATCCTGAGCGATGGCTTTGATGCGCGCCTTGACCTCTTTGCGGCTGTCATCGGTGGCGGCGGCTTTGACCTGGTCCAGGCCGCCTTCATCGATGACAAATTGATGGCGGCAGTCGGGAAGGTCGCCCGACACCTCATCGAACACCGCCTTGAGCGCCACCGACTCACAGAAGACTCCGACCGCACCGCTGTCCCCAAGGGTCCAGCGCACCTGCTCGGCAGAAGAAGTCTCATAGATGGTCACGGCTGCGCAACCGGCCGCCCAGATGGCGTACTGGACATACGTGAACTCGTACCGGGTGGCCGCATAGACGCCGATACGCGAACCCGGCTCAATCCCGAACGCAACGAGGCCGGCAGCCAGTTCCATAACCTGGCTCACGAACTCTTCAGTGGTGATATCTACGAAACGATTCCCGTCCCGGTATGCCAGCGCCGCAACGTGGGGATGGGTATCGGCTCTGGCGAGCAAAGCCGCGATCGGACTGTCACTGGGCGGGACCTTGACGGCCCCCGGGCTGGTGTACTCACGCATGGCTTTCTCCTCCGGCCGCAGACCGCCCGATGCCGGGCCATGTCGCCCACGGTGTGCTGGTCTTCTATGGATTCTAGCCAGCGCTCCACGGCCAAAATCCGGTCGCCGGTGCTCATCAACGGATTGCTGCTGCAGCGCGCAGCGCAGCTTGTTCCTCTTCGTCGAAACCAAAACCGGTCAGGAGCTCTTCGGTGTGCTGTCCCGCCGACGGAGGCGGACCCGAGATCTCTCCCGGAGTTCGGTCGAAGCGCGGCCCGGGAGCCGGTTGCACGACACCGTGCGCAGAAACGAACGTCTCCCGGGCGCGATGGTGTGGGTGATCCGGAGCTTCGCCCATCGTCAGCACAGGAGCAACACAAGCATCGCTGCCGGCAAATGTGCTTTCCCACTCCAGGCGAGTTCGCTCCTTGACCCGCGCAGCGATGCGCTCCTTCATTACTGGCCAGGTCCTGGCGTCGAGCTGTTCCGGAATCTCTCCATCCAATTCGAGCAGTTCGAGGAACTCGGCGTAGAAATGCGGTTCGATAGCGCCGACCGCCAGGTACCCGCCGTCGGACGTCTCGTACACCTCGTAGAAGGGAGCGCCTGTGTCGAGGAGGTTGACGCCCCGCCGATCGCTCCACAGGCCCATCGCCCGCATACCGTGGATCATGGTCGTCAGCAGTGCAGAGCCGTCGATCATCGCCGCATCGATCACCTGCCCCCTGCCAGAAATGCGGGCTTCGAACAGGCCTGCCACGACGCCCAACGCCAGCAGCATCCCCCCTCCCCCAAAGTCCCCCACCAGATTGAGGGGTGGCACCGGCGGCTCACCGCTCCGGCCGATCGAATGCAGCACGCCGGTCAGGGCTATGTAGTTGATGTCGTGCCCTGCTCTAGGGGCGAGCGGACCAACCTGGCCCCACCCGGTCATCCGGCCGTACACCAGCGAGGGATTGCGTTTGCAGCAAACGTCAGGCCCGATTCCGAGCCGTTCCGCGACACCGGGCCGGAAACCTTCGATCACAGCGTCGGCCCGCTCAACGATGCGGAGCGCCGTCTCAATTCCGAGGGGGTTCTTCAGATCGATCCCGATCGATCGCTTGCCCCGGTTCATCAGATCCAGCGACGACCCGGTGACCGCCGGGCCATGTACTGCGTCGGCCCGGTCGATCCTCACCACATCCGCACCAAGATCGGCCAGCATCATTCCACAAAACGGCCCTGGTCCGATTGAAGCGATCTCTACGACGGTTACGCCGTCCAGCGGTCCCACAGCTTGCCCCCTCTCTATGTGCTCCTAGTCCTGCGCCAGAGTGCTCTCGATCACCTCGTGCTGCTCGAGGTAGGTGGAAACGAAGGCCTGGATGATGGCGGCCGTTGGCAAAGCGATCAGAGCGCCGATAGCTCCCAGCAACGCCGCCCCTGCCAGAACAGATCCAAAGGCCAAGGCCGGATGGAGCGCCATGGTCCTGGCGGTGACGCGCGGCTGCAACACGAAATTCTCGATCTGCTGGTACGCAATCAACGCCACCACGACCCAGACCGCGGTGACGGGATCTGTGAAGAGCGCAACAAGGACCGGCGCTATGCCCGCAAGGTAAGTCCCGACCGCCGGGATAGCCTGGGAGATCACGCCCACCCAGAGCGCCAGCGGGAGCGCGAACGGGACCCCGACGACCAACAAGACCACATAGGTGAAGATGGCCGAAGCGATGGCCAGCAGCACTCGCGAATACACATATCCACCGGTCTTCTGGATCGCTACCTCCCACATCCTGAGTACCTCGTGCTGAACTTCAGGCCTGACGGCCGCCAAGACGGTGCGGCGCAGTTTGGGTCCGTCGGCCAGCAGGTAGAAGGTGAACAACCCCATCGCCAGGAGACTGAGCACGCCACTGGCCACGGTGGAGCCGAAGCCGATCAAGCCCCGACCGACGTCGTCGGCATAATTCTGGATGACGCTGCCCAAGCTGTCGAAATCCTCCAGGGCTGCGTCGATGCTGAGTTCAATTCCAAACCACTCCTCGAGCCGGACCGACACCTGATCGAGCCAGTCGGGGAGGTTCGTGAAAAAACCTCCGGTTTGAGAAATCAGAGGTGTCAGCACCGCCGCCAGGAACGCCAGACCCAACAATCCGACGACCAGAAACACAACGGCCGTAGCGACGCTGCGCGACCACCCGCGCCTCTTGGACAGGTATTGCACGGCAGGCTCAAGGGCAAAGGAGAGGAATACCGCCAGCAGCAGGGCAAGCAGGAGATCGCCGAGTTTGCGGGCGATCCACAGCAGTCCCAATGTGGCGAGAACTGCACCAATCGTCATCAGGAGGGCTCGAGGAAACCAGGCAGGCACCTGCTCCCTCGAGCGCCGGGGTGGAGCGGCCGTTGGGCTCTGGTCTGGCGAGGCGTCCATGGTCAAGGACGATACCCGCTCTTTTCCCCCTTTACTCGGACCGCAGGACGTGTAGCTTTTGCGACGCATCGGGAGAAGCGAGGGGACATGGCGAAAATGCGGCTGGGGTTTGTAATCGTGATTCTGGCGCTGGTGGCGGTCGGATGCGGTAATGCAGCTGAGAACATCATCGAAGGCGCCATCGAGAATCAGCTGGAAGAAGAGGGCGGCGGCGATGTGGACATCGATATCGACGAGGATGGAGGTGTCGTCTCCATCGAAACCGACGAAGGTTCAATGAGTATCGGCGGGACCGAGATCCCCGACGACTTCCCACTCCCACTTCCCGACTACGACGAGGTAGTCGGCGTAGTAACCCAGACGGGCGACTTTGCCAGCAGCATGGTGACCCTGAGCTTCGACCCCGACGATTTCGACGACGTTGCTGAGCTGTACGAGGACTTTTTCAACGACGGGGGCTGGGAACTGAGTCGCACAGATACCACTACGGATGGCGATCGCATGGTCATCATCTATGCGTCAAAGGATGAAGTCAGCGCCTCGGCGATTGTCGGGTACAACGAGGGTGAGGATTTCGCCACCCTCATAGCTCAGCACGGCAACAACTGACCCTGATCAAGCCTCCTGGTCGCCCCGGTGCCGCCGCCGCTGAATCCGTTGGCGGAGCGAGCCTGCCTCCAGCGCATGCTTGGCGACCAGATTGATGAACGCCAGCAGAATCCCGATGCCGACGATGATGAAGACCATCGTGAAGATCTTGGTTCCCGGGCGGGTGGGCGAGAGATCGCCGTATCCGACCGTCGTGAGTGTGATCACGCTGAAATACAGCGAGTCGAGGACGCTCCACCCCTCGAACCGGTGATAGACCCAGGTCCCTGATCCCAACAAACCGCCCACCGCCAGCAGCAAAGCGCGGAACTCAGGGTCACGCAAGCCACTCCAGATGGCAGCGAAGAACCGCCCGAAGATCATCCCCGGCCCCTCAGCCTGCGGTCTGGATACTGATCACGTATTCGATGACCCGGGTGATCTGAGCGTCGGTCAGGGTCGACCGGAACGAAGGCATCCGACCCTTTCCGGTCTTGATGGTGATCTCGTAGTAGTCCAGGGGCCGGTCAACGGCCTCGGATCCCGGACCCAGTTCGGGTCCAATGCCTCCGCTCAGGTCCTTGCGATGACACGAAGCGCATCGGGCGTTGTAGACCTCTTCGCCGCTGGCGTTGTCTTCGAGGCCGGACCCACAACCCGCCAGTAGTGCGGCGGAGAGGACCATCGACACAAGAGGCACTAAAACATTCTTCCAGGAGCTTGTACGGGCCATGGTGGGAAGAGTAGTGATTCTCTACGAGGCACCGAGTATCGAACTGCCCCCCTGCCAGAGCAGGGTCACGATAACGCCGGCAATGCCAACACCAACAGCTATCAACCCGAATGCCTTGCGTCGGTCTACGCCGAAGACGAACGCCGCCAGAGCGCCGCTCCACGCACCGGTAATGGGCAACGGGATGGCCACAAAAGTGATGAGAGCCAGATCACGCCACCGATCAAACCTGGTGGTGTGGCGGCGTCTCGTGTGGGAAAACAGCCGTTCGAGGAAACGGTGCAACCCCGACCAATGGTCTTCTGCCCAGCTCGTGACCGGGCCGAGGAACAGCAGGATGAAGGGCACCGGGAGCAGGTTCCCGACTACCGCCAGCACATATGATTGCCACACGGGCATGTCCAGCACCCCGAGCGCAAAAGGAATGGCACCACGCAGCTCGAACACAGGCAAAGTGGCCAGCAACACGACTGCTAGGGGCTCTGGAAAGTTGCGGACGAACGTCTCAATTGAGTCGCGGATGGTCAGGCAGTATTGCAGGGATCCTGATGCCTGCCACCGCAGGCACGGTCGCCAACCGTTATCTCGAGATGGGCTGGAACCCTACCTTGACACCCAACCGGCGTCCGCCGTAGGGTACGAAGGTATGGGGGCGGCCGGCCGTTCCCTGTGCAGACCCCCAAAAAGGGCACTGGGCTGCGAGACCGGACTCCCTGGCGCCGGCTCGGCTAACGGCCCTGTGCAGCTCCTCTTCGGAGGAGCTATTGCGAGGCTCCGGCTCTACCCCCTTGCCGGGGCCTCGTCATGTTCGGCCTCACCCGATCGGCTTCAGATCAGCGGACGGAGATCGCCGGGACGTGGTACGCGGTTCCCCCACTTTGGGCGTCCATGCAGGATGGCATGGGCGATGTCAATGGCGGGAACGAAATACGAGCCCTCCGCGATCAGCTTTGCGAGCTCTTCAATACGCTCGCTGCGGCTGACGACGCTGGGTCCTTCGCCGGTCCGGGTCTTGGTCGATTCCATCTCTAGTTGGCATCGGCATCCGGACCCCCGCAACTTGAGGGCTCCGGTCTCTCAAACCCTTCTTCGGACAGCAAGGCCTCCGCCACCCGTTCCGCCGGTACGTGATAGTGACCCGAATCGATGAGGCGGCGAATTTCGAGTACCGCCGCCTGCCTGGTCTCCCGATCTGCCCACGGCCGCAGCCGATAGTGATGACGCCTCACCGGGCCATTATCACACGGAGAACCGGACGACGATCACATCGTGTTCCGCGACCGTATAGTCCCGTCCTTCGACTCGAACATGACCGGCCCTTTTGGCTTCATCCCAGCCGCCATCGCTGATGACGACCGAGATCGGGGCGACCTCGGCCCTGATGAAACCCCGCTCGAGATCGGAATGGATCTTGCCGGCCGCTTCGGGAGCTTTGGCACCTTTGCGAACCGTCCAGGCATGGGCCTCTTTTGGTCCGAGCGTGTAGAAGCTGATCAGATGCATGGCGTCGTAGGCGGCCCGGACCACCTTGGCGAGTGCACCTTCTCCAAGTCCCAGACCCTCGAATAACTCGCGCCGGTCCCCGGGGGCAAGCTGCGCCCCCTCTTCTTCCAGCCGGGCAGAAACAACAACGACGGTGTCGCCGGCGGGTACCAGGGCTTCCAGGCCGGCCACCTGATCGTCCGCCGCGCCTGCATCTTCTGCAACGTTGATCACCCAGACCGCCGGTTTCAGGGTGAGGGGCGCCAGATCGCGAAAAGCGCTGAGTTGGTCCCGTTCCCAATGCTCGGTCCGCAAGTGAGTTCCCTGTTCGAGGAGAGCGGTCGCCTTTGTTACCGCTTCAGCCGCACCCCGCTTGCCGGCATCGGATGTTGCTTCCTTGAGAAGCTTCTCTCGACGTCTCTCAAACACGTCGTAGTCCGCCAGGGCCAGTTCCAACTGCAGTTCCTGAGCCTGTGCCAAAGGGTCCGTTCCCGACTCATCGGAAGGGACGGCATCATCGGTGAACGACCTCAGAACCAGCGCCAGGGTCTCCATATCGCGCAGTCTGCCCAGGAACTGAGCCCCAAAACCTCCCCCGTGACCGGGTTTCGCCATGGCGGGCAGATCGAGCAGCTCCAACGTTGCATGGACGAGCTTGGCCGATTGCTCTACCCGGGCGGCCTCATCGAGGTCGTCGTCGGGTACCTTGGCCACTCCCACATTCGGATCGGTAGTGGAGAACGGATGGGCAGCAGTCGGCGCCTCCAACCCGGTGAGAGCGTTGAAGAGGGTCGTCTTGCCGACGTTGGGATAACCGACGATACCGATGCGTGCCACAGCCCGGTGAGTGTACTCACCGTATCCGGCCTCATTCTCGGGCCCCGGTCCTTTCAGTCCCGGGATCGATTCCGTAGTTGCGCATACCGGACCACGCGTCGAGCTATTAGCGTTGCTTCCAAGAGCTCTCAGGAGGTTGAAGTGAGGATCGCCGTGATCGGGGCCGGTTCCTGGGGAACAACAGTGGCATGTCTGGCCGCTCAACGGCACGGTGCCGTCCTGTGGGCGCGACGGCCGGAAGCTGTCACCAACATGAACGAACAGCGCCGCAACGAGCAGTACCTTCCGGGCGCCGAGATCCCCTACAACCTCACCGTCACCAGCGACCTCACAGCCGCCCTGGAGGGAGCCGAGGCCGTCATCATGGGCGTACCTTCGCACGGATACAGGGAGGTCCTGGCCTCGGCTGCGGCCGTCGTGCCGGACGGGGCGGCCATCCTGAGTCTCACCAAGGGGATCGAACAGGGAACCCTCAAACGCATGACGGAAGTAACCGCCGAGGAACTCCCCGGCCATGATCCCGACATCATCGGCGTCTTGAGCGGACCCAATCTCGCCCGGGAAGTGATTGCCGGCCAACCGGCCGCCACCGTGATCGCAATGTCCAATACCGACCGGGCGCGCGCTCTCCAGGATGTATTCATGTCGCCATCATTTCGCGTGTACACCAACACCGACGTGATCGGTTGCGAGATCGCCGGAGCTCTCAAGAACGTCATGGCAATCGCCGCCGGGATGGCCCGGGGCCTTGGTTTTGGTGACAACACAATGGCGACGTTGGTCACCCGGGCGCTGGCCGAACTGACCCGGCTCGGGGTCGCAATGGGCGGCGAGCCGCTCACGTTCGCCGGCCTGGCGGGCATGGGCGACCTGATCGCCACCTGCGTCAGCTCGCAAAGCCGCAACAACCGTGTCGGGACCGAATTGGGCAAGGGCCGCTCTCTCGACGAGATCATTGCCGATATGAACATGGTGGCCGAGGGCGTGAAGACCACCCGGGCCGTGCTTGATCTCGCAGACGTTCACGGCATTGAGATGCCCATCGCCCAGCAGGTCGGGAGAGTGCTCTACGAAGGCGTCCGTCCGAGAGATGCAGTGCTGGCGTTGATGACCCGCCAGGCAAAACCAGAACACAGCTGAGAGTTGGTATCCGACCTCGAAGGCGCCGCCGGGCTGCTAGCCGCTCGGATTCCATCGAGCACACGATGCGGTTACAGCTTTCCGGTTGAAGACCGAACCTTCTTGGGAGAAACCGGCAGGGTGGGAACCAAGATTCGCCGTGGTGCGTCCAAACCACGAACGACCCGGGAGGGTTCATGACGACTAAACGCACAAAGACCCCTTGGAAGCTTCTGGTCCTGGCGATTGCGCTCGTGCTGATTGCCGCCGCCTGCTCGAGCGGGGACAAGTCCGCCGACCTCGAAGCGTTCGAGGAGATCGGCCTGCCTCTCGACGGCGGGGGCTTTGCGCAAGAGACGACGACCACCATGGCGTCGGAGACCGACGCCACCTCCGACGGTGACGAGCGTTCCGGTGTCAATGCGCTGGGTTCCGGCGGCGTCGAGCCGGTTGTCTTCCAGACCTCCGGTTTCGGGCGGGACATCATCTTCACCGCCGACCTCACGGTGGCCGTACCCGACGTCGCCACCGCGGGCGAGGAAGCCAGCCGCCAGATTCAATTGCTCGGCGGCTTTCTCTTCGGCCAGCGCACAACCGGAGACCCCACCCCGATGAGCATCCTCACCTTCAAGGTGGCTCCGGCCGACTTCCAGGAAGCTCTCGACCGGCTGGGGTCGATCGGCGAACTCCGCACCCAGAACGTATCGGCCGACGACGTAACCGAGCGGATCGTAGATGTACAAAGCCGGATCAACACTGCTGAAGCGAGCGTCGAACGCTTGCGTTCCTTGCTTGAAGCTGCAGTCGACATCAAGACGATTGTTGAGCTGGAGAACGAGCTGCTGGCGCGGGAGACCCAGCTCGAAACCATGCGCGGCTCCTTGCGAACCCTCCAGGACCAGGTTGCGCTGGCCACCATTGTGTTGACCATTACCGAGGCGGAGAGCCGGCCGGCCGTGTCCCTCAACGTCACCACCTACCCGGGTCACGATCAGGGGATCTCCTGCCCGGGAAGCCAGGGTATGACCGTTGATCAGGCCGACGAGGTAACCGTGTGCTTTGAGATCTTCAACGTAGGGGACACGCTGCTCACCGACTTCGAGCTTCGCGACCCGGTACTCGACGTTGAGTTCGAGGACCTGATCCTGGTATTCGGCGATCCCGGCGCACCTATCGAGCCGGGTGAATCGATCGTGCTCGCAACGGAGACTGTTGCAGAACGAAGCCTGCGCACTCAGACAACCGTAACGGCCACTGCGGTGAATGAGGATGGAGATGTCCTCTCGACCCGCAAGGCAGCCAACACCGTGTCGGTGTTCATTCAAGCTATCGATCCGGGCGGCATTCCCAGTTTCTCCGAAGGGCTGGAGGCCAGTTGGGATGTGCTGGTCGACGGGTTCCGGCTACTGGTCCTGCTCGCCGGTGCGCTGATTCCGTTCTTCTGGGTACCGATCCTGATCTGGATTGCCTGGAGGTTCTCAAAGCGGCGAACCGACGGAGAGGCGACAGGGTCCGGTCAGACTCCGGGCACACCGGAGACCGGGAATACGGAGTCCGACGAAGCCGGAACTACCCCGGAGACCTAGCGGGAGGCAACAACCCGTAGGGAGCGGTACAGCAGCCCCTGGTCGCCCAGGCGGCGGCGCAAAGCCCGCTCGAGCCCTCCGATCGGATAGAGGTTCTGCGGCGCTCGTGGGTCCTTGTGACCTTGTGACGCAAAACGTGGCAACGTGAGCGTCACCCGGTTCGCCAGTTCCGTCGCCGCCTCCGTACCGAGGTCGGCCGGAGCCTCGCAGCGGACCACCGACGCCCAAGGATGGTCGGCGGGACCGGGAAGACGGAGATACCACGAGTAGCGGCTCCAGGCGGTGGTGGTCAAAAACAATGGGGTCCGTTGCCCGGCACCCAGGGAGCCGATCACGGGGCGGAGAGCGGGGGGCAGGTACTGGACGTGGTGGGTCTTCACGTACCCGACCGCGTTCGGCACGTGCGCGCCGCTCAACGGACCATCGACCACGACGAGAGCCTCCCCGGCGTGGCGAGCCGCAATCTCCTTTTCGGTTTCGCCCATCCGCTGCTGGATGCCGAGCCACAGCTCCTCCGGGGTAGACCCGGCCACGGCCCGGACCTCGTACTCGGCGTGGCGGGTGACGATGGGAGCCGCACCGGCGGCGGAAGTAAACAATCCGCGCCGCACCTCGCTCGCTACCAGTTCCGCCCGGCCGTCACAATGCACGGCTCCGGCAGCAAACGTCGCACACAACCCGAGGGTCGCCAAGCCGTCTGCTTGAGAGATCCACACATTCGCATCAACCCGGCGCACACCGTCCACAAACAGCACCGAATCCGCTCCGTCGCCGGTCGGTGCGATCGGTGCCCACTCCCGGGCCGGTACCTCAATGTCAACCTCCGGCACCGCTGTGGTCTCCTCGAGCTCCGCGCCGGTTGGGGTGCCGTACTCTGGCGCCCACGGTTCAACGGTGAATCTCATAGCTCGACCCGCTCGACGGTGGCCGTGCCGGAGCCTTTGCGTACTTCAAACCGAACCGGGACCTGCTCGGCCAATTCGCGCACATGGGTGACGATTCCGACGGTCCTGCCGCGGGCGCCCAGTTCCTGGATGACATGAGCCACCGTATCAAGCGTCTCGGCATCGAGTGTGCCGAACCCCTCGTCGAGAAACACCGATTCGAGCCGACCGGCGCCGTGGACCGACATGGACGCCAGTTGCTCCGCCAGCGACAGCGCCAGCGCCAGCGAGACGAGGAATGTTTCGCCCCCGGAGAGCGTCTTGACGAGCCGTGTTTCGTCTGCATTCCGATGATCAATCACCTGGAAGTCACGCCTGGAGACCTCGAGCGAATACGCCCCGTCGGCCAGTTCGTCGAGCAGGAGGTTGGCTCCGGCCACCAGCGCAGCGAGGGCTTCTTCCATCAGCCATGCCTCGAATCCGGTCGCCGACAGGTGCCGACCCATGCTTTTAGCCAGCTCGGCCTTTTCGGTGCCGGCCACAACGGCCGCCCGGATCTCCCCGGTCCGCTCCAGAGCCCGGCGAAGATCGGCCAGTTCGTGGGTGGCCGCGGCAACGGCAGCTACGACCACATCCCTGATCGTCCGGCTGCTGATATCGAGCCCTTCTTGTTGAACGAGTTCGTTGAGTGCACTCTCCTGTTCGCCGAGGTGGCGATGCAGATCCTCGATGAGTCCATCCAACGCGGCCGACTCCTCGGCCAAACGGGTCATGGTTGCAGCCGCCCAATCATGCAACTGCTTCCAATCGGCGGCAAGGTCCTCTCTCTCAGGTACCGGCGGCTCAAGAGAGGCAACCTGATCGCGTACCTGATCGAACCGTCGGCGAGCGGTGATGGTTTCGGCTTCGACGGCATCCGCTTCCCGGCGGGCCCGATTGTGGCCTTCGGCGGCTCGATCAGCCGCCGCTCGTGCTCTCTTGAGGTCCGCCTCGATGGTCTTGACCTCCTCCAGCGTGCGGACCGCCTCGTCAAAGCCGGGAGCACCGCTGAGGGCTTTTTCGATCTCTTCGATCTTCTTGGTGACCTCCGCCAGCCGGGCTTCCTCAGATGCCAGTCGTCTCCCGCTGGTGGCATCCAACTCCCGCGCCGCCTTCTCCGTGTGCAAAGCCCCGGCAAGCGACTCCTCGGCTGTCGCAACGACCGGGAGCGGTTCCTGATCCGGGAGGCGCTCGACGGTATTCCGACAAACCGGACACGGCTCACCGGCCACGAGCGTGGCGGCCAGGGTGTGCGCAGCATGTGTGCGGGCCGCAGACTCCAGAGCCTGCCGGGCGCCGAGCACGACGGCCTCAGCCGCTTTCAGCTCTTCCGCCGTCGCTTTCGCCTCCCCGGACATACTCTCGAGCGCTTCCGTCAGGCCCTTGGCGCTGGTCTGTTCGGCCTCAAGAGCTCGGTATGAGCCAACCACCCGCTCGAGTTCGGCTGCGGCCGTGAGGGCCTGCTGCGTAGCCCCGATCTTCTCGACCAGCTCCCGGGCGGCGGTCGCTTCGTCGCCGGTTTTCAGGATTGCCGCTCGTGCATCGGCCAATCGGGCGGCCAGGGCAGGGATCCCATCGGGTATCTCAACCTTCTTCAGCTGATCTGCCGACGAACGAGCCCGGGTCGCAGTTTCGGCAGCCACCCGAACCTGATCCCGCAAAGCCTGCAATGCCGGTTCGGCTTCTTCGATTCGGCCGGCCAACGCCTGCAGACGCTGCAATCGTTTCTCGGCCAGTTTCGTCCCTTCCGGCGTGGCATGGGCCAGCTCGCTGAGCCGGGTTTCCAGGACCTTCACTTCCGTATCGGCGACGGTCTTTCGCTGTTTGGCGAGATCTCGCATCCGTTCGTACACGCTCAGATCGAGTAACTCCCGAAGGAGTTTCTGGCGGTCCGCCGGACGATCGTGGAGAAACGCGGCGAACTGACCCTGCGGCAGAACCACCGATTTGGTGAAGTGGTCGAAGCCAAGCCCGAGAAGCCGTCCAATGGTGTCGGTGACCTCATCGGCAGTTCCGGCGAGAACCTCGCCGTCGCGCTCGAGGCGGGCTTCCGCAGTAGAGGCACCGGTTTTGGTTCTCCGAACCACCCGGGCCACCGAGTATGTGATCCCCTCGAGAGAAAACGTGAACCGAACCCGGGCTTCCAGCTTGCCGAGCGAAACGATGGGTGCCACGTCGCGTTGACCGATCCGCGGCACGGAACCGTACAGGGAGAACACGATGGCGTCGATGATGGAGCTCTTGCCCGAGCCGGTCGGCCCGGTCAGTGCAAACAGATCGGCTCCCTCGAAATCGACGGTCACCGGATCCCGAAAGGCCGTGAAACCGGACAGCTCGAGCCGCTCAGGTCTCATGGGATTCCGCCAGGAGTTCATCGAAGAGCGCCAGCAACCGCTCGTCGAATGCGTTCTTCTGGGTGAGGTACTCGGAGAACAGCTCGTGAGGAGGTCTTCCCAGCCTTACCGGAGGAGTGGCTTCCCGGAGGTCCTCTGGAGTCGCGATGACGACATCTACCGCATCAGGGAAGAACTCTCGCACCTCGTCGGCCAGACCCACCCGGGCCGGCTCCTCCAATTCAATCCGCAGGTACGCATCTCCGACCTCATCCTGGAGCGCCACAATCTGTTCCAGCGTGCCACGCATCCTGCGGAGACGGCGGCCGGCCGACAGCGCCACCTCCCTGACTCGGGCGGGGGTGCCCGGCTCGGCCTCGATCAGCAACACCGCCTTGCGGTCCTCGGTCTCTCCAAAATCCATCTGCAACGGTGAACCCGAGTACCAGGTTGGTGCGGGCGCCGGGACTTTTTGGGGACGGTGTAGGTGACCGAGGGCGACATAGGAAAGCGAACCATCGAATGCTTGAGAGGAGACCGCGTAATCGAAGATCGTGTGCGCCGATCGCTCTCCCCCACCCAGCGTGCCTCCTGCCACCATCAGGTGAGCAACCACCAGATTGACCTGATCGAGGGAAATCCCTTCGTTCAGCTTGGCGATCACTCCGGCCAGGCGAGAGCCGTATTTGCTGCCGTGCTGGTCGGGATCGAGGGCCATCAGGTCGCTTGCGGACACGATCGCCCGCTGGCCCACGAACGGAACAAGGGCGATGCGGGCGCTCTCACCCGAGTCGGTTTCGGCGGTAATGACCCCTCCCTCATCCGGCCGCTTGAGGGTGGCTCCCACCTGGACTCGGCCCAGCTCGAGGAGCGGAGCAACCGCCTCCAACCGGCGCGGATGGTCGTGGTTGCCTGCCACGGCCACGACCGGGGCTATGTCGGCCAGGTCGAGCAGCGCCCGGAAGACGATCTGCTCAGACTCGGGAGAGGGGGCGACCACATCGAACAGGTCACCGGCCACCAGAATCAGGTCTACGCCCTCTTTCGCGGCGATTCCGGCGATTTCAGTCAGGACCGCCCGATGCTCGTCGGCCCGGCTCCGGCCGCGGATGGTGCGCCCGACGTGCCAGTCAGAAGTATGGAGAATCTTCACGACGGCGATGGTACCGGGCGGTTGCGACAGGCAGAGACTATGCGGTTTCTGAGCTCTCAACAGGCTGCAACAGCCGGTCCGTGCTGTCACGACGAAGGTGCATGGCAATCAGCACGCTGGTGACGGCCGCCCACGCGCACCACAGGGACGCCAAACTTGCAGCGAGGAGCCAACCGATCAAGATCACGACCGGCAGATTGATCACTCCGAAGGCGACGATGCGGCGGTGGCTGGAGACCAGCAACGGGAGGCAGGTAACCACCACATACAGGGCGCTGAGCATGGGGTGGTAGCCCGGACCTACGTCGTAAGCCAGGCAACAACCTTCGATAGCGGCGCCGATAGGTCCCGTGACCACGCTGGCCATGTACAGAGCGGCCACACCTGCGCCTACGACCACGAGCGGCATCAGTATTCGTCGTCGTCGTGCATCCGGTTCGATGGCCAGGATGGCCACCGGCACCAGGACGGGGAGCACCCCGAGGGCAAACGCCAGGTAGACCCAGGTGGCCGCGTGAGCCGCCAACTCAGAGACCCGACCGGCCTCCCCCCACCAGACGTATGTCTCGACCAGCAGGTGCGTACCGAGCAATAGGGGCAGGGCAGCGAGTGGATACTCCCGGGTCTCTTTGACATGGCGCAAAGCATCGATGCCGACGCCGCTCACGACGATCCCCGCGACGATGTCGGCTTCAGGCGAGAAGCACATGATGCAATTCCACGAAGCGCATGACCCCACGATACGGCCTGTATTTGCGATGGACCAGAGGCATAGGACTCGCGTTATCGGACCTTGGTCCATTGTGTGAAAGGGGGTCGGGTCGGGTTCCCTGAGGCTGGGGTGTGGGTTCACAGCCCTGTTCTCCGGGCTGGTTTGCATCGACAAGCAGGCCGGCGATGCGTCGGGTTGGGTGTTCGCCGGGAGCCCCGTCTCGGGGTCTCTCTGCATCAAGGGGAAAGTCGGTTTGCGGTCGGGTTGGGGGCTCCCCCGCATAATCGTGGAGTCTCCTTTACACCGAGGGAAAAGTCCGATTGCAATCGGGTTGGGAGCTCCCCGCATAATCGTGGAGTCTCCTTTACACCGAGGGAACGGCAGCTTGTAGTTGAGTTGGGAGATCGCCCGCCAGCGAGCCCCAGGGCCTTATTGCATCGAGGGGAAAGTCGGTTTGCGGTCGGGTTGGGAGCTCCCCGGCTGATCGTGGGGTCTCCTTACACCGAGGGAAAAGTCTTGGGGTCTCCTTTGCACCGAGGGAACGGCAGCTTGTAGTTGAGTTGCGTGTTCGCCCGCCCAAGTGGCCTGCCGTCTCTTTGCATCGAGGGAAGGCCGGCTGTCGTTGGGTTGGGAGCCTCTTCCGCCGGCGGGAGAGGCGCGGCGCCGCCTTCAGGCGGCGATGCGGAGAGGGTGACACCAGCCGGACCGGAGATGCCAGATAGTAGACGGTGTTGTTTATCGTTTTTTGTCACACCTAGACGATATGTTTGAGTCATGGAAACGGCAGAAATGACCACAGAGACAACCATTGACCGGCTCGAACAATTACTGATCGGCGACGAAACCCAGATCGCCCGGTTACGAGCCCGCCAGATCGCAGTCCTCCAAGCCCTGGACCTGGCGCAAGTCCCCCTAACAGACGGGTCCCGCACCCTGGCCGAATGGGCAGCCGCCCGTATGGACCTGAGCCCCGAAACCGCCCGCACCCTCACCCAAACCGCCCACCGGTTAACCGACCAACCCGAACTCGCTACCGAACTGCAGGAAGGCGCAGTGTCGTTCGACCGGGCAACAGAAGAATCCCGCCTCATCGCCACCGGTGCCAGTCCCGAAGTCGTAGCGCGGTCCCGGGGATGGGACGTTGCCGGGGTGCGGCGCATGACCGCCCGGCACCAACACATCACCCGCCGCGACGAACACCAAGCCTTCGCGGAGCGGTCCATCATCATCCAACCCTCCTTGGATCAGACGTTCTACAAACTGTGGGGACAACTCCCCGGCTCCGACGGACGCCTCGTCGAACAAGCGTTAACCACAAGAGCCGACCAGTTCCCACCCCTCGCCAACGGAACCCACAACCCCAGAACCCAACGACAAGCAGATGCCCTCGTCTCCATCGCCCACGACTCCCTCAACGGCACCCAACCCGAAGTAACCACCCCCGCACCGGTCGTTTCGATCTTCATAGACGCCAACCTCGCAACCGCAACCAACGGAGAAACCGGAGCAGAGATAGCCGGCGGACCTCGCATCGGACCACTCACCCTCGAACAGATCCTCTGCGACGGACAAGCCGAAATCCTGACAACCGCGACCGACGGGACCCCGCTCACGGTCGGACCCACATCAAAAACCATCCCCCCCAAACTCAAACGGTTCATCCTCAACCGCGACGGAGGAGCCTGCACCGCCAACGGATGCCAATCCCGCTACCGACTCCAACCCCACCACATCCAACCCAGATCACAAGGCGGCACCCACCACCCCGACAACCTCACCACACTCTGCTGGTACCACCACCACGTCGTCATCCACCGCAACGGGTACCGAATCGACCCCGATAGCCCACCCCAACGACGCCGCTTCCTCAAACCCGAAGGACGCGGCCCGCCCTGACGCCGGGCTCACGATTCGTCAGCCTCAACTAGTCCCACGGCCGAACCGATCAAGTCTGTATCCGGAAAACTGGTGTTGGAACCATCGCCATAGGGTTTCGCTGCCCGCCGTCCAAGCGCGTCCACTAGGCGCCCATTCGTGGCATCAGACCATTGTGGAAGCCATCTCGGGTATGTGGCGCATGGGTACAGACGCCTATCCATCTCCATCCAGAGGCGGGATGTCGACGTGAATGGAAACACTCTCGCCTTTTCGCAGGTTGTGGCTCCACACAACGAACGCCAGCGGATGCTCCTCTCCAGTCCGCTCAAAGACACTTTCGGGATCCTGACCCACCCGTTCAACGAGTTCTCCCCATTCGCCCAGACCGTCGCCGCCCACGCTCACCGCATCGTTGCCAGGACAGGCGTTCACAGTTGCGGCCGGGATGGTGTCGAATCCTCTGGCATCATCCTCTGGAGGGAAAAGCCACGGGGAGTCGAACACTGAGTCGCCAACCCGCTTGATTCCACCGCAGGAGTCGCTCGGCCAAGCCGCGTCCCGGGGAACCATCATCAGTTCGGCCCTGTTCCAAATGGTGTCAGGTCCCCTGGTCACCGTCGCAACCCACTCGCCCGGCAATGAGGAGAGCACATCCACACAGGCGTCCGGGTGGTCCCTCGTTATTACGATGTCGAAATCGTCGGTCGCGTAGTCACCGTCCCACCACGGGCTGACACAGGTCACACTGACCGGAGGTCCATCAGCCGGTTCGTCCGGTGGCCCAGGAACACCGCCCTTCTTCGCCGAGATCGGTGTCGACATGAGGAACACTGTCACCAACACGAGACCAACGAACAGAAAACGTCTCATCTTGCGCACATCCTTCCACCGATCGCTACGAAGAATCCGGCGTCCAGCTCAGAACCAACGGTTCTTCGAAGCGGCTGCCGATGGCCACAAAAACCGACCCGTTGTAGGCAACGTCTCCTAGCCCGGTGCCCCGTCGGTCGATCAGATTCACGGGTACGGGTTCCCAATCGATGCCGTCTTGTGATATCCAGATCGCCCCACCACCGACGCCACGGGCCTGATCGCCTCCGCTCCCGTAATCCCCTACGGCCACCATCCACTCCTGTCCTACCGCTATGGCCTGTACAGAAGGTGGCCCTGCCATGTCGGGCCAGCTGTCGATTGGACCTTTGGGCGGAGAAACTGGCGGTCTGCTGGAAGGATCGCCCGTCGGGGGACACCCAGAAGGCTGCCTCGCCGTCCATGTTCGTTCCCCCGGCGATGAGGCCGGGTCCGACTGCCACCATGGTGTTGACCACGACCCCCTGCCCATGGCTGATCGAATGATCATCACTCAACAGGGTCCATGCCCGTCCGTCGGTGGAGGTCCAGGTCATCGGTTCGCCGGCCTGACCTCCGGTTGCCACAATTTCGCCCGAATCGAGTTGGACCATCGCCGAGAAAGCCACCGGCGCCGGGATGATGTCCCAGCTGATCCCATCGGAAGACACCAGCACGTCCGTCTCTTCACCTGTCGATCCGGTATTCGAAGTCCTCGGCTCCGCCCCCGTACAGGATGAACTCCCCGGATTCGAGGACCATGCCGTCTCGCGGTAAGGGTGCGTCGATCTCAGCCGAAACCGTCCAGTCTGTCCCATCTTGTGACACCCAAACGAAACCCTCTCCCCAAGCGACCATTCCATCCTCATCACCAATTACTCGGGTCTCCCCGAACCTCTCACTACCGGGCACAACCCCCCACCCGGCACCATCGGTCGATCTCCACAACCTGCCTTGGTAAAAGGTGATCTCCGGCCCCCAGTACGTTCCGCCGATGAAGAAGCCCTTCGATTCGACATGAGAAATCGACCTCGCAGAGATCACCGCCGACGGATCAGTCCCAAGTTTGCGGCTGGTCCATTGTGAAGCGATCAGCTCGACGCCGGACAAGGCAACCGGATCGTCGGTGACGACTGTTGTCGTTGTGACCGACGCCGTGGTTGTCGAGCGCTCTTCTGCGACCGGAAGATTCGCGGACCGGGGGAGGAGCAGGGTCACGCCGGCAACCACCGCAACCGCGCCAAACGTCACCACCGCTATCCGGGTGCTACGGATCTGCCACCGCCGCCGCCCCAGGTCGTCGAATGGTGGAACCGAAAGCTCCGCCAGGGCACTATCGGTTCGATCACTGTGCTCACGAAAAAGCGTATCGATATCCATCAGGCGTTCCTCTCAATCGCCAACCGGGTCGCCAGAGCAACCCTCCCCCGATGCAGATGCACCCGGGCGGTGGCCTCGGCGCATCCGAGCGCCTCCGCTATCTCGGAAACAGAACAATCCTCGAGGTAAAACAAGACCAGGGCTTGGCATTGCCGGTTCGACAGGGACCGCACTTCTTTCCAGAAATCGGCGGTCGACTCGGGGAGGGTCGCCTGGGTCGTGCGGCCGGCCGACCACTGACGCTTGGCTAGAGTTTCGGAATAGCTTCGGCGCAGCCGTGAATGAGCTTTGTTGACGACCACCCGGCGGAGCCAGGCCTCCGGGTATTCATATCGTGAGACCGAATCCCACTTCCGATACGCAGCCAGAAAGGCCTCCTGGACCAGGTCCTCGGCGGCGTGTTGGGAGCCGGACAACACGAATGCCAGCTTCAGGAGCGGTCTGTAGCGGGCTCGGTAGACATCTTCAAAGGCAGGTGAGACGGCCACCAAAGGCACCCGCTCGGACACTCCCCCAACATCGTCCTCAGTCAAGAAGGTCTCCATACCCTTCAATCGCACGACCCTCAGCCTACGTTTACAGCTAAGACGTGTTTTGGCCCGACCGAGCACGGCCTGCAGTCCGGGACCAGACTCAGATCCTGGTTCCATACCAGCCCACCCGGACCCTCAGACCAGGTTTTCGCGTCCCGACACTCCGCCCATGAACTCTCGCTCCCACACTGGTGGCGGCCCCAGGGAGACCACCTGACCACTTGATCAGATGAACGCCAGTGCAAGCAAGGCAAGAGCAGGTGGAACTCCCTGGACGAGGGCAGCCTGCATCATGGTCCGGCGGGCGACGAACAGCACCACAGCAGCGCCCAGCATGAAGAGACAGCAATATCCCAGCAAGGTCGTGCGACCGGCGATGTCGGTGAGAACCAGGATCGCCCCCGCGATCGCACCAATGGCCAGGAAGAGGTTGTAGTAGCCCAGGTTCTGCATGGCGAAGGCCAGGGTGTCCGCTTCTTCCTGGGAGGACACCCCGAATCGCTTCCAGACGACGGGTTGGCGCCACCGAACCGACTCCATCAGCCAGAAGCCGAGGTGCAATACGCCTGCCACAACTCCGAACACCACTGCCATCACGGTCATCGCGCTCCTTCCAGATTCGGTCAGTCTACGAAGGCCTGATCCTGCCGATGCAGTATTCGTTGATATGTTGAGGTCGTGAAATCGAACGCCTTGACTGTGGACGAATGCCCGGCCGGCTGTGCGCACAAACGATGACCAGCCAGTCGGGTCCGGCTATCGAGGAATTCTGGGCGGAGTTCGTGGCGGCCACCGGCACCGAGGCCGCTTACACGGCATGGGCGTTCGGCGCTGACAGCGATCCAGACCAACAGACCCGGTTGGGCAGGCTGGTGCTGGAAGGACCGAAGCGGGCCACCACCGGGCGGGTGGCCGACTACGAGGACGGGGAGGCGCTGCCGCAGCCAGGTGAGTTCAGCGTGATCCTCGATGGCGCCGGGATGCCGCTCTGCATCGTCGAGACCACTCGAATCGAGGTGCGCCGCCTCGACGACGTCGACGAGGACTTCGCCGAGACCGAAGGCGAAGGCGATCGCTCCCTGGCCTGGTGGCGAGACGCTCATCTGGGTTTCTTCGAGCGGGTGGGCACGCCCATCGACGGAGACACCCCTTTGGTTCTCGAATGGTTCTCCCTCGTCTGGCCAAAGGCCTGACCTTCAGGAGACCTCGCGGGGTGTGGCGTATCCGCGCCTCAGAGCGTGATGATGTGATCCGGCGGGTTGCCGCCGAGCGCCGCATAGAGATCGGGGAAGCAGCCCACCTGCACGCCAGCCACCGTGTCCGTGACGTGACATTCGCCGGGTTCGGTGCGTCCGGCCCCGGTGGATGGGTCACACCAGCGGGGCTCGCCGTCGGCGAGGTTTCGCTCCAGAGCGCACATGTCGCACATCATCAGCAACATTCCCTTGTCGGCGGCAACCTTGGCGAGGCGTTCCCCGATCGGATCACCCTGACGCAGCACGAACGTGTTGTCGTCAAAAAAGAACATGCCGATCACGTCTACGCCGTGGGTTCCGGCCTCGAGTTGGGGGAGGATCATTTGTCCGAGCTTGTAGCTGGCCGCTCGTGGCGAAGTAAATACGTATGCCACTTTCATGAAACGTCTCCTGGGTTCGGGATCAACGACCCTAACGATCCGAGCGACCTACTCGGTCAATCCCTCAAACGGATCGTCGGGTTGGTCACCCCCGCCGGGGAGAGGCCCGGCCTCGGAAGCGCGCGTCGCCCAGGCCGGGAAGGGGAATTCGACCACAAGGGGCACCGGCAGTTCCGGTTGCGAGACCAGCATGGTGCCGGGTTTGAGGATGGTGGCCCGCTGCCGCTGCACGGTCGGCAGAAACCCGTACTCCTCCCGGGCGGCTTCCGCCGAGTCGAGCCGGCCAACGACGCGGATTGATGAGTTGGAGATGATGCGCCTTTCAACCTCCGAAGCCGTCTGCTGGGCGCCTATCAGGATCACGCCAAGCGAGCGGCCGCGCTCCGCCACGTCGAGCAGAATCTCTTTGATAGGGCTGGCGCCTTCGCGGGGCGCATATTTGTTGAGCTCGTCGAGGACCACTAGCAACAGCTCTTTGGACTGCCCGGCCTTCTCCTTCTCGTCGAAGGCCCGCCGCACGGTCACCCCGACCACGAACCGTTTCGCCCGGTCGTGCAAATTGTGCAGGTCGACCACCGTTACCTGGTGCTCGAGACGCACCCGGTGCCGCTCCGGGTTGGGAACATCGGCGCGGATGAGCCGTTCGATATGTCGAACCGCCCCCTGCAGACGGCGCACGAAAGCGTTGACGGTCCCCGTCCCGATAGCCGGCCCGGCCCACTCGTAGCGTTCCCCATCGTCCTGGACTTTGCGGGTGATCAAATCGGCGAGATCCCTGAACGTCCGTACGGTCTCGCCGTCGATCTGGACACCGCCATCATCCAGGGACGTGGCTCGCCGGAGTTGAGCCATGACGTTGTAGACAACCATGGTGTAGTGGGCTCGATCATCTTCGGCGTCGGCAAAGAGGAAGGGCAGCAGATCCTCGTGGCAGAACTCGGCCAGCGTCCAGAAGAACGAGGTCACCCCTTCGCTGCGAGAAGACACGTCGGGCACCGCCGTAGCCGAACCTGATCGCGGCGGCGCAAAGATGCCGACCGACCGAAACGCCTCGGCCGGCAGACCGATCGACTGATAGCGGTTGCGCTGCACATCGTCGAGGGCAACGTTCGGGTGATCCAGAAACAGCAGATCCTCGCCCTTGACGTTGAAAATCAGGGCCTTGGTGTTGACCGCCCGGGCGCCCAGAGCCCCTGAGGCAAACAAGGAGTGCAGCAGGAACGTTGCATATGTTGTCTTCGTAGCCACCCCGGAAATGCCGGAGATGTTGACGTGAGCGCCCCGGCGACCGTCGATGAACTCCAGGTTCACGTAGAACGGCTCGTTGGTCCGGCTCAACCCGATGGGCAAACGCTCCGTCATCTGATCAAAGAAGAGAGCACGATCGCGGTCCTCCCCTTCGGCCCGGGCGACGGCTTGACCCGGGCGGGGCGGAACAAAGATCTCCGGCTCAAAACGGGTGGCCGTCACCTGGGCCGCCTCGCTGACTTCGGCCGGCAACACCCCGTCTTCTATGAGGAAAACATCACTGTCGAAGCGGGCCCCTTCATGGCGGGCCCGAACCTGGGAGACCATGCCGTATACCTTGACGATCTCACCATCCGGCAGGACCCGTTGCAGAGCAACGACGTCATCGAGTTGCAGGTACTGGCCCTCGGCAACGCCGACCCAGAACTCCAGTGGAGTCGAGTCTTCTGTCCCGATGACTCTGGCTACAGGTTGCTCCATCTCACTCCCCCGCGGCGGGTTCGAACTCACTATGGCGATGGTAGCGAGAGACTCTGACGGCAGAACGCAGCCGGTCGTTGCGGTTTGTGGAACGGCGGTCTGGTGGATGACCGAACCGGGCCACTAAGAACGCTCGGCTACCAGCTTCCACACGTCTCCACCTGCAGTCGTGACGTAGATCTCCCCGAAGGCGTCCGTGCCGAACGACGTAACGTCGTCCAACGATCCAACCTCCGGCGTGTGATCCCGCTGATCGGTGGCTGCCCCGTTCTCGTATAGGAACGAGCGAAGCCATCCACCGCAGTAGTCGGAATAGAAGTATCGGCCGGCCACTTCGGGAATTGCCACTCCTCGATACACGTAGCCGCCTGCGACCGAGCAACCGTCCCCGTGTGAGTATTCGACGGCGGGCAGGTACAAACTGTCGGTGTTGCACCCTGAACTCGGCGAAAAACAGTTGTCCCCTTCCATGATGGGCCAGCCATAGTTCAGTCCGGCTTCAGAAGCAGGAGCCACATCGATCTCCTCCCACCGGTTCTGCCCGACGTCGCCGATGTAGAGAAGATCGCCGTCGAAAGAGAACCGCCACGGGTTGCGCAGCCCGTAGGCCCAGACTTCGGGTGCTCCACCACCGCCTACGAATGGATTGTCCGGCGGGATCGCATAAGCAATACCTCCGACCGGGTCGCCGCCATCGACATCGATGCGGAGCAACGCGCCCAGAACCGTGTCGGGGCGCTGACCATTCCCGTACCGATCGCCGGAGCCGCCGCCGTCGCCGAGAGCGATGTACAGATAGCCGTCGGGCCCGAATGCGAGCATTCCTCCGTTGTGGTTGCTGGCCGGTTGGGTGACAACGAGAATCAATCGGCCGGTTTCCAGATCTGCCAGATCCGGATTGCTACCGACCCGGTACTCGAAGATCTTGGAATCGCCGTGGCGGTCGCTGTAGTGAACGTAGAACAGACCGTTAGCGGCATAGTCGGGATGGAACGCCAGGCCGAGCAGACCCCGCTCCCCCTCATTGTTGGTCGGCTCGCTGATGTCGAGGAAGGGCTCAACCAGCGTGATCCCATCCTTGATGATGTGGATCTGCCCGTCCTTGGTGACGACGAACAGGCGCTCATCGCCTGCAGGTGCATCAACAAAAACCGGAAACACAAGACCACTCGCAACCTTCTCATACGTGAGCCCGGCCAGCGGGGCCAGGGTGGTTGTCGTGGTCGTCGGTCCTTCCGTCGTGGTGGTGTCCCCAGGGTCGAGGGTTGTCGACGAGGTACCAGCACTCTCGGTGGTCGATGGGGTCACGGCGCTGCTGGTCGTTTCGCCCGCGGTCGAAGACGTCGTGGCTGGTTCCACCTCTGCAGTGGTACACGAGGCGAGTACCAGCAAGAAACTGAGCACGACAATGCGACGCATCAGAAAAGCATATCGGTCCGCCGGGCTAGTCGAGCCGATCGCCTGGTCCTCGAGCAACGGGACGAGTAGCTTCGAGAGTGATAAGCGTCACCTCGAAGGAGCTCGCAGTGCCAAAGAAGTGGGACGACTCGATCTCTGAGGAGCACCTCCACCCGGAAAGCCTGATGATGGGCTACGGCTACAAACCGGAATGGTCCGAAGGCGCCCTCAAGAGTCCAATCTTTCAGACCTCGACCTTCGTCTTCGAGACGGCCGAAGAGGGCAAGGCCTTCTTTGAAGTCGCCACAGGGCAGCGCCCCTCGCGGCCCGGAGAAAAGACCGGGTTGATCTACAGCAGGCTTAACAACCCTGACCTGGAGATCGTCGAAGACCGCCTCACGTTGTGGGATGGGGCCGAGAGCGCCGTGGTGTTTGCCAGCGGAATGGCGGCGATCGCCACAACTCTGCTCGCCTATCTCAGACCCGGTGACGTTCTGCTCCACAGTTGTCCGCTGTACGGCGGGACCGACCATGTCGTCAACGACATCTTGCCGGAGTTCGGTATCAGGTCGATTGGATTCCTCGCCGGACACACGCGCGAAGACATCACAACGTCCCTGCTCAATGTGGATGGACCGCTCAAGATGATCCTCATCGAGACCCCGGCCAATCCCACGAACGATCTCATCGACATCGAAATGTGCTCGGAGATCGCCCGGGCGGCGTCGACCGAAGAGGATCCGGTCCCCCTGGTGGTCGACAACACCTTCCTCGGACCGATCTTTCAACGCCCGCTGGAACACGGCGCCGACCTGGTGGTGTACAGCGCCACCAAATACCTGGGAGGTCATAGCGATCTCATCGCCGGGGCCTGCCTCGGGTCGGAAAAACTGATGGCACCAGTCCGGGCCATGCGCACCTATCTCGGCACCCATGTTGGGCCCTGGACCGGTTGGCTGCTCATGCGCAGCCTGGAGACGCTGCAATTGCGGATGATGCGGCAGGCGGAGAACGCCGCCAAGGTAGCCGACTTCCTGGCCGCCCATCCCAAGGTCTCAAACGTTCACTACCTGGGATTCATCCAACCGGACCACCCCCAACACGACATTTACAAGCGTCAGTGTCTCGGCCCGGGGGCGATGATTGCTTTCGACGTTGACGGCGGCGAAGCCGGCTCGTTCCGATTCTTGAACTCGCTGAAGCTGATTCACCTGGCGGTGAGCCTCGGCAGCACCGAGTCGCTGGCCGAGCACCCTGGCACGATGACCCATTCCGGCCTCAGCAAAGAGGCCAAAGCGTCGTACGGGATTACCGAAGGGATGGCTCGCCTTTCCGTCGGCGTAGAACACCCCGATGATTTGATTCTCGACATCCGCCAGGCGCTCGAGAAGGTATAGGGGTCGGGAACCCGTCTGAGACGAGAGGGCGACAGGTGGAACCGGCGCCCGTCATCGGCACCGCCTACTTCTCCTCGGAACGTTGCGGGCGGTTGGTGGTCGGCTCCGCAGCCGGTACTTGTTGAGCCGTGCGCTCGATAGCCGTATCGTGGCGAAGCACGTCGGGAAGGGAAAAGATGGGCGTCGACGACAACGGGCCCCAAGCGGTCTCCGAGAAGGAATACAAGAGACGCATCCGGGCCTGGACGATGTACGACTGGGCGAACTCTGCGTTCGCCACAACCATCCTGGCAGCGGTGCTTCCTGCCTACTACAGCGGGGTGGCCGGGGCCACGCTCCCCAGTGCTGCCGTAGCGACCGCCTACTGGACGACGACGCTGAGCATGTCCTTGATCATCGTCGCCATCCTCTCCCCCATCCTCGGCACCATCGCCGACGTAATGCGCGGCAAGAAGAAGATGCTTTCGATCTTCGTTGGTATCGGTGTTGTAGGCACCGGGTTGCTGGTCGCGATTTCGACCGGCGACTGGATACTCGCCTCGGTGTTCTTCATCGTCGGTCGGGTCGGCTTCGCCGGAGCCAACGTGTTCTACGACTCACTCCTGCCGCACGTGGCCCGACCGGAGGACCAGGACGCAGTCTCGGCCCGTGGTTACGCGATCGGCTACCTGGGCGGCGGCCTGCTGCTGGCGGTCAACGTCGCCATGATCTTGTTCATCGGATCGGAGATGGGAGCCCGACTCTCGTTCGTCACCGTCGCTATCTGGTGGGCGGTGTTCTCGATCCCGATCTTCCGCCGGGTGCCCGAGCCACCCTCGGCCACCAAAGATCTGCTGCCGGGTCGGTCGGTGACGATGGCCAGCTTCGCCCGACTAGGTGAGACCCTCCAGAACATCCGGCGCTACAAAGAGCTGTTCAAGTACCTGATTGCCTTTCTGATCTACAACGACGGGATCGGAACGATCATCAGCGTGGCCGTCATCTACGGCGCCGAACTGGGGTTCCAGGACACGGAGCTGATTCTGGCCATCCTGCTCGTCCAGTTCGTGGGAATCCCCTTCAGCCTCGTCTTCGGCAAGATCCCGAGTTCCGGAGACCGCAACCGGGCCGTGTATCTGGCCTTCATCGTGTTCAACATCATCGCTCTGCCCCTGGGTGGCATCATCGGAGCGAAGGTCATGGCGGCCGACACGGTCGGAGCTCCGCCACCGGAGTTCACGACGATCGGCGCCGCCGTCGGAGAAGGCAGCTACGGGGTCGACTCGGGATCGCTGACCCTGCCCGGCACCTGGACGACTATTCCAGAAGCCGAGGTTGCCGAGGCAACGCAAGGAATCACCAATGTGGCGGCCGGCCTGACCCCCATCATGCTAGGCATCGGGATCCTGGCGCTGCTGGCAACGTGGGCCTTGGCCCGTCGCCGTTCGGCTGTTGCCGCGGGAACCACCCGCTGGGGCTTGATAGGCCTGGGGATATCCGGCGTGTTGGCGCTACTCATCGCGGCTCTCACGCAGCTCGTGGTTCTCACCGGGGCAGACCCCATCAGCTACGCCACCAGCACCGGATCCCGGCGCGGCCTATGAGTTCGAGTTCAACGGTCGCGTGGTCGATCTGACACATAGCACCGGCCCGGACCATGGATCGTGGGCCGTGACCGTCGACGGTCAGCCCGTGTTCGATGATGACGAACCTCTGGTCATCGACGCATTCTCAGAGAACCTCCGCTACGGCGTCCGTACTCAGGTCGATGCAGGGACGGCCGGAGTCCACACACTGCGGGTTGGCTCGGTGTCTCCCGCCGGCACAACAGCAGAACTGGTGAGCATCGGACAGGTGGATGTGCTCCCCGGCGTCCGGGAGAGCAGCCTGGCCACCATTCTGGCCGCCCTCCTGGTGATCGAGGTCATCGGCCTGGCGCTCTCCGTGCTGTTCGGCAAGTCCCTGTTCGGACGAATCGCAGAAACGATGACGACCAAACGTTCGATCATTCTGGCGTTGATCGCCTACGCCATCGTGGCCGTATGGGGCTACTTCCTTGATGCGGTCATCGAGTTCTGGTTCCTCGCCTGGATGGTGGCCGTTGTCCAGGGCGGGTCGCAGGCACTCAGCCGCAGCCTCTACGCCTCCATGTCCCCGACCTCGGTGAGCGGCGAATTCTTCGGGTTCTTCTCGGTGATGTCGAAATTCTCCGCCATCCTGGGACCGGTGCTCTTCGCCGGCGCCGTGGCGTTGTTCGGCAGCAGCCGTCCGGCCGTTCTGAGCCTGGTCGTGTTCTTCGTCGTCGGCATCGTGCTACTCAACAATGTCGACGTCGACGCCGGTCAAAGAACCGCTCAGGAGGCAGACCGGGAACTCATGGGTGAAGGCCCGGACTGAGCACTCCGCCACCTTCTTGACGGTAACCTGCGAAAGACAAATCAATGGAGGAAGACGTGAGCGATAGAGAACCGACCGACGGCCCTGAGCAGGAGCCGTTGTCGTCGGCGTCCGATCTTGGTTCGTTCAGTCCGGAAAAGGTGGAACCGGTAGAAGAGCCCATGAGGTTCGACCTCGACGAGGTCCCGGAAAGCCTGAAGCGGTTCCCGATTCGGAACCCGAACAGCATCGGGTGTTCGCCGGTACCGGAATCTCCTGGGCGTTCATCTTCGGGGTGCTCCTCACGGTGGCCATCATCGTGCTGGCCATCCAGAACACCGACACAGTCCCGGTCACGCTGTATTTCTGGGAGACCTCAGCACCCCTGATCATCGTGATGGTGGTGACCGGTTTGGCGGCGATCCTCATCGATGAGCTCATCGGGATGATCATCCGGCGCCGGAAGCGCAAGGTGCTGGCGGAGCGCGAAGAACTCAAGCGTTTGCGCGCCAAGGCGGATTCCAAAGACCTGAGGATCGAATAGTGCCGGAACGGTTGGTCGTCATCGGAGGCGACGCGGCGGGAATGACCGCGGCAAGCCAGGCGCGCCGAATGCGCAAGGGCGACGATCTCGAGATCATCGTTTTTGAGCAATCCGGGTACGTGAGTTTCTCGGCGTGTGGCGAGCCCTACTTCGTAGGCGGCTGGGTTGAAGAATTCTCCGACCTGCAGGTCCGCACCCCCGAACAGTTTCAAGCCCGGGGCATCGACGCCCGCATCCACCATCAAGTCATCGCGATCGACCTCGAAGCTCGCCACGTGACCGTCCGTCACCCGGGTGGCGACGAAGAGGTGGGCTTCGACCAATTGCTCTACGCAACCGGGGCAACCGCCATCCGCCCGCCCATTGAGGGAATGGACCTGGAAGGCGTCCACATGCTGCGGACGCTCGACGATGCCGCCCGGTTGCGGGCACTGGTCACATCCGGAGTCGAACGGGCCGTCGTCGTCGGTGGTGGCTATATCGGGATAGAGCTGGCGGAAGCCTTCGACCACGTGGGAATCGAGACAACCGTCGTCACCATGATGCCGACCGTTCTGGAACGGACCCTCGATCCAGATATGGCCGACCTCGTGTCCGAACACATGCGATCGATGGGTATTCACGTCGAGACCGGATTCAAAGTCGAATGCCTGGCCGGGTCCGGAGGAACTGTGGCGGGGGTCGGATGTGACGACCGGAGCTTCCCGGCCGATCTGGTGGTGCTGGCGCTCGGGAGTCGACCGCAGATTGACCTCGCCAAGGACGCCGGGATCCCCCTCGGACCCACCGGGGCGGTCGCCGTCGATGACCACCAGCGAACCGGGATCGATGGGGTCTGGTCCGCCGGAGATTGCGCCGAGGCCCACCATCGGATCTCGGGACGCCCCGTCAACCTGCATCTGGGCACCGTTGCAAACAAGGCAGGACGGATAGCCGGGATCAACCTCGGCGGCGGCGACGCCGCCTTCCCGGGTGTGCTCGGGACCGCCATCACCAAGGTCGGCGACCTGGAGATCTCCAGCACCGGGTTGACCGAGTTCCAGGCGGCCGAGGCCGGGCTCGAGGCGGTCGCGGCCACAGTCAACAGCACTACTGCAGCTCATTACTGGCCGGGTTCGAGCCCGATGACGGTCAAGGCGATCGCCGAAAAGGGCAGCGCCCGTTTGCTGGGCGCGCAGATCGTCGGCGGCCCGGGGGCCGGGAAGCGCATCGACGTGTTCGCTACCGCCATGTGGTCCGACCTGCCGGCCAACGAGCTGGCCTGGACCGATCTGTCCTATTCACCACCGTTTTCCGGGGTGTGGGATCCCGTTCACATTGCGGCCCGTAAAACCGGCGAGAAGGCGAAGAGCTAGAGCTTCTCCCAAAACTCCCTGAGGGCTTTGTTCACGGCCTCCGGTTTCTCGATCGGCGTAAGGTGTCCGGCCCCCGGAATGACGACCAGCTCGGCGGCGGGGATCAGATTCGCCATATGCTCGGCCACGTCGGGAGGCGTGAGTCCGTCGTCCTCACCGACCATTACCAGGGTCGGCACGGTGATCGACGATAGGAGGTCGGTCCGATCGGCCCGACGCGCCATGCCTTCGAGATGGGCTGCGATCGTCTCAACTGCGGTTGCCTCGATCATGCTTCGCAACCGGATCCGGGCGGTCAGGCTGGCGCCGGGCGCCAACAGGGTTTTCATCAGATTGACCGTCAGGAAGCCGGAGCCCTCCTCTGCCACTCGCTCGGCGGTCTCCCGCCGGCCTGCCCGCCCGGCTTCGGAGTCCGCTCCGGAACGGGTGTCCATCAGGACCAGACTGCGAATCCGTTCCGGGTGACGCTCCCAGAGGGCCAGTGCGGCATAACCGCCCATCGACAGAGAAACGACATCCGCAGATTGGTGACCGAGCCCTGCAATGAGCTCCGCGACGTCATCGGCTATTTCCTCCATGGCCAGCAGCCCGGAAACGAGCGGGTCCGAGCTACCGGATCCGCGCAGGTCCGGCGCCACGTTGTGCCGGAGATCGCTGAGCGAATCGAGTTGATCGAGCCACAATCGGTGATCGAGCGGAAATCCATGCAGGAACATTGCTGGGTCGCCGTCTCCCTTTGATTGATAGGCGAGCGTGGTGCCCCGAACTTCCATGAATTGCATGATCCGCCTCCGTTGATTGCGCGTCGCAGCCGTCCCGTACCATACGGTCCCGATGAAACCGTTCGTACCAGCCTTGATTATTGCCGTCGGAGCGGTGGCCTGCAGCCAGCCAGCCGTGACAACGTCGACTCCGCCGGGTATGCAGGCGCTGGTCATCGATGTCCAGGACGGCGACTCGCTGCTGATCGACATCGGCGGCCGCGAGGAACGGGTCCGCTTGATCGGAATCAACGCGCCCGAGCGCGACGAGTGCTTCGGACCCCAGTCCGCCGCCGGCCTCCGGGAGATGGTCGACGACGCACAGGTTGAAATTGCCACCGATGTGGAATCTCGCGACCAGTACGGCCGTCTTCTGGGCTATGTCTACCTCGACGGGACCCTCGTCAACGAGGAATTGGCCCGGCGCGGTTTTGTCCTGGCGCGAGCCTTCGAGCCAAACACGGCGCTACAGGATCGGATTGACGATGCCTCCCAGGAGGCCAGGGACGACCAGCGGGGGATGTGGTCGCCGGACACGTGCGCCTCCGCCTCGGCGGCAAGCATGTCAATTGTCGAGATAGAGCCCAATCCTTCGGGGCCGGACGAAGAGAACCTGAACGGGGAGTGGGTAGTAATCGTCAACAACGGCGACTCGGAGATTGATGTCTCAGGTTGGACACTACGAGATGCTTCCTCGGTTCACAGATATCTGTTCCCGGTCGGCTCGTACCTGGGTCCTGGGGCTGATCTCACGGTGTTCACAGGGTGCGGGGTGGACGATCCCGGCCGCAAGTATTGGTGCGCCGAGGGCCCGGTATGGGGCAACAGCGGCGATTCGGCATTGCTCTTGGACACGGCAGGGAAGACCGCAGCCACCTTCGATTATTGAACAATCCGTTCGGCAGAGATCCGGCACCGTTCCGCGATCTCTATGATGGACTCGATATCGAAAACCCTACGTAAGAGGAGTGGACAGATGGGTTTCATGGACACGGTGAAGGGCTGGTTTGGCAAAGCCAAAGCGGAGGCGACGGAGCTCTCCGAAAAGGCCGCACCTATGGTCGACAAGGCCAAGACAATGGGCGGCGAAGCGTTCGACAAGGTCAAGGATGTGGCCGAGGACATTGGCGAGGCTGCCGGAGACAGCTTCGACAAGGCGAAGGACTTCGTCGGCGACAAGATCGACGACGTGCGCGGCCAGGGTGATGAGGCCGTAGCCGGCGCCACCGAAAAGGCTGCCGAGGTCAAGGACGCGGCCGAAGGCGCCGTCGAGCAGGCTCAGGACAAAGTCGAAGGCCAGTAGCCACAGTTTCTATTCGAGGGGGACGCACTTCTGGTGCGTCCCCCTTTCTCATGCCGCTGTCGGAGATGCTTAGTCCACCCAACGCTCGGCGACCGTCTTCATTTCCATGAAGAGGCGCAGATAGTCCGGTCCGCCTGCTTTGGCGTTCGATCCGGACATGCGAAAGCCCCCGAACGGTTGCACTCCGACGAGGGCTCCCGTGATCTTGCGGTTGATGTAGAGGTTCCCGACCGAGAATTCTCGCCGCACCCGCTCGATGCGATCGCGGCTCGAGCTGAACAGCCCACCCGTCAATGCATACTCTGTGCTGTTGGCGATCTGCAGCGCATGATCGAAGTCAGACGCCCGGATAACCGATAGCACCGGACCAAAGATCTCGTGCTGGGCAAGACGGGCATCGGGCTCGACCTCGGCGAATACGGTTGGCTGGATATAGAAACCTCCGTCGAGGTCTACGGACTCACCGCCCGCAACCAGCTTGGCGGTGGCCCGGCCCTTTTCGATCTCCTCGAGAATCGATCGTTGCTGACCACCGCTGATCACCGCATTGACGTTGAAGTTGTCCTCGGCCGGGCCAATCGATAGCTCGCTCGTATACCCGACAACCGCGTCGAGAACTTCGTCGTAGACGTCCTCGACCACGATCAGGCGGGAACAGGCTGAGCATTTCTGGCCCTGGAAACCGAAGGCGCCGGCGACGGCCGCCCGGGCGGCGCCGGCCAGATCGGCGGTTTCGTCGACAATCTGGGCGTCCTTGCCGCCCATCTCCATAAACGCCCTTTTCAGCCACAGCTGCCCGGGTTGCACATGGGCCGACCGCTCGGCGATCCGCAAGCCCACTTCTTTCGAGCCGGTGAAGTTTACGAACCGGGTACGCGGGTGGTCGACCAGCACGTCGCCGATCTCACTGCCTGCCCCCGGAAGGTAGTTGATGACCCCGGGTGGGAACCCGGCCGCCTGGACGAGTTCCATGAACTTGGCGGCAATGATCGGAGTAGTCGATGCCGGCTTCACAACGACCGTGTTGCCTGCCGCAACCGGTCCGATGGCCATGCCCGCCAGGATGGCGAGCGGGAAGTTCCATGGAGGGATGACGACACCGGCGCCGATGGGAATGAGGTGGGACTCGTTCTCCTCGCCGGGGTAGGCAACCACGTCGATCGGTTGAGCCAGCTTGACGGCCTGGCGGGCGTAGTACTCGACAAAGTCGATGGCTTCAGCAACATCGGCTTCTGCTTCGAGCCAATTCTTGGATGCCTCGATGGTTTCCCAGGCGGAAAGCTCGTACTTCTGGTCTCGCATGAGGGCAGCCAGCTTGACCAGATGCCGGCCCCGATCCTCGGCGGATCGTTGCGACCACCCGGCAAATGCCGACCAGGCCATCTCGATGGACCGCTCCGCCAGTTCGGCGTCGGCGCCGGCGGCTGATCCCACCACTTCCGACGGTCGACCGGGGTTCACGCTTTCGATTTTTCGTTTCGTCTCGATGGACTCCCCGCCGACGACGAGCGGATAATGAGCCCCGAGTTGCTCCCGAACTCCGGCCAGGGCCACGCGGTAGGCAGCCTCGTTGGCAGGGACCGTGAAGTCCGAGTACGGCTCATTGACGAAGGGCTGGAACATGGTGGCCTCCTCGAGGTGATCGTCTGCTCAGGAGCCTATCGGGATTCTCCGGGCGATCGCGACGGTAGCCTGACGGGCAGCAGTGAGGAGCCGTGTGACCAGCGAACCAATCACCATGATCGTCGAGATTCCCAAGGGCAGCCGCAACAAATACGAGGTAGATCACGAATCGGGGAACATCTTCCTCGACCGGATGTTGTTCACCGCCACCCGCTACCCGGCCGACTACGGCTATATCCCCGACACCCTGGCCGAGGACGGCGACCCGCTCGACGCTCTGGCGTTGGTGTCTGAACCCACCTTCCCGGGGTGCCATATCAGGATCAGACCAATCGGTCTCTTCCTCATGGAGGATCAGGGCCATCCGGATCACAAAGTCATCGGGGTACCGGTCGGCGAACCCGTATGGGCCGATATCAAGGCGCTCGACGATGTCCCCAGCCACATGCTCAAGGAGATCGAACACTTCTTCACCGTGTACAAGGACCTCGAGGAGAAGAAAACGGCGGCGCTTGGATGGCACGACCTCGAGGAAACACTCGGGATCATTGCGGCCTCCCGGGCTGCCTATCGCGAACTAAGCGCGGTTCGATACCCGGCACATCTCCGGACGGTCCACCGGCCGCGTTGCCGTCCCGGAACCGATAGCTTGGACATCGGTATGCCCGACAGTCCGCTCGACCGCCTGCACGCCGTGGCCCGCGACACGTGGGGTGACCCGGGCACGTCGGCCCGGACCGCCGCGCACACCATCCTGGAGATGCTCGACGGCGCCTGGCAGGAGGCCGAAATAGTCGAAGCGGTTTCCGATCTCAGGCGCCGCCGGGCCGACAGCCCGTTCCTCCTCGCGGTAACGGAAACAATCCTCGATCACCAACCTGAGCAGGGGCGGTCGTCCCTTCTCCAGATTCTCGAACAGCTGGACGACCGCACCTGGGCGGCTGGAATCGGTCTGCGGGTAGCCCATTGCACCGCCCTGGGGGTGGTATCACTCGGCGAGACAACCCTGGCGGTTCTGGAAGCTGCCCGAGATCTCGGGGGAACTAAAGCCACGCTGTTCACAGACCGACGGGCTATCGCTCGGGGTCTCGCGTACCTCGGGTTGATGGTTGACGTAGCACCACCGGAAGAAGCCGACGCGGTCCTCCTGCCGGTGGCGGCCGTCATGGGGTCGCGAGTGTGGACCACGGCCCGGGTAGCGGACGTGGCGCTCCGCACGACGCTGCGCGAAGGAGAGATAGTGATTGTCGCTCATCCGCTGACCGTCCTCTCCTCCCGCAACCGGGCGGACTTTCGACCATCCTCCACTCTCATCGACGTGAGCATCTGAGTTCTGAGTTCTGGGTTCTCACCATGGGCAACGGTGCGGCCAGCAGATACTCAAATCGAACGAGGAAATGAAAACCCGGCGGTACCGTCATCAACGATTGGCGAGAATGTGGAGGAACCCGGAGGGCCCGCGCTTCGGGCTCATCGGCGTGGTTCGCCACTACCGAAATACAGTCATTGCTGCAGCCCTTCTCAAACAAGTACTGACGGCGGCCGCGACCTGGGGTCATGCGAGCTTCACTACCGAAACCAGCGTCCTCAACCGGGCCATCTACCCCCGATTGAAACGGATCGGAGCTGAATGCGTGGGCCGCTTTCTCCAACTGGTCCATCCTGCAGCGCTCAATGGAACCGTCGGCGTCCCGGTACCTGTCCTAGAGCCGCTCGACCACGTAGTCGATCGAGTGCGTGAGGGCTTCGACGTCGGCAGATTCAACGGCCGGCCATAAGCCAATGCGGAGCTGGTTGCGACCGAGCTTGCGGTACGACTCGGTATCGAGAATTCCGTTGCTGCGTAGGACCGCCGCCACTTCAGCAGCCGGAACCACCGCGTCGAAATCGATGGTGGCGGTCACCGGTGACCGCTCACCCGGCGCAGCAACAAACGGGACGGCAAACGCCGACCGCTCGGCCCACTCGTAGAGGATTGCGGAGTTGCGGTCGCAGCAGCCGGCTGCCCATTCGAGACCCCCCATCGTCCTGATCCATTCGATCTGGTCCGCAAGGAGAAAGAGGGTGGCGAGGGCGGGCGTGTTGTAGGTCTGGAACAGGCGCGAGTTCTCCAGCGCCAGCCGGAGATCGAGAAAAGCCGGGATGTGGCGGTCTGTGGAGGCAATGCTGCCAATGCGCTCGATCGCGGCCCCGGAACACAAGGCCACCCACAGACCCCCGTCGGACCCAAAGGCCTTCTGGGGACTGAAGTAGTAGACGTCGAACTCCCCTGGATCGACCCGCAAGGCGCCCGCCGCCGAAGTCGCATCTACCAGCACCAGCCCATCTGCATCGGGGCGGTGTATCTGCATGCTTACACCCGTGGTGGTCTCGTTATGGGTCAAGGCGTAGGCGTCTACGTCGTGAGAGGCCACGGGCTGCGGATGCGTGCCATATTTCGACGCGATCGTGTGGGGGGTGTCCAGGTAGGGGGCCGCTGCCACCACGGCGGCAAACTTGGCCGAAAAGACTCCGAAGGAGAGATGCTGGCTCTTCCGTTCGATGAGCCCGAGGGCGGCTGCGTCCCAGAAGGCGGTTGCCCCCCCATTACCGAGCACCACCTCGTATCCAGGAGGCAGCCCGTAGAGGTCGGCCAGGCCGTCCTGCACGTTACGGACAACATCCTTGACGGCCGGGCGCCGGTGGCTCGTTCCGAGGAACGTGCGTGCCCGGGTCGCCAGGGCGGCCACGGCTTCGTCTCTCACCTTGGCAGGACCCGACCCGAACCGGCCGTCGGCCGGGAGGAGCTTTTCCGGGATTCTGATATCGGGAACCGGGGCCGTCATATCACTCGCTATCGTTCTGTCGCCGGTCACGGTACCAAGGAGCTCGACCCGAGGAAGAAACATGAGCAGGATCTCACAACGGATTGGATCGATTGCCGAGTCGGCGACCCTCGCCATCACCTCAAAGGCGAAAGCAATGCGGGCCGAAGGAATCGACGTCATCGGCTTCGGAGCGGGGGAACCCGACTTCCCCACGCCGCCCCACATCGTCGAAGCCGCAGAGGCCGCGTGCCGCGTTCCCCGCAACCACAAATACACTCCCGCCGCCGGACTGCCAGAACTTCGCGAGGCCGTCGCCGCCAAGACTGCCCGTGATTCCGGCTACGAGGTCGAACTATCGCAGGTGCTGATCACCAACGGCGGCAAACATGCCGTGTACAGCAGCCTGGCCACCCTTATCGATCCGGGCGATGAAGTCTTGCTGCCGGCCCCGTACTGGGTCACCTATCCAGAGGCGATTGCCCTGGCGGGTGGGGTGCCGGTCTTCGTCCCGACCGACGAAACGACGGGTTTTCGGGCAACTCTCGAGCAACTGGAGGCAGCCAGAACTCCCCGGACCAAAGCACTGCTTTTCGTATCACCATCGAATCCCACCGGAGCGGTGTATCCACCCGACGAGGTGGTTGCCCTGGGCCGCTGGGCAGCCGCCAACGACATCTGGGTGATAACCGACGAGATCTACGAGCATCTCGTATACGGCACCAACGAGTTCACCTCGATGCCGGCTGCGGTTCCGGAGATAGCCGATCGGTGCGTTGTGGTGAATGGGGTAGCCAAGACGTATGCGATGACCGGTTGGCGGGTGGGATGGATGATCGGGCCGGCCGACGTGATCAAGGCAGCCACCAACCTTCAATCTCATGCAACGTCCAACGTGTGCAATATCGCCCAGGCCGCAGCTCTGGCCGCCGTCTCGGGAGACCTGGATGCCGCTCACGACATGCGGGCGGCTTTCGACCGGCGCCGGAAGACCATGACCGGCCTGTTCGGCACCATCCCCGGCGTCTCGTTGTTGGAACCGCAAGGTGCGTTTTATGCCTTCCCCTCATTCGCGGGAGTTCTCGGGCGGGAACTGGCCGGCAGGACTCCGGCCAGCAGCCTGGAACTGGCCGAAGTGGTCCTCGATGAAGCAGGGGTGGCCTTCGTCCCGGGCGAGGCATTTGGTGCTCCCGGATACGGTCGATTCTCTTATGCGCTCGGTGACGACGACCTGGTCGAAGGGCTCAGCCGCCTCGCTCGATTGCTGGGTGCCGTCTAGGACGGACTCTGCAGGGTTTATCATCCCGGCACGATGGGATTGACGACCGGTTCACGAGCACAAGCCATGTTGCTGGTTGAGCCGCGCAGCATGACCGCCACTAGTTTTCCTCTGGTCGATGTCGAAGTCGGCGGGTGGTTGGCGGTCGAAGCAACCGGCCTGACCGGGATCGACGTCCAGCTGTGGCTGGGGACGAGTCGCATCACCAAGTACCCGCTAATTCCCGGCCACGAGATAGTCGGGCGCATCGCCCACATCGCCGACGACAGTATCGAGTTTCCGATCGGGACCCGGGTGATCGTGGAATCGTCCATTCGCTGTGGAGCCTGCCGGCGCTGCCTGAACCGGCTCCACAGTTGCAGTTTCCGCAGTCCCGTCAACGCCTACGGGCGGCTTCCCTCGACCGAATACCCGGCCCTGTGGGGCGGGCTCGCCGAGTATGTCTACCTGGATCCCGGGGTCCGGCTTCATGCCGTCAGCGACGACATCCCGGCGGTTGTCGGTACGTTTGCCCATCCCCTGGCCGCCGGATTCACCTGGGCAGTTGAGCTTCCCGATCTCGGACCCGGCGACAATGTGCTGGTCATGGGTCCAGGGCCGCGCGGCCTGTCTGCCTTGCTGGCGGCAAAGTCGGCGGGGGCCGGATGGGTGGGCGTGACCGGTCTCGATCATGACACCGATCGTCTGGAACTCGCCAAACGGCTTGGCGCCGACATGGTGGCAAATGCCGAGGCGGAGGATGTGGCCAGCGCCGTGGCCAACAGCCTGGGTACCCGTCCGGACATCGTTGTCGATGTGACGAGCAATGACCCCGAAGCCCTCCACATGTCGCTCGACCTGGTACGAGCAGGCGGGAAGGTTGTCCTCGCTTCGACCAAGGGCACCAACGCTGTGAATCAGTTGTTCACCGACATCATCACCATCAAAGAGCTCAAAATCCTCGGCGCCTTCGGAGCCGGCTCGGCCGGATATCACTGGGCGACCCGTCAGCTCCCCGTCGACCCCCGGCTGGATCAGATGGTGTCTCATGAATTCCCGCTCGCCGAGTCCGATCGCGCCATCCAGGCAACCGCCGGTCTCCTGGGGCGCGAGGAATTGATCTCGGTAGCAGTAACGTTCTAACCCAGGTGTCCCGGCTCGCAAGGAACGAACCGCATGATCGAAAGGATGCCGGCGCCAATCCAGAGGATCGTGTTGCTCTCGATACTCTTGTTGTTCTTCGCCGTACCTCATACCTTGGAGGACTTCGCAACCGGTGAACCGGCCGAGGCGGGTGTCCCCGCCGCCGTTCTCTCTCTCGTAGTTTCGGCAGTATTGGCAGGACAAGCCGCAGGCCTCTACTGGCTGGGCCGCGGCGAGCGCCGCGGCATCCTTGCGCATCTGGGTGTTGGCCTTTTCTGGCCGGTCGCCGCCGGCGTGGCCCAGCTGCCTTCCGTCGTGAGCGCCGAACCGTACCGGTCGGGCTTCATCTCAGAGGCCTACGTTTGGGGCATCCTCACCGTTGGTGTCTTGCTGTTTGCCTCATCCCTGATCGCGCTCCGGTCGAGCCGGAGCACCTGACCTGAAGGGCCACCGCCACGGATAGGCACCGATTCCCTATGATCTCTACGTGCCTATCTACATGGACGTTCACCCGGGTCTCGGCGATGCCACCCCTGACGACGTAGCAGAAGCGCATAGACACGACCTCGAGGTCCAGAGCGAATACGGGGTCCGGTTCTTGAGTTACTGGTTCTCGGACCCAGAGGGAAAAGCATTTTGCCTTGCCGAATCGCCAGACGTTGAGTCCCTGGTCGCCTGCCACAAAGCCGCCCACGGGCTCATGCCCCACGAGGTCATCGAGGTCCAGGCCCCCACGCTCTCCCAGTTCATGGGTGCCACCGCCACAGACCCCGACGACCGGGTAATCGTCGAAGGACGACCCGACACAGGCCTGCGAGCGATCATGTTCACCGACATCGAAGGTTCGACCGATATCAGCACCAGTCATGGCGACGCGACTGCGGTTGAGCTGATCGGCCGCCATAACGACATCGTTCGCAGCGCCCTCGACCGCTTCGACGGTCACGAGGTCAAACACACGGGCGACGGGCTCTTCGCCAGTTTCGTTTCAGTCACCAAGGCGGTACAGGCCACCGTCGCTATTCAACGCAGCTGCGCCGACGACCCCGGCCCGGCACCGCATCTTGCCATCAAGATCGGTTTGAGCGCCGGCGAACCTGTCGAGGACAGCAAGGATCTGTTCGGTGCTTCCGTGAACCTGGCTGCTCGAATCTGTGCCCACGCTCGAGGCGGCCAGACCCTGGCGGCCGGGACGGTGAAGGATCTGGCCCTCGGTAAGGGCATCCACTTCATCGGGCAGGGTGCCATCGGTTTGAAGGGCTTCCCCGATCCGATGCCCCTGTTTGAGGTCGACTGGCAGTAGGGCGGCGTCTGAGCCACCGGGCCGACCTCGACGCCTGTCACCCTGCAGCGACCGGCCGATTCATCACTGGAGTTCAGACCGTGCGACAACTGTTCAGTACAGTCCCCCTGTGACTACACCATCGGACTGGACACCAACGCGGCTCAGTGTCGCCTCGTGGGTCCTGTACGACCTGGCCAACACGATCTTTGTCCTGGGTGTCACCAGTCGCTATTTCGGCGTGTGGGTGGTCGAAGATCAGGGAGGCCGCGACTGGCACGTGAGCCTGGCTGTGAATATCGCGATGATCGTCGTAATCGTCACAGCACCGTGGATGGGGGCGCGATCCGACCACTACGGTCGTCGCCGGCCCTACTTGATCGTCGCCACGCTGTTCACGGTTGCGGCTACTGCAATGCTCGCTTCGTTCGGCGTGGTCGCCTCGCTGGCGGCCTTCGTGGTCGGGCAAATCGGATTGAACCTCGGCAGCATCGCCTACGACGCCATGCTGCCGGACGTCAGCACAACCGAAACAAGAGGCCGCATCTCGGGCCTCGGTGTCGCCGTCGGCTATATCGGTTCTTTCATAGCAGTGGGGACCGGATTGCTGCTGTTGGAGCCCTACGGCTATGCCGTGCTGTTCCGCACCCAGGCTGCCCTCTTCTTCCTGTTTGCGGTTCCGGCGTTCGTCTTCATCAAGGAACGCCCCAGGAGAGTGCTCGACGGGGCTCCGCCTGCGGCATCACAAACATTGAAAAGGATGATCCTGGCGTGGCGTCAAACTCGACAATACGAGGGAGTTACCCGGTTTCTCGTCAGCGCGCTTCTTCTACACCGACGCCATGAATACGGTCTTCATCTTCGTGGCCATCTTCGCCAAGACCGAAATGGGCTTCACCGATCGACAGACCGACATGCTGGCCATCGTCGGGATCATCACGGCCTTGATCGGCGCGCTCACAGCGGGGAGATTGACCGATGTGATCGGCCCTCGCAAGACGCTGCACGGGGCGCTGTATCTGTGGATGACAGGCATCGTGCTCGCCGTGGTGGTCGGCGTGACGGGGGCCACGCAATTCGGCTGGATGATCGGAGCAATCGGTGGTGCCGGCCTGGGGGCGACCGCAGCCACGGATCGCGTGTACATGACCCGGATCTCCCCGCCTCGCCACCTGGGCGAGTTCTACGGCCTCTATGCGGTCGTGGGACGGTTCGCCACCCTGTTCGGGCCGCTCGTGTGGGCGCTGATCGCCGACGGTCTCGGGCTCGGCAGAGTGACCGCCATCGGCAGCCTGCTCCTGTTCTTCCTCGCCGGCCGCATCATTCTTCAGAAGGTAAGCGATCACCCGCGTCAATGGACTACTGCCGACCTCGATTCGTTCAAGGAGTAAGCGGCGACCGGTGACGCTAATTCAGCCACTCTGCGGGGAGGCCGCCTCGGCCGGGCGACCGGCAAACGTGAGCACCTCCTCAACTGCATAAGGATCGGGCAGGTCCTCGTGCCGGCCGTCGGTTCTGGCCACTCGCCGCCCGAGTTCGGCAAACCAGAGATCATTGACTATCTGCCAGGGCCATCGGTGGGGACCGACTCGAGCGCCGACGATTGCCCCGGCCATGACGGCAACAGAGCGGGGTTCCGAATCGACCGCCAGCGCATCACGCACCCCGACCGAGGGGCGTTCCAGAATCGGCGCCCCGAGGACGATCGCAGTTGCAACGGCGGCGACGGCCGGGGCGTCGGGTGTCCAGGAC
Source organism: uncultured Actinomycetota bacterium (assembly GCA_963723165.1). Taxonomy (GTDB): domain Bacteria; phylum Actinomycetota; class Acidimicrobiia; order Spongiisociales; family UBA4744; genus UBA4744. The sequence continues at coordinate 193,829 of CAVRPP010000003.1, forward strand.
TTGACCTGTTCGCACACTTCCCGGGAAGGCTCACCGACTAACTGGGCGGCGTGACGCAAAAGCAAGGAAAGCGGTGGACTGCCGGCAGGCGAAGCAACGATCCCGCGAACGTCGATGATCCTCACCTCCGCTCGTTTCGCCACCTCCGCTGTTCCGAAGACCAGGTCGCGGCCTGATTGACCAAAGGCCGCTCCGGCAACTGCGCCGGCCATTGTGCAGGCTGCGACCACTGCCCCCTGCTGGTTGTGGGTGACCATGGCGGCGCGAATTGCTTCTTCGACGAGGGCGGCGGGATCCTTTCGGAACCAGACCCCGATCGGAACCATGCGTGCGGCCGCGCCTGCGTTCCCGAACGGCATGGGCGCTTGCGATCCCCGCCGATGTTCTTCCAACCAGGCGCGGAACCATGGGGGTGCAGCCCGATACACGTCGAAACCCTGTTCGGGGAAAGCCAGCGAAGCGAGTTCGTCTCCGAGCCGACTCGGATCGATGGTTCCCGCCCGGAGAAGGTGGTAAGCAGTGAGGACGTTGTGTTGCGTGAGGAACCCGTAAACACGGTCTTGCCCGGCGGCCAGCACCTCACCGGCGGCTGCACCGAGCAACGCGCCCGCGCCCCCATCTTCATGGGTGCGGGCGAGAAGAAGCGGCCCCTGGTCGTTGGTCACGCTATTCCTATCGGCATCTTGCGGAGGACTCCTTGAGGGCCGGGGTTGCTCAACCGCTTCCGACGCAGCGGCGTTCACCGTGCATCGCCGGGAGTTCTCCTAACCTCACGTTGTGCAGACGCTTCTCCTCATTGCCAACCCTGCGGCTTCGGCGTTTACGGGCGGCCTCCATCGGACGGTGGTAGCCATCCTCCGCAAGTCATTCCGGGTGGAAGCCGCCTGGCCGACCGGCGCAGGCGAGGTCGAATCCCTCGCCATGCAAGCGGCTCATGACGGAATCGATGTCGTGGTGGCAATGGGGGGAGACGGGGTCGTGCATCACGTCGTCAACGGTATCGCCGGCAGCGAAACCGCCCTCGGTATCATCCCGGCCGGCACGACCAACGTGCTGGCCCGCATCCTTGGTCTGCCGGCCAAGCCCATCGCAGCCGCACGATTCCTCGCAAAAGCCAAGCCTCCCATCGAGATACCGCTCGCAAGGGTGGAAGCCGCCACGGGCGCTTCGACGACTATCCGGTACGCAACGTTCGCGACCGGAGTAGGTCTCGACGCCGAAGCCGTCCAGGTTGCCGATCTCGAGCCGTACCGGAAGTACCGTTTTGGCGGAATCCACTATGCGAGGACCTCCGCCTCGGTGGTTCTCAACAAGTTCATAGGCCGAAGCCCCCACCTGCGAGTCACCAGCGGTTTGCGAACCGCCGACGCCGTATCGGTGCTCGTGCAGATTCATGCTCCATACACCTACTTTGGACGTTTGCCGCTGGCCGTGACCCGCCGTCATCCCGAACATCTGGCCGTCCTGATCATCGAGCGGATCACGCTCCGTCGGGTCCCCTCGATTCTCCTCCATGCCGCCCTCGGTCGTGATCTCGGTCGGGTGAAGGGTGTCCAGGTGTGGGACGACGTTCGCCGGCTCACTATCACCGCCGATCCGCCGGGTTTCCTGCAAGCGGATGGCGAGTCGCTGGGCGAAGTAACCACTGTCGACATCACCTCGGCACCCCGGGCGGTGCGAGCTATTGCTCCGTTGAGTAGCGACCACAGGTCACCGGCCGGCCGGTACTCCGTGCCACTGGTCGCGGCCACCGCCGTCCAACCCGGGACCATTGTCGCCGGTTTTCAGCAACGAACTCGCGAGTGGCCCGACGAGGCCGGATGGTTTGAGATGCACCGGGGAACGTGGCGAGCAATGACCTGGGGACAGATCCGCACCCGGGTCGAGGAACTGGCCGCCGGGCTCATTGAACTGGGAGTCGGTCGAGGCGACCGGGTGGCGATAAGCGGAAGCAACTGCACAGATTGGGTCGCGTTCGACTACGCGATCCAGCATGCTGGAGCGGTCTCGGTTCCTCTGTACCAGACATTCGCTGAGAATCAGGTCGAGTATGTGGTGGGTCATTCGGGTAGTCGTTTCTACTTCGCAGGCGACGCCGACCAGCTCGAAAAGGCCAGGCGGTGCAATCTGCCGGGGATCGACCATCTCATTGCAGGACATCTGGGCGACTACCAGGACGACGCGGTCATCGGGCTCGAGAAGGTCGCGGCGCTCGGAAGGAGAAGGATCTCGAGGAACCGCACGGCCCTCGACGAGCGGATCGAGACGGTGGGACCGGACGACATCTACTCAATTATCTACACGTCGGGGACCACCGGACCACCGAAGGGAACGACGCTCACCCAGCACAACGCAGTCTGGACCGTCCAGAGAACGGTTGAGAGGCTCCGTATGAATCCGGAAGAAACCCTGGTTTCGTACCTGCCCCTCAGCCACGTGTTCGAGCGGATCGTGACGACAGCCCTTATCGCCACGGACTATCCAGTCCGGCCCACGTACTACTTCGTCGCCGACATAGGAAACCTCGCCGAAGCCTTGATCGAGGCACGACCCACCGTGATGATCGGCGTTCCCCGGACCTGGGAGAAGCTGCGGTCCAGGGTGATTGGCGCAATCCAGGATGATCCCCGCCGCGGGCGGTTCGTGCATCGTGTGATCGACAGCGCCATCGCCGCCTTGCAGCGCAGGGATGCGGGCCGCCGGATCTGGCCCCACCAGCGAGCAGCCCGGTACCTCGCCGGACGCGTGATCGGAAGGCAGATCCTCCGCCGGCTCGGTTTGGATCGTTGCTGGTACGCCGTCTCCGGCGCGGCCGCACTGGGATCAGAGGTCCAGTACTTCTGGCAGGTTCTTGGACTGCCGCTCCATGAGGGTTGGGGAATGACTGAGACCACGGCGGTTTCTGCGGTACAAGCCCCCGATGATCTCCAGGCTGGAGCGGTTGGAAGGCTGATCGACGGCCTGGAACTGCGGCTGTCCGATGACGGCGAAATCCTCGTACGAGGACCGAGTGTCTTCGCCGGTTACTACGAGCAGCCGGACCGGACCACCGAGGCGCTCGACGGAGACGGCTGGCTGCATACGGGCGACGTTGGTCGGGTGAGTCCGGACGGCAAGCTTCGGATCATTGATCGCAAGAAGGACATCATTATCACGGCGGGCGGAAAGAACATTGCTCCCCAGGAGATAGAGAAGCGCCTCACATCTCATCGGATCATCGAAGAAGCGCTCGTCGCAGGCGACGGCCGCCCGTATCTGGTGGCGCTGCTCGCCCTCGGGGTTGAGGAGGTGGCGGAGTGGGCTCGTCACAACAACCGGGAGGACCTCAATAGCCCGCCAGGGGCGGCCGTCCTCGAGCAGCACGTCCAGAAAGCAGTCGATGACGTGAACCGCAGGTTGTCGAGACCTGAAAGGATCAGGAGGTGGGCCATCGTACCGTCGGGTTTCCCTCCCGAAACACTGACGCCGACGATCAAACTGCGGCGCGTCTGCAGCAACCCTCCGGTTCGCTACCGAGATCGACGAGCTCTACAACAGTTGATCCGCAACCGGCCGACCGGTTGCCAGTTCAACGGCTTCGTCCGGCTCCAGAATCCCCGCATCCGAGACGACCGCGGTGAACCAATCGAGTGAAATCACCTCAGCCAGACTCTCGGGGCGAAGCCGGCCAACAGCCCTTTCGAACAGCAGCGGGGGCAGCACCTTCTCGGCAGCCGCAACCACGTAGAACGGGACCCCAATCGCTCGCGCCCGACGGGCCAACGCGGCGGTCCCGGTCTTGTTGATGGCGAATCCGGGCCCGATGGCGTCGGCGCCGGCCATGACCAGATCCATGCCCGGCAACAGTTCCAACGCCACATCGTCTTCGAGCAACTCCACATCGAAACCGAGGGCGGTCAGGTCGGCCGCCATCTCGATGCCCTCTCCGATCGGCATGGCTTCCGTGCAGCACACGTTGAACGGGACGAGCCGCTGCGCCTCCTCGAGGACCGCCCGCACTGAACTGGAGGCCGAATGAATCAGAACAGTCGATCCTCGACTGATGAGCTCTGCACCGGTTTTGCCGATCAGGCGGGTGGACGCTCCCAGCCGTTCTGCCAGATCCGTCGCTGCTCCGGCAACCGCCTCCGGCCCACCGGGCAAAGCGAGATAGACAACGTTGCGGAGGTTGGCTATCGGAGCCATGACCGGCTGACGTTCGATCAACAGCTCGACCGCATCGCCGATCGGATCGGGAAAGTCCTCCGGGGCGTGATCGGCCACGTTGCGAGCCAGCTCGGCAACCGCTCGGGCCGCGGCGGTGCCAACGGTCGCGGCGCTCCCAACCTCGTCTACCGCTGCCGCCCCGACCTGGCGCCAGGAGGACCAATCTCGCCACTCGGCCATGTTCACCTCACGTGAAAGGTCACTGTAATCAGTCGTCGGTCGTCAGTCATCAGCCTGCAGCGGCATACCACCTATGTCGATGGGACTTGAACTGGAACTGGGGACTGGAAACTGGCTACCGGGAGGATGAACGCAGGTCTTCGGCATTGGCAACGTGCACGGTGCGCTGGGGAAACGGGATCTCGATGGAGTCGGCATCGAATCGGTTCTTGATCCTTCTGAACATTTCGCGACGCACCAACCAGCGCTTGTCCGGCGCCACCTTCACATAACCACGAATTGTGACTGAGGAGTCACCGAGCTCCTGAACGCCCAGGACGACCGGTTCCTCGATTACGACATCCGCCCAATCCGGGTCGCCTGCCAGCTCGCGTAGCTCATCCCCGAAAACCTCCAGCGCCCGGTCGACGTTCTCGTGATAGGCGATGCCGACATCAATAACCACCTGTGCGTAACTCTGCGTGAAGTTGGATGCGACGGCAATCTCGCCGTTGGGGACATAGTGGGCGTTGCCGTCGAGATCGCGCAACACCGTCACCCGCAATCGCATATCGACCACGGACCCGGTAGCACCGGCGATCTGCACAACGTCGCCGATCCCGAACTGATCTTCGGCGAGGATGAAAAAGCCGGCAATGATGTCCTTCACCAAGCTCTGGGCCCCAAAGCCAATCGCTACCCCGATTGCCGATCCGATGGCGACAAAGGCGGTGATGGGTATGTCCCAGATGTTCATGACCGTCAGCACCCAGATCAGTGCAAACACTATGGCCGCAACCCTTCGGCCGGCCTTCCACAGGGTCTCGGTGCGCTGTCTCCGCTCGGCCGCTTCGATGTCGTCGCCAACCGCCATGCGGGCAACTGCCCGATTGACCAACCGAATGAACAGCCACCAGAGAATGACGGTCCCGATCAGCACGACGGCGGTCTGCGCCAGCTGGGTTTGGCGAACCGGGTCGTTCAAGAAATCCTTGATGACGTCGAGCATGCGACAGAGAGTAGGTCGAATTGTCTTGATTTCAGTGGCTTTGGCGCCGTCGCCGGGTTCCCTTCGCTCGCCCAACGTTGGACCCTGCAAACACTGAACGAGCAACGGCTACCGGAGAAACCATCAGCCCGCCGGTTCAGCTGATCTTCCGCGCAGCGCGCGTTACCTTCACGGCCAGTTCGGCCAGTGCCCCTTCCAACTCGGCCCGCTCCCGCACCACGGTCCGGATGGGCACCCCGACCCTTCGCGCCAGCTCGAGCCGCGAGTTGCTCTTCAACCGTCAGCCGGTAGGCATTTGCCACAACCCGGCCGGCGCGCCGTCCACTCCGACGCACGAGGGCGCCGACGGCCCGGGACACCCCGATGACACCGGCCGCCACGATGAGGGGCCACGGCCAGGTTCCCTGCTGCAGCGCATCCGGGCTGGCCCAGATCCACACACCACAGCCGAGCACCGCCAGGAACGAAAGCAACTGCCAGAACCCTGCAATTGACCACCACCGGGCCGGTTGCGGCACCCCCGGCTCCCGCACATTGGCCACGGTGCCTTCGATTGCGCCACGCACGTGACGCTGCAAATCGCCATCGTCGAACTCGCTTCGCAATCGAGCACCGAAAGCGCCTCCAGCCATAAACGAGAGTTCGGTCACCAGTTCTCCGAGGGTGGCCAGCGCCCGTTCTAACCCTGCCCGGCCCTCCCATTTGCGGGTTTCCTCCTCAACGGCTTCTTCTTCGCGTCCGGCGCCGAGCGCGCGCCCGACCGGACTGCGGCGGACCGTTGCGGCCATCCGCCCGAGCGGTCCACCGCCGACCCGCCGGGCTACCTTCATTCCCGCCCGTTCGGCGACGGCGTACACCTGTGGCCCGGCCAGCATTTCGGACAGAACCCTGACCGTCTTCTCCGATGCCTCGGTCCACTTCCGGTCGTACTCCAGGCCGACTCCCGGCATGATCCCGGTTGCTTCAATCAAACCCTGACCGGCACGACGAAGATCCTCAATGAGCTTCCTCGATGCGACCCGCTTGGCGTCGAGCTTCTCATCGAGATACTGGAGTAGTGGCTCGAGGCCGAACGGAGAGGAACCGGGCGGAGCCGCCGAAAGCGGAAAAATGACCGGCTGTGGGATCCCGTCGTGCCACAGAGTCTGCTCGAAATCCGCAAGCACCGTGGCCAGTTCCCCGTCGGCCAGGCGGTCGATTTGATTGAGGGCAAATACGAATTGGCCCTGATAACCGGCCAGAGGACGGAGATAATCGCTGTGAATGGTCCGGTCGTTGTACTTCTCAGGATCGACGACCCAGAGGATCGCGTCCACCCTGGGAAGCAGCCTCTCGACGGTCGCCCGATGTTCGCCTACCACACTGTCGAAGTCGGGCAAGTCGAGTATGGCCAGATGGGGATGACTCGATTGGCCGATTCGATCCGCAATACCAAGATCGTCGAGCAAACGCACCAGGCCGGTTTCGGGGGTCTCGGGAATCCAGGCCATTGGTTTGTCGGTTGTCGGTCGCAGGGCCCCGGCCGGGGCTACCACCGTCCCCGCCAGCGCATTGAGCAGGCTGGACTTCCCTACCCCGGTTCCCCCTCCCAGTGCGATGACGACCGTCTCGCCCAGAAACCCGGTGCGCCGCCGTGCGTTGAGCGCGACGGCCGCAAACGGCTGAACGACTTCGTCACCGACGAGTCCCCCTGCCCGGGCAACGGCGAGATCGAGTGCATCGAGAGCTTCGACGAGATCAGCGGCCATAGAACTCCCCCGCTCGCGCCTGCACTGTGTCCGCCTCCCGGCGCAGGGCTTCGGCGCCGCTCTCCCCATCCGAATACTGATCGAGGATCGCGCCGAAGCGGCGCTCATCCTCATCAAGAACTCGGCCGAGGGCGGCTACCAACCGGCCGCGCGCCTCTTCGATGAGGGACCGGGCGGCTGCCCCTCCAAAAACGTGCTCAAGGAGCTTCTGCTGGGCTGCCGCCGCACCTGCTGCCACGCCGAATTCCGCGCCGGTGATACCACCGGTCTGGGCAAAGACGGCCAGGAGCACGACCAGCGCGGTGGCGTTGACTCCGAACGAGGCCACCTGCGCCCATCGCTTCTTGCCCGCGCCCTCCTCGGTGATCAACTCGCTCAGCTCTGCAATCCAGTCCTCGATCGCAATCCTGGCCCGCTCAGGTGTGTCCGGGTCGTGCTGCCACAATCGACGGTCTGCGGTGGCCAGCAGAACCCGGCCTGCGTCGTCGAGTTCCCAGGCGGCTGCCGTGCCGCCTGCGGCCAAATCGGCCCGGCGAACCACCGCCGTCACGATTTCGTCACCCGCTTCGTCGTTGATCTCCTCGATGTTCCGGGTCCCACCGAACACCTTGGCTGCCCATCGCCGGACCCGGCCCGCTCCCTCAGTGAGCACTTTCAGAAGCTCCCCGGTGCCCAGGAAATCTTGCCAACGGCGAAGCACCTCGGCGCGAATGAGGGTTCCACCACGGAGCGATTCGGCAATCTCGGCGGCCTGAGCTTGATAGGCTCGGCGAGCCGCCAGGCTCAGCGCGTCGACCTGGCGGACCTCGGCTTCGACTTCGGACGCCAGGTCGGTCGCACGCTCGACCGTGTCGCGCACGGAACCCTGAGTTGCCGTAATCACCACCCGCCGGCGCCGCTCCGGATCCGACATCGCTTCCAGCGTCGTCTGCAGCGAGTCAACAGAGTTCGCAGGAAGGCCACCATGCTCGGCCGGGATCGGTTGTTCGGGGATTCTCAAAATGGTGGGAGCTTCAGCGTCCGAAATGATGCGTCTCTCCGCCAGGCGCCTGCGGTAATCATCGACCACCTCGTCTGCACCATGGGGTGGAAGCCGGTTCAGGACGAACAGAATCGGCAGCCTTCGGCGGCGGGCGCGCTCGAGGAATTCCCACGGCACGGCGTCGGCATAACGCTGCGCGGAGGTGACGAATACCGTCAGGTCCGCTACCGCCAGTAGATCCTCGACCATTTCCCGGTGGCCTTCGACGACAGAGTCGAAGTCGGGTGCGTCCAGCACGGTCACTCCCTCCAGGAGGCGATGGTTCGACGTGACGATCCGCAATCGGTGAGCGGCATCGACCGCCGTTCCATAGCCGGTGAGGAAGCCTGCCTCATAACGGTGCGCATGGTCCGGGTGGGTCCACACCACCGGCACGCGGGTGGTGGGCCGCAGAGCACCCGGTTCGCTAATCCGTTGCTGCGCCAGCGAGTTCACCAGCGTCGACTTGCCGCTCCCGGTTGATCCGATGACCACCGCCAGCAACGGGGATTCGAGGTCACTCAACCGGGGAATGAGGTACTCGCGAATCGTCCAGGCCAGATCCACGCGCAGCGCCTCCCGCACCGGCTGCTGAGCTGCCGGGAGGTCGAACGAGGTCGCCTCGACCGCCTCGACCAGAACCTCGAGGGAAGCTCTGAGTGCTGCAGATGGAGCTATGCCGGTTGCCATGCGGGTGGATTGTCCCACATGCCAAATACCCAAACCTGTCACACCCTCCCGATACATTGACCTCATGGCACAGATAGGCATCTCCGGAACCGCAGTCATGATCGACGGTCTCTCAGTCGACGACGGAGTCCTGGCAGAACTGCTGGCCACCCAACCCGAAGACCGGCAAGCCGACATGGTGCGGCGGGTGCTCGAGGTAGGCGCTCGCGGTTTGCTGACGATGGGCCTGGGAATCGACATCGCCGAGGTGGATGCTCGTGTGCGTCGATCGGTCGATGAGGTCACGACGGAGGCCCGCGTGCAGGTCGAGCAGGTCCTGGCCGCCGCCCGCCAGTCGTTTGGTGAGCATTTCGACCCGGACCTTCGATCTTCCATGGTCGGCCGAGCTCTCGACGAATTCACCCAGTGGCGCGACGGTTTCCTACGCAGCTTCAACCCCGACTTCACGGACAGTCATACAGCCCGGTTCCTGAATCAAGTCAACGAGCTCCTTGGTCCGGATGGAATGCTCGAAGCTCGATTGCGGGGCATGCTGGATCCTGACGCCGACGGATCCGCCCTCGCCCGCCTCTCCAGATCGATCGATGAACGGTTCGGGGAGTTGCGCGATCTCCTGATGCAAGAGCGCGGCAAACAAACCGAGTCCGCCCACGGTACCCGCAAGGGCTTCGATTTCGAGGATGAGATCGAAGAAGCACTGCGCGAGACGATGCGAAGTTCCGGGTGCGTCGTTGAGCGAACCGGACAGCGTCAAGGGCGACCTGGGAGCCGAGACGCTGGTGGGCGACTTCGTCATCGTGTTGGCTTCCGGCCGTCGTCTCGTAATCGAGGCGAAGAATACGGCCCGCATCAACTTGACCGGCAAGGATGGGATTCTCGAAGAGTTGGACCGGGCAATGGCCAACCGCTCCGCCGATTTTGCGATCTGCGTATCGGCCCGAGATGCCTTCCCCAAGGAAGTCGGGCCGCTCGGTGTATACGGAGAACGGATCCTGATCGTCGATGAAGGCGATGGCACCATGCTGGCCGTGGCGGTGAGACTGGCCGAGATGATTCTGGACAAGAGCTCCAACCGCAAGACCGCCGACATAGACCGCGGGTTCGTCCAGGATCGGATGCAGCGGCTCCGCCAACTCGCCCAGCTGTTCACGAACAACCGCCGTTCGCTCACCGATATCAAGACGTCAATCGAGAACGTGCATGGTTCACTCGAGCAGATCCGCGCGGAGCTGTTGTTCCTGGTCGACGAGATCAGCCACGAGATAGATCGTTCCGCCGAAGTACCGTCCTCCGCCGCGGTTGTACACCTCCGCTCGGAGGCGAGCTAGCCCTCGTTCGATCCGAATCGAACGACTACCCGGGCCCCACCGTCCTTTGCTTGGCTGATGGCCAGGTCCCCGCCGCTCGCCTCGGCGGCACGTCGCACGATGTCGAGTCCCAGGCCGGTCGAACCGGAAGAACTCGCTCCCCGCTCGATGACGTCTGGATCTGAGAAGCCGGGTCCCTGATCGTCGAGAGTGAGAACGATGTACCCACCACTCCTGCTGAGGTCGACGGCGTAGGAAGTTCCTTCCGGGGTATGGGCCAGCACATTGCCGAGCAGAGCGTCGAGGGCGGCGGCGATGTCCCCGGTGTGGGCGCCGGTGAGGAGCGGCCCCGGCTCGATGTGGCTCGACCATCTTCGACCTTGATCCTCCGCAAGGGCGCCCCAGAAGCCGAGCCGGTCCCGGACAATTACCGCAACGTCGGCGACCACCCCGGGGCCTTCGCGCACCGGCCGCCGAGCCTCGTGGATGATGTGGTCGACGGTCCGTTCCAGGTCATCGAGATCCTCCGTCAGCCGTGCGACCAACTCCGGATCACGTACGGCTCCGGCGTCGAGTCGCAACGCGGTGAGCGGGGTGCGAAGCCGGTGGGAAAGATCGGCGACAGATTCTCGCTCCTGCGCCAGAAGACTCCGGATTCGCGATCCAAGGCGATTGAAGGCAAGGCCCACCTCGACCACTTCGGGCGGCCCGGCAGGATCGACCCGGACGTCGAGGTCGCCCTCACCCATGCGATGGGCCGCCGACGAGAGGACCTGAACCGGTTCCACAATGGACCGGGCCAAGCGATCGGCCACCAGCGCAGCCAGTGCTACTAGAGCAAACCCCAGCACGGCCAGGACGGCCCACGACGCACCGACGTTGCGGGTGAGCTCCTCGTCGGTCACGAAGACCCGGACGACGGCTGCGGACGTTTCATCCGGGAGGAAGACGGGAACGAATATCGCTTCACCACCGGCAACTTCCTGCCGGAACGCCTCACCACCCGAGGCTCTGACAAACCCGGCATCGAACGAGGCATCGGCACCCAGCATTGTCCCGTCGGGCAGCGCCACCGACAACCTGGCGTCGTTTGGCAGCACACCCGAGCCGACCAGGACCCTGGCTCCATCAATGCCTGCCTCCGGGAGGACAACACTCAGCGCTTGGGCCTGCGTTTGCGCATCCCGTTCTGCAACCACCAGGACCCGGTCCCGGGCCAGCGACCGCACCAGACCTGCCAACGGAACGACAAAGGCCAGCACCACCATTGCCGTGACAGCCGCCGACACCAGCGCGAGCCTGCGCCTCACGACGTGGGAGCGGCCAGTTTTACCCCGACCCCCCGCACCGTGTGCAGGTAGACGGGTTCGGCCGCCGACTCACCCAGCTTCCGGCGCACCCATGACAAATGAACGTCAACCGTCTTATCCGCGCCGCCGTAGGGTTGCCGCCAAACCTCGGCAAGCAGTTCCCGTTTGCCGACCACCGTGCCGACTCGCTCGGCCAGGTAGAAAAGCAGGTCGAATTCCTTGCGGGTCAGTTCGAGGGTCGCGGCCCGCCAGCTTCGCTTCCCGCGCCCGGGGATCGATGGACAGTTCCCCCACGTCGATAGACCCACCCTGGTCGTCGGCTCCGCCCCTCCGCAGCACCGCCCGGATCCGGGCTTCGAGTTGCTCGCTGGAGAACGGCTTGACCACATAATCGTCTGCTCCGGCGTCGAGGACTCTGACGATCTCTGTCTCGTCGTCACGAGCCGTCGCCACGATGACCGGGACGGCACTCACCGCCCTGATCATCTTGAGGACCTCGAGCCCGTCAACGTCGGGCAAACCCAGATCGAGTATCACCACATCGGGAGCGTGAGCAATGACGGCTTCCAGTCCGCCGAGGCCGGTGGCAGATGAATCGACGTCGTAGCCCCGGTCGGCCAGCCGCCGGGCCAGCGTCTCGCGGATTCTCTGTTCGTCTTCGATGATCAATACGGCGGACATCGCTTCACGATACCGCCGAACGAGCTGATCGACCCGCAGAACCCCGGCTCTTAACGAAGGCTTAAACCTTGCTTAAGCCTTCTGCAGCCGGATGTGATCCATACTGGATCCATGAACAAACGCCGGTTTGGTCTCGTAGTCGCCTGGGTGGCGGCCACTGCAATGGCGACCCTGCTGGCCTCGCAGGCGGTGGCGCTGGTGCGCGACCAGGTAACGGACCGCCCGTCGAGAGTGGCCACAACTCTGGCTTTGGAAACCACAGCTTCGACGACAGCTTCTCCAACCACATCGACGCCGGCCTCATCCCAAACATCCCCAACGACTACCAGCGCCGCTCCGACCACAACGGCCCCGACCGCCACCCCCTCAACCAGCCAACCGGTGACAACGACCTCCCCGGCTACCACCACGACACCACCGACCAGTGCCGATGAGGAACAGACCTACTATCTCACCGGGGGTTGGGCCACCGTGCAATGCTCCGGTGACGATGTCGCCCTCGTCACCTACGCTCCCAACCCGGGTTATCGAGTGGAGATCGAGTCGGCCGGACCCACCAAAGTCGAGATCAAGTTCGAAGCAACCGGAGATGAGCACGAGTCCGCGCTCGAAGCCCGCTGTGATGATGGAATTCTCAATCCGAAGATCGAGGAGGGCGACCACGATTGAGACCGGCCACCAGGGTCACCCGCCGAGTGTGGTCGCAGCCCGGCCTTCCGCACACGATTCGAGGATGCCGCAGAATTTGCACCACGGCCCGCCCCGCCGTTCTATGCCCCGGCCCATCTCCCAGGCGGCACGCAGTTGCTCAACCATGTCCGCCACCTGCGTCGCAGTGGTCGCGACAGTGCCACAGTCGGGGACCTCGGTCATTCGCTCTCCGGTCCGCACCGACACCGCTTCGACCATCCGGGGCAGTTCTTCTTTCTCGAGCGCCCACAGCAGCGCATAGAAACGGAGCTGATCGACGACCTCCCCCAACTCCCCGGTCTTCCAATCAACCAAACGCACCCCCTGGTCGTCGATGAATACGGCATCGACCGATCCGACCAGCGTGACATTGTGGGCCGGCTCCACCATCAACGCCACCTCAGCACCCAGGAAGCCGTCGACGGGCATCTTCTTGAATCGTTCGTAGATCGCTCCAACCTCTTCGATCACATTGCCGAGCTCGCTTGGCTTGAGTCCAAGCGTCCCCAGTTTGAAATTCAGGTTGGAACCCCCGATTTCGCTGCGACACACCTGGCCGAGGTCCTGAGATTCGATCGGATCTCCGCCGAGATGGCGGGCAAAGAGGCGATGAGCGAGACCACCGGAGAACGCCGCCCGGCTCTCCGGCCCCCATTCGCCCTGCAATCGTGCGAGGGCATTGTCCGGGCATTGCCGGAAGGCAACGAATGTCGATGCCGAGATCCGGACGGGGTCGCCTGGAGCGATCGGGGGGAAATCGAACACGGTCGGATGGTATCCGCCGGTTAGTCGTTTGGCCGGTAACGGCTACACTGGCCCTCTGCCGGGCCTGTAGATCACCATGTCACGAAACCTTCGCCTTTCTGTTTACGCGCTCGCCGCAATCGCGGCGTTGGTTGTGTTCGTCTTCGGGGCATTTGGGATCGACCGGGGACTCCACAAAGACACGGTGCTCCGCAACGTGGTCGTCGGTGAAGTCGACCTTTCCGGGATGGATACGGACGCCGCCACCAGCGCCTTACAGGCTCTCGAGGACAGGTTGGTGACCGCTCCTGCGACGTTCGAACTCAACGGAGCCACCCTCACGCTCGATCCGGAAACGGTCGGCTTCTTTGTCGATGAGCCGGGTGCCGCCCAAGCGGCTCTTGACGTAGGTCGGTCCGGGTCTCTCTTCAACCAATTTGGGTGGTGGTGGACCCATCTGTTCTCGGACGAGATCCTGGAGTTGCCGGTCGGCCTCGACCAAGAGGCCTTCAAAGCCGTAGCGGCCGAATGGTCGAGGGAACACATCTCGGATCCTCCCTTCGACGGATCTATCGCGGTCGACGGGGTGACCCCCGTTGCCGAGTACCCGCGCGCGGGTCGCCGGGTTGCCGTAGACGTGGCTGCCGCGACCGTCCTGGAGTCTCTGGCCAGGGAGGACCGTGAAACACCATCCCTCGAAATCACTTCGGCGGCGCCTGCACTGAGCGATGAGGACGTTGATCAAGCCTTGCGAACTGCTGAGAAGATGCTGTCGGGTCCGGTCGTGCTCTCCCGTCTCGACCCGCCGATTGCCGTGACGTTCACGGTGGACCAACTGGCTGGAGCGCTCACCAGTGAGTTGATCACCAACTCCGTTGCGACCCTCGAGGTCGGATTCGATCCCGCCGAAGTGGAAGCGATGATCTCGCCGCTGCGCCCCGACCTGGAGCAACCCCCCGTAGATGCGCAGTTTGAAATCAATGACGACAACACGGTTTCGGTGATAGCGGGCCAACCCGGTTCACTCATCGACCCGGTGCTGACAACCGCCGTGCTTGAAGGGGCGGCGCTGGGCTCTTCGCGACAAGGAGAACTGCCCTTTCAGGATGGGGCCGAGCCGGCCTTCACCACCGAGGACGCCGAAGCGCTCGATATCAGGCACCTGGTCTCGCAATTCACGACCTATCACGGCTGTTGTGAAAGCCGCGTCGACAACATCCAACTGTTCGCCGACGTCGTCGACGGAACGCTGCTGAAACCCGGTGAGGCGATCTCACTCAACACTCTGGTTGGGGAGCGGACGCTGGAACGGGGATTCAAGCCGGCGGGAACCATCATCCGGGGCAAGATCGTCGACACGGTTGGGGGCGGCGTCAGCCAGTTTGCCACCACGTTCTACAACGCGGTCTTCTGGGGAGGCTATGAGGACATCACTCACACCGCCCACAGCTACTACTTCTCGCGGTATCCGGAGGGCATTGAAGCCACGATCTCCTGGCCGGTTCCCAACCTGGAGTTCCGCAACAACCGGGAGTCGGCAATCCTCATCCGTACGTCCCATACCGACACGTCCATCACAGTCAGCTTCTACGGAAACAACGGCGGCCGTGTCGTGATCGGTGAGCAAAGCGGCGGGATCACTCGCTTCACCGTGCCGGAAGAGGGCGACGGCACGGCATATGTGGTCGAGGGAGAGGTGTCGGGTCGCTACTCGTACACCGAGCCCGTCATCGAATACACCGCCAACGCGACACTCGACCCTGAGGACGAGAAAGTCACCGAGGGCGGCCGACAGGGGTGGACGGTCACGGTGACCCGCACGATCACCTATCCCGACCGCACGACGGATGAACAGACATGGCCGGTCCGCTACCGGGCACAGCCGCGAGAAGTGCAGGTTCATCCCTGCATGCTCCCGGAGGATCACCCGGACTACGTGGAAGAGTGCCCGGTAGAAGAGACCACAACCACCACCGGCAGCACAACCACATCAACCGAAACAACGACCACAACCGGCGGCTAGACCCCGTCGGCGGTGGGCGCGACCCCCCGGTTCTCTTCGTAGAAAATGAAGAAGTCGCGAATGATTTCGGCGGCCTCACCGGCGGTCTGCTCGGTCCAGCCACCAATCCGTCGGGCGGTGACCTGATTGGATAGCACGAACACATGGTCGATGCCCGCTTCGGCGGCAAACAGAGCAGCGGCCAGACGGGCAGCCGTAGTTTCCTCAGTCCGGGCGGCGGCCATGGAGTCGAAGCCATGACCGTCCTGGCCGGTCACACTTCGGTCGGTGTCGAACAGGGCCACGTCGCCCAGCACCACGCTTTTGACTTCGATCGTTTGGCCCATCGTGTGAAGCTCCCGGGTGTTGCCGTGCGGGTGACTTTAGTGCAGCAATGAGCTAGCGCCCCACAGGAGCTTCGCCACTCGGCTCGCCGACGATATGCAGCTTCATCAGGTTGGTGGATGCCTGCTGATTGGGCGGTATTCCCGCCACCATGACCACGCCTTCACCGACCGCGCAGGTTTCCAAGCCGACGAGCGCCGCCTCGGCCGCGGAAATCATGGCATCGGTGTGGTCGAGGCGAAGGAAGGCATTCGGGATCACTCCCCAGTACAGGGCCATACGATTGAGAGTCTGCTGTTCTGGTGTGAACGCCATGATCTGGGCGGTCGGGCGGTACTTCGAAAGCAACAAGGCTGTACTCCCCGACTCCGTGAAAGCCACAATGGTCCCCAATCCGAGGTCGGAAGCCGCTTCGACGGCAGCCTTGGCAGTGGCAGAGGCAAACGTCGGATGCCGGGCCATGAATGCGGCGCTGGCTTCCTGTCTGGAAGCAGGAGATTTCTCGGCCTCCCGGCAGATCGTATGCATGGCCGCGACCGTGCGTACCGGGTATTTCCCGATGGCCGTTTCACCGCTGAGCATGACAGCGTCTGTGCCGTTGAGCACTGCGTTGGTGACATCTGTCACTTCTGCCCTGGTCGGCCGAATCGAACCGATCATCGACTCGAGCATCTCTGTGGCCGTGATCGAGACCAACCCGGCCCGGTTGGTCCTGGCGAGAATGTCTCGCTGAACGGCCGGAATGGTCTCGAGCGGAAGCTGAACGCCCAGGTCACCGCGGGCGACCATAACGCCTTGCGCAACCTCCAGGATGGCGTCGAGGTTCTGGTAGGCGGCGGCCAGCTCGATCTTGGCGATGATCGGCGTCGATCCGCCCGCCAACCGGGCCACCTCCTGAACCTCGGCGGCCGACTGAACGAAGGAGGCAGCAACGAAGTCGACGCCGAGTTGGCGGCCAAAATCGAGGTCAACCCGGTCCTTCTCGGTGATGGCTCCCACACGCAGCCTGGAATTCGGAAACGCCACTCCTTTGCGGTCCGTAAGTACGCCCGATTGCGTGGCCGAAGCCAGCAAGCTCTCGTCGTCCTTGGAAACAACCTCGAGACGCAACAGCCCGTCGGCCAGGACGATCAAGTCCCCGACGGCAACATCCTCGAGTAGGTAGTCGTAGTCGCACATGATCCTGCCGGGACCCGCCATTCCGTTGCCTTGATGAATCCGGACCTCGTCACCGGCCCCTAGTTCGACACTTCCACCGGCAAAGGTACCGGTCCGGATCTTCGGCCCCTGGATGTCCTGCAGTACGGCGATCGGCCGATGCGCCACTGACGATGCCTCTCGCACCCAGCCGAGGTAGCGGCGGTGGTCCTCGTGTGTGCCATGGGAGAAATTGAGTCGAGCAACGTCCATCCCTGCTTCCACCAGAGCTGCAACCATCTCCGGGGACGTGATTGCCGGGCCCATGGTCGCAATGATCTTCGTATGGCGGGTCATGGGTACCAGGCTAGGCAATCCGGGGTCTGGGGGACGAGGAGCGCCTGCGACACGTTGGGTGATCAACTCCGTATCCTGGTCTCCATGGCAACCGAGGAAACCAGTGTCGAAGTTGCCGGACGGGCGATCCGGATCACCAGCCCGGGCAAAGTGATGTTCCCGGAGAAAGGCTGGACCAAACTCGATGTGGTCGAGCACTACCTGATGTGCGCATCCGGGGCCCTCCGGGGAGTTCAGAACCGTCCCAGCCTGCTGAAGCGTTGGAATGGTGGCGTTGCCGAACGCCCGCTGTTCGTCAAGCGGCCCAAGGGTGCCCGCAATCTGGTTGATGTCACTTTTCCGTCGGCGCGCCCCGGGCAGATGTTCGCCCCCACGGACGAGAGTGACGTTATCTGGATGGCGCAGATGAACTGTTTGGACCTGAACCCCTGGAACGCCCGGGCAGATGACCTGACTCACCCGGATGAGCTTCGGGTCGATCTCGACCCGACCGAAGGCCACGATTTCGAGGCGGCCCGCGACGTTGCATTCGCCATCAAGACCCTCCTCGATGAACTCGGGCTGGTCGGGTGGCCGAAGACCTCGGGCAACCGCGGGATCCACATCTACGTCCGCTTGCAGCGTGAGTGGGATTTCTATGAGGTCCGGAGAGCGGCACTGGCGCTGGCGAGAGAGGTTGAACGTCGTCACGAACTGGCCACAACCGCCTGGTGGAAAGAGGAGCGGGACGGGGTCTTCATCGACTTCAACCAGAACGCCTGGGACAAGACAATCGCCAGCGCCTACAGCATCCGGCACACAGGCCTGGTTTCCACCCCTTTCGAATGGGATGAGCTCGGCACTATCGACCACCGGGCGATGGACCTGGCCAGCTTCCGGGATCGATGGACGGCGGTGGGCGACCTCACAGACGGAATCGACGAGGCAGCCGGACGTTTGGAGGATTTATTGGACATGGTGGCTGCCGACGAAGAGCGGGGCATCGGTGATGCCCCCTGGCCGCCTCACTACCCGAAGATGCCCGGCGAGCCGCCCCGCGTCCAACCTTCCAAGATGCGCAAAGAGAACTGGGAGTCGCCTCCCTCCTGACAGGCGCAGCGAGTCGAACTGGGGGGGAGGCGGGGGGATTCTCCCAACCACGAGCGCGTCCGGCGAAGTGCCCCGCCCGACCGTGGCGGCTACCCCACCACGTCCAAGAACCCTGAACCTTCTGGCCTCACCAGCTGATCCATCGTGCACTCGTCCGCGGACTTGTCGGTCCGCCACCGTTCAAATCGGGTGGCATGACGGAAACGTCCCTTCTCGAGCTGGTCGTAACTCACCTGAGCAACCACGCCCGGTTCAACCGGGATCCAGGACAGGTCTTTGCCGGCCGACCAGCGGCTCTCCTGACCGGGTACCCGAACGCGGTCGCCTCCGCCGAAGCTGTCGTCCGAGCGGATCTGTTCCAGCTGGCCGAGAATCGCCACTCTGTCCTGATCGCTGAAACCCGAACAGTGGCCGATGAAGTGGAGCTCACCATCGTCGTTGTAGAGACCGAGCAGGATCGATCCGATCTTGTCCCCGTCCTTGTGGACCCGATAGCCACCGACGACACAATCGGCGTCGCGTCGGTGTTTCCACTTGATCCACTCCCGCTTGTCTTCCTTGTAGGTGCCGTCTACCTGCTTGCAGATGATCCCGTCGCACCCGGCCGCCTCATATTCAGTGAACCAGCGAGTGGCTTCGGCGAGGTCGTTGGTCACCGGCGTCAGGTGCCACGGGTCCCGGAGGCGGTCGAAAAGAGCCTCCAGCAGCTCGCGCCGCTCCAGGTACGGGACGCCGCGAAGATCCTCTCCCCCCTCGGCCAGCAAATCGAAACCGACGAGTTCAGCGGGACTCTCTTCTGCCAGCATCGCTACCCTCGAGGCGGCCGGATGGATCCGGAGTTGTAAGGCATCGAAGTCGGTCACATCGTCAACGACTACAACCACCTCGCCGTCCACGACGGTCCCGGCAGGCAACTGGGCGAGGGCCGGACCGAGCTCAGGAAAGTACCGCAGTAGCGGCTTGCCATTGCGACTGTCGAGCCGAACGTCGGGCCCGCCCCACGCAATCACTCGAAAACCATCCCATTTGGGCTCATAAGCCCATCCGGGTGGTTCCGGGGGAATCTCCCGCACCCGGGCTTTCATCGGTTTGAGGGGCGGCGCAAAGGGCTTAGCGGTCATATCCGGATTCCTAGGAGAACGCAGGCGCGACTTCGCGGGTGAACCGCTCCAACCCGGCGGTGTCGTGTGCAGCCTCAGCGAAGTACACAATCCCGTATGACATGCCGGCATCAACCCACGGACGAAACTTCGCCACGAGTTGCTCCGGTGTTCCGGCAAACTCCCGAAACAGACTCTCGACCCGTTCCAACCGATCCGGTGAGACAAAGGGCCGGTAATGGTCTTTGATCCAGTTGATGCGATCTGCCACGGCGGATTCGGTCTCCTCGCAGATGACGTTGAAATTGGAAGACCGGACGATGGATTCGAATTCAGTTCCGACGTCCTCGCAATGTCCCCGCAGGATCGACGATTTGTGAACGAACTCTTCAACCGCGGTGCCGAAGTTCGTATATGAGGCGTACCGGGCGGCGACGTTCAAAGTGAGCTGCTCGCCCCCACCGGCGATCCAGAACGGGATATGAGGCTCCTGAATGGGTTTCGGCTGGCTAATAGCTCCTTTGAGCGCGTAATGCTTGCCCTCGAAGGTGACTTCATCCTCTGTCCACATCCGCTGCATGATCTCCACGCCTTCGCGCAGCATGCCGATCCGGACCGACGGCTTGGGATATTCGTAGCCGTATCCGTCGTATTCATGCTCATACCACCCCGCTCCGATACCCATCTCGAGGCGACCACCCGAGATCACATCAATCGAGGCGGCGACCTTGGCGAGATACGACGGGGGGCGGTAGGAGTTGCAGGTGCACATCTGACCCAACCGCACCCTGTCCGTTGTGGCTGCCAGGGCGGCCATCAACGTCCAGGCCTCGTAGGTGACCTCCTGGGTCGGAACCGGGACGGTGTGGAAATGGTCGTAGACCCACAACGACTCATAACCGGCTTTCTCGATGACCCGGGCTACACGCAGCATCGTGGGCCAATGGTCTTCAGTTGGGATACCGACGAGATCAAGCCGCCAGCCCTGCGGTACAAACGCACCAAAACGCATCATTGACCTTTCCCTGGAGGAAAGCCCAGATTAGGCGACCATCCAGGCGCTCACGCCTCGACGCGGACTCCCCGCCAGAAGGCCACGTAGTCCTTTATCTGCTCGGCGGCCTGTTTGGGCTCCGGGTAATACCAGGCTGCGTCCTTGTTGATCTCCTCTTCGACCACCACGTCGAAGTAACTGGCCTTGCCTTTCCACGGGCAGCGCGTGTGGGTCGAACTGTCGGCCAGATATTCGGTGTTGACGCTTTCCATCGGGAAGTAGTGGTTCCCCTCAACCAGTACCGTTGCGTCGCTCTCCGCGATTGTGGTTCCGTTCCATATTGCTCTGGCCATTTCCTACCTTTTTGAAGCTCGGAGGCGACAACACTCCGAACGACGGAATTATGCCGATACCATTCGCGGCGATGCCACCCCCTCCCGTGATGATCGCCATCCCAGTCAAACCGTTCGGCGTTGCCAAGCAGCGTCTCTCCCCGGTTCTCGACCCCCGGCAACGGCGCCGGTTGGGCAAGGCTGTAGCCGCTCATGTGATAACAACCGCCCTCGGTACCGGGCGCACGGTTGCCGTGGTCACGGGCGATGACGGGGTCGCCGAATGGGCTCGCCGGTTGGGGGCTTCGACAATCTCTGAACCCCCAGGGGAAGGGCTCAACGGTGCAGCCGCCGGAGCGGTGGAAGCGGCTCGCCGAAACGGCCTGGCGTGGATGATCCTTCACGCCGACCTCCCCACCCTCGTACCCGCCGATCTCACCGAAGCGCTGGCCGCCACCCCCGAGCGCGGCGTTCTCCTATCTCCCAGCCACAACGGCGGAACCAGTCTGATCGCCGGCGATCTTGATTCGTTTCGATTCGCGTACGGTCCGGCCAGTTTTCGATTGCACTTCGCGGCGGCTACCAGAACCGATCACCGCCTACTGGTTCGTCCGGGTCTGGCCACCGACCTGGACGGACCGGAAGACCTGGCGATCGCCGCACGACTGCCGGCCGGTCGTTGGCTCGAAACGCTTCTCCCGGAGGCATTACTCCGGTCGACGCCGGCACGCTCCCGCCGACGCCCCAACTAGCCTGACGAGGCAATGACCCAGGGATACTTCGCCGAACCAGACCCAACCCACCAGGCTCTGGACGTTCCCACCCGGGCCATGACCATTGGAGCTCACCCCGATGACGCCGAGTTCGGGGCAGGCGGCACCCTGGCTCGCTGGTCGGCCGCCGGATGCGAGGTGGCGATGCTGATCGTCACGGATGGTTCGAAGGGCACGTGGGACCACTCACTCGACCCGGCCGACCTGACTCGAATCCGAGGTGCCGAACAACAGCAAGCTGCCGCCGTTCTTGGCGCAGGCAACACGGTCATGCTCGACCATCCTGATGGTGAGCTCGAATACTCCATCGACCTGCGAAAAGAGCTGTGTCTGTGGATCCGCCGCCTTCGCCCGGAGGTCGTCTTGAGCCACGACCCCTGGCGCCGATACATGCTGCATCCCGACCACCGGGTGACCGGATGGGCGGCCGTGGATGCAGTGGTGGCGGCTCGCGATCATCTCTTTTTTCCGGAGCAGTTGGTTGACGGTCTGGCGGAGCACCGTCCGGCCGGCCTGTTGTTGTGGGCGGCCGACGACCCGGACCACTGGGAAGATATCTCCGACACGTTCGACCGGAAGGTTGAGGCACTTCTCTGCCATTCCAGCCAGGGAGCAACCACCATGGGCGATGCCAACGAAAGCGCCGAGGGGCGCCGGGAGTTCGCCGGGCGGTTGCGGGACTGGGCGAATCAGCAGGGAAAGCCGGTCGGCCTTGGCGCCGCCGAAGCATTCAAGATGATCCGGCCGTGACCATCACCCGCTTTGATCCGGCCGTTCTCGCCAACGATCCTGGCCGGCGCATGGCCGTCCTCGAGATCCTCGAGAGCGCTTTGGCCGAAGTCGAGCCCGACCGCGCCGTCCACCGCGCTCTTCGTTATCGCGACGCCGGTCTGGAGATGGCCGGAGCCCGGTTTGACCTGGCCGATGTCAACCGGGTGATCCTCCTCGCTTTTGGCAAGGCGGCGCCCGCTATGGCCCGGGCCGTCGTCGACGAACTACATGGCCTCGACGTTGAAGGTCTGGTCATTTCCAACCACGCCGAGCCGGTCCCGGAGGGGCTCAAAGTACGTGTCACCGGCCATCCCCTCCCCGACGAACGCAGCGCCTCGGCGGCCCGCTCGGCTCTCGACCTGTTGCATGGCGCCGCCGAAAGCGATCTCGTCCTCTGCCTGATCTCTGGGGGCGGGTCGGCGCTGCTCGAACTGCCTGCCGCCGGGATCTCCCTGGCAGACGAGCAGGCGACCATTGATGTCTTACTGTCGTCGGGTGCCGACATCTCCGAGCTCAACACCGTTCGCAAACACCTATCGGCCGTCAAAGGAGGACGCCTGGCGCAGGCGGCCGACCCCGCTTTCCTGTGCACACTGATCCTCTCCGATGTGGTTGGTAGTCCGCTCGACGTCATTGCTTCAGGGCCGTCGGTCCCGGATCCGACGACCTACCTCGACGCACTGACGGTGCTCGACCGATACGACCTCCGTCGGCGCGTGCCCGCGGCCGTCGTCGAGCATCTGGAGAGCGGGCGGCGGGCCGGAGTCGCCGAAACCCCCAAGACCCCTTACGAGCGCCAGGTTGTTGCGGTCATCGGGGACGGGGCGGCTGCCGCCGCCGGGGCCGCCACCGCCGCCCGCGAGGCCGGGCTGCCGGTGACCATCGCCACCACGACCATGACCGGGGAGGCTCGTTTCCAAGCCTTGAGCTGTCTCGAGCAGTCGGGGCCGGGCGTGACCATCTTCGCCGGAGAGACCACGGTCAAGGTGACCGGTAAAGGTCGGGGCGGTCGCAACCAGGAGGCGGCCCTCACGGCTGCCCGGACGTTGACCGGCGATCCTTCGACCATCTTTGCGGCGCTGGGGACCGACGGTGTCGATGGACCTACCGAAGCGGCCGGGGCCATTGTCGACGGCAACACCATTACCCGCGGCGCGAAGCTCGGACTGGATGTTCAGAGATCTCTGGCCGACAACGACTCCGGAACCTACCTGGCGGCGACCGGCGACCTCCTGATCACCGGACCGACCGGGACCAACGTCGGCGACCTTTGGATCGTGATCAGGGATTAGGACTTCCGGGCAAAGAAAGGACCCCGCCCGGGGCGGGGTCCTTGGTTGTCGAAACCAGAAGTCGGCTCAGCGGATGGCGTCGCCGGTGGTTTTGTCGAAGTAGTGGAGTTTGGTGGTGTCGATCACCAGTTTGGCCCGGTCGCCCAGCTTCGGTGCGAAGTCGGGGTTGACCCGGGCGGTGAACTTGGTGCTATCACCCAACGTTTCCGGTCCTTGCCCCTGATCGGCCAACAGATCCTGAATATCGGGAGTGATCACCGGCGACAGATGCTTCTCAAAGTGGATGTAGGCCTCAGAACCCAACTGCTCAACCAACCCCACATCGATCATCATGGTGTGATCCTCAGAGAACCCCTCAGTCACCGCCCGATCGATCTCGAAACCCTCCGGACGTAACCCAACCACGATCTCCTTACCCGCATAATTCGCCAAACCAGGCCGGGCAGCCAACGTAGCCCGATCAAGCTTCAAACGATCCTCACCAAACGTCACCCAAGTGGCGTCACCCTCCGCCGCGATCCTCCCATACACAAAGTTCATCGAAGGCGACCCAATAAACCCCGCCACAAACAGGTTCTTGGGACTGTCATACAGATTGCGGGGTGTATCCACCTGCGCCAAATTCGGGATCTCCTTACCCGAAATAGCCTTCAACACCGCCACCCGATCACCCATCGTCATCGCCTCAACCTGATCATGGGTCACATACAACGTCGTGGTCTTCAACCGGGTATGCAACTCCCCCAACTCCGAACGCATCTGCACCCGCAACTTCGCATCCAGATTCGAAAGAGGCTCATCCATCAAAAACGCAGCCGGTTCCCGCACAATCGCCCGACCCATCGCCACCCGCTGCCGCTGCCCACCAGACAAAGCCTTCGGCTTCCGATCCAAAAAGTCGGTGATCTCCAACACCTGCGCAGCCTCATCCACCCGCCGCTGAATCTCAGACTTATCCATCTTCCGCAACTTCAAACCAAACGCCATATTGTCAAACACCGTCATATGCGGATACAACGCATAATTCTGGAACACCATTGCAATATCACGATCCTTCGGGGGCACATCATTGACCACCCGATCCCCAATCTTGATCACACCCTCAGAAATCTCCTCCAAACCAGCCAACATCCGCAACAACGTCGACTTCCCACACCCAGACGGACCCACCAACACCACAAACTCGCCGTCGGCGATCTCCAAATCAACGTCATGAATGGCACGAGTACCACCCGGATAAACCTTCGCCACACTCTCAAACGTGATCTCAGACATCGTAACCTCCGGGCAAATACGGCGTGCGTGCCAAACTGTAAGGTGCAGCGTAGTCTGACGGGCACGAGCGTGCAGAAAGAGAATCATGAGCGACCCGAGAGTGATCGTCTTGACCGGCGGGACCGGCGGTCTGGGCACGGCAGTAGTCAAGCGTCTCGCCGGCCAGAACTACCGCTTTGCCGTTACGTATCTGGTACCGGAAGAGGCGCGGCTCTTTGAAAAGGCGGTAGGCGTGGAGGAGGACCGGCTCATGCTGAGCAGGGTCGATGCCACCAACACCGACGAAGTGACTGCCTTTTTGCAGCAGGTTGCGGACCGTTTTGGAGCCGTGCACATCGCATGCAGCCTTGTCGGGGGGTGGGCCGGAGGCAGAGACGTCGAGGAGACCAGCGACGTGCGATTCGACCGAATGATCGACGTGAACCTCCGCTCTGCGTTCGCCACCGTGCGGGCCGCCATCCCCCACCTCAAGAAGGCCGGTTGGGGACGAATCGTGCTAATCGGGAGTCGAGCTGCCGGAGAGTCCCCGGCCGGGCAGGCGGCCTTCAATGCGGCCAAGGCGGGCGTTGCCGCCCTCGGTATGACGGTTGCCCAGGAACTAGATGACACGGCAATCACGGCCAACGTCATCGTCCCGTCGGTGATCGACACGCCGGCCACCCGCAAAGCGCTCCCCTTTGCCGACTACATCAACTGGCCGACGCCCGATGAGATCGCCGCAGTCATTGATTTCGTTCTGAGCGATGCGTCGGGCGTGATCTCGGGTGCCACGATCCCGGTCTACGGGAGGACATAACCTCGTTCATTTGTCCGTAGTCAGTCTTCAGTGTTGAATGAAGGGAGAGGTTCATGGGTCTTGTTAGCTGGATCATTGTCGGGTTGATCGCGGGGGCGCTCGCCCGGTTCTTCGTTCCGGGCAAAGTGCCCATGAAACTCTGGCAGACGGCTGCGCTGGGCATGGGTGGATCGATCGTCGCCGGTTTCATCTTCAAGCGAGACACCGACTATTCGAACATGGGCATCGTCTGGTCGACGATCGGCGCCATCATCGTCCTCATCCTCTACCGCTGGTTCCAGCGCCGCCAGGAGGCGTAGACCACCACCTGCGGTCGCCGGCAGGTGTCTTGGCCTCTCGCCGGCGGGAGAGGCGCGCAACCGCCGAAGGTGGCGGAGCGGAGAGGGTGGCACGCCTCCCGTCTCCAGTACCTGATCAACCCGAGGGCTGCTCCTCGAACCACTCCCGCAGCCGGCGGAAGCCTTCGTCGAGACCGACCGCCGGTTCCCACTCCAATGCTCGTCTGGTCTCACGCTGGTCGAACCAGTGGGCCGTGCTCAACTGCTCCGCGACGAAGCTGGTCATGGGGGGATCATCTTCTCTCCCCCGCTGCTCCCAGATCTTTTCCGCAACCAAACCGCCGGTACGAGCCACTCGCGCCGGAACCTTGAATCGGGGCGGCGGCAGACCGGCTGCGAGGACGATCCGGTTCATGAGTTCGCGAACAGACCGCGGTTGCCCATTAGTGACCACCAGGGCTCTTCCTCCGAGCGACGGAGCTCGATCGAGGGCGGCGACCAAGGCGTCGGCAGCGTTATCTGTGTACGTGGTGTCGATCAGGGCCGCCCCCGAACCGACGATGACCAGCCGCCCCTCTCTGGCCCGGTTCACGATCCTCCCGACCAACTGGGTATCGCCCGGTCCCCAGATGAGATGTGGCCGTATAGCAACGACAGCCAGGTCGGGAGAGTCGGCCGCCAGCGCCATTAGTTCTGCCTGCGCCTTGCTTCTTGCATAGTGACCCCGGGCCCGTTCCGGGTCTGCGGGGCCAGCAGCAGCACCGACGAGAGCCCTCCCGAGGTTGGCGACCGATGGAGACGAGACGTAGACCAGGCGACCCACCCCGGATTCACGGGCCAGATCGAGGACGTATCGAGTTCCCCGTACATTGGTGTTCTCATATTCGTCCCATGATCCGATCGCAACGGCCAGGGCCCGGGCGGCCAGGTGAACGACCGCCTCCGCCCCGACCATCGCCTTTGCCACGGCTCCGCGATCGGCGATGTCGCCGAGATGCTCTGCTACGCCGAGGCCGCTGGGCGACCGCTGGAAGACGCTCACGTCGTCGCCGCGTTCCTGGAGTTGTTTCACAAGGGCTTGTCCCAGCAAGCTGGTGGCTCCGGTAACGAGGACTCTCATATCTGCCCGATCCGGCCACCGGCCAGGATCTCTTCCGCCCAATCGGAGATCCGGGGCCGGTCGATCTTCGAGTTGTGCCGCTTGTCGACCGGCAACGACGGGGTGACGAGGACCGCCGCCACCTCTCCCCCGGAAACAGCCCGCACCCGATCGGTCAGCGCTTCGTCGGCCAAATCGGGATGCCGCACTCGTGCTATCGGGACCACAACCACGATGAGCTGCTGGGTGCCGGCCGGCCCGACCCCTACCACTGCGGCGTCGGCAACTTCAGGCAGGGAGGAGACGGCTTGTTCGATCCCGACCGGAGTGACCGGACCGCCCGGCGGTGGTGACGATGTCGCCCATCCGGCCTTCGATCCACAGCCGTCCGGTGTCGTCGAGGTGGCCGACGTCGCCGCTGCGATGCCAGCCCGGAGGTCGGGAGGCGGCCCGGTTGGTGACCCACAGCTTGTCGTAGCCGTCTCGCATGTGGGGGGCGCGAATGCAGACTTCCCCGACCACTCCGCGTCTCGCCGGTAAGGGCGCCGGGCGCCCGACCGTCCGAATCGAGGCGGGCTGATAGCCACTTCGGCCCCCGGCACCGGATGGCCGACGCATACGCCGTTGCCGGGCCCGATTTCCTCGATCTCTTCCAGGCTGATGTCGGCGACCGGTAGCACCTCGGTCATGCCGTACGGGGTGTGGGCTGCTGCCCTTGGCATGACGTCTGTGGCCGCCTGGAGCACCGAGGCGCGGAACGGGCGCCCCGGCCGACATGATCAGCCGAACACTCTGCAGCGCGGCGACCTGTTCTGGCGTCAGTGCGTCTGCGGTCGCTGCAACATTGATGAGAGCGGCGGGCGAGGCGAAGACCAGCGTGGCCTCGACGGCCTCGGACGGCCGCCGGCCAGAGCGCCGGGCCGTGAGGCTGCCGGGGGCGGTCACTTCGGCGTCGGGGACCACCGAGGGGATGCCCATGATCGGCCCGAACAAGCGCGAAGGGCCCGAACGCCGCCACCAGCCGGTCGGTGTCCTCGATGTTGTAGAGGTCGACGAGGGCGTCTCGCTGGGCCTGCATCTGGTGGTGGCGATAGGCAACACCCTTGGCGGGCCCGGTCGCCCCGGACGTGAAGCCGATACCGGCCAGGTCGTCGGAGGTGGGCGGCGGAGGCAGAGGTTGCCCGCGCCACGGGACCGCAGCTCATCGAGCGTCGCCTGCACACCCAGCAGGCGGGCCGCGGCCGGAGCCATCGCACCGGTGGAAATGCGGATCCCGGGCCAGCGCAAGCGCAGCGGCGGCGGCCAGCGCTCGGGGAATCCCGATCAGGTAAGCCGGGGCGGCGCTGGTCAAAGCCCGGCTCATCCCCCTGACGCCCAATCCGGCGTCGGCAATGACGACGACCGCTCCGATCCGCCAGCAGGCGAATACGCATGCCGCCAGATCAATCCCCGGTGGGATCAACAAAGCAACCCGATCGCCGTGGGAGACGCCCAGTTCGGCCAGCCCGGCTGCCACCCGCTGGACTTCGGCGTGGAGCTGAGCGAACGTGATCTGCGTCCCGGTCGCGCCCATTTCAACCATCGCTATCTCATCGCTATCGGCTCGCCGGTCGAGAGCCGCCCACATCGGTGGACGCTGGGAAGCGGGCGGGGCCGGTTCGGGCTTTCGATCCAACCGACCCACCCAGGCATAGACGGCGGCGGCCACGTCGGCATCTTCCGAAACGAGGTGGCCTGCGCCTTCGAATCGGTGAATTTCGGCCTGCGGCAACCGGCCGGCCAGATCTCGCAGATAGAGATCGGAGAAGATCGGGTCGGAAGGCCCCCACAACAGAAAGGGCCGGGACCCCTGCCAGCTGTTCGAGGCCCGCGGCAACGGCGTCGAGAGCCGGGCGGCTGGGATGATCGTCGCTCAGCGGGATATCTTCGACAAACGCTCCGATCGCCGCCCGCCGCCCGGCAGTGCGATACGGAGCCTGGAACGCCTCGCCGGATCGAGCGTGGAATCCGGGGACGGGACAGCGCAGTTGCCGCACGTACGAAGGTCGGGGTGGCTACGCACACTTTGTCGAGAATCCCAGTGGTGCGAACCATGCGGATCAAGCGAGGTGCAGGCGAGGCGGCCGGCTGGTGCACGGCGGTGTTCATCAGCACGATGCCCGCAAGCTGGTCGCGATGCTGTTCGGCCCAGCCGAGCGAGATCGGGCCGCCCCAATCGTGGGCAACGGTGACGACCGGTCCCTGCAGGTCGAGCTGATCGGTCAGGGCGCCCAGATCCTCAATGCGTTGTTGCAGACGCGCGCGGTCGTTCCGGTCCGTTCGGAATAGCCCATGTCGAGCTGGTCGATCGCCACGACCCGCACTGCTGGCGGTGCCGAGGCGAGCAAGCGCCGCCACAGATACGACCAGGTCGGGTTGCCGTGAACACACAGCAGGGTGACCTCACGGGTCGGCTACTTGATTGTCGAGCACATGCCAGGTGCGGTCGACTCCGTCGAGATCCGGCGTGGTGACGAGTCGCGACCAGTGCGCTTCGAGACCGTCGAGACCGGTCGGGGGGCGGACGGCGGGAGCAGGGGCACCGGCCGTCACCAGATCAGTTCAATCCCCATCGCGTTGATGCCCGACCCGATTCCCAACAGCAGCACCTTGTCGCCCTCGTTGAGGGAGTCGGCTTCCCGCGACAGGGTGATGGGTATCGAGGCAGGGCCGACGTTGCCGAGGAAAGGGAACGTGAGGGGGACCTTGGCGATATCGATCCCGAGCCGCTCGACCAGCATGCTGGTGTGGACCTGGGAGATCTGGTGGAGGATGTAGCGATCGATGTTCAGCCAGCCCCGATCTTCTGCATCGCCCCAGCCCAGCTTGGAGACCTGCAGCCCGGCGTCGAGAAGCGCCTTCGTGTCGGTGCGCATCTGATCGAGGCTGCCGACACACAGGTTGTGGTAGCTCGTGTCCGCCCGGGAGATCCCGCCGACCACTCGTGGCTCCCTGGATTGTCCGAGTGCCGGCCCACCACGGCGGCCGCCCCGCCGGAGCCGAGCGTCAGAGACGCAAACTCGGCGAACAGGTCGGCCATGGTCGCCTCGGGACCCGCCAGCCGAGCCAGGGTTGTCTCCTGCAGCTGCGCGGCTTCCCTCCCCGTCGACGATCAGCGCGTAGTTGATCTGGCCGCTCTCGATCATGTTCCCCGCCATCTGCAATGCGTTGATGAAGCCCAAGCAAGCGTTGGAGAGGTCGAAGTTGAGGCTCCAGCTCGGCAGGTCGAGCGCATTGTGGACGGTGACGGCCGAAGACGGTTCCAGCCGGTCCCGGCACACCGATGTGTCGATCAGCAAACCGATTTCATCGACCCGGACCCCGCTCGCTTCGATCGCCTTGGCGCCGGCCGCCGCCGCCGCATCGGTATATCGATAGCCCTCAGGCCACCAGCGACGTTCGTGGATGCCGGCCAGGCTCTCGAGCAGACCCGGGCTGCGACCCGACTCGTTCGTAGGTTTCGGCCAAGATCTCATCGAATTGAGCGGAAGTGACGACCTCGGGAGCGTCCACGTGGGCGATCGAAACGATGGCGGTGTCGTTCATATTGAAGGAGGCGTTGCCGGACATCAAGCGTCTTTCTCAGGGAACCAGACGATTCTGGCACGCTACCAGTCTCTATGGGGTATTCCTGCGCAGTCCGGGCAACCCTCGAACGATCTCGCGTGCGGCAGAACTTTCGCAGGCGGTGGCTCCGGTGTGGTAGCCCCGATCAGATTAGGACTGGCATACCTGCTGCAAGCTCGTCGGTCACGAGCGCTCGTATGGAGTAGACCAACCGCGAACAACCTCAGGATTCACCGATGTCCTTGGGGCGGCCGGGCGCGCCGCAACGTCTTCCGTCGGCACGGCGCCCTGGTCACTGTTGGCGGCCGGCGGCTCCTAGGACGCGAAGGGCGCGGATGGTCACCCAGGGGTTTGTGCGGGTCTTCCCACCGGGTCCCCATGGGGCGAAGGTGCAATTGCTGCAGATCTCGCTTGCGGTGCGGGCCCGCCTCACCTCCATCGGGAACCCACCGTCCGCGGTGCGCTTGGAAAGGAGCAGGTCGAGAGCGGGATTGCATCGCGGGTCGTCGAGACGGCCTATGTCGGCCATGAGCTCCAGGACAAGAAGCACGTCGAAGAACCGGACCGGGAATCCAATCTTGTCGGGTCGAGGTCCCCAAGTGGGCACAATCAGAGCGCCATTGCGGTGAAAGAGCAGGTCGTGTTCCAACAGAAGCTCGGCGCCGCGTTCGAGCGTGTCTGCGGCGGTCTTGTCGCCTGTCGCCTGCACCCACGCCGCCAATCCCCGCAGGCCCAGCACGGTCTCTACGAAGGATGACTGGAGCGCTTGAGGGCGCACATCACAATTCCAGCCCCCATCCGGCCACTGCATTTCCCCAAGCCGATCCGCAAGGGCCTGCAACCGCTCGTCCATCAGGCCCAGCTGCAAGCTGGCCCAGAGCACATTGCCCTCCATCGAGGCACAACGTCGCACCCGATCGGGCTGTCCCTCGATTTGCCGGGTCCAGTTCGGCTTCAGAAATGCAGACGAAAGGATCCAAGCGAACACGAGCTCCTGGACCTGCTCGAGGCGTGCGTCACCACCGGGATGCCCCCGTTCGGCCATCTGCACCAGAGCCCAGTGAGCGCCTTGCCACTTGCGGTAGGCGTGGCGTGGGTCCACAAAACTGCCTTCGATCACCGCACCACAGTCTGGACTCGTGCGCACCTCGTCGGCCCGGGCCCGCATTTCGGCGGTGTCCGGCTCGAGCCCCTCCAACACGAGCCGGGCCTGATACCGCACCGCAGGATCGTCCCAGGTGCGGAGACGATCGACCACTGTCTCCATGGCCAAAGCATAGAGCCGGACTTCTCGTGCCCGAAAGAACTGGCGGGTTTGACCTTCGGGGTCCGAGCGTTGTGATCTGGGCGCCGGGTTTCGAACTCCGGGTATCGTTGAATGTGCACGGCCAGAAACGCGCAAAAACCCCCGTTGAGCAGGGGTTTCGCGTGGTAGCCCCGACCAGATTCGAACTGGCGTTACCGGCTTGAGAGGCCGGCGTCCTAGGCCTCTAGACGACGGGGCCGTGACGGCGTGAACCGTCCGGCTCGGGGGGAAGGACTCGAACCCTCAATGACAGGACCAGAACCTGCTGTGTTACCAATTACACCACCCCCGAATGGGCCTTTACGGTACCGAAGGGTACCTACCTAAGCAAACCACCCGACGAGGCTTTTCATTGGCGGCGAATCGCCTTGAAACGCGGGTCGGCGACCTCCCGCAAACCAACCGAAACCAGGTAGAAAGCCGCCGCGAACAGCGAGAGTGCAACGGCCGGGACGATCAGGGCATTCCAGGGTATTTGCGATCCGAAGTTGGCTCCGAACTCGATCCCGTAGTAGACCATCGTCCCCCAATTGACCAGCGACCTCGTCTGTCCGAGGAAGGCCGCAAATCCGTCGGCGACCACCGCCCCGACCACCGCCAGCATCATGTACAGGGCTGCCAGCGGGAAGAGATGGGGCAAGAGATGGTGAAATATGACGTGGCGCCCCCGGCCGCCCGCCACCCGGGTGGCGTCGACGAACGGCTGGGCCATCACCTTGAGTGCCTGGCTGCGAAGCACGATGGCGCCCGCCCCCAAACCGGTGATCACCCCATAGATGAGGCCGAATTTCATCGGGCCCAGATCGATCAGATTTCCGGTGCCCAGGATCAGAAGAAAGATCGGGGCAGGGAGGAGCAAGAAGGCATCGGAAACGTGGGACAGACTGAAGTCGACCCAGCCCCGGTAGTAGCCGCCGAATCGCCCCGATGAGCATCGCCACTACCGCGGTGCTGAAGGCTGCGGTCATGGCCAGAATCCAGGTGGATCCGCTGGAGGCCAGCAACATGGACAACACATCCCGGCCCAAGTTGTCGGTGCCCAACAGGTGAGTCGCCGAGGGGCCGGCCGGATGGGAGACGGCCGGGTCGAATCCGGTGAGCGGGTTGTACACCGAGCCGGACCAGAAGTACTTCATGAGGATCGGGTGGCTGATCGCCATGAGACCGAAGAAGATGATCAACGCCACCCCGGTGACCGCCAGACGGTTGTGGGAGAACTCACGCCAAAAGATGCTCGAGCCGCGGGCGATAGCGCGAAGCCGCAGCCGCACTCTCCCCAGGCGAATATCCTCGTGAGTCATCGGACACCCCCTTCACCCTGAATCCTGATGCGCGGATCGAGCATCGCGGTCAGGACCTCCATGGTCAGCCGAACCACGAGCGTGATCACTCCGATCACAACGAGTGTGTCCAGCACGACCGGCATGTCCTGGGCATCGACTGCCCGAAACAGGAACGAGCCCAGGCCCGGCCAGCCCACCGCTCGCTCGATGATGACCAGGCCGGTCAACAGGTAGGGCAAGCTCACCGCAAACCGGCTGAGGAGCGGCAGGAGAGCGTTGCGGGCTGCGTGCCGGTCCCGAACCTTGTGGTCCGGTATTCCCTTGGCCCGGGCCACCAGGATGTAGTCGTCGTGGATCACCGATGCCATCGATGTTTGCATGACCAGCATGAACTCTCCGTAGGAGAGCAGCAGAAAGGCGGCGATGGCTACTGAGGCGTCGAAGAGTATGTCGACGGCGTACGGATCGATGCTGCGGTACGACCACCAACCGTACGAGATAAGAGCGATGACGAAAAAGGCGGGCAGACTCAGGAATCGCAGGTTCTTGCGCCGGGCGACCCACGATCCGATCAGTGCGTAGCAAGCGGCCACGACCACGATAGTGGCCGTCATGGTCCACATAACCTCCTGTTCCGATACCGGAGCCGCAATCCACAGGTTGCCACGCGGATCATCGATGAGCAGGTTGCGAAACTCCCATACCCTCGTCCCCAGCAATCGCACCATCAAGAAACCCAGGAACGGCGGGAAAAGGGTATAGGTGGCGATTCCAAGCAACGTGATCCCGTCGGACTTCCATCCCCGGCGCCAACCCGTGACTCTCCCCAACCAGCTGCCGAGCAAGTAGGCGATCCCCAGACCGATTACGAAGACGAGCACCGTCGGCGGAATGACAGATTTCAACTCCAGGCCACCGCGAAACCCGCCGGTAGTCTGACCGAGACCGCTGGTCAGCAGATTCCGGAACCAGAACCAGTAGCGCACCGGCAGGGGACGATCGAGACCCAATGATTCCCGAAAAGCCGCAATCTCGTCCGCAGTCATGGAGAGGCGGAAGGGGGTGGCGTAATCGCCGGGCAGCAACACCTCGATAAGCACAAACATCAGGAACGTGAAAAGCACCAGCGCCACCACACCCGAAACGGCTCTCTTGAGGATGAACTTCAGCATTCAGGTGCCAATCGGCGCTTGGTGCATAACCCCAACCGAGGTTAGTGGGGTCGAAACCTCGGTCATCCAACCAGAAGAGCCCGTGATATGAAGCGACAGGGCGGAGATCCGCAGCGAGCGCCCCCCTTGCGGCGGTGGGCGCGCGCCGACTACGGACCGGCCATTGCCAAAGAACCTACGCCCGAGCGGAGTTCGCGGCTAAAACTTCTCGGGCACGAAAGTCTGGTCTTCAAAGGGGGGACGAACATAACCGACGCCGCTTTCCCGGGCAGGCAGCTCCATCTCACCCGGAGTGAGATCCTCGTAAGGAATCGAGGAGAGCAAGTGCGAAATGCAGTTCAGGCGTGCCCGCCGTTTGTCGTCCGCATTTACCACGTACCAGCTGGCCTGCTTGATGTCGGTGTGAGCGAACATCTGGTCCTTGGCTTTCGAGTACTCGAGCCACCGATTCCGGGATTCGACGTCCATCGGGCTGAGCTTCCACCTCCGGCGCGGATCCTTGATCCGCTTCTGGAACCGGATTTCCTGTTCCTCGTCGTTAACCGAGAACCAGTACTTGAGGACGATGGTCCCCGACCTGACCAACATGCGTTCGAACTCCGGAACCGAGCGCAAGAACTCCCGATATTCCTCATCGGTGCAGAAGCCCATCACCCGCTCGACACCTGCCCGGTTGTACCAGCTTCGGTCGAAGAGCACCATCTCGCCGGCGGCAGGTAGTTCCGCAACATAGCGCTGAAAGTACCACTGGGTCTTCTCACGATCGCTGGGCGTGCCCAGCGCTACCACCTTGACGATGCGGGGATTGGTGCGCTCGGTGATTCGCTTGATCACGCCACCCTTCCCGGCGGCATCCCGACCCTCGAACAGCACAACGACCTTGAGGCCTCTCTCCTTGATCCAGTACTGGAGTTTCACGAGCTCCTCTTGGAGCCTGATCAACTCACCCTCATAAACCTTCCGCGGCATCCTCTTCCGGTGCTTCGGCTCTGCGTCGGATTTCAAGACAGAAGGGACGGCCTCTTTCTCCGCTTCTTCGCTCTGCGTGTTCTTCTTGTCTGCCATTGGGTCTCCCACGATCGGCCACAGCCACTAAGTAGATGATGCCGGTTCAAGAGGGGTTCCGTCAACTCGCGCCGATGAGGGCTATCCGGAGTGGGCAACGCCGACGTCAACCCGGGAAACGCTCAGGATCGAGTGCACCGATCAACCCGGTTCCTGGTCACTGGGATTCATCACCTGGTCGGGGGTCGGTCCGGAGTCGGGCAGCGAATACCGGGACGAACCGGGCATCGTGTTCGAGGAGGCAGCCGAGCCGAGCGCTGTGCTGCGTGGCGGCGCCGGTGACCTCGACCTCTTCCTATGGGGCGCGGCCCCCGAGAAGCCCTGATCACGGAGGGCGATCTGGCTCTGGTCGACAGGCTCCGGGCGATTGCCGCCGACTCGACGGGCTAGGTTCCGCTCACAAAGACGTGCGACCGACCAGCGGCGTCACCCTCCAGCGGGCATATCCGATGTAGCCCACAATGACCGCCAACACGACGTTGTTAGCGATGTTGGAGGTTTCGCCACGACTTCCATGCCAGATGGCCGCACCGATCATCACCACGGCGAGGCCGAACCCGGCGAGGACCGTGAGATCGGGCAGGATCCTGGTGAGCCCTGGCAGGATCAGACCGAGGCCGCCCAGTATCTCGGCGATCCCGCTCGCCACGTGCAGACCGTCGGACAGGTCGTACATCCAGCTCATCAGGCTGGGCAAACCTTCCGGAACGATGAAGTGCAAGATCCCCACGGCCAGGAAGTACACCCCGAACACTATTTGCAGGCTCCAGAGCGTTCGGTTCGATCTCAACGAAATACCTCCCTAGGCGGCCCGGCGCCGATCGACCCGGTGGTGGGACCCTAATCGCTGCGGTGGGTAACCACCACGGAAACGGACTGAGGTGCTCGAGTTCCAAGAAGCGCATGAAGACCGATGGACGAGTCTTGTCTGGTAGCCCCGACGGGATTCGAACCCGCGTTACCGGCTTGAAAGGCCGGCGTCCTAGGCCGCTGGACGACGGGGCCAGGACCGGAGGGCATGGTAGCGCAGCGAACACTGTGTCCCGCATCCCGAACGTGCGTGAGAAACCCACACTATGAGCCAGGAACTGACGCCAGAACGGGTTCAGAGCCTGGAGCGAGCAGCGCGGAGTCGATCGAGGGTGACCTCCCGCCCGAGAACCTCGAGGGTCTCGAAGAGGGGTGGGCTGACGGTCGATCCGGTGGTCGCCACCCGGACCGGCTGCAATCCCTTGCGGGCGTTGAGTTCCAACTCTTCCAGCATGGCCCGCAACTCTGCCTCGATGGCGGGGGCCGTCCACTCCCCGACCGCCGAGAGCCGTTCGATGGCCGCATCCAGGGCCGACGGGGTCGTCTCGGTATCCATGACCTTGCTCCACGACTTCTCGTCGTACGTCAGGGCTGAGGTGAGTACGAAGCTCATCATCTCCGGAACCCCTGTCAGCAACTTGACCCGCTCCTGGACCAGGGGCCCCAGCGCGGCCAGTTGCCGGCGCTCTGCTCCCGACAATTCCCGCCCCAGATCGTTCTCGATGAACGGAACGATCCGATCCAGGAAGTCGGACGGATCAAGCTCGCGAATGTAGACGCCGTTCATCCACTCCAGCTTCTCCGGGTCAAACACTGCAGCGTTCTTGGAGACAGCCGCCAGGTCAAAGCTGTCGATGGCCTGTTCCCTGGAGAACACGGTGGTTTCGGCCTCATAAGACCACCCGAGCAAGCACATGTAGTTGAACATCGCCTCGGGCAGGTAGCCGCCTTCCCGGTATGCCTTCAAGGACACATCGCCGTGCCGCTTCGAGAGTTTCTTCCCGTCCGGACCAAAGAGCAGCGGAAGGTGGGCGTAGGTGGGGACGGAGCCTCCCATGGCCAGAGTGATCAGGATGTGTTTAGGGGTGGAGGAGAGCAGATCCTCACCGCGGGCTACGTGGGTGATCTGGTAGTCGACGTCATCGACTGTCGAGGCCAGGTGATAGGTCGGCGACCCATCGGACCGCACCAGCACGAAGTCGTCAACAGCTTCGTGATCGAAACGCACCTCATCCCGAACGATGTCTTCGAAGGTGGTCGCTCCGGGGCGGGGCACCCGCAGGCGGATCACGGCCGCCTCGCCCTGACCCTTGCGGCGGCTGGATTCGGCCCGATCGAGGATTCGGCATCGTCCGTCGTAGCCCGGTGGGCGCCCCTGCGCTTGCGCTTCTTTGCGGCGTTCGTCCAGGTCGGCCGGTGTACAGAAGCAGTAGTACGCATCACCGGATGCCAGCAATTGGGCGGCGACTTCGGCGTACCGCTCGAGACGGTCGCTTTGCCGGTAGGTGCCGTGCGGACCGCCGACCCCGACCCCTTCATCCCAGTCGAGGCCCAACCAGGCCAGACCGGCCAGCACGTCGTCCTCATACTCCTGGTCGGAACGGACTGCATCGGTGTCGTCGATCCGGAGAATGAACGTCCCCCCCGTGTGGCGGGCGTACAGATAGTTGAACAGGGCCGCCCGGGCGTTCCCGACGTGCAGAAACCCGGTCGGGGAAGGGGCGATCCGGACCCGGACGCTCATCGCCGGCCAACCGGGTTGAAGAGCACCCCGATACCCTCGATCTCGACTTCCATTCGATCTCCTGGAACCACCGGACCGACCCCGGACGGTGTTCCCGTCAAAACTACGTCACCCGGCAGCAGGGTCATGACTCTGGTGATGAACTCGATCAGTTCGGCAACCCCGAACACCATGTCGGCGGTTGTGCCCGCCTGGCGAACCTCACCGTTCACCCGGCACTCGATAGTGAGTCCCACCAGCGGGTCGAGTTCGGTTTCGATCGCCGGGCCGAGCGGGCAAAACGTATCGAAACCCTTGCCGCGGGTCCACTGGCCATCCTTGCGCTGCAGGTCGCGGGCGGTCACATCGTTCGCGGCCGAATAGCCCAGAATCACGCTCTGGACATCCTCTGCCTTCACGTTGTGAGCCACAGCCCCGATGATCACGGCCAATTCCGCTTCGTGATGCACGTTCTCTGAGTCGGGCGGGTAGACAACAGGCACCCCGGGCCCGACAACGGCGGTGGCCGGCTTCAAGAAGATGATGGGGCTCTCGGGAACGTCCGATCCCATCTCCTCGGCATGCTCGGCATAGTTCTTGCCGACGGCCACGACCTTGGTCGGGAACACCGGAGCGAGCAGGTGCGCCTGTTCGAAAGGCACGACCACCTCGGTCGGCTCCCATGCCACCAAAGGAGACCCTTGATACACCCGGATGCCTTCCGGCTCGGCTCCCCCGTAGGCGATACCTTCATCGGTGCGGATCCGCACGATCTTCATGGGTAGTACTCATCACTGTCGAAACGGCTGATCCGGGCCAGATGATCCGGATCCATGTGTTGCAAAGTCTCGGCGAAATGGTCGACACCAATGGGGATGAACAAGGCTCGCGCCTCGACGTATCTGGTTCCATGCTCATCGAACCCGACGGCTTCCGCCCACAACTTCCGGCCCTCCTGAGCGGCAAGCCAGGCTTCCGCCTGCACCGTCAAACCCAGGGGGATGGGTCGAAGGTAGTTCATCTCGAGTTTGGCGGTCACAGCCGGTTGCTGGTGAGCGATCATGACGAACCCCATGAGATCATCGAAGAACGCCGCCGCGGCGCCGCCGTGCACCACCCCGGGACCGCCCTGGAACCGTTTGGCGAACTCGAGCCGCCCGATCACCTTGTCACCCTCGAAATAGGGCCGCACCCCGAGTCCGTACTCGTTCTCAGAACCACAGCCGAAACACCACGGCAGATGCTGGGTCGGGGGTTGGAACTGTGCCGGGGTCTCCGGCACCGGAATAATCGTCCCGGTCACGAACGTGAAATCATGCATCACGTAGCCGACGTCAGACCCGCGACATTGAGAAGGTGACGAACACGTTCGGGATCGGCGCCAAGCAGTCCCGGCGACAACTGAGCAAGGAACGACCGACCTTTCACTTTTTCGTGCGCAGCTTTGCTCAGCCATATGGAACGAGCCGCACTGAGTTGGGCGACAACGTCATCGGGTATGCCCTCCGGGCGCAAACCGAGCAAGATAAGCGCTACTTCCACATCAGATGAGGTGGGCCCCCGACCATTGTGCGCCGCCCGGGCGCCCGCCACCGATGCGACAACTCCTTCGATCCCGCGTTCCGAACGATCGAATTCAGCCGCTTTGACAACGCGTACCACCCAGCCGGCGTCGGGCCCGGGGCGCCCGAAAGATCCTCCGTATACGGCCTCTTGCGGAGTCGTGATCTCCCCGGGACGGCCTCCGGCCGAGCGGCGGGCGACTCCCGGTTCCAGGCCGACGCGAGGCAGATCGCTCGCGTCGAGTTCGATGTTTGGTTGCTGACCCATGATCGGTGCCGATTCCTTCTATACGTATTCGAGCCAATGACGGTACGCCTCGAGGCGCCCCGTCACTGCCTTCAGAAAGAGGTCTTGCGCAGTGCGAGTCACCGGACCCGGGCGACCATCGCCCACCGCCCGGCCGTCGACCTCCCGGACCGGCGTCACCTCGGCGGCGGTACCGGTGAAGAAGATCTCATCGGCGTAGTACAGATCCGATCGGATGACATTCGCCTCCTGAACGGAATGACCATCATCCCGCAGCATGGTCATGACCGACTCCCGGGTAATGCCCTCGAGGATGCCGGCTGAGACCGGCGGTGTGGTCACAACGCCGTTCTTGACGACGAAGATGTTCTCGCCACTCCCCTCAGAGACAAACCCCTCGTTGTTGAGGAGAATCGCCTCGTCGTACGAGTCCCGGACGGCCTCTTGTTTGGCGAGGATCGAGTTCAGATACCCACCCGTGCCTTTTGCATTTGTGTTGAGGGTTGCCTGATCGATCCGTCGCCACGATGAAACGCGTGTCCGGATCCCGTTCTTCAGACCTTCTTCTCCGAGGTAGGCGCCCCAACGCCATGCCGCGATGATCACCCGCACCTCGGCACCGGCCGGGTTGAGTCCGATCGATCCGAGGCCGTAGAACACCAGGGGCCGCAGATAACCGGCTTCGAGCTCGTTGTCGACCAGCAACTTACGACTCGCCTGCACCAGTTCATCGACCCCAAACCGCAGAGGAATCCCATACGCTTTGGCCGATCGGTGCAAGCGCTCCATATGCTCGGTCAGTCGGAATACCGCGGTGCCGGTCGGAGTCTCATAAGCCCGGATGCCTTCGAACACCCCGGCTCCGTAGTGAAGGCCGTGTGAGAGCACATGGACAGTTGCTTCTTCCCACGGTACGAAATCGCCGTCCATCCAGATAACACGAGATGCTTCCATAATCACCTATCTTGGCAGGTCTGCATGGTCGTCCGCCAAATGCCGCCGATGCCAATCGAGTATCGCCTCGAATCGTTCCAAACGGTGTTTTGGTTTCCCCGAACGTGACAGCTCATGTCCCTCACCCGGGAAGCGAAGAAACTCGGCTACCCGATCCTGTTTCTTGAGGATCATGAACAGCTGCTCGGCTTGTTCGATAGGGCATCGGAAGTCATTCTCCGAGTGAACAATCAAGGTGGGTGTTGTGATCTGGTGCGCCAAAGAGAGCGGACTCGCCTCCCACAGGCGATCCTTCCCGTCGGGCATATCGACATCAAGATACATCCGGCCGAACGTCGCCCCGATGTCGGACG
The DNA here is from genome assembly GCA_963723165.1 of uncultured Actinomycetota bacterium. GTDB lineage: Bacteria > Actinomycetota > Acidimicrobiia > Spongiisociales > UBA4744 > UBA4744. The sequence goes on from CAVRPP010000003.1 coordinate 235,115, forward strand.
TCCCCCCGAACGACGGCCAGCTGAGCAAGGCCCGCTCTACCACCGCCGAGGCGTAGCGGTCCTGGCGGGCAATCAACCAGGCGGTGAGAAAGCCGCCGTACGACCCGCCCATGATCCCGATCCGTCCTGCCTCCAGCCGGGGGAATCTCTCCAGGGCTGCATCCAGAACGGCGGTAACGTCGGCTTCGTCAACCACTCCCCAGCCTTCCCCGCGCACGGCCCGGACGAAGTCGGCACCCCGGCCGCTGGCGCCGCGGGGATTGCACGCAACCACGCCGTACCCGGCTGCCGCATACACCTGGAATTCGTCGAAGAACGTGTAGCCGTACTGGGTGGCCGGGCCTCCGTGAATGTTGAGCAGGACGGCAACCGTCTCCTCGCCCGGTGGCAAATAGGCAAAGGCGTCGATCGCCTCCCCATCAGAAATGACCGTAAACGGTTCAGGTTCGATCAGCCTGGTCTTGGAGCGAAAGGCCTCATTGAGGCGTGTCACTGCCTGCTCGATTCCGGATTCGAGAATATGGAGCTCACCGGGATCGGTGGGGGCTACTGCCACAAAGGCGAGTTTCGTTCCTTCTCCGTCCGGGCTGACCCCCGTGATCGCCCGATCCCCATCCAACACGAGGTCGACGGTACCGTCCGGTTCGACCCGGACCACCTTGACCCGCCCGGCGTCTTCGAGGCACGTGATGGCGGCCTCGCCGACCCACTGCGGACCGGCCGGGCTGATGGCCGGGCCGTGTGACATGACACTGCGGTCCAGGTGCCCGGTCAGATCGGTGAGTTGCCCGGTTGTTTCGACCCTCCAGAGCGAGAAGATGTTCGGATGGGCCCAGGGATCCGGCTGTCCGACCGCGTGCACCACACCGTCCGGGCGGTACGAAGTCAATGCCCAGTGACCGATCTCGACCAGGGTCCGCTGTTCACCCGACTCCAGATCGACTTCGATTATCTCCGCTCCCGGGTCGAGACCCCGACGCTCATGTCGGGCACTGATGAAAGCAACAGCCTGACCGTCGGGTCGCCAGCACGGCTGGCCCTCATCAAAGTCGCCCGGTGTGACGCAACGGGCCGGTTCACGGCCCGACGGATCGATCACGTAGAGGTGACGGCGTCGATCGTGAACCCATCCTTTGTTGTCGAAGCGGAAAGGGATCTGGTCGATTCGCCGGGGAAGTCGCTTCCGCTCGTCGTCCGCGAGGCCCGCCCATCCCTCAACCCAATCGACCCCGACGACCACCAACCTGTCACCGTCCGGCGACCATTCGATTGATTCGACGCCCAGCGGGAGATTCGAGACGACTGCGGCCTCACCGCCTGCGGCGGACATCACCGCCACTTGCGGATAGTCGTCATCCCCGGAGCTTCTCCGGAGAAAGGCAAGACGGGTCCCGTCGGGCGACCAGCGCGGAGAGCCGTCTCCAGGTCCGTGGGTGAACTGCCGCTCCTCATCCCCGTCCCACAGCCATATCGTGCCGTCGTACCGATCGTCGTCGAAGTTGATCCGCGACACGGCGAAGGCCACTCGCCTGCCGTCCGGGTGGATTCGCGGGTCGGATGGGATGAGTAGATCTGCCAGATCTCGAGGCTGCACAAGACTCCTAACGCCTGATATCTGAAATGTAGTGGCCGGCGACCGCCCACTAACCTCGCCGACATGAACCGCCTTGTCGCATCCTGGTTTGGTACCGGCCTGATCCTCGGCAGGTTGCGCGGTTCTGATGAAGGATCAGGGACGGTGGCCGCCGCCTTCGCACTCCCCCCGGCGCTGGCCCTTGGTCTGATTGGCTGGGAAGTCCAGCTGGCCGCGACCCTCGTAGTCATCGGGGGGTCGCTCTGGTCCACGCGCAGCTTTGGGACCGACGGTGCGGACCCGGGATGGGTGGTCGTCGACGAGGCGGCCGGCACCTTCCTGGCCGTGATCGGCCTGACCGGATGGGCCGTGGTGACCGCCTTCGTTGTCTTTCGAATCGCCGACATCTCGAAGCGCTTCCCCGGGGTCGCAGCCGCTGAACGCCTGGGAGGTGCCCTCGGCATAACGGCAGATGATCTGGTCGCCGGGTTGTGGGCTCTGGCGGCCGGCTGGCTGGTCCGGGCTTTGTTCTAGAGCGGACGAACGGTCAAACCAGCGGGAGTTGGATGAACTGGGCTTCCTCGACTCCCTCCAGTTCCCGGACTCCGTCGACCATCTCCGGCGTCAGCGGCAGGTCGATATCGATCCCCATCATGGCCGCCGCCCCGGTGATCGAGGACCTTCCTACCACCATGTTGGCGATGTTCACGTCGAGCGTTCCCAGGTAGGTGCCGACCCGTCCGATCAGACCAGGCACATCGGCGTTTCTCACGATGAGCATGAACTGGGAAAGGGGTAGATCGAGCTCGTATCCGAACATCTCGACCATCATCGGCGCCCGGCGTCCGATCGTACCTGCCAGTGAGATCTCCCGGTCGCCTACGGTGCCGCTGAGTCGGACCAGCGACACGTACTCCGTTGACTCGGACGAGGACTCTTCAACAACGGCCACCCCGTGGCGTTCGGCCAGCGCCGGGGCGTTGACATAGGAAACGGCGACCGAACTGACCGCCGACAGCGCACCTTTGAGGGCAGCCAGACCGAGTGGGCGAACGGGCTGTTCGGCCAGACGGCCCTCGATCCGGACGGTCAATCGGTCCGGTAGGCCCCGGGCGACGCCCACAAACACTCTCCCCAGGTGCTCGGCCAAAGGCAGAAAGCGTCGTACCTCGTCCGACACGTCGGATCCAATGTCGACGTTCACGGCCGACAGGACCAACTCTCCGCGCAAGGCGCCGGCAACCGCTTCGGCAACGTCGATGCCGGCTTTGTCTTGCGCTTCTCTCGTTGATGCTCCCAGATGGGGTGTGACGACGACCTGCGGAAGCTCAAACAACGGACTCTGCGTGGTCGGCTCGGTGGCGAAGACATCGATCGCGGCGCCTGCCACCTTTCCGGATCGAATCGCCTCCGCCAATGCGTCCTCGTCAACGATGCCGCCTCTGGACGCGTTGATGATCCGGACTCCAGGCTTCATCCCGGACAGGGTTTCGGCGTTGATCATCCCGGTGGTTTCTGCAGTGAGCGGAAGATGAATGGTGATGAAATCCGCCCGGGCATAGAGGCCTTCGAGGCTGTCAACCATTTCGACCTGCAACTGACGGGAGCGTTCCGCCCCGACGTAGGGGTCGTGGGCGATCACCTGCATCCCGAACGCTTGTGCTCGTTTCGCCACTAGCGAACCGATGCGGCCCAAACCAATGACACCCAGGGTCCTCCCGTGGAGTTCCACACCTTGATAAGACTTGCGGTCCCAGACGCCGGACCGCAGCACAGCATCGGCGCGAGGCACATGGCGGGCCTGACTCAGGAGCAGAGCCATGGTGTGTTCGGCAGCCGAAATGACGTTCGCCTGCGGTGCATTGACGACCACGATTCCGGCGACGGTGGCGGCACCGACGTCGATGTTGTCGACGCCGATCCCGGCTCGCCCGATCACCTTCAGAAGGGGGGCACTCTCGATCATCACCGCGTCGACCTGAGTCGCCGAACGGACGATCAACGCCTGAGCGTCGATCAGCAGGTTCCGCAGTTCGTCACGGTCGAGACCGACTCCGTCCACTACCTCGCAATGCACCTGCAAAGCCTCGAGGCCGGCCGGAGCAATCTTCTCGGCAACCACAACCTTTGGTCTCATAACTGCCTCCTGCGCGAAACGCATTGTGGCGCTCGAGGGTCACCAGGCAAAAACCGATCGGCCACCACCCGGCCGGTTCGCCGCATAGAGTGGATGGCGAAGCCGCAGAAAAGGAGCACCATGGAATGGCCAGGATGGTCCCCAGATGTAGTGGTTGTCGCAACTGACGGCTCAGACGGAAGCCTGCGGGCTGCCCACGTGGCTGCCAGCATCGCCAAGAACAACAGCTCCAAACTGTTCGTTATCACCGTTGTTCGCCCACCTGAGGGCTGGTGGGGAATCGGCGGAGCGCCCCCCACCGCCACTGCCCTGGCCAAAGCGCTCGACGAGGCCCAACACAACGTTTTGGATCTCACCACAAGAGATCTGGACACGGAAGGCATCGAAGTACAGACGGTCGAGGAACTCGGAGACCCGGCCGCCACGATTATCGGTTTCTGTTCAGAAATCGAAGCCGATCTGCTGGTGATCGGCCGGCGAGGTGCCGGACTGATCGAACGGTTCGTGATGGGTTCGGTTGCAGATCGCCTCGCCCACTATGCGCCGTGTCCGGTTCTGATGATCCCCTAGGTGGTCCGATGAGCGATCCATTCGACGCCGCTCGTGATCTTGCCTTCGCGGCGCGAGGATCGTTTGCGGGGGTTCCGGCGCGATCGCTGACCGACATCGGCACCGCCGGCGTGGTCATTCTGGGCGCACCCTTCGATTGGGGCACGTCCTATCGAGCGGGCGCACGGTTCGGACCAAAAGCGATCCGCGAAGCCGATTACCTCGGCTTCGACGGATACCGGCCACATATCCCGACCGGCATCGACCCGCTCGGAACCCTGGGCGTCGTGGACGCCGGCGACGTCCTCGTGACACCCGGTGCCGTGGAAGAGAGCCTGGATCGCATCGCTGCGTCCGTCGAGACCATTGCCCGGGCCCAAGCCGTCCCGATCGTCCTCGGCGGCGACCACACGATCACCTTCGCCAACGCCACCGGCCTGGCGAGGGTGGCCGGGTCGGGGAGTTTTGCTTTGATTCATTTCGACGCCCATGCCGACACCGGCGCCACTCAGAACGGTCAGCTCTACGGGCATGGAACCCCGATGCGGCGTCTGATTGAATCCGGTGCGGTGCCCGGCCACCGGTTCGTCCAGATCGGCCTCCGCGGATATTGGCCCGATCCGGAAACCTTCGCCTGGATGCGTGAACAGCAGATGCGATATTTCACGATGAGCGACATCACTGAACGCGGATTGCCGGAAGTCGTCGATGAGGCCGTCGGCCATGCCGTGGCAGACGCCGACGGGGTGTTCGTCTCGGTAGACATCGATGTCGTCGATCCCGGGTCGGCCCCGGGCACCGGCACGCCGGAGCCGGGCGGACTCACGCCCCGTCAGCTTCTCGACACCGTGCGCCGCCTGGGCCGTGATCTCGAGGTCCTCGGCGCCGACGTGGTCGAAGTAGCACCCCCGTACGACGGACCCGGTCAGGTGACGGCGTTCCTCGCCAACCGGGTCGTGCTGGAAATCCTCAACGGTATGGCCGAACGGCACATGGCCCGCGACTGACGGCCGGGCGGATCGGGATTGGCCCTGCCTATTTCTTCAGCGAGTTGAACAGTGCCAGCGCCGGAAGCCCGAAAGCCAGAGCGGCCGCTACCAGGCTGATCGCACCGGCCAGGGCATCCGTTTGCGCGTTCAGAGCAAAGACCACCGCAATCCAGCCGGTCAGCATGCTGCTCAGGATCAGAAACCACAGGACCGTGCTGATCGATTTCACTCGAGCTCCTTTTGAATGACTATGGAGAAACGCTACTCGCCGCGCCGAAAGCAGGACGGCATGGATCGGGCAGCCTGACGGGTCATCGACCGGCCGGTTGGTAGATCACCTCGCCGAACAGCTCGAGATTCGCCGCCACCAGGGCCTCGGCCCCTTCGCTCGAACCCAACCACTCAGCAAAGGCCGCCGCCGCCGGTTCAACCGGGGTCCCCTTGACCACGATGATCTGGTAGGGATTGGTAAGCAGCAGATCGTCGTCAACGGGGACCATCTCCAGGGAAAGGACCGGCGCCGCAGCAAGAAAGACACCAAGCTCGGACAAGACGAACGCCCCGCGTTGATCTGCCACCTGCAGCGTCAAGCCCATCCCCTGACCGGTTTCGATGTACCAGGGCAAGCCGGACGGTTCCACCCCGGCCAGGTTCCACAACTCCAGCTCTTTCTGATATGTCCCCGACCCGTCCGAACGGCTCACGAACAGATCCCCCCGCCTGGCGATCTCCCGGAAAGAGTCGGCGACTTTCAACGGCGACTGCGACGCGACCCCGGGTGGGCCGGCCAGGATGAAACTGCTCTCCATCACCGGTTGATAGAGAGCGGCCAGATCGTCGGCGACAAACTCGGCCTCGAGGTCCGGGGCATGGGTGATGAGCACATCGGCCCCGCCTCTTCTCCCGAGCTCGAGGATCTGAGCCGTTGATTCTCCGACCACGCTCAGTTCCACGCCCGGGTGTTCCTGTTCGTACTGGTTGACCAGCTCGGCGAGCACACCGCTGTCGACCAGCGTGGTCCCTGCCGCAACAACAACCCGCTCGGAGCTTCCACAGGCGCTCAGGACCGGCAGGGCGATGAGGCAGGCAAGCGTCATCGCTTTCATCCGGGAATCACGCGTACAGCCGTCGCCTTCACGGTCAGGATCACGGGCGCACCCGGCGCCAGACCAAGCGCTTCTTGGGATCCAGGTGTGATCAGGGCGACAATCTGAGACCCGGCATCGACGATCACCTCGATCAATCGGCCGGTCTCCCGTAGAGCAGTCACCGTTCCGGGCCACCGGTTGCGGGCCGACCCCGAGGTTGCGTCGTGGCCCGAGAACAACGTGACCGCTTCGGCCCCGAAGAGCACGCGGGCGGGGGCTCCCTCCTCCAAATCGCCGAGACCCCATACACGCACAGGCCCGACCCGGATCGAACACAGGGGACCCTCGATACCGTCGGCGACTCCATCGAGGACGTTGGCCACTCCGACCGCCCGTGCCACCCGATCGTCGACAGGAAGCGAGAAGACCTCGGCGACCGGACCCTCCTGCAGGAAGGTACCTCCCACCATCACAGCCAGCCGCTTCCCCAGCACCGCCGCCTCTTCGCGGTCGTGCGTGACAATGATTGCTCCCTTACCGGCGAGGCTGTCGACCAGCGCCCCGGCCACCGCCATACGGTCGGCAACATCGAGAGCGGCCAGCGGCTCGTCGAGCAGCACCCAGGGTTCCGGCCTGGCCAGGGTGCGAGCCAGGGACAAACGCTGTCGTTCACCGCCGCTGAGCGCCCGGGCCGGATCCAGGTACACCTCCGGGTCCACACCGAACCGATCGGCCAGGGTCCTCGCCCAGACCGTCTGCTCGGCGTCGAGACCCAGACTCAGATTCCACCCAGCCGACCCCCGGAACATGTGCGAGTGCTGCGGCAAATAGGCGGTCTCCGCGGGCGGACGTCCGGGCAAAATCCCGGCGAGCATCCGCAACAAGGTGGTCTTCCCGGCACCGTTCGGTCCGAAGATGACCAACCGGCCACCGGATTCGATCGACAGGCGGTCCACCGAGACGATCGAGCCATCCTCCGGATAGCGGAGATGGTGTGCCTCAAACGGTGGAACATCCACATATCGTTTCCCGTACGACCGCATCAGTTCCCCCGCTCCCGAAGCTGCAGCCAGGTCAGAGCTCCGTTGATCAACAATGCCAGCACCATGAGCACGATGCCAAGCGCCAGAGCCGCCCCGAATTGTGCCTGCCGGGCCTCTTGAACAATTGCCGTAGTCAGCACCCGGGTCTCACCCTCGATGTTTCCGCCGACGACCAGCACCGCTCCAACTTCGGAGACCACCCTGCCGAAGGCCGCCGCCACCGCTGCAGCCACCCCCGGCCATGCTTCCCGAATCGCGATCCATCCGGTTGCAGCCTTACCCAGACCAAGCGCGGACAGTTGCTCGCGAGCCACCGGAGACAGTCCCCCCACCGCACCGGCGGTGACCCCGGCCGCAATCGGTATGGCCAGCAACGACTGGGCGATGACCATCGCCTGGGGGGTGAACAGGATCCCCCACGAACCAAGCGGGCCTTCCCTCCACAGCAGCAGCAAGATCAGCAAACCGGCCAGAACCGGGGGCATCCCCATCCCTGTGTTGACGGCCACCAGCAGTGGGGTTCGGCCCCGAAAGCGGCCAAGACCCAGAGCCGTGCCGAGGGGGACCCCGACGACGACCCCGATGGCGGTTGCCAGAAGCGAAACGGCCAGCGTCAGCCAGATGACGGCCCGCAACTCGGTGCCAAATTGAGCGAGCAGTTGGAGTGCCTCGTTGAGGACGTCGCCGATGAAAGACATCAGGCGATCAACGGATCTGGAAGTACCAGAACCAGGCGATCACTCCGATGATGCCTGCATAGAGCGCAAATTTGAACAGTTTCTTGAAGAGCCACCATCCCACCAGGATTGCGGCCCCGATCCCCAGGAAGAGAGGCAGTTGTTCCATAGGCGACAGCCTAACGCTGCGCCGAGTCCCGCAGATGCGACTCAGCTGCCGAGGAACGGCGCGGGCGTCAGCCGCGGGACCACCAGATGGGCGGCCCGCAGATCGTCGACGCTGTACTGGCCACGCTCGACGGCCACCACCGTCATTCCGGCGGCCAGGGCAGCGGCAACTCCGGCCGGGGCATCCTCGACTGCAAAGCAGGTCTCCGGTTCAACCGCCAGGCCGGTGGCGGCCGCCAGGAAGAGATCCGGGGCGGGCTTACCGGCCGCCACCTCGTCTCCAGCGACGACGAAATCGAAGTAGTCGCTCAATCCTGTGGCAGCCAGCGACCGGTCCAATCGCTCCCGGGGACTAGAAGACGCCACCGCCATGGCCGCTCCCCGACTCTCCAGAGCATCGAGCGTGTCGGCGGCGTCTTCGAAAGCCTGCAGATGCTGATCGAACAACCGGAAGGTCACGTCGGAAAGCTCGGCCCAGAAGCCGGCGTGGTCGGGCAACTCCCCGCGACCAGAGAAATGACGGTGGGCATCTCGATCGGTTCTGCCGGTCAGAAGGGCAATATCGTCGACCGTCAGGGTGATGTCGTGCCGGGCAAGGAGGTGGCGCCAGGCACTCCAAGCGAGTTCTTCTGAATCGACCAGGACACCGTCGCAATCGAACACGATCGGTCGCACTAGTCCCGGGCTTTCTCGCGAAGAATTGTCGACACGAGCTTCGGGTCGGCCTTGCCTGCCGTTGCCTTCATGACCTGACCAACGAGGAACCCGACCACCTTGGCCTCGCCGTCCAGGAGCTGCCGGTACTCGTCGGGATGATCGGCCAGCACCTGGTCGATCTCTGTTGCCAGCTCACCGGCGTCGGAGATCTGGATGAGATCCCGCTGTCGTGCAACTGTTGCCGGGCTTCCCTCGCCCTCCATGACCAGGTTCAAGACCTGTTTGGCGGCCGTGGCCGACAGGTCGCCGGCCACAACCAGCCGATTGAGTTCCGCCAGATGCTCGGCCGTCAGCGGAACCTGGTCCAGTGCAGCCGGTCCGCGGCGGAGGAAGGCGGTGACCTCGCCCATGAGCCAGTTGGCAACGGTGCGAGCGTCGGCTCCCAGACTGACGGCGCTTTCGAGAAGTTCGGTCAGGTCCGGGGCGCCCGTCATGAGTCCGGCGATGGTGGCCGGGTCGAGGCCCAGGGTTGAGAAGCGAGAACGGCGCTCGGCGGGGAGTTCGGGGAGAGCGGCACGGATGCCTTCACGCCGGGTATCGGTGATCTCGATCGGAACCAGGTCCGGCTCCGGGAAGTAGCGGTAATCCGAACTCTCCTCCTTGGATCGCATTGCCCGCGTCGCCCCCGCCCCCTCATCCCAATGGCGGGTCTCCTGGTCGACCCGATCTCCGGCCGTCAACATCGCGGTTTGACGTTCGATCTCGTACGCCAGCGCCCTTTCCAGCGACCGGAAGGAGTTCATGTTCTTGATTTCGACCTTGGTGCCCAGGTGCGTGGTTCCAGCGAGCCGCACGGACACGTTGCCGTCGAAGCGCATGCTGCCTTCTTCGAGCTTGGCATCCGAAACGCCCAGCGCCAGCACGATCGCCTGCAATTCCTGGGCATAGGCTTTCGCCTGCCCCGGCGTGGACAAGTCCGGCTCTGTCACAATTTCGACCAGAGGCACGCCGGAACGGTTGAAGTCGAGCAGCGAATGATCGGCGCCCTTGATGCGGCCTCCGGCACCAACATGGACCATCTTGCCGGTGTCTTCCTCCATGTGCACCCGGTTGATGCGGACCCGGGAGGACCAGCCATCGACGTCGATATCCAGACTCCCTCCCGAGCAGACCGGAACATCGAACTGAGAGATCTGGTAGTTCTTCGGCTGATCTGCGTAGAAGTAGTTCTTCCGGTGAAACTGGGAACGAATCGCGATCTCGCAATCGAGCGCCAGCCCGATGGCCACGATCCACTCTATGGCCTGTTCATTCGGTACTGGAAGGGCGCCGGGCAGGCCAAGACAAACCGGACAGACATTGGTGTTGGGATCAGCCCCGAAGTGAGCAGGACACCCGCAGAACATCTTGGAATCCGTGGCCAGCTCGACGTGGGTTTCGATCCCGATTACGGCTTCATAGGCCATGAAGAGCCTCCACCATCGGCGGTCGCCGATCGTTCCAGGCTGAGGCTCGCTCAACCTCAGCCGCAACCCGGAACAGAACCTCTTCTCCGAGTGCCGGAGCCATGATCTGAAAACCGATCGGGAGGCCGGCAGTATCAAGACCGATCGGAACCGAGATACCCGGCGCACCGGCCAGATTGGACGGAATCGTGCACACATCGACGAGGTACATCGATAGGGGGTCCTCTGTGCGGCTTCCAAACTCGAATGCAGTCATGGGACTCGTCGGCGAGACAAGCACGTCAACACCTTCATACGCTCTGGAGAAATCCTGGATTACGAGGGTGCGCACTCTTTGTGCCTGTCCGTAGAAGGCGTCGTAGTAGCCGGCGGACAGGGCATAGGTGCCCAGCAGAATTCGTCTCGTCACCTCCGGTCCGAATCCGGCCGCCCGGGTTTTCGCCGTCATCTCCTCCACGGTGGCACCGTCGACCCGCAGTCCGTAGCGGACGCCGTCGAATCGGGCGAGGTTGGCCGAACACTCAGCGGGGGCGATCAGGTAGTAGGCGGAGAGTGCATATTCCGTGGACGGAAGGGACACTTCGCTGATCGTGGCCCCTGCCCCGGCGAGCGCTTCAACACTCGCATGGAAAGCGGTGAGAACATCAGCACTCACGCCCTCACCGGACAATTCGCCGACCACGCCGACCCGCAGCCCGGATACACCTTCTTGCAGCGACGACCGGTAGTTCGGATACCGGCCCCGGTATGAGGTGGCGTCGAGCGGATCATGTCCGGAGATCACTTCCAATGTGACCGCCGCATCCTCGACCGTGCGGGCGATAGGCCCTATTTGATCGAGACTCGACGCAAATGCGATCAGACCGTACCGGGAGACCAATCCGTATGTTGGCTTCATGCCGACCAGACCGCACAGCGAGGCGGGTTGTCGGATAGAGCCTCCGGTGTCGGAACCGAGCGCGACCATGGCAGACCCGGCCGCGACCGCCGCGGCCGACCCACCCGACGATCCTCCCGGCACTCTGGCCGTGTCCCACGGATTGGCCGAAGGGCCGTACCCGGAGTTCTCCGTGGAAGATCCCATTGCGAATTCGTCGAGGTTGGTCTTCCCTACGATGACCGCGCCTGCGTTCTTCAGAGCCGCCACCGCGCCGGCGTCGTACGGGGGCACGTACCCGGCCAGGATCTGCGATCCGGCGGTTGTCTCCACGCCGGCCGTCACCATGTTGTCCTTGACTGCGACGGGAACGCCGTTCATGGGTCCCGTCGCGTTGCCGGAAGCCTGGGCTTCATCGGCCGCGGCCGCCGCTGCGCGGGCCCCCTCATGATCGATGGTCAGATAGGCATGCAGTTCGGCTTCGGTGAGCGTTGCTCGATCGAGCGTTGCCTGGAGCAATTCGCGGGCACTCAGAGTTCCATTCCGGAGGGATGTCACCGCTTCGGCCAGGGTCAGATCGGCCGGCGAGCTCACTCTGCCTCCAGCGTCGGGGGCACCCGAAAGAATCCATCCTCAGTATCAGGAGCCTGCGACAGAGCGGTGCCTCTGTCCAGGGACGGAATCACGTGATCCGGGCGAAACGCGTTGACCATCGGCAACGGATGCGAGGTCGGTTCGACCCCGTCGGTCGGCAGTTGCTGGACTCGAGCTGCGTGCTCGAGGATCCCACCCAGCTGGTGGCCGACGTGTTCGAGTTCATCTGCAGACAGTTCGATTCGGGCAAGGCGCGCTACATAAGCAATGTCGATGTCGATAGCCATGCCTCGATTGTAGGTGCACCCCGCACCGACCAGATGCTCCCCGGCAAGCGCTGCTGGCTGTGGGCCGGGCATAATGTCGTTCCATGCACCGTCCCACGCTCGGCGTCATTTCGCTCGTACTCATCATCGGTGGCGCCTTCTTCATGCTGCGACCAATCGATGGTGACTCCTACATGGGTGCGATCAGCGTTCGAGCCGGCTTGGTCCTTGGTTCGGTGTGGGTGGCGCTTCCCAACATCCGCCGGGCACCCCGGTGGTTGTTGTGGGCCGTGTCCGTGCTCGCCGTCGTGCTGATCGTTCGCCCTCGGTTGTTGCTCTATGCATTGCCGGTGGCCGCCGTTGCGGCCCTGCTCGGCGGCACCGGTCGGCAAGGACGGCGCCGGGCCGAGTAACGGATGTCGTTGGGATGGGCGGCCAGGGAGCCTGGGGTCATTCTTGCATCGAGGGAAGGTCAGCTTGTAGCTGGGTTGGGAGATCGCCGGTTGGCGAGCTCGAGGTCTCCTTTGCACCGACGGAACGTCAACTTGCAGTTGGGTTGGGGGATCGCCGATTGGCGAGCTCGAGGTCTCATTGCATCGAGGGAGCGTCAGCTTGTAGCTGGGTTGGGAGATCGCCGGTTCGCGAGCTTGCAGTCTCATTGCATCGACGGAACGTCAACTTGTCGATGGGTTGGGGGATCGCCGATTGGCGAGCTTGCAGTCTCATTGCACCGACGGAACGTCAACTTGTCGATGGGTTGGGGGATCGCCCGCCAGGGAGCCTGGGGTTTGTCTTGCACCGAGGGAACGTCAGCTTGTAGCTGAGGTGGGGGTTCGCCGGTTGGCGAGCTTGCAGTCTCATTGCACCAAGGGAACGTCAACTTGTCGATGGGTAGGGGGTTCGCCGGGAGCCCCGTCTCGGCTTCTTTGCATCGACAAGCAGGCCGGCGATGCGTCGGGTTGGGTGTTTGCCGGGAGGCCGCCTCGGGTTCTTTGCATCGAGCGAAAGATTGGTTTGCGATCGGGTTGGGTGATCTTCCGGTTCCTTTTTGCATCGAGGGGCAATCTTTGGCGAGGCATCCCTTCGGGGAGCCTCTCCCGCCGGCGGGAGAGGCGCGGCGCCTCCTTCAGGCGGCGATGCGGAGAGGGTGACACCAGCCGGAACGGAGATGCCAGATAGTAGACGGTGTTGTTTGTCGTTTTTTGTCACACCTAGACGATATGTTTGAGTCATGGAAACGATGGACCTCACCGCCGCCACAACCGACCACATCGAACAAATACTCGTCGGTCTCGAAACCGAAATCGGAACCCGCCGACACCTCCAAATGAGCCTGATCACCGAACTGGACCGACGACAAGTCCCGATGATCGACGGGTCCCGCACCCTGGCCGAATGGACGGCCGCCCGTATGGACCTCACCCCCGAAACGGCCCGCACCCTCACCCAAACCGCCCACCGGTTAGCAGACCAACCCGACCTCGCTACCGAACTGCAGGAAGGCGCAGTGTCGTTCGACCGGGCAACAGAAGAATCCCGGCTGATCGCCTCCGGTGCCAGTCCCGAAGTGGCAGCGCGGTCCCGGGGATGGGACCTGACAGCACTCCGACGGGTCACCGCCCGGCATCGACGACTCACCAAAAACGACGAGTTGCAGGTGTACCGGGACCGGTACCTATCGATCCAACCCACCCTCGACCAAACCTCCTACAAACTGTGGGGACAACTCCCCGGGACAGACGGACGCCTCATCGAACAAGCGTTAACCACAAGAGCCGACCAGTTCCCACCTCTCCCCAACGGAACCCACAACCCCAGAACCCAACGACAAGCAGATGCCCTCGTCTCCATCGCCCACGATTCACTCAACGGCACCCAACCCGACGCGAACACCTCCGCACCGGTCGTTTCGATCTTCATAGACGCCAACCTCGCAGCCGCGACCAACGGGGAAACCGGAGCACAAATAGCCGGCGGACCTCGCATCGGACCACTGACCCTCGAACAGATCCTCTGCCACGGGCAGGTCGAAATCCTCACGACCGCACCCGATGGCACCCCCCTCACTATCGGACCCACCGCCCGGACCATCCTCCCCAAACTCCGCCGGTTCATCCTCCACCGCGACGGCGGTGCCTGCACCGCCGACGGATGCCAATCCCGCTACCGGCTCCAACCCCACCACATCCAACCCAGATCACAAGGCGGATCCCACCACCCCGACAACCTCACCACACTCTGTTGGTTCCACCACCACGTCGTCATCCACCGCAACGGCTACCGAATCGACCCCACCTCACCACCCCAACGACGCCGATTCCTCAAACCCGAAGGACGCGACCCGCCCTAACCAGACGCTCCCCAATCAGCGGCACGCCCAACACGAGAAGCGACAAACCACCACAACGATCAAACGACACCCCACCTCCCCGACCGGCGATCCTGTTCCGGGCGAGCCTTTCAGGCGCGCCGTGACCGCGTCCACCGCCGAACGGGCCCGTTCGCCAAGGCCTTGGCCGGCAGCCGATTCGCTGGTCAACCTGCGTAGCGCCGCACAAAGATCGGGACCAGGCCGTCCGCCTGCCGACCGGGATCCGGCTCCTACCCCAGCCGCACCTCGACCAAGAGGCCATTGTGGTCGGATCCGGGCAGGTCGACTACCCGGCTGTTGAGCGGCTCGAGCTTTTCGACAAAAACATGGTCGATGCGCAGCATCCTCGGTGTCCCGGGGGTCGGGCCCCAGGTTCGGGCTGGTCTCGATCCTTCCTGTCTTGCCAGCATCATCGCTGCATCGTCGAGGCGAGCGGCGAGGCGCCTGTAGACCGGCCAGGCTGGCGAAGCGTTGAAGTCCCCGGCCACAAGCCGAACGGCCGGTTCGGCAAGGTGCGCCATGAGGGCGTCGAGCTGTTGTCGGCGCAATCTGAGGGAGGCCCAGGGCGGCCAGAGGATGGGGTTCGCCATGTGGATGTTGACGATCTCCACCGAACCCGGCCAATCCGGCGGTTCCAGTCTGGCTATCAATCCGTCCCGGTAGGCCATTGGCAGCAGCTGAAGATCAGCAGGGGCTTTGAGAGCCAAACCCCGGCCGTCGTGACCATCCTCGGGAACGAGCAGGCCGTGTGGCAAGAACTCCGCCAGCACGTCGGCAGCCGCAAAACTCAATTCCTGAACGACGGCGACATCGGGGTTGAGATCCTTCAACAGCAGCCGGAACCCGTCCAGGTCGAGTCGTTCCGCGTACAGATTGGCGGTCAGGACACGCAGAGTCCTATCGGTTTGATCTATTTCACTCATCGCAACGGGACACGATAGCCACTGCTTGGCTGCTGTCCTACAGGATTCCCATCCCGGCCAGAAGCTGTTCCATGCGTCGCCCGATGTCGTCCCGGACGGCCCGCACCGCTTCGAGTTCGGCTTCGTGTGGATCGGCCAGGTCCCAGTCCAAATAGCGTTTACCGGGGAAATACGGACAAGCATCCCCACAACCCATGGTGACTACAACGTCCGAGGCCCGCACGATTTCGTCGGTGAAGGGAACGGGAAACGCCCCGGAGATGTCAATGCCGACCTCAGCCATCGCTTCAACCGCCCGCTGGTTGACGACTTGTCCCGGGGCGGAGCCTCCTGAGAAAACCAGCAGGCGATCTCCCCCGAGGTGTCTGGCCCAACCGGCCGACATTTGACTGCGACCCGCGTTGTGAACGCACACGAATATGACGGACGGGATCCCGACGAGCAAGGTTCCCTCAACGCGTCCCTGAGCTCGTAAGCGATCCCTGGTGAATCGCTCGACCTCTGATGTCCGGAGCGGACCGGAGCGGACTCCCTCGAGCAGGTCGATGGAACCGGCCACCATCCTTTCGATCTCCGCCAGGCCAAAAACAAGGTCGAACTCCGCCGACAGGTCTTCGACAAGAAGATCGACTTCTTCAGGCGAGATCAGTATTGGTTGGTCGTTCATAGCGGTCCTGCGGGAGCGATGTCTCTACGGTAGCTTTGGACCGTGCCTTCCAGGAGTGCTTTTTGAACCTCATCATTGCGGCCCATTGCCACCAGCCACTCGGCAATCTCACCGAGGTGGCCAACGACGCATGTGATCGGGCGTATCTCCCGTTCCTCCGGGTTCTCGCCAACCATCCTGACCTCAAGATCAATCTCCACTACTCCGGCTCACTCCTGGAATGGTTGGACGGTAACCGCCCGGATGTCCTCGAGGCTCTCATCACCAGCGCAAATCAGATCGAATGGATCGGCGGCGCGTTCTACGATCCGATTCTCCCGATGATCCCTGCCCGGGATGCGCTTGCCCATATCTCGCGGCTGACCGAGTATCTGCGTGATCGATTCGATCACGCACCACGTGGTATCTGGCTCGCCGAGCGGGTGTGGGATCCAAGCCTCCCGTCACTCCTGCGCGAAGCTGGTATGGAGTACACGCTCCTGGATGACTTTGCGTTCTTGCTGGCCGGTTACCCGCCCGATCGGGTGACCGATAGCTTCATCACCGACCATCTCGGCAACACACTCACCATTTTCCCCATTGCTCAGGATCTCCGAAATGCCGTCCCGGGGATGGATCCAGAAGAGGTGCTGGCGCTGCTCCGCTATCGCCACGACCACGACCCCAACGCCTTGGCCGTGATCGCCGACGACGGCGAGAAGTTCGGATTGTGGCCGCAAAGTTCGGAGCGAGTCTACGAACCGGGGAACTGGCTGGAGGCCTTCCTGACACTGGTCGAAGAAGCCGATTGGTTGCACATGACGACCTTCGAACAGTATCTCGATGATCAACCGGCCCGGCGGCAGGTAGCGATTCCGCCCGCCTCCTACCGAGAGATGAGCGAGTGGTCGCTCCCGCCTGACACCGCCCTTCGCACGATTGGACCGGGATCAGAAGATGATCTGTCTCCGGACTGGGCTCACACAGAAGCCTTCATTCGGGGAGGGTGGTGGCCGAACTTCCTGATCGAGTATCCCGAGGCGGCCGTTCTGTACCGCAAGATGCTCCGCGTCTCTGCCCATGTCGCCGCCAACAAGGGGGCGACCGAAGCGCACACGGAGTTGCTCAGAGCCCAGGGGAACGACCCGTACTGGCATGGCTTCTTTGGCGGTCTCTACTTCCCGCATCTCCGGGCCGCCGCCAACCGGCATCTCATCACCGCCCAAACGCTGATCGACGGAACCCACCACCGCGGCCGAGCCTGGACGTATGCGCGGCCACTCGATTGGGATGCCGACGGCCGGGAAGAAATCGACGTTGAGTTGCCCGATCAAGCCTTCGTCGTCGACCCTGCCGGCGGTGGCAGCCTCCTCTACTACGACGACAAACCGTCGCGCTGGTCGATCAGCGATGTCGTCGCCCGACGCTTTGAGCCCTACCACATGGAATTGCCCGAAACCCAGATCTACGACCGGCACCCTCGCCGGTGGTTGATCGACCATATCGTCCCATCCACAACGACGGCCGAAGCATTCGGTGGCCTCAGCTACGAGGACCTCATGCCGCTTCCCAATACGGAATACTCGATTGAGGAGATGACCGAAGGGCGGGGATCGATCCAGATCGAGTTATCGGCAATCGACGGGAAGATCCGAAAGACGATCGAAGCCGAAAACCGCACCCTCCAGATCGACTATCACATCTCCGATCTGCCTGAAGGCCGGTTTGGACCCGAATTCCCGGTGGCGGTCTGGGAGGGAGCGGGAGAGATCAGGGCCGACGGCGGCCCGTGGCAAAGCGTGGAGCAGTCGCTGTCGCTCTCCGGACACCGCTTCCGGCTCCGGCACAATGGCATCAAGACCTACGTGTTAGTTGCTCTCCGCCAGCCCGGCTCGATGTTCTGTACACCAATCCGCACGGTCGTCAGGGGGGATGACGGGTTCACTTCGATCTTGCAGGGTGTTGTGCTGTTTCCCCACTGGTCGATCCCTGGTGCCGGGCATTATCAGATGACGGTCGAAATCGGCGACGTCGCCCCGGACGCACCATGAAACTGCTCATGGCAGCCGCCGAATGCTCACCGCTGGCTCGCACCGGCGGGATGGGAGAGGCCGTGGCGGGGCTTGCTAAGGCAATGACCGCCAGGGGAATCGAAGTAACGATCGCTCTGCCCCGCTACCGGCACCTGCGCGAAACGGGCACCCCTGCAGCTGATACACCCGTTCCTGCCTACCGCTATCGACTAGACGGGGCAGACGTGCTGCTCATCGACGATCCCGAAGCCTTTGATCGGGCCGGCATCTACGGACCAACACCGGGCGAAGCGTACGAGGACGAGTGGTTTCGCTGGGGGCGGTTTTCGAAAGCAGTTGCCCAATTGGCCGCGGCGTTCGATCTCGTCCACCTCCACGACGGTCATGTCGGACCGGTGGCCTTGCTGACCACCGTGCCCACCGTCCAGACGATCCATAATGCGTCCTATCCGCTCCTCGGGCCGCTGGGCGCCGCCGCAGATGAGCTCGGGGTGTCTGCGCAGGGCCGGATGCTGGGGGGAGCACTCGAGTGGTACGGCCAGGCCAACTATCTCAAGGCAGGCATCGTTGCAGCCAATCGGGTCACAACCGTCAGCCCGACGTTCGCCGCGCAGATCACGAACGATGCATCGGTAACCAGCGGACTGAGCGAGGTCATCAAATGGCTGGCCCATCCGGTAGTGGGCATCGTCAACGGTATCGACACGGCAGCATGGGATCCGCACACGGATCCGATCCTGGCCGCTCCATTCTCGGCCGAGAAACTCAAAGCCCGCCAAGAATCACGGGCGCGTCTCTTCCGGGAAGCCGACCTCGAAGAAGGATTCCTCATCGGCAACGTCGGACGGATGACGGAACAAAAGGGTCTCCATCTCCTCGACGCCGGTCTCGAACGGCTGGTGCAAGACGGGCTGCGTATGGTCCTGGTCGGTAACGGCAACCTCGATGCCCTGGTCGACGGATGGCAAACGCGCCACCGGGGCTCTGTACGGCACTTCGAGTACTCCGAGGAGCTGGCCCGATTGTTGTACGCCGGGGCAGATGCCTATTTCATGCCGTCCCAATTCGAGCCGTGCGGAATCGGTCAGCTCTATGCGATGCGATACGGATGTCCACCTCTGGTGCATTTCACCGGCGGTCTCACCGACACCGTCTTCGACCTCGATGAAGAGCCGGACGATGCGACCGGATTCGGGTTCCGCAGCTTCCTCCCGGAGGAAGCCGTCAAGACGGTACGTCGGGCAATGCGGGTACACCGCACGTCGCGCAAGGACTGGAAACAGCTGCAACGCAACGGTATGACGCGTGATCTCTCCTGGGATCACGCGTTCTCTCGAGTACCTCACTATCTACGAGGCGGCCATGGGACCGGCGGGACCGGGTCCGATCGGGACTATCGGCTAGGGAATATCCCGATTCCTATTTGGGCCGACCGACCTATCAAGAACCCCGGGATGGGCGCCGATAATGATTCAGAGCACGAGAGGAGTCCCATGCTTCGTTTGCTCCGAATAATGCACAATCTGCAGCACGGCGCAAGCCTCGTCGAGTACGGGTTGCTCGTCCTGCTTATTGCCTTGATCGCCATTCTGGCGGTGACCTTCGCCGGAAATCAGACGTCTTCTCTGTACAGCGACATCGCCAGCGCAGTCGACCGCTGATCCATCAAGAGTCTTCGATTTGCTAGGCGGCGCGGCCGGCATCCCTGTGCGCAAGCCATTCCTCCCTGACAGAACGAGCGCAACAATCGGCCCAGAGGGCTGCCGGAGGCCCCGGCGTCGAAGCAAGAGGGAAGCATCATCCTGGGTTTTGCCCCCTATACAAATCGCCTGTTCCAGTCCAGCATGGAGAACAGGCAACGAAAGGGAGCCAAGCCGTGTCAGAGAGCGTCTACAAGGTCATCGAACTGGTGGGGACCAGTCCTGAGTCGTGGGAAAAAGCAGCAGCCGCCGCGGTGCAGGTTGCCGCCAAGTCACTCCAGGATCTCCGCATTGCCGAGATCGCCCATCTCGATATGCATATCGGCGAGGACGGCGAAGTCGTCGCCTACCGGGCCAAGGTGAAGATCTCTTTCAAGTATCGCAGCGACGACTGAACAGCCAAACGGTCAGCTCAGGAACCTGAGCAACGAATCAAATGCAACCGGCAGGTTGTCGACGGCGACGCTCTCGGCAACTTGGTGGGCTTGCGCGGTTTCCCCTGGGCCGTAGTTCACGGCCGGGATTCCGTGCTGAGCCAGGCGGGCTACGTCGGTCCAGGCCTGTTTTGGCGTGCGCGCCGCTCCCGACAGTCTCGCAAGTCGTTCGAGATGCGGGTTGTCATGCGGGACCGGTCCGGCCGGCGCCCGGTCGACGATCTCGATCTGGTCGGCAGTCGAGGCGACCTGCATCAATCGGGCCTCTGCCTCTTCAAGTGGCTTGTCCGGAGCGAACCGGTAGTTGAGGTTGAGCTCAAAACTCGCCGGGATGATGTTGCGAGCGATACCACCCGCTGCCGTCGTGACCGAGAAGACTTCTCGGAATTCCAGGCCATCGATGATGATGCTCTCCGGCTCACGGGCGTGCATGGCGGCCAGCCACGGACCGGCCTTGGTAACCGCATTCTCTCCCAACCAGGGGCGAGCGCTGTGCGCCGAATGCCCTTCGAATCGCACTGTTGCGTTGATCGTTCCGATGCAACCGACCTGCAACTCGAGGTCGGTTGGTTCGAGGACAACAGCGAACTCAGCTTCCGTCAACCAGGGAGCGAGACGCAGGAGGGGTTCCAGCCCGTTCTCATCGACGGGTCCTTCCTCCCGGTCGTAGAACAAGCCAACGACGTCATACGGACCGAGGCGAACCGCCGGGTGCTCCAACAGGTGCACCATCACCGCCAACCCGGCCTTCATGTCGGAGGCGCCCAACCCGCTGACCCTGCCTTCCTCAATGGAGGCAGCACCCTGCCCTTGGGCGGGGACCGTGTCGATATGGCCGACGAGAAGCACCAGCGGTCGCTGTGAGCGCTTTCCGACGATCAGGCTGTTTCCCATGCGCTCGACTCCGTCGATGCCCCACGTCTCCATGAGGCGCTCCGACAAAGACGTACACAAGCGTCCCTCGTCGCCGATCACAGATGGGACATCAATGAGATCGATCAGAGTCGATGTGAGATCTGTCATATGGTCACCTCGAAGGTACGGAGAGCTTCGTTCAACGACGTGCGGTCGTTGGTCGACCCGGAACGTTGGCCGATGATGTAGGCGCACTGGAGTTGAACCGTTCCCGCCGCGAACGAGCGCGGTCGGGTCCCGGGAACCACAACGGACCGCGCCGGTACTCGACCCCGGAAGTCGACCGGCTCGGATCCGGTCACATCGATGATCGGGGTGGTTGCGGTGATCGTCGTGTTGGCCCCCAACACTGCCCCCTCTTCGACAATGGCACCTTCGGTGATAATGCTACGGCTTCCGATGAATGCATCATCCTCAATGATGACGGGCCGGGCGTTGGGTGGCTCGAGTACGCCGCCGATACCCACTCCGCCCGACAGATGCACGTTGCGGCCCACCTGAGCGCAGGAACCCACGGTCGCCCAGGTGTCGACCATCGTCCCGGCTCCCACATAGGCGCCGATGTTGATGTATCCCGGCATCACGACCACCCCGGGCTCGCAATAGGCACCGTACCGAACGGTCCCCGGCGGAACCACCCGAATGCCAGATTGATGCAAACCCGTTTTGGTCGGGATCTTGTCGTGATATTCGAATTCACCGGCGTTCATCGTGTGCAGCTCGGTGATGCGGAAGTACAGAAGGATGGCCTCTTTGATCCACTCGTTGACCTCCCATGTTCCGTCTCGCTTCTCGGCCACTCTCACCCGCCCGGCATCCAGAAGCGCAATGGTTCGCCCGACCGCTTCGGTGGCCTCAGTCAGCAGGCTGAGGTCGGCGTAGGCAGCCTCGATCAAGTCTCGGTCAGACACGCTTTCAGAACCTCCGTTGCTTGTTCCGTTTCATCGAGAGCCGGGATGAGGGCAAGTCTGATGAATCCCTCGCCACCCGAACCAAAAGCTCTTCCCGGAGACACCACGATTCCTTGGGTCAACAGCCGCTCGGCCACCGCAACATCATCGCCGACCCGTGCCCAAATGTAGATCCCGGCCCGTGAGGCAACTACCTCGTGACCGGTCGCCTCGAATGCGGTGCGAAGGATGGCTCGTTTGGCAGCGAACACGCCTCGTCGGTCCGCAGCGTGGCCGTCGTCGTCCCAGGCAGTGATGGCAGCCTTCTGGACGAACTCAGGCGAAGCGGTCCCCGTGGAGGTCCGCAGATCCCTGAGAATCGATATGCCGGCGGGGTCGCCGACAATGGCCGCCGTCCGGTAACCCGTCATTCCGGACCTCTTGGAGAGACTCAAATAGGAGAGGGCCCCTGGAGATCCAGGGCCGGCCACCTGCAAGACAGACGGCGGAGGCTCCCCCTCGTAGACATCCACGTAGCACTCATCAGAACACAACCAGGCGCCGCTGTTTCGCGCCCGCGCATACAGTGCGTCGAGTCCGTCTCGGTCGATAACGGCACCGGTCGGATTGTGAGGGTAGTTGACCCACGCCACGGCCGTCCGGTCCCAGACGTCATCAGGAATCTGGGCCGGTCGAAGGATGAAGTCTCCGTCGAGCGTGACCGGAAAACCCTCGGCTCCGGCCAGGAGAGCTCCTCGTTCGTAGATCGGGTAACCGGGAGTCGCCCACACCACGACCGACGCGTCGCTCCGATCGACAAACGCGAGCGGCGTGGAGAAGATGGCTTCCTTCGAACCGGCCGTCGGCAGCACCTGCGTATCCGGATCGACGTCGACCCCGAACCTGCGGCGGACGTAATCCGCAATCGAACGACGAAGCTCCGGCAGACCCGATGTCGTTGGATACTGGGAAATGGCAGGAATGGATCGGCGCAATTCCTCAGCCACGAAAACCGGTGTCGGCTCCCGGGGATCACCGATCGAGAAATCGAGAAGCGGCTCCCCCGCAGCTCGCATCGCCCGCGCCCGCTCCTGGAGGGCAGCAATCGGGTAGGCGCCGAGCCGGGTGAGTACTGGGTTGGTCCGCATTCCCGCAACGCTAGTACCCCGGATAGTGCCTGGCTGCATACCCCTACAATCACTCGCCGTGAGGAGAACATCGTCCGCTAGTACCCGTTTTGGCGCTGCCGAGCCATCGACATCAGCCGCCCGGGAAACACAACCCCTCTGTGGAGAGGATTCGGCACCGACCCCGCCCGTCCTTCAGGCGTCGTCGGAGGCCGTCTGTCTGCGGGCGGCGGGTGTCCGATGAGCGAATCCCCGGTCCGCAACTCCCGTTATCGGGCCGTGTATGTGGGTCTGGGTCTGGCGCTGGTGGCCGTCATCGCCCTCGGCGTCGCCTTCGGTTCGCCCGATCGCCCGGAGATCGAGCGACCGGAACAGATAGAGGCGATCAGCCCCGAGCCCGGCGAGACGGTGGTACGGCAAACGCGTATCGAAGTTGACCTGGTCACCGGGTATTCCCTGGAGATGTTCGTCGACGGGTTTCGTATCCCCGCTGAGGAGTTGTTTGTAGTCGAGGGCGCCGGTTTGTATTCGTGGCAACCAGGCGCCGACCAGTTCATCTCTGAACTCTCACCCGGCCGCCATGAGGTGCGGATCCGCTGGCAAACGTTGAGCGGGCTCCCCGACAATGGTGAGTTCTCGTGGACGTTCCGGGTGTACTGATCCTGTGCGCACGTCTTCCCGGGCTCCAGGGTATTCGCGCATGAACGTCGTTCAGAGGCCTTCGTCGACATCGAAGGGGCACTCACCCGCTTCGGGCCCCGACCCGACGTACCGGGTATAGAAAGCTCGCAGGAGTTCCTCGTCGACCTCGGAGAGCCGCATCATGGTGGTCCAGGCTGTGGCAATGACCGGTGCATCCATCCCGGAACGAGGGGCAACGATGACCCGGTCTTCGAAGCTGCGGGCAAGCTTCTCGATACGCTCGACGTCAACGGCTTCGAGAGAGGGCGAGTACTGGATCACCACCACGCCAATAGCGAGGTCGTGCAGCTGATAGACGTCGGGTACGGCCTGGCGGAACACTCCACACGCAGCCGCCTTGGGAGCGTGGGCACCGCTGGTGGGCGGGTTTGAGTTGTATTCAGGAGCATCGATCTCGCTGTTGAGGATCTGTCGAACGGCCGTCTCAGACAGATGCACATCAACCACCAGCTCCGGAAAGGTCTCAACGTCGAGGACCACACCCGGGTCATCGATCGCTCCCCCGGCACACGCCGGGAGAACGAGCAAGAGCAGCGCGGTGATCGAGTTACGCAATCTCATGCCAATCCCACTGCTTCCGGTCCTTCCTCCAGCAGCCGGAGGAAGGCCGTCTCGTCCAATACCGGAACCCCGAGTTCCTCCGCTCTAGCGAGCTTAGACCCCGCAGATGCACCGGCTATCAGCACAGACGTCTTACTCGACACCGAAGATGTCACCCGTCCGCCCCGGTCCTCAACCACCGTCTTGGCCTCTTCTCGCCCCAGCGATGAGAGGGTTCCGGTGATGACAAACGCCAGCCCGTCGAGTGAAGAAGAAACGCCTGCAGGTTGCTCGTCGGCCAACTGAACCCCGGCTATGCGGAATCGATCGACCAAAGCCAGGTTTTCCGGATCCGTGGCCCATTCCCTCACCGAGGCGGCGATGATCGGTCCGATTCCCTCGATGGCGGCCAGGTCGGCTTCTTCTGCACCGAGCAGCCGCTCAATGTCACCGGAACTGCGACTCAAGACGCGGGCGACCGTGCCCCCGACATGACGAATCCCCAGAGCGACCAGCAACCGGTGCAGCGGCCGCCGCCTGGCCGCGTCGATAGCGTCCAGCAGATTGCCGACCGAGATGTTGCCCCATCCTTCGAAGCCCAGAAGATCATCAGCTTTGAGAAAGAAAATGTCGGCCGGATCGGCGATCAGCTTCTCCCGCAACAACAAATCGATCGTCTTGTAGCCCATACCCTCGATATCCATCCCGTCGCGAGACGCGAAGTGGGCCAACCACTCTCGCAACCGGCTGGGACACTCCAGTCCGCCGGTACAGCGGGCCACCTTGCCGTCATCGGGACGCACGATGGCATGCCCGCAGAACGGACAGGTTGACGGCATGTGCCATATCTGCTCGTTCCCCGTCCGCAGACTGGGGACGGGCCCGACCACCTCGGGAATGACGTCGCCGGCCCGCCGGACAACCACCGTGTCGCCGACACGGACGTCTTTGCGATGGATCTCATCCTCGTTGTGCAGCGTTGCCATGCCGACGTTGGCGCCTCCAACGAAGACGGGTTCGAGGACGGCGAACGGCGTGGCGGCTCCGGTTCGCCCGATATTGATCTCGATAGCGCGCAAGACGGTGGTCTGTTCTTCGGGCGGGAACTTGTAGGCAACAGCCCAGCGCGGCGCCTTGGCGGTGTACCCCAGGGATCCTTGATCGGACAGGCTGTCCAGTTTCACGACGACACCGTCGGTTTGATAGCTGTGCCGATGGCGATCACCCTCTGCTTGTGCGATGTAGCTTTGGACGCCGGCCAGATCGGGAACGGCTCGAGATGCCGGATTGACCCGCAACCCGAGGTCGCGCAGGTATTCGAGCGTGTCCCAATGACGCTCAAAGACCGGACCGCCTTCCACGGAGCCGAGCTGGTACACCCAAATCGACAACGACCTCGAGGCGGTGACGGCCGGGTCTTTCTGACGAACCGACCCGGCCGCGGCGTTGCGAGGGTTGGTGAACAACCGGTCACCCGAGGCAGCCTGTCGCTGGTTGAGATCATCGAAGGCGGGCAACGGCATGTAGACCTCGCCACGAACCTCCATGAAGTCGGGAACGGTGCCCAGCAGACGCAGCGGGATGACGTCGATGGCGCGAATGTTGACGGTGATGTCCTCACCGGAGAGCCCGTCGCCGCGGGTCGCTCCGCGCACAAGGAGACCCCGCTCGTACGTCAACGAGACGGCCAGACCGTCGATCTTCAATTCGCACACGTAGCCACGCCGGCCGTCTCCGAGCTGGCGAGCCATGCGGGTCTCCCATGCCTCGAGATCCTCGATCGACTCAACATTGTCCAGCGAGAACATGCGCTGGCGATGCTGAACCGGTGCAAAGAGATCGGAAGCTGGTGCCCCGACCCGTTGCGTTGGGGAATCGGGCGTGACGAGCCCGGGGTGTTCTGCCTCCAAAGCCTCGAGTTCGCGGAACAACCGGTCGTACTCGGCGTCAGAAACCTCGGGGGCGTCGAGCACGTGATAACGGTGAGCGTGGTGTCTGATCTGACCACGCAAACGGTCAATCCGGACGGCAACCGCTTCAGCCATGTGCGGCAACCTCCCCTGCCACTTCGACAACAGCCTCTGCCACCATCTCCGCCTGACCCTCCGTGAGACCCGCCAAACCACAAGCAGGAGAAAACATAGCGCCCTCGAGGAGACCGGCCATCTTCGCCCCCGACATCACCAGACGCCCGACGACTCGTTGCAGACGCACACCCAGATCGGAAGGAACCGGCTGCGCTTGCGTTGGAACCACTCCCCAGATGAATCCGGTTCCATCCCAGGTAGCGGCGGCCAGCGCTTCGACGTGCTCAACAAAGGCCGATCCGAGGGCATTGACATCCCATGAAATCAATGACGGACCGGCGCCGGCGACAACCGACCAGTCGGTGTCGGCGCAGCAGTGCACGCCCGCCCGAACCGGCACCGCATCCAGGACGAACCGGAGGACTTGCCTCGCATCCTGACGGGTTATCGGGAACCCGGGCACCAGAAGCCCCGACAGCCCGGGTTCGTCGAAGATGAGGGTGATGGTGGTCCCAGGGAGGTGAGCTGCGACAGAGGCAAGGTGATCGTTCACTCGCTCAATCAGGCCGGTCGCAACGCAGTCCAGGAGCCCGTCACCGGGATGGCCGGCGGCCAGCAAGCCGAGGGCCAGGGTCACGGGTCCGGTTGCCTGGGTCTTCACGTCGGGCACCCGGTTGCCGAGCTTGCCAAGCAAGGCATCGGCCCCTCCGAAAGCTTCGACGCGAGGCCCAACCGGTTCGCCGTATCCGAGGCCAATACTGGTGGCGACGGCACCGCATTCGCACAGGCCATCGCCCCACTGAACCAGCATTCGCTCTTCGGGATGGCGATTCGGAAGTTGGGGCAAGTACGGAACGGTGGTTGTGGCCAAGACGAACGAGGCGGCTTGGTCGGGGTCGGTGTGGGGAAGACTCCCCACCCCCGTCACCAACGGGTGGGCCGTCAAGTGACCGCGCTCACGATCGTTCCGCCGCCCAGTAGTTCGGCCCCTCGATAGACGACACCTGCCTGGCCCGGTGCCACAGATGAGTGCCGTTCGTCGAAGACCAGGGTGCAAGTCCGGCCATCGGGTTCCAGCCAAGCCGGCACCGCCCGGCCGTTGTAACGGATCTTGACGTCCGCAGGTCCCGCCGGAGGCGGTCGGCCGGCCACCCAGGAAACACCGGCGAGGCGGGCTCCCGAAGCCAGCAGGTCATCATGTTTGCCCAGGACCACAGTGGCCGAACCCGGGTCGATCGAAGTCACGTACCGCGGCTCGCCAACGGAAACACCCAGGCCTTTTCTCTGACCGACGGTGTACCGGGCTATTCCCTGGTGCTCGCCGAGCAGCCTCCCATCGTGATCAATGATGGGGCCACTTCTTCTCGCCGCGTTGGTTTGGGAGTCCAGGAAGGATCGATAATCGCCTGCCCCCACGAAACAGATGTCCTGGCTCTCCTTTTTGGTTGCCGTCCGGAGTCCGAGCCCGCCGGCCAGAGACCGGGTCTCCGCTTTGGTCATCCCCCCGATCGGAAACCGGACCCGGGCGAGCTCGGCTTGGCCCAGCATGTACAGCACGTACGATTGGTCCTTGTCCTTATCAACCCCCCGGAGAAGTTTCCATCCGTCCGGATCCTGGCGGATTTGCGCATAATGACCGGTCACGAGCAGATCGCAACCGAGGTCGGCGGCCTGATCAAGCAACCTGCTGAACTTGACCGTGCGGTTGCATTCGACGCAGGGATTGGGGGTCTGCCCGGCCAGATATGAATCGACAAAGGGCTCTACCACCCCGGCCCGGAAGTCGTCCGTGTAATCGAACACGTAGTACGGAATCTCTAGCTGGGCGGCAACCCGTCGGGCATCTTCGGCGTCACCGACGGTGCAGCACCCCGCAGTGGGTGCGCTGCCGTCCGCTCCCTGCCACAGCTTCAACGTGGCACCGATCACATCGTGCCCGGCTTCGACCATCAGAGCTGCGGCGACCGAGGAGTCCACACCCCCGCTCATGGCAACCAGAGCCCTCATCGAAGACCACCGAGAATGTGCCCAATCATCGCGGCCGCCTTCTCCCCGTCCTCGAGTCTGGTCGGCCAACCGAATGAAAAACGGAGACACTGGCGCGCCTCATCCGCAGCTATGCCCATGGCGGTCAGAACGTGCGATACCGTCGCCGCCCCGCTCTGGCAGGACGAAGCTGCTGAAGCGGCAACGCCGGCCTGGTCGAGACGAACCAAGGCGGTCTCGTTGAGGATGCCAGGGACGCGAACGTGGGCGTGTTGCACGAGCCGCGAATCGGCCGGGGCGTTGATCTTCAGATCGGGGAGGGCCTTCCTGAGATCAGACTCGAATCTGTCCCGGGCGGTACCGACCGTCGTCCTGAAGTGCTCCCGGTCTTGTACCGTCGCCTCCATGGCGGCAGCCATGCCGACTGCACCCATTACATTGTGGGTCCCCGAGCGCCTGCCCAATTCCTGTCCTCCGCCGTGGAGCACCGGTTCCAACCGGACGCCGTCGCGAACGTAGAGCAGCCCAACCCCCTTCGGACCTCCGAACTTGTGGGCGGCCAGCGACAGCATGTCCACACGAAGCAGATCGACCGTGACTTCCTCGGAATTGAAAGCCTGGACGGCATCGGTATGAACGGCAACCGACGGATTGACTGCCCGGGCTGCGTCGGCCAGTTTTGCGACCGGTTCGATCACTCCTGTTTCGTTGTTGGCTGTCATGACAGAAACCACAGCAGTGTGCGAGTCGACCGCCTCGCTGATCGCCTCCGGGTCGACCAGGCCCCACCGATCGACCCCGACGACCGTGACGGGGCATCCGAGACGCGCCACAAAGCGGGCGCTTTCGAGAACCGCTTCGTGTTCAACCGCCGAAGTGACTACCCCCCGGCGCTCGTCATCCGCCAGCGCCGCCCCGACCACGGCCAGGTTATCTGCCTCTGTTCCACCGCCCGTGAAGACGATCTCGAGCGGATGGGCACCCAGGATCGTGGCCGCGCGTTCACGGGCCTCCTCCAGGGCGTTTTTGGCGCGCCGCGCGGCGCTATGGACGCCGGACGAGTTGGCGAAGGAGTCGCGAGCAAACGGCTCCATTGCTTCCCAAACTCCGGGGCGCATGGGCGTCGTTGCGGCGTGATCGAGGTACATCATGGGTGGTCACACATTGTGTCATGCGACAAGCCTTATAGGCGAGCGGCACACCACGTGGGGCTGCCTGCACAACGGGCGGGTCGACGGCCCGCAGACGCAGGTACCATGCCCGGAGTGGCCATCGTCAAAGCATCCGTAGTCATCAACGCTCCACTGGAAGAGGTGTGGGCGGCCGCCGCCGATCTGCAATCGCATGTCGAGTGGATGGCCGACGCCGAGTCGATCACGTTTCTCACCGCCAGGAACCGGGGCCCCGGGACCCGGATGGAAGTTGCAACCCGGGTGGGGCCTTTTCGAACCAATGACATCATGGAGGTTGTCGAATGGGAAGATCGTCGGCGCATCGGGGTCCGGCACACCGGTTTGGTAACTGGTACGGGAGCATTTGAACTCGCAACCGTCGATCCTGCCACCACCAGTTTCACCTGGCGGGAACGGCTGACCTTTCCCTGGTACCTGGGGGGGCCGTTGACGGCCCTCTTTGCCGCACCGGTTCTGGCGGCCATCTGGAGACGCAACCTGCAGCGGCTCAAATTCCAACTCGAGCCGTGATCTAACGAGCCGCCCGGTTCCGAGGAGGGCCGGCCCCCAGCGTCTCGGGTTCCTCCCACCGAAGGGGTTCACGAACCCGGAGCGGTTTCCTCCTGGACGGCGTCTTGACCTGCAACGTCCGGCGGGAGAATGGACCCCGAAAGCACAAACCGATTCCGGACAGGACCAGGACGGCACCCACTGCTTTCACCGTTGCCGCGATCCGAGCAGCTCCGCTGAGAGCGCCGAAGCCGGCCGGACCGAGCAGATACGCCCAGTCATGGGAACCACCGATCAGGGGCAGTCGCTGAAATGGAGCATCCGCAATGTACACAGAGACATCCACTGCGCTTGCACCCGCCCAGGCGAGACAGAGTCCTGCGGCCAGGAGATCGCGGCGCCGCAAGCCGAAGTACAGAGCGAGCCCGACGGGAACCGCCACCTGGAATACGCTCCCCATGAGGGCGGTGATCACGTCCGGGAAGATATACGTCACCATGTGACCGAGCTCATGAAAACCGAGATCGACGCCACCGAGCAGCGGCACCCGGCGCTGCTGAACAAAGGGAAAATACCCGATCGCCGCGCAGCCGACCACACCCGTGGCGTATCGCCAGAGAGTTTTCCAGGAGTCCACCCCACAGTATCGGCGTGCCCGCCGCGGATCTGAACTGCAGGACTGCGATAGAGTCGCCCGGGCATGAACAAACACGTAGTGATCCCGGCCAGATTCCGCGGACCTCCCGACTCTGCCAACGGTGGCTACGTGTGTGGCGCCGTTGCCCGTCACCTTCAGGGGAGGGTAGAGGTCACGCTGCGCCGTCCGCCGCCGCTCGAAACGGCTATGCGGGTCGTCCGTCCGACCGAAGGCCATGTCGAGCTTCACGACGACCACGGATTGGTGGCGGAGGCAAGGGTGTCCACCGATGAACTGGCCGTCCCGCCATCGGTTGGCTACTCGCAATCCGTCGCTGCGGCTCTTGGTTACCGCGGCTTTGCTCCGGGATTCACCTTCGCATCGTGTTTCGTGTGCAGCCCCGAGAGAGCGGACGGCTTGCGGATCTTTCCCGGCCCGGTGCCGGGAGGGTTGGCTGCACCCTGGATCCCGGACCCTTCGCTGGGCGATCCGACCGGGACGATCACATCCGAGATCGTGTGGGCGGCGCTTGATTGTCCGACTTTCTTTGTCTCAACGGAGCCCGGCCGCCTGGCCCTGCTGGGTCGCATGACCGCCGAGGTCAGCGGGGTCGTGCGCGGGGGTGAGCCGCACGTGGTGGTAGCCCAATCGTTGGGATCTGAGGGTCGCAAGCGGTTCGGATCGTCGGCGATCTACTCCGCAAAGGGCGAACTCTGCGCGGCGGCGCGAGCCACCTGGATCACTATCGATTACTGATGGTCACGATCCCTTGAAGGCTGCCGGCCGCTTTCCGATGAAGGCGGCAACCCCCTCGCGGGCATCGTCGGTACCGAAACAGTGCAGGAAGGCCGACACCTCGTGCTCCAGCCCCTCTTCGAGCGGGAGGCGGAGCGCTTCGTTCAAAGCTCGCTTGGCCGCTCCGTAGGCACGAGTCGGTCCGACTGCCCACCTCTCAGCATCGGCCAGCGCTGCTTCCAGGAGCTGGGCCGCAGGCAGAACCTTGTCGGCCAGTCCTATGTCGTGCGCCTCCTCCGCTCCGACATGGCGGCCCGAAAAGATGATCTCCTTAGCTCGCTGATAGCCGACGAGGCGGGGGAGCCGCTGGGTGCCACCGGCTCCAGGAATAAGTCCGAGCAGGATCTCCGGCTGGCCGACGCGCGCATCATCTGCGAAATACCGGAAGTCGGCGCCCATCGCCAGCTCCAGACCACCCCCGAGGGCAAACCCGTGCACCGCGGCGATAGTGGGTTTGCCCAGAGTCTCGAGAAGCAGGACCGCCCTGCCGAGATCGGCAGCGATGCTGTCCTGGCTGCCCCCGTCGTACGCTGCCTGAAAGCCCTTGATGTCGGCACCCGCGGCGAAATGTGGTTCTCCCGTGACCACCACAGCCCGGACGTTCGGGTTCGCCGCCTCAGCAAAGGCGTCCGCCAAATCGGCCGACAGTTCAGCGGAAAGAGCATTAACCGGCGGCCGGTTGAGCACGATCCGGGCAACGTGCTTCTCTACTTCGTAATCGACGAGCGGCATTGGCGATTCCCTCCGGTGGCGTCACTCCAGACTACTGCCGGCCACCGGGTCCTCCGGCCGTGATCAACTGCCGTCGAGAAGCTTTCGGGCGGCCGTCCACGGATCCAGGCGGCGCGCATGGACCTCGGCGGCCAGCGAGACCAAGCGGTCGTCCTCAGCGTCTTCCTCGGCGCGGCGCAGCAACTCGGCAACTACCGCTCTGTGCAACTCCCGACGAAGGCGGACCGACCGCATCTCATCGAGCCGCCCGGTCGATTGAAGGAAGTCCCGGTGGTCGTGAACCGCGTTCCAGATAGGCTCAATCCCCCGGCCGGTCGTAGCAACGGCGGCAAGCACCGGCGGCCGCCATTCCCGAGCAGCACCCAGATCGAGCATCTGCTCGAGGTCGCGCGCCGTATCGGCGACTCCGTCCCGATCAGCCTTATTGACAACGAAGATGTCACCGATTTCGAGTAGTCCCGCTTTGTTGGCCTGAACGCTGTCACCCCAACCCGGGTTGACGACCACGATTGTCGTGTCGGCGTTTTCAACGATTTCCACCTCGGCCTGTCCTACGCCGACGGTCTCCACAAACACATAAGGAAGTCCAATGGCGTCGAGAATCATGATGGCTTTGGGGGTCGCCTGGGCTACCCCTCCGAGATGGCCGCGACTTCCCATCGAACGGATGTACACGCCGGGATCGCCAATATGGTCTTGCATCCGAATCCGATCACCGAGAATCGCTCCGCCGGTGAAAGGGCTCGACGGGTCAACGGCCAGGACTCCGATCTCGTCGCCCAGAGCCCGGACGTGGCGAATGAGCTGGTCGGTGATGGTGCTCTTGCCCGAGCCGGGGGCACCTGTGAGTCCCACCACATGGGCAGAACCGGTACGAGGGAACAACGCCGCCAGAACCGAGGTGGCGCCGGGGCGATGATCTTCCACGAGACTGATGAGGCGGGCTATCGCCCGAGCCTCGTGTCGCAGTGCTGCTTCGATCAGCTCATCCGTAGTACGTGTGGTCATCAAGCCAGTCTCCAGCGTGGACCACCAAGTTACAACTCAAAGGACACGACGGCCGAAGTGCGGCGCCTCGATCAGATGGCGTTCACTTCATCGACGCCGGGGACCCGCTCGGTGAGGATCCGTTCAATGCCTGCCTTGAGCGTCATCGTCGACAGCGGACATCCGCCACACGCGCCGACCATCTGCAGATTGACCGTGCCGCCCTCGACTCCAAGCAGGACGAGATCGCCGCCGTCCGCCTGCAACGCAGGGCGGATGTACTCGAGAGTCGATTCGAGAATCTCCAGGTCGATCTGAGGGTCGTCGGTCCGGACGGCGATCCCATCGCTGGTTTCTCGGGTTGTGTCATCAATCATTTTCAAAAGTGTAGGGGTAGTCGGAAACTAGTTCCCGCCGGTCGCAGCATCCGCGGTTACGGGCCGGTGCTGAGCTCAATAGTGATGAAAGTATCGGCCGCCCCCTCCGGGGACCGAGCTTCGATGAGCGACCGGTACCTGCCGGGCCCGGCGAGTTCACCATCGATCGTGCCGTTCCATACGAGGGCAAAGCCACCCGCCTCTCGCACCGTCCAGGGCGTCTCTCCGACGATTCCCGGTCCGTCGAAGACGACCAGACGGACCTCGGCGGCAGCGGCGAGCGTGCCCGTCACAACTACCGAACTCCCGAGCGGAGACGCCACGACCGGTTCGAGGTCGCGCAGGGCCGGTGGCAAGCCGAAGCCGTCCGGTGGATGTACAGCAACGTCGTCGGCCAGCGCTGAGAAACGCCAGGTGCCCAGCGTGTCGCTGGCGACCGGGTCCCCATCCGCCACGACCGAAACCGGTCCGTCGGCGGCGACGACCACTTCGGTTTCTCCCCAACCCAAACCCACAACGATCTCGTTACCGAGGGTCGATCCGGCCGGTTCCGGCCGCAATCCACCGTAGTAGTGAGCGAGGATCTCGTCGTAGGTGCTCCCGGCCTCAGCCATGGCCAGCGCACCGTATTGACTCATCCCCACCAGGTGTCCCCACCCGTTACCAGAGAATCTGTATACCTCCTCCACGACAATGAAGCCGGAGCGGAAGTCGTCGGGGTATCTCCATTCTCTGGCAACGGTGTAGGTCGGCGATAGCACCGTTTGCGGATAGCGTCTGCCATCCGGACGCTCGGCGGGAAGCAACTCGGGGGCGACTTGCGGACCGTACCGGTTCATCACACCGCGGAACTCCCAGGTGGTGAGCGAGAGACTCTCACCGTCCGCCACTATCTCGACCGTCCAGGGGCCCTCACCATCGGCAGTTGTACGTACCGTCACTTCCAGGAGGCGCCCGCTGATCCTCTCTGCCGTGCGCAATACCCCCTCCAAAACCGACCGCGGTATCTCGAAAGACCATTCGACGAACGGAGAAGGCTCGTCCGGCGACTCGACCGCACTCAGATAGGGCAAACCGTTGCCACCGAACACGTCACGGACGTCGCGAGTTCTCCCCCCGGTAGTCGACGAATAGAGCGCCTGGGCCGGCGCTCCGTTGGCCAGCAGCACCTCGTTCTTCGTTGCGGCTACGGCCGCGGCCCAGCGCTCGCCGCCGGAACCCTCCACCTGATCGAGGCCCCCGTACACCTGACATGCCGGAGTTGCACAGATATCGAATCCGTACGTTTTCCCCGAGCCCACCCGGCCCCGGGAAAGCGTCCATGCCAGGTATGTGCGCGCCGCAACAACCTGGGTTTTGAGCGCTTCTTCGTGCCAGGAGAACGGGACTTCCTGAATCCCGAGCAGGTAGTTCTCCGGCTCGACCCGCTCCACGACGACCAGGCCGTCCGCAGCCGACCGGACTTCCAGCCGGCCGGCGTACCGACGGCCGTTCCACGACAAGACGGTGCCTTCTGAGGGGGTGAGCAAAATGCTCTCGTAGAGGCCGACGGTCTCTTCCTCTTGCGCGGCAACCGGGCCGCCGAGAACCAGCAGAACACCGATCAGGGAGGCGAGAGCCTTACGGGCCGGCACCGGCCGGCCGGCGTTCGAGACGCCCCCCGAGCGATTGCAGCCGCCCGACGAAGTCTTCGTACCCACGATCGATGTGGTGGATGTCCCCGACGATGGTTTCGCCCTCGGCCCGCAGGGCGGCCAATACCAGAGAGGCGCCGGCGCGAATGTCGGGAGCGATCACCGGACACCCGGAGAGTTTTTCCACCCCCCGGATCACGGCATGTTGCCATTCGGTGGTGATGTCAGCACCCATCCGCATCAATTCACCGGCATACCGGAACCGGGCGTCGTAGATGTTCTCGGTGATAACCGAGGTTCCGGAAGCGACGCTGAGCAGCGCAACCATCTGCGGCTGCATATCGGTGTGGAAACCCGGAAAAGGCAGGGTGGCGAAATCCACGGGTTTTGGCCTATCGGGCCCGGCAACCGAGAACCAGTCGTCGCCCCGGTCGATCACGCAACCGGCGTCGGCCAGTTTCCGCAACTCCATGCGAAGATGGTCCGGGACGCATTTCTCAACACGAACGTTGCCGCCCGTAATCGCACCCGCTACCGCGTAGGTTCCCGCTTCGAGCCGGTCCGCCAGGACCCGGTATGTGGCCGGTTCGAGACCCTCAACGCCCTCGACGGTGACGGTGGACGTGCCGGCGCCCTCGACCCTGGCGCCCATCTTGACCAAGAAGGCCGCCAGGTCCTCTATCTCCGGTTCCCGCGCAGCGTTGTGGACGGTCGTGGATCCCCTCGCCAGGACGGCTCCCAGCAGGACGTTTTCGGTTGCACCGACACTCGGGAACTCGAGCCCTATCTCGGTTCCCGCCAGACCTCCCGGGGCTCTGCCGATGAGCACTCCATGCTCGAGTTCGAATTCGGCGCCCATCTTTCGGAGCCCGTCGATATGCATATCGATGGGGCGGGCTCCCAGATCATCTCCACCGGGGAACGCAACCCTGGCCACACCTCCGCGAGCGAGCAGTGGTCCCAGAACAACGATCGAGGCTCGCATCTGGCGGACAAGGTCGAGAGGTGCCTCGGGGCGCAGTTGATCCGGCACCTCCACGGTGAGGTTGTGCCCGTCAAAGGAACAGCGGGCGCCGATGTGTTCGAGCACCTGACCCATCAGTGCAACATCGAGGATTCCCGGGACGTTGTGCAACACGTGCGTGCCGGGTGCCAGCAGCATCGCCACCATCTGCTTGAGGACGGCGTTCTTGGCCCCGAGTACCGCCACAGAACCCTCGAGGGCTTGCCCACCGGTGACAATGATTTCTTCCATGAGCCAGATTGTACGTTTCGACCCGCCCAAATCCGGTCACTGGTTACCCGTCGCCGCCCTCCAGGTCTCTGAAGTCACCGCTACGCTGAAGCCGCCGGACGACACCGAGGAGAAAACGTGCGAGTCGCCATCGGAGCCGACCACGCTGGATTTCAGCTCAAAGAAGACCTGGCCAAACTGCTGGCCGACCAGGGATACGCGATTCTCGACATGGGGACCCACTCCGAGTCACCGGTGGACTATCCGGACTATGCCGCCGCCGTCGGGCGGGCGGTACGAGAGGGCCGGGCCGATCGCGGTGTCATCGTGTGCGGATCCGGGGCAGGAGCGGCGATCGCCACCAACAAAATCAAAGGGGCCCGGGCGGTCCTCGCACACGACACCTACACGGCCCATCAATCGGTCGAACACGATGACGCCAATGTCATTGCGCTGGGAAGCCGGGTCATCGGCCAAGCGCTGGCCGAGGAAGTCACGACGGCCTTTCTGCTGGCCCGTTTCACCGGCGAAGACCGTCACATCCGGAGACTCGACAAGGTCAAGGCGATCGAAGCCGAGGAGTAGCGGCCGTCTTCGTCGAGCCCTGTTCGGGCTCGACTCCAAGCCTCTGCTGTCCTCGATGCGTTTCGTCGGTCCTTTCCTCGCTTGCACAGCCTGCTCGTTGATGTATCCGATGTTGTGACTGTCTGCGTAGCGTTCGCAGCGGCAAGGTCATCGGATGTCATATCCACTAGAGACGGGCGTCGTTGACCCAGATGGAATCGGACTGCGGCGGCATCAGCCGCCGGTGACCGGCATTGTGTGCGGGCTAGCCACGAGTATTTGCTGCTACCAGTCCATGATCAGCGATTCGAGTGCGGCAGCAAGTGAGGTGATCCGTTGTGGTGCTACCTCGTGGATTGTGTCGGTTTCTGCGTGGAACAGTTTGAAGAGCATCTCTTCGATGTGCTCAGTCGTGAACGCCAGGGCTGGTCGACCTTGCATGGCGAGGATCGCATGATCGCTTTGGTACCACGCCGGTCCCTCGAAGAGGTCATCAAAGGTCTCAAACCCGTCCCTGATGGTCGCAGAGCGTTGTTCGCCGACGTTGTACATAGAGAAGGCGGTCCTGCCCCTTCGATATCCTGCTCCGTCGATGTTGACGAACAATTCGACATCGTTGAGTTGTCCGTCGTTGTCGGCCAGCCACGCCACCTCCCCGGGTGCGGCAAAGTGGTCTTCGCCGTTCACGGCGAGTAACTCGACTCCGATCGGAAGGCTGTCGTGGTGCCCGAGCCTCTCTGCCAGCAAGATTAAGGCGGCCACTCCGGTTGCATTGTCGACTGCACCCGGGGTGCCCGGTTTCGTGTCGATGTGTGCGCACACCGTCACTCTCGGGCCGTCTGGTCCTCGTCGAGCGACGACGTTGCGGGCAGTTGACGGCATTCGTGTTGCTTGGATCGACACACGTGCGCTCTCGCCATCCGATTCAAGAAGGGCCGCAGCTGCTGATGGTCGGACAGCTGCAGCAGGTATTTCGAAGTCGCCGTCTTCGATCCACGGGAAGGGGTCGAGCGCTCCGCATAGAGCGGGATGCTTCCCAGTGACAGCGACGATCACCGCCGGACGAATCGCTTCCAGGGCCAGGATGATGGCCGCATGCTCGTCGGACCCGTAGAAGGGGAATGCCTTTGGGGTCAATGGTTCCGCCACCAGGTCGCCAGTGACTACCAAGACCGATCCAGCCAAGTCCGTACGGGCTAGGCCACGTGCGGTTCCCACCACCCGGATTGGGCCCGTGGTGTCGACTCCCAACCCGTAGGGACTAGGAACGAGCTGAACAGTTTCAGTCCCAATCGTGGCGAACGCCTCTTCCCCAAGCCAGTTCAGGCAAGCGAACTCGGGCAGGGTCACATCCCATCCAGCATTGCGGAGCATGCCAGCGACGAATTGAACAGCCTCATCATTCCCGCCGCCGCCGGGACGGCGATCGGGCTCAACACCACACAGCTTCTCAAGAACAGCGATGACGCGATCCATGACCTCGATCCCAGCAGTCGACCATGTCAAATGCTCGCAGACTCCTTCCCATAAACGGCAAGGCCGCGCGCTGTCGCTAACTAGCGCCGCCACCCTCATCGACGTTCTTCAGGCTCCAGCTCCTGAAGTCCGCCTCCGGGCGGTCAACTTGGGGAGAGCCCTCGGTGCGCTCTCGTGGCTCACGGCCCTACCCCAGGTCCGCCATCCACTCCACGGTGCGCGCAGTGATCGCGTCCAGAGTCTCTTCAAACGTGCGGCCGGTGCGTTTGGGGACCCGGAACGAGTGGTCGGCGTCGTCGATGAGCTCGATCGTGGCCTTGGGCAAGGGTCGCAGATGCTCTTCGATGAGCTCGACCCGGGCCAGGGAGTCCCTGGTTCCGGAGAAGAACAACATGGGGGCAGCAATGTCGGCCAAATGCCCGGAACGAAGCCGGTCGGGCTTCCCGGCCGGATGGAGCGGATAGGCATAGAAGATCAGGCCACGAACGGGTTCTCCCCCGGCGGCCAGATAGCTACCCATCCGCCCACCCATCGACCGTCCGGCCAGGACCACATCGGTGCCCGCTTTGGCCCGGAGCCATTGGAGGGCTGCCCGATGGCAATCCAGCAGGGTCGCCTGAGAATCTGGACGCCGTTTGCCCGCTTCGGTGTAGGGGTAATTGAAGGTGAGCACCCGGACCCCCGCTCCTGCCAGACGGTCG
Source organism: uncultured Actinomycetota bacterium (assembly GCA_963723165.1). Taxonomy (GTDB): domain Bacteria; phylum Actinomycetota; class Acidimicrobiia; order Spongiisociales; family UBA4744; genus UBA4744. The sequence continues at coordinate 274,312 of CAVRPP010000003.1, forward strand.
CGTATTCCCCCAACTCCGGGATGGTCCTGGCCGGCGCCCGCCCCGTGAGCCAGCAGCACGCTCGGGAGCTGCGGCCGGGCGGGACCGGCCAACCGACCCGTCACCGTCTGCCCGGGCCGCCACTCGATCACCACGTCACGGGTCATGGATTCCTCCGATTTGGGTGTGCAGAACGATCGAGCTTGGCAGAAGCGCGCAAGCACACGCAACCCCATCGCCGCCGTGACCGGGAGCCTGAAATGCGTCGCTACGAGACGAGATCAAGCAGGCGTCCCACAGAGTTCCAATTGCGCAGCGTGCTCGTCACGCCGAGCGTCCTGTCGAGATAGGCGTTGGTGAGCTTGGTGCGGGCCATGCCGTTTGGGTAACACAGGTAGAGCACCCCATCGCCCGGAGCGAAGCGATCGGGCGGGGACCGCTCGGGGTCGAGCGCCGCTACACGATCCGCCGTGGGGCCCGGCTCGAGGAATGCGACGTGGACGGTCTTCGGCGGAGCGTCGGAGAAGGGGTTACCGTCGACGATCCGACCGAGGGCGCCGACATCCCTCAGCATCACCGGGACGTCGTAGCCGTAGCGTTCTCCGATGGCCTCTCGAAGCCCGGCCGGAAGAGCCTTCGCCTTTGTCTTGGGGGCGCTGAAAAGGACGTTGCCGCTCTGGATGTATGTGCTCACCTCCGTGGCACCAAGACGCTCAACGAGGCTGCGGAGTTCGTCCATGGGGAGCTTGTTCCTTCCTCCGACATTGACGCCGCGGAGTAGTAGCACGTGTCTTGGCATGCCGGGAGCATAATTGCAGAGGTTGTCAGGCCCCCTGGTAGCGCCAAGCCCGGAAGGTGCATTGCTCATGGCCTCCAGGCCTTGCCGGTTTCGATCACCCTTTTCGGCGTTTAGGCTTCTCCGCCATGAGAGTTCGAGTGCTTGATGGCCCCGACGACATCGCTGATATCGCGGCCGCCACCATTTCCCACTTGCTGAAGGAAAGCGGCAGCCACGCCACCCTCGGCCTGGCAGGGGGAAGCACGCCCCGAACCACCTATACGCGCCTCCTCCAGGAGGACGTCGATTGGGATGCCGTCCACGCCTGGGTAGCCGACGAGCGATGGGTAGCCCCCGATCATGCCGACAACAACCTGCGGATGGCCAGAGACACCCTTCTCGACCGGGTACCCGCTCATGTGTATCCCGTTCCCTGGGTCCCCGACGGGGATCCCGACGAAGCAGCCGCCGCCTATGAACAGACGCTGCTCACTGTATTGCCCAAAGCGGGCGGGCGTCCGCATCCCGACGTCGTCTTGCTCGGCATCGGAGAGGACGGCCACACCGCCTCTCTCTTCCCCGGAACAGGTGCCCTCGACGTGCAAGACCGCTGGTTCGTCGCCAATTGGGTCCCCGCCAAGGAAAGCTGGCGGCTCACCGCAACGTTGCCGTTGCTGCACGCAGCCCGGGACATTGTCTTCCTCGCTTCCGGCAGCGCCAAAGCGGCCCCGCTGGCCAGGATTCTGATCGGTGATCATGACCCGGCGCTGCCTGCCCGCCGGGTCATGGAAGGAGCTGCCCGCATCACGTGGCTCATCGACCGTGCGGCCGCCGCCGAGCTCGGAGACTACCCGGTCGAATACGTCTGATTGGACCGTACACTCGGCCGGTGATGAGATCCCCTGCTTTTGCCGTGGTCGTTGCGTGTGCCTTGCTCGTTGGCGCCTGCGCCCGGAGCGCCACTACCGATCTGGACCCGGCGGCCTCCCCGTCATCAACCAGCACAACCACCACGACCGAACCAACAACGACAACGGCCGCACCAACAACGAGCACCACTGCTCCAACCACGACAAGCCCGATGCTGGTGACCGGACCGACAACCCGCAGCGCCGACGGTGCAGTGCTCATTACCACCGACGTGCCTTTCACCTCGTCATTGAAACTCGATGTTCTGGCCCCGGAGACGCCCGGCAACTATCCGGTGGTCGTCGTGTTCCACGGTGGTGGATGGATAGGAGGCAGCCCCGATGACATCGTTCCACTGGCGACGGCGATTGCGGAAGCCGGAGCCGTGGTCTTCAACGCTCCGTACCGGCTTGCGTTCCGCGGTGGAGGCTATCCAATGACCTTTGAAGACGCCTCGTGCGCAGTCCGCTTCGCCCGCAGGCACGCTGCAGGGTTCGGTGGTGACCCGGGGTTCGTGACCGTGGTCGGCTACTCGGCCGGGGCCCATATCGGAGCAATCACCGCTCTGACCGGCGATTCATACACGGGAGATTGTGTCGTCGAATCTGGCAGTTCCTTGCCCGATGGGTTCGTCGGTGTGGCCGGACCGTACGACACCGATCTGCTCGATCCTCTGATGGGCGTTTTCTTCGGCACGGACCGCGCTGAGGACCCGGCTTCGTGGGAGGACGGCAACCCGCACAACCACATCGGGGAGAACCCGAATCTGATCGTCCGCCTGGTCCACGGTGAGTTGGACCTTCTGGCCCCGGTTGAATTCTCGATCCTCCTCGACGATGATCTCGCCGGAGCCGGATATGACGTTGAATTGATGGTCATCACAGACGGCACCCACACCTCGATCGTCGATCCCTTCGGCGACGGGACGGCGGTTGTGGAAGCTGTAAAAGCGATTTCCCGTTGAGTCCCCCCTCAGCTTTCGAGAGGATCGGTGCGCCTCGACTTGCGCCGCACTATGAACCATACGAGCACGGCTACCACCAGGATTGCAAAGACCGCGGAGACGACCGGGATCACGATGGCGGTGACGGCAACGACCCCGGCCACGACGTCCTCGCCCGCACTCACCACAGCATTCCCGGTTCCGGCGGTTGTCGCAGTAATGATCGGCCGGGCGACGGTCTTGGCGGTTGACACTCCCCCGGCGACCAGCAAACCGAGCACCAGAGCGAGACCGGTGTTGAGATCAGAGATCGCATTGCTCGAAGCAGCAAACAGGACGGCGCCGGCCGCCGGTCGGATGAGCGACTGCGTGATGTCGTTGAACGTGTCGACAATCGGGATCTTGTCGGCGGTGATCTCGACCAGCAGCAAGACGGCAATAACCAGCAGCACCCATGGCTGCTCGAGGGCGTTCCACGGTTCCGAGAGGGTCAAGAGGTCCGTGTAGCGGGCCAGCAACCCGGTGATCAGAATCGGGAGATACGCATTGAGTCCTGCCGATGAAGAAAGCCCGAAAGCCGCCAGGATGTCAACCATTCGTGCTCCGCTGCCGTGGCGCCGCCAGAATAGGGTACCGGCGGCCGGCCGCTGACTTTCAGGCCTCCCCGGAGATAGCCGAAGTTGGTTCGCCCGCCAACCCAGCCTCAACCACCGGTTCGTCGGGGATCATGTCAGGAAGTTCATCCTCGATATTGCGGATCGATGGGTAGACGTAGGCGACCACCGCCAGCATCACCGTCCCCAATCCCATCACGACAAACATGAAGGCGATCCCACGCCCGGGGCCGGTGCCGATCACGGCACCGACGCTCTCTGCCAGTCCGCCACCCACGGCCAGCCAAGGCTCGAAGACCTGGTCGGCCAGCGGTCCAGCCGAAAGATAGGTAACCGGTACCGCCATCTGGGCCACCATTCTCCGAACCGAGAAGACCCGCCCCTGAAGTTCCGGGGGAACCTTTGTCTGCCACAGAGCTTGACTGGTGCCGTTGACGATGGCCACGGTCGCCATCAGCAGAAACACCGCGGCAGTGACGAGATAGACGGAATCGTCGAGCCCCATGGAAGCCACCAGCAGACCGCTCACCGCGATACCAAGCACCATGCCGCGCATCCGCCGCTTCGGTCCTCCCCAGACTCCCATCACCAGGCTGCCGACCAGCATCCCCACTCCCATCATCGACAGGGCGGTGCCCAGCACCACCTCATTTGTGAAGCTGAGGAATAGAGGGATGTAGAGAACGCCCATGAAGCCCAACAGGAAGTTGATTCCGGCTACAACGAGCATGAACCCCAAGAGCCCGCGCCGGGCCCGCAACCAATTCCAGCCTTCGACAACCTGCCGGCGCAGGCGCTCCGTGCCACTCGGGACCACCTCGGGCCGCGGGATCCGAACCAGAGCTAGCGTCACAACCGCCACTGCGAAGGTAGCGACGTCCGCCAGGAGCACCCCCCACAACCCGGTGGTGGCAACCAGCACACCAGCCAATACCGGTGCCGCCAGCATCCCGATTGCCTGGCCCATTTGTACGAGTCCGTTCGCTCGCCCCAGGTGCTTCTTGGACACCAACAGCGGGACCGAGGCCGTGTAGGCAGGCTCCTGAAACGAATTGGCGACTGAGCCGATCGTGGCCATCAGATAGATGTGCCACAACTCGAGCTGGTCGGTCAGCAGGAGAAGAACGACGATGAGAGTCGCGGTGCCCGCGGACGCGTCGCTGACCAGCATGACTTTGCGCCGATCCCATCGATCAACCAGCGCCCCCGTTATCGGACCCAACACGATCCCCGGCAAAGTGGAGGCGAGCATGATCAAGGCGAGAAGCGTGACCGAGTCGGTTTCGAGATACATCCAGATAGCGAGGCCGAAACCGGTCAGGTTCGAACCGACTACCGAGACGAGCTGACCGATCCACACAACGAAGAAGGTCCGCATCCCGGTTCTTTCAGCCGCGCTCATCAAGCTCCCGCACTGACATCACGATGGTGTCATATTGATGTCAACGGGGCAAGTCCTGCGGTTCGACGATCCTGCCATGATGAGGATTGTGACTCCTCCGCAATCTGATCGCGCCCGCCTGCAACGCGTCGCCCTACGCCTCGAGTACGGGACTATCGCCTGGAATATCGGCGAAGCGGCACTCACGCTGGCCTTGGGGGCGATGGCCTCATCGCTGGCGTTGATCGGCTTTGGGGCGGTATCTGTTGTGGAGGTTTTCGCCTCCGCCGTGGTCGTCTGGCATCTGCTACCTGGCCATGAGACCGACCACCCCGGTCGCACACGGTTGGCTCTGCGTTTGGTTGGCGTGGCGTTCGGAGTGCTCGCCATCACCCTGGCATTGGTGGCCATCAGCGACCTGACCACCGGACGCCGCCCGGATGAATCGCCGTGGGGTATCGCCTATCTGATCGTGGCAGCGGCGGTGATGTTTGGACTGGCATCAGTCAAACGGCGGACCGCCAAGCAGCTCGACTCAGAACCTCTTCGCTCGGAAGCGACGATGACCTTGCTCGATGGCTTCCTGGCCACCGCCACAGTGGTGGGTCTGGCTCTCAACGCCCTCTTTGGCTGGTGGTGGGCGGATCCCGCCGCCGCCCTCGTGGTCGCAATGGCAGCTGCCAATGAGGCCCGCGAGAATTGGGAGGAAGCCTCCGAGATCGGGTAATTATCTAGAAGCTGTCGCCTGATTGATCTTGGCACCAGTCGACCCACTGACCGGCCAGCGTCAGGTCGTCCGGCAGCGCGGTTGACTCCATGAGATTGGTCAAGGCTGCTTCGGCGTCGGCACATCGACCGAGCACGGATCGGACATACACGAGATCGACTAGTGGATCCGGATCGGTGGTGGCTTCAGCGGCCGCGGCAAAGAACACCTCGGCCGTTTCGTAGTCTCGTTCTACGTCCGCCAACTGGCCGAGCCGCTCAAACGGCCACGACCCGTAGGTCCCCAACGACAGGGCCACGTGGGCCGGGGTGGGAGAAGACAGATCGGCTCCCATGGTCGCAATGTACGGTGCCACGCCGATGCCAAGACCTACCAGTCCGGCAGCCAATGTCGAGGCTGCCAACACTCGAATCGGTGGTGGGGCGGGAGGGTCAAAGTCGGCCGTCAGGCCGGCCGCCTCGAGCCGCTCATGCAACTGACCGTGGCTCGGGCGACGCAGCACCGCCGGAATGAGCCCAATTCGGTAGACCTTCTCGAGTGCCCGGCCATACACATCAGAGGCTTCAGCGTTGGCTATTGCATGCGAGTCGGAGCGGGCTTCCATAGCTGTCCCGAAGCGGCGCAAGGCCAGCACTATTCCTCCGAGCACAACCACGAGAACCAGCAGACCCGAGGTTCCATACGATCCGAGGATGGGTTTGATGGCGACAACGGGGATCCATAGGAAGGGAACTGCTTGGCGAAGAAAGGATGCCGCTCCCGATTCGGACAGATGTCCGAGTTCGTGTAACGCCACAGATTCCAGCTCGTCCTCCGACAACTCAGCAACTGCCCGGGTCGTGAAAGCAACGGTCCCTCGCCAAGGGAACGCAAAGGCGTTGGGTTGGTGGTGCTCGATGAGGAAGACTCGCGGTAGGGCGAGGCCGACCTGGGAGGCGGCCCGGCCTATCAGCGAGGTCAATTCCTCATCCGCCGGCCACGCCAGACCGAAGGCGGTGAGCAAGTCGAGCTGGAACCGGAGGGCCAGGGCCACGCCCACCGCCAGCAAGATCAGAGTGATCATCCAGGGGCTGGACAAGCTGGCCGGAGCAGCGAATCCGAGCAGCAAGATGACGGCCGCCGGAGTAAGCCGGACCAGGAACCCAAGCAGGAACCGGGCAAATCCGGGCAACGGCTGGTCCAATACTGAGCCCTCCAACCACCAGCTCGTCCTGGTGACCGCAAAGACCGCAACAACAACTCCGGCGCCTGCGACCAGCCACTCCGGAACCCGGGCCAACGGCCCAACCGTGATGTTCGACAGCGCCAAGACCCCCGCCGGGGCCGCCACGGCGGCTACCACAACGCTGAGTCGGGCGGCATGGACAAATCGTGCCTGTTGTGTCCAGTGATCGGTTCTGTCGATCCCGCGCGCCGCCGCGCCCACGGCGACGATCGGAATCAGTCCGACGACGGCGGCTATCCCCAATAGGAACAGCAGCGGGCCGAACCATTCAACCCATCCGGGAACGACGGAGCGCAGTTGTTCTGTCACCATCCTGGGATCGGACAGTGACGGCCTGGGGTTGAGCCCGGCTTGTTCCGAACTACGTGGAGAATCCCAGTACACCACTGAGAGTGGCTACCTTTCTGCCCGGAAATGCCGGATACTGAGCGCATTGCGTGACCGAGTTCAACTCGCCGGATCGTCGTTATGCGCTACCTGCGGGCGCCCTTGGCCGATCTCCTTCCAGATAACGGACGGGTAGCGCCGAGTGCCGGATCCTGCGCTGTCAAGGGTGCTCGATATCCGGTTGCGGTGCGGGAGTGCCCGCTCTCGGGTGGGGGCTGAGCCTTGATGACAGCGGCTCGTCTTTTTCGCGACAATGGGAGGTTGAGGAGGTGGTTGTGATGTGTGTTTCGTTGCCGCGTCGGTGTTGCACTCCTGCTTCTTGCTGCACTGACCGTCGGGGGGTGTGGGTCAGGGGACGCGGACTCGCCGTCCGATCTACTGGTCGGGACTTGGGTGACTGACCTCTACGGCATTATCGAGGTGTTGAACGAGGACGGGACCTACGGCGTTGGCCACACCGTCGATCTGGCATCGGGCGATGATGTCTCGCAGGCCGAGTTGGGCTTCGGGACCTGGTCCATCGACGGCAGCGTCCTGACTCGAAGTATGGACCCGCAATCCCCCAACTGCCCAGGAATGGTGGGGACGTACGAGATTGAGTTCTCAGACGATGGCGACCGGGTGGCGGTGACAGTTGTGAGCGACGATTGCCCGACCCAGCGCGAGGACTTCGGAAGTGGCCTTGGCCGGTACATGGACTCTTAGGTCCGGCTCGCTCATGGGACATTGCCAGACGCTGGCCTGCCTCACGATCTCCTGACCCGATTCCCGGACGCCGACACCGTCGAGACCAGAGCGATCACCGACTTGCCCAACCGCCGTCCGCCAAATGCAATCGCCAAAGAGCTTGGCTTGTTGGGGATTCGCTTTGATCCTCGCAACTCAGGCCAGACCGCCGAGCAGATCACTGAATCCGGTGCCATAACGATCGTTACTCCGAGTGCGCTGTATCGGCACTTCGAGGTGCGGTTCAGAATTGCCGGAACTCGCCGGACTCAATCACCTGTTCCAGAACGCGACGACGGGCGCCGTTTCAGAATATGGGCTCATCGAGGAGACGATGGCGCCGGTGGTTCCCAAGACGATCGCCGACTGGATACTGGAGCGCTTCTGATTCCGAGATATCTCTGTTGGGTAATCCCGCGTCGGTAGGACCATTCAAGAGGCGTCTCTTCGCGAGCCTTCGACAACTACTAACACCGCGTGTTTGTTACGGTGTCTCACCTACTCACAGTGTCAATCTGTCCCCGGAGGAGCCGACCGTGGAGGACACCATCAGCAACCGCATCAACGCAGACCGTCGGGGAGTGCTGTCCTCACTCTGGATCTTCGTCTTGTTCAACATGCTCTTCCGTGACATCCACGAGTTCGCTCGTCCGGGCTGGATCGAAGAACTCATGTCGATGGAAGTTGCCGAAGGACTGCTGCTCGCATCCGGGATCGTGCTGAGCCTGTTCATCTCGATGATCGTGTTGAACCGAGTGCTGTCTTCCACCGCAGCCCGCTGGGCCAACGTCACTGTCTCCGTCGTGGCTATCGCGGCAATGGTCGCCAATCCACCGGGCGACCTCGACGACATCTGGTTCTTCGCCGTCGAGATCCTCGCCCTGCTGGCAATCATCGGTCTTGCCTGGACCTGGCGGATGGACCCGGCCGAGCGCAGCCCTGATCCGGTGGTAGCGAGCGAGACCTAGCGCTCCCAGACCGGGGAGGGGAAGCCCCGGACGTCCTCAGCGACCAGAAACACCGTCTCGGTGCCGATCTCGAAGAGTCCCAGGCGCCCTTCTGTCGACGAAGGCGATCCGGCAGTCCCGTGCCGCTCACCACGCTTCAAGCGACGGACTGCCGGTTCGATGTCGCTCGGTATCACCAAATCGGCCGCAATAACGCACATCCCGCCGAATGCCCGAGACCGGCACATCGTGAGCTAGGAGACAGAGCTTGTGACCGTCACTCCAGTGTCTTCACTTGTGGCCAGTTTCCAACCGTCGCCGTCCCATTGAAACTGGACCATTTGAGCTCTGAAACCGTCGCCTGCGGTGATCGTGCCGACTTCCACGCCGATTACTTCCGGTTTGAGCTCCTCAACCGGACCGACGTAGATGACTGTGCCATCTTCGGGCAGAAGATCCTCTCCCAAGATGTCGAGCTCCTCGGCTCGATCCACAAAAGCGACCTCGTCGAACCGTCCCGAGAGCTCCTGTTTCATCACCTCGGGCATCGACTGCTCTTCACCGAGAAGAGTCTCCGTGGTCAGCAGTTGCTCTCGGACATAGATGGTCCCTGTCTCACACGTCACACACACCAGAACAACCGCATCTGCAGAAAGCTCCGCCACATCTTCAGGATTCAGAAAAGGTGCTTCAGCAACCTCCTCGACCCCTCCATCCACGGAGCTGCACGAAGAGGCGACCACACCTAACAACGACAGCACCAGAAACAGCCGAAGAGGCATCCTCATCACACCAATGACACTAAAAGGCCCGGAGGGTTCCCACGCAGATCAGAAGTGCGCAGCCGTCCCGCCCATATCTGAGGCCGCACTCGAGGGGACATAGGTGCTTGCTGGCGCGCTACTTGATACCACCGATGGTGGTCGCCTGATGAAACAACCCGCTACGTCCCCGCCGTGATCACCGCATCACCGTCGACCATCATCTCGTCGACCACGCCGACCACCATCGCCCGGATCGGGGCAGGATCCTGCCCCACGATCTGGCGGGCACCGTTGCCTTCGTCGAGAATTAGCACAACCTCACCGGCCCCGGCGTCGATGGCATCGACGGCGATCAGGTAGCCGCCGCTTGCCTTCCCGTCGGTCCCGAGCAGATCACACAGCAACAGCTTGCGACCGTCGAAGACCGGAGAGTTGATGGTCGAGACCACCGTGCCAACGACCCGCCCGATCTTCACGAACCGGCCCTCAATTCCTCCACTGCATCGACGATGCCGACGATGGCATGGTCGACCGGGACGAAGGTCTCGGGCAATGCCTGGGCGGCTTCACGGGAACCAACGAAGTAGACCAACTCCCCCGGCCCTGCCATGTGCACGGCATCGGCGGCCACGACCGGGCGACCCTCGGGTTCCTGGTGCCGATCGAGCGGCTGCACGATGAGGAGCTTGATGCCTTCGAGGCCTTCGTACTTCACAGTGGCCACCACCGTCCCGATCACCCGGCCCAGTTGCATGGCGCTACCCCTCTTCCGTTCGAACGAGGCTCTCAAACCGGCCGTCGGCGGTCAGATTGTCGAGCATCTCGGGATGGAGTTGAGAGATGACCGTGTCCCTGACTAACTGACCGTCTACGCGGCCGGACCCGATTGCTACTGCCGCCTCCACGTCTGCAACGGGACCGCCGAACAGCAGGTACCCCTTGCCGCCCAGGCCGTCGGCCATGCGCAGCTCCCGGAGGGTCACGCGGGCACCTTTGACCCCGGCGTCGGCAGCCTTGATGATGGCCGGCACCGTTGTGGTTTCGATGATGCCGAGCGCTTCGCCGTCGTCGGTGCGGCGAGCCCCCCCAACGGCTGATACCACGTCCGGGTGGACGTCGGGCAGGAACACAACGTCGACCAGAGTGTTCGGTTCCGTGGTCCGGGCAGCGTCGATGGCCTCTTCGACGTCGGCTACTGCGCCGCCGATCAAGACGAGATATTTCCCCGGCTGAACCGTACCCGCCTTGATCAGATCGAGCGGAGCTCGCTTGACCATGGCGTCACCGGCCTTGATGCCTACCGCAATGGAGTCGAATTCCAGCAAGGCGAGGGCCGGCTGAATGATCACACGATCCTCAAAGCACCGACGACGGTTATCCGCCGCTCACGCGAGAAGCTGCGTGGTCGGGTCAATCCGTGACCGGTCGGGCTGGCGATCGAGAACGAAGAGAACCCCTCGCCGCCCTCGCCCAGTCCCGCGTAGTTGGGGCCGTTGGCAACGAAGATGCTGCAGTTCATGGCCAGCGCCATGCTGGTGATGGTCTGCACGTTGGTCGAGTGGATCGAGGCCGTGTGCCGGAAACCATGTTCCGACTTGACCGCCAGTTCGATGCCCCTTTCCACGTCGGATACACGGACTACGGGCATGACCGGCATCATCTGCTCGGTCCACACAAGATTGTGTTCCTCGGGCACCTCGGCAACCACGAGGCGTACATCGTCGCCGACCTGAACACCAATCTCGCTCAGGATCACCCCGGCGTTCTTGCCGATGAAGGCCGGGTTGATCACGCCCGGCTTTCTCGGCGGGCCCAGCTCTTTGAAGATGACCCGCTCGAGTCGCTTCAGCTCGTGCTCTTTGAGTACGTAGGCGCCGTTGTTGGCCATGGAGCGAACCAAACGGTCGGCGATCGTGTCGACGGCGAAGGTGGTCTTCTCGTCAACGCAGATGATGTTGTTGTCAAGCGAGGCGCCCGCCACGATGTCCCGTCCTGCCTTATCCACGTCGGCAGTCTGATCGACGACCGCCGGCGGATTGCCGGGGCCGGCGGCGATAACCACTTTGTCTGTGCGCATAGCTTCCCGCACCACACCGGGACCCCCGGTCACCAGAAGAAGGGCAACATCGGGGTGATTCATGACGGCTTTGGCACTCTCAATCGTTGGGGCGGCAATCGCCGTCACCAGATCAGCTGGACCGCCGCCGGCCTGTATGGCCCGATTCAGAAGCCGGATATTCTCGGCGGATACCCGCTTGGCACTGGGATGCACGTTGAACACGACAGCGTTGCCTGCCGAGACGATCGAGATCGTATTGTTGATGATCGTCGAGGTCGGGTTGGTGGTCGGGGTGATGGCGCCCACAACCCCAAACGGGGCAAACTCGGTCACCATCATCCCCTGGTCCCCGGTGACGGCTTCCAGTTCGAGGTCCTCGGGGCCGGGAGCCCTGTTAGTGACCAAACGGTTCTTCATGATCTTGTCGACGACCCGACCCAACCCGGTCTCGGCATGGGCCATCTCGGCCAACCGCTCGGCGTTTTCGAGCATTGAGGAACGGACGGAGGCGATGATGGCTTTGCGGCCCTCGAGACCCGTCCGCTGGTAGCGGAGGAACGCCCGCCGGGCGGCGGCTACGGCTTCGTCGATCGTGGCGTAGATGCCGTCGCCCAGTTCGGCCTGTTCGGCCGTCTGCAGTTCCTTCTCGGCGCGCAGTTGCGCACCCGGATGATCGGTCCGGGCCCCGATCCGGGCGTTGACCCGCTCGATGATCTCCTGGATCTGCTGTTCGCTCAGCTCTGCCATGCGTCTCCCGGCTATTTGCGCCACACTTCGGTGCCACCAACCTCCCACGTGTCGACAATCGCCATGATGACCGCGTCGCACGGGCGGTTGTTGGTCAATTCGGTCTGGCGGGCGGAACTACCGGTGGCGTAGAGCACCACCTCCCCGACACCGGCGCCGACCGCATCGGCGGCAACGACGTAACCGCCGGTTTCCTCGTTGTCGACATCGAGCTGGCGCACGACGAGAAACTTGAGCCCCTCGAGGGTCGCTTCCTTCTGGCTGGCGACCAGCGTTCCCGCTACGCGTCCAAGCAGCATTGCATCCTCCGTCCGGAGTCAGTGGGCGAGTCTTCGGGCCTCTAGCCGATCTCCGCTTCGGCTTCTTCGGCGCGTCCCAGCGGCAACACCACATCGATGTTGACGTGCGGGCGGGCGATCACATGGGTGGAGATCACTTCGCCGACCTTTTCGGCGCTGCGAACGCCGGCATCGATGGCCGCCTTGACTGCTGCGACGTCACCGCGCACGATGGCAGTCACATAGCCGCCACCGGTCTTCTCGTAGCTGACGAGCTCAACCTTGGCAGCCTTGACCATGGCGTCGGCCGCTTCGACCATCGCCGCAAAGCCTCTCGCTTCGATCATTCCCAGGGCTTCAGCCATACATCCCTCTCCTTCTCTTTCTACTTACTTGGAGATTCTTTGCCTTCGAGACCTTCAATGGCGGATACCGCCGCCCGCCAACCGACGTCGATATCCCGTTCCTCGCCACCGAGATAGACGCGGCCCATCGAACCAAAAGCCCTGACCTCGAGAACGTTGATCTCGGCTGCTTTCTCCGCCTCGTTGGCAGCCAACGGTGCATAGGCGGCAGGTTCGAGTTCGAGCACGTAGAGCGTCTGACCGGGAATGATCATTTGGCCGTGGCGCATCCGGTTGATCAACTGGGCCTGGTGGTCGTCGATCCGGCGGATGATCTGGCTGGAGAGGATGCGGGGCTTGGTGCGATCATTCTCCTCGAGCTCGATGGCCTCGAGGATGGCTCGTCCCGCAGCCCGGGTCTCTGCTTGATCCTCCGAATGAATCTCGAGCATCCCGTAGTACCGCTCGACGATCTGCATCCCCGGCCGAACCCTGGTCGCCTTGAGGGCGATATCGGTGAGACGGTTGATCTCGATACCAGGCGCAATCTCAACGTACAGAGATGCATCCCCGGCCAGAGGAAGGAACCCTTGCGCAGTGGTGCCCAAAAAGGCCGCATATTGCGGTTGCAGGCTGTCTAGGAACGCGTAGGCGCGCAACTCAATATTGCTCACTCGACTCCCCTCCAGTCACGATGGCCACACCGGCCGACGCCCCGATACGGGTGGCACCGGCGGCGATCATCTCTTTCATGTCCTCGGCGCTGCGGATCCCGCCCGCAGCCTTGATCCCCATGTCCGGGCCAACCGTCTCGCGCATGAGCAACACGTCGTGAACGGTCGCTCCGCCCGGACCAAACCCGGTCGAGGTCTTCACGTAGTCGGCCTTGGCTTGCTTGGCCAGGAACGAAGCGACCACCTTCTCTTCGTCGGTGAGCAGCGCCGCTTCGATGATGACCTTGTTGCGAGCGCCCGCTTCCCGGCACGCATCGGAGACCTTCTCGATGTCTTTGCGAACGGCGTTGTGATCACCGGATTTGAGCGCACCAATGTTGATGACCATGTCGATCTCACGGGCGCCGTCGCGGATCGCCCGCCTCGCTTCCATCGCTTTGATCTCGGGCGGCGTGGCCCCGAGGGGAAACCCAACGACCGACGCCACCTTCACCGCTGAGCCCCGGACGTTGTTGGCGGCCCGCTTGACCCAACTGGGGTTCACACACACCGCCGCAAATCCGAACTCGACCGCTTCAGCACAAAGCTTGTCGATGTCGGCAGCCGAGGCGTCCGGTTTTAGCAGGGTGTGGTCGAGGTACCTGGCGAGGTCTCTGGGCACTTCGGCAGCTGCTCCGGAGAAGCTGACGCGTCCCGCCCCGTTGGCAACGATCTCGCGAACCTTGTCGGGGCTATGCACGGCACATGCGCCATCCACGCAGATCTCATCCACATCTTCTTTGAAGGCGGCGAGAACCTCACGGGTGACGGCTTCGATGAGTTCTTCTCTGCTTGTCATGTTCGGTCGCCTTTGAGGTATTTCTTCTCGATGTCGGTGATCATGTCCACCCGCCGGGCATGGCGGCCCGGGCCCCATTCGGTGGCCAGCCACGCCTCGACAATCTGAAGGGCGAGCGCGTTACCAACCAGTCCCGCCCCCAGGGTGAGGACATTAGCGTGATTGTGCTCCCGGCTGTTTTGGGCAGATGAGATGTCGTAACAAAGCGCCGCCCGCACGCCGGGCACCTTGTTGGCGACCATCGCCGATCCGATGCCCGCTCCATCGACGATGATGCCTTCCGAGCAGGTGCCGGCACTCACCAACCGGGCAACAGCGTGGGCATGGTCGGGGTAATCTGCCGGTTCCGGGCTGTTCGTGCCGCAGTCCGTAACCTCAAAGCCTTGCTCGCGGAGATAGAAACCGATGCGTTCCTTGAGGGGATAGCCGCCGTGATCGGCTCCAATAGCGACATGTCTGGGGCCGGCTGGCGATTCCGACGGCGGGGCCGCCACTTCTGTTGAGGCGAGCCCGGGGCCGGTGCGGGCCAGGACCCCGTCAACGACCCGCTCCACGGCTTTTCGAATCTCATCCTGGGACGGCATGTCGTTGGGGCTCTCCTACGCTCCGGGCTCTCTTCAGCATCCTAGGAGTCTGCCGACGCCAGGACCTATCCTGGGGGCATGGAAGACCCCGCGTTTGTCTGGCAGCAACTTGCCCGGGAAGGTCGCCCGATGAAGCCGCCCTCCGTAGAGCCCTCCCACCGGCCGCAAGGTCCGGCGACGACCACCCGCTGGGTAACGCTCCACGAGGCAGAAGTCGCCACCGGGGTGCCTGCCTCCACCGTGCGGAATTGGGCCCGCAAGGAACGGGTCCCCACCCGCTTTGAGCTCGAACCCGACGGCCAGGTGCGGATGGTCGGCCTCGACGAAGTGGTGGCAAGGGCCCGGCATCTGGGACGGCTTCGCCCCCCACCGGCCACCCGTCCGGGGCCCGCCCCACCCCAGCAAGCGCAAACCTCGAGCGGTCCGCCTCCTGAGGCGCCGGAAGGCTCTGTGCTGGTCCCCATCGACGCCTGGAACAGGATGATCAACCAGCTCGGCAACCTCCATGAGGCAGGCCAGCAACTGGCCGAGGCGCGCGAACGGGCGGCCAGGGCCGAGACGGAGGCCGTGTTTCTGCGGGAACGTCTGGCTGAGACAAGGCAGCAGGAGGCGGAAGCGGCCACGGTCCCTCAGCAGGCGCCGGCGGCGGCAGAGCCGGACAGGATGAAGCCGCAACCGCAGACCTTGCAGGAGGCTGCGGGTTCAGAACCTCAAGAGATGGATCCCGCCTGGCTCTACCTGTACCGCCGGTGGGAGAACCGCAAGCGGAAGCGGTGAAGATGTTCTGCCGCGCCTAATCTTCGATAGCGGCCCCGGGGTGGTTACGTCACCGGGATCGGGGTCTCAACGCCCACGGAGAGGATCACAGTGTCCGTCTGGTTTGAAGGAGAGAACGAAATCGGCTGCACTCTCGAGCAGGTCAAGCGTGCTCTCGAAAGCCACGGCGATCACTACGTCGGAGTCACCAGCCTGATGCCGGGTTTGACGACGGTCGAACTGGTGGAACAGGGCAGTGACTCTGTCACCATCAAAACCAACGAAGGCTTGATGAAACGCACGAAGATCTCGAAAGGGATCGAAGCCGAAAGGGTGGTCGTGGAATTCGATGAACAGTATGCGGCCGGATCGGGGATCACCGTCACGTCCCACTTCACTGACGAATTCACGACCAGCAACGCGGGAGTGGCGCACAGGGTCGTCATCAGCGATGTCGATGCCCCCGGATTCCTCGGCTTCTTCTACCGGAGGTTTGGCGGCTCGAAAATGGGGAATGCTTTTCTGACGGCAAACAAGGCCTACTTCGAGAAACACCCCGACTAGCACCCTCGGACATATTTACAGCACCAGCGTCCAATCACCCTCAGCCGCCGGCTCGAAACCGGGTCAGCCCGTCTGTCGCAGATCTCGTCGTTGGAACAACACAACCGACGCCGCCACCAATGCGATGGTCAAACCGGCGAGGATTGCCCCGTTGCCCCAATCCATCCCGTTTTCCAGTGGGTGGGTGTTGAGGTAGTAGCTGAACGGTGACACCCTGGCCCAACCCGCCAGTGTGTCGTTGAGCGACGCAAACGAGTTGACCAGATGGAAGACCAGAGCTGCCCCGACCGTCCCAAAGATCGCGACCCGGACCCGGCCGGTGGCGGCGCTCAAGGCCAGGGCCAAAGCCCCGAAGACCAGGCCGACCAAGGTCGCCAGGAACGAAGTAGCAGCGATGTTGCCGACATCGATACCCAGCCCGCCGATAATCGACCCCAGCCAGACTCCGGCGAAGGTGGAGAACCCGACAGCGATGGCATACAGCACCATCGCCAAGGCCTTTTCGAGTACGACCCGGGAACGCCTGATCGGATTGGCGAGCAGCAGACCCATCGTGCGGTTCTGTTCCTCGCCGGCCAGACCCCGGGCTCCGATGACGGCGGTAACCACGATGACTGCAATGGGAGCCATCAGCCCGAACGTCTCAGCCTCGTAGAAACCTTCTGCGGTGCTCATGTCACCGCCTGCAGCCCCCACGAAGGCCCAGAGCTCCTCAGGGATCTGTTTGGTGAAGTCCAGGAGCGTCTGGTCCATCAATCCGTAGAGCGGACCCATGAGCACACCCATGAGAAAGAACATGATGTAGGCCGAGACAATCAGCAACCCCTGGTGCTCAGAAGCAGTCTTGATCCAGATCCGGGAAACCCGGGTGGCACCGGCCAACCGGTCGACGATCTTCTGCGTAAGGGGATTGCCCCGCAGACGGTCCAGCAAAGTGACCCCTACGTTGTGGCTTCGGAGGTCACGGCGGTTGACCCCGACCAAAGCGATTACGGCCAGTAGGGCGGTGGCGCCGAACAGCACGGCCAGGTCGCCCCATTGGATTCCGTTGATCACCGGTTGGGCGGTATCGAAGTAGTGCCAGGGGAATACCTTGGCGACGTTCTCCCACCCCTCGATGATCGGGAAGATTCCCACTGCGACGAACCCGAGGGCCATGACCCCGGCAGATACTCCCGAAGCCAGGCCCCGCTTGCCCGTCCAGGCACCGATGGCCATGGCCAGGAAGCCGTAGAAGAGAGCATTGACGAACAGGTGGAGGGCGTAGGGCCCAATCTGCATGCCGCCCATTCGGACATCCAGGATTCCTGCTATCAGCGGTGCCGCGCCCCACAACGCCAGGGACCCCAACCCCACCAGCAGCACCATCGACGCCGCTTTGGAGACGAGAACGTTGGTGCGGCTCTTGGGATTGCCGAGTAGCAGGCCGATGGTTCCATCGCGCTCTTCGCCTGCCACCGAGGCCGAACCCATCGACACGGCCAGGCCCGCCAGCGTCAAAGCACCGTAGAAGCCGTACATAACTCCGACGGCCAAACTGGCGACATCGGCGCCATCCGGGATGCCCATGATCGACAGAAAGACCTCGGGCAGTTCGGTATAGACGGAGATGTCGATGTCCTGGTACACCGCCATCACCATCCAAAGCAGCAGACCGAGGCTGAACATGGCGATCGCCATGCCCTTCCAGCGGTCCCGGGTGGTTTTGGCAAACACTGAGGCAAGCATCAGACCACCACCTCGTCATCCCGGTAGTAGGTAAGGAAGATCTCTTCGAGGTCGGCCGCTTCAGTGGAGATGTCCAGGACATGGAACCGCTCGGTGACGACCTTGAGCAGAGTTTCCATCTGACCGTCGAAGGACAGCATGGCATGGTGGTCCTGCACCTTGACATCCCGAACCCCGGGCAGGGGTTCAAGCACAGACGCTTCGACCGGTCCGTCGAAATAGAGGTTCACCGTGCGAATCGCCTTGGAGCGCAAGCTGGCGACGGCTTCGAGGGCGATCAGCTTTCCACGGCGGATGATGCCGACCCGGTCCGCCACTCGCTGGACCTCCGACAAGGTGTGACTCGAAAGGAACACGGTGGTCCCCGCTTGGGCAACTTCCCGCATCAGCGTCTGAAAGGCGCGTTGCATCAATGGATCGAGACCACTGCTGGGCTCGTCCATGATCAGCACCTGCGGCCGGTTCATGAACGCCTGGATCAAACCAACTTTCTGCCGGTTGCCCGAGGACAGATCGCCAACCTTTTTCGAAAGATCCGCTTCCAAACGTTCGGTGAGTTCCTCGACGTAGCCCCAATCCACGCCACCCCGCAGGTTGGCGAAATAGGTGAGCGTGTCCCGTCCGGTGAGATTGGGATAGAGAGCCAGATCGCCCGGCACATAGCCGATGTGCCGACGAATCTCCACAGCAGCATCGTGCGAATCCAATCCGAGAATCGAAGCTTTGCCCGAAGTGGGACGAATCTCGTCCAGCATCGTGCGGATCGTGGTCGTCTTTCCCGCACCGTTGGGACCGAGAAACCCGAAGATCTCTCCGGCCCGGACGTCGAGGTCCAGATCCACCAGCGCCTCGACGTCTCCGTAGTGCTTGGTCAAGTTCTCGGCGTGAATAGCGATCTGATCGGTCATGAAGTTCCTTCTTCCGCTGTGGTGGCGTCGTCGAACGCCTCTTTCATTCGTTCCACGGTTGTTTCCGTGAAGAGTCCGCTGAGGATTTCCAGAGCGGGCGCCATGTAGGAGGCAGCCGCTTTGGGGTTGGAGATGGGATCGGTGAGGTCGAAGCCGATGAGGCGTTCCAGGTGCTCGTGCAACACCAGCGCACCGAGCGACCACATAGTCATGATCGCCGCACGTTCCCGGGGGTACCGGGTTGGGGTGAGCATTCCGGTCTCGACTCCGGTCTCGGAGTATTCGATGGCATCAGCCACAATTTCGTCCACGAGGCTGACCACATGCGGCGATCCGTCCACCAGGGTACGGGCCAGATACCGGGCCAGAGGCGGTCCTACCCCGGTCGAGCGGAGAGCCGCCAAAGGGTCGAACCCGGCGCCGGCGGCCATGGCATCACTCTTCAACTGTCGAATCATGAACGTGACCTGCTGGTCGCAAGCCACCCGGAGACCATCCATCGATCCGAAATGGTGCATCACCAACCCCGCAGATACTCCGGCAGCAGTTGCAACCTTGCGGGCCGTCGTCCCGGTGATACCGTGCTCGGCAAAGCACACGATGGCCGCGTCGCGAATGCGTGCTTTGGTGGTCCGATCATCAGCCGACGATGCTTCACCGACGATCTCAATTGAACGCATGTTCAGCATTCTATACGGGTGTTCAACCCAGATCAACCCTGGCGGCCAGAGGCGTCCGGGAGACGACCTGGGGCCAACCGGATACGGGCGGCCCAAAACCCGCGATAATGTCTAGACGAGACTCGACACGACGGAGGAAAACAACATGGACTACGCAAAGCTGCTGGGTGAAGACGCCCAGGATCTCCTGTCACACGACTCGACGGGCATCCCTGCCGACACGCTCGAGTTACCCGGTCCCGACTTCGTCGATCGGGTGTTCATACAGACGGACCGCTCCCCCCAGGTCCTCCGCAACCTCGCCTCGATGTACAACCACGGACGTCTGAGCGGTACCGGCTATCTGTCCATCCTCCCCGTCGATCAGGGCATCGAGCACTCGGGGGCCGCTTCCTTTGCGCCCAATCCGATCTACTTCGATCCCAAGAACATCGTCGAGTTGGCCGTCCAGGCCGGCTGCAACGCCGTCGCTACAACCTTCGGGGTGCTCGGCATGGTGTCCCGCCGGTATGCCCACAAGATCCCCTTCATCGTCAAGATCAACCACAACGAACTGCTCACCCATCCGGCCACCTATGACCAGGTGATGTACGGCTCGGTCGATCAGGCATTCGATCTCGGCGCGGCCGGAGTCGGCGCCACCATCTACTTCGGCTCGGAGGAATCCACCCGCCAGATCCAGGAAGTGAGCGATGCCTTTGCACGGGCGCACGAGCTCGGCATGTTCACGGTCCTCTGGTGCTACGTCCGGAACTCCGCCTTCACCAAGGATGGTGTCAACTACGAAGGATCTGCAGATCTGACGGGCCAGGCCAACCACATCGGTGTGACGATCGAGGCCGACATCATCAAGCAGAAGCAGCCCGACAACAACGGCGGATACACAGCGATCGGTTTCGGCAAGACCCACCCGAAGGTGTACTCAGAGCTGACCACCGACCACCCCATTGATCTGACCCGCTGGCAGGTTGCCAACTGCTACATGGGCCGCGCCGGATTGATCAACTCCGGTGGAGCATCATCGGGAGCAGGCGACCTGGCTCAGGCCGTCCGCACCGCGGTAATCAACAAACGGGCCGGTGGGACCGGGCTCATCTCCGGACGCAAGTCTTTCCAACGCCCGATGAGCGACGGGATCGGACTCCTCAACGCTATTCAGGACGTATATCTCGACTCTGAGGTAACCATCGCCTAGCGCATCTTCAGAACCGCAGAAGCGGGGCTCGGAGGGCCTCAGCCCGGTGGTTGGCAGGTGGTGCTCATCAGAGGGCGGCTAGACCAGCGCAATGTAGCCGTGGTACAACAGCACGACCGTCATGACGGCCACGATCACCAGAGAAGTCTCGAGTATCCGACGGTATCGGCGAGCCGACCAAATCGCCAGCGCGATCCCGGCCCCGACCACCACTTTGAAGAGCGCCGCCAGCGTCGGATCGACGGCAAACAAATAGGCCATGATGGGATTGCCCTCGACAGCTCCCATGGACAAGGCTCGAATGGTGAGCAGAAGGTCGGCGAGGTTGAGCAAGACGAACACGAGGAGGGCTGCGGCGACGGTGTCGTGATCATGTCGGTAGTGCTCTAACCAGGCGTGATAGCGGGCCCGCCAGGTACCGCGGGGCGGGCGGCGGCGATCGAAACCGTATCGGCGCTCCGGATAGTAGAGAGCCTTGTTACTGCTGCGCCTGTCCGACCCGCGTGAGACCCGGGGGTGAGCGCGGTCGGACTCGATCTTCATTCCGCATGCCTCCCGTCAGCCGTTGATCGTGCAACCGAGCATACCCAATGCGCCCAGCCGCGGTCGAAGAGATTTTCGCGACCCGCCGCCGTCGGGGCTCCGGAGCCGATCAAGAACTCAGCGCTCTGCCGAGCTCCAGGCGTCTCGTACCTTCACACGGGCACCGACGCTGAGAATCGCCCCGGCATAGACACGGCCGGCGAGTCGGATCAACCCGTAAGTCGCGGCCAGCATGAGCGCAATCGACAGGAGGGACTCCCACCCGGCGATGGCGTCTTGCGCTTGACGGATTGGCACGACAAAGGGAGCGACCGGAGGGAGGAAAGTGGTGACCTTGGCCACGACACCATCGGGGTTTTCCAACACTGCGAATGCCGCGAAATACCCAGCCACCCCGA
Organism: uncultured Actinomycetota bacterium; assembly: GCA_963723165.1. GTDB lineage: Bacteria > Actinomycetota > Acidimicrobiia > Spongiisociales > UBA4744 > UBA4744. Next base: position 295,988 of record CAVRPP010000003.1, read on the forward strand.
CCAACGTCAGAGGAGTGGCAACACTCTGAGCTTCCTCCATACGTGAGACCAGCGCTCCGGCGGCGGCATAGGCGACACTGAAGAAAGAGAACCCCAACACGAACCAGAGCAGCAGGGAACCGATCAATCCAGCAGAAACATCGGGGACATCGACCAGATCGACGGCCAGGGCAGCCACCGCGGCGGTAACAACGATCGCTAGCAACTGACCGATGCCCAGCAATCCGATACCGATGACTTTGCCGGCCATCAGTTGATGGGGTCGGAGCGCCGACATCAACACTTCCACCACCCGATTGGTCTTCTCCTCGATCACGCCGTTGAGCGTCCAGGCCCCGTAGCTGAGAATCCCGATGTAGAGCAGGATCAGACCAGCAAAACTCACGATGGTGTTGGTCTCTCGATTGGGGTCGAAAGGTTCGAGGCTTCGCAACACAAGCGGATTCTCTGTGAGCAATCCAGCGATTTCGTCGACCGAGATGCCGGCTGAATCCGCCATTTCCTGCAGCGCGAGGGTCTGGGCCGCTCCCGCCACCAAGGACGAAAGCCCGCTATTTCCGGCAAAGGCGAACACCCGCAGGACCGGCTCGTTGGTGACGTACTCCGCTCCGTCGACCAGAAACGCTTCAATGTCGCCGGCCTGCAAAGCCACTTCTGCCCCGGCGACATCTTGGTACTCGTGGGTGTCGACCCACGCGTCGGCGGCGCCGGCCAGTACCTCGAGCGTCCCCACGAACTCGACCGAGGTCTCCCCCACCAGACCCAAGTCGTAGGTAGTGCCGGTGTCGTCGTCCAGCAACTGCGGGATGATGATTCCGCCGAGAACCATGAGCAGCAAGACCACCGTAGTGATCCGGTAGGTACGGCTCTTGATACGCTCTCGCAGCTCACGCCGGGCAACCATCCAGATGGGCCGCAGACCCTTCATGATGTAACCGCCCGCAGAAAGAGCTCCGAAAGGCTCGGCGCCTCAAAGCTGAAATGGCGAATGGGTCCGACGGCCTGGGCGGCCGACAGGACCCCCTCGATATCGATGTCTTTTTGGACCAGCAATCGAATCAATGAGCCATCGACCTCTTTGGCCTCAACTCCGGTCAATTCCGGAAGCCAGCCTCCATCTCCGTTCACTACATCGATTTCAAGCCGTCGATGAGGAGAGGCCTCTTTCAAAGCGGCCACGTTTCCTTCCATCACGTTGCGGCCCTGGTTGATGATCACAACGTCCTCGCACAGATCTTCGACAAGATCGAGCTGGTGACTGGAAAAAACTACAGCCTTGCCTTTGGCAGCCTCGGCCTGGAGCGAACCGGCCAAAGTCTCGACCGCAACCGGGTCGAGGCCCGAGAACGGCTCATCGAGGATCAGCAGATCCGGATCGTGGACGAGGGCGGCGGCCAGTTGCACCCGCTGCTGGTTTCCGTGCGACAGTTGTTCGAGTCGATCGTCACTTCGCTCCGACAAACCCAAGGTGGTCAGCCAACGTGAAGTCGAGGCATCCGCTTCCGTCCGGGACATCCCGTGGAGCTCGGCGAAGTAGATCAACTGTTCGCCGATCTTCATGCGTGGATAGAGCCCTCGCTGTTCCGGCATGTAACCGAAACGCAGCCGTTGCTCGGTCCCGATCGGCTCGCCGTTCCACCTGACCTCTCCGGCATCGAGCTGTACGAGGCCGAACACCGAGCGCATCGCCGTTGTCTTCCCGGCACCGTTCGGTCCCAGGAAACCGAGCATGTGGCCGGGCGCAACCGAAAGCGAGGCGCCGTCCAATGCCCGCACCTCGCCGTACCGTTTCGACAAGTTCTTCAGCTCTAACACGCTCGACAAACCCCCGTATCCGAGTGAGGCTAACTGATAGTGATGGCTGTCCGGTCGAGGGACAAACTGGGGAGTCGCCGTAAAAGGCAGGTGGTACGCTCACGGGCCATGAGCGAATCCCGTCACATCCTGGTTGCCGTCGGTTGGCCCTACGCCACCGGATCACTTCACCTTGGTCATATTGCCGGCGCTTATCTGCCCCCCGACATCTTTGCGCGATATCACCGTCTGGCCGGAAACAAGGTGCTGATGGTGTCCGGCAGCGACGTGCACGGGACGCCCATCACAGTGAAAGCCGACGAAGAAGGTGCCACTCCCGAGCAGATCGTCGACCGGTACCACCCCAGGTTTCTCGACTACTGGGAGAAGCTCGGTGTCAAATTCGATCTTTTCACCACCACCGGCACTGACAACCACAAGCGAGTCGCCCAAGAGTTCTTCTTGAAGCTCCTAGAAAACGGCTACTTGTACCGCCACACGACGATGCAGTTCTTCGACGAAGAGGCGCAGCGGTTCCTCCCCGACCGGTACGTCGAGGGGACCTGCCCGCACTGCGGCTACACCGATGCACGTGGCGATCAGTGCGACAACTGCGGCCGGACGCTTGATCCTCAGGACCTCATCGATCCTCGATCAAAGCTTTCCTCCTCCCAACCGGTCGAGCGTGAGACGGAGCACTACTACTGGAGGCTAAGCGCCTTCCAAGAGCAACTTCTGGATTGGCTCGGCTCGCGTCAGGATTGGCGTCCTCATGTGGTCAACTTCGCGATCGGCATGGTCAAGAGCGGATTGCACGACCGTTCTTTCACTCGCGATTTGGACTGGGGCATCCCAATCCCGGTCGATGACCTGGGCTCCGGCAAATCCATCTACGTCTGGTGGGAAGCCGTCATGGGCTACTTGTCCGCTCCTCAGGAGTGGGCTCAGCTCCAGGGGACGCCCGAAGCTTGGAAAGACTGGTGGATCAATCCCGATGCCGAGTCTTATTACTTCGTAGGCAAAGACAACATCCCATTCCACGCGGTCTACTGGCCGGCCTTGCTGATGGGCCACGGTGGACTCAATCTGCCGACCAACGTCCCCGGTAATCAATTCGTCACCTTCGGAGGCTCCAAAGCATCGAAATCCAAAGGTGTTGGTCGATCGCTCGACTGGTACCTGGATCGATTCGAACCGGACGCGCTCCGCTACGCCATCGCCGCGGTACTGCCGGAACACAACGACACCGAACTCTCGGACACCGAGCTGGTTAGGAGAGTCAACGAGGAACTGGTCGCCACCTGGGGCAACCTGGTCAACCGGGTGCTGTCTATGACGGCCGGGTCCGGTGACGGCGTGGTTCCCGAGCCCGGATCGCTCGACCCCCAGGACAGCGCCTTGCTGGCCCGTATCGACACCGTTCTCACCGAAGCAGGAGCTCAGATCGAGGCGGTCGAATTGAGGGCCGCATTGCGAACCATGATGGACGGAGCGCAAGAGGTCAATGCGTACCTCAACCAGAAGGCACCTTGGAAAACGGCAGCGACCGACCCGGAGCGCACCGCTACCACCCTGTACGTGGCTCTCAGCGCCATCAATGGGTTGAAAACCGGGTTCGCCCCCTTCCTCCCCTTCACCAGCGCCCGGGTGCACGCAATGCTTGGACAGACAGGAACGCTCGAAGAAGACGGGTGGGGACGAGCCGGCCTCGAACCGGGAACGTCGCTCCCACCGCCCCGGCCGTTGTTCACCAAACTGGAACCGACGGAACTCGAGTAGCTTCGTAACCGTTGCATACTGTATTGCGTCAAAAGGGAGCGTGAATATCACTCCGTTTCGGAAAGTCCTCATCGGGATACTCGGATTCACCCTGGTCTTGGTTGGCCTGGTGGGGCTCGTGCTTCCCTTCCTGCCCGGTTGGTTGCTGATCATCGCCGGACTGGCCGTGCTCAGTACGGAATATGTGTGGGCGAAACGCCTATCCGACGGTGCCCGCAGGCGCGCCACCTCGATGACCCGGCGACGCGATCGAAGCGACGACCTCGCCGCTTGATTCTGCGGCTAGTTTCAAGCTGGTGACCCAGCTCTTCACGACCAGCAACCTCACCCATAGCTACGGTGATGTCAAAGCGCTCGATGACATCACGCTCGATGTGCCTCGTGGGCGCATCGGCCTGGTCGGCGCCAACGGCGCAGGCAAGACGACCCTGATTCGCAACCTCCTGGGCATGCTGCGGCCGCTGAGCGGACAGATGGAAGTGTTGGGCCTGCCGGTTTCCCGGGAGTCGCTCGAAATCCGATCGCTGGTCGGCTACATGCCGGAAGGCAACTGCCTCCCGCTCGATCAGACCGCCGCCGACTTCGTCGGCTATGCCGCGGAGCTGGCCGGTCTGCCGACCGACGCGGCCCGCCGCCGCTCTTCAGAGATCCTCTTTCTCGTCGGGCTTCACGAGGAGCGATTTCGTTACCTCGGTGATTTCTCAACGGGAATGTTTCAAAGGGTCAAACTCGCCCAGGCAATCGTCCACGATCCGCAGGTAGCTTTCCTGGACGAACCGGCCTCTGGACTGGATCCTGAAGGTCGCGACCACATGCTCGATTTGATCCGGCGCCTCGGTGACTTCGGCATCAGTGTCGTGTTTTCGTCTCACATCCTTTCTGACATCGAGGAGACCTGCGATTGGGTCGTTATGTTGGACGGCGGCCGGGTTATTCGTTCAGGTCCGATCGGGGATCTGGGGATCGCCGAGGGACTGATCGTTGAGGTGCTGGGCGATCCAGAACCGGCCGCTCGCTGGATGACCGAGCGGGGCGCCACAGTGGCCGTCACCGGTGCCACACTGGATGTGCGAATCACAGGCGAAGACGCCTTCACGCTGGTCCGCGATGCATTGGTGGCCACCGACGTCGGCATCCGGAGACTCGGACAGAGTGCCGTAACCCTCGAGGAGGCGTTCATCCGGGAGGCACAAGAAGAGGATCGCCGTGACTGATAGACCTGGCGAAGCCGTCATAGTCGATCGAGGCTATCGCCACTTCGAAGGCACTCGCCGGGGGCGGCGAGGCGCCATGGGAGCGGTCGTCCGGGACGGTTTCCGACGAGTCCTCGGGCTGCGCCGGAAAGGGCGCCGCAAGATCCTGCCGTGGGCGCTCATCACCATGATGCTCATATCGGTAGCCGTGCTTTCGGCTCTCCACTACGCAGCCAACCAGGTGGGTGTTACTGATCTGGTTGCCGACGAGCTCCCTCACCCTCGCGAGTACTTCGAGTTCATAGCCCGGGTGGCGCTGCTGTTCATCGCGTTTGCCACGCCCGAACTCCTGGTCCCTGATCGGGAACAGGGCGTACTGGCGGTCTACCTCTCACGACCGCTCCGCACTATCGACTACCTGGCCGCCAAGGGCATGTCGCTGGGGATTCTCATGATGGCGTTTCTCCTGATTCCCCAGACGATCTTCCATCTGTTGCTTGGCGTCTTTTCGCCGGACGGATTCACCACATACATGGTCGACAACCTCGACGTGCTCTGGCAGGTGCCGGCAACTGCACTCGTCTACTTCTTCGGCTTCTCTTCGGTGGCGTTGATCGTTGCCACCCTGATCCCGCGGGTCGGCTTCGCGGCGGGGATCTTCCTCGGGGTCATGGTGATGTTCAACGGACTGGCCGAGTTCTTCGTGGACGTTGCCGACTTCGCCGGATCGCAATACGGAACTCTTCTGGCGTTCGAGGCACATCCTCACCTGGTTCGGGATTGGATCTTTGCTGCGTCCACGAACGAATACGCGGTCACACGGGCAGGATTTGAACCATGGGTGGCGCTGCTGGTGATTGCGGCTGTTTCGGTCCTGGCCGTGACGCTGGCCTGGAACCGTTACCGGAAGCTGTCATGACCACCACCACGACCGGGTCGCCGACAGTAGTCCTGCAGGGCGTCTCCCGCTGGTTCGGGCAGAAGGTGGCCGTTTCGGAGATCTCGGCCGAGTTCGGGGCCGGCGTGACCGGATTGCTCGGACCCAATGGAGCGGGCAAAACGACGTTGCTGAGGGTTCTGACCGGGCTGATCCGTCCGTCCGAGGGCATCGTCTCCGTGTTTGGTCTTGATCCCCGATCCAACCACTCGGTGTACAGCCGGATCGCGCTGGTCCCGGAAGATGAGAACGTGTATGGCTTTCTCTCGGCCGCCGAGTTCGTCGTCCACAACGCCCGGCTGCAAAAGATTCCCGATCCGGCCGGTGCTGCCCGACGAGCCCTGGAGATGGTAGATCTCGCCGACGTTGCGGAACGCAAACTGGCCGGTTTCAGCAAAGGAATGCGGCAACGTGCCAAAGTGGCCGCCGCCCTGGTTCACAATCCTGAAATTGTCATCCTCGACGAACCACTCAATGGGACCGACCCCGTTCAACGGGCTCACCTGACCAGGATTTTCGTGGAGATGGGCCGTGAGGGCAGAACGGTGATCGTTTCCTCCCACGTCCTCCACGAGGTAGAACGAATGGCCGATCGAGTCATTGCCATGGTGGATGGTCGCCTGGCGGCCTCCGGCACCGTCCCCGCCCTCCGTGCGGCTATGTCCGACATACCACTGCAGATCAGGATCGATTGTGATCAGCCCCGCCGCCTGGCGGCCGCGTTGGTCGAACACGACTGGGTTGGAGGAATCAATGTTGAAGCGGGGACGCTCCACATCCGTTCCCTGGATGCCGAACAGCTTGGACGCTCCCTTCCCGGTCTGGCGAAAACCCTCGACATCAGAATGACCCGGGTCCACCCCGAAGATGAGTCTCTGGAGAGCGTCTTCCGCTACCTGGTGGAGGGTCGATGAACGCCCAGTTGGCCATCATGAGAGTCACCCTCCGGCGCCTCATCACCCGCAAACGGATGATCGGCTTCATTCTGTTCGCATCCATACCCGCGATCGTCGTGCTCTTCGCCTCGACCGGCGACCGCAGCCCGGAACGTCTGGCCGACCTGTACCACAACACCACCTTTGCGATCCTGCTGGTGGTCGCCCTGCCCGTCATCGCTATCGTCAACGCCACCGGAGCCCTGGGCGACGAGCGGCGCTCCCACACAATGTCGTTCCTGGCTCTCAAACCGATTCCGCGATGGTCGATCGCTCTCGCCACCATGCTGGCTTCGGTGGGAGCCACCCTGTCCGTGGCGTTCGTCGCCGTCGGCCTTGGTTGGTTGGTCGCCGGTTCGGTTACTTCCGACTGGGGAATCGGTCGGGGCCCGGCGATGGCGGCCCTCGTCGCAGCCATCGGGTATGGAACCATTTTCGTGCCGATTGGTCTGCTCACCCGGCGGGCCACGGTTATCGGCTTGGTCTATCTCTTCCTGTGGGAGTCCAGCTTCGCCAATGCGGTCGCAGCCCTGGCCCCGACTTCGCTGGGGCACATTGCTCTCCAGGCGTATACCGATCTGACTCCCGGCATGGATTTCGCTGATTCGCTCGGCACCCTGGAGCCGGACGCAGGTAAAGCGCTGCTCAAAGTGCTGGTAGTAGCTCTCGTGTCGCTTGCCTTCACCACGTGGGCATTGCGCAAACGGGATTTGGCGTAAGCAGTTCACAGTTCCCTTTTGCCTCTTCCCCGTTGCCTTTTCCGGGCGCAGGCTTAGCCGAAGCCGGGTTGGGGGAGGTGTCGGGCCCGAGAGGGCTCGACGGAGGGGGGACCGTTCCCACCAGTCAAGATCACTCGAACGCTTGCTGATAGCCATCTCCTAGCATTCAGACACGATGACTTTCACCAAACGGCCCATCCGCATGTCACTGAAAGGCACCTTGGCCCGTCCGATCGGGTTGGTTGTGGGCGTCATCGTGTTTGCGCTCCCCTACCTGGTGGAGTTCGAGGGCCTGTCGGTGGCAGGGCATCGCATCTTCTCGGTGTTTCTGCTGGCGATTGTGCTGTGGGTCACCGAGGCCATCCCCCTGCATGCAACGGCGGCGCTGATCATCCTCCTCGAGATTCTGCTCATTAGTGACGCAGCGCTGTCGATTCCCGCCGGGTTCGAAGCCCCTTCCTACACAACCTTTTTCGCGGCCCTGGCCCATCCGGTCTTGATGTTGTTCCTCGGCGGGTTCTTCCTCGCCGATGGGGCCGCCAAGTTTCGGCTCGATAAGAACATGGCCCGGGTTCTCCTCCGTCCCTTCGGCGACTCCCCGCAGCGGATCATGTTGGGGTTGATGCTGATTACTGCGGTGTTCTCCATGTTCATGAGCAACACGGCTACCACCGCCACCCTCCTGGCAGTCGTGTTGCCGGTCATCGCAACGCTGGACCCGGAGGACCGCCTCAGGACCGGGCTGGCGCTATCCATCCCCGTCGCGGCCAATATCGGAGGGATCGGGACACCGGTCGGGACACCGCCCAACGCCATCGCCGTCGGATCGTTGGCCGACGCCGGCATCTCCATCAGCTTTGTGCAGTGGATGGTGATGGCCGTCCCCATGATGGTCGTCATCCTCCTGATTGCCTGGTACCTGCTGACCCGCATTTTTCCGGCCCAACAGAAGACCTTGCAGCTCAAGATCGAAGCAACCTTCGATACCTCGCTCCAGGCCAAGGTCTTCTACGCAACATTCGCTCTCACCGTCGGATTGTGGATGACGGAACCGCTGCACGGGATCAGTTCCTACATAGTCGGGTTCCTGCCGGTGGTCATCCTTCTTTCCACCAGGGTCTTTTCGACCCGCGACCTGCAATCGATCCAATGGCATGTCTTATGGCTCGTCGCTGGAGGTATCGCCCTGGGCATCGGGGTCAATGCCTCAGGTCTGGATCTCTGGCTTGTCGGGCTGGTGAGCTGGGAGTCGATCGGACAGGCGTTAATGGTTCTGACCCTGGCAGTCGTTGCCCTCCTCCTCAGCACCTTCATTTCCAATAGCGCGGCGGCCAACCTCTTGATCCCGATCGGGTTGAGCCTTGCCCTTTCCGACGCCGTCGCCGCCGAACCGGGTCTCGCCGCTTTCTTCATCGCGATTGGCTCTTCGCTGGCAATGGCGCTCCCGGTCAGCACTCCGCCAAATGCGATCGCCTTCAGCACCGGCGCCGTGACCACCCGCGACATGGCCGTAGCCGGTTCGATCATCGGGGTCGTCGGACTCGTGCTCTATGTGTTTGTGGCCCCACTGCTCTGGGACTTCATGGGGGTGGGGTTGTGACCGCTTTCCTGATCGTCTGCGTCGACGGTGACCCGGATACGCGGGCTGCCCTGCAAGCCGACATAGGTCGCCTGGCGGGTGACCAGTTCGAGGTCGAGGCCTACCCCAACGGGGCAGTAGCGCTGGCGCGGCGTAGCGGAACTGCACGACTCTGAGCAGCTGATCCCGCTCATAGTCGCCGCCGACCATCTGCCGGACACCACCGGAATCGACTTGCTGATGGATGTACACCAACAAGCCCGGTTCCGTGGCACCCGCAAGATCCTGCTCAGCGCCGATCCGGCCATGAAAGATATCGGTCGGGCGATCGGTAAACGCGCCCTGGACGGGATGCTTCCTTTTCCATGGACCGAAGAGCACCTCGAGTCAATTCTGGACGCCTTGATCACCGAGTTCTTCATCGAACATGCACCTGAAGAACTCGATCGGATCCCGGAGGTGGTCGACGTGACGCTCTTGTCCGATGCCTTCTCGGCGGCGGAACGCAGAGCCCGTACCACCGATCGCCAGCTCCGCCGTCTGCAGAGGAGCTTCCTGAGCGACCGGGAACTACCCGACGATGAGGTCGAGCGCCAACTCATTGCGGAACTCGACGCCGTCCTGGTGGACACAACCCGCGAGCACCTGCCGGCCGGCACACCCATCCTCCGCTCGGGCGATCAGGTGGACGGCATCCAGGTCCTCGTCGAGGGCAAGGTGACGCTGACCCGGCAGGTCGGTGGTCGGGAGGCCGTCTTCCACGCCGAAACGGCCGGCCGGATAATCGGCTTGCTGGCGGTAGCTCGCAACCGTCCCTCCTTCTTCAACGTGACGGCCGACACCGACGTGACACTGCTGCCGGTCTCCCTGGACGACCTGGACAACGCTCTTCAGTTGAGCCCCACACTGGCCATTCACCTGGTCACGGTGATGGTGCGTTCGATGGCGAGAAGGATGCTGCGAGGCGTTGATCAGCAGGTCCGAATCGATCAGTTGAACCGCGACCTGGCCACCGATCGCGACCGCCTGGCGGGTACTTTGCGAGAACTTGAGAACACCCAGGCGCACCTGGTTGAAACGGAGAAGATGGCAACGCTCGGTCAACTGGTGGCCGGCATCGGCCACGAGCTCAACAATCCGGTTGCGGCCATCGGACGAGCAACAGAATTCTTGCGCGCCGATATCGAAGCGATCGCCGCAGGTCACCCCGACGGCACCAGGCTGCTGGCGATGGTCAATGCAGCCGAATCACGCTCACCGCTATCGACACGCGACGAACGCCGTTTTCGCGCCGACCTCGCCGCAGAACTCGGCGACGACGCACTCGCCCGACGGCTGGTACGGATCGGCATCGTCTCCGGCGACGACTATCACGACCTGGTCGGCGATTCCCCGGCCGCGCCGCAAGAGGCTCAGCTTGATCGCCTGGAGGTGTACCACCAGCTGGGTCTGTCGCTGCGCAACCTTCGATCCTCGGCGGGCCGCATCGCTGCGCTGGTGCAAAGCCTTCGCTCATACGCCCGGGCAGGCCGCGAAATGGCCACCAACCTCGACATCCACGCCTCACTAGAGGAGACGTTGCTCCTCTTCGGACACGATCTGCGGGAAACCGAGGTACAACGCGAATACGGCGACCTCCCCGCCATCGACGGCTATCCAGGGCAGCTGAACCAGGTGTGGACCAACCTCATCTCCAACGCCATCCAGGCGATGGGCGGCTCCGGCACGCTAACCATCCGCACCGACAGTCTGGACCCTGAACACATCCGGGTGCGTTTGATCGATACCGGCCCTGGCATCGACCCCGACCACCTTGATCGTGTCTTCGACATGCATTTCACCACCCGGGAAGGACGGGTTGAGTTCGGGCTGGGTTTGGGTCTGCGTATCTGTCAAGACATCGTTGTCCGGCACCAAGGAACCATTGAAGTCGAGTCGCAGCCGGGTCGAACCTGCTTCACTGTCACTCTGCCCACCCGCCAACCCGGGGACCAAAACTACGGAGATCAGCCATGAACCGAATCGCCATCCTGGTCATCGAAGACGAACCGGAGGTTCGGGAAGCCGTCGCTCGTGACCTGGAGAGCTTTGCAGATCACTTCCAGATCGAACTAGCCGAGGATGTTGAAGACGCCCGGACCGTCATGGCCGAGTTGCAGTCGAGCGGGGACCGGGTGGGGCTGGCTCTGTGCGATCACCTGCTGCCCGGCGAGCGAGGGGTCGACTACCTCGTCGAACTCAACCAGAGCCCCGACACCCGGGCTATCCGCAAGGTACTCATCACCGGCCAGGCGGGCCTCGAGGACACCGTCCGGGCTGTGAATGAAGCCGATCTCGACCATTACATCGCCAAACCTTGGTCCGTCGAGAACTTGCATGAGGTGGTGAGAGACCAACTCACGGACTACGTGATCGAGAACGAAGACGACCTGCTTCCTTTCGTTTCCGTTCTGGACGGAGCCAGACTCATGGCAACAATTGCCGACCGGGGATTCGACCGGTAGGCGATGCAGCGAGTAACGGTATCCCGATACGGCCGGATTGGACTATTCGGCCGGATAGCTCTCCCTCCGGTGCTAACTTGCCCGCGACGACAGAGAGGAGGCGAAAAGCATGATTGTTCAAGGCTCAACAAGCACCATTCGTCTCCCGGGGCTCGCCCGTTTCTGATCGGCACGAGCACCCGGCCCATCAAGGGAGTGCTCCCAATTGACCACATCGGATAATCGTCCCCGCTCAGCTCTGAGCGGCCTGGCCTCCTTTGGGTGGAACGAGCGGGTGGCGCAACTCATCACCAAGTTCCCGGACCGGATCCCGGCCCGGGTCGTGCGGGTCGATCGAATCCGCTACCGGGTAGCCACCGCCCATGGAATCACAGACGCCTACGCGGGACCACACGACAAGGGCTCCGAATCCGGCGCTCCCGCCACCGGGGACTGGGTCGGGCTATCCGTAGGAACCGATCAGCGGGCGTACGTTGCCGCCATCCTGCCCCGCTCTTCGGCGATAAAGCGGCTCGATCCCTCGATGGCGGGCTCTCGACCGCAGGAACAGGTCCTGGTCGCCAACCTGGACGTTGTGTTTGTGGTCCATGCCCTCGACCGTCCAACGCAGCTGTCACGACTCGAACGAACTTTGGTGATGGCCTGGGACAGCGGTGCGACGCCGGTGCTGGTGCTCACCAAGGCCGATCTGTTGAAGGGCGGACCGCACGGCAAGGCGTTCACAGAAGTCGTGGATGAAGTCCGGCAGATCGCTCCCGGGGTCGAAGTGATGGCGGTCAGCAACGTCACGGGTCTGGGCCTCGATGGGCTCCTCGAGCTGATGGCGCCCGGGACCACCGGAGCGTTTGTCGGCGAATCCGGAAGCGGCAAGTCAACTCTGATCAACAACCTGCTCAACGAACAACTGCAGGCCACCGGGCCTACCCGCAGCCGCGACGGCAAAGGCCGCCACACCACTTCTTCCCGAGAGCTGGCGGTGATCCCGGGTGGTGGAGTACTCATCGATACGCCGGGCCTGCGAGCGATCGGTCTCTGGAGTGGCAGGGAGGGGCTCACCAGCGCCTTCCCTGATATCGAGAACTTTGCCGCCCACTGCCAGTTTGCCGACTGTCGCCATGATGAGGAGCCGGGGTGCGCGGTGCATGCAGCTGTCGACCGCAACGACCTCGACCGGCGCCGTCTCGACAGCTACCGCAAAATGGAAACCGAAGTCGACCAACAGGAGAGCAGGCGCAAGGTCGCCAAGAACCGCAAGGGTAAGAAGGACGACGGCCAGCAGCCGAAGCGCAATCAGTCAGACTCACGCTGAGGAGCAAGGCAACACAAACCCGTCAGCACCGGCCATCAACAGCGTAAGGACCTGTGGCTCAGGCCGGCGGATAGACCCCGGCAGCCTTGGACTCTTCGGTCTGCCAGAAGAGTTCGGACACCTCGCCGATGAGGTCAACGAGTTGTTGAGAAACTGCCGGATCCATCGACTTCTTGGCCTCACTGGCCTGCTTGAGAGTCTTCCAGAACAGGTCGTGCAGCCCCGGAAAAGCCTCCAGGTGGTGGGGCTTGAAGAAGTCGGTCCACAACACGGACAAGTGATGCTTGACCAGCTCCGCCCGCTCTTCTTTGATCAGGATGCACCGGTCGCGAAATACCGGATCCTCAGAGGCGGCGTACTTGGCGCACGCGTTCAGAACGGATTTGGCCTCGATCATCGCCTGGGCGGGATCGTAGACACCGCAGAAGAGATCGCAATGGGCGTGTGCGACGCGGGACGGCCTGAAGAGACCCATGAATGTACCTCCTGAAAGAGTGTTTCCTCCTGCGACGATACACTCTGGAGAGCACTACCGAAGAGGAGCAAACAGTGTCGGCTCGGTCGGCCAGACTTCTCGCCCTGGCTGTCGCAGGTGCCGCCGGAATGATCGTCCGGGCTCTCTATGGCCGCCTGGGGCGATTCGAGATCTCTGAGGCATCCATGTCGCCCACCCTTCTCGCCGGTGATTACGTGTTAACCGATCGTTCGCAGCGTCCTCCCTACCGTGGCGACATCGTGGTATTCGAGCATCCAGAACGTCCTTCCTTCTATCTGGTCAAACGAGTCGTCGGCCTGCCCGGCGAGCGGCTGACGATCGATTCCGGCCGGGTGCTGGTCGATGGGACTCCCCTGTCTGAACCCTGGACTTCCGAGGAAACGGGCCCGGACGGGGTATGGGAGCTGGGCGAAAACGAAGCCTTTGTGCTCGGGGATGCCCGCTGGTTGTCCTCCGGAGATAGTCGCGAGATCGGGCCACTGCCCGCCCATCGTCTGACCATGAAGATCGTTTTCCGCTATTGGCCGCTCGACCGGTTTGGCCCCGTGCGCTGAGTCCGGAGCCGGCTGGACGTAACTTCCTGCATCCACCACAATCACCACCACAATGAGTCCCCTTCAGAAAAGAATCGTCGCGATCATGGCCTCCGTCACCGGGCTGGTCTTCATCGCCGTCGTAATCGCTTCCTCGGGCGGCTCCGACGAACCCACGGCCGCCAACGAAACGACGGCTGGCGCGGATGCCGCGACTACCTCCACATCCGTGCCGACGACAACCTCATCGACCACGGCTTCGACCACAACGGAAACGACCTCTCCAAATACAACCACCACCACGACGAGCACGACGAGCACGACGACTACTACCACCACGGCGGTGCCACCGACGATCGTCCTGCGCGGCGACGGCTTGGGTTTCACCACGCCCGCGAGCGAGACTATGACCATGGCGGCCTTCGGGTCGGAAGCCGAGACCGCCCTGCGAGCCATCAGTGAAGCCCTCGGATCTCCCGATGAGGATTCGGGCTGGATACCCAGCTTCTCCGGTTTTGGTACATGCCCGGGAGAAGAAGTTCGCGGGATTCGCTGGGCCACCCTGTGGGCTTTGATGACCGACGGATCAACGGAATGGCGCAACGATGGGGTTCCGCACTTCTTCTCCTATCTCAATTCCGTTTTCTACGACGACTCACAATCGCTTGGCCTCCTCACCGAGGAGATGGTGGGTCTCGGTGATACGGTCAAGGATCTCAAGGACGCCTACGGCAAGAGCGTTGAGATCACCTATGAAGAGTTCATCGACGGCTACCTGTTCACCATCGACGTGCCGGCGCCGGGGCGGCTGTGGGGAGGGTTGACCGGCGACAAGAAAGATGACCTCATCACCGCAATCGACGGCGGCCAGGGCTGCGGCGAGTAATTGATCTTCCAAACTGAGGGTTACCGGAACCGGCGCCGGCGCCTATCATTTGGACATGACAGAATTCACGGTCAACCTTGCCAACCGCCCGGGAATGTTGGCCGCCCTCACGGAGACACTTGCGGCCGCAGGCGTAATGATCGAGGCGCTCGCCGCTTTCGGGTTGGACGAAGAGGGACACGTCCGGGTCATCGTCGATAACGCCGACGCCACCCGCCAGGCTCTCCGATCTGCGGGCCTGATCTCCTCGGAGCGGACGGTGCTCACCACCACGCTGTCGCCCCGCCCCACCTCATTGGCAGAAATGGCAAGGTCGCTGGCCGATAGCGGGATCAATATCGATGCCATGTATCTGCTCAACTCATGCGCAGACGGCCTGGAGTATGCCGTGGCCGTGAACGAACCGGACCGCGCCCGGGCCCACCTCCAAAACTGATGGACGTAGGCTACGGCCTGATCTCCTGCCAGCTCACCGCCGGCGACCCGCGCTCCTGGACCGATCTGTACGGAGAGGCAATCGAACTGGCGGCAGAAGCTGATCGCTTGGGGCTGGCTTCTGTGTGGACCACAGAACACCACTTCGTCGACGATGGCTATATGCCGTCGCTGCTTCCGGTGGCCGCCGCCATGGCGGCGCGCACCTCCCGCATCCGTCTCGGCACCGGCGTGATTCTGGCGCCGCTCTACAACCCCCTGCGCCTGGCGGAGGACGCAGCTACCGTCGACCTGATCAGCAATCATCGCCTGATCCTTGGACTCGGGCTCGGGTGGTCGCCCGTCGAATTCGCCGCCCTAGAAGCCGATCCGGGTACCCGGGGCCGAACGATGGACGAAATCCTCAGCATCCTGCCGCAGGCATGGACCGGTAACCCCATCTCCCATCCAGGCCCTATCTACGAGCTCGAGCCTGTTGCTGTGCGGCCGGCTCCTGAAGCACCCATACCTATCTGGATTGGGGGTGGAGCCGATGCCGCCGTCCGCCGCGCGGCCCGGCTGGCCGGGGGGTTCTTCTCGAACGCCTCACCCGGCCGGTTTCGAGCCCAGGTTGAGGTTGCCCGCGCCCAGTGGGACAGCGAAGGGCGCGACCCGGCGGGTTTCGAATGGGGCTATTACGCAGTGATTCATCCGTGCGACGACCCGGAGCAAGGCTGGCGCGAGATCCGTGACCACGTTCATCACATGCGCTGGAAATACGAGGATATGGAGGCTTCAGCTCTTCGTAGTGGACCCGTCCCGGCTCCCCCACCACTCGACACGCCGACCGAGGAGAAGTTGCGGGGCAGCGTTCTAGTCGGTCCCGCCGACATGATCGCCGAACGGGTCCTGGAGATTGAACATCTGGCCGGCGTCCCGGTGCACCTCGTCGCCCGGTCGTACTTCCCCGGTATGGCCTTCGCCCGGCAAATGGAAGGGCTGCAGCGGATCGCTGAGGACCTGGTTCCACTGCTCCGTTGAATGGTGCGGCAGTAGTTCCTACAGCCGGTACACTCCGCGCCATGCGACGATCACATCTGTGGATTTTCGTCGCGTTCGTTCTCATCCTGACTGCGTGCAGCGGAGCGGACGCCGTCGAAGAAACCACGTCCACGACAACGACAACAACCACCTCGACTTCGACCACGACGAGGCCTACCACGACCACTACGGCCGCAACCACTACGACTGCGGCGCCGGGACCGGCCTCTCCGCTCAACGGGCTACCAGCGGAGGATCCCGATTTGCTCGATCGTGGAGTGATGGCGGTCAAGATCGACAACCATTGGAATGCTCGGCCGCAATCAGGACTGCAGGACGCCGATGCGGTCTACGAACTCGTGGTCGAAGCCGGCCTGACCCGGTTCATTGCTCTCTTCCACGACAACGACAGCGACTATCTCGGACCGATGCGATCCGGGCGGCCCACAGACCCGACTCTGCTGAAACCCCTCAACGCCACCTTCACGATCAGCGGTGCCCAGAACTGGGTTGCCGCCCGGATCGTCGGTGCAGGCGTTCGCCTCATCGGAGAAGTCCGGCCGGCCACCTTCCGCATAGGCAGCCGCCGGGCACCTCACAACCTCTATGTCGACACCACCCTGTTCCGCGAGTATGCCGCGGCCCGAGAGTATCCAAGCGAGCCACCCCCCGACTTGTTCCAGTGGGGTGAAACGGTCCCGGGTGAAACCGGAGCAGAGTCGATCACGATGCGATTCTCCGCTGAAACCACAGCTCTGTGGGAATGGGACGGCGAGCTGTATTCACGGTCGACAAACGGGGATATCCACGAGTGGGTAGACCGTGACGCTGAGACCGGTCCCTTGACCGCCGACACCCTCATCGTCCTTTTTGCCCGCCGCTATACGGCCTCACCGCCGGGTGGAAGTGGATCGTCGGTCCCGGCTATGGAAACCGTCGGTGCCGGAAGAGCCCTCGCCTTCTTCGACGGTGGCGTCACCGAGGGAACCTGGGCCCGCGACTCGATCGATGAGATGTTCATGCTGACCGACGCTGCCGGGAACCAGATGACAATCCCACCGGGCAAACCCTGGATATCGCTGGTTCCGGATACCGGTTCCGTCACCTGGTGATCCATGAAGAATCGCTCACCAGCCTGGCGGCCGCAATGCGCCGTGGCGAGAGATCAGCTCGCGAAGTAACCGAGCATTACCTGGAGCGGAGCCAACGTCTCCAACCGGAGTTGAACGCCTACACGGAGATTGCGGACGAGGCGATTGTCCGGGCGGAGGCATTTGACGACGCCTGGAGTGACGGGTGGGCGGCTGGAGGCGATCCCGGACCACTGGCTGGAGTGCCGATCGCCATCAAGGATCTGATTGATCAAGCCGGGGTTGTGACCACGTGCGGATCCGGGTTCTACCGGCGCAGGGCAGAACGATCGGCGACCGTGGTCAGCCGACTCGAAGGCGCCGGGGCCATCATCATCGGTCGGACGGGTCTGCACGAATTCGCTTTCGGGTTCTCGAGTGAGAACGACTGGTTCGGACCGGTCCGCAATCCCTGGGACACCGATACTTCACCTGGAGGTTCGTCGGGAGGGTCGGCGGTGGTTGCCGCAGCCGGACTGGCAGCCGGGGCGATCGGGACCGACACCGGCGGATCGGTACGGGTGCCCGCAGCTCTCTGCGGAGTCGTGGGTCTTAAAGTCACCCATGGACGGGTGCCCCTGACCGGGGTCTTTCCTCTCGCTTCCTCCCTCGACACCGTCGGCCCGCTCGGCCGGACGGTCGATGATGTCGCAGCTCTGTATGAGGTCATGGCCGGGCACGATCCGCAAGATCCCTGGTCCGCAACGAACCTGGCCGGCCCGCAGGACACGACCACCTCGCTCAAAGGGCTGGTAATTGGAGTCCCCCAGCCATGGGTCGAAGACGCTCCCATGGCCGGGAATATGGAAGAAGCCTTCTTCACATCCCTGGATCGTCTCGACAGTCTGGGAGCGACGGTCCGCCCGGTGCACCATCCGCAGGTGCAGCCTTCGCAGCGTCTAGCTGATCTGATCAACGCTGAGGTCGCCTCGGTGCACCGGCGCTGGCTCGCTGATCCCGAGAACCGATACGGGGCGGAAGTCGCCGACCGCCTGCAACGGACTCTGGAAGTCTCTCTCGACGACTACATCGCAGCTCAAGCGTGGAGGGCGGGCCTGCGCAACGCCATCACCGGACTGTTCGGCGAGGTGGATGTCCTGGCCACACCAACCGTCGGTGCGAATCGCAAGACCATCGGCGAATCAACGATCCTGATCGACGACAAACCCATGTCCTACCGGCTCGTGCTTTCGTGGTTCTCGTCGCTGGTCAACCACATGGGGGTACCTGCTCTGGCCATGCCGCTCCTGGACACGGGCTCTCCCCCGTCGTCGCTTCACCTGATTGGACCCTGGTGGTCGGAGCGTCGACTGCTCCGGATCGGCCGGGAGATGGAGCGGGCCGGAGTGGTCGGGTTCAGCCCTCCGCCGATGTGGTGAACTGATGCGGAAATCACCCGTTGGCGGTGTGCTTTGCATCTCCCCGCATCTCGGTAGACTTGGCGGGCCACGGAGCGTGGCTTACGACCAGTGTGGATTTGAATGCACAACCCAACCATCCATTCGAGTCCCGGCACCGTATCCCAACAAGCAATCAAGGAAGTGATTCGTCGTGTCTGACGACACTGCAACTCTCGAGGCATCGGCCGCCCCCAACATCGAAATCGAAGAGATCGACAAGGTCATCATCCGCTTTGCGGGAGACTCGGGTGACGGCATGCAGTTGGCGGGAACCCGGTTCACCGCCGACTCAGCGATTTTTGGCAACGACCTCGCCACCCTGCCGAACTTCCCGGCCGAGATTCGCGCCCCGGCCGGCACGATTCCCGGTGTTTCGTCGTTCCAGGTTCAGATCGCTGATTTCGATATTTTGACGCCGGGTGACGAAGCCGATGTCCTGGTGACCATGAACCCGGCAGCACTCAAGGCGAATCTGGTCGACCTCCGGACCGGCGGCATGATCATCGCCAACGAAGAAGCCTTCGAGGAACGAAACCTGTCCAAGGCTGGTTTCTCCACAAATCCCCTCGAAGATGGCTCCCTCTCCGGGTACCGGGTCTTCACCGTACCGATGGAACGGCTGACCAAGGAAGCGGTGAAGGACACCGGCGTGACCGGTCGCGACGTCCTTCGATCGAAGAACTTCTTTGCTCTCGGATTGATCTCCTGGGTCTTCAATCGGCCGCTCGAGACCAGCATCAAGTGGGTCGAAACGAAGTTCGCCAAGCGTGCCGAGGTAGCTGCGGCCAACATTGCGTCGCTGCGGGCAGGCCACAACTTCGGCCTCACCACCGAAGCCTTCCACCACATCTACAACATCAAACCCGCCGCACTGAAGGCCGGGGAATACACGAACGTGACAGGAAACACGGCCATGGCCTGGGGATTGATCGCCGCCAGTCAGGCCGCCAAACTTCCCCTGTTTTACGGCACCTATCCGATCACTCCGGCGTCCGACATCTTGCACGAGTTGGCCAAGCACAAGAACTTCGGAGTACGGACCTATCAGGCCGAAGACGAGATTGCAGGAGCCGGGGCGGCCGTAGGAGCAGCCTTTGCCGGCCACCTTGCGGTCACCGGGACATCCGGCCCCGGGCTGGCGTTGAAGAGCGAAACGATCAGTCTCGCCTTGTCAATGGAGCTTCCGCTGGTTGTCATCGACGTCCAGCGGGCGGGCCCGTCTACCGGACTGCCGACCAAGGTGGAACAGTCAGACCTCTTGTTCTCCCTCTTTGGCCGGCACGGCGAAGCACCGCTGCCCGTCCTCGCCGCCCGGACGGCTTCCGATGCCTTCGAAGTGACCATCGAAGCAGCCCGAATTGCCCTCAAATACATGACGCCGGTCATCCTGTTATCGGACAACTACATCGCCAACGGTTCCGAACCATGGCAATTGCCTGATCTCGATACCCTCCCGGACATCAGCGTTTCGTTCCAGACCGAGCCGAACGCCGACGGCCGGTATGTCCCCTACCTGCGCGACCCCGAGACCCTGGCTCGCCAGTGGGCGATTCCCGGCACACCACGACTGGAGCACCGCCTGGGAGGCCTCGAGAAGAACGAGGTGATCGGGAACGTCTCGTACGACACCAACAACCACCAGCTCATGACCGAGTTGCGGGAGTGGAAAGTACGCAATATCGCCAACGACATCCCTCCACTCGAGGTCGACGGAGATGACCGGGCCGAATTGCTGGTGCTGGGCTGGGGATCTACCTTCGGTTCTATTCGCGCTGCAGCCAAACGCGTGCGCAAAGATGGGCTCCAAGTGGCCACCGCCCACCTTCGCTACCTGAATCCGTTCCCCGCCAATCTCGGCGACGTGCTCGGGCAGTATCGGTACATCCTGATCCCGGAAATCAACATGGGCCAGCTACGAAAACTGATTCGCGCCGATTTCCTCGTTCCTGCCATGGGATTCAACAAGGTGAGAGGCTTGCCTTTCCGAGTATCCGAAATCGAAAACAAGATCCGGGAGATCCTCGCATCATGACCGAAACCATCGCCACCAAATACACACGCGCCGATTTCCAGACAGACCAGGAGGTCCGCTGGTGTCCCGGTTGCGGGGACTACACGATCCTGGCGGCGGTCCAGTCCTTCATGGCCGACCTGGGGATGCCCAAAGAACAGATCGTCTTCGTTTCCGGAATCGGCTGCTCATCCCGGTTCCCGTACTACATGAACACGTACGGGATTCACTCGATTCACGGCCGGGCTCCGGCGATTGCCTCAGGCATCGCAGTGGCGCGTCCCGATCTGTCGGTGTGGGTCGTCACCGGCGACGGCGACGCCCTGTCGATTGGTGGAAACCACTTGATCCATGCGCTGCGCCGCAACATGAACCTCAAGATCCTGCTGTTCAACAATCAGATCTACGGGCTGACCAAAGGCCAGTATTCGCCCACCAGCGAAAAGGGCAAGCGCACCAAGTCGAGTCCCGCCGGTTCTCCGGACGTGCCCTTCAATCCGGTAAGTCTGGCGCTGGGAGCGGAAGCAAGCTTCGTGGCCAGGACGATCGACATGGACCGCAAGCTCACCATCGACATCCTGCAGAAGGCCTCCGAACACAAGGGCACCGCCTTCATCGAGATCTACCAGAACTGCAACGTGTTCAACGACAAAGCGTTCATCGAATTGACTGGCAAGGAAACCCGCCTCGAAAACCGGATCAACCTCGAGCACGGACAGCCGATTACGTTCGGTCCAGAGGGAGAACACGCGGTCGTAATGGTGGGTGGGGCGGCCCGGATCGTCCCGACCGACAGTGTCGCACCTGAGGAGATCATGGTGCACGATGTCCATGCCCCCAACCCCAGCGCCGCATTCGCCCTCAGCCGCCTGTCGCACGGGCCATATGGACCGACCCCGGTCGGCATTTTCCGGGACGCGGTTCGCTCTTCGTACGAACTGGACGTCAAGCAACAGCTGATCGACGCCCAGGAGAAGAAGGGGCCCGGCGACCTGTCGAAGCTGATTCGCTCCCTCGGAACCTGGAAAGTCGAATAGACCCCGTTTTGGCGCCCAAAGAGGGGGGAATGGGCCACCTTTTGGACGCCAAAACGATTTGTCACCGGCGCGTTTCATACTCGTGCCATGATGTTCATCGACCTCGTGCTTGCGCACATTGCCGCACAACAACATGGAGTAATCCGCGTCGACCAAGCCCTCGATGCCGGTTTGTCCCCCGATGCGGTCAAATACCACCTCAGCCAAGGTCCGTGGCGGCGATTGTTCCACGGTGTCTACCTCGCTGCTGCTCTAACTCCCACGTGGAGGAGCCGGTTGATGGCCGCTTGTCTAACCGGTGGCGCGGGAACGGTCTCAAGCCATCGATCTGCAGCAGCACTCTATGGATTGGCGGGCGGATCAACCGACCTCATCGAAGTCACCTGTCACCGCTGGAAGAGAAGCAAACATCCGCCGTTGGTGGTGCATGAAACCAAAGCACTGAACCCTGCGACAACCGCAACGGTCGACGGGATCCCAACCACCACCGTTGAGCGGACCTTGCTCGATCTCGGCTCTGTTCACGGCTTCCTGACCGTGCAGATGGCTTTGGACAAGGCACTGAGGACCAAACTGACCAACTGGCAACGCGTCGACGAAACCCTCCGCCTGCTTGCGCGTTCAGGCCGACCAGGAGTTGTGAAGCTCCGATCGGCCCTCCAGGCCAGAGCCAGTCATCGCACTCCCGAGAGCGAACAGGAAACGGCCCTTCTCGCCCTTTTCGACAGAGCCGGATTCCCGGTACCGGATCCGCAACATGTGATCAAAAACACGAACGGTGGGTTGATTGCCAGGGTCGATGCTGCATACCCAGAACTGGCGATCGCCCTCGAGTACGACTCTGATCAGGAACACTCCGACCCGGCGGCATTGGCCCGTGACAACACTCGCCGGAACCGGTTGATCGCTGCTGGATGGACGGTTATCTCAGCCCGCCGAAACGACATCAATCAGGGTGGTGCCGAATTCCTGGCAGCCGTGACCGCCGCCCGAAAGCAAGCTTTGGCGTCCAAAAAGGGAAAATAGGCCCCCTTCTGGACGCCAAAACCCTCTTCAGAAGAGGTGTTTGGTTGCTTCCCGGAAGCTGAGGCCGGACATACGGTCGCGGTGTTCCAGGGCGAAAGCGCGAACCGCATCAGGCTCGGTTTTGGCGTATTCGCGCAGTGCCCAGCCGATGGCTTTGCGGATGAAGAACTCCTTTTCATCCACTCGCTTCAGGCAATAGCCGAAAAGTTGATCCTGATCGGTTGCGGCCTTGTGTTTTAGCTGGCTCAAGATCGCGGTACGCCGGATCCACATATTCGGGTGGTCGATCCAGCGGTCCATTATTGGATGCATCCGCGCCCGGTCGTTCAGCAAGACGTTTCCGACCAGACGGGCGGCGATGTCGTCAACGAAGTCCCACCACGCGCCCTCGATGATCATCTGGCGGTAGAGGGGCACGCTGCCGATTGTGACGTACTGGGGATGATCCACCGCCAGCCTGATTGCGCAGTATTTCTCCTCCCGGTGGGGTTGAGCCCAGAGCGCTTTCACCGCCGCGACATAGCCGGCACGCGAGGTGATGGGGAAGCGGCCGACCATGTCCCGATACACCTTGTGCCGTTCCGGCTTGGGCACTCCGTAGAAAGGCATATCCGTCTTCAAGTACCCGGCCATTGCAGCTGCTCGATTCGGGTCCCCGACCTTGGCCAGTTCGGTGGAGAGGAAACGAGTCATTTCTTCCATGTGGCTACCGTAATCCGTCCCCGACCTGCGAGTGCTAATGATCACGGTCCAGTTCTTCAAGTACCCGGACCTCCCGCATTGGCGGCATGAAACGCACCGGCTCGGCCAAGACGAGCACGGAGTGTGGCTGGGAGCTGCCTCGGGAGCGATGGTGCAACGCGGTGCAGAAACACCCATTGAGCTCACCGGTCCCACCGTGCAGCTGATACCTCCAGCCGCGTACTGGTCGCTCATCTACAACGCCGGTGGCCACAAGTACCCCATCTACATCGACATAGGTACGCCTGCGACCTGGGTGAACGATCATCGAGTTGAGATAATCGATCTCGACCTCGACGTAGTCCGCAAACAGGACGGTACGGTCGAAGTCCTCGACGAGGAGGAATTCCTGGACAATCAAGTGCGCCTCGGCTATCCAGATTGGCTGGTTGACCGGGCTCGCACCGCCGCCGCCGAACTCGTTCTACAGGTTGAGGCTCAGGTTGAACCCTTCGGGAAGGTGCCCGAGCACTGGCTGCAGAAGCTCTGACTCAGAACCCTTCCCATGGAATACATTCATCGCCGACGGTGACCAGCGCGTCCGACGTACATGTCTCGAGAGCCTCGATGAAGCCCATGGCCAGGCCGTGCAGTTCTGCCAGCACCTCGGGTGGCCGACCGAACTCCATATCGTGGCGGGAGGAGGCGCCGTCGCGAGTCAGTTCGAGATAGAACGCTCCCCCATCGGCGCAGTCGGGGCACCCGTACACCGGTTCCAGCGTCACCCCGCTCAATGGTTCCACAACAGCGGCGACTCGTTCGATCCCGGCAGTTGTTAGGGAACCGCGGTTCTCGTAGAGGGGTTCCGTCTTCTCCCGGTCGCGAGCGGTCAGCAGCAGCCCTTCCGCTTGGACAACCAGGTCCGCATTGCAGAGACCAAGGCACATCCCGAACGACCAGCCGGCCCCGCTCAGCGAGACCTCCGGACCCGTCGTTTCCACTCCGATCTCAACCCGGCCGATCAGCTCACCGTTGAGCAATGCGTCGAGATCGGCCGTCTCAAAGGACCCGAGGGGTATCGAAACCTCGAACGGCTCGAGTACCGCGGCACAATCCTGACCGAGAGCGACGACACTCCGCAGTGTTACCTCAATCGTCTCGCCGTCGTCGTCGATCGACCACTGAGCCTGATGGCATGGAGTTGGTAGCGAGCCCCGCACAACCAGCCGCACCTGAACCGGAAAACTCTCGAGGTAGAGGATCTCGGTTGATTCTACGAACACCGGCCCCTCGACGCCTCCGGAAACAGTGGTCGTAGTCGGGTTCTCGCCGGCTCCGGTATCCCCGGGAGCGCACGCCGTCAAGACCACACCAACAGCGCACAGCAAACCAAGCATTCTCACCTTCATACTCCTTCGACGGTCCTCACGACCAATTGGTTCCCCGCGAGGGGATGGCCACCTGCCCTAGTCAAACCGCTGAGAACCAGGGATGCTGACCATGTCACCCAAATCTGGCTGTCGATGGTCTTACAGGGTGAGAGAGGCTCGGAGAGAAGATGGGCCGGAAGCCATCGAATCCCCTGAACTCGAACTTTCCCGGCTCCGGGAGGACAACGCTCGCCTTGGTTCGACAAAGCGGACCCTGATTGCCGCCCTGGTCGTCGTGTTGATAACAGCAGCCGGAGTTGCCGCCTGGCTGATCATCGACAACGCCGGGACGACTGTCGAGCGAGACATCGCCGCCCTTATCGACAACTACTACGCCGCGTGGGAAGCCGACGACCCTCAGGCGGAGGTGGACCTGTTGACCGATGACGCGACTCTGCTGGCAAACAATGGCAACACTTACAGCGGGCCGGACTCGATCACAGCCTTCGTCGGAGCTATGCAAGGGTTCCATCCTGAACAGATCGGCGATCCCATGATCCTCGCTCCGACGGCGCCAAGCTTTTCCGGATGGTTCGTTGCGACCCATACTTTTGCTCCTGATTTCCCAGAATTTGGCGATATCCGCGAGTTGGAGCTATTCATGGTCGTCGAGCAAGACGGTAAATACTTGATCCAGGTGCACGAGACCTGGCTGGCCGGCGAGTAGCCGTCAGCACTCCAATCCAAGAGTGAGCCCGGCCACCCGGCCGGGCTCACTCAATGTGCCGAAATCCCCTGTGGCACTTCTGCGATCCGTGAGACCTTGTGAGGTGAGAGGCAAACGGGGAACGAAGTGGTTGTGCCCGCCGTGCTGGAGCAGAGTTTCACCTCATTCGTGAAAGAGACTGAGCCCCAACTCCGGGCCGCGCTGGTCGCCCACTTCGGCACCGAACGGGGCAGAGAAGCGACGGCCGAAGCGCTGGCCTACGGCTGGGAGCATTGGGACAGGATCCGCCAAATGCACAACCCGGCCGGTTACCTATACCGGGTAGGACAGCACACCGGCTTCCGCAAACCCCGCCGGATCGCCTTCCCCGACGTCCCTCATCACAGTGATCCGGTTGTCGAACCGGGACTGCCGAAGGCTATGGCCCGTCTCTCATCGAGACAACGATCCGCGGTGGTGCTGGTGCACTGTTTCGACTGGACGCCGGTAGAAGTCGCCGAGCTTCTCGATGTCTCGGTGAGCACCGTTCGCAACCACCTGGATCGAGGAATGAAGCGGCTGCGAGCGAACCTGGGAGGTGTCGGCTGATGCAGGATCTCGAGCGCGAACTGGCCCACTACGGGGCGGTGCTTCGAGACCGGGCACCAGCGGTCGGTCTCGATGAGGTCGAAACACGCCTGGCGAGACCACCGACCGGCCACCGCCCGGTGCGGTCGGCGGTAGCCGGCGCTCTGGTGGCGCTGGCCTCGATCGGCCTTATGTTCGTGGCCGGCCTACTGGTCGATCTGCTGGACACAGCGCCCACCAACCAGCGGCCCTCTGTCTCCCCAGCCAGCGGGGCGTCGACTGGCCCGGCGGTGATGGCCATCGTCGTGGGGAGCGGAGCCTTGGCCGTCCTGGCCGGGGCCGCAGCGGTGGGCTTGAGACATCACCGCAAGGCACAAGAACCAAAACGAATCGCCAAATCACGGGAACGGAGGAAGAAGAAGATGCAAACCATTGAAAAGCCGGTGGCGCCGGTTGAGAAACTGGCCCGCAACAACCGGTACCTAATCATCGGGTTGGTGGTGGCCGTGCTTCTGGCAGCCGGGTTTGGTGCCTGGTTGATCGTCGACAATACCCGCACGGGCATCGAGGCCGATATCGTCGCCCTATTGGATGACTATGGGGCAGCCTGGGAAGCCAACGACGGTGCAGCCGTTCTCGCCCTGCTAACAGAAGACGGCGCCGTCCTGGCCGGCAACGGCCGGACCTACCGCGGCGACGAACTGGCCTTTGAGGTGGACAACCTCGGCGAATTCCCCCTCGAACCGATCGGTGATCTCGTGATCCACGAACGCGTCACTGGATGGTATGTCGCATTCGCGGACGAGCACGGAATGGAAGTGTTCAACATTGTTGAGCAAGACGGAACCATGCTGATCCGATTCCACGAGACCTGGCGGGGAGGTTTATGACGTAGCTGAGAGGGCGTTCGCCGTACTCTGGAGCCCGGCCCGGTGGCCGGGCTCCAGGCTGGAACGGAGGTGGATCATGACACGCACAGTGTTCGCGGTCGTTGCCCTCATCCTCGCCACTGGATGTGGGCCGGAAATCTCAGAATCTGCCTCTGACGACACCCCGCTGGTCGTCTCTCATGACACCACTCGGGAGATCTCGGTGTGGGCGCCCGAAGGAGAGGGCCCGTGGCCGGTGGTCTATGCCCTCCATGGTCTGGGAGGCCATCACACCGATCTCGCCGAAGTGGCGACCGATTTGGCAGATCGAGGGATCCTGGTCTTCTCCGCCCAGCATTCCGCTCCCGACTGGCAGGCGGCCGAGCGAGACGTCGAGTGTGGGTACCGCTTTGTCCGCACCATTGCCGGCGAATACGGTGGCGATCTCGACCAGCCGGTCACATTTGTTGGTTTCTCCGTTGGCGCCACCCTGGTGCTACACCACGGTTTGGCCGCCGGTGCCTTCGGCCTTGAGGGATCATACGGCGCATGTTTT
Source organism: uncultured Actinomycetota bacterium (assembly GCA_963723165.1). Classification (GTDB taxonomy): domain Bacteria; phylum Actinomycetota; class Acidimicrobiia; order Spongiisociales; family UBA4744; genus UBA4744. Next base: position 323,481 of record CAVRPP010000003.1, read on the forward strand.
TCCGGGGCACTCCGCCCTGACGTGATCGTGCCTCTCTCCGGCTGCCATTACGCGTTTCAGGGCACCGAATTCAGCTTCGACACGATCGGGTGGGCGAACCAGGAAGCCGACCTCGTGCTCATCGCCGGCGAAAGGGACACCGTCTGTGAAGCGTGGCAATCCCGGGACGCTGCCTCGGTTCTGACCTCAGCCGGCTACGACGTCAGCCTCACGGAGATCGCCGGTGCGAACCACTTGACGGTCATCTTCCACGACTACGTGAACGACCAATGGCTGACTCTTCCCGATGAACCGGCCGGCCAGGAAGTAGTGCAAACGATCGTCGAGGCGATTGCCAAAGCCCAGGACTAAACGTCCCTACGCCATCGCCACCAGTTCGAGCAGCGAGTCGTCGAAGAAGTCAACCGCCCCATCGGGCATCATCATCACCCGGTCCGGGGAAAGCTCCTCGACGAAATCGGTGTCGTGGCTCACCAGGACGATCGTGCCCTGGTAGAGACGCAGCGCCTCGACCAGCGCTTCCTTGGCCTGCGGATCGAGGTTGTTGGTCGGCTCGTCCAGGAGCAGCACGTTGGGGCGGGACACCACCAACTGGCACAGGGCCAGCTTGGTCTTTTCCCCCCCGGAGAGGGTCCCGGCATCCTGGTCGACCTTATCGCCCAACAGGAAATGGCCGAGCAGCGTCCGCAGCGTCGGGTCGGGTTGATCCGAGACCTCGCGCATGTGGTCGAACACAGAGATACCCGGTTTGATCTGCTCGTGTTCCTGTGCGTAGTAACCCAGCGAAGCCTTGTAGCCGATCTCGACTTCGCCGAGATCAGGTGTCTCGACGCCGGCGAGAATGCGAAGCAGCGTGGTTTTTCCAGCCCCGTTGAGGCCCATGATCAACAACCCTTCGCCTCGATCCAAGTCGAAGTCGACATCCATGAAGACCAGGTTGTCGCCGTACGATTTAGCCAAGCCCTGAGCCTTGAGGGGTGTACGCCCCGATGGTTCCGGCTGGGGGAATCGAACCGCCACGTTCTTGCCAGTGCCCCGAACCTCAACCAGGTCCCGCTTGATGCGATCGGCCCTGGTCTGCATGGTTTTTGCTTTGCGCGCCATCTTCTCGGTAGTTCCCTTGAATCGGGCAACCGTGGTCTCGAGCTGGGCAATCTTCTGATCCTGGTGGCGACGTTCCTTTACGCGCTGCTCGCGACGGCGCTCCCGTTCACTGAGAAAGTGGGTGTAATTCCCCCGGAAGGCCTCCAGTTCACCGTGATCGAGCGCCAAGACAGAAGTGATGGCCTCATCGAGGAGGGGCAGATCGTGGCTCACCACCAGAAGGGCGCCCCGGTAGTCGGCCAGGTAGGCCATCAACCAGGCTTTGGCGTCGAGGTCGAGGTGGTTGGTCGGCTCGTCGAGCAGCATCACCTCGGTCTCGGCGAAGAGTATCCGGGCCAACTCGACGCGACGGCGCTGCCCGCCCGACATGGTGGCAACGGGTTGTGCCAGTTCTTCATTGCCCAATCCGAGGGCGGCAGCAGTCTTCTTCGCCTCTGCCTCGGCCGCGTAGCCGCCTCGTGACTCAAATTGCTCTTGCAGCCGCGCATGGTTGCGGATAGCCCGGTCACGCCGCTCACCATCCAGGCGTTCGATCTTGCGGCGGGCGTCTTCGATTCGTCGTTGCACAGCGCCGATCTCGCGGGCCGCCAGGATCCGTTCCAAACCGGTGGCATCAGGATGCTCGAGATCCGGGAGCGCAGCCTCCTGCGAAAAGTATCCGAGGTTGCCGCTCCGGAGGATCGATCCGGCCGCCGGCGACCGATATCCGACGAGCGTGCGCATCAAGGTGGTTTTCCCGGTTCCGTTGCGACCTACCAGACCCACCTTGTCCCCCGGTTGCAGACTGAAGGAAGCCCCCTCCAGCAATACACGGGGGCCGACTTCGATACGAACGTCGCGGACAATGAGCATGAGCCAGGAAAGGCTAGCCACCCCGGCGCCGATGGCGAGGGCCATTGTCCATCTGGATCAGGATGTGAAGAACCTTGGCAGCTGCCCTGGTGTGGCAAGGCGCCCGGCGCGATACTTGATACCAGGCAGAGAGGATTTGATGTCCCGGCCGGCCAGGTTGGCCATGGTGACCGTCGCAGGCGTCGTTGGCGCCTATGTCGGGTTCTGGTTCTCTTGCCTGGGAGGCTGGAGTGGCGACGCCCGGTGGCCGCTCGACCCCGGCGGCGGGGCCCTCATGATTCTGTTGGTTGTCACTGTGGCGGCCGCCGCAGCACTGATCGGAGGTGTTGTCCTCGGCGTTACCCCCATCGTTCCGTACCGGAGGGTGGCCAAGGAGGGCCGCCAAACCACCGCAACAGTCGTAGAGGCCTGGAGAACCGGCGGTACCACCCACAGCATGGGAGAGATCCTGTCCGAGTTCGGGTTCGTGCTGGAGGTTCGCCCGCGTGACGGCCCGTCCTATCGGGCCCGCACCAAGAAGATGATCGCGACCGGAGACGAGGCGTTCTATCGACCCGGGACTGCATTGCAGGTGAGGTACCACCCGAAGACACCGCGCCGGGTATTCGTGGTCGGAACGATCACGGATACCCACTGGGATCGCTATTCGCGGCCGCCGAGATAGTGGAACCAGAGAATCCGGGCGGCGACGGCGCGCCACGGTTGCCACACTTCGGCCACTTCGACGATCTCACCGGGCGAGGGTCGTTTCGGCAGGCGCTTCACCTCTCGGATTGCGGCCTGCAGCGCAATATCCCCGGCGGGCCATACGTTCGGGCGCCCGAGAGCGATCAGAAGGTAAGTGTCGGCAGTCCAGGGGCCGACCCCTCTCAATCCAACGAGGACGTCACGAGCTCGGTCGTCTGGCAATTCTGACAGGCCGGCCAGGTCGAAGGTCCCGTCTATCAATGCGGAGGCCAGAGCCCGCCCGTACCCGGTCTTCTGACGACTGAAGCCGACTTCCCGAAGGGTGACGTCCTCGAGCCGCAGGAAGTTCTCCGGGGTTATCGCCGGAACTACACCTTCGAGACGACGGTAGGCAGCACGGGCGGATGCCAACGACACCTGTTGCTCGAGGATGATCTTCAGCAGCGTCGCAAAGCCCGGTTCCCGGGCCCACAGCGGCGGTGGACCGAAGCGTTGAATTATCTGCGCCAGGTCCGGGTCTCGCTCAACGAGGATGGCCACCCCCTCGGCCAGGGTGGATTCGTCCAGGAGTCTCATGTCGAGTTGCGCCACCAGACGGTAGCCATGGTGCGCTCTCTCGCCCCGACGTAGAAGCGACCGTCCTCAACCTCCGTCTCTGGAGCCAGCAGAGTTTGAAGCTCATCGCGTCGACCGGGCGGCAATACCAACCGCTTCCCGTAGTAATCGAGGATCTCATCCCAGCTTTCGAACCAAGCCCGACCGGGTCGAGTCCAGACTTCGACCTCGGGCCGGAACCCGCGGACCTCGTGGACGACCTCCGCGAAGTCCTTATAGGTCGGACCTTGCGGTCGTTCGAGATGGTGGAGTGCCCGGTAGTAAGGCGCAAGTCCCGCCCACGGATGATCGACGGTCAATTCCACCACCACACCCACCCTGCCATGCTGCGAGAGGTTTGCCAGAAAAGGCGCTGCATCCTGAACGTCGTAGACAACATTCGCACACATCGCTACGTCATGGATATCGACCGCCGGGGCGACATCCGGCCAGGTCCCTTCGACCAGCACGGCGCCGACGCCCATCTCGGCGGCTCGCTCCCGAAAACCTCCTGCCAACCCGGGATCTTTCTCAACGGCGGTCACGGGGTGGCCGTCGGCACCATGCATCAGCGATGCCCGGCCGGTCCCGGCGCCGACGTCGAGCAGGGTTCCCGCCGGCCCCAGGAGAGATCGAACCACCACCCCGGTCGGTGGGTCGAAACCCTGTTCACGAGCGATCTGCGTCCGCCGCTTCCAGAGTTCGGTCGACCACCCGTACGGCGAATCAGGAACGGCGTCGAGTAATGCTGGAGGAATGGCCCATTCCTCCAGCAGGCGCCGCCAGCGGTCCGAAGCAGCTTCGGTCATCGGAGCCCGGCAAAAAGATCATCCTCACGATCCGGCGCATCGACCCGGCTGGCAATTCGCATGAAGCTCTCGCGCCCGAAGACCTCGGGCCGGGCTTCCTCCGGTACCCGGAAGAGCCACCAATCCTCGGGAATCTGGCTCCGATGAGCGGCCCAGGCCTCGAACTTGCGATCGACAAACTCCCGGACATCGATCCAGGCAGTGATATCTTCGTCCGGGATCCCGACTGCCGGCCGCCGGTTGAACTCCTCTTCGGTAATCTCTCCTGCCTCGAAGAGAGCCCTCCGGATAGCCAGCGTTCGTGAACGCGGGAAGGTAACCCAGTACAGCTTGGATGGGGTCCACAAACCTTCACCGTCGGCCGGCGGGAATCGACCAACGTCGTCGGCTCCGAAGAAGGCGGCGGTACCTATCCGATTGACCTGGATGTGATCGGGGTGGCCATATCCGCCAAACGGATCGTAGGCAACCACGACTTCCGGTTGGAAGCGCCGGACCAGGTGGACAAGGCGGGCAGTGGCCTCCATGAAATCCGCATTCCAGAAGGCATCCGGATGAGTGTTGTCATCGGTTCCCATCATGCCGGAGTCCCGGTATCCGAGAAACTCGTGGTCCGAAATGCCCAGTACCTCGGCTGCCTCCGCCATCTCCTCTGAGCGAATCGCCGCCAGACGCGGCTTCAGCTCTTCAGGGTTGTCGTAGTTGTGGATCTCCCCAACCGCCCCGTCGGTGGCAGTAACAACCACCACCTCCTCACCCGCTTGTGCGTAGCGCGCCAGAGTCCCTCCGGTTGAGGTGGTCTCGTCGTCGGGGTGGGCGTGGAAAGCAAGTAGTCCGGCCATGAGGACAGAACGATAGCTGCGCCGCCGCGAGCAACGGGCAACAAACATGCAGGGTCCGCGGGAGAATTCCCAATACTCCGCCCTTGCGCCCACAAACCCTGCATCACCATTGTCTGTCGGGCCGGTGCCGTTGTCTAGGGGAAACCGCGTGGGCTATCTGCTTTCTGCCGTCCAGGCCGAGTGGTCGGCTCTCAACAACCGGTACTGCAGAAGGTCTGTGCGGTCACCGTCTTTCATCACGGCTTGCGGGAGGCGCCCCTCAAGTTGGAAACCCACCTTCTCGAGCACTCGAGCGGAGGCCGGATTCCACCCGAACACGCTGGCGTCAAGCCGGACAAGGTCGAAGGTCTCGAAGGCATAGGCGGTCAAGGCCCTGACCGCAGCGGTCGCCACCCCGCGACCCCAGTAGAGACGCCCCAGCCAGTAGCCGACCTCTGCCTTTCCGGTCCGCTCCCCACCCGGCAATTCCAGGCCTGCGCCACCGGCTATTTGCCGGTCGACCTCTACCGCGAAGTTCCGGGTCGGGCCCTCCTCAGCCCGGCAGGCGGCAATCCACGCCGTCGCATCGGCGTCGGTGTAAGGATGGGGGAACCGATCGGTCAGATTGCGCCACACGTGCGGATCATTGGCGATCAGGACCAGGCCGGCGTGGTCGGCGGGACCGAACGGCCGCAGCCTGCAAAGGCCGGCGTCAAGCTCCATCGGGTTACCGTCCATCAACTGGATCGTCGGCGAACCGCCCGCCGATCCGCCAATAGACCCCTTCGGCCCGAGTGAGGAATCCCTCATCGACCAGATAGCGGCGGAGGGCCGCATAGTCCGGGTACCACAACTGGAGGGTGAAGTTGACTTCACGTTCGGGATAGCGGATGCCGGGTTCGAATTCCTGGGCGAGACGGTCGAGGATGATCAGCCGTTTTGTATGCTGGGCCGGAATTCGGGTGAGCCGGGTGCCGTCGAAAAACCTGCGCAACACCGTTGCTTCCTCTTGATCCCACGGGCCTTCCGTCACCGACGAGGAAGCCCCTTCCATCGTCGGAAGCTCTGAGCCGAGCCGCTGCAGCGTATCGACGGCCAGTCGGTTCTCCTCATCCAGGAGGCCGGCTTCGCGGAGCTTGACGGTCGCCAGCAATACGGTCTTTGTCTGAACCCCCAACTCTTCTGCGAGGATGGCGGAGTCGACCGGCCCAACGGCGGCGGCGCCCAGAACGGCAAGCCGAACCGGGTCGAGTACCAGGCGCAGGTAATCGGTCGGGTCGATCATGGGCGGGAGGGTATCAAAACCTTGCGTTGTCATGGCAAACACCTACGCTCGTATCCGTGGCACCCGACCGATTCACTCATACAGTCCACCTCAGCAAGCCACCCGAACGCGCCTGGGCCATACTCCAGGAGCCGGAGACGTGGGGCGGCATCGCCGGGGTCCAGCAGGTGTTCGACGCCGAACACAACCCGGACGGGACCCTGCGAAGCTATCGATTCCTGGCCGAGGCCGGAAAGAAGCCCTACGAAGGGTCGGCTCGGACGGTCGAATCAGACGCCCCGGCGCTCATGATCGTCACGGTTGACGCAGCCGAAATCGAGGGGACGATCACCACCGAGCTAACACCCTCCAACCCGCACGGTACAGACATGACCGTTTCTCTCAGGGTTCGGCCGACGGGCATGCTGGCCATCATGTTCTTCTCGATCGTCAGCAAGGCAATCGGGTCGGGCTTCCCGAGACAGATCGACGAGATCGCCGAACGTATCGAAAAGGCGTAACCGGAACCGGGGACGATCAACCCGCCCCGACTGACGCCCGCACAATTCCGTCTGCAGTCGCCATGATCGCCGCCGGGTCCCCGGTACCCTGTGCCAGGGCAGTGAAGGCCTCGGTGAGGGGCGCCCAGACGGAGTCCATCTCCGGAATATTGGGGAGGGGGAGACCCCCGGATCCCGACTCGGCAAACGCCACCGTGTTTGCGTTGACTCCGGGGTCGGACAACGCACTGAGCAGAGCCGGAGGACGGTTGGTAACCGCCGACAACTGCACCATGGTCTCGGTGGTGGCCACGTACTCGAGCAGAAATGTCATGGCCGGTTCCGATTTCTCGGTAACAGCATTCAGGAAGAACCCCTGCGACCCGACCAAAGGACGCGCCTCGTTGCCACCCATACTCGGCAACTTCGCCACTCCGTAGTTGATTCCGGCCGCATCGACGGCCTCCACCTGCCAGGGACCGGTCCACATGAAGGGAACTGCTCCCTGGTTGAAGAGATCGGCCATGACCGAGTAGTCGACGGCGGGATCTGCGTAGCCGTCGCGGTACAGATCGGCGAGAAACGTAGCGCCGGCAATGGCCTGGGACGATCCGAGACCGACATCGGTCAGGTCATACGTGCCGTTCTCGAACCCGAAGACGTAGCCGCCAAATCCGGCGATGAAAGGGATCTGGTGCCGCGGCTCACCTACCGGCAAGGCAAGACAAGGCAATCCCTCTGCGGTTGGGAACCCAAGACCGTCGCACGCGGCCCGAAGTGCCTCGAAGTCTCCGGGAGGTTGTTGCACGAGGTCCTTGTTATAGAACAAGCCGAGTGAGTCGGTGACAAAAGGCAGCCCGTACCTCGTGCCACCGTAGGTGAACCCGTCGAGGGCAACCGCGGCGAAGTCCTCTTCGCGTCCGGCCAGATTCATCGGGGCCACGATGCCGGCCGCTACTAGTTCGCCCGTGCCCTCATTTGCGTCGATGAACAGATCGGGTCCCTGGCCGGCCGGAACTGCATTCAGGACAGCACTGCGAATCTCCAGGAACGGCATCACTTCAACCTCGACGACGATGCCGGAGGCAGCCTCGAAGCGCTGTGCAGCCGCCTCGAGAGCGGGCGCCCGGGCCTCGTCAACCCACACCAGCAGCTCGATGTCTTCGACCGGAAGGGAAGTGCTCGTCGAAGCACCATCCGGTAGGGTGGTGGTTGAGGCCGACGTATCCTCCGTGACGGTGGTCGTCGCCTCGCCACCCGAGGTGCAGGCGGTCATGACCACGATCGAGGCCACCCCGATCCCTATTCTCCGCAGCCACTCAGGCGCCATCAATGTTCCCTATTTCGTCGGTCTGAATCCTGAACCACGGAGTCTAAATGGCGTCTGCGATTGATTTGATCGCTCACGGTCTGAGAATCCTGGTTCTCGGTCCGACCCCGTCGTGCAAAGAGGACCTTATCCGAAAAGCTGAGCCGCCGAAATTCATGGAGCAATCAGAGGGACCAAAGGAAGATCGTCCGGTCCGAGCAGGTCAACAGAGCCGGACGACACCGCCGGATAGCCGGAAAGAAGAGCTTGCTGCGCCCCGTCGACGATTGAAACGAAATCGATGACCCTCGTGTGATTGATATCGGCCGGACCGCCGCCCAACTGCCACTGTTGCGCCGTCACTTCCACGTCGCGGATCCGTCTCACTCCGGCCGAAGGGAACCCCTCCTGGCTCATCACCACGGCCGCATAGCCCCACTCTGCCGGGTCACCGTCGCCGAACAACCCAAGAGGAACGCGAACCACGACCTTGCCCTTGTCACCAAAGACCAGGATATCGAAAGACGGTTTGGTCTCTTCCCAATCCCCGTCCGGCCCGGCCAAATAGATGGCCGGATCCCAGCCTTCGACCGTGATGCCGTATTCCCAGCCGTTGCCATGCTCGAGCGCAGCGTTGCGGCCCGGGATCAACGTCCTCGATCCGGTCCCGTCACCCGGATCTGTATCGACGTAGATGTCGAACGTCTGGATGGACAGGCCCCGCGGTGAACCCCAGGGATTTCCGATGGGAGCTCGAACCTCCAGATTGAACACCAGATCATCCCCAGCGGTGCCCGCCTGAAACGAGGTCAGGTCGTAACTCCCCGGGACGAAAACGGAATCGGTTGGGTAGAGGTAGGAACCGGGACCGTGATCGTCGCCGATCGGGTCGCTCACGTCGAGGAAGATCTGGACGTTGGAGATATCAGGCACCTGGGCAACGGCCGGACCGGTGAACGGTTGTCGTTCACCGGACCTCTCCACCTTCATCAGCAGCGAATCGCCAGGCTCCAACGCTCCCAGTTCGGACAAGGGGATGGCCGCCTCGAGCAGAGAAGGGAAGGTCGAGCAGTTGATCGCCGCCAGAACCTCGTTCCCGGCCCCGTTCTCGAGAGTGCACCGGTCGCCCAGTCGAATGAGGTGGGTTCCACCGAACCCGAGCGGAGAACCGTCGAGCCCAACCGCTACCTTGTCACCCTGCGGCGCCCCCAGGTAGATCACGAAGTTGGGCAGCGAACTGAGAATGGGATTCTGGTCGACTCGCAGATAGAGATTCTCCTTGTCGAACGCCCACCACAAGGAATCGACGTTCGAGTCGGCAAACGTGTAGCGCCCAGCTTCCTCCCAGTCGGAGGCGTCGCCGTCAATAGTGATGGTCAAGAGATCGGAAGGCGATCGGTCGGCCAACGCAGGCCGTTCAGGTATGATCGGAACACTCACAAACGGCGGTCTCTCCTCGCCGAGAGCGTCGTACACCTGGCCGAGCAGCTCCCGGTAGGCCCTATCGAAGTACCCGTCATCACCGGAGTCCTGATCCGAGCCGTACCACCAGAACCAGTCGGAGCCCTCGGCGAAGAGCATCTTCTCGAAGGCATTGGCCAGCGCCTCCTCGCCGTAGTCGCCGCTCTGCTCGGCCTTGCGCAGATCCCGTCGAACGCTGGCCAAGTAATCCCATGCCACACCCTCCTCTTCCTCGCCGATCCAGGTGGCGAAGTTAGGTTGGAACCAGGACGCCGGAAAGACCTCGTCGATGACTTCAGGTTCAGCAAACCGCTCAAGATAGGCGCTCGGAGTGATGGTTTCTATCCACTCGGTTTGGGTGAGAGAGGTGTACAAGGCATCGAGGAACTCCTTGCCATCGTTCTCGTAGTGCTCCCAAGCGTTCTCGCCGTCGAGGATGATCGAAACCACGTACGGTTGCCCGGCGTCGGTGGCTGCTTGCATGTCGAGCGAGGCCCGGATGTTCTCGAGTCGGCGCAAGAAGTCCTCGGAAGCTTCAGCAGGGGTCATGCCCGAATACTCGAAACCGATCAGATCTGAGAGTCGGACGTCCCGAAAGAACATCGCGACATTGGGCGGTCGATTCGGCTCGGCCGCCCACGGCCGGTACAGCAAATCGCCCTCTGTAACCGTCTCGTCTGCATTGCGGGTGAGTGCGCCGATCCCAAGGCTCTGAGCCAAAACGTCTTCTCCGGTGGCGACCCATTGAACGCCATCCTTGGAAAACAGGCCCATGACCAGTTCGGCTACGGAACCCTCTCCCGGCCACATGCCGACCGGCCGCCGGCCGAAGAGTCGCTCGGCTGTATCGAGCCCGCGAATGATGTGCTGGTCGGCGTCGGCAACCTCGCGGAACCGGTCGCCGGGAAGGAGAGCAGATGGATCGCCGACCACGGCCAGGTCCGTGTCGGAGATGAGTGGAAGGATCGGATGGGCCAGGGGCGTCGTCGTAAGTTCGATCAGTTCCCTCTCCCAGAGGTCGGCATGGAGGGCGATGGTCTCCCGGATGATCCGCAGGTGCTCGCCAAAAAGCACCACTTTGTCTTGCGCGGTGTAGTTGCGCTCCTTGGCGACCAGGCCGGCGAGTGGTTCCTCAGCCAGGAAGCCAGGATCGGTCCACGCCAGATTGAAGAGCACCTGAAGGTCGAGGTAATCCTGATCGGACCACTGGGCCATTGCTTCGTCGGTTGTCAAGGAAGAGCGGGAGTCGGCCAGCTCCGAGAACCGCGGGAGACGATCGATGATCTGAGGGTTCACGTCGAAGAACCGCTCGAGGATGAACCGCTTGTCGTTGGCGTTGAGATCAGCTGCCGGGATCTCGGCCTTCACCCAATAGATGTCCTTGGCCCCATTGGCGAGATCCTCGAGTTGGAGCAGAAGGACTGGGGTGAGGTTGAACGTGATGTTGAGCCCCGGATACTGCTCCACCATGGCGGCCATGTCGTAATAGTCCTTGGTGGCGTGCACCCGCACCCAGGGACGGGTGTAGACACCTTCGTCATCCTTGGGATAGAACGGCTGATGCTGGTGCCACATCAGGTTCACATACAGGGGCGGTCCGTCGTCCTCGGGTGAGGCCGCGTTTATCGGTGGGAGAGGCGACTCACCGGTGGTCGTAGTTTCGATCTCGCCGGCTTTGGTGCACGCCGCGGCGAGAAGCGCGGTCACGAGAATCAGACTGGGGACACGTTTCATGCGCCAACTCTATCGAGGACTATGGGCGCCTCGCTCGCGGCCGCCCACATCGTCAAACGTCTCCACAATCGCACCTCAAAACGGAAATGGCCCAAGGTGGTGACGCGGCGCGTGGAACGGCCGAATGATCGATTGGCCGGGTGTAGTCTCCGAAGGGTGGCAGCCCTGCAAATCGCCGTCGGCGTCGTCCTCGTGGTTCTGGGTGTGGTTGCGTTTCTCAGGACCCGTAAGCTCCTGCAGTTCATGGTGGATCTTGAAGAGCCACCGCTGAGCCAGGCTCAGCAGGACCGGATCACCAACATCGCATACATCTATCACATCATCGCCGGACTCACATTGTTGAGTGGTCTGGGAGTCGTACTGCTGGCACTAGCCGACTGAGAACCCAGTGTCGCGGGCCGTTGAATCAGCCCTTTACGCCGCCCTGGGTCAGACCGGAGACGATGTAGCGCTGCAGGAACATGAACAGCACGACGATGGGCAGCCCACCCAGCAACGCTCCGGCCGCGAACGGCCCCCACCTCAGGTTGAACTGATCGGAGAGGAACCGGAAGAGACCGATGGCCATCGTGTAGTTCTCCGGGCTCCCCTGGCCAAGTACGGCGTCGGCGATCACAAAATCGTTGATCAGGAAGATGAACGAGAGCAGGAAGATCACGGCCAGGATGGGCGCCACCAAGGGGATGATGATGCGGAAGAAGATCTGGGCATGGGTTGCACCGTCGACCTTGGCCGATTCATCCAATTCCTTGGGGATGGTGTCGAAGAAGCCCTTCATCAGCCATGTGTTGACGCCCATGGCCCCGCCGAGATAGACGAGCAGTAGGCCGGCACGGGTGCCCAGCCCGATCCCTGGAAGAACGTTCTTGATCGAAACCATCATCAGGAAGATGGCCACGAAAGCGAGCACCTGGGGGAACATCTGTACCAATAGGACGGACATGAGTCCGGTGCGCCGTCCCCGAAAACGCATCCGCGAGAACGCATAGGCCGCGAACGCACCGAGCAGCACTTGCAGGGCGGCCGCCCCCCCGGCAATCAGCATGGTGTTCACATACCACGCCCCGTAGTCGGTGTCGTTGAACAGATCGCGGAAGTTCTGCAACGTGAAGCTGTCCGGAATGAGTTCCTGCGAGGTGAGGCTGCCGAGTGGGTTGAAGGCCGCCGAGATAACCCACAGCACGGGGAAAAGGGCGAAGACCAGCGCCGCCCACGCAACAACATGTCTCCAACCGGTATCGCGGAACCACTTGTTGAAGTTGAACGGTCTCTTGACCTCCTCAACCTGCGGCCGAGCGATTGTGATGGGTGTGCTGTCGGTGCCCATCAGGCAAGATCCTCCAGGGCTCGGGTTCGGCGGAAACTGATCGCTGAGATCGTGGCCACCATTATGAAGATGAGGATGGCGATGGCCGAGGCGAGACCGTAGTCCTGACCCGATCCGCTCTCAAACGCCAGACGATAGGTATAGCTGATCAGGATGTCGGTGTGCCCGGCAGGGGTCTGGGCTCCTGCGATGGGCGGACCTCCACCATTGAGCAGGTAGACGATGTTGAAGTTGTTGAAATTGAACGCAAACGACGCGATGAGCAGTGGAGCGACGGAGATCAGCAACAGGGGGAAGGTGATGCGACGGAATGCCTGACGAGAGGTGGCCCCATCTACGTAAGCCGCTTCGTTCAGCTCCTTGGGTATGGCCTGGAGGGCACCAGTGGTGATAAGGAACATGTACGGAAAACCGAGCCATAGGTTGACGAGCAGAACCGAGGCTTTGGCCATCCACGGGTCGCGCAGCCACGGGATATTTGCGTTGAGAATCTCGTTGAGAATGCCGAACTCCTGGTTGAGCATGCCTGCCCAGACCAGAGCGGTCATAAAGCTCGGTAGAGCGTACGGGAACACCAGCAGGGCGCGGTACAGCTTCTTCCCCCGCAATGTCGGGTGGTTGAGAACGAGCGCCAGTCCCATGCCGACGATGAAGGTCGAGATCACGCTGAGAATGGCAAACGCATAGTTCCAGAGAAAAACCCGCACGAACGGACCGCGAATCGCTTCGGAAGTAACGATACGGGTGAAGTTGTCCCATCCGATCACGGCGACCCACCCGGGTGTCAGCTTCTCGCCCGCACTACTGACGAAGTTGCCCTCAAATTGGGTGTAGGTGAGCCCGGTTTCGATGTTGGTAAGCGTGTCGGTGGCCTCGTCGTACTGAAAGACGGCTTCGTAGAGAGCGGCAGTCGTAGCCGTGACTACCTGGATGGCTCCCAGGTCGGTAGGGACGGAGAATTCGTTGGACAGCTCTTCTTGGCGTTCGGCGAAATCGCGTAGCGCGAGAGCAACAAACTCGTCGACGCCGGTGACCTTGCCGTCTGCATCAGTTTGGATGCGATCCGCGGTCAGCTCCTCCAGGCCGTCGCGAGTACCGAGGAATTGGTTCTCGGATTCGTCGATGAGAAGCAAGGCCAGATCTCCGGTCCCGCCCCCATCGGCCAGAACCGAGATCCGATACCTGGTCGCTCCTGGCACGTTCGAGACACGTTGGGTGAGGTTGTCGAGCGCCTGCTCCTTGGTGAGCACGTTGCCGGTGCCGTAGTTGGTGAAGGCGACGTAGCCCGAGTAAAGGACGGGCACAACCTGGAACACCAGCGCGAAGATCGTTCCCGGGATCAAGTATTTGAGGGGAACGGTTCGCTTGGAAAGATAGACGTAGTCGATAGTGATCGTTGCTAGCACGACGGCTACCAGGCCGGGCCACCAACGCTGTGACCACATGGTCGGAATCACACTCAGCGCCAGGGCATTGACCGCGCCCAGGAAAAGAAGCTTGACGATTGTTCCCCGAGTGAGCGAAGGTCGGAGGAGCGAACCCCTCCGACCTTCGTTCGGACCGTCGCTACGTGACGTCGAGTCGAGTGCCTCGACCGCCCGGTTGCCCTTCGGCCCCTCTTTCGTCACTGATCAGCCTTCGGCGATGAGAGTACGAATCTGCTCTGCTGCGTCGGTGAACGATTGGGTTGGGTCGCTGCCGGTCAGGACCAACTCGTAGGCATTCGTCCAGGCTTCCCAAACCGAACCCATCGCCGGGATGGCAGGCATCGGATAGCCGTTCTGGCCGGACAGGCCAAAGCCGGCAATGTCCGGATTGACCGCCGATACCTCTTCGAAAGCCCCCAGGTGTGCAGGCGGGCGAGGATCGGCTTCGAAGATCGCTACCTGGGCCTCTTGCGTGGACATGAAGTCCAACACGAAGGTCTGGGCGAAGATCGGGTTCTCGGCAAACGCAGAGATCATGAAGCCCTGAACACCAATGAATGGCCGTGGCTCACCACCGGCAGCCGGCGGGATTGGCTCCACGACGTAGTTCACGTCCGCGAAACTGGACACCGCCCACGGGCCGGTGATGGCGAAAGGCGCCGTACCGTTCCCGAAGCTCTCGGTCATGATGTCATACGTGATGTCGACGTTGATCAGGCCGTCGGCTGCGTAGTCGCTGAACGCCTGAGCGGCCGCCAGACCACCCTCGCTGTCGATGCCAACGTCGTCTGCGTTGTAACTGCCGTCGGCGTTGAGACCGAACACGTAGCCACCGTACGATGTGAACAACGGATAGTTGTGGAACGGATCGCCGTTGCCATTCTCCTGAAGAGCCAGAGGAACCTCGACGTCACCGGCTTCTAGCAGCGCCAGGGCCGTCTCTGCCAGCTCTTCGAAGGTTGCGGGTGCATCGGGAACCAGGTCGGTGTTGCGGATCAAGGCTATGTTCTCGACCGCATAAGGCAGACCGTAGATCGAGCCCTCATAGTTGAAGGCGGCCAGCGAGGCCTCACTGAACTGGTCTGCGACAGCAGACACATCCAGAGCCGCAACGACACCGCTGTCCACGAGTTGGCCGAGCCAGTCGTGGGCGCCGATGATGACGTCGGGTCCTTCACCGGCGGGACCGGCCACTACGAGACGATCACGGATGTCGCCGAAACCTATCTCCTGGACGGCGACGGTAAGACCATTGTCGGCACCGAACTGCTCGGCGAAAGGCGTAATCGCCGGAGTGCGGGTGTCGTCGGCCCAGATAACCAGATCGGCATCCGCTCGGACGACCGGCGGCGCCGTGGTCGTAGTTGTCTCGCCGGCCACTGTTGTCGTGCTCGCTTCGGTGGTGGTTGTTGTTGTTGCCTCGGTCGTGGTAGTGGCTTGAGTGGTCGTAGTCTCATCCGCCGCGTCGCCGCCACCACACGCGGCAGCAACGAGAGCAAGAACGAGAACGAGGCCGACCATCAGCCTCCATTGCTTATTGAGCATGAGAGGTGTCCTCCTTGAAAAGAACCCGACGCCGGAGACATTCGAACTTCGAATGGCGTCGTTGATCGGTGTGATTGTATCGGCCCCGCTGGTTCCAGCCAACTGCGTTCGAAGAATCCCACCTAGACGAGCGAACAGCGACGATCGACCAGGCATGAAGGCCGCAAGACCGGTCAACCCGTTGAAGGCCAGACTGCCTCAGCCCTCTTGCGCCGCTTCTTCCTGATCTCTCAGTTCCTCGGCTACCGCCAGGGCTTCCAATCGATCACCTGTTGAGATCTCGGCCCGGTCGGTAAGCAGGGTCACCTGGTTATTGAGCACCTGGAGAAAGCCGCCGTGGGTGCCGATGGTCACTTTCTCCTTGCCGCTCTCGACAACCACCACGCCGGTAGCCAGGGCTGCCATCAACGGCTCGTGGCCGGCCAGGATGCCGATCTCGCCTTCGGTAGTCCGGGCTACCACGAAATCGGCCTCGCCGGACCAGACGACCGACTCGGGGGCGACTATGTCGACCTGAAAAGGCATGGCTACTCATGCACCTGCCGTTTCCATGCTCTTGGCTTTGGCCGCGACATCGTCGGCTCCGCCGACCATATAGAAGGCCTGCTCGGGATACTGGTCCATCTCCCCCGCCAGCAGCATCTTGAACGCCCGGATGGTCTCCTCGAGCGGGGTGTAGACGCCGGCCTGACCGGTGAACTGCTCGGCCACGAACATCGGCTGGGACAGGAATCGCTGGACGCGGCGAGCGCGACTCACGATCAATTTGTCCTCTTCGGACAATTCGTCGATGCCGAGGATGGCGATGATGTCCTGCAGGTCCTTGTACCGCTGCAGCACCTGCTGGACGTTGGTCGCGACGTCGTAGTGCTCCTCACCAACAATCTGCGGATCGAGCGCCCGGCTGCTGGAGTCGAGCGGGTCGACGGCCGGGTAGATACCAAGCGCGGTGAGGGGACGGCTCAACACGGTCGTGGCGTCGAGGTGGGCGAAGGCGGTGTGCGGGGCCGGGTCGGTGATGTCGTCTGCGGGCACGTAGATGGCCTGCAAGGAGGTGATGGAACGGCCTTTGAGCGAGGTGATTCGCTCCTGCAGCTGACCCATCTCCCCGGCCAGGGTCGGCTGATAACCAACCGCCGATGGCATACGGCCCAATAGGGTCGAAACCTCAGAGCCGGCCTGGGTGAACCGGAAGATGTTGTCGATGAACAACAGCACGTCCTGGTTCTGCACGTCCCGGAAGTACTCGGCCATGGTGAGCGCGGACAAAGCCACCCGCAGCCGGACCCCTGGGGGCTCATCCATCTGACCGAACACGAGAGCCGCCTTGTCGATGACGCCCGAGTCCTTCATCTCCAGGAAGAGGTCGTTCCCTTCCCGGGTCCGCTCGCCGACGCCGGCGAATACCGATACACCACCGTGCTGGGTGGCGACCCGGTTGATCATCTCCTGGATCAGCACCGTCTTGCCGACTCCGGCCCCGCCGAACAGGCCGATCTTGCCGCCCTGCAGGTACGGGGAGACCAGGTCGAGTACCTTGATACCGGTCTCGAACACGACGCGTTGCGGCTCGACATCCTCGAAACGCGGCGGCTGGCGGTGAATCGGCCAGCTCTCCCCCGCTTCGATCTGGTCGGCGTCGACGTCGAGGGGCGCTCCCCAGACGTTGAAGATGTGTCCCAGGGTGCGGTCGCCGACCGGCACGGAAATGGGAGCTCCCGTGTTCCGAACTTCGGTACCGCGGATCAAGCCATCGGTGGGGGCCATGGCTATGGCCCGGACCCGGCTATTACCAAGGTGCTGGGCGGTCTCGGCCACCACCGTGCTGGTTTGTCCGGAGACGGTCAGATCGACCTCGAGAGCATGCAGGATTTCCGGCAACCCGTCGGGCGGAAACTCCACATCGACTACCGGCCCGGCAACTTTGGTGATCCGTCCTACGCTCTTTACTTCTGCCACGCGACCTTCTCCTTCATTACTTTTGGGGGGCAAGCGCCTCAGCGCCGCCGACGATCTCGGAAATCTCTGTGGTGATCTCGGCCTGCCGGGCCCGGTTGGCGATACGGGTAAGGACCCGGATCAGCTCTTCGGCATTCTCGGTTGCCGCCTTCATGGCCCGCCTCCGTGCGGAATGCTCCGAGGCTGACGCCTCGATCAGCATGCTGAACACCGTCGACTCGACGTAGCGGGGCAGCAACCGGTCGAGGATCTGGGCCGGCGAAGGCTCATAGGAGTAATCGACCGAAGAAGCCGGCGCTTCTCCGGTGTCCGGAGCGGCGATCGGCAGCAGTTGGAAATGGGTGGGAACCTGGGTCATGGCCGACTGAAAGCGGGTGTAGAAGGTCTCAACCGAATCTACGGTTTCGCTGGCATAGGCGTCCATGAGGGTGGCGGCGATTGCGCGGGCGTCCCCGTAACCGGGTGTGTCGGTCACCCCCAGAAAAGACCGCTCGATGTGGTACTTACGGTACTGGAAATAGGTCTGAGCCTTCTTGCCGATCACAAACAGCCGGGTGGGGGTTCCGGACCGTTCGAGCGTGACGATGCGCCTTTCCGCTTCGCGGATGATGGTCGAAGCGTAGGCACCCGCCAAACCCCGGTCGGACGAAACGACCAGAATGCCTGCTCGCTTGACCGGTCTTTCTTCCAAGAGCATGTGCGATGCCCCGCCCGACGCCCCTGCCACGTTGCGGATCACATCAACGAGTTTGGCTGCGTAGGGTTTCGAGGCTTGCACCCGGGCGACCGCCTTGGGGATTCGGGATGCGGCGATCAACTCCATGGCGCGCGTGATCTTCATGGTCGACTGGACCGATTTGATCCGTCGCCTGGTATCTCGAAGTTCGGCGCTGGCCAATGGTCCCTACCCCTCGAAGGTTTCCTTGAAACTGTTGATTGCCTCCACCAGGGCATCGGTGTCCGGCAGCTCCCCCGTTGTCACGATGTGGGAGAGCAGTTCGGGATGGCGGCTGCGCACGTAGTCGAGCAAACCGGCTTCGAAGTCCTCGACCTTCTCGATGGGTATCGAATCCATGTGCCCTTCGGTTACGGCGTAGATGGCCACGACCTGCTCTTCCACCTTGACCGGCGAGAACTGATCTTGCTTGAGAACTTCCACAACCCGGCGGCCCCGTTCGAGTTGTGCCAGGGAGGCGGCGTCAAGCTCGGATCCAAACTCGGCAAACGCCTCCAGCTCCCGGAACTGGGCGAGGTTGAGCCGCAGCGGACCTGCCACCTTCTTCATCGCCTTGATCTGAGCGTTACCGCCCACCCGGGACACGGAGATACCGGCGTTGATGGCCGGACGGATACCCGAATAGAAGAGATCGGCCTCCAGGAAGATCTGGCCGTCCGTGATCGAAATCACGTTGGTGGGGATGTAGGCGGAAACATCGCCGGCCTTCGTCTCGATGATCGGCAGCCCGGTGAGCGAGCCACCACCCAGCTCATCGCTGAGCTTGGCGCAGCGCTCCAGCAAACGAGAGTGCAGGTAGAACACGTCGCCCGGATACGCCTCACGACCCGGCGGGCGTCGCAGCAGCAGCGAGATCTCGCGATAGGCAACCGCCTGCTTGGAAAGATCGTCGAAGATCACCAGAGCATGCTGGCCGTTGTACATCCAGTACTGGCCGATGGCCGAGCCCGCGTAGGGGGCATACATCTGCAACGCAGCAGGCGCTGCGGCGGAGGCCTGGACGATGACGGTGTACTCCATGGCGCCGGCGGCGGTGAGCACGTCGACAACCTCGGCAACGGTCGAAGCCTTCTGACCAATGGCGACGTAGATGCACTTAACGTCGAGTCCCTTTTGATTGATGATGGTGTCGACCGCAATGGCCGTCTTGCCGGTCTGGCGATCGCCGATGATGAGCTCGCGCTGGCCGCGTCCAACCGGGATCATTGAGTCGATGGCTTTGATACCGGTCTGGAGTGGTTCTTTCACGGGCTGGCGCTGCACGACCGAAGGGGCCTGGGTTTCGAGCAGACGCGTTTCGGTGGCATTGATGGGGCCCTTCCCGTCGAGCGGATTGCCGAGCGAGTCGATCACCCGTCCCAGCAGTGCATCACCAACGGGAACCGACAAGACCCGACCGGTCTGCTTGACCGGATCGCCCTCTTCGATGTGACTCGCCTCGCCCAGGAACACAACGCCGAGGTCGTCCTCGTCGATATTCAGCGCCACGCCCAGCAAGCCGCCGGGGAATTCGAGAAGCTCCGAAGCCATCGCATTGGGCAGGCCTTCAACCCTGGCAACCCCGTCGGCGCTAGACGCGACAAAGCCGACCGTCTCAGCCTCGACCGACGGTTGCCAGCCCGCCAGGCTCTCCTTGAGAGCTGCGGTGATGTCTTCCGGCTTGATGGTCATCTCTGACATCGAATCTCCTGCCACTTCCTTATCGGGCCTTCAACGCCTCGCGCAGGCCGGAGAGCCGTTTCTGCACGGAGCCGTCGATGACGGTATCCCCGACCCGGGCGACAATGCCGCCGACGACGGAGGGGTCAACAATTACTTTTGGTTCGAGCTGCTTTCCTGTTTTGCGCGCGAGGGCGGCAACAATCCGCTCAACCGTTGCGGCATCGAGGTCGACGGCGGTACGGATCTCGGCCACTTCCCGGCTGACGGCCGCGGCGGCCGTTTCGGCGAGTTCATCCACGATGTCGGGCAATGACGAAGCCCGACCCATGCCGACCACGAAATTGACAAATGCAACCGTCAGCTCAGAAGCGCGGGACTTGAGCAAGCCGTCGACAATCGACTTCTTGCGATCAGCGGGCAATTGGGGGTTGCTGAGGGAGTCGCGCAGCTCATCGGAAGTGCGGAAGGCGCTGACAATCTGGAGGAGCTCACTCTGCACCCGTTCCAACTCGCCTTCGGCCCGGGCGATCTCAAAGAAACCGGCGGCATAGCCCTTGACGCGATCAGCCATCGGCTATGCCATCCTTTCGAGATCGGCCAGATAGCGCTCGATCAGTCCGTGCTGGGCGGCGCGGTCCAGGTTCTCCCCGACCACTTTCTCAGCCAGATCGATCGAAAGGTCGGCAACCTCCTGGCGGGCCTCTTGCAGGGCCCGGGCCTTCTCGTTGGCGGCGTCTTCGCGGGCCTTGCCGACGATTTGGCCTGCCTCGGCCTCGGCCTTGGCAACCAGATCAGTACGCACGGTTTCGGCCTGGGCGCGTGCCTCGTCGACGATACGGCCTGCTTCCGCTTTGGCGTCGGCCATTTGGGCGCGATAGTCGTCGAGCAGGCTCTTCGCTTCGAGTTTGGTCGCTTCGGCTTCCTTCAATTGGCCTCCGATGGCCTGCTGGCGGCTCTCGAGAGACCGGTTGATGGCAGGCCACGCCCACTTCCAAACGAAGAAGAAGACGACGGCGAACGCGATGATGCCTGCGATCAGCTCCGACGTAGCCGGCAGGAGCAGATCGATACCTCCCCCGCTTTCCTCTTCAGCAGCGAGTAATACGCTCGTTGCAGCGTTCAGCATGCGATCTCCTTGCTATCCGGCCAGGAAGAACAGCACGAAGCCGATCAATGCCAGGGCTTCGGTAAACGCAATACCGAGGAACATGGTGGTACGGACCATGCCGGCTGCTTCGGGCTGGCGGGCCATTGCCTGCACCGCATTGCCGACCACGATGCCAATGCCGACGCCCGGGCCGATTGCGGCCAGGCCGTAGCCGATCAAGGCCAGGCTGCCGCCGATGTCCCCCGTGAGCTGCGCCAGCACCAGGGTCACCGCCGTCGCAAGAGTGTGAACCATTCCGTTTCCTTTCTATTTTGCAAACTCAGTGTTCTGGTTGAACCGATGTCTGGATGTACACCGCCGAGAGCAGGGTGAAGATGTAAGCCTGCAGCACCGCAACGATGATCTCGAACACAAAGATGAGGATCCCCATCCCCAACCAGGCGATCCCGATGGTCGACCGCAGTCCGATCTCTCCGATCGCCCCGATGAACACGACACCGGACACCAACAGGATGCTCAACATCACGTGGCCGGCCACCATGTTGGCGAAGAGCCGGACCGCCAGGCTGAACGGGCGCACAAAGAGGATCGAGAACAGCTCGATGATGCCTACGAGCGGTTTCATTGCCGTTGGA
Source organism: uncultured Actinomycetota bacterium (assembly GCA_963723165.1). Classification (GTDB taxonomy): domain Bacteria; phylum Actinomycetota; class Acidimicrobiia; order Spongiisociales; family UBA4744; genus UBA4744. Next base: position 345,015 of record CAVRPP010000003.1, read on the forward strand.
ACGCCTGCCGGCCAGGCGATGCCCTTGAAGTAGCCGAACCCCTGCTTGCGGATGCCGGCAACAACGAAGATCACGTATGTCAGCAGGGCGAGGAATCCAGGGAGGGCCATCCGAGAGGTGATCGGGAAGTTGATCAGGGGCGTAACCTCGAAGAGGTTGCCGACGAGAATGAAGAGGAAGATCGACAGCAGGTACGGGGCGTACTTGACGCCCTCCGGGCCGATAATTCCGATGGCAATTTCGTCTCGAACAAATCCGACCAGCGACTCGACCGCCGCCTGGAATTTGCTCGGGACCAGACTGGGCTTGCGAAAAGCAAAAAAGAGCACACCGATGACGATCAGGGCCGCAAGGGCAATGAGGAAGACGGTGCGGTTGATGTCTCCGAAGAGGGCGGGGAACTCAAACAGCTCGAGCACGTTGGCCGGCTTGCAGACGACCTCGTTGACGTAGTCGCACTCTTCGATAGCCAGGATCAGTTCGTCCACTCCAACTCCCTTTCAGCGCCTTTGGTCACTGCCACCGCTTCCCAGGTGAGCAAACCCAGGTAGGCCACCACCACTGTTATCCCCAAAGCCAACCTGTCGAGTTCGACCAGCCTGCTGATAATTAGCACAGCCAGGGTGATCAAGCCAAGTCGGAGGAAGAACCCGAACAGCGCCGCCGCATGATAGAGGCTCAACGAGACCCGTGCGGCAAGCGACAGCATTGCCCCGGCGAGAAGGAAGTTCCCGACCACAATGGCCAGACCGATGGCTGCGGCAACCAGACCGTCGGTCCCGCGGGTGGCCCAGAAGACCGCCAGGATGACCGGGCCCAGATACACGGCCCGCTTCGCGGTGTGCCTGGCGACCGTCGCCTCAACGTCCATGGCGTTGCTCTTCATGCTTGGCGTAGTTCCAGAGTCTCAGAAACCCGGAATAGGCACCGACAACGATGCCGATGATCACCAGCCACGGCTCGGTGCCGAGCCATTTGTCCCCGAAGTAGCCGAGCAGGAAACCGGACATGATCGAAGCGAAGAAACTACCCCCTGCTACCCACCCGTCGTTGACGGCCTGGGTCACTTGTTCGTGGGCGGACGCTTTCTTCATAGTCGCAACCTACAACCCCACCGGTTTGTGATTTGTTTCACAAAGGGCCCACGCCCCTCGTATCCCGTTTCGCGATGGCGAATCACGAAGAACTCTTGTCTCACACATGCCCGGCAAACCCTTCCGGATAAGCGGGGAAAGCGCCCGCCAGTTTACGAATGCGGCTCTCCAGGTCAACCAGGGCGTCCGGATCATCGCGGTGCCGTAGTACCTCGGCGATCAGCGCCCCAGTCTCGTCGGCGTCGGCTTCCTTCATCCCCTGGGTGGTCATCGCCGGTGTGCCGATCCTGATTCCGCTGCCGACAAACGGCTTCCTGGGGTCGAACGGCACCGTGTTGAAGTTGCAGGTGATGCCGACCGAGTCGAGCAGCTTGGCCGCCTCTTTCCCGGTCAAGTCCTCGTCGATACTCCGCATGTCCGCCAGCAGCATGTGATTGTCCGTACCTCCACCGACCACCCGCACGCCTTCGGCGGTCAACCGGGCAGCCACGGCGCGGGCATTGGCCACAATCTGGGCGGCGTACTCAGAGAATGCCGGAGTCGATGCTTCCAGAAAGCACACAGCTTTGGCGGCTACCTGATTGAAGAGCCCGCCACCCTGCATCCCGGGGAAGACCGCCTTGTCGATGGTCTTGGCGTGTTCTTGGCGGGACAGAATCAGCCCGCCCCTGGGACCGCGCAATGCCTTGTGGGTCGTGGCCGTTACGAAGTCCGCATACGGGACCGGATTCGGATAGGCGCCGCCGGCCACGAGTCCGATGAAGTGGGCTGCATCCACCATCAGTAACGCACCGACCTCGTCGGCGATCGAACGAAACGCTTCGTAATCCAGCACCCTCGAATACGCGGTATAACCGGCCAGGACGATCTTGGGCCGGTGCTCGAGTGCCAGTCGGCGAACGTCGTCCATATCGATCAGCTCGGTTTCCGGGTCCACGCCGTACGCGATGAAGTCGTACAGCTCACCGGAAGCGTTGACCGGCGACCCGTGGGTGAGGTGGCCGCCCTGATCAAGTCGCATCCCCAGCACCTTGTCGCCGTGGTCGAGGAATGCGAAGTACACGGCCATGTTGGCCTGGGCTCCCGAGTGCGGCTGCACATTGGCATGCCCGGCGCCAAACAGGGCTTTGGCGCGGTCCCGGGCGAGGTCTTCGACCTGGTCAACCACTCCGCACCCTTCGTAGTAGCGGCGGCCCGGGTAGCCCTCCGCATATTTGTTCGTGAATACCGATCCCGACGCTTCCATCACAGCCTTCGAGACGAAGTTCTCCGAAGCAATCAGGTGAATATTCGAGTTCTGGCGAGCCAGGTCGGCTCGGATCAGGTCGGCGACTTGCGCGTCGACAACTTCGAGGGGACGGGGGTCAATCATGATGTGGGCCTTTTCGTGCGGTGCCGGCTCCCGTAGGGTAGCCACCTTCGATAACCGCCCCGGACGGTTCTCAAATGGCGTTTCTCCCTGTCAGAACAACGGGAGGGGAGAGACGGGGGATCGGCCTTCCTCACCAATCAGGCAAATCGATGGGTCCTGCCCTCAGCAGCCGGGGTGGTTCGACGGTTACGTCCACAACGGTTGACGAGGTGCCGCCCGGGCAAACCCCCGGCAAGAAGACAGAAACTGCCTCGCCGAACAAAACCCGGGCGGCCTCGGCCGATATCGCGGGTTGCCGGTCGCTGAGGTTGGCACTGGTCACAGCAAGGGGTCCGGTCAGCGACAACAGCTCCCTGGTGAGCGCATGGTCCGGGACCCGAATCGCCACGGTGTGCCGATCATGATCGCCCACCCAATCGGGTAGCGGAAGAACGGCACGCACTACCAGGGTGAGCGGTCCGGGCCAATGGCCGCCGACCAGTTCCTCGATAATCGGCGTTACCTCGACCAGTGTCCGGAAATGGTCGAGCGTGTCGCTCAACAAACCGATGGGTTTGTTGCGCGGGCGTCCCTTCAGGTCGAAGAGCGCCTGCACCGCAGCGGTCTGGAGCGGATCGACCGCCAATCCGTAGACCGTATCCGTGGGCACGCCGACAATCTGACCCCGGCGTACGGCGGCCATTGCTTCCCGAAGTTGCATCAGGCCAACTTCCCCGATCCGGCGATTTCCACCAGCCCTACACGCAGCAGCGGCCCCCTTTGCGACCGACGAGGATCCGGGGACGGCCGGCCAGATCGGTCCGGACCTCCACGTCCAGGTACGCACCGAAGAGTTCCAGAGCTCGGTCCGACTGGGTCTCGCCGATCTCGCAGAACAGCCATCCGCCGGTCCCCATCCACCAATACGCGTCTGTGGCGATGCGCTCGAGGATCTCGTCCCCCCTCGGTCCGGCCACGAGCGCCTGGTAAGGGTCATGGTCGCGAACGTCGATCGGTAGTTGATCGAACTCGGCTTTGGCGACGTAGGGAGGGTTGACGACCAGCAGATCCACTCGCTCGTAGAGATCGCCCGGCAGAGGTTCAAAGAGATCGCCCTGGAGCAAAGTGACGGAAAGACCGAGTTCGGCGGCGTTCTCTTCTGCCAGGGCCAAGGCTTCCTCGGAGATATCTGTCGCATAGACCTGCGCCGATGGAAACTGATGCTTCAAAGCCAAAGCAAGGTTGCCGCTCCCGGTGCAAAGATCGACGATCACCGTCCCCGGACCCGCCTCACCCAGAGCAGCAGCGGCCTCTTCCCAGAGTCTCTCAGTCTCGGGCCGGGGCACCAGAGCCCGACCGTCGGAGTGCAACTCGATTGGACCAAATTGAACTGTGCCTTCGAGATGCTGGAGGGGGACGCCGGTGCGACGCTGCCGGATGAGCTCCTGATAACGGTGCTCTGCATCGGCAAGGACTTCTCCTCCGGCATGAAGTTCCCGGCGCGACAACCCGGTCGCCACGGCGAGCAGCCGTTCCGCCTCATACGGCGGCACACCTGTCTCAGTGAGGAGTCGACGGACATCGGTCATGCGGTCATATTGCCAGGCTCACGGCGTTGAATCCCCCTGAACCTGCGTGAGTAACCCGGACGTAGTGCAGCAAACTCACGCCGGAATGGGAAGAGTCAGTCCCCGTCAACCAGTTTCCGGGCTTCTTCGTCGTCGGTCAGAGCATCGATGAACGCGTCGAGGTCGCCCGCCAGGATCTCCGGGAGCTGCTTGATGGTCAGGCCGATCCGATGATCGGTTACCCGGTTCTCCTTGAAGTTGTAGGTCCTGATCTTCTCGGATCGGCCGCCGGTGCCCACCTGTGAGCGCCGGGCATCGGCAATCTCCCCTAGATGCTCTTCGAGCTGCATCTGGTACAGGCGGGCACGCAGGATGCGGAATGCTTTCTCCTTGTTCTGCAGCTGGGACTTCTCGTCCTGACAGCTCACCACCAACCCGGTGGGTTCGTGCGTGAGGCGGACCGCCGAGTCCGTCGTGTTGACCGACTGGCCGCCAGGGCCGCTCGATCGATATACGTCGACTCGCACATCGTTCGGGTCCAGCTCTACCTCGACTTCTTCAGCCTCGGGCAGTACCGCGACGGTGGCCGTCGATGTGTGAATCCGCCCCTGTGATTCGGTCTTCGGAACTCGCTGAACACGATGAACACCGGCCTCATACTTCATCCGCGAGTAGGCACCCTTGCCCTTCATGGCGAAAATGACCTCCTTCACACCACCGGTCTCGGAAGGCGACGATTCGAGGATCTCGGTCTTGAAACCGCGCCGCTCGGCGTAAGCCCTGTACATGCTGAGGAGATCGCCCGCCCAGATGGCAGCCTCGTCGCCGCCCGCCGCGGACCGAACTTCCACAATGACGTCTTTGTGATCGTTTGGATCCTTTGGGATGAGGCTGCGTCGCAGTTCACCCTCGATCCCGCCGGCCGCCTTCCGCCGCTCCTGAGCCATCGCCCGCAAATCGGAAGCCATGTCCGGGTCGGATTCCACCTCAGCCAATTCTTCAGCCTCGCGCGCTTCTTGCAGCGCTTCCTGGTGGGCGACAAAGCCTTCAACGACTGGACGAAGTTCGGCATGCCGCTTGGTCAGCTCTGTGTATCGCACCTGATCGGCCAGGACGTCCGGGTCGGACAAGCGGCGCTCGGTTTCCTCAAAAGCCGCAGAGATCTCTTTCAGACGTTCATGGAAGCCTGGTTCCATCACTCGCCGGCCATATCCGTCAACGCAGCCAGCGCAGCCGGATTGATGGGGCCGCGCCGTCGCACCTCATCGACGGCTTCCGGTTCGAGGGCGGCCAACAGGCTCGCCACAGCAACCTCCACCTGATCGTCTCCCGGTTCGCCGGTCGTCAGCCGTTGCAGCCAGAGCCCGGGGGCAGCCAGGATGCGGCCTATCAACTCACCACCATGGCTACCGGAGAATTTGAGGATCTCGTAGGCGGCCCCGGCAATCACCGGTATCAAAACAACCCGGCTGGCGATGAGGATCGGCCAGGAAGGCCTCCCGATCAGCGTGAAAACAATGAGGGATCCGATGACAACGATCATCAAGAAACTGGTACCGCAGCGCGGGTGCTCGGGACGGTACTGCTGGATTCGTTCGACGGAGAGCGGGTCACCGGCCTCATAGGCATGAATGGTCTTGTGTTCCGCTCCGTGGTACTGGAATACCCGTCGGATCTCCTTGGACCGGCCGATGGCCCATATGTAGCCGACGAACAACAGCGCCCGTACCGCCCCGTCGACGAGATTGAAGAGGAACTTCGATCCTCCCAGATAGGGCTCGAGCAGTGATGCCGCCCCCAGGGGAAGCATGATGAACAAGGCCGCGAACACGACGAGGGCGACGGTCATGGAGACGGCCATCTGGCGAGTGGTCAGCGGCTCTTCGTCTTCTCCGACGGCCTTCTGGGCAGACCACGAGAGGGAGCGGAATCCCAGCGTGAGCGACTCACCCAACACCATCACGCCCCGGATAAAGGGTATGCGAGCCAGCCGTGATCGTGACGAAAGCCGGGGAAGTTCGTGCGTGACCGCTTCGATCACCCCGTCGGGCCGGCGGACGGCCACCGCCCAGGCTGCCGGGGCGCGCATCATCACACCTTCGATCACGGCCTGGCCGCCGACACTCGCGTTAGGGGCGCGACTCACCAAATCCTCCTGGATTATCCCGGCCGATTAGGCGTCGGTGCTCTGGTCGCCGGTGAAGTTCTTCCGACCGTAACGCTTCTGGAATCGTTCGACGCGCCCACCGGTGTCGACCAGTTTCTGCTTGCCCGTGAAGAACGGATGGCATTCGTTGCAGAGCTCGACGTGGAGCTCTGCTTCGGTCGACCGGGTAGTGAAGTTGTTACCGCACGAACACTTGACCGTCGTCTCGATGTAGTTGGGATGAATTCCTGCTTTCACTGCTCTCTCCTTCGTACTCAGCAGTATGCCGCTTATCCGGTGCTCTTGGCGATTTCGTCCAGGAACTCCGTATTCGATTTGGAGGTCTTGAGACGATCAATGAGCAACTCGAGGGCTGCGCCCGGTTCGAGGGCTAACAACACTCGCCGGAGCTTCCATACCTGGGCGAGTTCCGAAGGATTGAACAGCAGCTCTTCCTTCCTTGTTCCCGACTGGCTGATATCGACGGCCGGATAGATCCGGCGGTCGGCCAAACCGCGGTCGAGCCGCAACTCCATGTTGCCGGTGCCTTTGAACTCCTCGAAGATCACTTCGTCCATGCGGGAGCCGGTCTCAACGAGAGCAGTGCCCATGATCGTGAGGCTTCCGCCTTCCTCGATGTTGCGGGCCGCACCGAAGAACCGCTTCGGTGGGTACAGCGCCGTCGAATCGACACCACCGGACAGGATCCGGCCGCTGGCCGGAGTCGCCAGGTTGTGCGCCCGGGCGAGGCGGGTGACCGAATCGAGCAGGATCACCACGTCCGTGCCCATCTCGACGAGGCGTTTGGCTCGCTCCAAAGCCAGGTCGGAGACCTGCGTGTGTTCCTCGGCGGGACGATCAAACGTCGAGTAAACGACTTCGCCCTTCACCGAGCGCTGCATATCGGTGACTTCCTCGGGCCGCTCGTCGACCAGGACGACCATCAGATAGCACTCCGGGTTGTTGGCGGTGATCGAGTGGGCGATTTCCTTGAGGACGGTCGTTTTGCCGGCCTTGGGCGGCGAAACAATCATCCCGCGCTGCCCCTTGCCGATCGGTGCAACGAGATCGATGATCCTGGCCAGTTCCTGGTTCGGCTCACCCTCGATCTCGAGGCGGAGCCGCATATCGGGGAAGAGAGGCGTCAGCTTCTCAAAGCGAGGCCGGTTCCTACCCTCCTCGGCCGACATCAGGTTGATGCTCTCGATCCGCGTGAGGGCCGGGAACTTCTCCTGGGAACGCGGGGGCCGGATCGGGCCGCTGACCAGATCACCCTTGCGGAGACCGAACTTGCGAACCTGGCTCGCTGAGACATAGACGTCTTTGTCTCCGGGCAGATAACCCGTGACCCGTAGGAACCCGTATCCCTCGGGAAGAATGTCCAGGATTCCCTGTCGTTCCTCCAAATCGCCTTCCGGGATCTGTTCCTGCTGACCTCCGCCCCCACCTCGCCGGCGGCGCCGGTTGCGATTGCGACTTTGACCGTCATCACCCGAACGCGGCCCATCTTGCCAATCGCCCCGTTGGCGGCCATCGCCGCCCTGGGTTGACCCCTGCTCGGCTCCTGCGCGGTCCCCATCCGCCTCAGCGTCCTCCGGATCGCTTTTCTCCGAATCCTCTTCGGGTTTTTCCGCTTGTTGAGCTTGTTCAGCGTCCGCAAGCGGGGTGGGGACGGTCGCAGGCAGGTCGATCGCTGCCGGTTCATCGCTCACAACGAAGTCCGGTGAACCGAGAATCGCCTCGATGAGTTTGGCCTTCTGGAGCCCATTGGTTTCCACCCCGACTGATGCAGCGATCTCGCGGAGGTCCTTGATGGGCTTCCCCTGGAGTTCGGATCTGCTGGTCATATCGTCCTTTCCGACGGTTGGCTCAATCGAGCGAGCCGTGCCGCAGCCTTTGGATTCCCTCGAGCCCTTGCGCTCGACCCTGGTCTGAATGGGAGAGCAGAAACTGAGGGGTTCAGTGCCTCGACATCAGGACGACAAAGCATGTCGCGGCCTGGTGTGGGGGCAACCTTCGCCACGCGTCTAGCAGCGCGGCGTTCAGGTACGAACGGCATACTACGGCGTCTTCGGCTTTGTTCCAAGCCCTATCCGGCGACCGAACGGACAAAGGCCTCAATTGCATGGCGATCGGGAGGCAAAACGGCCATCGCTTCCGTCCGCTCGAACAGGTCCGCGAGACGGGCGGGAAGTGGCGGGTGAACGCCCGTCGCCTCCTTGACCGCCTCAGGAAACTTGGCGGGATGGGCAGTCCCGACACAGATGACCGGGACGTCGGGCTCCCGGTCGGCTGCCCGCGCAGCAGCGATGCCGACCGCCGTATGGGGATCAACCAGCAACCCCTGCTCTGCGAATATGTCGGCCATCGTCTGACGGATTGCCGGCTCATCGAACCAACTGCCAGAAACGAATTCCCTCACATGGCGAAGGTGCGCTGCGTCGATCTCGACGTGCCCGCGATCGGCAAACTGCGTCATGAGGTGTCGGATCGCCTCGCCATCGCGATCATGCAGATCAAACAACAGACGCTCGAGGTTGCTGGGCACTTGAATGTCCATCGCCGGGGTAATGGTCGGCACCACCGCTTCCGTCGACAATGTTCCGGTCTCGAAGAAACGTACGACGGCGTTGTTGCGATTGGTACCGACAATCAGGCGCCGGATCGGCAAGCCCATCTGGCGAGCTACGTAAGCCGCGAAAACGTTGCCAAAATTGCCGGTCGGGACGGCAAACGAAACAGCACGGCCGGGGGCTCCCAACGCTACTGCGGCCGCGAAGTAGTAAGCGACCTGTCCCATGATCCGAACCCAGTTGATCGAGTTGACGGACGTCACGTTCAGATCGCTGCGCAGGGCCGGATCGGCGAGCATCCCCTTGACCAGACGCTGACAATCATCGAAGTTGCCCTGCACGGCAACGTTGTGCACGTTGGCCGCGGAAACCGTGGTCATTTGCCGGCGCTGCACATCCGATACCCGCCCGTGAGGATGCAAGACGACGATGTCGAGCCTGGACCGATCCCGGCAAGCCTCGATAGCGGCCGACCCGGTGTCTCCCGAGGTCGCCCCCAATAGCAAGGCCCTGCCGTCCCGGGCAGTCAGGGTCGCCTCGAACAACCGGCCAAGCAATTGCAGTGCGTAGTCCTTGAACGCCAGGGTCGGCCCCCAAAACAGCTCTAGCAGCCAGACGCCGCCCCCCAGGTCGGTGAGCGGGACCAGTCGCTCAAACGGGGCGTAAGCCTCCCGGGCAATGCCGTGAAGATCGGCGGCTGATCCGGCCACGAAGGGCGCTGAGACGGCGGCAACGAGGGCCGGATACGGGACACCTTGCAGCGCTGCGATCTCGCCGTTTGCGAATTCCGGCCAGGTTTCGGGAACGTAGAGGCCACCGTCTGTGGCCAGGCCGCTGAGGACGACGTCATCGAACCCGAGCGGCTGCGCCTGTCCCCTCGTCGACAGATACCTCATCGGCTCACGGCTCGTCGCTCTGAACCCGGATCGTGGCGGCCACCTCCGCGACCACGTCGAGGGATCGCAGCGCAGCCACCGCTGCTCGCTGGTTCGCCTCGAGGGCATCGTGGGTAATGAGCAGCAGTGTGGCGTCTTCGCCTCGACCTTCCTGCCAAACCGATTTGATGCTGACGCCTGCTTCCCCGAAGGTTCCGGCTACCAGTGCCAGGACGCCGGGGGCATCGGCTACTTCCAGCCGGACGTACCACTTCGTCTCGATTTCCCCGAAGTCCCGCAGGCGTCCTGGAGCAAATCTGATTCGGGGGGCAACCTGCGCTTCTGCCAGCAGTTCCCGGGCCGCGTCGATGATGTCGCCGAGGACCGCCGTCGCCGTTGGTCCTCCCCCGGCACCCGGCCCCATGAACAGCAACTCTCCTACCTGAGGACCCTCGACGAACACTGCGTTGTTGGCACCCCGCACCGACGCCAACGGATGGTCGAAGGGCACGAGCGCCGGGTGAACCCTGGCACTCACGCCGTCCCTGGTTTCCTCACCGATGGCCAGCAGCTTCGGCACGTACCCGAGATCGGCCGCGTACCGGAGATCAATCGGGTCGAGAGACTCAATGCCTTCCCGGTACACGGCATCAACCGAAACCCACGTCCCGAAGGCCAGGCTGGCCAGAATCGCGGTCTTGGCGGCCGCGTCGGCACCCGAGACGTCGGCACTTGGATCAGCTTCGGCGTAACCGAGTTCCTGTGCCTCGGTCACGGCCGGTTCATAACCAAGGCCCTCGGACATGCGAGTCAAGATGTAGTTGGTCGTTCCGTTGACGATGCCGAGCACCCTGGTGATCTGCTCGCCGGCCAACGATTCTGATAACGGCCGGATGATGGGTATCCCACCCCCGACGGCGGCCTCGAACAAGAGCGAAACGCCTTTCTCCTCGGCGCTCCTGATCAGCTCCGCCCCGCGGACGGCTACCAGCTCCTTGTTGGCGGTCACCACCGGCTTGCCCGCCTGGAGCGCTCGCATTACCAGGTCACCGGCAGGGTCCAACCCTCCCATGACCTCGACGACCAGGTCTATCGACGGATCATCGATCACCTGTTCCGGCTGGTCTGTAATCAGATGTTCCGGTATGGGGAACGATCTGGATTTGGAAATGGATCGTACGGCAACCCGCCGTACTTCGAGCTCGAGGCCAGTCTTGGCGACAATAGCCCTCTGTTCGTTGATGAGGTACCGAAGCAGCGCCGAACCAACGGTGCCTCCACCAAGTATGCCGATTCCGACCTTCATCTCGATCTCTCTCCGCCTGCAGGGATTGTACGGTCCGGGGCGATGTTGCCACATCTGACAACGCAGAGAGAGCATGGCCCGCCTTTGGTACACTCCGCGGCGCCGTGCTGATCAGCCTCAGGCTGAAGTAGCACCCGGCCCTCGTAGCTCAGGGGATAGAGCACCGGCCTCCGGAGCCGGGTGCGCAGGTTCGAATCCTGCCGAGGGCGCACCCCTCCCCCCTGACGAGCGAAGCTCGTTGGGAAGGGGGGAGGTGGCCGGGCCTACAGGCCCGGACGGAGGGGGGCTGGTTCCCACCAAGCAGGCCCCTGACGAGCGAAGCTCGTTGGGAAGGGGGGAGGTGGCCGGGCCTACAGGCCCGGACGGAGGGGGGCTGGTTCCCACCAACCAGGCTTCCGCCCAACCCACCAAACCAAAATCTCCCCGACCACTGACTACTCATAACTGATAACTTGTCTCTCATGGCTAGATCGATTTGGAAGGGCGCCATCAGCTTCGGCCTGGTTTCGATTCCGGTTGCGCTGTTCACGGCCACCGAGAACAAGACCCCGAAGTTCAAGATGCTGCGCTCCGGCGATAGCAGCGCTATCAAATACAAGCGGGTGGCGGAAGCCGACGGCAAGGAAGTCACCTGGGACGACATCGTCCGCGGATACGAGGTGGAGAAGGGCAGGTACGTGGTCTTCACCGACGAAGAGTTGGAAGCGGCCACCGCCCGGGGTGGTTCGAAGATCGTCGACGTCGTTCAGTTCGTCGAAACCAAGGAAATCGACCCGATCTTCTATCGCTCGTCCTACTACCTGGTGCCAGAGCAGACCGGCCTCAAGGCATACCGCATCCTGCTGCAGGCGCTCCGGGAAAAGGACCGCGTTGGTATCGCCAAATTCGCACTTCGGGAAAAGGAGTACCTCGCCACCCTCCGCGCCGACGAGAACGTCCTGATCCTGGAGACGATGTTCTGGCCGGATGAGATCCGGGCGCCGGCTTTCGAGGAACTCGAGACAGAGATCGAAGTGCGAAAAGAAGAAGTCAAGATGGCCGAGATGATCATCGACAACCTCACGTCACCGTTTGATGCCGACGCGTACCAGGATCCATCCCGGGGCGCCATCGAGGAGTTGGCCAGGAAGAAGATCGAAGGTGAAGAGATCGTCAGCCCGGAGACGCCCGAGCCGACCAAAGTGCTCGACCTCCTGGAAGCCCTCAAAGCAAGCGTCGAAGCAACGAAAGAGAAGCGAGCGGCCAGCTAGCTCAGCCGGCTTCGCCGGCTGCAGTTCTCAGTTCTCAGTAGTCGGCAACTGAAGCTGATGACTGAAGACTGAAGACTATTCCCCCGGTCCTTCGGCCGCCCAGGTTTGTTCCTCAGCCGGATCCTCGACGAACCCTTTGAACGAAGGAGCCCGTAGCCGCCCGGCGTTGGTCCACTCCTTGAAGTCGACCCGGGCCACGAGGTGCGGGACCACCCAGGTGGTACCGGCCGGAAGGTCGGGGTCCGGCCGGAATGGGTTTTCCCCAGCGGACATCTGATCCAGGGCGCCGCGGATGGCGCGCAGCGCGGCGTCGTCGAACCCGGTGCCGACCGACCCGATCCACCGCAATCGGGAACCCTCCCAGAGACCCAGGACCAGCGACCCGAAGGTACCGGTCCGACCTCCGCCGCCCGCCGTGAAGCCGCCTACCACAGCCCGGACCATCCGTACGAAGGGTATCTTCCGCCAGTCCGGCGAGCGCACGCCGGGCCGGTACAGCGAACCTCTCCGTTTGGCGACGACGCCTTCGAGCCCACGCTCGGCAACGGCCTTATACAATGCCTCGCCGTGTTCCTCGATCACCGCAGAACTCACCAGCGGAGCAGGAAGAGCCATAGCCCCCAGACGCTCCAACCGCTCCTCGATGGGCCGTTGCGTCATGTCCTCGCCATCGAAGAGAAGATCGAAGACCACATACGAGACCGGGTTGGTTCGGACCTCCTCGAGGGCTCTGGTCCCCCCGGCGATGCCCATCCGTTTCTGAAGGGACGGAAACGAGGGGCGACCCTGGTCATCAAAGGCCACGATCTCGCCATCGAGAACCGACCGTCCACCGAGGGACAAGCCGTGCAACTCCGGATACGTGGCCGTGACATCACGCCCGCTCCTCGACTGCACTGCCAGAGACTCCCCGTCCCAGCTCAGGATCGCCCGGACGCCGTCCCACTTCATCTCGAACAGCCATCCGGGGTCGGTAAATGGTGCCGCCCAGGGACTGGCCAGCATTGGTTCGAAGTGAGGAAGCCTCACCCGGTTTCGAGTTCTTCCCGAACGACCCGGTTGACCAAACCCCCATCGAGGTCGGCACCCATGGTCTTCATGAGGTGGCCGACCACGCGTCCCGCCATCTTTGGATCGTCGACGCCCAGCTCGGTGATCGCCTCCCGGACCACCCGGCGAGTTTCCTCATCGGAGAGCTTGGTCGGCAGCCAACGCGATAGATAGCCAACTTCCCAGCGCAGCTTGGCCGCCATGTCTACGCCCCGTTCGCCGAGGCCTTCGTACTCACTCGCGGCTTTGTCCATCTTCTTGGCGAAGGCGGCCATCACCTCGAGATACAGGCCGTCGTCGACCTGCCCGGAGAAGCCGGGTTCCGAGCGCTTCCGGGATACGAGTGTTTCGATTTCGCGAACTACTTCCCTGCGCGGCTGGTCGCCCGATCGCATCGCGTCGTGAAGCTCCGCAGCCAGCTCATCCTTGATCGTCATCGCTCTTCCCACCCTTCAGTGCTTCAACCATCCTTCTCGGATCATCGGTGATAATCGCCATGGCCCCATCTGCAGCCAGCTTGCGACCAACTTCCTCATCATTGACCGTCCACACGACTATCTGCAAAGGTTGCCCGGCCCAAGCGGCGGATGGACCTGCCAGCAGTGACCAGTGGGGCGCAATCACCTCGTGGCCTTGCCCGATCGCCCAAGCGATGGCGTCGTCAAGTGAACCTGTTGGGTCGACCAGGAGTCCGGTTGCGAGGTTCGGATGAGCTCTATGCACCGCGTCGACGGTCGGCCAGTGAAAACTGGTGACCAGGTCGCGCCCGGTCGCTCGGCTCGCCGCTTCGCAGGCGAAGGCGAAGGTGTCATCGAAGTCGGGGTCTGCGGAAGAATTCTTGATCTCGAAATTGAACGGAAACTCGCCGGTTGCTTCAAGCACGTCGTCGAGCCGGGCCGGATACAGGCCCCCGCCAACGTCGACCTCGGAGACTGCCTGCCAATCCATCTCAATGATGGCCCGGCCGCCGAGGTGTGCATCGTGAGAAAGCACGGCAACGCCGTCCCGGGTGCGCCTCACATCAATCTCGACCATGTCACACACCGCAGAGGCCGCCAGGATGCCCTCCTTAGTGTTGTCAGGGTATTCGAGGGGCAAACCGCGGTGCCCGACCACCAGAAATTCTTGCTTTTCTGAGTCACTCATGTCCGGCAAAAATACCTCTTGCCTACCGGCCGCGCTGCCAGTATCGTTTGTGAAGCAAATCACAATGTTTACTTTTTGTAGGGGTTTCCCGTGTTAACAATGACTGAATGGCGGCAGATGTCCGCGTGCCGCGACTCTGAACCGTCCCTGTTCTTCCCGGTCGGAACAACCGGAACTGCCCTCGACCACATTTCGAGCGCCAAGTCCATCTGTGCGCAGTGTTCGGTTCAAGAGGACTGTCTCCAGTACGCACTCGAGTCCAATCAGGAAGCCGGAGTGTGGGGCGGATACGCCGAGGACGAACGCCGCCGACTCCGCAAGCGCTGGCTGGCCGAACGCCGCCGTCGCGCCGTCTGATCACTCCGCCGGCACAAACAGAATCTCACGACGACGTGAAGCCGACCGATACACGCTGTTCGGGTTCCAATTCAACGTAGGCAATCCGCTGCACCGGAACACCAATCCGCCGGTTTCCCACGTCGGTGAACCAGAGGATGGCGTTCTCCCCGCCGAAGGCTCCTTCGATCTCCGCGACGAGGGCGTCCCCATCATCGACATCTAGCTCGATCTCCCGGGACGTATCACCGATTCCGATTCGCACCCGCACGTTTGCTCCTTCTGTTACGACGAAGGCAATCGTACTAACAAGTGGCCCGTTCACCGATCAGCCGGTCGGCAGCCGGCATCAAGGCAGTACCCGTCTGCTGCAGGGCGAGATCAGCGTCGAACTCATGAGTGCCTGGTGCACCCCCCGATCCCGGGGGCACAGGCACGCAGTAGCTCACACCCGGTTTGTCGGTTCTCTGCCCTCCCTCCCGACCTGCGGGACGACGGTCTCGCTTCTGACAAGCAAAGGTATTTTTGCTTAGTCAACACTAGATAACGATTGACAGCAGCAGGCCGTCCGATGATGATGCACTGATGAGCGGAGCACACCGCGCCTTTCGATTCGGCATCGTCGCGGCCCTAGAAGTCGGTGCTCTCATCTGGGTCGGTGGAGCCGCCCGGAACCGCTGGCTGCGGATCGACTGGTCCGACCTCGGCAGGTGGATGCGCATCAACCCGACCGAAGATGTGATCGCTGCGTTCGTTTGGGTGGCGGTACTTGGATGCGCGATCTGGCTGACCGGTTCGTCAATGCTGTACGCAATGGCCTACGCAAGTCGGATCCGTGCGCTGATTCGTTCGGTCGGGTGGGTAACTCTCCCGGCCGTCCGGACGGCGAGCGAACGAGTTCTTGGAGCCATTCTGGTTGCGTCGACACTGGCGGCACCGGTCGGGGCCGCCGAACGAGCGCCCGTGGTGGTGGTTGACAGCGACGGGTTCCTCCTACCCCCCGGCCTTGAGACTGAGGGGCCGGCAGACACCCGGGATCCGGTCGGCGGCATTTCCCCCGGTGATCCGATGCCTGCCTCGTCCGTCGAGAGTCTCGTGCCAGTTGCGGCAGCGGCGCGGACCGCAGTAACGGTGCAGTCGGGCGACAATCTATGGGCTATCAGCCGCAGACATCTGAGCGGCTTGCTCGGCCGCCGACCGGTCAATGCGGAAATCGCTCCGTACTGGCGGCAGGTCATTGCCTACAACCGCCCGGGCCTCATCTCCGGCAACCCTGATCTGATCTATCCGGGCGAACTGATCGAACTGCCACCCCCCGGTTGATCGTCACCCCCGGCCACCCGGAGCGGAGGCGTCAACCAGGAATCCAGCTGAATCTGATGTGGCGCTCGTCGTTGTCGGCGTTGGGATCGACCAGCACGATCGATTGCCACGTTCCCAAGAGAAGCCGTCCGCCCTGAACGGGAATCGTCACGCTCGGACTGATGAAGGCCGGCATGACATGATCTGCACCGTGGCCGGGCGAACCGTGCTGGTGCCGCCACCGGTCGTCCCGGGGGAGCATATCGTCGAGCGCGTCGATGAGGTCCGCATCACTGCCTGCTCCGGTCTCCATGATGGCCAGGCCGGCGGTTGCGTGGGGAACGAACACCGATAACAGGCCGTCGTCGCGACCATCGACAAAGCGCTCAGCCTCCGACGTGATGTCGAGCACGCCACGCCGACGGCCGGTACGGATCGAGATGATCGTTGTGTCCATCGCCATCAACCTACCTCGACAAAAATGGGCTGCGTTTGCCGCTTCGGCGAGCGGCACATCCCGTTCTTGCGTCAATAACCGACACATAGGCGAGGAAACTGACGCCAGAACGGGAATCTCTAACCCAGGGTGACCGTCAGCACCGCAAAGGCGACCACCGCCAGGAAAGCGATCACCAGACCCAGCTTCATCATCACGGACATCTCCTGAGGGGTCCTGCCTTCGCGTTCGAGGCGGTCGTCGAGCAGGGCCCGACGGGCCACCGGAGCAGCAGCAGCGGAGGTCAGGATCTCGATTCGTCCGTCAACCGGGCGCAGTACCGCTGTGATCCCGTGCGAGTTGAGAACGGACGAGCCCACGGTGGCTTCCTCCGGGGTGGCGCAGGTGGCGATCACGACTTGATCGTCTGCCACTCTCACCTACCTAGACGTTTTCGCCGAGGAAGATCTCCGATACCGAACTGTCGATGAAGATGGCTTGCAGCGCCTCGGCAACGATAGGTGCCACGGAGAGGACTTCGAGTTTGTCGAAGCCTTCCGCTTCCTCGGGGATCGGCAGCGTATTGGTGAGAATCACTTTCTCGATTGGGGCGTTCTTGAGACGGTCGATTGCCGGGGGGGAGAGCACTCCGTGGGTGGCCACCACCCGGACGCTCTCAGCACCTTTGTTCCGGAGGAGTTCCGCAGCATTGCAGACCGTCCCGGCAGTATCGATCATGTCGTCGACGATGATGGCGTGACGGCCTTCCACCTTGCCGATGACCGTGAGGGCTGCCGAGACGTTGTGCTGATCGGGCTCTCGCCGTTTGTGTACAAAGGCAACGTAGGCGTCGAGGTGACGGGCATATTTCTCGGCCCGCTTCACTCCCCCGGCGTCCGGGGAAACGACCGTGGCCGGGCCTTCAATCACGTCCTGCAGGTATTCGACGAAAATCGGAAGAGCGGTGAGATGGTCGAATGGCTTCGATACGAACCCCTGGATCTGGCCGGTGTGAAGATCAACCGAAACCAACCGGTCGGCGCCTGCCGCCAGGAAGAGGTCGCCGACCATGCGGGCCGAGATGGCCTCCCGTGGTGAGACCTTCTTGTCGGCTCGCGAATAGCCGTAGTACGGCATGACCGCAGTGATTCGCTTGGCCGAGGCCCGGTGCAGGGAATCGATGGTGATCAACTGCTCCATGATGTGGAAATTGATCGGGTGGCTGTGGCTCTGCATCACAAAGCAGTCGGCTCCCCGCACGCTTTCGGTCGGCCGGACGTAAATCTCACCGTTGGCGAAGACGGACCGTTGCAGACCGCCGATCCGCACTCCCATCAGATCGGCTACCTCTTCGGCGAGCGCCTGATTGGCGCTTCCGGAGAACAGCATCAAGCGCTTGCGGCCTACAACTTCCATGGGTTAGCCACCCTGCTGTTTCTTTTTCCTTCGGGCCTCTACGCGGGCAGCGTAGTCGGGTATCTCTTTCTGTTCGGCGCGTTCCACCGCCAGCGCCCCGGGGGGGACATCCCTGGTGATAACCGAACCGGCACCCGTGACGGCGTCATCGCCAATCGTGACCGGAGCGACCAGCATCGTGTCGGAGCCGATGAACGCCCGCTCACCGATCTTGGTCGGGTATTTGGACACCCCGTCGTAGTTGCAGGTGATCGAACCGGCCCCGACGTTGGCCCGGGCGCCGATGTCGGCATCGCCCATGTACGCGAGGTGGGGGACCTTGGCGCCCTCCCCCAGCCGCGTGTTCTTGGTCTCGACGAACGTACCCAACTTCGAGCCCCTTTCGAGCACCGATCCGGGCCGAAGCGACGCATAGGGACCCACCTCAGCAGCATCTCCGACCGACGACGCCCGCAACACCGAATACCAGACCCTGCTGGCCGCACCGATCTGCGTGTCGAGGGCGTAGACATCAGGGCCGACTACCGAACCGGATCCCACTTCGGTATTCCCCTCGAGGTGAACGTCCGGATACAAGCGCACCCCTGGTGCCAACCGCACCCTCGGCCCGATGTAGACCCGGTCCGGGTCCTGCATCCACACTCCTTCCGACATCCACCGTTCGTTGATCCGGTGACGAATGAGCCGGGCGGCCTCGGCCAGCTGCTGGTGGCTGTTCACGCCGGTCAATTCGATGGGGTCGGCAGCCACCGTTTCGACCGTGTGCCCGGCTCCGGCCAGCAGCCCGATGACGTCGGTCAGGTAGTACTCGCCCTGGACGTTCTCCGTGGTGAGACCGTCAAGAGTCCCGGCGAGGAGTTCACCATCGAAGACGTACACCCCTCCATTGACTTCCGTCACGGCGACCTCTTCGCGGTTGGCATCCCGTACCTCCACGATCCGGACGAGGTCGCCTTCTTCATTGCGGAGAATCCGACCGAAATCGCTGCCTTCGATATCAGCGGTAAGCACGGTTGCAGCCGCTTCGCCCTTCTGATGGGTCTCGAGAAGCCGCCCAATGGTTGATCCGGTCAGCAACGGCATGTCCCCGGGCAAGACCAGGATCGAGCATCCACCGAATTCCATACCGGCCAGGCCGACTCGCACGGCATGACCGGTGCCGAGCTGCTGCTCCTGGAGACGAGTCACGACTCCTTCGGGAAGAAACTTTTCGACTTCAGCGGCTCCATGACCGACCACCACAACAGTCTCGTCGAAGGCAATCGAGGCAATCGAGTCGAGCACCCAGTGGAGGAGCGGCAACCCGGCCAGATCGTGCAACACCTTGGGGGCGCTGGACTTCATCCGGGTACCCGCACCGGCAGCGAGCACCAGCGCTTTCACCGCCATAGTGTTCCTCCTCGGTTGGTGGGCTGGGAGGAGAGGACTCGAACCCCTACTGACGGGACCAAAACCCGCTGTGCTGCCAATTACACCACCCCCCACCGACGATGTCGGAAAGGGCTCGGCCCGGGCAAGAGTCTAATGCGAACGGCCTTCTGCGACGGAATCAAGCAGGCGAGCGCCATACGGTACCGGCGAAACCGCGAAGCGAGCGCGGGCTTCCGCCGGACCGGCGTTGGCAGCCTCAGCAGCTTCATCCCGATCGGCGAAGTAGGCGAACAGCGAGGGACCGCTCCCGGACAGCATGACCGGCCGTTCCCACCGGTCAACCAGATCCTCCGTCCAGTCGCCCAACTCAGGTCGCAGGGCCAGGGCGGCCGGATACAGGTCGTTGACGAACGGACCGAACTCCCGCAAGGAGGGCGGCAGATACTTGCCGTCGACGGCGATGCCCGAAGGTTCGCCGGTTTCGTCCCAGCGGCGGTAAACGGCAGCAGTGTCGAGCGCAAACGGAGGCACGACGACGGCAAGGGCATAGTCGGTAGGGATCTCACGAAGCGGCGTGAGGCGCTCGCCGTGGCCCTCCATCCATGAGAACCCACCTTGGATACAGAACGGAACATCCGCTCCGACCCGCGTCGCCACTTCCATGATCGTAGTGCGCTCAAGACCCAGGAGCGACGCCGCAGCAAGTAGCGCTGCCGCCGCATCGGCGCTTCCCCCCGCCAAACCGGCCGCTATCGGTATCTCTTTCGAAAGCGAAAACTTGAAAAGGCTCCGGTTGCCGGTCTCGCTTCTGAGAGCGTCGATTGCCTTCCAGATCAGATTGTCCCGCTCCGGAGAAAGGTCGCTGCCCCCCACATCGAGTTCATCTTCAGGAGCCAGGGTTGCGTGCAGCCGGTCGCAACGGTCGAACGACTGAACCAGTGACAGGAGGGGATGCAGGCCCGAACCGTCCAACGCCCTGACCCGCAGGGATAGGTTGACTTTGGCCGCAGCCTCTACCTGGAGAGAATCACGTTCCACGCTGTGCCTCCTTCTCTGCCAGCGCCACGAAGGCTGTCGGGGACAGCTGTTCGGCTCGGAGTTCCCCGGAGATCCCGGCCGCTTCCAGCACCTCGCCTGCAGATGGGATGATGGCCGCCAACGATCGCCGGAGCATCTTACGGCGTTGATTGAAGGCAGCTGCGGCCAGCTCGATGGCGCGTGGCGTGT
Source organism: uncultured Actinomycetota bacterium (assembly GCA_963723165.1). Lineage (GTDB taxonomy): Bacteria > Actinomycetota > Acidimicrobiia > Spongiisociales > UBA4744 > UBA4744. Next base: position 365,462 of record CAVRPP010000003.1, read on the forward strand.
GGGATGGAGCGGCCCTCCGCTCCATGGTGAGCACAACCGAGTCCACAGTGGGAGCGGGGACAAAAACCTGGGGCCCGATAGTGAATTCACGATGCACATCGGCATGGAGCGAGACAACGACCGAAGGGATCCCGTACGTCCGGGATCCCGGGCCGGCCATCAGCCGTTCTGCTACTTCCTTCTGAACCATCACGACGAAGCGGTGCACATCGGGGGCGTCGGTCAGCATCTTGAGGAGAAGCGGTGTCCCGATGTTGTAGGGAAGATTGGCGACCAGCGTCCACGGTCCTGCCTCGAGGTCATCGGGGAGGGCGGAGAGTGCATCGAGGAATCGGACCTCGACATTGGTCAACCCGTCCAGGACTTCCGCCAGTAAGGGCCGGAGTCGCTCGTCTACTTCATAGGCAACCACCCTGAACCCGGCCAGTCCCAGGGCTCTGGTGAGTGTGCCGGTCCCGGCACCGATTTCGACGACGTTTCCCCCTGGTTCCAAACCGGCGAGTCCCACCAGCTTGGCTATCAGATTGGGGTCGGCCAGGAAATGCTGACCGAGGGCTTTGCGGGGCACGAGATCGTACCGGGCCAGGAGTTCCTGAACGGCTCGCTTGCCCTGGGTCATGGCCGGAACATGCGACGGGCGTTCTCGCTGGTGACCCCGGCCACTTCCTCCTCGGTGGTTTCCCACACCGCTGCGAGGGCTGCCCCCACCAGAGCCACCCGGCCCGGCTCGTTTGGTTCCCCCCGGTAGGGTGGGGGCGAAAGATAGGGCGTGTCGGTCTCGACCAACGCCCGCCCGGGAGGCACGACTGCGGCCGCTCCCCGAATCGTCTCACCCGTCTCAAACGCCAGCGGCCCGGCGAAAGAGATCATGACCCCGAGGTCGAGAAAGCGGCGGGTCCAGCGAGACCCGCCGGTCCAACAGTGCATGACGACGCGCTGCCCCACGCCACTCGACTCGATGATCCCGTAGATATCCGCAAAGGCATCGCGACAGTGCACAATCGCCGGCTTGTCGAGGTCTTCCGCCAGATGGAGCTGATCTGCGAACGCCCTCAGCTGCTCGTCGCGGGGCGACAGATTGCGATAGAAGTCCAGCCCGATCTCGCCGATCGCCCCGGCCTTCTCTGCCATAGCCACAAGTGCGGATCGTTCGGATTCCCACTTGTCTGCTTCGTGGGGGTGAAGGCCGACGGCGGCCACAACACGATCGGGATACTCGTCGGCGAGAGCCAGGGCTGCCCGCGAAGAGATCGCATCGATCCCGGGCACCACCAGCCAATCAACCGCAGGCGCCCGCTCCAACAAAACGGAAGGCTCCTGATCCGTCAATTGAAGATGGCAATGCGAATCAACCCACATGAGCGGAGGGTAGTTGGGTCGGGCAAAAGAACCCTCCCACATGTCTTCAATGCTTCGGTATGCTCTGGAAGAACCAGGCACCCATGGGACCCGGGTAGCCGGACGGTTGTCCAATAATGGAGGTGGCATGGACACCGGTATCGCCAGGAAGATCGACGACCTGGGGAGAATCGTGATCCCCGCGGAGACTCGCCGACTCTTCAATATTCGCGAAGGCGATCAGCTGGGGATTGCCGTAGAGGGAGACGCGATCGTCATCCGCAAGCTGGAAGCAACCTGCACCTTCTGTGGATCAACCGACGACGTTGGCTCGTTCAAAGGCAAAGGCATCTGCGCCGTCTGCAAGGCACAGCTGGCCTAGTACCGATTCTCTTATCGCGGCACCATCAAGGGGTCGGTTTCGTCGCGGCCAGGGCGGCCTCGTAGAGAGCTCTCCTGCGAACCCCGAACTCTGCGGCAACTTCGCGGACCGCGACCGCCAGGCTTTCGCCACCCGCAATCCGTTCCACCGCTTCGCTGAGCGCATCATCCAAGGCCGGGACGGTCGGGGCCGCTCCCTCGATCACGACCGTGTACTCACCCCGGGCGCCGGTTCCTTCGATGTGGGCGACCGCCTCCGCCAGGGTTTCCCACCGGACTTCTTCATGCAGTTTGGTCAGTTCCCGGCATACCGCGACCGGCCGGTCGGCACCGAGTCGGGCGGCCAGGTCGGCGAGATCCCTGGCTACGCGGTGCGTGGCGCTGAACATGACAATGGTCCGCGCTTCTGAGGTCAGTGCTGCCAGACGCTCCTTACGCTCCGGACCCTTCCTGGGCAGGAACCCTTCGAACACGAACCTGCGGGCGTCAAGCCCGGATGCGGCCAACGACGACGTAACGGCGCTCGGGCCCGGAACGACCAGCACTTCGGCCCCGACCCGGCGGGCACTCTGCACGGCGCTCACCCCCGGGTCGGATATCGCGGGCGTGCCGGCGTCGGTGATGAGAGCAACGGTCTTTCCGGCTTCGAGATGGCCTGCCAGTTCTTCGGCTCGCTGCTCCTCATTGCCGATGAAGTATGAGCGCAGCGACCGGTCGATGCCGAGAGCTGCCAGCAGAACCTGGGATCGTCTGGTGTCCTCGGCGTACACCAGGTCGGCGTCCCGGAGCGTTTCTGTGAGGCGAGGCGACGCATCGCCGAGATTCCCAATCGGGGTTGCACACACGATGAGCCGGCCGGTCATCCCGTCACCTTAGATTGAGCTCAGAAGTCAGAGAAGGCTTCCAGGATTGTGGGGCCGACCTCGGGATCGGAGCCAGAGATGAAAAGGACCCGATCTCCGGATAGGCGAGCGAAGGCATAGTCGTCCCCGCTGAAGCTGGTGCCTTGATCGGTCTCATCCGGCTCGCCGACGTTCATCTGAGCTGCTGCATAGGCCACGAGGGCGTTGTACATCTCGATGGCATCCCCGGCGGTGTCGCCAACATAGACGAGAACGTAGACCACCTCTTCGCCGTCCCACAGCACCCGGTAGTGGTCGCCTCCCCACCCTTCTGCGGCCTGCTCGGCAGCCGCCGGGGTGGCAAGCCCTTGATCAAGCATCACCCGGAACGAGACCTCCCCCCAAACGGCTTCCTCCTCGACTTCGTACCCGACCAGCGGGGTGTCCGGGAGAACGACCGGTAGGGCCTCCTCCCCGCGACGGAAGGCGGCAGGGTGATAGATCTGTTCGGTAGTCACCGGCGGGTCCACGTATGCGGCGTTGACCAGGTCAAAGCCGGTCTCGCTGCTCCACAGGCTCTCTACGAAGTCGGCCCCTTCGATATAGGGAAAGAAGAGAAGATCCTGGATGAAGCGCGGGGTCTGACTGAACACAGTCGTGTCTTGATCGAGCGACTCGGTGACGATTTCTATCTTCTCCTCAGTCGATAGCTCGGTCACATAGAGCAATTCCGTAAAGGAAGCATCTCCTTCGATCACGGCCTGGAGAGCGCTGAGCTCATCAAACCGGTCCTCATCGTCGAGTTGTTCGATGACTTCATCGAAGGCGAAGTGCTGGTCCGTAAGGGCATGCGTGAGTTCGTGAACCAACGTCACTTTCTGGAGCCCGCTCAACTCGGTACCGGCAGGTACAACCATCTCGGCAAGCTCGCCGTCGTAATACCCGGCAACTTGTTCCGAGTACAGATCGGAGTAAAGGGTCAAGAGGTCGAGGTCGGGATTGACTAATCCCAGAAGAACCATCAACGCAGTGTCCCGGGCTAGATCATCCGGCTTGAGTTCCTCTTCGATCTGCTCCCGCACCCGGGAAGCCAGTTCTTCATCGGTCACGATGGTGACGGTGGGAGGTTCCAGAAAGTCGAGCTCACGGAGCTCTTCAGTGGTCTCGATCAGCTCGTCGATCTGGGCCAGCAGCGCCGCCTGCACCGGATCCTGGGGGTTGGTAGTGGCCGGTTCCGACGTGGTAGATGAAGCCGGGCTGGTGGTCGTGGTCGTTGCGGTCGATGATGGAGCGGCCGGCGTGGCCGCACAGGCGGCCGCAACCACAGAGATCGTGATCACAGCTGCGAACGGTGCAACAGCGGGTTTCCAACGCATGATGAATGAGACCTTACCGATGGTTTCGATCAACAAGGACATCGGCCCGGGTCTGGTTGGCCTTGATCGAATGGCGGCCCGGCACCGGTCCGCTTCTTCGCTGGGAATCCGCCCCGTCGGCCGCAACGGGCGCCGAATCAAAGACTAGATTTGTTGCAGAGGAAGGATCTCGATGCCCCTTTGTCCTCGCTGCGGAGCCGCCCACCTCCATGATGATGAGGTGTGCCGGGAGTGCGGCAAACGGCTGCGTGAGAGAACCCGGGTCGTCGCCGATCAAACCTCGTTGCACTTCCCCACCTGTGTCGACGGACCCGTTGGATGTGAAGGTCCCCCGGCCAAGCGCCCGGACGGGCGGCTGCGATGCAGTGCGCACCACGAGGCCACAAAGTTCCGGGTGAAACGCATTCCTGACAAGACATTGCTGGCGTGCATTGATGGGCCGGACGAATGCAGCGGGGTCGTGTCGCTGCACACGGATGGTCAATTGCGGTGCGAACAGCACCGCGCAACGGTGGATCAGCCGCGCTGGCGAGCGGCTCTGAAACGCTGGTTGCGGATCGGATAGACGACGGTCAATTGCAGCCGTGGTCAGACCGTCGATCTGAGCCCTTCGCCCCGGCACGCTGATCCACGACCTCGCTGGGTGCCCCACATTCTGAGCCGGGAGTGCGGAACATTGCGCCGTCCACGGGCTCTCCTCTAGGGTTCCTGCGATGACCGACCAGAACCGCAAGTCAATAATCGGCATCGCAGTTGCCCTGGTGATCGGGGCGCTCGTCGTGCTCGCCGGAAGCGCCGGCAGCACGAAGGTGGGTTCGATCGCCGTGTTCGCGGTGTGCGGACTGCTCGCCTACGTCATCAACTGGGTGGTGTACGTGCCGTCCAACCGGGCCAAGACCGAGCACTACTTCGATCTCACCGGCAGTATCACGTATCTCACGGTCACCGTTGTGGCGGTGCTGCTCAGCGACGATCTGGACACCCGGGCGATCATCGTCTCGGTGATGGTTGGCGTATGGGCTTTGCGACTTGGCTCGTTCCTGTTCCGCCGGGTACGGCGTGACGGCCGCGACGGACGATTTGACGAGATCAAGACGGATCCGTTGAGATTCTTCATGACCTGGACACTGCAGGGCTTGTGGGTACTGCTCACCCTGGCCTGCGCGCTGGCGATCATCACCGGCAGTGAACGCCGCTCGATCGGTTGGGTGGCGATCGTTGGCGTCGTTGTCTGGATAGCCGGTTTCGCGACCGAGGTTGTTGCCGACCGCCAGAAGTCTGCATTCAGGAAAGATCCTGCCAATGAGGGTCGTTTCATTACGTCCGGGTTGTGGGCATGGTCGCGCCACCCCAATTACTTTGGCGAGATCACCCTTTGGACCGGCATCGCCATCATGGCCCTGCCGGTGCTGTCGGGATGGACCTGGGTCACCTTGATCTCGCCGATCTTCGTCATCGTCCTCCTGACCCGGGTGAGCGGCATCCCGATGCTCGAGACCCGGGCCGAGAAGCGCTGGGGCGAAGACGAAGAGTTCCGGAATTACACAAGCAACACCCCGGTCTTGATTCCCCGCCCTCCACGGCGCTAACCCGAAGCAGCCAGCAAGCTTGCGCTGATGCGCCGGGTCGGTACACGCCGTGAGCCGACGGCGGGCCGCGCCTACTACTCCGATCGGCGGATCCTCAGGACGGCAATGGAAAACACGCCGACCGAGTGTCGAATTTGTGAACGGGGTGCGTTGCTTTCGGTGCGTCGATCTGCGGACCGGCGCCAAGCACCAGCCGGTGTCTGGATTCGTTGGTCCCGGCTCCGACTTCTCCTGGTTGGACGACGGCTCCATGCTGTTCTGGCTCGATCAGGGCGGCGCCGTCCGCTCATGGCGCCGCGACCAGCCATCGGAGGTAACCGTTGTCGCCGGAGAGATCCAGCCTCCAAGTGTCGCAATCGCAATCGAGAACTGACCACCCCCGGACGGGGCTCATCGGCACGAAGAGACCGGACCATGCAGGCTCTCCAGAGGGTTCCGGCAGGCCAGGTCGGTGGTTGGCTGAGGATTATGGTGGGCCGATGGATCGCCAACGGCCCCGAAGCTTGGGTGGAGGTGAGGGGATTTGAACCCCTGACTTCTTCCGTGCGAGGGAAGCGCTCTGCCGGGCTGAGCTACACCCCCAAGGCGCCGGAAGTTTAACCCGCCGGGGAGGTATCGCCGAGTCGCTCGGCCAGATCGTGACGGAGTCGCTCCTGCACGATTGTGGAGGTGAGATCGGCCCGGCTGCGCTCGATCAGGGCGCGAGCAACGTCGGTGGTCCGCCGCAAACCGCCCGTCATGCCGTCTGGATAGTCAAGGCCGGCCAACAACCCGTGAATTGATTCCATGGCGTCGAGCGTCGCCTCCGCCTCGTCCATCTGCTCCGCCCGCAGGAGATCCAACATGCGGCGCCGCAGCTCGCCGACGGCTTCACCAAGCCCGTTGAGGTAAGGCGTCGCGCCAACACCGAGATCGGAGGGCAACGGGAGGGGATGTCCGAGTGCGAGCGCATAGGTCGTTCGCGCCTCGGCATACTCTTTTGCGGCATCGTCGACGAATCCTGCGTACCTGACGTCGCCATGGTCGGACAGCAATGCGGCCGCCTCAGCAACCAGCGACGAGGCCTCGTCCATCAGACGCTCGGCTTCAGGGAGATCGCCACGGTGCAGGGAGCGGATTGCATTGGCCGACGAACGAATGGTCTTCCGGCTCAAAGCCAGGGCCCGCTCACGGGTGGCGAACTTGTCATCGAGCACCATGCGAACGGCATCCTCAAGCGGCTTCAGATCAGGCTGATCCACGGGACACCTCTAGGAGGAGGACACGATCCTGAGGTGCCGCTCCTCGGTGGTTTCCTCGACGGGATGAAGATCGACGACCGTCGGAACGACCCGGCGCTGCTTGATTTGCAGAAGCATGGCGACATACCAGGCTCCAAGGGCGTCGATCACGATATGGGCAATGAGCAGCGTCGAGGAACCCTGCCAGATGGCAACAATCAAGGTCGTGGCGGCCGCCAGCGCCAGCCCGGCCAGGAATTTGCGCCGCCGGGAGAGGACCCGACGTCTGGCAAGGGCTGAGTTCTCCACTGCGTGACCGTGCACCGACGCCAGGCGGGCGGTTATGCGATTGAACTCCTGGGTCGAGTGGAGTGGGGCGTTCCGCCTCGATACGAAGATCGAGGGAAGAAGGTACGCCGCCCACGCTCCCGCAATCACGAGAGTGATGAGTATGGCAAGAGGGTTATCCAACGCTATCTCCGCCCATATGTGCCAGTTCGAAGACTAGGAGCTTCGCCATACAACGACAAGTCATCAGGAGTGCTGGTGAAAGCCCGGAGCGTGGTCAGAAGGCCCGGCAGCCAGCAGTTCAACCGCGTGGGTCAACGCCGGGCCGATCACCGCCAGCGACTCCTCCACACCGGAAACAGAACCTGGAAGATTGACTACGAGAGTCCGCCCGGCAATACCGGTCACCGATCGAGACAGCATGCCGTGCGGGTTGACACCAAATGTGGCCGCTCGCATCGCTTCCGCCAACCCAGGAGCAACCCGGTCTATCACCATGGTGGTCGCTTCGGGAGTCAGGTCTCGCGGTCCGAAACCGGTTCCCCCGGTCGTCACGACCAGATCAACGCCCTTGCCGATCCACGTACGTAGTTCCGCTGCGACCGGGTCCACCCCGTCCTCGACCACTGCGCTTTCTGCTGAGAACCCGAGCGACTCGAGCACACGAACAGCCGCCGGTCCGGACCGGTCTTCTGCCTCACCACGACTCACCCGATCACTGATGGTGATTACCGCCGCCCTCATCGCGTCCACTCCCCGGACCGGCCGCCCGACTTGGACAACAAGCGAATGCCATCGATGTGCGCGCCCCTATCGACTCCCTTGATCATGTCGTATACGGTGAGTGCCGCCACCGAAGCAGCCGTCATAGCTTCCATCTCGACCCCCGTCCGGTCGCTGGTCGAGACCGTGGCCCGAACAATCCCGCCTTCGTCACAGGATGTGATGTCAATCGATACTGAAGTGACGGCGATCGGATGGCAGAGAGGAATCAGCTCAGCCGTCCGCTTGGCGGCCATGATGCCTGCAACCCGGGCAACGGCCAGCGCATCGCCCTTCGGCAAATCACCTCCGAACAACAGTTTGCGGGTAGCCGGTTCCATAGCCACCAGCGCCTCGGCGGTCGCTAACCGGTCGGTGGTGTCTTTGCCTCCGACATCTACCATGCGAACCCGACCGGACTCATCGAGATGAGACAAGTGTTCTTCATCCATCGAGCACCTCATCATTCGTCAGTGTTTCCGGCCAGGTGAACATCTCCAACTCGACCTCGTCACCGGCCGCCACGGTCTCGACTCCAACCGGGATCACCGCGAAGGCGTTGCCGTATGCCAGAGCCGACAGCATGTTCGACAACTGCCCGCCGCTCAAGCCGGCCACCCACCGACCCTCCTCGTCGACGGCGGCCCTGACCCGCAGGAAGACCACCTTCTCGGGGTTGGTGTGAACCGACTGCGACAAGCGGCCTCGCACGCGGGGCCGAAAGAGTCGCTCTGCTCCCATCATGTGCAAGAGAGCCGGCCGCGCGAATTGCTCAAAGGCCACGATGACGCTGACCGGGTTGCCGGGAAGGCCAAAGAAAGGAGTGCCGTTGAGGAGTCCGAAGGCGAATGGCTTACCCGGTTGCATGGCTACCTGCCAGAAACTGATCTGGCCCAGATCCCGCAGCACGGTCTTCACCAGGTCGTATTCGCCCATAGAGACTCCACCCGAGGTGACTATGGCGTCTGCCCGGTTGGCCGCCTGTTCAAGAGTTGAGCGCAAGAGCACGGCATCGTCTCGCACTATTCCGAGATCGATCACTTCGGCGCCGAGTTCAGCCAAAAGGCTGTTGAGTACCACCCGGTTGGTGTCCCGGATCTGGCCCGGCTGCAAATCCGTGACCGCAGGGTCCATGATCTCGTCACCCGTGGAAAGGATGGCAACCCGGGGTCGTCGCCGGACCAGCGGGGCCGCGACACCCAGCGAAGCCAGCACTCCCAGGTGAGCGGCGCCGAGGCGCTCTCCGGCCGCGAAGACCCGGGTCCCGGCCTCGACATCGCCGCCGGCCGCACGCACATTGGTCCCGACCCGAACTGCGGAGCCGATGGTGACTTCATCATGCTCCTGCCGGGTGTCTTCGACCTGCACCACGGCGTCGGCCCCGTCCGGGATGGGTGCACCCGTCATGATCTTGATGGCGGTACCGGGCCGCACAACGAACGAAGCTGCATATCCTGCGGGAAGATCTTCAATCACCTTCAATACGACCGGGGCATCGCAGACATCTTCAGCCCGAACTGCGTAACCATCCATCGCAGAATTGGCGAAAGGCGGTACGTCGTGCGGTGCTTCCACCGGTTCGGCGAGAACCAGACCGGAAGCTTCGAGTAATCGCACAGTGACGATGGGCAGCGTTGGCACCCCGGCCAGCACATCCCGGCGGGCTTCGGCCAACGTTCTCAAGAGAACTCCGATAATCCCGCCAGGAAGGCCCGGTATTCGGATCCCCACTCTGGATGACCGAGCCCCAGAACAGTTGACGCTTCGAGCAATCCGAGGGGATTGCCGACGTCGAGCAAATCCTGCCCGGCCACATAACCGAGGCAACTGCCGGCTTTCCCCAACTCCGCGATGGCGTCTGTCAACTGTATCTCTCCACCCAGTCCGGCGGGCAGATCCTCCAGGATCGTGAAGATGTCGGGGGTGAACAGATAGCGCCCGATCAAGCCCAGATCCGAAGGGGCATTGACGGCGCCCGGTTTCTCAATCGCTCCGAGTACCTCAACCACCTCCGGGCTACGCCACGATCCGGGAACGATCACCCCGTATCGCTCCAGGAACTCGGGGGTGAGCCGCCGCAAACACACGACCGAGGTGCCATCGAAAGCTTCAGCCATTCCCGGCAACACATCGCCACCGGGCCGGGGGATGTTGTCGGCCAGCACACAGAAAAAGGACCGATCGGCTACGGCCTCGCGGGCGGTCAGCACCGCGTGTCCGAGCCCGTGCGGCACTTCTTGCACCACCGGGGTGATTTTCACGTCTTCAAGGCCCGGTAACGGGCCTTCTTCCCAGAAGTGCTGTTCGGCTAACGCCCCCACACCAGGATCGACGATGAGAATGACCTCGCCGGCCCCGGCGCGAACGCTTTCTTCGACGGCATACTGAATGGCCGGTCGGTCGACCACCGGAATCAGCGCTTTCGGGACTACCCGGGTCGCCGGTCGCATCCGGGTCCCGCGCCCGGCCGCAGGCACGACGGCTACATCAACCTTCATTCCCCCACAACCTTTCTCTCCGAACCCCGAACCAGCCTCGCGATATTGCCACGATGCCGGTACATGACCAACACGACGGCCACTCCCAACCATGCCAGAGCCCAGCCACCCAGGCCGTCGAGCCAGGCCGCCAGCGGAGCAGCCAGCGCCGCGCCGGCAATGGACCCTATCGAGGCGATTCGCGACACGGCGACGACAGCGACAAAGACCAGCACCATCCCGAGACCCGCCCACGGAGCAACCCACAGCAACATCCCGGCAAAGGTCGCAGCTCCTTTCCCACCCCGGAATCGGTGGAATACCGGGTAGCAGTGACCGAACACGGCCACCAGGCCGGCCGCCGCCGCCAGCGTTGCACTCCCGCCCACAGTCGACCCGATGGCCGCCGCCGCGAGCCCTTTCAGAAGATCCCCGAGTAAAACCAGGGCTCCTGCAAGTCTGCCCATCGACCGCAGAGCGTTTGACGCTCCCGGATTGCCGCTTCCCAGGTCGTAAATGGACTCGCCCTTGAGGCGGGCAACGATCACGGCAAAGTCGAGACTGCCGATCAGATAGGCAACAGCAAGAACACCAGCGGTACGGAGCATGGTCGCAGCATATTGCAATCCGAGCCGTTGCAGGAGAGGTCACGGAGGACAGAGCCCTGAAGCGGTTGGCACGCGGCTTGATATCATGGGCTGTCTTCGCTCCAGGAATCCAACAGCCGTGCCCACTTACGAATACGCCTGCAAGAAATGCGGCGAACGCTTCGACGTCGTTCAATCGTTCAGCGACAAAACCCTCAGCAAGCACCCCGGTTGCGGAGGCGCCGTTCAAAAAGTCTTTCACCCGGCCGGGATCATCTTCAAAGGTTCGGGTTTCTATGTGACCGATTCCAAGTCGAGCAGGTCGAAATCGAGCACCTCCCGATCGAGCAAGTCGGCATCCAGCGGCTCCACATCCGAAACCAAACCGAGCGGCAAGTCGAAAGATGCACAGTCGAGCACCTCGGAGAAGAGCGAATCCAAGTCGAGCACCTCGGAGAAGAGCGAATCCAAGTCGAGCAGCTCGGAGAGCGGCGATTCGTGATCGGCGTCATCGGGGGAACCGGTTTCTACGAGTTCCTCGAGAACGCCCAGGACATCGCGGTTGCGTCCCCGTACGGTGAGCCGTCGGCGCCGTTGTCGAACGATTCCAGGCGTCCCTCGGCACCTTGCAGAGCGCAATCAAGACACTGATCCCCCTGCGGCCGTCACGAGGCGTTCCTGTCCGTGCGCCAATGCGCTGTCGGCGTCAAGCGGCTGACCCGGTAGAAAGACCCCCCGTCAAGCGTCATCGGATCGCCACGTTCCAGTCCCGGGACCAACGAACCCCTTCCCAATCCGTATCCGGCACGATACGTTTCTCCGGTGTACTGGTTCCGCCGGCCGCCCTATCTACGGTGGGCAACTGCCGCACTGCTGCTCGTCACGGCCACCTGGCTCGACGTCCGCCCTCAACCAACCGTGTTGCATCCCTACGCCGCCGTTGCCTTGGAGGAAGGGACGGTGATCGAGGAGACAATGATCGAATGGCGGACCATCCCGGCGGACGTGTTGCCGGATCCGGGCGACCCGGTAGGGATGGTCTCGCGCCCGGTGGCTGCAGGAGAGCCGCTGGTTGCCTCTGCAGTTTCCCCTCGCCGGATTGTCGCCCCGGACGGCTGGTGGACACTCGAAACTCGACTCCCTCCAGGTGCGTACCCCGGTCAGCCGGTGCAGCTCATCGTGCTCACCATGGGAGAAGCGCCCCAGGCCATAGCAGGCACGGTCGTTGCGGCACCCACCGCAGACCCATTGGCCTTTGAAGATCTCCCCGGGCTCGTTGCCGTGCCGGCCGAGTCGGCCACCATCGCTGCGGCAGCCGTAGCGGAGGACCGGGTGGCGGTGGTCCTGGGCGGCTGACGTTTATCCGGCAGGCGATGCGACGGGTTCGAAGGCCCGGGTCGGAGCAGACGCGGGAAGGATCAGCTCGAACCTGCTCCATCCATCTGCGTAGCGGTACGAAAGGTCACCGGCCATCTGCCTGGCCAGCCTTCGCGAAACGGTCAACCCCAGACCAATCGAGGGTGGAAGACCTGGGATATCGCTGGCCCGGTGGTAGGCATCGAAAATGGATTCCCAATCCGCGGGAGGCAGACCGGGACCGTTGTCTTTGACCGAAACCATCGCACCATGCTGACTTGATTCGATCCGAACGACGACCCGGTCACCGCCGTGGCGCACAGCATTTCCAATCAGATTGCGAAGAATCTGACGCACCCTGGCTCCGTCCCCGTGAGCGGTAGCGTCGCCGATGACTTCGCACCCGCCCGGCATCAGGGCCCGGAAGGGCAGGAGCGCATTCTCGACCTGCCGGTGGAGTTCGATCGGCTCGGTAATGACGGTCAGATTCCCGTCATCGAGACGCGCTGCCACGAGCAAGTCCTCGACGATGAGCGATACCTCCTGGCTCTGGTCGGCGATGATCGTCACAAACTCCTCGACTTCATCGGAGCTGAAGAACGAAAGATTGTCCCGCAGTTCGGACGCCATCCCGAGCACTGCGCTCAAGGGGGTGCGAAGCTCATGACTGATAGAGGCTATAAATTCGTCCTTGGCCGAGTGGAGATCCTCGAGTTGCTCCAGACGCTTCGTTCGCGACCGCGACCTCAAGGCAAGTGCCGACAGCAAGGCCGCAAGGACCAGCAAGCCGGGCACCAGGATCTGAAGGACCAGAACGGCCCGTTCCTCCGCCTGGATGGATTCGAGAAGGTGCTCGTTCTCTTCCAGCTGGACCGCCAGGATGGGACTCCGCAGATCGCCCTCGAGTCGGTCGAGTTCAGCCCGAAGACCCCCATCAACCTCAGGATCTACCGAGGCCACGGCTCCGGCAATCAACTCCAGGTAACCATCGAATCCAGCCGCGATCTCACCGAACAACTCTTCCTCATCGGCATCGACCATCGTCCGGAGTTCACCAACGCTGGAGCGAAAATCGGCAACCGCCTCGAGACTCCGGACATCAGGGATATCGAACACTTCACCGTTGTCACGGCGATCTAGCCAATCTCCGGTTGACTCGGATACCTGCTCCAGCGCCGCTTGCATCTGCGCCAGCAACACGGCTTCGGTCGCTTCTTTGCGAGCCCGCGCCGACGTGGTTGCAGTGGTAACCACGGCCAGCGCGATCGTCACAGCAATCAGAATGAGCGCCACGACGATTGAACCCGTGATCAGCCTGGAGCGGCCGGCAGGCGCCCGGTTCCTTGACAACATGTCAAACACATCGGCATACCAACAGGCCGCATTGAGCGAACATCAGCGGGCGCCCGCGGCCCGGCTAACCTGCCGCCGATGTTCGAAGCAATGCTGTGGGGTCTGATTCAAGGCCTGACCGAATTCCTCCCCATCTCCTCATCCGGACATCTGGTGCTGGTCCCGGCGTTCCTGGGTGTTGAACCACCCGACCTGGCCACTTCGGCTCTCCTGCACCTGGGGACCCTGATTGCGGTGCTCGCCTACTACCGTCGCGACCTGGTCAAACTGCTGCATTTCCGCCGCGACCGCGAGGCACGCCATGTTCTGACCTTGCTGATCGTCGGCACCGTCCCGGCCACAGTCGGGATCGCCCTCACCGATCAACTCTCCTCATTCCAGGAATCGACAAGGGCGGTTGCCGTGGCTCTCCTGGTAACCGGAGTGGTGTTGGTTGTCTCAGGATTCATAACTCGCCGGACCCGCACGCTCGAAGATGCCAACCTGTCGGACGCTCTGCTGGTCGGTATCGCCCAGGCCACCGCTCTCCTGCCCGGCATCTCCCGTTCGGGCATGACCATCACAGCCAGTTTGGGAAGGGGTCTGAGCGCTGTCGAGGCTGCGCGGTTCTCGTTCTTGCTGGCAGTTCCGGCCATCGCCGGTGGAGGCCTCATCGAAACGGTCGAGATGCTGGACGGCGGTGGCATCCCCTCAGAAGTATGGCTGGGGGTTCTGACCGCAGCGGTGTCCGGTTACCTGGCCATCGCCTTCCTGATCAAAACACTGGTGCGGGTCGGGCTCCGACCCTTTGCCGTCTATTGCTTCGTGGTCGGGGCGTTGGCTCTGATCCTGCTGTAGCTCGCTCCGCTCGACGTCTTCAGTTTTCAGTTCGCTTCGCTCCTAGTTGCCAGTTCTCAGTTCTCAGTTCAAATCCGGACCCAGGAGGTTGCATGCCTTCACTGACGACTGACGACTGATTACTGGCTACTTCTTGCTACTGGGCGTAGTTGGAACTCGCCCGGAATGTTTCGGCAATGTGGACGTTGACGAGCGCCGGTTTCCCGCTGGCTGCGGCTCGCTCCAACGCTGGACGGATCTGATCCGGCCGGTCGACGAACTCCCCGTAGCCGCCCAGAGCCTCGACCATCAGGTGGTAGGGACGAACCCCGAGATCGGTCGCAACCAGGCGTTCCGGGTAGAACGCCCGGTGGAACGTCTTGATGTTGTTCCAGACACCGTCGTTGCCGACCACGCCGACAACCGGTAGGCCGAGACGGACAAACGTGTCGAATTCCATGCCGTTGAAGCCGAAGGCTCCATCGCCGTAGACGATCCCCACCCGCCGCCCGGGATGCACCACCTGGGCGGCGAGGGCAAACGGTGCTCCAGTTCCCAGCGTCCCAAAAGCCCCGGCGACGAGCATCTCACCCTGGTTGGCGGGCCGCAGCCACTTGGCCGTTGTGGAGACGATGTCGCCGCCATCCAGAGAGACGATCGAACCGGCAAAGAATTCCGCAACATCGCGAGCGAATCGCTCGGGGTGAACCGGGGCTGCGTCTGTGTCCGCCTCCTGCTCGGCCTGCGCCTGCGCTTCGGTTTCTGCCTCCATGACGACCTTGGTCCACGGACGCACGTCGGCGCGGGCGAAACCATCGGCCGCTTCGATGAGCCCGGTGAGGAAGCGAGCGGGATCGGCGGTGAGAGCGGTGTGCGCCGGTCGATTCCAGCCAACTTTTGTGGGGTCGGCGTCGACTTGCACCACGTGGGCTTCGCCGTGGATTTTCTGTCCGTACCCGGTCCTGAAGTCCCAATCAACCCCCAGGGCCAGAACCAGGTCAGCCTGAGCGAATGCCATCGAGCGCCTACGATTACCGAGCAAGGGGTGCCCGTATGGGAGAGTCCCGCGGGCGTTGCCGCTCGCGTACACGGGTGCCTGGAGCAAGTCCGCGAAGCTCCTCAGTTCGGCCTGGCCCCGGAGTCCGCACCCGGCGAACACGATGGGGCGCTCGGATCGGGACAGAAGCTTGGCAACCTCTTCGACATCGACAGCCGAAACACCCGGCGGCGACGGCCGATGATTGACCGGCCAGGTGATCGTCGACTCCTCAACCATGTCGAATTGCACATCCATAGGCACATCGAGAAACACCGGCGCTCCTCTACCGGCGAACGCGTGGCGGGCTGCCGTGGCGATGTAGTCGGCCAACCGGTTGGTCTCCCAGGCGGTCGCCGCCCACGCAGTGATGGAACGGAAGAGTTGCGGATGATCCATCTCCTGCAAACCGCCCTTGATTTCTTGCCGAATGAAGTGGCGGCCTCCCAGCAGCAACACCGGGGCACCCGAGAACCAGGCATTAGCCACTCCGGTGATCGCGTCAGTCACACCCGGACCGGCGGTGACTGCGGCAACGCCCAACCTTCCCGTCACCCGGTGATAGGCCTCGGCAGCGTGGACGGCGGCCTGCTCATGGCGCACGTCGACGACCTGGATCCCTTCCTGGACGCACCCATCGAGGATGGCGACGATGTGGCCGCCGGTGAGGGTGAAAAGGGTATCGACTCCCTCGTGTTTGAGCGCCCGGGCAATGATCTGCCCGCCATGAATCTTGGCCATGGGGAAAAGATAGCGGCCAGCGGTCGGCGGCCGGACCAATGGACGTACGGTGTCCTCCCCCGCCGGTGCGCGTGTGTCAGGCCCTCTAGGAGGGGACATCACCCCGGGGTGGGCGGATATCCTTTTCCATCGAGAGCAGCCTGCTGGCGGCTAGATGCTGGGTGCTGGAACCTTCACCATCAACCTTGCGTTCTGATGAGCATGAGACTTTGGTTTGTGTTTGCTGGTGCTGTTGTTCTCTCGCTTGTCTCGGCCTGCTCCTCAGCGGAATCTACGGCGAGCACCTACGCCGACGAGTCTGGACGGCTTTTCTACCAGGCGATTGTCCTGAAGTCGATCCGCTCATACTGGGTGACGCAGATGGGCTGCCGAATGTGGAGTCAACGACCCTGGAATCGGTCGAGGCCCTGGCCGAGCGGGAGCCTCAGTACGAGGTCATACCGAGAAACGGGTGGGTTTGGGAACGGCTCAGCGACGGATCTGTGAGTGCGTTCAAGACCGAGGACTTCATGCTCCAACGGACCATCGAAAGCGTTGACGATTGCCCGACAGGATACGCCTTCCCCGACGGGATACCTGTCGCCTACAAAATCGCAGACGACTGACGCTGCCCCCACCGCTGGCGCCCTGCAAGCAGTTCAGGTGACATTTCGTGACCCTCGGGTGGCCGGATATCCTTTTCCATCGAGGGCAGCCTGCTGGCGGCTAGATGCTGGGTGCTGGATGCTGACCGCTGGATGCTGGCCACTAGCGGACGGCGAAAACATTCGTGGGTTATTGGATTGTTTTGAGTTGTGTTGCAGCTTTTTGTCATAGGTAGCTGATACCTTCGAACTATGAGAACGACCGACCTTGCAGCGATCACCACCGACCAGTTGGAAACCACCCTGGTGGAACTCGAATCCCGCATCGCTGCCTGCCGCTACCTCCAACTCCAGCTCCTCTCCGAAGTCGATGTACGGCAGGTGCCGATCGGGGACGGGGCCCGTACCCTGGCCGAATGGGTAGCGGCCCGTATGGACCTGGCACCGGAGACCGCCCGCTCACTCACCCAAACCGTGGCCCGGTTGGCCGACCAGGACGACCTGGCCGAGGAGCTGGAAACCGGTGGCGTGTCGTTCGATCGGGTGGTGGAGGAGTCCCGGCTCGCAGCGGTCGGGGCCGACCCAGGGGTAGTAGCCGGATCGCGGGGTTGGGATATTGCGGGAGTGCGGCGCATGGTGGCCCGCCACCATCGAATCACCCGTAATGACGAGCAGCAGATCTTCAGGGACCGGTTCCTATCCATCCAACCGGCCCTGGACCAGTCCTCCTACAAACTGTGGGGTTTGTTCCCAGGCCAGGACGGCCACCTCATTGAACACGCCCTGCAGCAGAGAGCCGAAGACTTCCCCTCTCTGCCAAACGGTCGGCACGCTCCCCGATCCCAACGACAAGCCGACGCCCTCGTCGCCATCGCTCACGACTCCCTCGACGGCTCCCCGACCGACGGAGCCAAGGGCACACCGTTGGTGTCGATCTTCGTCGACGCCGGTCTCGCCGCCGGTTCGAACGGGAAAGCCGGCGCCGAGATCTGTTCGGGACCCCGCATCGGACCGTTGACCTTGGAGGAAATCCTCTGCGACGGACAGGTCGAGATCCTCCAAAGCGGCCCCGACGGGACCCCCGTTGCAATCGGGAAAACGTCCCGGACCATCCCACCAAAGCTGCGAAGGTTCATCCTCCACCGCGACCAAGGAGCCTGCACCGCCGACGGGTGCCGATCTCGTTACCGGCTCCAACCTCACCACATCGTCCCCCGGTCTCGAGGCGGAACCCACCACCCGGACAACCTCACGACCTTATGTTGGTTCCACCACCACGTCGTGGTGCACCGCAACGGCTATCACATCGACCCCACCAGCCCACCCCAGCGGCGACGCTTCCTCAAACCGGCGACACGCGGACCACCCTGACCTCCCCGCTTGGGCGGACCACGCCAGGTGCGCCTGTACCCGCACACCTCACCCATCACCACAATCCACTGAACCCAAGAGGCCACCCCCAGCGGGTGAGTCACTTCCGCCGCGCCTGGAGCCAAGCCGGAGGAAGGATTCATCACGGAGGGCTTGGACCCCGGCGACCAGCGACTCAGAAGTAGTGCGGGCACCAGGGGCGTTGGTACCAGCCGAACATCTGGTCGGCCCGGCGAACAACGTCGGGGTCTCCTGCCACCCGAGCCGCCTGCTGGAGCAACCGGAAGCTGCCGTCGCCCAGGTAGCGAGAACTCAAGGCAGCAATATCGAGGGTCAGCTCGGGTGATGCCGAAGACGGCCGGCACTCGGATCCTTCGGGACCGCCCTCGAGTTCGAAGGTTCCCCCGACCTCGGGCAGGAAGGCATCGACGACTTCAAACACCAGGCGCCCTTCGACCGCATATCTGCGCCCGGCGAGAGCGGCCGGGATATCGAGCAGACGGGCCCACAGGCCGTCACCCTGTCTCAGCTTCATCCGGCGCGGGTCGGCCAGCATCGCCGCCAGCAGCATTTCGGGAGGACGGGTTTGCGTCCGGATGCTCTGGATGAGGTCTACGGAAAAGGCATAACGCCAAAGCGCAACTTCCGCGGCCGGTGTCAACGCCATCAGTTCCGCTGCGAGCAATTCACTTGCGGCATGCCCTTCCTCCCACTTATCGCGAACCCGGTAACGCAGATACCCCAAATCGTTGCCGTCATCCGCATGAACGACGAAGCGGTTGGCCGTCATGCCGTCCCGCCAATGCTCCAGATCGAGCACACGCAAATCCCACTGGGCCTCAGTGCGACTGAGAAACCCGGGCCACGATGTACCGACACTCTGGTAGATCCCGGGCATGGTCCGGCGGGCCTCGTCCTTGTCCACCAGGCGCACAAGGCCCGGGGTCGGAATCTCCGTCGCCAAAGCAGCATGCTGCCGATCGATCCGGAAGCTTGCATCCATGGTGGCAACCCCGTAGCCGTAGCGGCCGTAGATCGTGCTTTCGGATGCTCGCAAAACAGAAAGAGGCTCTCCCCGCTCGCGGACCTCATCGAAGTGGTAGCGCATGATGTCGGTGAGAATGCCCCGCCGCCGGTGCGTGGGGATAACGGCGATGGCGGTCAGGCCGCCGGTCTTGACCACACCGCCCGGCGTGGTCAGGTCGAACGAGTCGGCGCCACCCGTCCCGACGAACAGTTCTCCATCCAGGGCGACGATCGACCGGTCGAATTCAAAGGTCTTCTGCAGCGCCTCGAGTTCTTCGTCCTTCTCGTCGAAGTTGAAGGCGCGCTCCCACACCTGAGCGAAGGCGCGCAGTTCATCGGGAACAATCGGGCGGATCTGATAGGACACGGCGCCAGATTAGGCAACTGCGGAACCGCGTGGCTCCCAATAATGGCGCCCGGCCCGGTCGGCTAGCGTCGCTGCATACGCAAAGGTGACCGATGGCAACACCCATTCAAATAGTGTTCGACGCGAACAACCCGGCCCGTCTTGCTGACTTCTGGGCGCAGGCGCTCGGCTATATCATCCAGCCGCCCCCAGAGGGCTTCGACTCCTGGGACGATTGGGCACGGAGCATGGCGATACCGGAGGAGAACTGGAACGATGCCCGTGCCCTGATCGACCCGGACGGTACCGGCCCGCGCCTCTTCTTCCAGAGAGTTCCTGAGGGCAAGACGGCCAAGAACCGGATGCATCTCGATGTGAATGCGGCCGGGGGTCACGGGACTCCGATCGACGAGCGGCGGATCCGGGTCGACGCCGAAGTCGAGCGACTTGTGGCCGCGGGAGCATCGGTGATCGGGCCGGTGGAGCAGCACGGCGAATACTGGGTCGTTCTCGGCGACCCGGAAGGAAACGAGTTCTGCGTCCAGTAGCCGGCGATTAGCCCGCCAGCACTGCTTCCTCGGTGAGGGCCGTCTGCACCCCGCGCTTCGCCAGGTCCTCGTAGAACGGCTGCGGAGGTACAACCGTCTCGGGCGGATGCACGCCCGGTCTCGATATCGCGCCCGACCCCAGCCGGCGAGCGACGATGGCGGCAGGCGAGCCGACCACAACCGTGCCGCCGGCCACCTGCAGTTCCTCAGAAGGCCAGGCCGTCGTGTCGAGGCGAAGACGGACGGGCGCACCGTTGCGGGTTCCCTCCGCCACCGTGGCGATGTCTTTGAACCCTGCATGCTGCGGCGGATCGGGTTGGAGCTCCTCCAACAAGTCGACCAGGAGGCGGCGCGGAATCACACCCTCCACCGCCCCAACCCGGCGCGGCTTCGTCGAGGCCAGGCCGAGCGAAGCGAGGAATTGAAGCTTTCGCAATGCGGCTTCGGGAAACCCGAAGAAGGTGATCTTGAACTCGCATGCCTCGATACCCTTTTCGGCCAAACTGAGCGGGATAGTGGCAACCTCGGAGTGCAGGGAGAGATGGGTCTTGGCGTACCCGATCGGTTGTTTGAAGGAGAACATCTCCTCTTCGGACAGCGGGTCGAGATCGACGAACCGGCCGTCCCTGAACACCATTGCCCGTTCGGTTATCTCGTCGAAGATCGTCCACAGCGAGTAGGGCCATTTGAGAGAATCCGACGGATCGACCGTTGCCCCGTTGTAGATGATCACCGAACGGACGGTGTCCATCCGCGCCGCCAGATCGCCGGCGTGGACGTTGGCGATACCCGGACACGAGCCGATGCCCACAACTGCCGTCAGGCCGGCGTCGCGAAATCGGTCGCCGAGTTCGAGCTGTTTCCTGGTCGTGAAGAACAGCCCACCGAGATCCGTGTAGTGGGCGCCGGCCCGGAGGGCGCCCTCCATGACCGCCAGGTTGATCTGATACTGAGCTGCGTTGACGACGACGTCGGCACCGGCCAGGAAAGTGTCGAGCGAGGCCGGATCCCGGACGTCGACCGCCCCATGCTCAAACCCGTTCTCCTTGGCGACCAGCGCCGCTCGATCGCCGTCGAGATCTCCAACAACGACCTTGTCCGGACTGTCCCAGGTGGCCAGATCTCGTGCCACTACCGCGCCGATGATGCCCGCTCCCAGGAGCGCAATTCGCATGGTCATGACCTCTCTGTCTCAGGCAGTTGCTTCGGCGAGTGCCTCTTCGAACGCAGTCAAAGTTGTCGCAATGTCCTCGTCCGAAAGGGCGGCGCACAAGAACCACGGTTCGAGGGCGTCATCGACCGGCATCACTCCTCGCCGGATCATCCCTCCGACTACCTCCGCATAGAGCTCGTCGTTGTGGTTGGCCGAGTCCCGGAAGTCCTTCGGTGGCTCCTCGCTGAACACGATCCCGAACATGGCAGGAACGCCGACAATGTGGGCGGTCACCCCTTGCTCGACACAGATACTGCTCAGCCCCTTCATCAGGGTTCTGCCCATCTTCTCCAAGCGAACATAGGGCTCGCCGGTGGACAGGACGTCGATCGTGGCACCGGCCGCCGCAGCCGCGACACCGTTCCCCGAATAGGTACCCGCCTGAGCAATCCCTCCTTTGCCCCATGCCTGGATCACTTCGCCCCGGCCGGCGATGGCCGCCACCGGGAAGCCGTTGCCCATCGACTTGGCAAAGGTGCCGAGATCGGGAGTTACTCCGAAAACCTCCTGTGCTCCACCCAGTGCGATGCGGAACCCGGTTTTCACCTCGTCGAAGATGAGGACGGTGCCGTACTTATCGCAAACCTTGCGGAGCCCTTCCAGGAAACCTTTCTCAGGCATGATCCCGAAAGCGTTGCCCAGCATCGGCTCGACGATGATGGCGGCGATGGTATGACCCTGATCGCGGAAGAGGCGCTCGACGAGTTCGAGATCGTTGAACGGCAGGGTACGGATGAACGTGCTGATGACGTCGGGAATGCCGGATGAGCTTTGCACTGGAACCGGCCGGTACCGGGATCCCATGGCACCGGGTGGAGACCCGGCGGTGGAGAACATCACATAGTCGTGGACACCGTGGTATTGCCCCTCGAACTTGAGGATGACGTCTCGACCTGTGAAACCGCGCGCCAGACGGATGGCATGCATGGTCGCCTCGGTCCCGGTATTGGTGAACCGAAGCGCATCCACCCACGGGACGGCGGCACGGAACGTCTCGGCTGCTTCTACCTCCCGGGCGCTGGTCATCGCAAAGGTCGTGCCGGCCGCGGCAGCTTCGGCGACGGCCTTGGCTACAACTGGATGTCCGTGCCCGAGGACGACGGGACCGAACCCGCACTGGTAGTCGATGTAGCGGTTCCCATCCATGTCGTAGACGTAGGCGCCTTCGCCCCGATCAATGACCAGGGTGTCGTCGTCACCCCAATAACGGAACTGACTGGAGACCCCGTTGACCAGGTTGGCTTTGGCCCGGGCGAACCATGCCGCCGTCTTCTCGCCTTGCAGTCCCATTTCTCTCCCTTTCGTTCGGTGGTCGGCCGATCACTCGGCTCTCCGCATTCAGTCGCCGTTGGCGCCGAACCACCATGGCTTGTCTTCCTGTCGCATATTCCAATGCACATGCCGCATCGACGTAAAGGCTTCCATCCCTTCCAGTCCGAGCTCGCGAACGTTGCCGCTGGCCCGCATTCCGCCGAAGGGGGCGGCCAGGTTGTCGACCACCGGGTCGTTCACCCAGACGGTGCCAACGGTGAGTTCTTCGTAGGCGCGCCGGACCCGATCGGGCGTGTGGGTGTAACAGCTGGCTCCCAGGCCGTAGGGCGTGTCCGCTGCGAGAGCAAAAGCCTGGTCGTCATCGTCGAATGCCATTATCGGCAAGACCGGCCCGAAGGTCTCTTCCTGCATGAGGTCCATGCTGTGGTCTACATCGACCACAACGGTCGGCTGGAGGTAGAAGCCTGACGAACCATCCGGGATCGCCCCGCCGGTGAGGATCTCCGCTCCCCCGGCCTGAGCTGCTGCGAGCTGTTCGCGCACCTTGGCCCGGCCCCGCTCATTGCGCATCGGTCCGATCTGGGTGGCCGGGATGAACGGATCGCCGACCCGCAGGCCGGAAGCCAGCTCGACGACCCGGTCCACAAACCGGTCGTAGATGCTGCGCTGGACGTAGACCCGCTCGGTGGATGTGCACACCTGGCCTGCGTTGAGGAAGGACGCCCAGACCACCGCCTTGGCAGCCAGATCGGCATCGACATCATCGAAAACAATCGCCGGATCCTTGCCGCCGAGCTCCAGATGGGTCGGTTTGGCCATGCGACCGCAGATCGATCCGATTTCGGCGCCCACCTCGGTTGATCCGGTGAAGGCGACCATGTCGGTGTGCGGATGGCGCACCAACTGCTCCCCAACCGTCCGTCCGCTCCCGGCGACAACGTTCACTACCCCGGGTGGGGTGGTTGCCGCGAAGACTTCGGCCAGTACCAACGTCGTCAATGTGGTTTCCGAGGCAGGCTTGATCACAACCGTATTGCCGGTGGCAAGCGCCGGGGCCACCTTGAATGCCAGCAGCAGCAATGGGTAGTTCCAGGGGACCAGGGTGGCGATCACCCCGTACGGGACCCGCACCACCAGCGATAGTTGCCCGGCTTCGTTGGAAGGGGCGATGCGTCCTCCGTGCAGACGGGCCAGCTCTGCGTACTGACGGAAGAGATCGGCGATCATATCGACGTACAGAAGGTTGCGGGCGTACGGCCTCCCGGTCTCCAGGGTGACGATGTCCGCAAGGTCGTCCTTCCGGCTTCGAATCTCGGCTGCCACAGCATGCATGGCGGCACTGCGCTCCGGCTGGGAGAGGGTCCGCCACGAGGTTTGAGCCCGAACCGCGGCCGCTACCGCGGAATCAACCTGATCGGGTGAAGCGGCGGCCACGGAATCAATCGGCGCACCGGTGGCGGGATTGAGAATGACGAACGGCTCGGCAGAGCCGAGCTCAAAGGCTCCGTCGATCAGTAGGGGGCGTTCCGGCACATTCTCACCGCTCAGAATCCTAACCCCTCTGGCGGCCACGCCGCGCCGCAGAACCCTACGATTTGCAGGGACGTTCCAAGAAACAGAGGTGACACGGTGGCCGAGAATCTCAAGCTCTACATCGCCGGAGAATGGACCGAGGGTACCGGCGACGAGATCCACGAACTGGTCAGCCCGGTGACCGGTGAACACATCGCCAACGTGCCACTGGCCTCTCCGGCCGATATCGACCGGGCGGTAACTGCCGCTCGGACCGCCACCGAGGAGATGCGGCACTGGTCTGCCTTCGAACGAGCCGATCTGTGCCTGCGTGTCGCCGCGGCCATCGAACCGCTGGAGGAGGAGATCGCCAGAATCCAGACCCTCGAGCAAGGCAAGCCGTACCACGCCG
Organism: uncultured Actinomycetota bacterium; assembly: GCA_963723165.1. GTDB lineage: Bacteria > Actinomycetota > Acidimicrobiia > Spongiisociales > UBA4744 > UBA4744. The sequence goes on from CAVRPP010000003.1 coordinate 389,908, forward strand.
AATCTCTGGACGACATCGCCGAAGCCAACCAGTACTTCTACAACGCTGCAGAGGATGCCAAGCGCCTGGCCGGTGAGGTGATTCCTACCTCGGACCGGCACAAGCGGATGTTCACATTCCGCCGCCCGGTCGGTGTCTGGGCGGCCATTACCCCCTGGAATTTCCCGGTCACCATCCCGCTCGAGTACGTCGGTCCCGGATTGGCAACCGGCAATGCTGTGATCGTCAAACCTCCCGCGTTCACCTCATGGGCTCTCCTGAAACTGGCGGAAGCTTTCGACGAAGCAGGCGTCCCCAAGGGGGCCGTATCGATCATCCCCGGCGGGGTCCGCATCGGCGAACACCTCGTCAAGCATGACGGGATCGACGCAATCGGTTTCACGGGTTCGTCGGCCACCGGCAAGAAGATCGTCTCTCAGATGGGCATCAAGCGATCGATCATGGAGATGTCGGGCAACGGCCCGACCATCGTCACCGCCGATGCCAACATCGAAGCAGCGGCCACCCTGGCGGTCTACGGCGCCTACTACAACGCTGGTCAGGTGTGCTGCGCCACCGAACGAGTGATCGTCCTGGAAGATGTCCGCGACGAGTTCGTTGAGCTTGCTGTGAAGGCGTCTTCGGCGGCGGTGCTGGGCGACCCCTTCGACGAGAAGACCACTATGGGTCCTCTGAACAACGAACCGACGGCCGCCAAGATGGACCGGCAGTTGGCCGAAGCCCGCGAGCGAGGGGCAGAAGTGCTGGTGGGAGGTGGCCGGGCGACCGGCTATCCGACCGATCTGTACTACGACTTCACCGTTGTCGACCGGGTTCCCGAGGACAGTGCCCTTTCCCAGGAAGAGTCGTTCGGTCCCGTGCTGCCCATCCTCACCGCAGGCGACGACGATGAGGCGATCGCCATTGCCAACCGGTCGAACCTCGGGTTGCAGGCGGCAGTCTTCACGTCCAGCCTCGCCCAGGCGTTCTGGTACGCCGATCGCATAAGGTCCGGCACGGTCGTTGTCAACGACTCCACCGATTTCTGGGAAACGTTCCAACCGTTCGGTGGAGCGGCCGGGACCGATACCGGTTGGGGCCGCGGCCGTCTCGAGGAGTTCACCGACCTCCAGACCGTCGTTTTCGATCTGAAGAACGTGCGGTAGACAGGTCCGGGGCGAGAAACAACAAAGCAGGAACGGTTCATACAGGGATCAACAAACTCTGATTCGACGCCGCAGGCCGAAAACGCGGCGTTTACCATGCGCGGGCGACGCGACCGGCGCGCAGGAGGGCACTGTTGAGCGAAGTAGCCGTCGGCATCCACGATGTCACCAAGCGGTTTGGTGACGTGGTTGCGGTGGATTCACTCAATCTCGACGTTGCGGACGGAGAGTTCTTTTCGCTGCTGGGACCATCGGGCTGCGGCAAGACCACAACTTTGCGAATGATTGCCGGCCTTGAATACCCGACCGAAGGAAGCGTCACGATCTTCGAAGAGGAAATGGGGTTGCGCCCGCCCAACAAGCGGCCCGTCAACACCGTCTTCCAGTCCTACGCCTTGTTCCCGCATATGACGGTTGCCCAGAACGTCGGGTTCGGGCTGGAGATGCTGGATGTTGATGCCACCGAGATCGCCACCCGAGTTGACCAGTCAATCGAACTCGTCCGTCTCTCAGGCTTGGGGGATCGGCGCCCGAAGCAGCTCTCCGGTGGTCAGCAACAGCGAGTGGCGCTGGCCCGGGCCCTGGTCAATCGACCAAAGGTGCTGCTTCTCGATGAACCGCTCGGCGCTCTCGACCTGAAGCTTCGCCAGGCAATGCAACTCGAGTTGAAAGAAATCCAACGCGAGGTTGGGATCACATTCATCTACGTGACCCACGATCAGGAAGAAGCCTTGACCATGTCCGATCGGATTGGAGTCATGAACGAAGGCCGGCTCCTGCAGGTCGCACCGTCCGAGGAGATCTACGAGCGGCCCAGCACTCGATTTGTAGCCGAATTCATAGGGGAGACAAACTTCATTTCCGCGACGGTCGACAGCCCGGGTCACGTCCGGCTCGCCGATGGGAAGACCGTCAAGGCACGCACCCACTCCGCCGCCGGCACCACGGTGACTCTCACCCTCCGACCCGAGAAGATCGACCTGCACCATGCCGGGGATGCAGTTCCCGGGCACTTCAACCAGCTCAACGGGACGGTGGTCCGGCGGCTGTACTTCGGCGAATCGCTCTACTACGAAATCGACTTTGGCCACACTGTGGTCGACGCCCGGGAGGAAAACCGGCCCGGCCGGAAACGCTTCAATGAAGGCGAAGCGGTCGTGGCAGCTTTCCATCCCGACTCTGCCGAGGCGTTGACCGAATGACAGAGCGGAGCGGCGGTCCGGCTACGGAAGCACTCGAAGCCGCCGATGAAAAGGCAGAGTCCCGGAGGGGTCTGTTCCTCGCTTTGCCTTCCTACCTATACCTGATCTTCCTTTTTGTCGTTCCGTTGCTGATCATCGGTATCTATTCGTTTGCCAGCCGATCGCGCACCGGTCGCCCGAAACTCGAGGCCTGGAATCTCGATTCGATCACCAGGATCTTTACGGATGACTTGATCCGGTCGATCTTCGGACGGTCGGTGGTGGTGGCGCTGATCACAACCGCGTTGTGCCTGCTGATTGGATACCCCTTCGCCTACTACATCGCCACCCGGCGTGAACGGGTTCGGAATCTCCTGCTCTTGTTCGTCATGATTCCGTTCTGGACCAACTTCCTTGTCCGTACGTACGCCTGGCGAGTGCTGCTCGGCGAGGACGGACCCGTGACCGAACTGGGCCGATTACTGGGCCTGTGGGACTCGATGCTCTTCACGCTGCCGGCCGTCTACATAGGACTCATCTACGGATTCCTTCCATTCATGGTCTTGCCGCTGTACGCGGCCATCGAACGACTCGACTGGTCTCTCGTAGAAGCCGCCCGTGATCTGTACGCCTCGGGATGGGGAGCCTTCCGCAAAGTGACGTTGCCCTTGACCCGATCTGGGATCATTGCCGGCTCGATCCTGGTCTTCATTCCGAGCCTGGGCGCATATGTAACTCCCGACATCCTGGGAGGGGCCAAGACGACCCTGATCGGCAACTACATCGTCAACCAATTCCTCACCGCCCGGAACTGGCCGCTCGGGTCGGCCGTGTCGATGGCGATCATGGTCGTGATGCTCCTTGCCACCGTCTATTACTTCCGATCAGGAGCCAGGACCTTGTGACTACCCGTGAGACCACCGCCCTGACCCGCCGTCTGAATCGCTATCTGGCCGGTCACACCTGGGCCGTCTACCTGTTCTTCTATCTACCGATCCTCGTGTTGGTGGTGTTCTCATTCAACGAGAGCGCCGCTTTCGGCATTCGGAACTGGGAAGGGCTTTCCCTGCGCTGGTACCGGCAGATGTTCGCCAACGACAACCTGATGGCCGCCCTCCGGGTCTCGCTGGGGGTAGCGGTAGTAAGCACGGCCGTCTCTACCGTGCTGGGAACGGCCGCCGCCCTGGCCCTGGAGCGGTACCGGCGTTGGCTGGGGAAGAAGACCTTCGACGCTCTGCTCTATCTGCCGGTGATCATCCCCGACGTCACGATGGCGGCGATGTTGCTGGTCTTCTTCACTTCGCTGGGCCAGCAATTGAGCGTGACGACCATCGTCCTCAGCCACATTGCATTCAACATCTCGTTCGTTTCGATTGTGGTTCGAGCTCGACTCGCCAACCTGGACGCCTCCCTGGAAGAGGCAGCTGCTGATCTCTACGCAGGACGGTGGCAGGCCTTCCGCCGGGTGACCCTTCCTCTGATCATGCCCGGCGTGCTCGGTGGCGCTCTCCTAGCGTTTACGCTTTCTCTTGACGACGTAGTGATAACCCAATTCGTGAAGGGTCCGGATACGCTCCCCACATTCGTCTTCGGTCTCATCAAACGAGGGGTCACGCCCGAGATCAACGCGGTGTCGACTCTGATGCTGACTGCATCAGTCGCACTGGTCCTCGGGTCTCTGGCCTTGCAGCGGCGACGATAAACAGGAGGGGATTACGACATGAAACGCCTACTGATAATCCTGATGGTGCTGGCTCTGGTGGCGGCCGCGTGCGGAGGCGACGACTCCTCCGACCTCGTCGATGCTGCAGCAGCTTGCGAACCAGGGCAGGTAGACGGTGACCTCGACCTCTACAACTGGTCGGAGTACATCGAGCCGGAGCTGGTAACCGATTTCGAAGCGGAATTCGGTGTGACGGTCAATGAGTCCTTCTACGACTCGAACGAGGCGATGCTGCCCCAAATCGAATCCGGCGGGAACGATTACGACGTAATCGTTCCATCGGACTACACGGTGACGATCATGGCCGAAGAAGGACTCATCATTGCGCTCAACAAGGACGCCATCGCGAATCTCGGCAACGTCGACCCAGCTTTCACGGGTCTTCCTTACGACGAGAACGACGAGTACTCAGTCCCGTACCAGTGGGGGACAACGGGTATCGGTTATTCCTACGAGGTCGTGCCGGATGACTGGGAAGCCAGCTGGGAGTTGATCTTCGACCCGAGCTTCGCACCGGAGGTTGCCGGGCAAGTCTCGATGCTCAACGATCCGCGCGAGACGATGGGGGCAGCCCTCAAGTGGTTGGGCTATTCGCTCAACACAACGAGCCAAACCGAACTCGACGCGGCCAGGGATTTGATGATCAGCGTCAAGGATCGCATCAAGCTATTCGACTCGGACCAGTTCGAAGATCTGCTGGTGGCGGGCGAAACGCTGGGCGCCCACGGCTACAGCGGTGACTTTTTTGCAGCGTACGACGAAGCATCCGACGATTCCTACGACGCTTACGAAGACTTCGGTTATGGCATTCCCAAGGAGGGAGCGGTTGCCTGGGTCGACACAATGGCGATTCCGATAACGGCGGATGCACCGTGCACGGCCCATACCTTCATCAACTTCATCCTCGATCCGGAAAACGGGGCGGCGTTGACGAACTTCAACTTCTATGCCAGCCCCAACGCAGCTGCCGAGCCTTTCATCGATCCCGAGATCTTTGAAGACGAGACGATCTACCCACCCGACGAAGTGTTTGAGCGCCTCGAGTTCATCGGCGACACAGGGGACTTCGAGACCAAATACACGGACGCTTTCACGGAGGTCAAAAGCTGAGAAGAGCTCTGGTTTACCAGCAACCAGCAAGCAGAAGGGTCCCCTCCCGCCCGCGGGAGGGGACTCGTTTTTCGTTCCCCGCGTCTCGTCTAGTGCCCGCGTTCGTAAACCGTCTCGCCGTTGATGATGGTGAATTCGACCCGGGCGTCGCCGATGGGACCCGCCTCCGGATCGAAGATGTTGCGGTCGAGGGCAACCAGGTCTGCGGCCTTGCCAACTTCGATGGAACCGGTCTCCCGATCCAGATGGTTGACGAAGGCCGAACCGGCGGTGAAAGCAGCGACGGCGTCGGCTAGAGAAACCCGCTCCTCGGGGAAGAACGGCCGTTCCCACCGGTTCCCGGGTGAAACGCGCCGCACCGCAGTTTCGATTTCGAGCAAAGGATTGGGCGTTGAAACCGACCAATCACTGCCAAAGGCCAGGGTCGCCCCGTGCCGGAGCAAGCTCCCGAAGGGGTACTGCCGCGCCGCCCGCTCAGGGCCGAAAAGGGAATGGTCAATTCTGTTTGATAACCCTCGTAACACGCCCAGTACGGCTGGCCGTTGGCCACGACTCCCATTTGGCGGAACCTGGACAGATCCTCGGGGGCGACCACCTGAATGTGAGAGATGTGATGGCGGCCGTCACTCCATCCGTTGGTCCGACGGGCAGCCGCAACCGCGTCGAGCGCGTTGCGGACCGCCCGGTCGCCGATAGCGTGGAAATGCACCTGGAAGCCTTCGGCGTCGAGCCTGGTGACAAACCCGCGTAGCAAGTCCGGGTCGATGAAGTCGATCCCACGATTGGCAGTCGGCTTCCCATCTGCCCCAAGAAACGGTTCCAGCATCGAGGCGGTGAAGTTCTCGGCAACACCGTCGAGCATCATCTTGACCGACGTTGGCCGGAAGCGGCCAACAGGGCCCCGATCCCGCCGAAGGAGGAGTTCTTCGATCTGTTCCCCGCCGGCGGACCGCTCCCACCAGAGAGCACCAACTACCCGGGCGATCAGCTCACCTCGTTCCGCGAGCGACCGGTATGCCTGTTCAGTCTGCGGCGTGACATCGGCGTCCTGCCAGGCTGTTATCCCGAGCGATAGGAGGTATTCCTGGGCAACGGCAATGCCCCGTTCGTAATCCGACACCGTATCGCCCGGAGCCACGCGATGTACCAGCTCCATCGCTCCCTCCTGGAGGGTCCCGGCGGGCGCTCCGTCGGCTTCGCGTTCGATGCGGCCGTCCAGCGGGTCCGGGGTAGCTGCGTCGACACCCGCCTCGGCCAAAGCCCGGCTGTTGACCCAGGCGCCGTGACCGTCGCGGTTGACCAGGAACACCGGCCGGTCGGGAACGATCCGATCAAGATCCTGACGGGTCGGTGTACCTCCCGGGAAGGCATCCATGGCCCACCCCTCGCCGAGAATCCACGACTCGTCCGGATGCTGCTCGGCATAGGAAGCGATCGTCTTCAGGTACGACGACCGGTCATCGCTTTCGTGCAGATTGCACCGCAAGAGGCCCAGGCCGGCAGTCGGCGGATGAACATGCGCATCGTGGAATCCGGGCAGGAGCAGCCCTCCGTCGAGGGATATGACTTCTGTTTGCGGTCCGATCCACTCCTGGAGTTGGCGGTCATCCCTGGTGACGGCCACGATTCTGCCATCGGTGACGGCTAATCCGGTTGCCCAGCTGCGGGCAGCATTGACCGTGAAGACCACCCCATTCCGAAACACGAGATCAGCCACGGGCACCTCCTGAGCGAAGGGTAATAAATCGATCGAGGGAGCTACCGCACCGGTCGAAAGCAAGGGGGTAAAGTCCTGCCATGAGCGCTTTCTGGCATCCTTTCGCGGACATGGGAGCAGTCGACGGTCACGAGGTCGTCATCGATCGCGGGGAAGGAATCTACGTTTTCGATGAGCGTGGCCGGAGGTATCTCGACGCCACCGCCAGCCTCTGGTACTGCAATGTGGGCTACGGTCGGCAGGAGATCGTCGGCGCCGTTGCCGCCCAGATGCAGAAACTGCACGCCTATCACACCTTCGGAGACTTCGTCACCCGCCCGGTGATCGAACTCAGCGAGAAGATCGCATCCGTAGCGCCGGTTCCGGGCAGCAGGGTCTTCCTCACGAGCGGGGGTTCGGATTCCGTCGATAGCGCGGCCAAACTGGCCCGCCGCTACTTCCACTTGGTCGGACAACCACACCGCACCCTGTTCATCGCCCGCGAATGGGGCTACCACGGGACCCACGCTTACGGAACCAGCCTGGCAGGGATAGGGCCGAACAAGGACGGCTACGGCGATCTGGTCGGCGACGTTGTGACCGTCCCGTGGGACTCGGTTGAAGCCATCGAAAAGGTGATCGAACAAGCCGGTCCGGAACGAGTCGCGGGAATCTTCTGCGAGCCGGTCGTCGGGGCGGGTGGGGTCCGGGTGCCGCCGGAGGGCTACCTGGCGGAGGTCCGGGACGTTATTCGCGCCGCCGGGGCGCTTTTCATTGCCGATGAGGTTGTAACCGGTTTCGGGCGGGTTGGAGACTGGTTTGCCTCCAACCGGTTCGACCTCGAACCGGACATGGTCACCTTCGCCAAAGGGGCGACTTCGGGCTACTTGCCACTCGGCGGTTTGATCGTTGCCCCCTGGATCGCCGAACCGTTCTGGCAGGGCGGAGTGATGTGGCGCCACGGCTACACGTACTCGGGTCACTCAACCGCCGCCGCCGCGGCCATCGCCAACTTCGACATCCTCGAGCGGGAAAACCTGCTGGAGCGCGCCATGCAGCTCGAGTCAGAATTGACTGTCGCCTTAGCGCCCCTGGCCCACCATCGGTTGGTTACGGAGATCCGGTCGGGACTCGGCGTACTCGGAGCGGTGCAGATCGATCCCGAAGCCATCGAGACCGACCCGGGCCTCCCCGCCCGGGCCTTTCGAGCCATCCGGGAGGCCGGAGCCATCACCCGTGCGGTCGGAGGCGGAGGTCTGCAGGTCTCTCCACCTCTCATCATCACGGCACAACAAATCGACGAAATGGTCGCGGCGTTTTCCGCAGGGCTCGACGCGGTGGACGTGTGAAGACCAGCTGTTTCTGGACCGACGACTACCCCCGCCCTGCCGCCCTGCCGGGCGGGGACCTTCCCAACAGCACCGACGTGCTCATCGTCGGCGGCGGCATGACCGGGTTAATGGCTGCCCGGCGGCTCGCCCGGGCAGGAGTTGAAACGGTGGTGGCCGAAGCCTTGCGCATCGGCGAAGGAGCCAGCGCCAGGAATGGGGGCATGGCGATCTACGGGCTGAAAGCTGTGCCGGAGGTTGTCATCGACCGCTTTGGAGACCGCCTGGGCCGCGAACTGTGGGATGCCTCCAACGTCGCCATCGACCGCATCGAAGAGACCATCATCGAAGAGGCCATCTCCTGTGATTTCACACGCCCGGGCTCCGCCGAACTCGGCTTCACCCGCCGCGATGACCGGGTGCTCGCCGCATACGCAGCGTGGACCACCAAAGACCTCGGCTTTCCCATCGAGTACGTGCCGCGCGACCGGCTTGGAGAGGTAATCGGGAGCTCCAGGTTCTCTATGGGTCTCACTGAGAACGTGAGCGCCGGTCTGCACCCCGCCAAGTACACGTTCGGCCTGGCCGGGGCCGCTTCCCGAGCCGGGGCCGTTCTAGTCGAGAGCGCCGAGGTGACCGGCGCCGAGAAACAGGGCGGACACTTCACCGTTTCGACCTCCCGGGGTCGCATACGGGCCGGCCGAATCCTCGTCGCTACCAACGGCTACACCGGGACCCTCTTCCCGGAGATTCGACGCAGGAGTCGTCCCCATCGGGAGCTACTCGGTCGTGACCGAGCCGCTTCCTGCGGCCCTGGCCGAGGAAATCCTGCCCGGGAACCGGATGGTGTGGACTGCTCGTCGCCTGCTCAATTACTTCCGCCGCACCCCCGACAACCGGCTTCTGATGGGAGGACGGCGCAACCTGCAGACCGACCTCGATCCGGCAGAAAGCGCTCGGGAGCTGCAAGGCCGAGTCTTGGAGTTCTTTCCGCAGCTGACGTCCTACCCGATCAGCCACGTATGGGGCGGCAAGTTGGGGGCCACCTTCGATCTCCTCCCCCACATTGGCCAACGTGAAGGCGTTTGGTACGCGATGGGATACGGCGGCCACGGAGTGCCGCTGGCAACCTACTTGGGCAACGAGGCTGGACTGCTGATGGCGGGTGAGATCGAACGCAGTCCGTTCACCGAAATCCCCCATCCGACCCGATGGTTCTATCGAACGAGACCCTGGTTCTTACCGCTGGCGGCGGCCGCCTACCGGACGTTGGACCGTTTCGGTCGATGACTGCCCGACCGTCCGCGCACCCATACGGCGACTACCGCTGCCGCCGCGGCCATCGCCAAGGGGATGTAGGTGTGACTGCCCAGGAGGGTTGAGACCCCGGCCCCGAGAGGCGTCGCGCCGCCGCGAGGATCGGCCATCCAGGATCCAAGTCGCAGCATGACCGCCAGCGACAACGATGTCAGCATCAACCGATAGGCCAGGTTGCGGACCGCAGCGACCCGGTCGAGGCTGGTGAGCGTCGCGCCGCCGCCAAGAATCACCATGGCTACGCCCGATAGCACCGCCGCCAGGCTCAGCGCTGCCGAGGCTTTGGTTGCCGCCGAGGTAACTCGAAACTCGCCGATATCGTCGAGGGGAATCGGTTCGATGCCCGCCACCATTGCAGCCACACTGGCCTCTCCGACCACAACGCCTTCGTCGGCCAGAACGCTGGTCATGGCGGGGACGGCCGGCAGCAGCGCGGCAGCCGGGTCGACAAAGGCAGTGCTTCCGGCCGGCGCAAATGCCGCATCCACCACTTGATCGGTGAGTTCGGCCAGCGCCTGTTCGGTCTCCGGCAAAGCCAGGATGCGATCTGCGACCGGCGCGTCGTCGGGAACGATCAGACCTACAGACGTCAACCCGTCGATGATCCAACCGGCAAATCGATCCTGGGCGATCTGTGCCGCCGCCAGATCGCCCATCACATCAGCTACGGCAGTCCTGCTCCCGGTAACGGCGCTACCCCACAGCGATCCGATCAAGATGGAAGCCGACAACCCGAAGAGCCAGAAGCAGGTGGCGCGTATGAAACCGACGCGGGAGGCTCAACGGCGGGTCGGGAGGAGGATTCACTTGCGGAGACCTGGCTTTGGTGAGCGAGGCGATCACTTGATGACCAGCTCCGGATGCGTGCGCACCCGGGGCCGGGCGGCGACAACACCCCGGGCGAGTTCATCGAAAGCCCCGGCAGTCTCGCTTTCAGGAGCTACCGAGATCAACGGCCGCCCTTCGTCGGCTCCGGCCCGCATCGCCGACAGGAAGGGTATCCGGGCCAGCAATGGAACCCCGAGTTCTTCGGCAAGCGCCGACCCTCCTCCTTCACCGAACAAGGCATACCGGGTTCCGTCATCGCCGGTGAACCATGACATGTTCTCAACCACGCCCATGACTTCCTGATTGACCTTCTCAGCCATGAGGGCGGCACGTTTCGCAACTCGTTGCGCCGTCGGTTGGGGAGTCGTTACCACGACCACCTGGGCGCGGGGCACGAATTGGGACACGGAGATGGCCACGTCACCCGTCCCGGGCGGCATATCGATCAGGAGGAAATCGGGGTCGTCCCAGAACACATCAGTCAGAAACTGCTCGAGGGCTTTGTGCAGCATCGGACCGCGCCAGATAACAGCCTGGTCCGGACGTACGAAGTAGTCCATGGAGATGACCTTCACACCGTGCGCCCGTGGCGCGATGATCGTCTCGTCGATCACGGTCGGCAGCCGGTTTACTCCCAGCATCTTGGGGATAGAGAAACCCCACACGTCCGCGTCGATCACTCCGACCGAGTAGCCCTGTTGGGTCAAGGTAACTGCCAGGTTGGCCGTTACCGACGATTTGCCGACGCCGCCTTTTCCGCTGGAGATAGTCACGACCCGGGTAGGAGAACCAGGGCGGGTCAAGGTCATCCCGCGGTCCGGCCTCACTACTTCCATCATTCTGCTGCGATCGTCGTCGTCCATGTCGACAAAGGTCACGTCGACGGCCGCAATACCTTCGAGCCCGGACACGGCGCCTTCTACCTCCTTGGCCAAGAGATCGGCCGACCCGTAGCCGGGGACCGGCATCGCCAGCTGTACTTCCGCTCGCCCCTTGCGAGTAACAGTCAGCGACCGGATCATCCCCAGTTCTGCCAGAGATCGACCCAGCTCCGGCTCCTGGACCGCCCCGACCAGAGCCTCAACAGCCGCTTTGTCTGTCATTCTTTGTCCTATCCACACAGTGTTTAAAGCCAGCGCAAAACTATAGTGACGGCGTCCACCTACTCGATCGAGCCTATGAACACCCGACAATTAGAGCGCACCCTCAGCGATCTGACCTCCACCCTCGGAGATCCGACCCGGCGCTCCATTTATCTGACGGTGCGAGAGTCCGCCGATCCCGTTACAGCCGCTCAAGTGGCCGCCAAGTTCGACATTCATGCCAACGTCGCCCGACACCACCTGGATCGCCTGGCCGACGAGGGTTACCTGGAAATCGCCCACAAACGCCCCCAGGGCAAGAACGGACCCGGCGCCGGTCGGCCGGCCAAGTGCTACTCGTCAACCGACAAGGAGATCGAGGTCCAGTTCCCCGCCCGGCGCTACGACCTGCTGGCCGACCTTCTCATACGCGTGGTACAACGGCTCGAACCGGAACGCGCCTCCGAGGTTGCAGCCGAGGTTGGCCACGAGTATGGCCTGGAATTGGCGAGCACTTTGGAGTTGCCTGAAACCGGTGGCTTTGCCTCAGTCCTGGCCACCGTTCAACAGGCAATGGTGGACGTTGGTTTTGCGGTCGACGCCAATGCCAACAGCCGGCAGTTGTTGACAAGCCACTGTCCGTTCGGCCGGACTGCTTTCGACCATCCAGAGGTGGTGTGTTCTCTCGATCGCGGCATCGTCAACGGTCTGATGGAAGCCCTTCACCACACCACGGACACCGTCACCACTCCGAAGGAAACCTGGGGCGAAGGCTGCGTCACCACGGTCTGAAGGCCTCCCGCATCGCTAGTGTCGAGTAGGTCCCGCTACGCCCAAGGAGGTTCTTTCATCATGTCGGTAGCCATTGGGGATCGCGCCCCCAATTTCGAACTGCTCGACCAGGACGCCAACGAAGTATCCCGGGCCTCACTCGAGGGTCGCAAGTCGCTCGTTGTCTTCATTCCCTTTCCTTTCTCAGGCATCTGTGAAGCAGAGCTTTGCTCCATACGCGACAACCTGGCCAGGTTGAACGGTATGGACGCCAACGTTGTGGTCATAACCTGTGACACGAGGTTCGTGCACAAGAAGTGGGCGGGAGAACAAGGGTTCGAGTTCCCACTGCTTTCTGACTTCTGGCCCCATGGGGAAACGGCGCGCGCCTACGGAAGTTTCAACGAAGACAAGGGGGTCGCCAACAGGATGACCTACGTGCTCGACGACACCGGCGTCGTGTGGGAGATCATCGACTCTGGCAGTCTCGGCGTGGCCCGCGAAATGGACGCCTACATGGAGGCTTTGGCCAAGCTGTAGGTCTCCCCTGCTTTGCGGGGGAGACGCGCCGTCCACGACGGCGCAGAGGGGGTGCAGCCTTGCCAGACGGTCTTGACTTGCGGCCTGTTGGTGGTTCGCCTGCCCCCTCCGTCGAGCCTTCTCAGGCTCGACACCTCCCCCGTTCCCGACGAGCTTCGCTCGTCCGGGGGGAGCGACGAGGCTTATCCGAACCAGCTTCGCCATAGGCGGGCGAAGAATCCGGGACGGCCGGGGTGGGGTAGATCGGCGAGCACAGCCTCTTGCAGGTCGATCGGGAGGTCTCCCAGGAGTGCATAACCACCGACACGCGATTCCCAGGCATAGACGACCTGGCCCGGCTGGAACAGACGCTGGTACTTCTTACCTGCAATCTCGGCAATAGGAGCGTCTTCCAGTTCAGGAATGGTGACCGTCTTCCGAGAAGCAATGACGGTGAACGAAAACACTCCGTCCGAGTAGTAGGCGACCGTGGAGCTCTCCGGGCCCTCGTACACGTCCAGCCGATCGAAGCCGCCTACCCGGGCGGGCAGAGCCTCTTCGTCGATGGAGGCGAAATCCACGACCTCAACCGACTCCGGAGTCCCGCGGCGCATTGATTCGTCGATGGTCCGGGGTTCTTCGCTGAACGAGACGAACGAACTCGAGCAATACATCGAACGGTCGCCATTTCGTACTTCGGACCGGAGCAGGGCGCCCGTTCCGTCGTCGAAATGCAAGGTCACCCGTTCGACATCACCTTCCATGACGGTGACGACCTGCACGGGACGCTCCAATTCTTGCGCCCGGCCCGTGTCGAGAACCGTGTATTTCGTGCTCAGTTCCCAATTGGCGGAACTGTCCATTCGGGTTGCCTGAACAGTCCCGTCCGGAGCACGCTGGTACAACTCACCGTTGGATGCCACAGCCTCACTGCCGCTCGTCTTCACCCACAGCTCTCCGGCCGATCTGGTGACTTCAACGAATTGGGCGACGGTCCCATCGGGCGTGTCACAAACGACAAAGACTTCGCCCGAGTATTCAGACTGCGCGGCACGCTCGAGGTATTCGCCCAGGTCAACAGCAAAAGCAGGCATCGCCTGGCCGACCAGTGCCAGGGCGGTGAGCCCCGCGACGATCAGTGACCGTTTCATTCGATCGGCCCTGCTACTCGTTCGAGGACCGGCACCGGGGTCCTCGGGGTAATGGCCGGCTCGAGCGACGTCCGGGCGCCGTACTGGTCGGACAATTGGTCGAGCCGGACTTCCAGGGTCGTTGGGGGAGCGAGGATGGTGGCGACCCCGACGAACAGAGCCAGGATGGCAGCTGCGGCCGCCGCCACCCATACCGGCGGCCGCCGGGTCAGGGGTACAACGTTCGCTACCTCGTCACCAGCAGGGCCGAACCCCGGGGGCAGTTCGAGCAGTGGAAGCGAACGGACGGCCGCCCTGGCGGAATGAAGACCGTTGAGTTCTCCCTCACAGGTGGAGCATTTGTTCAAGTGATCCATCACGTGAGCGCGTTCCTGCTCGGAAAGCTCTCCGTCGAGGAGCGCGGAGAGAAGCTCGCTCGGATGGATCACTGCAATCGCTCCTTCAGCATTTTGCGCCCTCGATGTATCCGGCTGCGCACGGTCCCGATCGGCGCGACCACCGCAGCCGAGATCTCTTCGTAGCTGAGACCGACGACGTCGCATAAGACCACGGCCTCGCGAAAGTCGTAGGGCAGCTCGAGTAGTGCAGCCTGGATCTCGTCACCCAGGCGGACGGTGGCGAGAACTTGTTCCGGTGCGGGGGCGGCGTGTATGGAGAGTCGGTCGATCTCGTCGGGCAGCGAGGACGTGGGGCGTCGCTTCCGCCGTCGAACGTCGTCGAGAAAGGCGTTCCTGGTGATTCGCCACAACCAGCCCTCGAACGAACCCGGCTGGTACCCGGCGAGGCCCTTACGAACCCGGAGGAGCACTTCCTGAGCGAGATCGGCAGCATCATCAGGGTTGCCGGTGAGGCGATATGCGAAGTTGTAGATCTTTCGCCCATATACCCGAGCTACTTCTTCCCACGTCAGCGGTGCATCGTCAGGCACGCGCACTACCTACTGAACGCACCGAGTGGCAGCCGAGTTCCCGGGCACGCGGAAGCGCCCTCCCTGGAAGGGGTCACGGGCAAGAAGGCGAGAACGATTAGGTGTCTTGGGCATCGCCGGGAGGCTCTTCTTCGCCGCCCTGCTCAATGCCCTTGCGGAATTCTTTGGCCGATGCACCGAGTGAACGGGCAAGGTCGGGGAGCTTCCTTGCTCCAAACAGAAGCAGCAGAATCACCAGAATGATGATGAGTTCGCCGCCACCAAGTCGTCCAAACATGGATATCTCCTTTGAACGTATCCTACCGGGCAGCTTCCCGGTAAGCAGGAAGGATCTCCTCCGCGACCATATCCCACCCGGCTGCAGAACTCCAACCGAACGGGAGCGGTGAGAAACTCAGCACAAGTTCCGTCACACCCAGGGCACGGTATTCCTCGATACGCTCTTTCACTTGCTCGGTCGTGCCGATCAGACCGTGGTCTGTCACATCGGCCACCTCGAGATCCTTGAACAACCATGGTGCTTGTTGCCGCCATTCCTCGAAGCGAAGGCGTACATCGCGATCGTTCTCTCCGACGAGTGCTCGTAACCCCAGGCTGCGCTGTACTTCACCTGGATCGCGACCGACTGCTTCGCAGGCTTGTTCGAACTCGGCAGCCTTCGCCGCGTACGCCTGCGGCGGGAAGCGCCAGGCGACGTTCCATACATCTGCCGTTCTGGCCGCCGTTCGCAGGGCCTGCGGCCCGGCTCCGGCCACGAGGATCGGAAGAGCGGGCTGGGAGGCGGGAGGGAGATTCGGAGCCTGCTCGGCATGGAAGTGTTGCCCCGCGTACGTGGCCCGGCGGTGGGTAGTCATCTCCCGTATCAGGATGACGGCTTCTTCGAGTTCGGCCAGGCGGACCCGCCCAGACGGGAAGTCCAGGCCCGCGGCGGCATATTCCGCTTCATGCCATCCGGCACCCAGGCCGAGAACCATTCGACCTTCGCTCAAGCGGTCAAGGGAGGCCGCGGCTTTGGCAAGCACCGATGGGGGCCGGAAACCGACGGCCAGCACCAGCGTCCCCAATTGGACCCGTTTCGTCACAACTGCCAGAGCCGGCAAGAGAACCATCGCATCGAGCTGACCGGCAGCGCCGGCCGGCCCACCCAGTACAGACAGATCGGTGAAGAAGTGGTCGGACACCCACAACGAGTCAAACCCGGCGGTCTCCAACCGAACGGCCAGATCGGCGAGTTGCGGCCAATCCAGCGGGTCGATTCCACCGTTAACGCCGTGCGGCAGGGCGACACCTACCCGCATAGCCGGATCACTCGAGCGAGAGGGCGTCGACGAACTTCTGGAGACGTTCGCGGGTGACGAACCTGATGCGCGGTTCCCGCTTTTCGCGTTCGTACACTCCAAATGGCGAGAACTTGTCGCTGATCAACAATCCGCGGTCGGCGCCCGCGTTCACGAATTCCACCACGAACTGCCGCATCGTCACATCGTCTACCTCCGAGTGGTCACCGGGTTCGTAGCGGTCCTCGCGCAGGTATGTCGTGGCTCCGGCCTTGGTGGCGTTGAACGCGAGCGGGTTATCGGTCGGCGTGACGGCGTAACCAAAAAGCCGCAGCAACCCATGCACCATCTCGGTGGAGGTCATCGACTCCGGGTCGATTCCCTGCGCTCGCAATCCAACGGTCACAGCTTTCGGAAGGCGCAGCTCTTTGCCGATCGGCCCCAAAGTGTCGGTCCGCTGGGCGGCGGCCAGGCTCGGAGCATTCTGCAGCATGTCGTCGGAGAACTGCTTCTCGAGAGGGTCAAAGCCGATGTGTCCCAGATGAAGCGAGGGTGCGGCAACCATGGGAGGCGGCAACACTCCGGGTTCTTCGAGCGACACCGCTCCCACCCTGCGAGGCTCTCCGCCCCGCCCGGCGAAAGCCACAACGGTGGTAACGCCGTCGATGGGTAGTTCGTGACGCTTCTCTCTGACCACTTCCAGCGCTTCATTCGTGAGTAGTTCGCCGAGGATCTCATCAATCTCGCCCTCCGGCAGCGGCACATCGAAAAAGACCTGAGCTTCCTCTCCGCGCACATGGAATGCAGAGACACGCGGGCGGGGCCGATCTGCGTCGATCGTCTCGGTCGCCTGCACGCCTTGCACTTTGGCACGGAGGGCGTCGCTTCTCCTCTTCGTGAGCACTGCGATGGCTCCAAGGACGAGGGCCAGAATGATGAGGAAAACGCCAAGCAAACCGAGGTCCTGCACGCCACTACCTTTCTCTGTCGGCCAGCCAATGCTAGTGGTGGACTCCCCGGATCAAGAGGGACCGTTCCCGCCCGGGCGGGCGGTAAGGGGAAAACCTGATGACAGACGGCACGAAGCCTAGGAGATACGGCGGGCAGCAATAGTCCGTTCTTTACGGATCCGACGGCGTTCCCGCTCCGACAATCCACCCCAGATTCCAAACTTCTCGGACTGGATGATGGCGAACTCCAGGCACTCAGCCTTCACCTGGCAGGCGTTGCAGATCGCTTTGGCCTTCCGGGTTGATGCCCCCCGCTCGGGAAAGAACAAATCTGCGTCCGCTCCCCGGCAGTTTGAATAGTCCTGCCAGGCAAGATCATCGACCGCTAGAGCATCTATCAAACTGCGGTGCACGAGTGCACCCCCCTTTTACAAACGTGTAATTACAGGCATGTAATCAGGCTGCGCGCGCGCTGTCAAGGCGGATGGCCCCACAAGACGGGCATTATCCGCTCGCCCACTCGCACCACGACCCCCGAAAAGAAGGGCCCAACGACTCTGGTCGGGCGGGGCGAATGCGGAGGTGACGGGTGCTAGCTTTGGTGCCAATCTGTAAATCTCGTGCTTGGAGGCTCGCAGTGACGACCACCGACAAGGGCACGGACCGCGGCGCTGCCAACCGCCGGCGGCCCTGGGCGATCGAGTTCTACAGCTCGGCTGTGGGGAAAAAGTGGGTGATGGCCATCACCGGCATCATCTTCCTCGGTTACGTATTCGTCCACATGCTCGGGAATCTCAAGCTTTACCTGGGCACCGACCCAACCGGGGTGTTCGCCATCGACCACTACGGGGAATGGCTGCGCGAACTCCTCGAACCCTTCCTCCCCCGGGAAGGCACCCTGTGGATCTTCCGGGCGATACTCACGACCTCGATTGTGCTCCACATCCATGCGGCATACTCGCTCACGGTTACCAACTGGAAGGCGCGACCGGTCCGCTATCAATCGCCGCGGGAATACCTGGTGGCCAACTACGCGTCCCGGACCATGCGGTGGTCGGGTGTGATCGTGGGCGCATTCATCGTGTTCCACCTGCTGGATTTGACCATCGGCACGGCCAATCCGGAGTTCGTGGCCGGGGACGTTCACGCCAATCTGATCGCCAGTTTCAGCAGGCCGGGTATTGCCATCTTCTACATGGTGGCCAACCTTCTGTTGGGCCTCCACATCTTCCACGGCACCTGGAGCCTCTTTCAAAGCGTCGGGTGGAACAACCCCCGATTCAACGAGTGGCGCCGGTGGTTGGCCTGGGCGTTCACGGCCGTAATCGTCATCGCCAACGTCAGTTTCCCGCTCACGGTGCTGACCGGTCTGGTCAAGTGAGAGGGGGATGGTGATGCAAATCGACGCAAAGATCCCGAACGGGCCCATTCAGGACAAGTGGGACTCTCACAAATTCGATGTCAAGCTGGTCAACCCGGCCAACAAACGTAAATATGAGATTCTGGTGATCGGCACCGGTCTGGCCGGAGCTTCAGCCGCCGCCACGCTGGGCGAGCTCGGCTACAACGTGACGGTGATCACCTACCACGACTCCCCCAGGCGAGCGCACAGCATTGCCGCTCAGGGCGGCATCAACGCGACCAAGAACTACCACGGGGACGGCGACAGCATCTTCCGGTTGTTCTACGACACGGTCAAGGGTGGTGACTACCGATCCCGGGAAGCCAACGTCTACCGACTCGCTCAGGTGAGCAGCGATATCATCGACCAGTGCATCGCCCAGGGCATACCGTTCGCTCGCGAGTACGGGGGCCTCCTGGATAACCGCTCGTTTGGTGGGGCCCAGGTGTCCCGCACCTTCTATGCCCGCGGCCAAACCGGACAACAGCTGCTTCTCGGCGCCTATCAGGCGCTGGCCCGCCAGATCAAACTGGGCAAGGTCAAGCTGCACGCTCGCACCGAGATGCTCGACCTGGTGCTTCATGAAGGGCGCGCGGCCGGGGTCATCACCCGCGATCTCGTAACCGGCGAGATCCGAGCCCACTCGGCCCACGCTGTTGTACTGGCCACGGGCGGCTACGCCAACGCCTACTTCCTGTCCACCATGGCAGTGGCCAGCAACGCGACGGCGGCCTGGCGGGCGCACCGGAAGGGGGCGTTGTTCGCCAATGCCAGCTTCACGCAAATCCACCCGACTGCCATCCCGCAGAGCGACGACACGCAGTCGAAGCTGACCCTGATGTCAGAGTCGCTCCGCAACGACGGACGCATCTGGGTGCCGATGAAAGCCGACGAAAGCCGGCCGGCGGGGCAGATCCCTCCCGAAGACCGCGACTACTACCTGGAACGCAAGTATCCGGCGTTCGGCAATCTCGTGCCCCGCGATGTGGCATCGCGCAACGCGATGACGGTGGTCGAGGAAGGACGCGGGGTCGGCCCCCGCAAGAACGGCGTCTATCTTGACTTCGCCGAGTCAATCGGCCGGCTCGGCAAGGCCGTCATCGAAGAGCGTTACGGCAACCTGTTCGAGATGTACGAACGCATCACCGATGAGAACCCATATGAGGTTCCCATGCGGATCTACCCGGCCCCTCACTACACGATGGGCGGCCTGTGGGTCGACTACAACCTGATGACCACAATTCCCGGTCTGTACTCGATCGGCGAGGCCAACTTCTCCGATCACGGGGCCAACCGGCTCGGAGCCAGCGCTCTGATGCAGGGACTGGCCGACGGCTACTTCGTCCTGCCGTACACGATCAGCGATTACCTGGCCCCGCTTCTCGGAACCCAACCGGTGCCGACCGATCACCAGGTGTTCGCCGAAGCCACTCAGGAGGTCCACGATCGGGTCAAGCGGCTCCTGTCGGTCAACGGCAGCCGCACCGTCGACTGGTTCCACCGCAAACTCGGCAAGATCCTCGAAACCCACGTCGGGATGTCGCGCAACGAGCAGGGCCTGCAGAAGGCTCTTCGCGAGATCCCTGTCTTGCGGGAGGAGTACCACAACGACGTACGGGTGCTCGGCGAGAACGAATCGTTCAACCAATCGCTGGAGAAGGCCGGCCGGGTCGAAGACTTCTTCGAGCTGGCCGAGCTGATGGCCCTCGATGGCCTCAACCGGCGGGAATCGTGCGGTGGCCACTTCCGCGAGGAGAGCCAGACGCCCGAAGGCGAAGCCCTCCGTGACGACGATGAATATGCGTACGTCGCAGCGTGGGAGTTCACGGGGGTCGGAGAGAAACCGAACCTGATCAAGGAGCCGCTCGAGTTCGAGTACGTGGCCCTGGCGCAAAGGAGCTACAAGTGAACATCACATTACGCGTATGGCGCCAGTACACCGCCGATGCTCCCGGGAACTTCGTCGAGTACGACGCACCCGACATCGAATCACACGCCTCGTTCCTCGAAATGCTCGACGTCGTCAACGAGCGCCTGAACGACCAGGGCGAGGAGCCGATTGCCTTCGACAGCGACTGCCGGGAAGGGATTTGCGGCATGTGCGGGCTCATGATCAACGGACTGGCCCATGGGCCCCAGCAGGGCACGGCCACGTGCCAGCTGCACATGCGGAAATTCAAGGATGGGGACGTCATCACCATCGAGCCGTGGCGGGCCGCCGGTTTCCCGATCATCAGGGACCTGGTGGTCGACCGCAGCTCGTTCGATCGAATCATCGAAGCCGGCGGCTACATCACCGTGCCGACCGGCAGCGCCCCGGATGCCAACCTGATCCTGATCCCCAAGCCGGCCGCCGAGTCGGCCATGGATGCCGCTTCGTGCATTGGATGCGGGGCATGTGTGGCCTCCTGCCCCAACGGCGCCGCCCAGTTGTTCGTGGCAGCCAAGCTGGCCAACCTGAACCTGCTTCCCCAGGGCCAGCCCGAGCGCTGGACGCGCGTCGAAGCGATGGTCGACGAGATGGAGCGACACTTCGGCTCGTGCACGAATCACGGCGAGTGCGAGGCAGCCTGTCCGAAGCGGATCTCGCTTGACTTCATCGCCATGCTGAACAAGGACTACGTCAAGGCGAAGGTCAAGAACCGGCGCATGGCCGGCCAGCGAAGCTGAACTTACCTCGATTGGTCGGTCGGGTTGTCAAGAAGGCCGCAATAGGTACCAATGGCCTATTGCGACGGCCCGGCTCGGGTAGTAGTTTCCCCTTGGGGTAAGAGCGCTACACATTGAGTTGGAGGAGGAGCCACTTCTCCAACCGGCACACGGGCGGCTTGGGCAACTGAAGGGGAACTTCGGGCACTAAGCCTGTGTCGGATTATGAACCATGCGTATGCGTTATCGGCAAACCCATCCATCCGCAGCACTGCCGCTCGGGCCGGCGTCCGATCGCGACTGCGGGTGCCGAGATGACTAATCAACCCGGCCATGGAGCAATGGACCCGAAAGTGGTAGAATTATCACTTAAAGTGAGAGTAAACGCTTGTTGGAACGGCGGCTTTGGTGCCTCACTCAACACAGGATCGGCATGACATGCGACGACGACTCGTGAAGAGCCATGAAGGCGGCGCAACGATTGTCGAATTCGCGATCGTCATGCCACTGCTGCTCCTGCTCATGATCGGAATCATGGAAGTCGGCGTGGCCTTCTACGACTATCTGAGCGTCGAACAAG
This sequence comes from uncultured Actinomycetota bacterium, assembly GCA_963723165.1. Classification (GTDB taxonomy): domain Bacteria; phylum Actinomycetota; class Acidimicrobiia; order Spongiisociales; family UBA4744; genus UBA4744. The sequence goes on from CAVRPP010000003.1 coordinate 411,545, forward strand.
CCACCCTCGAAGGGGTCCGAACCGCATCGTTCACCGGAAGAGCCCTCGATGCAGATTGCCAGACGGTAAACAATATCGTGGCCTCGCTCCCCAACGGCTTTCTCGACCGCTTGCAGCGAATTGAGATCTACCGCGCGGACCCGAGCGGCAACCAGATTCCGGGTCAGACGAACACGTGGCAGTACAACGGCGGTATCGATCCATACGACTGTGCTGCGAGTTGGATCATCGCTGAGACGTGGGCGGCAACCGGTCGGCAGACCGTGGCAGGGCCGTCCGCGCCACTAGACATCATTGGAGTCCGTTTGATAATGCCCCGCAATTGGATCAGCAACTTCCCGCCATTCATTGGCAGCTACGTTGTCGACGAGTTCTCCATCCTCCGGATGGAACCGGAGGTGTTCGAGTGATCAAGCGCTTGCGCAGCAGGCTGGCGGTCAAAGAGGAGCGGGGAGCAGCCCTGGTGTGGGTAGCCGGTTCTCTGGTGATGTTGTTGGCCTTCTCGGCTTTGGCCGTCGACCTCGCCTGGCTGTATCTCAATACTTCCCGGTTGCAGAACGCCGCGGACGCGTCCGCCCTGGCTGCGGTGGTCAATGCGCCCGGGTTCATGACTCAGGCACAGACGGATGCCGAGAGCGCCGCCACCGCCAACGGCTTCCCGGTTGGTGGCGCGAACACCGTGGCGACCAGCCTGCTCAATGACAACACCGTTCAGGCCACCCTCAGGACCAACGTGCCCAGTTACTTCCTCAAGGTGATCGGATTCAATTCTTTCAACATCACCCGGCGCTCGACCGCCCAATACGTGAAACCGGTCCCGATGGGAAGCCCCAGCAATTGCTTCGGAATTGGCTACGCGGCTGCCCTGCCGCCCGGGGGCTGCGGCGGGTCGAACCAGAACTTCTGGGCAGCCATCCAGGGTCAAGCCACGGCCAAAGAACACGGCGATCCGTACGCAACAAGGTGCGACTGGTCAAGCGGCGGCAATTGCACCGACAGCGTCAACGACGGATCCGGGGCGCCCTGGGATGCCAACGCCGACCCGAACAACCCGACCTTCCGTCCATCCGGTTACTACTACGCCGTGGACATCCCGAGCGGCAAGGCCAGCTTCACGGTGCAGCTCTACGATGCCGGCTTCTACGATCGGGCGGGCTTCGGGGAGACCGGTGACGAGGAAAGCCTCAGCAAGTCGACCAGTGGCGGCACCAACATGCACTACCAGTTGTACATGGTCGACACCACGCCGCTCGACCCGACCGACAACGTGCCGATCGGAGGGTGCGGCCTCACCATCAATTCGGGAGCCTCTGCCGGTACCTACCGCAACCAGTGGCGCAACCTCTGTACGGTCAATCCCGCGACCGCCGGAATCTACGTATTGCGCGTCTGGAGCACCGGAGCCAACCTTGGTGGGAGCAACAGCTACGCCCTTAACGTGACGGCCAACCCCGGCGGTGGCGTCCGGTTCTATGCCATCAACGATATGTCGATTTTCACCAACGCCCCATCCGGGCAGGCCACCGTCTACCTGGCGGAGATCGATCTGGTCCATGCCGGAAAGCGACTCGAATTGCGGTTCTACGATCCGGGGGAAGGCGGTGGCAATGCCTTCATGTCGGTACAGATGCCAAACGGAACCGTCCCCAACTGCACCTGGTTTGCCGAGGACATGGATGGGAACACAACCGCCCCGGTTACCGGACCGTGTCGCATTCAGAGCACCGTCTCGGGTACGGCGCAGTACAACAAACAATGGATCACCGCCTCCATTGATATTCCCGATCCAGGTGTGTACGTGTGCGGGGCGGACTGCTACTGGACAATGGACCTCGATCTGAACACATCCCACGACCGGACCACCTGGCAGGCTCGCGTCATCGGCAACCCGGTCCGATTGGTTCCGAACCCATGAGCCGCCACCTGCGGCGCGACCGCGGCGCGGCTGCCGTGGAAACCTCATTGATCATCGGGCTGTTGGTGCTCATTGCCTTGGGAGCCGCAGAATGGGGCTTCGGTTTGAGGGACTGGCTCAGCGTCACCGCCGGCTCCCGTGAGGGCGCCCGCGTCGGAGCCGCCGCCGGAGACACCACCGGGGCCGACTGTGTGATTCTCGAAGGAGCAGCAGGCGCAGTCCGCGACATCAACGGTGCAGTTCTCGAAATCTGGGTCTACGAGTCGGACACCGCAGGGTCGGTTGGAGCCCGCCAAAGGTACCGACCCTTCGTTGCTGCCGACAACGCCGCATTCCTACGGTGCGGGACCTGGTTCATCATGGAGAACAGCTGGCCAGAACCCAGCCGGGACAACGACGGAACCACCCGCGATTGGTTGGGTGTACGGGTCGTATTCGACCACGATTGGCTCACCGGATTCGCCTGGTTCTCCGGTTCGGTCTGCAACCGGGGGGCGTCGGGAACGTGCTGGTCCGCCGACACCGTCATGCACGTCGAGCCGGACCCGAATCCGTAGCGGCTCCCGCTCGCCGGCAGCCGCATCGAGCGGCTCACATCGCTCCTCAGATCCTCAACATTCCGCTAAGGAAACTGGCATTTCTGCCGATGATCCTGGAGTAGTTCGGGTGATGCGCGTCGCGCATTTGGAGCAGTTATATGCGGAGCCGGTTTGGACAACGCAACGAGCGGGGCGCCACCATTGTCGAATTCGCCGTGGTCTTCCCGCTCATCATCATGCTGGTCATGGGAATCGCCGAATTCAGCCTGGCCTTCAAGGACTGGTTGACGATCAGCCATGCCAGCCGCGAGGGCGCCAGGGCCGGGGCGACCGCCGCCAACGACATCGCCGCCGACATGCAGGTCCTGACCGCCATCGAACAGGCCCTCACCGGAGGCGATTTGCGGGCGATCACCAATGTGGTGGTTTCCGACCCGGACGGGGGGCCGTCCACCACGTACGCCTATACCGGCAATCCGACCTGCGCATGGGCACCCTGCCCCGATCCCTACGCCGGGGCTCCACCCCTCTACGCGCCTCCCTATGCCGCCCCCAACTACTTGCCGGAGACTCGCGACGTGACCGCTCCCAGCCCGGGCCGGATCAAAGTGTCGATCACGTTGACGCACCAGTGGTTCACGGGCCTATTTGCCAGCACGTCGGTCTGGACTTCCGACACGATCATGCGCCTCGAGCCGAGGGTGTTCTCATGAGAAAGCGGCGCTGGTTCTCTCTCCGGCGGAGGACGAAGTCGGAACGAGGGGCCAGCCTCATCGAAGCGGCTCTCGTAGTCCCGTTGTTGATCCTGCTGGCGTTTGGAGCCGCAGAGTTTGGATTTGTGTTCCTGGACTTCCTCAATGTCTCCAGCGCCGCTCGAGAGGGCGCCCGGGTGGGCAGCGCCGTCGGCGACGCGGTCGACGCCGACACGCTGATCTTGGGGGCGATTGCCGAGGCAACCGCCGATCTGGATAATTCCACAATTGAGGCCATCTGGGTTTTCGAAGCCAAGGCCAACGGTGACCCGGTCGACAATTGTGTGGTCGACACCTCAACCAACTACTTCACCTGTGCTGGTCCGACGAACAACATCAACATTTACGACTCGGCAGGCAACAAGCTGATCGGATCCTGGACCGCAACCGGCCGCAGGGTGACCGTCGGGCTCAATTGCCCGGCTGTACCGGCGGAGTGTCCGGACCGCCTCGGCGTACGAGTGGTATTCACCCATCAATACATCACCGGATTCCTGTCCTTCCCGACCGGACCGTTCTCAGAGGATGCCGTGTTCCAGCTCGAGCCGGATGTGGAATGACATGAGGGGAGCAACGCCATGAGGAAACCGGCCATACGAGACGAGCAAGGTGCGATCCTGCCGTTTGTGGCGCTCGTGCTGGTGCTGCTGCTCGGGTTGGCCTCATTCGCCGTCGATCTCGGCTGGTTCTACCTGAACTCGACTCGTATCCAAAGAGCCGCAGAGTCGGCTGCCCTCGCCGGGGTGATCCACATGCCCCAGGCCTACGCGACGAAAGCCGAACCCACAGCTTTGCAGGTGGCAGCCAGCAACGGCTACGTCGACGGAGCAGACAACGCTGCCATCACGGTCACCGACGGACTCATCTGGGGTGAGCCAAACCAGATCGAAGTTGAAATCAGCGACACTGTTGACACCTTCTTGCTGCGCGTGCTCGGAAGGCAGAATCAGACGATCACTCGTAGCGCCGTCGCCGAATATGTGCCGCCCCTGCCCCTGGGGAGCCCTGAATCGCAGTTCGGGAACAGCTGCGACCCCAATGAGCCCGGCTGCACGGGCCAGCCCAACTTCTGGGCGAACATCCACGGTCGATACACCGACACCCGGATGGGTGACGCCTACTCGTCCTACTGCGAGGACGGCCAGGGCAGCGGAAACGCCGGATGCGGCCAAAACGTCTCATGGAGGAACCCGGCCACGTCGACCAGGGGAGGCGGGTACCTCTACGGGATAGAAGGAACCGCCGGCGTCCAGTTTTCGATTCAATTCCTCGACATCGTCCATCACAACATCTCCGGCTCCGAAACCACCAACGACAACTGGCGAACCGGCGACCGCGGGTGCGAGGCGTGGGGCGATAGCAATGCGGACTGCGGTCAGACGGTGCGGACCACGCTGTATGCCCCGGATCCTTCTCCGCTCAACCTCAACGGCAACATAGCAATCTGCACCAGGGACTGGGCCCCGGCCCCGCAGGTGCCGGAGAGCGACCCCTATACGTGGGACACCTGGTGCCCGGTCATTCCGCCGTCAGATGGACTCTACGTTCTGCAGATCGAAGCGCTCGATCCGCTCGCTTCTCCAAACCCGTCTGCCGACGCTGGCTGGTCGGGGCTCAACCGTTACTCGGTGCGGGCGACCAACGGATCGCGACTCTACGGGCTCGGCGACATGTCCCTCTACAACAATGCCACCGGCACGACCAGCGACTTCTACCTCGCCGAGGTGAGCGATATCTACTCGGGCAAGGACTTCGTGGTCGAGCTCTACGATCCCGGCGAAGCCAACCCGGGCGGTTGGGTCGAGATCAAGTCTCCCGCCGGAGCAGGAGTCTGGAATACCTACGCCAGCTGCCGGATGAGCGTGCGGACCAGCGAGACAGCCTCGTGGTCGAGTCCCACCACTCTGGCTCCCTGCCGCTTCTTTGCAAACAACGACGGCGGAGCCAACGACTACAACGGCGACTGGATCAAACTGGAGATGACCCTCAGCAGCTACGTCTGCGGCCCCAACTGCTGGTGGAAGCTCAACTACAACTACTCCAACAACGTGAACGACACCACCACCTGGAAGGCCTACATCGTCGGCAACCCGGTGCACCTCCTCAAGTAGGGAACGCGACTACGGTCCCCGTCTGCACATGCCCGGCCGAGGGTCTGCTCCTTGAAAACCCACGTCAAGTTTTCTCGCCGACCGCCGATGACTGTTGCGTGGCAGGACCTGCCACAGGCTGGGAGGCTTGATCGAGCACCTTTATTGGGTGGTCGAATGAGCTGAGGAGTGACATGAGGTCTCGAGACTCAAAACGACCCGGCCGTTTCTTCTCCGGTGACCGCGGCGCCGCCCTCATGGAAGCTGCGTTGGTCATGCCTCTCATGCTGATGCTCACCGTCGGCGTGTGGACCACGGCCCGGGCCTGGAACGTGCACAGCACACTCGACCACGCTGCTCGGGAAGCCGCCCGCTACGGAGCGACCGAGGTCCCCTGGGGCGGGACCTCTGCTGCAATCGTGAGAGCCGTTGCCGACCAGGAGCTGCAAGCTTCTGCCATTGTGCCTGCGGATGTCACCACCGTCTGCATAGCCGAGGGAAGCGCTCCCTGCGGTTTGGGCGCCATCCCCGATGTCGACCAGGTCGCGGTGCAATTGAGCTGGGACAACTACCGGATGGACTTCATCTTCTTCACGATATCCGTTGACCTCAAGGCATCGGCGGTATCCCGCTGGGAGGGCTGAGATGAGGAACCTCATCCACCGGGGCAGAGGAGAACTCGGCTTCAGCGCTATTTGGACGGCCATCACCGCCTTCTTCGTGGTTGGGGTAGCCGCCCTGGCGGTGGACGTCTCGGGTTTCTACCGGGAAGCAGCGGCGGAGCAATCCGCTGCGGACATGACGTGCCTCGCCGGGGTGAGGGATCTTCCGCAATCTCCGAGCGACGCCCTTGATCATGCCGTTGCCATTGCCCGACAGAACTGGTCCGAGGTGGCAGGTGCACCGGCAACGATCGACCTGGTGGCCAAGACGGCCATCCTCGATAACGGCAGCGGCGACGTCGTGACCATTGTGGCCGGTTACGGAGGACAGCCAACCAAGATGGCCGTGACCGTCACCCAACAAGCCCCAACCCAATTCGGAAAGGTACTCGGGGCAAACAGCACTCGGATAACCCAGGAGGCCTTCTGCAAGGTGCAGGGTCTCCACATCGGTGATCTTCCGTTTGGCGCCATCCCCGGCGGCGGCTTCGACGGTGAACTCCAGACCGGCAGCCTCTGTGCAAACGGGAACTGCCGGCCCCTGGAATTGCCCCGCGAGGACGGCACCGGCGCCGGCGTCTGGTTCATCCGCAACGTTGCCATAGGTGGGCAGGCGCAGCTCCTGCCGGTCAAGACCGCAGTACCGCCCGCATCGCTCACCGCGTGCGCTCCGTTCTCCGGGCCGTGCACCATTGTCAATCAGGATCAGGGCGTCTCCACCGGGCAGCTCTCCGACGGTATCGCCCGGGGCAACGGGGCAGCCGCAGTAGATGGACGATTTGAGAATCCGACCACGAGTTCTGTGTTCAGCAGCCTGGCGGGCCGAATTCTCGACGGCGACACCCCTGAAGAGATCCTCGATCCCGACTACGTGCTCGGCAGTCCGGGTACGTTCTCCGGAATCACCGGCGGCGGCCTCGGCAGCCTCGGGCAACCTCCGGGATGGGATGTTGACATACACGGCCTCTGGTCGGGCATCGACCCGGATCGGACCTACTACTACAACGAAACGGTCGCCAAGTGCGACTCACCGCGGCTGGGCCGCATCCCGATCATCGCTCAGGTCGACTGGGGACCCGGGCAGCCCCTGAACCTGCCGGGCGGTAATAGTGATCCGGTGAAGGTGGTCGGCTTCTACCTGATCGCCCTGGAAGATCCCAACGAATCAAGCGACTTCTTGAACCCCTCCGACTCCCTCAAGAACCTGTCGGGGAAGGTTCTCTGGTTGGGACCGGACGCCAGTTGCAGCGGCACGGGGGGCAAGATAAAGCCCTACCAACCCGGTGACGTCAAGGTGCTGCGCCTGGTCGACGAAACAGCCTGAGCCCGCCGCGGCGGCCGATCTGATCTCCCGACCTGTGTCACATCTGCGTGCATTGACTAGTCAGAACATGCCGACCAGATTCACCACTTCATACGACCGCCCTGGGCGTTATGATCACCACAGAACGTAGGCGGAAGAAGATCACGTTCACAACTTGACTCTCAATTGTCAAGAGGGGCTTCAGTTGCAGTTGCAGTTGCAGTTGCACAGCGATTCTGCAACTCTGAAAGTGCAGGCTGGGAGGCGGCGTAACAGTGCGTTGGGGGCAACGACTTCAAAGCAGAGACGATCGAGGGGCATCCCTCGTTGAGTTCGCATTGGTCCTACCTCTCCTGCTGCTCATCCTGTTTGGCATAGCCGAAATCGGTCGGTTCGTGGCCACCAAAGAAGCGGTCAACACAGCGAGCCGCGAAGCGTCTCGCTATGGATCCGCAACGGGGATCAGCCCTACGGCAACCCCGCCGGTCCCCCGCTTCGCCGATTGCGACGGGATACGAGAAGCAGCTCGCGAGCTGGCAATCATTGTCACTTTCGATGACGCCGACATCACCATCAACTACGACAACGGAACAACCGGGACCATCATCGAGACCTGCCCGGTCGGGGCGCAGGCCGACCCCGACAACATCGCCTTAGGTGATCGAATCGAAGTGACGGTCACCACAACGTTCACTTCGAGCATTCCGTTCATCGGCCCGTTCTTGGGAACCATCAACGTGTCCTCAACGGATCGGCGCTCCATATTCGAGGGGTCGATATGAGCGGCCGTTTGAGCGAAAGAGGCGCAGCAGCCGTCGAGATGGCGTTCGTGCTGCCGCTTCTGCTCCTGCTGGTGCTCGGGATAACCGATTTCTCTCGAGCGCTCCTCACCAATATCACCGTTGTTCAAGCGGCACAGGAGGGTGCTCTTTTCGCTTCTTACTTTCCAGGCGGCGACGTCCAGCAGCGGGTTGTCGACAGCGTCGACGACATCGCCATAACCCCTGGTGATGTGACCAGCGCAGTCGACCTGGTCGCTTGCACGGCGACCGTCACGGTTGACCACGACTACCCGATGATCACTCCGGTGGGCAAGATCTTTCTCGGTGACACCGTCACGCTCTCCCATGCGGTGACGTCGACGATATTCGCCGCGGGTTGTGTACCCGCCACCACAACAACGACGACGCCATGAATCAGACGAGGCTGCACCCGCAACGGGGGCAAGAGCAGAGGATGGGGATGGAATGAGGAGACTCCACGGAGATGAGAGCGGCGCCGTTCTGGTCGTCGTTGCCGTTGCGATGTTGCTCGTGTTGGGAGTCGCTGCCTTGAGCGTCGATGGAGGCCGCGGACTCAATGAGGAGCGCGACTCGCAGAACGCCGCAGACCAGGCATCCCTGGCCGCTGCGTGGGCAGAGTGCAACGGCCGGGATCCTGTGGCGGCCGGCATCGCTTCGGCCGCTGCCAACGGGTTCGATAACAACGGCACAACGAACTCCGTGACGCTCACGGACCTGGGCAGCGGTCGATTCGAAGTCGTGGTCTCGTCGACCATCGATGGCGGGTTTGCCAAAACGGTGGGGGCCAACACGATAACCGCCAGTTCCCAGGCCGTTGCCAGTTGCAGCATCACTACCGGATCGGGCGGTTTTGCCCTATTCGCAGGCTTCACCACGTGCGGGCCTGTCGACCTCAGCCTCACCGGGTCTTCGCAAACTATCAAAGGCGCGATCCATTCCAACGACCAGTTGAAGATCAACGGCAATGTCGCCTCGCCGAGCGAGGTCTGGGGACCGGTCACGGCCGCGGTCTCGGTGCAGCACTCCGGGGTCAACTTCTTCGAAACAGACGGGACCCCGTCGGCCCCCGGCACCAACCCAACGCAGGGCGTTGCCCTGGTTCCGCCCTATCCGGTCAAGTATAAGATCGGCGACTATGCCCCCGGCTCGACCATCGCCTCCGCCGCCGGCAGCGATTATTTCGATTTCACCACCAACCAGAGCTGGTCCGATGTCAGTCTCGCCTCAGGCCTCTACTACGTCGACGGCAACGTCAGCCTCAACCGGGTGAGCGGCGAGCATGTAACCATCGTCGCTACGGGGCAGATCAGCCTGACGGGGACGAATACCGTCAACACCATCGTGGACTCGAGCGATCCGAACTACGGCCCGTACGATCCAAGCGGGCTGGCCCTCTTCAGTACCTACCGGAACGCAACAGCGTCGTGCAACCGCGATGCCATAACGTGGAGTGGCTCCAATCACGTCTGGAGCGGTATTCAGTATGCGCCCTTCGGCAACATCGATATGAGCGGCGCCGACAATTCGACGTTCGACGGCAGCATCATCGCTTACAACATCAAGCTGAGCGGTTCTGCCATCAACATCACCTACAACGACGACTTCGACGGCAACCCGAGCCACGGTGATCAACATCGAGGAGTAGCCGCCGGGAGCCTTCAAGTGTGGCAACGACAGCCGAAAACCCCTCATTCCGTCTGGTCATTCTGCCGATAACTCTGTAGGTTGTCCGACGCCACGGAGAGTGAGAGTTTGTCTTCATTTCGACCACTCTATGCGGTATCATGCGGTGTGGGTGGAACGATCCCGACGGACCGAATGGTGGGATCGTTGCAGTCCCCTGGGAGGCAACGGTGATACGAGCACGATTTCTGAAGAAGCCACCGCGCCGTGAGCGCGGCGCCGCGCTCGTTGAGGCCGCCCTCGTGCTCCCGATGTTGTTGATGCTCACCTTTGGCATATGGACCACAGCCCGCGCCTGGAATGTTCACAACGTCCTCGATCACGCCGCCCGGGAAGCCGCCCGGTATGCCGCGACCACGTCGGATTCGCTCGCCATTCTCGACCCGATCGCTCGCGGCGAAGTTCTGGCCGCCAGCATCCGGTGGAGCGACGTATCGGGATGCTCGGCGATCATCGAGAGCGGTGCCGTCACTGAGAGCGCAACAACCGGAGGCGGCATCACGGTCGTCGACTCTCCGGTCGGTTACTGCATCTCTCTCGGAGGTGGCGCGGGCCAGGACCCGACCACAGATGATCGAGCCCAGGTCAGGCTGGTCGTTCGGGACTTCCGGCTCGATTTCATTCTGTTCTCCTTCGAGGTCGATCTCACCGCCCAGGCCGTTTCGAGGCTAGAACCATGATGTCCCGGCAGATGCACCGGCAGGAGCACGGCATTGCCGCCGTGTGGACGGCCGTCATCCTGCTGTTTCTCATCGGAGCCACCGCCCTCGCCGTTGATACGTCGGAGTTCTTCCAGCAGGCGCGCAGCCAGCAACGGGCAGTGGACCTGGCCTGCCTGGCCGGTGCGGCCGAGTTGCCGGACGAATCCGGCCATGGCGGTCGCAGAAAGCGGCAGATTTCGCCCGGCCCAATCAGCGAGGCCTCAACATGATCACTCCCGGCACACCGACCACCCGGGTCGGCAATGTTTCGACCTGGATAGCTGGAGATTTCGTTCTCGAGGTGGAAACCCCGGCCGTGTACAACGGGGTTCCGAGCGCAAGCATCATGAGGGTCAGTCTCCGCCAGGAGGCCCCAACCCGGTTCGGGAAAGTTCTCGGCGCCGACAGCACCGGCATCCTGCAGGAAGCCTATTGCGGAGCATTCACTTCGGTCTCAACCGGGATCTTTCCCGGTCGGCGTCAGCACCGGGTTCCCGGGCGGCATCATCAAGTTCACCGAGAACCAATGCAACGATTACCCCTCCACCGCATCCGGCAGCGGCGTCTGCAACTATCTCGAGGTTCCCCGGGTGGACGGACTAGGAGGCGGTGGGAGCAACGAACTCACTTTCAACATGATGCTGGGCGCAGACCGGCCCATTACTTGCCTGGCAGCCGCTGCCGATGATCCATGCACCGCGGTCCCAGCTCGGTGCGACTCCGTCGCAGACGATGTTCCCTGCAACCAGGTGGTCTCGAAGTCGGGCAACATCGCCGGATCCGTGTACGACGGCTTGATCGGAGGCAAGACCGCCACCGACCACCTCGGCCGGTTGGCCTACTCGGACGGCCGCACCCCGAACCCGGTCAATCCGCACGAGATGCCAACGAATGTGTGGACCTCGGTAGCCCGACCGACCGGAGCGCCGTCAGGCACGGTCGTGTGGAATACCAACCTCATGTCGAACCCATCGGACGACCTCGTGGCCAGCTGCAGCCCGGCCGCCTCAACCGCCGACTACTTCATCGACGATGACACCGACCCGCTGACGCCCAATCCCGAAGACCCGCCGACCACCTGTGACGACGGGGATATCGACGATCAGCCCGTCTACCCGATCCCGCCCGACATCAGCTATGTGAACCCGCCCCAGTTTGAGATCTCCGAGTACGACTGTCAGCGATCTGCGGCTCATCATCGTGCCTGCCGGAGTCTGGGGACCCAAGGGCGCCGGGCCCTCCAACCCCCGCCTCTTCACCATCACCGGGTTTGAGATTGCCTACCTCCTGGATCCAATCGTTGAGGACGACACGGACATCTCGGGACGGCCCGATAGCCGACGACAAGCGACAGGGCAACCATATCGGCGGGCGACACCCGCCTGCTCTGGTGGAACCACCAGAACAACAACGGCGGCAGCTGGCAGGAGGGCGACGACCGGACCACGAACCTGGCCCAGATGTCCGCCTTCAGCGTGCGGTTTGCTCCCGACGCCTCAGGTCATCGGCGGATGCCCGCTCAACCCGGTTCCGCCCGGGCTCGGGGAATCTACTCCCCAGTGAGATCAAGCTGGTAGCAGGCCCTTAATCAGATCGCCGGGTAGATTCGTCGGTATGAAAACCCTGCCCCACCTCGTTACCGCCCTCATCTCCCCCTTCACCAGATCCGGCCACATCGATCTCGACGCCCACCGCCACAACCTCGAGGCCCTCAACCAACAAGGAATCAAGGGGTTTCTGATCGGCGGATCGACCGGGAGAAGGACCCTATCTCGAAACCGGCGACCGCCTCTTCCTGGTCGACGCCGCCCGACGTACATTGGGGAAACGGCCTTTCCTGCTCGCCGGTATCGCCGGCGAATCTTCTCGCTCCGCCCTTGCCCAGACCGAAGAAGCCACCGAGGGCGGTGCCGATGCAGTGCTGGTGGTGACCCCCACCACGATGGTTCGCGGCAACCACTCAGCAGTGGCCGCGTATCTTCGAAGATCTGGCAGACGCCGCCCGTGTTCCGGTCTTTCTCTATTCCGTCCCGGCGGTGACCGGCTACACGCTCCCCGTGGAAACGGCGATCAAACTGTCCCGGCATCCCAACATCACCGGCATGAAGGATTCAGGCGGCGATCCGGTGGCCATGACTCGTCTTGCAGAGCAAACCGTCGACGACTTCGTCCTGATGACGGGTTCGTCGAAAGCGGTGAGGCTCTGCATGACTGCGGGAGCCCATGGAGCCATCACCGCCAGCTCGAACTACCTGCCGGAACTCACCGGCCGGGTGGTGACGGCCGCCCGCAGAAACCTCCTGACCGCCGGCGAACTCCAGTCGACACTGACCAGACTCTCGACCGCGGTCGAGGCGTACCGGGTGCCCGGGGTCAAAGCCGCAGCAGGAATGACCGGGCTCCGACCGGGACATCTGCGCAAACCGCTCCGACCCGTGCCGCCCAAGGACAAGAGAGCAATCGCAAAGGTGCTGAAAGACGCCGGAATTCTCTAGGCCACACTTCCTCACTTCTTGTGCCTCGCGCCCAATTCGAACCCGCCTCGCAAGGAACGACGAGGCAACCGCCGCCCTCCGGGCGGTGTTTCGCCCACTGCTACTCTGGCTCCGTCAACACACCGCTGTGGAGAACAAAGGAGACGTTCGATGGCAGTCAAGTTTCTTTCGGAGGAGTGGGCGAAAGAGGTAACGGATACCTTGCGCGCCCACGAGGACTTCAAGGCATCTGCCGACATGAGCGTGCAGTTCGTGGTGAGCGATGCCCCCGACGGCGAAGTGAAGTTCTACCTGGACGCCACCAGCGACGAACCTGTTCAGTCGTTGGGCGCACTCGATAACGCCGACGTCACCATCACCAGCAATTACGAGACGACCAGCGCCATCTTCAGCGGTGAACTCAACACCCAGATGGCCTTCATGACGGGCAAGATCAAGGTCAACGGCAACATGGCCAAGTTGATGACCCAGCAGGCTGCTCTGGGCCATTGGGCTTCTGCCGTTGCAGCCCTCGACATCGATTTCTGAAGACCAATAACAAAGGGGCGGCCCTGCGTGGACCGCCCCTTTGCTCTGCTTGTCCGGTTACTTCTTGCGCTTGGCGACTTCGTCCTTCAGGCCTTTGCCGGCCGAGAACTTGGGCACAAACTGGGTCTTGATACGGATCGATTCACCGGTCGCAGGATTGATGCCCTTGCGTCCCTGGCGCTTGCGCGACTCGAACGATCCGAATCCAACGATCTGAACCCGGTCGCCCTTCTTCATCGCCTTGGTGATCGAACCGAAGACGCTGTCGACTGCTACTTTCGCAGCGGCTTTGGTGATGCCGGCATCGGCCGCAACCTGATCGATCAATTCGCCTTTGTTCATCGGGATACCTCCTCAAAACGGGATAACTACACAGCTGTAACTATACGCCCTCGCTCGTTGCAAGCGCGCTCGATGAGCGTCCGACCCGGCGCTGAGAGGCGACCGACCTACAGTTCGAGTTGGTGCAGTTCGTCGACCTTCTCTTTCACCGCCGCAGCAGCCTCGGCCAGAGCCGCGACTTCTTCGTCGGTCAGATCCATGACGACGACTTCCTCAACACCGTTTTTGCCGAGCTTGGCCGGTACACCCAGGTACACATCGTTGATGCCGTACTCACCCGAAACCCACGCGCACACCGGCATCATGGCCTTCTCGTCGTTGATAATGGCCGCCACCATCCTGGCAGCCGCCGATGAGGGGGCGTAGTAGGCGCTGCCGGTCTTGAGTAGAGCGACGATCTCGCCTCCCCCGCCACGGGTCCGATCCAGGATGGCCTGAATCTCTTCCTCGCTGAGATAGTCGGTGAGCGGCTTGCCGGCCACCGAGCATTGCGACGGGACCGGGACCATCGTCGGACCATGACTTCCCAGAGTCAGAGCGTCAACCTCGAGAATGTCCACGCCGGTAGCCTCGGACAGGAAGTGGGCGAGACGGGAACTGTCCAGAATGCCTGCCTGGCCGAGGACCTTGCTATGCGGCAATCCGGAAACCTCAGCCGCCAGAGTGGTCATCTGATCGAGAGGGTTCGTCACAATGACCAGAGTTGCCTCAGGCGAAAACTTGATGATCTGCTGGGTCACATCCTTGACGATCTTGGCGTTCACCTCGAGAAGATCCATCCGGCTCATGCCGGGCTTTCTCGGCAATCCCGCCGTGATCACCACGACGTCGCTGCCGGCCGTGTCCGCGTAATCGTTGGTTCCTACGACCAGTGTCCGATACTTCTCGACGGGACGGGACTGATTCATGTCGAGGGCCAAACCCTGCGGCAGACCTTCGACGATGTCGGTCATCACCACCTCGTCGACGATGTCCATCGCTGCCAAACGCTGGGCCGTAGTTGACCCGTATTTGCCCGCCCCGACGACCGTGACCTTGCTCATACCCACACTCCTTGGCTGGTCGGTCCTGTGGGTTAAGGCTAGTCCCGCCACGGTGGCCCTCGGCCGCCGGAGAAGCAAGTTGACCGCCAGTCCTGCTATCAAGGAACCGTGCGCCGTTTGCTCCTCCCTATCTCGTTGATTTCGGCCTTATCGCTGACGGCGTGCGGCCTGCTGCCGGCTGCAACTACCGACAACGGCTCCGTCCAGACGCCCTCATCAACCACCCTCGGCATAGATCTGAACATGGACGACCCGGAGTTGCTTCAACGCCTCGGATCCCCGCCTTTCGAAGACGTCACCTGGACGAGAACCATCGGCGGCATACCCCTGCTGGGAGCTACCGGTTCGGCAGACCAGCGTGAGCTCGAGCTGATCGCTGCGGCTTTTGAGGAAGTTCCAGCAGCCCTGTCGGCAGAGGGGCAGCCCCGAAACCTCATCCGTATCCAATCGGTCGGCGGTGAGGAAGCCATCGGCAAAGCAGTCGCATTTACCAAGGGACCCGACATCTACCTCGTCGACCGGACCTTCGCTCCCAACGATGAAGACACCACTCGCCTCGAATTGACCAGGGCTCTCATCCACGAACTCGCCCACGTCGCCCAGTACCGGGCTCTCGAGGCCACCTACGTCGAGGCGGCACTGGCCGGCGAGGTCGAGCAGGTCGATCCGGCCGCGGGTTCGAGCCTTGTGCAGTCGTTTGCGGCATCGGTCGGTTGGATCGATCAGAACCCCGACCCCTTGGAGGCCTCGTGGTTTCTCCCCACCACGATCGAGGCCTCAACTGATTACGGGCGGACCGGAGCCGGCGAGGACATGGCCGAGGCCGTCTCCATGGTCGTGCTTGGACGCTCGAATTGGATTCCTGCCGCGCATACACGATGGGTGGAGCAGTGGCTGGGAAGAGCGTCTGCATCGCTGGCGAGCGGCAAGCCGTGGGCGCCGGCCGGATCCCGTGAGGTCCTCTCCAAGGATCCGCTCTACGACGAGACCTCACTCACCGCCGGCGCCTTCCGGTTCGAACACATCGAACCGCTCTACTTCAGCCTCCCGGCAGAAACCAGTCCTCACGCTGGTCTGGCCGCCGAGATTCAGGTCCGGCTGCTGGAGCGCCGTATCAGTGGCGTGCTTGCCCTCACCGATGACGACCGGTTGCCCCACTACGCCGGTATGTTCACCAGGAAGGACGGGGTGAACCTATGGGTGGAGCTGTGGGACTTCCGGGAAGCCACGGGATTCAGAACCGCCGATCCGATCCTGACCTACGTCATGCTGTGGTAGCAGTCAGCAGTCAGCCCATTCTCGTGATAGCTGATAGCTGATAGCTGGACTAACTTCCCACGATCCATGTCCCGGCGACGACGCGATCGAACGCTCCGGCCCCGCTCATTTCGAGGCGGCGGATCCCGGGCAGGGGCCCTGCCTCCAGGCTGATCCGACCACCCGGCCAAAGCAGCTCAGCCGAATCGGCATCGTGGGCGGCGACTTCGGCGCCCAGTACTTCGACGAAGAACCCAGCCGTCAGTCCGACGTCGTCAGACACCATCACCACCCGTTCCAGCACCGCCGAGAACGGCTCCCCGGGGCGGCGGCTCGGGCCACCAGCGTCGGCCGGCCGGCTCACCGGCCCGGGCTGCATCCCAGGCCAGCTCGAACCGCCAGACTTCTGACTCGGCCAGCTGAATCACCGTTCCGTGAGAATCCCGCGGGTGGAGGAACGCTTCCCGCCAGTTCGCATCGGACAGGTCGACCCCAACCGGATGCAGCCCGATTTCCTCTAGCCGCTTCAACTCGGCGGCCAGGTCGGGCACCTTGAAGGTCAGGTGGTGGGGTCCATCTCCGTGACGATCGAGGAACCTGACCAGGAAATCGCTTCGATCGAGGTTCCATGGTTCCAGCAGCTCGACAGTCATGCCCGTGGTCAGGTCACCGAGCCTGATCTGCATAGCCCGGAACCCGGCCGCGTCGCCGCCGGAGACCAGAGTGGCTCCGAGTTCAGAAATCAGCCGGTCGCGGGGCGGCACGGCATCCCGAACGGCCAGGGCGACGTGATCGAGATCGCAGCGCCGGTTCGGCTTCACCTTCAGGACGGTTCCGGAGGGGGAATCAGACAGAATTCGTTTCCGTCGGGATCAGCCACCACCCACAACGAGTACTCGGGTTCGATGACTTCCCGCAACCGGCGGCCCCCCAGCTCCTCGACACGCGTCAACGCCGCCTCGAGATCCGCAACCTGGAGATCGACATGAGCGCGGTTCTTGCTGGTCTTCTCCTCGTCTGTGCGTTGCAGGACAAGGCTCGGAGCGCCCTCGTGTTGTCTGCCCAACCACCAGAACTGATGGTGACGGAAGGCAACCTCGACCCCCAGAATCTGCGACCAGAAGGTGCCCCCTCGCTCGAGGTCGGCCACGTCGACAACGACGTCGGCAATCACCCCGATGCCCTCTCGCTTCACCTCATCTGCCATCACGTCGTCCTCATGAATTCGTCACATGCGCTCGACGATGGCGGCGGCGAACTCGGAGGTCTTCACTTCCGTTGCCCCTTCCATCAGGCGGGCGAAGTCGTACGTGACGATCTTGTCTTCGATGGTTGCCTCAATGGCGTTGACGATGAGATCCGCCACTTCCTGCCATCCGAGGTACCGGAACATCAGCTCTCCCGAAAGAATCACCGAGCCCGGGTTCACCTTGTCCATGCCGGTGTATTTCGGTGCCGTCCCATGGGTGGCTTCGAAGACCGCGTGGCCGGTGTCGTAGTTGACGTTCCCACCCGGGGCAATGCCGATCCCACCTACCTGGGCCGCCAGCGCATCCGAGATGTAGTCACCGTTCAGGTTCATCGTGGCGATCACGTCGTACTCTGCCGGGCGGGTGAGAATCTGCTGGAGAAACGCATCGGCGATCGCATCCTTGACGAGCAACTTGTCGCCGGCGTCGCCACCCGAGTCCGCCCAGCTGACCGCCACGTCTGAAAACTCTTCGGCAACCAGCTCATATCCCCAGCTGCGGAAGGCTCCCTCGGTGAACTTCATAATGTTGCCCTTGTGGACCAGCGTGAGCGAGTCCCGCCCGTTGTCGAGGGCGTACCGGATCGCTGCCCGGATAAGACGCTTCGACCCTGTTTCGGAAATCGGTTTGATGCCCAGGCCGCTGTCGGGCCGGATGTCCCATCCGTAGGTATCGTGGAGAAACGCAAGCAGTTTCCGGGCATCATCGGTGCCGGCTTCGAGCTCCTTGCCTGCGTAGACATCCTCGGTGTTCTCCCGAAAGATCACCATGTCGATCAACTCGGGTTGTTTGACAGGAGAAGGAACCCCCTTGAACCAGCGCACAGGCCGCAGACAAACGTACAGGTCGAGCGTTTGGCGCAAGGCGACGTTGAGGCTCCGGATGCCACCACCGACCGGTGTCGTCAAAGGACCTTTGATACCGACCAGGTAGGTGCGGAAGGCGTCAACCGTATCGGCCGGGAGCCACTCGCCGGTGTCGTCAAAAGCCTTCTGGCCTGCCAGTACCTCCATCCAGGCGACCTCACGTTCCCCGCCGTAGGCCTTGGCTACCGCCGCATCGAACACGAGTCGAGCGGCCCGCCAGATATCGGGGCCAATACCGTCCCCTTCGATGTACGGAAGGATGGGGTCGTCGGGTACCTGTACGCCGGTGGGACCCATCGTGATCGGCGATGCCATGAGGACTCCTTCGTTGTGTGTTCGTTGATCGATTATCCCATGCTGCGTTCAGCAGCTGCCACGGTGTTGCGCATGAGCATCGCCACCGTCATCGGACCGACCCCGCCCGGCACCGGGGTAATAGCACCGGCGATCTCTTTCACGTCGTCGAAGAGGACATCGCCGACCAGCCCGTCTTCGGTCCGATTGATGCCAACATCGATGACCGTTGCCCCCGGCTTGACGGCATCGGGTCCGATCAGGCCGGGGACACCGACGGCTGCCACCAGAATGTCCGCCTCACGGGCAACGGCGGCAATGTCAGGCGTCCGGGAATGGGCGGCGGTGACCGTTGCGTCGGTCCCCTTGGCAGCCAGCAGCATCGACAGCGGCCTGCCGACCAGGAATGAACGACCCACGATCACGGCTCTCTTCCCGGACGGGTCGATCCCGTAGTGAGACAGAATCCGCATCACTCCCTGCGGCGTGCACGGAACCAGCACAGCCCGTTCCAGAGCCAGCAAACCGAGATTGTACGGATGGAGCCCGTCGGCATCCTTGTTCGGGTCGATGAGCGACGTCACCCGCTTGTCGTCGAGGTCACCGGGCAGCGGGAGTTGCACCAGGATTCCGTCGACCGCGGGGTCGGCATTGAGTCGCAGCACCAGAGCCTCAATGTCGGCCTGGCTGGTCCCGGCGTCGAGCTCATGGTGCAGGGAATTGATGCCCACCTTCTCGGCGAGCCGGCGCTTGCTACGGACATACACATGCGAGGCGGGGTCGTCACCGACCAACACCGTTGCCAACCCGGGGACTTTTGCTTTTCCTGCCAGAGCGGAAACGCGTTCTGCCACCTCGTCCCGAACCGCTGCCGCCACTGACTTGCCATCCAGTATTAGTGCGCTCAATGTCGGAAATGCCTCCTTCTGGTGAACACCAGGGCGATGCCTGCCTGTTCGGCAGCGACGATTACTTCTTCATCTCTTTTCGAGCCGCCGGGTTCGACGATGGCCGTCACTCCGGCCTCGGCGAGCATGTCGATCCCGTCTCGAAAGGGAAAGAACGCGTCGCTGGCGGCAACGGCACCCGCCGCCAGGTCACCGGCGCGCAGTACGGCGCGTTGAGCGGCTCCCACCCGGCTCTGGTCTCCGGCCCCGACCCCGATGGCTGCTCCGTCGCGGACGATGACCACTGCGTTGGATTTGGTGTGGGCGGCAACGATCCACGCCAGCTCCAGATCGGACCATTCTTCGGTGGTCGGGCCCCTCGAGGTCATGACCTGCCAATCCTCGCGCCCCTCAACCATGCGGTCACGTGCCTGGGCCACGAACCCACCGTCCAATCGACGCATGTCGATGCCACCTGGATGGGGAGCCGGCGCCCGCAAGACCCGCAGATTCTTCTTGCCTGCGAGTTCGCCGGCGGCAGCAGGCGTCACCTCCGGGGCGATGACCACCTCAATGAAGAGTTCGGCCATCGCCTCCGCGGTCGGAGCGTCGAGCGGCCGGTTGAGGGCGACCACGCTCCCGAAAGCGGAGAGAGGATCGCACTCCCAGGCGGCTTCGAACGCTTCCACCAATGAATCCGACACGGCTACCCCGCTGGCGTTCGTGTGCTTGACGACTACGGCCGCCGGTCCTTCGAACTCCCACACCAGGCGCCAGGCTGCTTCGGTATCCACGTAATTGTTGAAAGACATCTCTTTGCCCTGCAACTGGACGGCCGAGGTCCACCACCCGTCCTCCCCGGACTGTTCATAGGCACCTGCCGTCTGGTGCGGGTTCTCTCCGTAGCGCAGGACCCGCCGCCGTTCCAAAGGAAGGATGAGCCGGGACGGTAATTGGTCGGGTTCCAACCACCGGAGAATGGCGGCGTCATAACGAGCGGTGCGATAGAAAGCGGTCCGGGCCAGTTCCTTGCGGAGCTCATCGTCGAGGCCGCCATGTTCAACCGCCGTCAGGATCTCGGCGTATTGATCGGGAGAGGTCACGACCCCGACATGAGCATGGTTCTTAGCCGCCGCCCGGATCATGGCGGGCCCCCCGATGTCGATGTTCTCGATGGCCTCCCCGGTGGTCACATCGTCGAGGGCCACAGTTGCCTCGAACGGGTAGAGGTTGACGACCACCAGTTGAAAGGGATGTATCCCATGGCGACCCAGATCAGTGCGATGTTCCGGTTTGGACGGGTCGGCCAGTATCCCTCCGTGGATGGAGGGATGGAGCGTCTTGACCCGACCACCGAGGATTTCGGGAGAGCCCGTCACAGCGGCGACACTGGTCACGTCCAATCCGGCGTCTTCCAGGATCCGGGCCGTCCCGCCCGAAGAGACAATCTCGACTCCGCTTTCGATCAGGCCGCGAACGAAAGGGACCAGATCGCCCTTGTCGGAAACGGAGATCAACGCCCGGCGAATCGGGATACGCGTCATGTCTCCTCCCAGATCACCCGGCGGCCTTCAACCCGTAAACGCCCGGCGGCAAAGGCCTTGACCACCAGCGGGAACAGGCGATGTTCCTCACTTTGGATGCGGGCGTGGAGCGCCTCTTCGGTGTCGCCGGGTTCTACCGCAACCGCCCGCTGAGCGATGATCGGCCCGTGGTCCACCTCATCATCGACGAAATGCACAGTTACCCCGGTCACCTTCACGCCGTGGGCCAGTGCCGCAGGCACTGCGTGAGCGCCGGGGAAAGCGGGCAAGAGGGCGGGATGGATATTGATGATCCGGTTCGGGTAGCGATCGACGGCGGCCGGGGAGAGAATGCGCATGAACCCTGCAAGGAGCAGCGCCTCCGCCCCGTACTGCCGGGCGATGTCACAAATAGCGATCGAGAAGGCCTGCCGATCCTCGAAATCACCCCAGGGAACAACCTCCGCCGGCACGCCGGCGTTTGCGGCCCGGGCCAGAGCTCCAACCCCGGGCCGGTCCGATATGACCACCACGATCCGGGCGCCAAAATCGGGGTCGGTCCTGGAGGCATCGAGGAGCGATTGCAGGTTGGAGCCAGAACCGGATACCAACACCGCAACGGGCAGCACGCAGACCCTTCCTGACGTCTCTCAGCGCATACTAGGTCAGCATCGACGCCCGGCAGATCGCCCGATTCAGACCGGGACCGCCACCATCGTGCGCGTGTCGATGGTCTCCAACAGCTTCGCCGGTTCGGGTTCGATGGCCTTGCGGTGCTCCGAGGCGTAGTATCGCTCGGAGGCCGACTCGATCCCGTCCTCGCAGCCAACGATCCAGATGAACTGGTTCGCCTCCGGGATCGACCAGGCGCCCACCACCTCGAACCCGGCCCTCCGGCGGGCGTCGACGACAGCCGGGAAGATGCCGAGAAACGTCTCCATCTCGCCTTCTTTGACCTGGTACATACGCAGCTGATACTCCATGAGCCCCTCCCCCGTTCCTGACGACTGACGACTGCATACGGTACACCGGCGAACGTGACGCCAACCAAACACCCCTAATCTGCATCCGTGACCGATCGACTTCTCACCCGACCGTTCGTTTTTGCCTGGCTGGCCAACATGGCCCAGGGCATGGCCTTCACGATGTTCCTCCACTTCCCGGGGTTCTTGAAGGGTCTCGGCGCCGGGGAGGTGGAAATCGGCCTGATCGTCGGTTTGACCGCCGTTGCCTCCATCGCGGTCCGGCCTTCGGTCGGTCGGGCGATGGATCAGCGTGGCCGGCGACCGGTGATCCTGTTCGGAAACGTCGTCAACGTGGCCGTCCTGGCCCTCTACCTGACGGTCGGCGAGGTGGGGATCTGGCTCTACGCTGTGCGAATCACCCACGGGTTCGCCGAGGCGCTGCTCTTCACCGCCCTCTTCACGTACGGCGCCGACCAGGTTCCTGCCACCCGCCGCACCGAAGGGATTGCCCTCTTCGGGATCTCGGGAATTCTGCCCATCGCCCTCGGGGGGGTATTGGGTGACATCATCCTGGCCCGCTGGGATTTCGACATCTTCTTTGTCGTCGTACTGGGTTTCGGGATCCTGTCGCTGCTCCTCTCGCTGCCACTTCCCGAATCGCACACGCCTGGAGGCAGTGGAGAGCAACCCCAACGTTTCCTTGCATCGGTACTGCAGAAGAACCTCCTGCCGCTGTGGTGGGTGACCCTGGTGTTCTCGCTGGCCCTCACGGCGTATTTCACGTTCCTCAAGACGTTCGTCATCGACACCGGCATCGGATCGGTCGGACTCTTCTTCTCCACCTATGCTGCCACCGCGATTGGGCTGCGCCTTTTCGCTGCCTGGCTACCCGACCGGGTGGGTCCAAAGCGGGTGCTCTACCCGGCATTGGGTTCGATGGTGCTGGGATTCGTGGTGTTGGCCTCTGCAACCGGTGCAGGAGCGGTTGCCGTCGCCGGCGTGCTGTGCGGCGCCGGGCACGGGTATGCGTTCCCGATCGTCATGGGCATGGTGGTGTCGCGGGCTGCGGAAGCAGACCGGGGTTCGGCCATGGCCATCTTCACGGGTCTGTTCGATGTCGGCGCCCTGTTGGGCGGCCCGGCGTTCGGCGCCATCATCCGTTTCGGCAGCTATTCATCGATGTTTCTGGCTGCGGGCGGTTGGATGCTGGTCGGTGGCATCATCTACGCCTACCTCGATCGATCCAACCCGGTCGCCCCGATCGGCGTGCGGCGCACACGCCTGGGAGGGACCTCCATGATCCCGGGCGAAAGCGCGGTTGTCGCTATCGATGTCGACCCACCCGGAGGCGACGACTAAGGGGGCAACCAACCCACCAGCCCACAGCCCTTGCCCCCTCCGACCGATTGCTCACCGCAATCGGCCACCTCCCCCACCTCCGGCCAGGGAGGACGTATTGAACCGGCGCCCCGCCCCTGCCGGGCCACAACGTGCTCCCCCGGCGCAGACGGGCGAGCTGTCCGAGCAAAGCGAGGACTGAGGGGCAAACAGCGCCTCGATATCCGTTTCCCTCCCCGGTACAAAGTACAAAGTGCGCACGCCGAGGGCGTCCTACCAGGCGCCTCCGCCACCGCCGCCGCCTCCTCCTCCTCCGCCGCCGCTGAAGCCACCGCCGCCACCGGACGAACTGGGCGGGGCGAACGCGCCGGTCAGCGCCGACTGCAATCCGGCCAGGGCGTTGCTGGAATGTCCACCGGAGAACCCGTGGTTTCCGTACCAGTAGATGTTGCTCCTTTGGGCCAACTCTTCCGGGGCGTGGATACGAGCGGCTTCCAGGACGTCGTCGGCCACTCCGAGGGTGATGGCGTAGACCAGATACTCATCCCACAGGTCGAGGGCTATAGCCGGTGCCTCATGCAGTCGGCTGAAATCCTGCAGGTAACGTTTGAAAGCCTGCCACCGGACCGCCAGCAAGGCACCCTGGTCGGAGCGCTTCACCCAACCCGTCTGGCGGAACCCGAAGACGGCCACGATCGCTGCGTTGATGACGAAAGCGCCGACCAACCCGGGCACCAGGAAGGGCGCCCAACGCGATCCGGCCACAGCGTTCCAAAAGGGGAACAACACGGCAAACATGATGACAAGGCTCCCGATGGCCCAGGCCAGCGGCTTGCCACCACTCCGATCCAGCAAACCCAACCGGACCTGTTCCTTGCGAGCTTCGCTTTCGAATTTGTCGTACCTAGTGGCGTTGGCCGCGGCGTCGTCGCGAATCGCCTGCCGGAACTCGGTAAGCGGAAGCGGTTCATCCGCCAGCACTCGTTCGAGAATCTCCATCACGGGTCGTTCGACGGCCCCGCCGGCAAGACCGACATCGGCCAGCCCGATCTCGAGATCGGAAACGTCTTCGCGGCGGAGACCCATCCAGGTTTTCTTCTCGACGGTTACCGGCTGGGCGCGCAGCGCTCCCCGGCGGATCAGATCGAACATGGTCGCAACGAAGTCTTCGGTGCCGACCGGACCCTGCCGCAGGAGGCCTCCGATCACGGCGGGTGGATGATCCGATGGTGGCTCTTGCTCGTATTCCCGGTCATAGGCCACAACGGGCTCACGCCCATGACGGAAATAGATGAAAAGCACGGCCACGGTGGCAGGCAGGAAGGCCAATAAGGCGAGCGTCACCACCAAGAATGTCAGCAGGGTTCGATCCGTCGATGCCTGGCTGTCCTGCGCTTCTTCGTAGCCGAGGATCTCATCCAAGCCGTCCCCGGCTATCACCGTCGCTCCGCCGGTTGATTCCAGGTCGGAGCGGGGGAACACAACCCGGAGCTCAACCCACTGGCCGGAGGGGATCCCTTCGGCGGTGAGACTGGGTGAGACCCCATCGTCGCCCAACGCCGTCGAGCCGTTCACCGAGCGCGGATGCCCCCAGACCAAAACGTCTCCGGAGACCTGGTCGCCGGGAAGATCCATGGTCGCGAAGAGGTGTCCCAGCGGTTGATCCCACTGATCGCCCCAGACCTTCAGGTTGACGTCGACCACGTCGTCGTAGGCGATTGCCAACCCGAGCAGCCGATAGCCGACCGTGAACGTGCGGGCCTCGTCGGAAGCCTGGTAATGCCACACCACCCTGACGAAGCCGCCCCGTTGCTCTACCCCGAAGGTCCCGGGATCGCCCGCGGATCCGAGTTCGGTCGGTGCCCCAGGCTGGTAGACGACACCCCCCTCGACCACCTGAACGTCGACGACCTGCTCTCCGGAACGGAGCGGGATGTCGCGCCAAGCCCCGGCAAACACCCCGTCGAAGTCATAGGTGATGTGCTCGGTAACCGAAACCGATCCGTCGGACTCAACGACAACCTCCACATCCGTGTTGGTCAGATTGAAGGACTTGGCCGCCGCCGGGGCAGCCCCGAGCAACGAGAACAGGGCCGCGAGAACCGCGACAAAACCGAGAGAGCGGAGCCTGCCGATCCGTCTCAGAAACGTACCTCCGGCGCCTGCTCTGCCTCTTCG
Source organism: uncultured Actinomycetota bacterium (assembly GCA_963723165.1). Taxonomy (GTDB): domain Bacteria; phylum Actinomycetota; class Acidimicrobiia; order Spongiisociales; family UBA4744; genus UBA4744. The sequence goes on from CAVRPP010000003.1 coordinate 436,959, forward strand.
GGGGCGTCGAAGAACGGTTTCACCGAGAACCCGGTCAAAGCCGCAACCATGTTGGACGGCACCGTCTGCACCTTGTTGTTGAACGTCAGCACGGAATCGTTGTAGATCTGTCGTGACACGGCAATCTTGTTCTCGGTCTCGGACAGCTGCGCCTGCAGTTCAGAGAAGTTCTGGCTGGCTTTCAGATCCGGATACGCCTCGGCGAGCGCAAAGAGTTGCCGCAACGCTCCCGTGAGGAAGTTCTCGGCTTGCGCCTGCTCCTCAACGGTCCCTGCGGATAGTGCCCGATTTCTCGCTTCGACGACCTGCTCGAACGTCGACTTCTCATGCGACGCATAACCCTTGACCGTTTCGACCAGATTAGGGATCAGGTCGTAGCGCCGTTTCAGCTGAACATCGACCTGCGCCCAGGCGTTGTCCACCCGGTTCCGTAGTTTGACCAGGCTGTTGTAGATGCCGACGATCGCCAGCACCAGGACGACGACCACGACACCGGCAATCACATAACCCACACATCCCCCTCGGTTCGACTCGTGCCGAGTCTAGGGATCGCGGCGATCGGGGAACAGGTTGGGAACCCTACAATTTGCGGTCGTGCAAACCTTGTCCAAGCTCCGCACCTTCACCGGCGATTCCCGCCGATTCCTTGCGTCTGCGTTCCTGTGGGGCTTTGCCTTTTCGGTCACGTGGCTGTACCTCAACTTCCTGTTTGAGAACCTCGGCTTTTCCGATTCACTGGTTGGCGCCGCCAACGCTATCCCCAACATGGTCGCCATAATCCTTGCCCTGCCGGTCGCCCGGCTGGCCGGGCGACTCGGGTTCATTCGCTCACTCCGGATCGCGGCGGTGGTGGCCGGGACCGGACTGGTGGTGCTCGGGTTCGTCGAACAGACCGCGTTGGTGATCCTGGCCGTGGTGCTGGTGGGCGTGGGTGGGATGGCGTTCTGGGTGGTCCCTTCCCCGTTGATGACCGCCCTGGAACCTGCCGCCAACCGAACCTATTTGTTTTCGGCCCAGTTCGCCGCCCACCTGGTCGCCGGTTTCCTCGGAAGTCTGATCGGCGGTCAGATGCCTGCAATCTTCGCCCGCCTGGCCGACATCGACCCGAAGAGCCTCCAGGCGATCCAATGGACCGTCGTTCTGTCGGGACTGCTTTACATGCTGGCGGCAGTCCCGCTACGGAGCGTCACCGAGGTCAGACCGGACGAGCCCGGTCACGGAGCGCTCTGGCACATCCCTCGCGCCGCCCGCCCCATCTTCTTGAAACTGCTGGCGCCCAACGCTCTGATCGGCCTCGGAGCGGGACTGATCATCCCCTTCCTGAACATCTTCGTGGAAGGCAAATTCGGGGTGGACTTCTCCACTCTCGGAGCCGTTTTCGCCTGGTCACAATTGGGCATGGCGCTGGCGGTGATGACCCAGCCGCTCATCGCTGCCCGGCTCGGCAAAGTCGCCAGCATCGTGCTGGTCCAAGCGCTGTCACTTCCGTTCATCGCCATGCTCGGCTTCTCGAGCAGTTTCGCCGCCGTGGCCATTGCCCTGTTCGTCAGGTCGGCGCTGATGAACGCAGCCAATCCGATCTACGCCGCATTCACGATGGAGCAGGTCAAGGAAGGATGGCGTCCCTCGCTGGCCGCCGCCGAGAACATGGTGTGGGCCGCCGGGTGGGTCGTAGGACCGATCGCCTCCGGCCTGGTGCGGGAGAGGTTCGGCTTCGACACCGGGTTTCTCGTCCTTTTCGCGGCCATGCTTGGGCTCTACGCCGCCGGAATCACCTACTCGTGGCTGGTGCTGCGGCCCCTCGAAAAGGCTTCTGAAGAACGACTTGACTCAACCGATCCGCAGGGCCTCTAGCCGAAGCGTCCGGCGGCGGCCTGCCAGATCAACACTCCCCCAAGCAACACCAGCAACGCTCCGCTACCGGCGAGGATCCGCCGGTACCAGACCAGGCTCAGAACACCCCGGCCGTAGGCCACCCCCCACGCCAGGAAGAGCTTGCTCCCGACCAGCAGACCGTAGAAACCCAGCAGGAAAGCGGCGGCCGGGCCGGATCCTTTGTCCCAGGCGGACACGAGAAGCGGCCCACCGACGCCCAACCAGAACAGCCAGGGGTGCGGACTGAGGATGTTGGTGATGAATCCGCGCCGGAGATCCCGACTCCCGACCTGCCGGCTTTCGAATGAGGCGCGGGGAGCCTTCCGATAGGTATCGACTCCCAGCACTCCCACGAACAATCCTCCGGCGACCGCCACGTAGGGCAGAACCCCGGTGGGAAAGACACCGACTGCGAGCACGCTGAGCGCCACCACCGGCAGGTCGGACAACAGTGGGGCGATAGCCACCCGCACGCCTGCGGCCACTCCCCGTTGCAGGGCGGTGGTCACCACGAGGGCGCTGAGCGGTCCGGGGCTGATACCGGCAGCGAAGCCGAGCGATATGCCGAGCAGCAGCTCAGACACGGGCGCAGCCGGCTACCGGCGAGCTTCGAGCCTTCGCCGGATCATCCCAATGCATCTGCCATGGCACGGCCGATCTGGGTGGGGTCGTCGAGTACCACCGCCCCGGCTATCCGCAGGGCCTCCATCTTGGCCTGGGCAGTTCCCTTCGATCCGGAGATTATGGCGCCGGCATGGCCCATCTTCTTCCCGGCGGGTGCGGTGACCCCGGCCACATAGGCAACAACAGGTTTGGTGACATGCTCGTCGATGTAGGCCGCAGCTTGTTCTTCTGCGTCTCCACCGATCTCTCCGATCATCACGATGCCCTCGGTGTCCGGATCGGCCTGGAAGCGAGACAGCACATCGATGAAGTTCGTGCCGGGAACCGGATCGCCGCCGATGCCGATACACGTGGTCTGCCCTATGCCCAACATGGTCAGTTCGTGCACTGCCTGGTAGGTGAGAGTGCCCGAGCGCGACACAACTCCAACGTTGCCGGGAAGGGTGATCTCATCGGGCATGATGCCCACGTTCGACTTACCGGGCGAGATCAAGCCAGGGCAATTGGGGCCGATCAGCACCGTGCCGGGACTCGTTTGCCTGACGTAGTTGTATACGCGGGCTTCGTCCTGCGCCGGGATCCCCTCGGTGATGCAGACGATCACGGCGCACCCGGCGGCGGCTGCCTCCATGATGGCGTCGGAAGCGAAGGGCGGAGGCACAAAGATCAACGATGTGTTCGCTCCGGTCCCCTCGACGGCCTGAGCCACGGTGTCGAAAATCGGGATACCGGCTACTTCCTCGCCCCCTTTCCCGGGCCGGGTGCCGGCCACAACGTTGGTGCCGTAGGCCCGATTCCGGAGAGCATGGAACTGGCCCTCCTTGCCGGTCAAGCCTTGCACGACGACCTTTGTTGATGTGTCGATGAGAATCGCCATGTCAGACCCCCTCCCCTTTCGCCAGTGCAACGGCCTTCTCCGCCGCTTCTCGCATGGTGGCGGCCGGAATGAGCTGCTCCGATTCAACCCTGGTGAGGATCTCCCGGCCTTCGGTGGCGTTGGTGCCGTCCAGCCTAACGACGATAGGCCAGGGCAGCTCCAGATGCTCAAACGCTTCGAGGATGCCCTGGGCGACCAGGTCGCACCGGGTGATGCCGCCGAAGATATTGATAAGCACACTCTTGACGGATGGGTCCTGCATGAGGATTTCAAGCGCAGAGGTGATCGTGTCGGCGCCGGCACCGCCACCCACATCGAGGAAATTGGACGCCTTGCCCCCAACGAGCGAAACCACATCGAGCGTCGACATGACCAACCCGGCACCATTGCCGATGATGCCAACGTCACCGTCGAGTTTGATGAAGTTCAGATCTCGTTCCTTGGCCATCTTCTCAACCGGCGGGACGACATGTTCGTCGGCAAGCGCCGGGAAATCGGGATGGCGGAAAAACCCGTTCTCGTCGAGAGCGACCTTGGCGTCGAGGGCAACAACGCTGCCTTCTTCGGTGAGGATGAGCGGATTGACCTCAACCAGGTCGCAGTCGAACTCGACGAACGCCTGATAGAGCTTCTTCAGGAGGGCAACGGCCCCGCGGGCAGCCTCGGCGTCGAGCTTGGCTCGATAGACCATCTCCGTCGCTTGCCAGTTGGTGAGCCCCATGACCGGATCGATATAGACCTTGACGACGGCTTCCGGCTGGGTGGCCGCCACCTCTTCGATGTCCACGCCACCTTTGGCGCTGATCATGCCCAGGTGTTTCTTGGCCGAACGATCCAGGGTGAAGGAGGCGTAATACTCGGCTTTGATGTTTGAGGCGCTCTCCACCCACACCTTGTGAACGGTGTGGCCTTTGATGTCCATTCCGAGGATGGCCAGAGCATGTTCATGGGCTTCGTGCGGGTTCTCAGCGAGTTTGATGCCTCCCGCCTTGCCGCGCCCACCCACCTGCACCTGGGCTTTCACCACAACCCGCCCACCGATTTCCTCGGCCGCTCGCTGGGCTTCGGTCGGTGAGGTGGCCACACGCCCGTCCGGCACCGGCACCCCGATGCGGGCGAACAACGATTTCCCCTGATACTCCAGTAGATCCACGATCTCTCCTCAGCGTTTTGGAATGTGGGCTTCCACCCAATCGGTGATTTCGCTCAAAGGTGTCCCGGGGGTGAAGATCCCGACCAGACCCGCCTCGAGCAGCGCCGCCGAATCCTGCTGGGAGATGATCCCCCCTCCGAACACGACAATGTCGGCCGCGTCCCGCTCCTTTAGAAGCTCGACGACTTTCGGAAACAGCGTCATGTGAGCACCGGAAAGCACCGAGAGACCGATACCGTTGACATCTTCCTGGATGGCCGTCTCGACGATCTGCTCGGGCGTTTGATGCAACCCTGAGTAGATCACCTCATTGCCTGCATCGCGAAGCGCCCGGGCGATGACTTTGGCGCCCCGGTCGTGTCCGTCCAGTCCCGGCTTGGCAATGAGGATCCTGCGCGGCATAGCCACCGGAGGTTACCGCAATCCCGATGCGCGAGATCCCCGAAGACGGTTTTGGCGTCCAGAAGATGGATTATTCGCCCTTATCGGACGCCAAAACGGAAGAATTGGGGGCCGCTACGGTTGTAAATACCAGATTCAACGCAAGGGAGACCGCATGTCCAATATCCACGGGGTGGCAGCTCAGGGTCAGAGCATCTGGATGGACGAAATCTCGAGACAACTACTCGAACCGGAGGGTCTGGCCGCAATGGTCGACGGTTCCGCCGTCACCGGGGTGACCTCAAATCCAACCATCTTTGCCAATTCCATCGTACGGTCGGCCGACTACGACGCGGCTCTGCAGGAACTGGTCGACCGTGACGCAGACACCATCGAGATCTACACCGCGCTGGTGACCAGGGACATTCGTGACGCGTGCGACGCACTCAAGCCGGTGTGGCAAGACAAGGGCGGTGCCGATGGGTTTGTCTCCGTTGAGGTCTCCCCTCTGCTGGCCAACGAGACCGAGGAGACGATCCAGGAAGCCCGCGACTGGTGGAAACGGGTCGACCGGCCCAACCTGCTGATCAAGGTGCCGGCCACCCCGGCCGGAATCCCGGCCGTCAGACGGCTGATCGGTGAAGGCATCTCGGTCAACGTCACCCTGATCTTCTCGCTGGAGCGGTACCAGGAAGTGATGGACGCCTACCTGGACGGCCTGGAGACCTACGCCCGCACCGGCGGCGATCTCTCCCGGATCAACTCGGTCGCCTCTTTCTTCGTGTCGCGGGTCGACTCCGAAGTGGACCAAAGGCTCAAGAGCATTGGAACGACAGCAGCCATGGCTCTTCGGGGCAAAGCTGCAATCGCCAACGCCCGGGCGGCGTACGGTCTCTTTCTCGAGACCTTCTCCGGCGAGCGCTGGGAAGCCCTTTTGGGGCAAGGCGCTCGGATCCAACGCCCGTTGTGGGCATCGACCAGCACGAAGGACCCCGCCTATCCGGACACCATGTATGTCGATCAATTAGTGGTCGCCGACACCGTCAACACGGTCCCGGTCAAGACGATCGAGGCCTACCAGGATCATGGCAACCCGGAGCCACCAGTGTTCGGGGGGCCGGAGATCGCTGAGGCACGTGCAACCCTTGCGCAGCTGGCAGCTGTGGGGATCGACTACGAAGACCTAGTGCAAGTGCTCGAGGATGAGGGAGTCGAGAAGTTTGCAGTCTCTTACCGGGAACTGCTCGAATCGATCGATCAGAAACGCCTGGCTATCAAGGGATAGCTCTCACCAGGCTCGGCCGGATCAACCCCCGTTGAGCGGAATCGAGCCGTCGGTGCGGTGGTACTGGTCGTGAGCGGCGATGAGCGGTTCCCACTCGGGATGATCCACATCGACGGCCACCAGATGGCGGCTGCGCGGTCCGCCGTCCCGGTCGAATGATCGTGCCTGGCGTATGAGCTTCGCCGAGGCATCGTCGATCCTCCGGTGTTGGGCGAGATGCTCCTCCCACGAGACACACACAAACACCTCGGTGATCCGGTGCGGGTCTTCGCTGTTCCGGTAGAGCCGCCACCGGTACGCACCCGTTCGTAGGCGTACGTTGCGGACCTCGCTCATCAGCTCAACGAATTCCTCCAGATCGGCGCGGTCGATCTGCCAGGTGTTGGCGATCATCACCGGTCCTCCCTCCGTATCAACGTGGGGCGGGGCGGGCCGATCTTCCGTGTACTCAGGCGTGTCGATCTCGTCCAGCGAGGGAACCCGGAACCGAGGCGCTGCTAGGCCCAGAGCTATCGCAACCGTCGAGAAGGCAACCATTGCCCCACCGGCCCCGATGCCGTCGGCCAAAACCCCCGACATGATCGATCCGATTGGATAGACACCTGAGAAAGCCAGCAGGTAAAGGCTCATTGCCCGACCGCGGATCCAATCCGGGGCCATCATCTGGCTGCTTGCATTGAGCGTGGTGAGGGTCAGCACCCAGCAGGCGCCCGCCACCAGCATCCCGAGGACGGCGACTGGTGCCGACGGGGCGAGTCCGACTGAGATCCCCGCTGCCCCGAAAACAACGATGGTGACCGGCACCGACCGCGCTCCCAACCGTCCGACCACCCGCGGGCGGATCAGGGCTCCGATCAAAGCTCCGGCCCCCATGAAGCCCAGCAGGATCCCGTACATGGTCTCCGAGCCGCCCAATTCGCTCGTTCGGTTGGGCAAGGTGGCTTGCACTGCCGAAGAGCTGATCGCAAACAGGGAAACCAGGGCCAGCAACCGGCGAAACGCTGGAGTGAATTGGGCGTACCGGATCGATTGACCGATAGCGTTCGTCATCGATGTGTGTTCCGGTACCGAGAGGGCCAGCCGACTCCCGATCACCGCGATCACGGCTATGACGGCTACATAGGAGACGGCGTTGAGGCCAAACCCCAACTGGGGGCCCGCCGTAGCAACGATCACTCCACCCAGGGCCGGCCCAACCGCCCGGGCGACATTGAATCCTGCCGAGTTGAGGGCCACGGCGCTGGCGACCATTCCTCGTGGTACAAGATCGGGGACCAGAGCTTGCCAGGCAGGCAGGTTGAACGCCATCCCCACTCCCATCACCAACCCCAACCCGAGCAGCAACCCCGGCGTGATCAGATCGGTGGCCGTGAGAATCGCCATAGCGGCGGCGGCCGAGCCCATCAGGGACTGGGCGACCAGCATCACCTTGGTCCGATCGATGGTGTCGGCCACCACCCCGGAAATGAGCGCTAGAAACAAAAGGGGTAGAAGGTTGGCAGCCACCATCAGCCCCACCCAGGTGGCGGAGGAGTTGGTGAGTTCCTTCATCAACCAGGCGGCCGCCACCGTCTGCAGAAACGAGCCGACATTCGAGAAGAGAGCGGCGAGCCAGATAGCGCGGTAGTACGGCAGCCGCAGCGGAGCGATGGCTTGTGACATGGTCCCCGAGTGTAGGAAGCGCTCGACTCTTCGGGTTCACGAACACGATTGGGGGGCCGCCCGCCTCGGATCGCTGGTGCTCCCGCCCAATCGCAAAACGGATCCACTCGGTGACCGATGCCTCTATGCCCCGGAAGTCCATTGGCATACGGTTGTCGTACGGAACGCCGACCGACCCGTTTCACTGGTAAAGCACGGAGGGCCGCGTGTCGGTACAAGACACGTACATCGACTCGTTCACCGAGTTTGTGGAGAGCGCAGAACCGAGGTTGCGGCGGGCCCTGGTGGCTCGTTACGGCTACCAGGAAGGCAGAGAAGCGGTGGCAGAGGCCCTCGCCTATGCATGGGAGCACTGGGAGCGGGTCGCCGGTATGGAAAACCCGGTTGGCTACCTCTACCGAGTGGGACGCACCCGGGGAACCTGGGGATTTCGGCGACCGGTGCAACTCCCCCGCGCGGAGGCTTCGGCCGACCCGTCCTGGTTCGAGCCGGCGCTCCCCGCGGCAGTTGAGCACCTCCCGAGCAAACAACGGACCGCCGTGATGCTCGTCAAAGCCCACGGCTACACGTACGACGAAGCCGCCGACGTCATGGGCATTGCCCGGACCTCGGTTCAGAAACATGTTGAGCGGGCCCTGCAGAAACTCCGCAAAACCCTTGAGGTGACAAGCGATGCATGACCTTGACGATCAACTCCGCGAGTTCGGTTCATTCGTAGATGACGCCGTCGAAACCGTGCGAGCGACGGAGGTCACGATCCCTCACGCCACGCCGGTTCACCAACCGCCGCGGCACCGCCTAGCGATCGCCGGCGCAGCCGCCGCCGTGGTCGTGCTATTCATCGCTGCCGCGGTTGTGCTTGGCCCCTTCGGGTCGGAAGCGCCCTATGTGGAGGAACCGATCACGGCTTCTATCACAACCACCACGAGCGAGGCTGCGGCTCCGGCATCGCCGGCGATGTCGTGGACCCGCGTCGAGTCGGATGCGTTCGGTGGTTCCGACGACCAGTTGATCAGAGACATCGCGATCGGCGGACCCGGGTTGGTGGCCGTCGGAGCAGACGGCTCGGGTGGCGATCTGGATGCCGCCGTGTGGTACTCGACCGACGGGCGCGTTTGGACGAGAGTCCCGCACGACGAGCTGGTCTTCGGAGGACCCGGAGACCAATACCCGATGGCAGTGGCGGCAGGCGGGCCGGGGTTCGTGGCTGTAGGAGATGACAGCACGCCGGATGGAACAGCCGGCATCACGGCCGTTTGGACCTCTGAGGATGGGATCACCTGGAGCCGAGTTCTCCACGACGAAAGTGCTTTCGGCGGCGAGGAACAAGTCAACGTCTTCATGAAGGATGTCACCGCTTTCGGGTCGGGTCTCGTGGCCGTGGGGTTGGAATGGAGGGACAGCCAGGCAGACGCGGTGGCTTGGACCTCTCCCGACGGGATCATCTGGGAGCGAGTCCCGCCCAACGAGACGGTATTCGGTGGGCCCCACGATCAGGCCATGTGGGCAGTGGTGCCAGCCGGACCCGGACTGGTAGCGGTCGGACAAGGCGGTAACATCTTCAACGCTGGCCCCGACCAACCGGCGGCCGTTTGGGTGTCGACCGACGGGCGCGACTGGTCCCGGGTGCCCGACCAGGCAGCGCTCCTCAGCGGATTCTCACAGCAAGGTGGCGAAGGCCCTGCAGGGTTCACCGGGGATTGGGCCCGCATGGACGATGTGGCGATCGGCGGTTCCGGCGTTGTGGCGGTTGGCCGAGTCGGCAGATGTGAGGTTCAGTGCGATGAAGACGGCGCCGCCTGGACCTCCACCGACGGTATCACCTGGCAACGGAGCCTCGTCGAAACAGTCGACGGTGTCCGAATCGACGACATGTGGGCGGTGGCCACCCTCGATGATGTGCAAGTCGGTGTCGGCAACGGCTCGGACAGCAACGGGGAATTCGGACCAGCCGTGGCATGGACATCGAACGACGGAGGCGACACCTGGAGTCGAGTTCCCCACAGCGGCACCACCTTTGGAAAGATCTCCGAAGGGCCCAACTTAATGTTTGCTGCGGTCGAGTTCGGACCCGATCTGATCGTGGTGGGGAGTTGGGGATCGAATGCCGCGGTGTGGATAGCAACCATCGAAGAGTGAGTGGCCCCCAAGAAGGAGGGCAACGATGAAGAAACTGATGATGATGCTGGTAGTTATCGCACTGCTGATGTCGTTTCCGGTTGCGGCGGTGGCAAAGAAACCGGCACAACCGCCGGGCCAGGAGCCGTTCCCAGGTCTGACATGTCAGGCGTGGTTCGAGTCTCATGATGATACCTTGTGGCAAGTTGGCATCCCAGGCGATTTCCCAGTCGACGACGGCGATTTCCGGGTGACCTTGACCCCGGCTCAACCTGCAGCGTGCATAGATGTGACATCAGCAGTGGCAGGTGTGTGGAATTTCGAGATTGATGCTGTAAAGGTGGCGTCGTTCAACATGCAGATCAAGGACAGCGTTCCGGGCGACATGTGCTGGCGTGACGCGTGGAGTAACAAGAAGGCGAACCTCCCCGACTTGCTGAGCACGCCCGAGATACCCATAGCAACGATCAACGCCTGCCCAGGAGATGACTTCACAGACGGTGGCTATGCCGAGCCCAAACCAAGCATCGACCACCCCCTGGTCTTTGGGGTGGCCTACTCCCCGGAGAGGCGCGCCGAAAACAGCAGCCTGACTATCACCGTGACTCTTCCGTAACCGCAGATCCTCTAGATCGCCGTCGGATTGCGGGTGGTACGACCACGGGCGGAACGGGGATTCGAGCCGGATGGGAGAAGGCGACCGTCGCAGGCCGGCTGGCCAGCCGGTTCGGCCTCCACCCTCTCCGCTTCGCTGCCTGCCGGCAGCTCCGCGCCTCTCCCGCCGGCGGGAGAGGCTGGGATTCACCCCCTCAATCTGCTGCCGTCCGCTACCTTCTCACGCCTTCTTCAGCGGCGCCCAGGCCAGCAACAACCGCTTCTGGCCTTGCTGGTCGAACTCGACGGTAGCTTCGGCCCGATCACCGGTGCCGGTGATCTCAAGCACCACACCCGTCCCCCACTTGTTGTGGAGCACCCGGTCCCCCGGCACGATCTCCGATGCGTCGACGGTCGGATGGGCGTTGGTCGGCTCGCTCTCGTATTTGGCTCGTCGCTGCCGCTTGTCGATCTTGGTCACCAATTCCTCGGGGATCTCGGAGAGGAAGCGGCTCGGCGGGTTGTAGTTGGTACCGCCCCACAGCATGCGGCTCCAGGCGTTGGTCATGAAGAGACGGTCCTGGGCCCTGGTGATCCCGACGTAACAGAGGCGCCGTTCCTCTTCGAGCTCCGAGGGGTCCCCAAGGGACCGCACATGGGGAAAGACCCCGTCGTCGAGTCCGATCATGAAGATGATCGGAAACTCGAGGCCCTTGGCGTTGTGCAAGGTCATCAGGGTGACGGTGGCAGACCCTTCTTCGAGTTCGTCGATATCCGCGACCAGACTGATCGACTCCAGAAACAGCTCCAGACGGCGCAGTCCATCGAGATCGTCCCAGGCCTCGTCACCGATGATCGAACCTTCAGCGCCGATCTCGTACTCCTCTGCGACCGTGCCCAATTCCCGAACGTTCTCGACTCGCCCCAGCGCCTCGATCGTTTGTTCGACCTGGAGTTCCGCTAGGTATCCGGTGGACTCGAGGACTGCCTCAACAGCAACCTTGGGCCCATCTTCGGCCTTGGCACGCAAGACGTCGATCAGGGCCAGGAACTCCTTCACCTGTTTGCGGGCCCGGGCGGACAGATTCGGTGCGTCGTCGACCTGCTGCAGGCCATCGTGAAACGACACACCGAGACCTTGGGCAAACCGGTCGAGGTGGCCGAGCGAGGTGGCGCCCAGCCCTCGCTTGGGGACGTTGATGACCCGCTTGAGGGCAACCTGATCGTCCGGGTTGACCAGCACCCGCAGGTAGGCCAGCACGTCCTTGACTTCCCGCCGGTCGTAGAACTTGACGCCGCCCACGACCGCATACGGGATGCCGTACCGGACGAAGACCTCTTCGAGCACGCGGCTCTGGGCGTTGGTCCGATAGAAGACGGCGATATCCGAAGCCAACCGGCCTTCGTCCTCGAGGGCGTTGATCTGCTCTGCGACGAAAGCTGCCTCATCGCGTTCATCCTCGGCCTCGTAACGGTTCAGCAGCTCACCCCGTCCTCGATCGGTCCAGAGGTGCTTGGGTTTTCGCTCATCGTTGTTGGCGATGACCGAATTGGCAGCCTCCAGAATGACCTCCGTCGACCGGTAGTTCTGACCGAGAACCACGACCCGGGCGTCCGGGTAGTCACTTTCGAAGTCGAGGATGTTGCGGATGTCGGCGCCGCGAAACCTGTAGATGGACTGGTCGCTGTCACCAACCACGCACAGATTGCGATGCTGAGCAGTGAGTTGTCTCACCAGCGTGTACTGGGCGCGGTTCGTGTCCTGATACTCATCGACCAGGACATACTGAAAACGACGCTGGTAGTGGTCCAAAACGTCAGGAAAGGCTCCGAACAACTCAACGGTGATCATCAGGAGATCGTCGAAGTCCATCGCGGAGGCTTCCAGCAGGCGCTGCTGATACAACCGGTAGACATCGGCCACTTGCTCGTGATAGAACCCGGTCCCCTGCTGGGCGAAGGACTCGTAGTCGATCAGTTCGTTCTTGGCGTCGGAGATGGCCGCCCGGATATTGCGCGGGGGAAACCGCTTGGGGTCCATGTCGAGATCACGCACGCACATCGTGGCCAACCGGAGGGCGTCGGCATCGTCATAGATGGAGAACGACGAGCGGTAGCCGAGGCGAGGTGCTTCTCGCCGCAGGATGCGAGCACAGGCACTGTGGAAAGTCGAAACCCACATCGCCCGTACGGCCCCACCGACCAACCTCTCGACCCGTTCCTTCATCTCGTTGGCAGCTTTGTTGGTGAAGGTGATGGCCAGAATGGATTGAGGCGGAACACCCAGATCCCGGATGAGGTGCGCGATCCGGTAGGTCAATACTCTCGTTTTCCCGGATCCGGCGCCGGCCACGACCAGCACCGGGCCTTCGGTGGCGGCAACTGCCTCGCGCTGGACGGGATTCAAAGAGTCGAACAGCGGCGATTGGGCAGGGTCGGCTTCAACCGCAAACAGGGCGTCGTCGGATGAGGCGAAGGATTGCACGGGTCGATGGTACCTGCCTGCTCCTGCCTAATCACACGCGTGTAACCGCAGGCAGGAAGTCCCGCGATCCGGATGGTCAGCGGACGGTGACTTCGACCGATCCGTCGGGCCGCACGACCCGACCTTCTTCCTCATCGGCCGTCGGATCAGGTGGTGACGTCCGCATCGTGAAGCAGAAGCGGCTTCCGGTCGGGAACCGATGCTCGTACCAGAGGTCGCCGCCCATCGCCCGCGCCAGTCGCAGAGCGATCGGGAGACCCAGCCCTATCCCCTTGTCGGAACGGGCGTCGCCTTTCGAAAGCTGCTCGAAATGGGTGAACACCCGATCGACATCCTCCTCCGGGATCCCCGGGCCGTTATCGGAAACCACGACGAGATAGAACTCTCCGTAGGGACTGCCCTCGACGAGGACCTGGTCGCCGCCGTACTTGTGAGCGTTCTCCACCAGATTCCGCAGCACCTGCTGGACCCGCCGCTCGTCGGCAAACACCGAAACACCCCCGGGAATGGCCACAGCGGCTTCGCGGGCCGTTCCCGGAGGCAGGATCGCATTGGTCACATCGTGAGCGACTTCGGACAGGTCAAACATCCCCAAGTCCAGCCTGAGCCTGCCCGCTTCGAGCCTGGGGATCACCAGTACGTCCTCAACCAGCTCGGAGAGGTGTACGGCTTGTTTGTTGATGATGGTCAGGAATTCATCGACCTCTTCGCCGGGCAGGTTCTTCCACGATTCGAGGAGGGTATCGGTGAATCCGGCGATCGAAGTCAAAGGGGTTCGCAGCTCATGGCTGACCATAGAAACGAACTCGTTCTTCATCCGCCTGGCGCGATCGGCCGACTGGGTAGCGAATTGCTCCCGCCCCCGGGCTGCCCGAACCGCCCGGATGGCGGCAACGACGGCAACCAACGCTGCCACTACGGCACTGCCACCTATCAGTTCAGGCAGGTGCTCCATAACGCTTCAGCCTCCAGCTGAGCAGCCGGTTTGCTGCCCATATGAGCTATCGACAGGTATCCCGGCGAGGTTGAGCCGTTCGAACCGACTCCCCCGCGTCGGCGGGCAGAGAATGGGTGCCCGGCGACTAGGAATCTGGATCCCCGTACAGGGAGGACAGGCTGAGGCGGGCTTCCTGCTCCAGGAGCTTCTGATGGTGATAGGCGGAATCGACAACCGCCGCCAACGGGAATTCCACCATTCGCAGCGTCCGCGCCACCTGGGGGGTGAAGATCCCCGGCCGTCGCGAACCGATGGCCAGGATGCCGAGCACCTGCCCGCGAGATCGCAAAGCCATGGCGAAAAAGGAAGGCCATCCGCCGCCCGCATCAGCGTCGGAGAACTCCTGGCTGCCGGAGCGCCACACTCCCAACTCCTCCGGACTGACCGAAATGGAAGCTAGCTGCTCGAGGTGACCGGCGGCCAGGGCACGGAAGTGATCGAAATCCGGCCTGGAAAGGGGGGTATCGACGCGGATCGCCAGGCGCCGCTCCGCAGCCAGCGCAATCCCGGCCAGGTCGTAGTCGACGAAGCGGCGGAGGATCAACAGCGATTCCTGCACCGTCGTTGGCAAATCCATGGCGCGAGTTGCCATGGTCACGATGTCATTGACGATGGTGGCATCGAAGAGTTTGCGGTCCAGAAGCTCTGTTACCCGGGCCAGCACGTCCACCTGGTCGAGTTGCTGAGCCTCGACTTCGCCGGTCGTCAATTCCGACAGGGCTCGCGTTGCCCGGGCTGTGCGGATCGCTGCCAGCAATTCCTCCCCGAGCGACTCCTTGGTCAAGTAGCCGTCCGCACCCGATTTCTCCGACCAGTAGCGGTCCTCGGCAGAGTCGAGAGCGGTCAAGATCAGAATCGGTATGTGGGCAACCGACCAGTCTTCTTTGATCAGGCGACACGCCACATAGCCGCTCATACGAGGCATCTTGATGTCGAGGAGCACCAGGTCCGGCGGTTCTGAGTAAAACTTCTGAATCGCCTCGATGCCGTCCTCAGCAGTGGTTACCTCATAGCCGGCCTCGCGGAGCAGCGATCCCACTGCCGCTCTGATGACCGGACTGTCGTCGGCAACCAGGATCCTCACCGGTTCACCTCGGTTCGTTCGCCGGGTTGGGGCACGCTGCGCATGTCGAGCAGAGAATTGAGGGTGGTCGCCAGTAAACCCTGCCGGAGGTCGGCTTTGTCGAGGTAGGCGTTGACTCCAGCCGCCCAGGCTCTGGCCTGGTCCTTCTCTTCGGCAACTGCCGAAACCATCACTACCGGGAGAGAGGGGAGGATGTTGCGAACGGCTTGAACCAACTCGACACCGTCCGAACCCGGCATGGCGTAGTCAACGACGAGCGCATCGAAGCTCTCCTCCTGAAGCTTGGCCAGACCTTCCTCGGCGTCGGCTGCCACCAGAGTCTCAAATCCTTGACCTGTCAGAACCGAGCCGACCAGCTGACGGGCTCCGGCCGAGTCGTCCACCACCAGTACCCGCGGTCGCGACATGACCGGGGTCGGCAGCGATCGTACGCGGTCACCCAGGCGATTAGGTTCGACGACGACGACCACATCTCCCCCGCCGAGCACGGCTGCGCCGGTCAGATGCGGGGTTCCGGCCAGCACCGGACCCAGACCTTTGACGGCCACCTGGCGTCTGCCCACGATCCGGGGCACCGTGACGGCTACAAGACCGGACCGGGTAGCCAATACGAGGACTTCGTTGACCGGTTCGGTCTCCGGGAGGCCAACGGCCGATGCGAAAGACGAAATCGGCAGGCGTTGTCCCTGGTGGATGAGCTCCATCCGTTCTTTCCCGGGCCGTACTTCGGCCCCTGCCAGAGCGAATGCGGCCACGACGGCCGCCGCCGGGACGCCCCACTGACGTTCCTCAGCGGCCAGGAGCAACATATCCTGCAGCGCCCATGAGGCCGGGAGCGTCAGCATCACCGACGTACCAAGGCCCGGACGTGACTCCACCGTGATCCCGCCGTTCAACATCTCAGCCGTTTCGGCGACGAGCGCGAGGCCTGCTCCGTCGCCACTCAGATCGGTTGCTTCGATCGACGTCGAAAATCCTCCGCCGTAGAGAAGCCGGGTGAGTTCGCTTTCCGAAGTTTCTTCATCAGCTGGGATCAATCCCCGTTGAGCAGCGGACCGTCGTACTTCCTCCCAATCGATCCCGGAACCATCGTCCTCAACTGTGATGATGAGGTTGTTCTTGGTGACTTGAGCCCGGACGGCCAGGGTGGCCGAAGCGGATTTTCCTGCGGCTTCCCGCACCTCCGGCGCCTCAACGCCGTGATCAATTGCGTTTACCAACAGGTGTCGCAACGGTTCTCGGAGATGCTCGATGATCTGGCGGTCTACCTCGACCTCGTCGCCCGCCAGCTCAAATCTGATTTGCTTCCCCGTACGACGGCTCAAGTAACGGACGAACTGGTGGAATGTGTCGGTGATCTCCGACAGAGGAGCCGCAACCAGCTGCAATGCCCGCATCTGCAGATCCTCAACGGCCAGATCCAGGGTCTCAACCGCAGATTCCCAACTGGTGGCCAGGGATGCAACCTCTCGCGGATTACTCGAAACAGCGAAGCGAAGAGCTTGAACTGCGGAAGCCAGCGCAGCTGCGTCGAGCCGTACTTCCGCGGCCCGATTGATCAAGCGGTAGAGCCGGGTGGTCTCGACCCGCGTGGCCGGGCCCACCAGACCGGACTCAACGGAGGAAAGCAGGCCACCGAGATCGAGAAGCTCGGGGCTTCCCATTTCCGGGACCGGACGAGCCGGAGCGGGGGACGGGGGCGATGGTTGCACCGTCGGGGCAGCCTCGGCCGGTGGCGGGGGCATTGCCTCTGCCCGGTGTGGGGCGGCCGCAGGTCGGGTCGGGGGTGCTTCCGGAGCGCCGAGGAAATGTTCCAGCGCCTCCACGGCGCTGCGCAGGCCCGCAGGCCGTCCGTTGATTCCTTCGTCCATGGCCCCGAGAAACTCTGCGGAAACGGCCCGCAATAGTTCACCGAGCTCGGAACTCGGTGCCAGAACGCCCTCAGAGATATCCCTCCACGTAGCTTCCAGCACCCGGGCGGCTTCGCCCATTTCAACAAACCCCATGACCCGCGAAGACCCCTTGATCGTGTGGGCGTCGCGAAACAAGATCGAAAACAGGTCGGTATCCAGTTGACCGGCCGACATCGCGGTCGATCCCTCCACCAGATTTGCCGACCGCTGCGCAACTTCTTCGCGGAATATCGCCAGGAGCTCTGCGTCGTTGCCCAACTCCAAGTTGAACCTCTTTCACTTTGAACGGTCGCCTGTTCGGCATTACAGATATCGGTCGACCACTCGAGCTACTTGAGAGAAAGGGCTATTCCCACTCAATCGTGGCGGGGGGTTTTGACGAGACGTCATAAGCGACCCGGTTGATGCCCGGCACCTCGTTGATCACACGGCTGGAAATCCGCTCCAAGACGTCGTAAGGCAACCGGGCCCAGTCCGCCGTCATGGCGTCATCGCTGGTCACGGCCCGGACGATCAACGGGTACGCGTAGGTTCGTCCGTCCCCCTGCACACCAACGGTCTTGATGGCCGGAAGCACTGCGAACGATTGCCAGAGTTGGCGATAGAGGCCGGCCCGGCGCACCTCCTCCAGGACGATGCTGTCGGCGGCGGCCAGCAGTTCGAGCCGTTCCCGGGTGACTTCGCCAATGATGCGAACAGCCAGACCGGGACCCGGAAACGGTTGACGCCAGACGATCTCTTCTGGCAACCCCAGCTCGCTCCCGATCGCCCGCACCTCGTCCTTGAAGAGGTCACGAAGCGGTTCCACCAGCTCGAACTTCATGTCTTCGGGAAGGCCGCCGACGTTGTGGTGACTCTTGATCCTTGCCGCGTCTTTCGTGCCCGACTCGATGATGTCGGGATACAGAGTTCCCTGCACGAGGAAGTTCGTGTCGGTCAGGTCGGCGGCTACTTCTTCGAACACGCGAATGAAGGTCTCGCCGATGATCTTCCGTTTCGACTCCGGATCCGTTACACCCGCCAGTGCTGCGAGAAACCGATCTTGCGCCTGGACATGAACCAGGTTGATCTGGAAGGTGCGCCGGAAGGTGTCCTCGACCTGCGCGGCTTCGTCGGCCCGCAGCAGCCCATGATCGATGAACACACACGTCAGCTGATCACCAACCGCATGGTGAACAAGAGCGGCGGCGACCGATGAGTCGACTCCACCGGACAGTCCGCACATCACCTTCTCCGATCCCACCTGCCGCCGGATGGCGTCCACGGACTGTTCGATGATCGAATGATGGGTCCAATTCGGTCGGAGCCGGCAAGCGTCGAACAGGAAATGCTTGAGGATTTCGGTACCGCGCGGTGTGTGCGCCACCTCAGGATGAAACTGAACGCCGTAGGTGCGCCGGGTCCGATTCTCCATGGCCGCTACCGGGGATCCGGCCGTTGAGGCGACCACCTGGAAGCCCGGTGGCGCCTCGACCACCGCGTCGCCATGGCTCATCCACACATCCTGGGTTTCCGGGAGTTCGGCGAACAGGCCTCCTCCGTCGGAAACGGTCAGCTCGGTCTTGCCGTATTCGGCGCTACCGGTGCGGGCAACCCGGCCACCCAGGCTATGAGCGAGCAGTTGGTGGCCGTAACAGATTCCGAGCATCGGGATCTCGAGGTCCAGGATGTCCGGATCGATGTCGTACGCATCGTCGGCATAGACCGAGGCCGGTCCTCCCGACAGGATCAGGCCGGCAGGGCGCCGGGCTATGATCTCGGCCGCCGTGATATCGCGGGGCACGATTTCCGAGAGCACATGGGCTTCCCTCACCCGCCTTGCGATCAGCTGGGCGTACTGCGCTCCGAGGTCGACGACGAGGACCCGGTCGAAGTCTCCGGTCGAAGCTTGTCCAAAGGAACCGTCCCGGGTCGTCACGAGTTGCTACCCCATCCCGACCCGTTGCGAGCGCTGCAGCGTCTTGCCCTCTGTTTGCAGCGAAGGAGCAATCATCACCTCTGCCTTCTGGAACTCCTTCACGTCGGCATAACCGGTGGTGGCCATCGACATGCGCAGGCCCCCGAAGAGGTTCCGACGCCCGTCGTTCTCGTGGGCCGGGCCGACGAGAATCTCTTCGAGGGTGCCGAGATTCCCAACCTGAACTCTCGCCCCCCGGGGGAGGGTCGGATGGAACGTTGCCATACCCCAGTGGGCTCCGCGGCCGGGCGCTTCTGCCGCCCCCGCCAGCGGGGACCCAATCATCACGGCATCCGCACCGCAGGCAATCGCTTTCGAAACGTCACCGCCCGTGCGCATCCCCCCGTCGGCAATGACATGCACGTACCGCCCGGTCTCATCGAGGTAGCGGATACGGGCCCCGGCCGCATCGGCAATGGCGGTGGCCTGGGGCACCCCCACCCCGAGGACTGCCCGGGTTGTACAGGCCGCCCCGGGCCCGACCCCGACCAGTACCGCAACAGCGCCGGTCCGCATCAGATGGAGCGCAGTTGAGTAGGACGCGCACCCGCCGACGATCACCGGCAACGCAAAGCCGGCAATGAATTCCTTGAGATTCAGCGGCTCGCGACGCGTAGAGACGTGTTCGGCCGAGACAACGGTCCCCTGAACGACCAAGATATCAAGTCCGGCCTCGACCGTGAGTGACGCATACGAGTCCACGTGCTGAGGCGTCAGACTGCCGGCAACCACCACCCCGCCGTCCTGGATCTCTTTGATGCGGCGTCCGATCAGATCTTCTTTGATCGGTTCCTGATAGATCTCCTGCATGCGCAGCGTGGCCTTGTCCGCCGGCAGTTCCGCGATTTCCTCGAAGTAGGGCTCAGGATTCTCATACCGGGTCCACAGGCCCTCCAGATTGAGGACCCCGAGACCACCGAGGTTCCCGATCTCAATAGCCGTTGCCGGGCTGATGGCAGAGTCCATCGCAGAACCAACCATGGGAAGCCGAAAACGGAACGCGTCCATGTGCCAGGAGATGTCCACATCGTCGGGGTCGCGGGTGCGCCGGCTGGGAACAATGGCGATGTCGTCGAACCCGTACGCCTGCCTGCCCGACTTGCCGATGCCGATGTCGATTTCCATCAGAATCCTCCGCCATTCAGGGAAACCCTCACGGTAGCCCGCTTCCATCGCAGTGCTAAGTCGCCGGGCAGTCGCCGCCCATCATCTGACAGATGGCTCATCCGGGCGCAGGACAAACTGGAAACTGGAAACTGTGAACTACTCTTCTTTCCCGTGAACTTACCGCCCCTATCCGCCCCGCCCTCGTTTCGCTGGAGATTCAGCGACTTCGTGTTTGTGTGGTTGGCCGGGCTGATTGCATCATTTGCCGGGACCGCCATCGGTATTGCCCTGGGGGTGGGAGGATCGCTTGAAGACCTGGCGGTCGGCATCCCCCCCGAACTGCTGTTTTGGGTGGCGCTGCCTGCCCAGTTCTTTGGAATGCTCCTCGCGCTCGCCTGGGTGAGCCAAAGACGGGGTTCCGGCAGCTTCGCCACCGATTTCGGCCTCACGATCCGTCCCCGCGATGCAAGCTTCATCCTCCTGGGGATGGTGCTGCTCGTCGCCCTGGCCTTCGCCCTCACACCTCTGGCCGAGTTGCTGGGCGCCGACGAAACCCCACAGATAACGACCGAGGCCATCTCGCGGGTCGTGGACCTCCCCACTCAGATCATGATTGTGCTCACCGTCGCCGTCGCCACCCCCGTCGTCGAAGAACTGACGTTCCGGGGTTTGCTGCTCCGATACCTCGAGGAGCGCATGAACCCCCGCCGGGCGCTGATTCTGTCGGCTGCCCTTTTCGGGGCATTTCACGTGCTCGGGGCCAACGGCACCGCCGGGGCCACCATTGCCATGGTGCAGACGTTCCTGGCAGGACTGGTTCTGGCCTATGTAACGCAGAAGTCGGGAAGACTGAGCCGTGCCATCTTCGTCCACGGCGGATTCAATCTCGTAACCATCCTGGTCCTGTTCCTCTTCCCCGATCTAGCGGTCTAGCCAGCCCGCCCGGGCGTCCCATCCTTGCAGCAGACGGCCCACGCAACCGACATAGTTACCCTTCGGTACCCAATCGGGCGTCGAAGCCGAGCTTCTTGCGGACTGAAGCCATCTCGCCCTCCGCCCTCATCCGGGCGTCGAGAGCGCCTTTGACCATGATCCTGGTTATCTCTTCATCCTCGAGGGCCTTGAATGCCAACCGGATGGGGCTGAGACCCTCAACCACCGCTTCCGCGACGGTCACTTTGAAGTGGCCGTATTGCGTGTCGTGGTACTCCCGGACGAGATCGTCGACCGGGCGGCCGGTGAAAAGCGACAGGATGTCGAGCAGGTTGGAGATGCCGGGCTTCTTTTCCCGGTCGTACAGTATTTCGCTCCCCGAGTCGGTCACTGCCGCCTTGAACCGGGAACGGATGGTGTCCGGATCATCCAGTAAGAGAACCCGGCTGTTGGCATCGTCATCGGACTTCGACATCTTTGAGGTCGGATCCTTCAAGGACATGATCCGGGCGCCGATCTCGGGGGTGATCTGCTCCGGAAGTGGAAACTCGTCGCCAAATCGGGAGTTGAATCGCTCGGCCAGGTCCCGCGCCAGTTCCAGATGCTGGGTCTGGTCGTCACCGACGGGGACGGCATGAGCCTTGTGGACCAGGATGTCGGCAGCCATGAGCACGGGATAGGCGTATAAACCAAGGTTCTTCCCGGCCTTGTCTGCCTTCTCTTTGAACTGCGTCATGCGGTTGAGAGCTCCGAGAGATGTGATGGTGCTCAGCATCCACGAGAGCTCGGCGTGCTGGGGCACCTGACTCTGGAAGTACAGCAACGACCTAGCCGGATCCACTCCGACGGCGAGCAGGAGCTTGGCCGTGTTCAACCGGTTCTGATGGAGGGCAACCGGATCGTACGGAACAGTGATGGCATGGAGGTCGACGACACAGTAGATGGCGTCGTATCCGTCCTGCAGCTTCACCCAGTTGCGCAGTGCTCCCAGGTAGTTGCCGATATGAATGTCCCCGGTCGGTTGAATGCCCGAGAACACGGTCTTCTTGTCGCTCACCTTCATCTCCTCAAAGAAAACGTCGGGGCCCCTCGGCCTCCGGCGCACTCGTTCGGGCGGGCCTCAATCGCCCGCCCTCCGTTCGAACCACATGATTCCCAGAGGCTAATGCAAAGACGGGCGATCCCCACCACGCCCCGCTGGATCTGCGACGCCGACGGCGGCCCCGCCCGGTGGGATCGACAGTCCGGTCGGGAACCAGGACTTGCTGCTCGCTGTCAGGTTGCAGCGGCGGAATTGCCGCCGCCAGGGAATAGCGTCTTTCGTGAGTCCCAGAAAACAGCACCCAGGATGATGAGCCCACCGACGCCGATGATCCATTTCAGGTACTGATCCTCGAAAGCTTCGCCGCAAGAAGCGCACTCCCTATTGACGGGAATGGCGCCGATTCTCCCGTTGGCCACAGGCGCAGTGAGATTGGAGTCAACGATGGAGGTCGACGTCGTTTCTGCGGGTATGAGTGCCATGTCTGTAGGGGTGTGATCCGTCCCATGACAGCTCGTGCAATCAACCCGACCGAGATGAGGACTATGACAAACAACACACTCCGCATCAACAGCCGTAGGGGTGTGATCCGTCCCATGACAGCTCGTGCAATCAACCCGACCGAGATGAGGACTATGACAAACAACACACTCCGCATCAACAGCCGTAGGGGTGTGATCCGTCCCATGACAGCTCGTGCAATCAACCCGACCGAGATGAGGACTATGACAAACAACACACTCCGCATCAACAGCCGTAGGGGTGTGATCCGTCCCATGACAGCTCGTGCAATCAACCCGACCGAGATGAGGACTATGGCAAGCAACACACTCCGCATCAACAGCCGTAGGGGTGTGATCCGTCCCATGACAGCTCGTGCAATCAACCCGACCGAGATGAGGACTATGACAAACAACACACTCCGCATCAACAGCCGTAGGGGTGTGATCCGTCCCATGACAGCTCGTGCAATCAACCCGACCGAGATGAGGACTATGACAAACAACACACTCCGCATCAACAGCCGTAGGGGTGTGATCCGTCCCATGACAGCTCGTGCAATCAACCCGACCGTTGTGAGAGATGTGGCAAGCAACACACTCCGCATCAACAGCCGTAGGGGTGTGATCCGTCCCATGACAGCTCGTGCAATCAACCCGACCGTTGTGAGAGATGTGGCAAGCAACACACTCCGCATCAACAGCCGTAGGGGTGTGATCCGTCCCATGACAGCTCGTGCAATCAACCCGACCGTTGTGAGAGATGTGGCAAGCAACACACTCCGCATCAACAGCCGTAGGGGTGTGATCCGTCCCATGACAGCTCGTGCAATCAACCCGACCGTTGTGAGAGATGTGGCAAGCAACACACTCCGCATCAACAGCCGTAGGGGTGTGATCCGTCTCATGACAGCTCGTGCAATCAGCCCGACCGTTGTGAGAGGTGTGGCAAGCGACACACGCGAAATCAGCAGGTCCGGGATCCTGGCGAGGACCTCTACTCAGTTGGACGGCCAAGTCACCGCCCGGTATGTCGGCGAGTACCGTCGGCTGGCCAAAAAGTAAGAAGCCAAGGCCAGCCAGCAGGATGGAGCCGATGGTGAGGCGCTTGTTCACTTGTTTGTCCCCAGGCAGTCATCGCCGGTACTGCCGGTTGGAACAGGAGACTCACGGTATCACCGCGGGAGGAATCTCCCATGCCGGCCGTCTCACCGGACGCGGAACCCCATTGTTCGACTACGCCACCAACCTTCGTTCACCCTCACACTAGCGATTCGACAAACCGTCCCCGACCGTGAGAGTGACCCGGAAGGGCCGGTCGGGGAACGCGCACCCCCAAACATGATTGGCACAGCATCCGAAACCGCGGCCCCACCCCCAGCACCCCATGTGCCGTTATGTGCGGGTGTCCGGGCCCAAAGACCCTCGCTGTCCCAGCCCATGTTTCACCACGATCCGGATAACGGCGGTCGATTGCGTTCATTTCGAGTACTAGCGGGACCGTCTCACCTGGAACGATCGATGCCCTGCCAGAACCGGGAGCCCCGCACTAGAAGTGCCGTTATGTGCGTCCCGTGGGTCGAATGGCCCTACCCTCCAGATCGACCTTCCTTGCACTCTTGGAAGCATTATTGACCGGGCTGAGGGCATGGCAGGTGAGGAGGTAACGACGCAATGGAGATTGTCTGGGGTGTCGTCCTGATTGTTCTGGGTTTGCTGGCCTGGGGAGGGCAAGGTTTGTCCTATTTCGCTCCCAGCACCGCAGAGAAGCTGCATCTCACGGAGGGGGAAGAGAAGGTCGAGCCGGTTTTCTGGGCTGATGGCCAAGGTGAAGCGCTCTGGGACTTCTTGACCCTCTGGATCCTGGTGGTGGCAGGAGTCCTCCTCCTGTTGGATCACGACGCCTGGCCCTATTTCGGTCTGGTCGGCGGAAGCGTCTACGTCTACTTCGCAGGGAGAGGAATCCTCACCCGACTGGAGATGCAACGCAGCGGATTCCGCATAGGTGACCCAGGCAACGTCCGCCTCGGACTCATCATGCTCGCTGTATGGGGGGTGGTCGGTCTGATCACCATCGTCACCGCAGCCACCACTTTCTCCGGCTCATGAGCGACCCGTCAAGCAGAAGGTAGCAACCGTGGAAGTGACGACAGCGACCTGGCTGATAGCAATTGCTGGACTTGTTCTGATACTCCTCCTTGGTGCGTTCCAGTTCGTGGCCGTGTTACGCCCCCGGTCCGATTGGACGGTCCAAAACGTTTACGGAGGTGACCCGAACAGCACCGACCCCAAGGCGTACTTCGCCTACAACCAGGGGTACGCCTGGGCCGACGTATTCCTCTGGGCACCGATCCAAATCGCAGGCAGCATCGGCATGCTCCTTGGCGAGCGGTGGGGTTTTCTACTCGCCCTTGTCGCCTCTGTCCCATACGTATACACAGCCATCACCATCTACATCTGGGATCGCGACCTCGGTTCCCGCAAGAACACAATCGGCGGCTGGGTGCTCTGGGGGATCTGGCCGGTATTCGGACTCATCCAGGGTATCTACAGCCTTCTCAGACTCCTCTAACCAAAACACCCGCTACCACCGAAACCGATCCGGTTTTCTGACCCCCTATCTCTCTTCCCCCGGTACTGTTGACGCCGGCACCTCGATGCGTCATACTGCTCCGCCATGTACGCACCTGCAGCCATCATCATTATCGTGTAGCGCACACGGATAGCCGTGTGCGCCCGACCCTTCGCCCCGCGAAGGGTTTTTTGTACCCGGGAGAGCACCATGAAGACCGAAATCTACGACACCACCCTTCGCGACGGTTCGCAGCAGGAAGGAATCTCGCTGACGGTCGGCGACAAGTTGCGCATCGCCTCCCTGCTCGACGAGCTGGGAGTCGACTACGTCGAGGGCGGGTGGCCGGGCGCCAACCCCAAAGACGACGAATTCTTCCATCGTGCCAAGAAGGAACTTGATTTTGCCACTGCCACACTGGTCGCGTTCGGATCGACCCGTCGACCTCGCGGCACGGTGGCCGATGACCCCCAACTGCAGGCCTTGCTGGCCGCCGAAACGGAGATTATCTGCATCGTCGGGAAATCGTGGGACTACCACGTACTCGAAGCGCTCCGGACCGACCTCGATGAGGGAGTCCGCATGGTCGAAGAGTCGATAAATTACCTCCGCAGCCACGATCGGCGGGTGTTCTTCGATGCCGAGCACTTCTTCGACGGCTTCCGGACCAATCCCGAATTCGCCGTCAGGGTCTTGCAGGCCGCGACCGATGCGGGAGCCGAGCGCCTGGTTTTGTGCGATACCAACGGGGGGACGCTTCCGTCGCAAATCCTGACGACCATCGGCCGGATCCAGGAAGCACTGCCGGACGGCCAGCTGGGCGTCCACTTCCACGACGATGTCGGGTGTGCAGTGGCCAGCTCGCTGATTGCGGTCGATGCCGGAGTGCGCCAGGTGCAGGGGTGCATCAACGGCTATGGAGAACGGACCGGCAACGCAGACCTTTCGACCCTCATTCCCGATCTGGCTCTCAAGATGGGCCTCCCGGTGCTTCCCGAAGGCCGGCTCGAGCTCCTCGGGCCGGTGGCCCACCACATTGCCGAGGTTGTGAACATCGCCCTCGACCCGCACCATCCCTATGTCGGGACCTCGGCCTTCACCCACAAAGCCGGGCTCCACACCTCGGCTTTGGCTCGCAAGTCGGACGCCTATGAGCACGAGGACCCGGCCCAGGTGGGTAACCACACCAGGATGGTCGTTTCGGAACTGGCCGGCCGGGCCAGTGTTCTCTCTGAGGCAAAGAACCTCGGACTCGAGGTCGACGCCGACGCGGCTGTTCGCATTCTGGAGCAGGTCAAGGATCTCGAACACAAGGGATATCACTTCGAGGCTGCCGATGGATCCTTTGAGCTGCTCATGCGGAGAGCCCTCGGGTGGGAACAAGAATTCTTCGAGCTGGAGTCGTTCCGGGTGTTCACCGACCGGCGCGCCAACGAGGAGATCGTGGCGGAAGCAACGGTCAAGGTGCTCGTAGGAGGCAATCGCGTAGTCACGACCGGCGAAGGGGTTGGACCGGTCCATGCCCTTGACCAGGCCTTGCGGGCGGCGCTCCGCGAGGCCTATCCGGACATCGATAGGCTCCGCCTGACCGATTACCGGGTACGAGTCCTTGATTCCTCGCACGGGACGGGAGCGATGGTCCGGGTGTTGCTGGAAACCTCCGCTGAGGACGAATCGTGGGGCACGATCGGGGTCCATGAGAATGTCATAGAAGCCTCGTGGGACGCCCTGACCGAAGGCCTCATCGTCGGACTGCTCCGTCGGCGAGACGCCAACCCTCCCTTATAGTCAGGAAGGTTCGCGAGAAGGGAACCGGCGTGAACGTTCCGCACATGACTGCTGATGAGTTTCGGCGGCGGGGCCGAGAGATCATTGATTGGCTCGCTGATTACATGGAGCGAGTTGAGGAGTACCCGGTGCTCTCGCAGGTCAAACCGGGCGACATTCGTGCTTTGCTGCCCGAACACCCGCCCGCCGCGGGCGAGCCATTCGCCCGGGTCATGGGCGACCTCGACCGGGTCGTCATGCCCGGGATCACCCACTGGCAATCGCCCTCCTTCTTTGCCTATTTCAATGCCAACGCTTCCGGACCGGCGATTCTCGGGGATCTGGTTTCCTCCGGTCTCGGAGTACAGGGGATGCTGTGGGCAACCAGTCCCGCTTGCACCGAGCTCGAAACCGTGGTGATGGATTGGCTGGTGGAGATGCTGGAACTGCCCCCTGCGTTCCTGTCGTCCGGGGCCGGAGGCGGGGTCATCCAAGATTCGGCCTCCAGCGCCACGCTTACGGCCATAATCGCGGCTCGGGAGGCGGCCACGGAGCGAACCACCAACCACACCGGGACTGTAGGCAACCTCGTTGCCTACACCTCGACCCAGGCGCACTCGTCTATCGAGAAGGGGATTCGCATCGCCGGGATCGGCACCGACAACCTCCGTTCAGTCGAGGTGGACTCCGCCTTCGCGATGCTCCCCGCGGCCCTGGAAGAAGCCATCGAGGAGGATCTGGCTGCAGGCCTTCGGCCCTTCTTCGTCTGCGCCACCATCGGAACCACCTCGTCAACGGCCATCGATCCGGTTCGGGCCATCGGCGAAATCTGCCGCCGGTACGGTCTGTGGCTGCACGTCGATGCGGCGCTGGCCGGGACGGCGGCACTGTTGCCCGAGATGCGCTGGATCCACGATGGAGTCGAACTCGCTGACAGCTACGTATTCAATCCCCACAAGTGGATGCTGACCAACTTCGATTGCACGGCCTTCTATGTAGCCGACCGAACACCGCTCATCGGAGCGCTCAGCGTGCTGCCGGAGTACCTTCGCAACGAAGCTTCGGCCTCCGGAGCGGTGATCGACTACCGGGACTGGCACATCCCGCTTGGCCGCCGTTTCCGGGCACTGAAGCTCTGGTTCGTCATCCGCCATTACGGGATTGAAGGTCTTCAGGCCTTCGTGTCCGAACACATGCGGTTGGCCAAGCTCTTCGCCTCCTGGGTGGATGCCGAACCCGAGTTCGAACTGGCTGCCCCAACGCCGGTCAATCTCGTCTGCTTTCGCCACACCGGCGGGGACGACGTCAACCAGCGCATCATGGACCGGGTCAACCAGTCCGGCGAGATGTATTTCACCCATTCCAGGCTCGACGGAAAGCTCACCTTGAGACTGTCGATCGGACAGACCCACACCGCCGAGCCGCACGTCGCGAAGGCATGGGAGCTGATCCGGGAAGCGGCTGAATAGACCTCGATTGCTCAACCGCGCTCCGATGCCTGGCGACACGGATGCGCTTTATGGATCGAAGAGGTCGCGGGGCGGAAGGCGAGTCACCGGTGGTTCCAGCCCGACCAACTGCCGGACCATGTGGGCGGTTGCACCCCACAGGACCTCTCCTTCGATGTCGAAAAACCAGACCTTGTGGTTCCGCCACATCTCAAAGCGCCAGTTGAGCGGCTCGGCGAAGATGTCGACGGCCGGTTCGAGAATCTTGTCCACCTCGCGGGGAGACGGCATCAACTCCGGTATCCCGTTGATCCACCCGACTACCGGAACGACCAGCAGCGAGTATTCGATCGTATGAATGGCCGGCAGGAACCCGAGCACTTCAACCGACGCCGGGTTCAACCCAACTTCCTCTTCGGCTTCTCGCAGGGCTGTTCCGACCGGGCCCCCATCGCCCGTGTCCGGGCGCCCTCCGGGAAAGGCCAGGTGGCCTGCGTGGGTAGGCATGGTCATGGGTCGTTTCGTCAGAATCACCCGGGTCACGCCACCCCCGTCGTCGTAGAGGGGCACCAGCACCGCAGCCTGCGGCAATTCACCCGGTGGTGGGGGCTCACTCTGGATCCCCGGAAACCGGCCCAAGATATCGTTCACCCGAACATGGTACGACGCCGATAGTCTGAGCGGACATGGATGACCTCTCGACCGACCCACGATTCTCACGCCGGTTCATGTTGCGACCGTTCAAACGTCGCGACGCCGACGATATGACCGAGGCCGTGCAGGCATCCCAACTCGAACTCAACGAGTGGCTGCCGTGGGCTCATCTCGGCTACACGAAGGGAGATGCCACCACCTACATCCGCGACAGCATCAAGTCCTGGCGGGAAGAACGCGCCTACGACCTGGCGATCAGGAAGACCGATGAACCGGGTCGTCACATCGGCAACATCTCAGTGTGGTTCGTCTCCCGATCATTCAAAACCGGCGAGGTCGGGTACTGGGTGCGTACGGACGAAACCTCTCGAGGAGTCGCTACCGAAGTGACGGCCCGGGCGCTGCAGATGGCATTCGAAGAACTCAAGATGCACCGGGTGATTCTTCGGATCGCCACCGGGAACCGCGCCAGCGAACGGGTCGCAGAGAAGCTCGGGTTCTTCCGGGAGGGGATTCTGCGCGAGGAGATCAAGGTTCGTGGCAAATGGCTCGACCACTCGGTCTGGGGTCTGCTCGAACATGAGTACAAGAAGAACCGGGGCAGGTACCAGGACCTCATCGGGGCAACAGATCAAGCCGTCGAATAGTGAAGACGTTATTCGTTATTCTTCATTCGTTGCTCGTGCCTCGTGGTTTCGCTTCCAGCGGCTGATGGCCGACCAGCGGGACAAGACGGAGCCGGGGATGACGCCCAACAGGTGGACCGGGAGAAAGTACTCGAGCGGTGGGTTGCCACCCGAAAACTTGACCACCAACCACACAACCCACACCAGAAGACCCAGCAGGATCAGCCGGCGACCGATCCGCTCGAGGTTTGAAGCGTCGGCTCTCTTGATGGTGGCGGTCACGGAGACATTATGTCAGGTCGATGCAGACCGAATGCCGACACAACGCACCGTCGGACCAGGGAAAGACGAGCAACCAAGAACGCCCGTACACAAAGGAGCGGGACCCCGAAGGGCCCCGCTCTCTCGATTCGACTCTCGGTTGTGACCTAGAAGTCCATTCCAGGTCCACCGGCACCAGCAGGCATGGCCGGTGCATCTTCCTTCTGTTCGACGATCAGCGCCTCGGTGGTGAGGAGCAGTCCGGCGATCGACGCAGCGTTCTGTACCGCAGAGCGGGTTACCTTGGCAGGATCGATGATCCCGGCCACCATCAGGTCCTCATAGGAGCCTGTGGCAGCGTTGAAGCCCATGGTCCCGCCGTCGTTACGAACACGCTCGGCAACGACGCCACCTTCAAATCCGGCGTTGACCGCGATCTGTCGAAGCGGCTCTTCGAGCGACTTGCGAACAATGGAACGACCGGTCTTCTCATCTCCGGTTCCACCGCGCACCTTGTCGAGTACATCCTGGGCCCGGAGCAGCGCAACGCCACCACCGGGAACGATGCCCTCTTCAACAGCCGCCCGGGTTGCGGACAAAGCGTCCTCAATCCGGTGCTTCTTCTCCTTCAGTTCCACCTCGGTGGCCGCACCAACTTTGATCACGGCGACACCGCCGGCCAGTTTGGCCAGGCGCTCCTGAAGCTTCTCGCGGTCCCAGTCGGAATCCGAGTTTTCGATCTCGCGCTCGGATCTGCTTGATCCGGCCCTTCACGTCGGCGTCGGATCCGCCACCTTCGACGATGGTCGTGTCGTCCTTGGTGACGACAACCTTGCGGGCCCGGCCCAACATGTCCAAAGACACGTTCTCGAGCTTCAGGCCGACCTCTTCGGAGATGACCGTAGCACCGGTCAGAATGGCGATGTCTTGCAACATGGCCTTCCGCCGCTCACCGAATCCGGGAGCCTTGACGGCTACCGACGCGAATGTGCCGCGGATCTTGTTGACCACCAGTGTGGCCAGAGCCTCTCCTTCGACGTCCTCGGACAGGATCATGACCGGCTTGCCGGTCTGCATGACCTTCTCCAACACGGGCAGCATGTCGTTGACCGCTGTGATCTTCTGGTTTGCGATCAGGATGTACACATCCTCGAGGACCGCCTCCTGGCGATCGGGGTCGGTGATGAAGTAAGGCGAGGTGAATCCCTTGTCGAACTGCATACCCTCGGTGAACTCGAGCTCGATCCCGAAGGTCTGGCCTTCTTCGACGGTGATCACACCATCTTTGCCCACCTTGTCCATCGCCTCGGCGATCTTTTCGCCGATCGTGTTGTCGGCAGCCGAGATAGCAGCCACATGGGCGATCTCATCACGGGAGGTGATCTCACGGCTGAACTCACCGATGAATTCGACAATCTTGCCGACCGCTTGTTCCATGCCCCGCTTGAGTTCCATCGGGTTGGCACCGGCGGCTACGTTGCGAAGGCCTTCCTTCACCATGGCCTGGGCCAGCACCGTGGCGGTGGTGGTTCCGTCACCGGCGACATCGTTGGTCTTGGTGGCGACTTCCTTGGCGAGCTGGGCGCCCATGTTCTCGTAGGGATCCTCCAGCTCGATCTCTTTGGCGATGGTCACCCCGTCGTTGGTGATGGTGGGGGCGCCCCACTTCTTCTCCAACACGACGTTACGACCCTTGGGGCCGAGGGTGACCTTCACCACGTCGGCCAATTTGTTTACTCCGGCTTCGAGGCCCCGGCGGGCATCTTCATCGAAGCGCAACTCCTTTGCAGCCATTTGAATAATCCTCCTGATTTCTTAGGCGATGATCGCGAGCAGGTCGCGAGAAGAGAGGATCAGATACTCCTGGCCCTCGAACTTGATCTCGGTGCCCCCGTACTTGGAGTAGACGACCGTGTCGCCTTCCTTGACGTCCATCGGGGTGCGTTCTCCCTGGTCGTTGACCTCTCCGGGCCCAACGGCCAACACCTCACCCAACTGTGGCTTCTCTTTGGCCGTATCGGGTATTACCAGACCAGACGCGGTGCGAGCATCTTGATCATCCTTGGCCTTGACGACCACACGATCGCCCAATGGCTTCAATTTCATAGCGGAGCCCCTCCTTCACTCGGGTTAGCACTCCATGGCTCTGAGTGCCAGATTCTAGCACTCACCCATACAGAGTGCTAACCGGGGTTTCGCGGGCTTGAAGTAGCCGGTAGCCAATAGCCAGTGAACGCAAACCATCTTCGCGAACTGGGAACTGGGAACCGGGACCCGGGAACTGGAGACTGACAACTGACGACTGGAACTACGTCTTCTTTCGGTCCGGGTCTTCGACCAACCACTGCAGGACTCCCCGCACCGGGGTGGTAGTGACGTGGAAGAGGCCGGCCAGGCCCCGACCAACGACCCGATCGACTCTCGGCAGACGCGGGCCACCGATGAACCCCCGCCTGGAGAAGTACACCCACAGCCCGACCGAGAAAACGACCATGACACCGAGCAAGGCGAAATATGCCCACGGCTGGTCGAGTTCCGGCATGTTCACGAAGTTCATACCGTAGATTCCGGCGAGCAGGGACAGCGGCAGAATGATTGCCGAGAATACGGTCAGGACCTTCATAACCTCGTTGGTACGTTCCGCCACGGAGCTCCGGTAGGTCTCGAGCACAGAGGCGAGCAGGGCGCGAGCCATGTCGAGCGACTCAACGACCCGAAAACAATCGTCGTAGACGCTGTCGAGTCGCCGCCGGGCCCGGTCGTCGATGCCCGGCATCCCTTCATGCATCAAGGCACGCACCATGTCACGCTCGGGCGCCAGTACCCGTCGCAAGACGATGGCGTCACGTCGAAAGGCCTGCACCATCCCGACGACGTGGGGATCTCCTGCAACCGAACGTGACTCGAGGTCGGATATCTGAGCTTCGAGACCATCGACCAGTTGCAACGACCGCCTGGCGGCCGCTTCGAGAATGCCCGCCAGCAAGGTGTCCGGGCTGAGCGAGGAGAGGGTGTCCGCTTGCCGGAGCCGTTCGTGAGTCCAGGCAACGCCCGGGATGGGCGTTCGGTGGAAGGTGATGAGATACCGTTCGGATACGAACCCGTCCAGCTCTGCGGTGCTCACCCGATCATCGACCAGCGCCGGGCTGTGCGATGAAAAGAACACGTGATCGTCGTAGTCGTCGGCCTTGGGGAATTCGCTGACGTTTTGCACGTCTTCCAGGCCTTCCCCCTCCAGTCCAAAAAGCCGTCCGATTTCCTCGACGACTTCACGATCGACCGAGTCAACATCGAGCCAGAACCAGTCCTCCCCGCCGACCTCATTGCCGAGATCGTGCAGAGCCGGTTCTGAGAAGCGGTGCCGACCGTTGCTCACGGTCATCAAATGCATCATGCGGACCCGATTATCGGGTCAGAGGCGGTCAAGACCGGGGATTTCGCAACCAGCAACCAGAGACAAGAGACCAGAGACTTTGACCGGTCTGGATGGATTTGACCAGCGAAGCAGTCTGGAAGCTGGTGGCTGCGGCCGTCAGGCTTTCTTCGGTCCTGGAAAGAACCCGTTGGTGGTGCGCACGTACTCTGCGTAGCCCTCGCAGGTCTTGCCGAGCTTCTTCTCGAGCAGGGCGGCACCGGAGACACGCATGAGAAGTACGGTCATCAACAGCGGCCCGGGGAACGACCACCATCCGCCGGCTCCGAGGGCGAAGAGGAAGAAGCCCCACCACACCATGAAGTCGCCGAAGTAGTTGGGATGGCGGGTGTACGCCCACACGCCCTGATCCATGACCTTGCCCTGGTTGGATGGGTCCGCTTTGAAGCGAGACAGCTGGAAATCGCCGACCGCCTCGAAGGAGAATCCGATTACCCAGACCACCAGGCCCGCATAGTCGAGTATTCCCCAAGCATTGGTTCCATCAACAGCCCCCAGCAACGGGAGCGAGACGATCCACGCAAGAATGGCTTGCAGCCAGAACACGGTGAAGAGGCTCTTGACGGGGAACCGGGGACCTTGCCTCTTCCGCATTGCCTGGTAGCGATAGTCCTCTCCCTTCCCGGCGTTTCGCCAAAACAGGTAGATGGAGAGCCGCACGCCCCAGATGAAGAGCAGGCCGAGCACTACCGCCGGACGGGCGCTGTATTCGTTGTCGCTGGCAAATCGATAGGTTGCTCCGAGCGTGATGAAGACGAGGGGCCAGAACGGATCGATGATGCTGGCGTCTTTGCGGATGAGGCTCACGATCCACACGATGGTCACGAGACCGGCCGCCGCTCCCAACCCCAGGAAGTAGGCACCTATGTCGAACACAACCCCTCCTTCGAAGCCCGTCCGCCGCTAATCCCCACGATGACAACCGACCAGATCACGAAAGCGATTGCCGTTGCATCCACCGGGTGATATCGCTCGCCGTCACGACGCCGACCAGTCTTCCGTCCTCTACCACAATCACGCGTTGACCCGACTCGCTCAACCTGGTCAGGACCTCCTCGGCAGATGTATCGGCACCAACCGCGTCCTCCGGTTGCAGCACCTGCATCGTCTCGGAAACACGCAGCTCGCCCCAGCGGCTACGAGGGACCTCGCCGAGTTGTTTCAACGAGATCAAGCCCCGCACCCGGCCTTCCTGGAGCACCGGGAAGGTGGAGACGTTGTTCGCCATGAAATGATCGTCGAACACTTGCTGCAGCGTCAGATTGCCGTCGACGGCGAGTGGGGTGCGGGTCATGACCTGGGCGGCGACTACACCGCTGAGACCCTCTTTCACCGTCAACTGGGCGAGGGTCGACCCGGCAGCCTGGAACAGGAACCACCCCAGCACAATCCACCACAACCCGCCGAAGTCTCTCCGGAAGAAGACACTCAGCACACCAACGGCAATCATCAACCCGGCGATGATGCGTCCCCCGTTGCCTGCCACCCGGGTGGCGCGCCGGTAATCACCGGTCGCCTTCCACACAATCGACCTGAGCACGCGGCCGCCGTCGAGCGGGAACCCGGGCAGCAGGTTGAATCCTCCCAGGAGGAGATTGATCCATCCCATCCGCGCAAAGAGTTGCTCAAAGACGGATCGGTCTGCGATCAAGGCCGCCAGGCCGAGGAACGCCCCGGCCAGCACAAAGGACGAAGCCGGCCCGGCGATGGTGATCACGAACTCATCCTGCGGGTTGGCGGCCTCCGATTCGATCTCCGAGACTCCGCCAAACACGAACAATCGGATTCTTCGTACGGATGTGCCTCGCCGGACCGCGACCAGCGAGTGGCTCAGTTCGTGGATCAGCACGCTTCCGAAGAAGAGGAAAGCACCGAACAGAGCGGCCACCCACAGGGCCGGGTCCCCCAGGGGTTCCATCAAACCGCGCCCCATGGCATCGACCAGGTCCGCCCAAAAGAAGAAGACGATCAGGAAGAAGATGACCAGCCAGGACGTATCGACGACGATGGGGATACCGCCGACCCGGCCGATCCGGAGACCGCCTCCGTTCATCAGACGTCGAGTGACATCGACGGATCGACCTGCCCGTCCCAGGATGTGTACGTACCCTGGGACAACCAGTGCGATCCGGCGGCGCCGATCATGGCGGCGTTGTCGGTGCAGAGCAACGGCGATGGAAGCAGCAGCGTGACGCCGCGGCGGTCGGCCTCTTCCTGCATACGCAACCGCAGCCGCCGATTGGCCAGGACTCCCCCACCTCCGCCCACTACCCGGACCCCGGTATCGTCGACGGCGTTGAACGTCTTCGTGACCAGCACATCGACTATCGCTTCCTGCACGGAAGCTGCCACGTCGGCCAACGGCGGGAGCTGGTTGGAACTCGATGACTTCTTGATGAAGGTAACGACCGAAGTCTTCAGCCCTGAGAAGGACAGGTTGTAGCGATCGTCGGGAAGAGCGCGCGGGAATCGAACCGCCGCGGGATCACCCTTGAGCGATGCCTCGTCGATGGCCGGGCCGCCCGGGTATCCGAGCCCCATGAATCGAGCCACTTTGTCGAACGCCTCACCCGAAGCATCATCGATGGTGCGCCCCAGTACCTCGTAGTCGCCCCAGTCCCGCAC
This sequence comes from uncultured Actinomycetota bacterium, assembly GCA_963723165.1. Lineage (GTDB taxonomy): Bacteria > Actinomycetota > Acidimicrobiia > Spongiisociales > UBA4744 > UBA4744. The sequence continues at coordinate 472,932 of CAVRPP010000003.1, forward strand.
ATGGACGATCTGGCTGTGACCGCCCGAGGCGAGAACAACAACTGCGGGAGGCACAAACTCGTCATATTCCAGCCGCGGCGCAAACAGGTGGCCTTCCATATGGTCGACGCCGACAAAGGGCAGCTGACGCGCCCAGGCTGTAGCTTTGCCAAATGAGAAGCCGACCAGCAACGCCCCGACCAGGCCCGGCCCCTGTGTCGCCGCTATTCCATCGAGATCGTCGGGATGGACCCCGGCGTCACTCAAGGCCCGGTGTGTGAGAGCCCGGATTGATTCCACGTGAGCCCTGGCAGCCACCTCCGGCACGACCCCCCCGAAGCGGGCGTGCAGGTCGACCTGGGAAGACAGAACGTTGGACAGGGCCCGCGTCCCGCGCACGACTGCCACGGCAGTCTCGTCGCAGCTCGTTTCGAAGGCGAGAACGGTCGGCTCGATTGTCATGAAAGGCTGCTCCTGATTTCACTGAGGCGACGACCGAATGCCGGCTGATCGATCTCGTGGACCCACATGATGAGAGCATCTTCGTCGCCGTAGTAGCTCTTGCGAACACCCACCGGCGCCATCCCGAACCTCCGGTAGAGCTCCTGGGCCGAGTGATTGGAGGAACGCACCTCGAGGGTGAGATGCTGCGCTCCGCCGGCGAGAGCAGCATCGATCAAGCGCAGCATCAAGCGAGTGCCGAGTTTCTGGCCGCGGGCTTCCGGGGTGACGGCAATGGTCGTAACGTGAGCTTCATCCAACACCTGAAGCAGCCCCGCATAACCTGCCACCTCACCCGGGTCGTCGATAGCCACGAAGTAGGAGCGACCGGGTTGCTCCAGTTCATCTCGAAAGACGGTTTCCGACCAGGGCAGCGGAAACGTCGAGCTTTCCAGGCGATGAACGCCAGGAATGTCCGAGGCGAGCATCAGTCGGATTTCCATCACGTCGGTGACGATTCCGCCCATGGACCCTCCTCCCGGAAGTTCTTCCAGCTGATGGTCACGTCGGGTTCGCGCAGGTACAGAGGCCTCACTTCGTCGGCGTGAGGAAAGTCTTCTCGCTCAACACGGCCCACCGCTAATTCGAGCATCGCCTCAGCGGCCGGGAATTGTGGTCGGCCGGTCTTGACCCGGTGCAGCCCCCGGAAGAAATTCTCGTTGAGTGACGCCCAGTCTCCAACCACCAGTGCGTCCTCCGGGTCCGATTGCAGCATGGCCCGGAACCGCTCCACCGTCACCAACTGCCCGGGACCGTCTTTGACCACGCCACCCGGCAAAGGCCGGTAGGACGCCACGGCGAGCTCGCCGCGGCGAACGTCCACCACAGACCAGATGTGACGGCGGTGCGTTGACGCCCGCAAAGCAATTACGTCCAGTGAAATCAGGGGCACGAGGGGGACTCCCAGTGCCGACGCCAATCCTTGCGCTGTGGACAGGCCCACCCGGAGGCCCGTGTAGAGCCCCGGACCCACGTCGATCACTATGGCGTCCAGTTCATGGGGTCGCCACCCCACCTGGTCAAAACAGAAGTCGAGGGCCGACACGATGAAGGCGCCGTGGCCACGCCGATCCACCCGATCGGCCGCAGCCACAACGTCACGCCCATTCCCCAGCGCAATGGAACTGGCCGGGGTGGCCGTCTCAATGGCCAGCAGCCTCATTCGGTCATCTCCTTCAGAGACCTGGTCTCCCAGGCACCATGGCCAACGAGACGTACGATCCGATCGGCAGGCCCGGTTACTTCGATATCTACGGTCAGGTGATCATCCGGCATCGCTGCGGCAACCGCATTGCCCCACTCGACGATCAGAACCCCGTCGCGTGACCCTTCGAAGAGGTCGAGATCATCGAGCTCGTTGAGCGACCCGACCCGGTACACGTCGGCGTGAGTCAACGGCGTGAACCCGCCCGTGTAACGACGCACCAGCATGAAGCTGGGACTGATCACGGGTTCTTCAATACCCAGGCCTTCGGCCAAACCCCCGGCCAGGGCAGTCTTCCCCGCACCGAGCTCGCCGACCAGCAGAATGACATCGCCGGGTCCGAGAAAGCTGGCCAGCCGGCGACCGATCGCCCGGGTTTCGACCTCGCTCGCGGAGTGGAGTTCAACCGTCATCGGAAAAGCCCTAGTTGCTCAATGCCATGCTCTGGCTCTGTTTCCAGTTGGGAACCGGCTCGAGCGTCCAACGTTGCCTTCATCAGGGCGAAATCCTCTTGCATCGAAGCCAGGACCGAAGCCGAGCCCCGCAGGGCGGCGGCCGGGTGGAAAGTGGGAATGACGATACGGTTCCACCACGGATAGGCCCGACCTCGCAGCCGGGTGATCCCTCGTTCTTCTTTGAGCAGCAACTTCGTGGCGAAGTTGCCCAGGGTCATGACAACGGCCGGGTCGATGAGCCGGATCTGTCCGGCCAGATAGTCCTTGCATGCGGCAATCTCATCGGGGCGGGGATCGCGGTTGCCTGGTGGGCGGCACTTGACGACGTTGGCGATGTACACGTCGGACCGATCGAATCCGATCTCCGATAGGAGCCGGTTGAGGAGTTGGCCCGCAGCCCCAACAAATGGAAGGCCCTGGAGGTCTTCGTTTCTCCCTGGGCCCTCGCCGACGAACATCACCTCCGCTTGCGGGTTGCCATCGCCAAAGACGACGGTGGTGCGCGTGCTCGACAGCCCGCACGCAGTGCAACCGGACGCCTGACCGGCCATGATTTTGAGTTCCTGTGCCGCTGTTGTCTCTGACATTCTCTTACCCGGAGTCCAAACCTGCCGCCTCCTGCAACGCTGCCTCGATGGCACGACCCGTTGCGACAAATGCGGCTTCGCCGATCAGATCAGGCGAAGCCTCCACGTCGCCGCAGGAGACTGCAAAAGCGGCATCGCCATCATATCGAGTATGGCCCGGTCGGAGGCACACGGCCAGGGCATCGTGGGTTCGCACGGCCACCCGCAGCAAGTCGTTCCGACCGAGGCGGGCGTTGGTAGCAACCACCACCAGGGTGGTGTTGGTAGCCGGGTCTGGAAGCAAGGCCGGCGGTCCGGGGATGAGAGAGCCTCCGGTCAACGGCTCGCCTTCCAGCGTGAAGACGTCTCCGACGGCGTTGACCACGGCGAGGGCCCCGACCAGAGCTCCTTCGACCGACACTGAAGCCGACCCCAGGCCTCCTTTGGTGATGGCTTCCATTCCCCGCCACCCGGCGACCGTCGCACCGGTGCCGGCGCCAACGCTGCCCATCACCACCGGATCGCCGGACGCCGCTCGCGCCGCCGCGGCACCTTCAGCAGGTCCGGGCCGAACGCTCGGATCCCCGACGAATAGGTCGAAGATCACAGCCGTCGGAACGATAGGAACCGGCCCGACGAGGGTTTGATGACCCCGGCCGGCGGCTTCAAGCTCGGCGACGACGCCGTCGGCCGCGGCTAACCCAAAAGCACTCCCCCCGGTCAGAAGGATCGCCTGGATCGTCTCGACCCGCATCCCGGGGGCCAGCAACGCCGTTTCGCGGCTGCCGGGGGCCGCTCCGCGGATCTCTACTGCGGCGACGTTCGGCTCCGGCAAGGTCAATACGGTGCAACCGGTCATGGCGACTGGATCAGTCCAGTGGCCCACTTCGATGCCGGGGATGGACGTGATGGTCAAGGCACATACCGTCGCGGCAACCGGGGTCCGATCTGACACACAACCTCATACGAAATGGTGTCGAGGTGTTCTGCCCACTGATCCGCACTGACCTCCTCGGTCCCCTGCGAACCGAGCAGCACCACCTCGTCGCCCACTTCGACCGGGTCATCGCCGACATCGACCACAACCTGATCCATGGTGACCGTTCCCGCCAGGGGGTGACGCTTGCCTCTGATCAGCACATCGCCGCCGTGCGCCCCCAACGCTCGCGGCAGGCCATCTGCGTAACCGACCGGAACGGTGGCGACGTGAGCGTCAACCGGGAGGGCTTTGCGACGACCGTACGACGGTCTTGTCCCGGCGGGGAGGTGTCGCACCATGGAAACATGGGAGACCACCCGCATGGCCGGCCGGAGGTCGAGTTCCGGCACGAGGCCGGGTGCGGGCCGCTGCCCGTAGATCCCGATTCCGACTCGCACCATGTCGAGCCGGGCCTCGGGGTAGAGCAATGTCGCCGCCGTATTGGCAGCATGTCGTAGGGGAACCTCAACACCGGCTTTGCGGAGCGTCTCGATGAAACCATTGAAGGTGTCCAATTGTCTTCTCGTGAAAACGGCATCTTCTTCTGCCACTGCGAAGTGGGTCCAGACGCCTTCGAGTTGGAGGTGTCGATTGGCCTCGATGGCGGCCACCAATTCCCTGGCGTCCGCAACGGCAGCCCCAACTCGATGCATGCCGGTGTCCACTTTCAGGTGGGTAGCCAACGGCCGCTTGGCTACGCCACTGAGCGCTTTGACGAATCCCGATGTGTATACGGTCGGGATCAGATCCCAGGCGACCACCTCGGCCGCCGACTGGTCGGGAGGTTCGGAGAGCAAGAGAATCGGGGCTTCGATCCCCGCCTCCCGAAGGCGGATGGCTTCCTCCACCAATGCCACGGCCAGCATGGGGGCTCCCGCCTCGACCGCAGCTTCGGCCACCGGGACATCCCCGTGCCCGTACGCGTCGGCTTTGACCACTGCGCAGAGCCGGGCGGGAGCGGCGATACCGGCCAGCAGGCGGACGTTGTGCGCGATCGCTGCGAGATCGATCTCGACCCAGGACGGTCTCACCATGCGAATCTCCCAATTTCGGTGGCCAGTCGTTCCGCAGTCACCGTACCGCGTTGAGCTACCGCTGAACCGGCGCGTCCATGCCAGAAGGCAGCCGACCGGCCGGCCGTCTCAGGATCAAGATCCCGGGCCCACAGGGCGGCTGCCAGACCGGTGAGCACGTCTCCTGTTCCGATGGTTGCCAGCTCGGCACCTCCGCTGGTAACCGCCCACAATTGCTCTCCGGCGATGAACGTTGGCGATCCCTTGAGCAGCACCACTGCACCGGTTTGTGCCGCCAATTCCCGGGCGTTCTGGTACGTGGCATCCACGCCGGTCAGCCGGTGGAACTCGCCGCCATGAGGAGTAATGAGCGTCGGATTCGAGCGTTTGACGAGCTCTTCTGGACTGCGGAGCACGTTGATGCCGTCGGCATCGACGAGAAGCGGCCCTGCCCAATCCTCCATGAGGCCGGCCACGAAGCCTTCTTGCCCGGGCCCCAGTCCCGGGCCGAGGGCCATCACGTCGTAGCGGGCCGCCGTTCGCAGAATGGCGGGGACGTCGGTTGGGACAAACCGGGTTCCGGTGCCGATCCCGACGGTCATGATCTCCGCTGTCATTCCGGCGTAGATGGGTTGGAGGGCGGCGGGACAGGCAATAGTGACGGCTCCGGCCCCACCAACCAGGGCGCTGCGGGCGGCCAGATGAGCGGCCCCGGTCAATCCGGCCGAGCCGCCAACCACCAATACCGACCCGCTCGACCACTTGTGGGCATGATGCGCCCGAACGGGACGGGGCGCGTCGGTTTCCTCACAGAGAAGGAAGTCGCCCTCTCCCCCAACGAGGCCGATGTCGGCTATCTCGAGGCGCCCGGATAGCTCCGGCCCCCGGCCGATGAGATGGCCGATCTTCAAAGCGTGGAAGGTGACCGTGCGGTTTGCATCGAATACCGGACCAGTGGCCAGGCCGGTGGATGCATCGAGTCCGCTCGGGATGTCAACCGCCAGGATTGGCCCCTCTGTTCCGGTCCAGACGGCTGCTGCGTTCGGCAACTCCCCCCGGAATCCGGCGCCAAAGAGTGCATCTATCACCAGATCGGCTGCAACGGCACCCTCGAGGCCCTGGACCCGCACTCCGGCTTCGACCGCCGATTGATGGGCCCACACGGCGACGGGCGTTTTGGGGGGTGCGAGGGCATGCACCTCGACTGCAACCCCTCGCTGCTTGAGATAACGGGCGGCGACGTAGCCATCACCTCCGTTGTTGCCCGGCCCGGCCAGCACTACGACCCGGGAACCGTACGAAGCGCCCATGGCAACTGCAGCCAACGCCACCGCCAATCCGGCCCGTTCCATCAGCATCTCGACCGGATCAACCGCGCTCGCATCCAGCCGCGCCGATTCCTCAGGAGTGATGACAGGTTTCATAGGACGGTCACTGCAGGAATGCTACTTGCGAGAGGCTCCGGGTTCCTCTTCTCCCTGTCACCGTGCGAACCCGCCGGCATGGGAAGTAGGACTAGTTTGGCCTCATGGAGTGGTGGGAAGAATTCTTCAAGGGCGACTGGGTCGACGTCCACGCATCCTTTTGGACCGACGCCCAGACCACCTCACAAGTAGACAGTATCGAACGGCTTCTGGAACTCGAACCGGGCGACACCCTTCTCGATGTTCCATGCGGCGAAGGGCGCATTGCACGCCAACTAGCAAGTCGCGGCTACCGGGTGACCGGCGTCGACCGGTCGCCGGAGCTATTGAACCTCGCAACCAAAGCAGCAGCAGCAGCCGGCCTCGATATCCGCTGGGAGCAGCGCGACATGCGTGACCTGCCGTGGGACGGCACGTTCGACGCCGTGGTTTGCTGGTGGGGCAGTTTCGGGTACTTCGACGAGGCAGGCGATGCCTCGTTCCTGGAAGCAACGGCTCGTGTCCTGAAACCGGGTGGGCGGTTGATCCTCGAAAACCATGTGGTGGAGACGGTGCTGCCCCATTATCAAGCTCGAGGGTGGGAACAAGCCGGCGACGGGTTCGCTCTCACGGAGAACCGGTGGGACCACGCAACCGGCCGGATTGAGGGGGTCTGGACGCTCATCGTGGATGGCAAACAGACCGTGAGGAACGCTTCGATACGTTTGTACACCTATGCGGAGCTGGTGGGACTCCTCACCACGGCTGGGTTTTCCAACATCCGGGGCGTCGACCCGACCACCGACACCGAGTTTCAGCTGGGCTCACGCAAGCTGGTGTTGACCGCCGACAAGTAAGAAGTGAGACGGAAGCCGCAGCTCCTGCTCCATGGCTGCTACTTCTCGTGCTCGCCGACTGCGATGGCGAACACCATAGCCGTCACGTCGGTGTGAGTGATGGTGACGAGCACGTCGGTCACGCCAAGCTGATCCGCCCTCGCCCTGGCCGTCCCGAAGAGATTGACCCTGGGGGCGCCACCGCCGGTTATCTCAATATCCTGCCAGCGGATCCGGCGCCATCCAGTTCCCATGCTCTTCATCACGGCTTCCTTGCCGGCAAACCGGGCGGCGTACCGGCGGGCCGGGTGGGCAAAGCGGGAGGCGTAAGCTCGTTCGTGATCGGTGAACACCCGCTCGGGGAAACGTTCGTACTTCTCGAGCAACGCCTGGACCCGATCGATCTCAGCCAGGTCGACGCCCAATCCAATGATCCGCATCGCGCCACGCTACCCGAACCGGGCCGACAGCCGCCCGATCGGAATCGAACGGGAGCAAGCTCCGATGGATCCGGCGCTTGTTCTGCGCGCTGGCGCGGCCGCCCCGGTTTGAGTGATCCGGTGTCGTTCGGCCCTATTGAGTATGGGGTTGGCCACGTAGTGTTGGGACCGGACCAGCCGAACGGGAGAACTCAATGAAGGCGATCGTTCAAGACGCGTATGGCTCATCTGAGGTCCTCGAGCATCAGGAAATCGACAAACCCGTCGTCAATGACAACGAGGTGCTGGTACGCGTCCACGCCGCCGCGATCCATGCCGGTGACTGGCTCCTGATGACGGGCCGCCCGCAGCTTTTCCGAATGGGGGTCGGGCTTCGAAAACCAAGAAAGCAGATACCGGGATTCGACTTTGCGGGGACCGTCGAGGCGACCGGAAACAAAGCCGAGGAATTCCAACCAGGCGACGAGGTGTTCGGCGAAGCCGCCGGGGGAAGTTGCGCCGAGTATGTGTCCGTTTCTGAGGACAAGATGGCGTTGAAGCCGGCACGTCTCACGTTGCTGCAAGCCGCGGTGGTGCCCGTCTCCGGAGTCACCGCCCTTCGGGGGCTGCGCGATGCGGGGAAGGTTCGGCCGGGCCAGCAGGTGTTGATCAATGGGGCTTCAGGGGGCGTCGGCACGTTCGCCGTGCAGATCGCCAAGGCTCTGGGAGCCGAGGTGACCGGCGTTTGCAGCACGAGGAACGTCGAGCTGGTTCGATCGATCGGAGCCGATCACGTCATCGACTACACCCAGGAAGACTTCACCCAAGGTGGTGAGCGTTACGACGTTATCCTCGACAACGTAGCCAACCACTCGCTGGCGGATTGCAGACGAGCACTGACCCCAAAGGGGATTCTCCTCTCCAACAATGGAACCTCAGGCGGACGTTGGATCGGGCCGTTGGGTCGCATGGCAGCCGCAGCGTTGCTGTCGCTGTTCGTGCGCAAACAGAAGCCCCCGTTCTATGCGCCGGTGAGGAAGAGAGACCTGATCGATCTCACCAAGCTGATCGAAGCCGGCGAGATCACCCCGGTCATTGACAGGACCTACCCGCTGGCCAAGACCGCTGAGGCTATGGGCCACGTCGGCGAGGGACACGCTCGAGGGAAGGTCGCCATCACTGTGGAGCAGAACAACACGTGACGGCCCGGGAGGGGAGACATTTCCTTCCATCCGATCAGGCACACCTTGGGTGACCAGAAGATTTGAGATGAAGCGCCGGCGACTTCAGGAAGGAGACGATTGGATCATGGAGGACGTGAGACTCGTCCTCTCAGGACTGTGGGTGGCTCTTATGCTGACCTATCTCTTGGGAGACGTGCTCCGGATATTCGCCGGCGACTTCAAGGCCGGCGAAATAGATGGTGTAAGTGCAAATCAGTGGATGTGGGTACTGGCCGCCGTAGTGATGCTGATCCCGATTGTCATGGTGGTCTTGTCTCTCACGCTGGCGTATCCCGCAATCCGTTGGGTGACCATCGTCGCTGCCGTCTTCTTGGTTCTCTTCAACCTCGTAGGCCTGCCGTACAAAGGTCTCTACGACAACTTCTTGATCGTCTTTGGCTTCCTGTTCAACGGATTGATCGTCTGGTACGCATGGACTTGGGTTCCTGCCTAGCGCCCGGCAGACCGTCGACCGGGGTACGAGCGACTACTCCACGGTCACGCTCTTCGCCAGGTTGCGGGGCATATCGATGTCGTGTCCCAATTCCTTGGCCACGTGGTAGGCGAGCAACTGCAGCGGGATGATCGATAGGACCGGACTCAGGAAATCGGCCGTTCGGGGAATCCGCAGCACATGGTCCGCGTATTTGGCGACTTCTTCGTCGTCTTCGTAGGCAACAGCTACCACACTGGCCCCCCGGGCTTTCACCTCCTGCAGCCCAGAGATGGTTTTGTCATACAGGTGCGACTGCGTGAGCACGACGACTACCGGTGTGCCGTCTGTGATCAGGGCAAGCGTCCCGTGCTTGAGTTCCCCGGCCGGCATCGCCTCGGAGTGCATATACGAGATCTCCTTCAGCTTCAGCGAACCCTCGGTTGCGACGGCGTAGTCGAGCCCGCGGCCGATGAAGTAGATGTCGTCGATTCCAGTTACCCGCCTCGCAATATCTGCGATCTCCGGGTCCATTTTCAGCACCCGGGTGGCCTTGGCGGGCAGCGCCTGGAGTTCCGCGGCGAGATAGGCAGCACGCTCGGGAGCGATCGTCCCCCGTTCGGTTCCCAATCGCAACGCCAGCAAATACGAGCCGACCAGCATCGCCGTATAGGCCTTGGTTGAGGCGACTGCGATTTCCGGACCTGCCCGGGTATAGAGAATGTCGGCGGCGTCCCGGCTCAGAGTGCTGCCGACCACATTCGTGAGCGCCAGCACCCGCGACCCGAGGTCGGTGGCCAGGCGACCGGCGGCCAGGGTGTCGGCCGTCTCACCGGACTGGCTGATGGCGATCGTCATGGTGCCGGGACGAATCAAAGGATCCCGGTACCGCAACTCGTGGGCATAGTCGATCTCGATCGGAATCCGCAGGGCCTTCTCCAGAACGTCGCGAGCCACCAGACCTGCGTGATAGGCCGTCCCGCAGGCCGTGATCCAGATCTTCTCGAGGCCGGAAACGAATCCCTCCGGATAGCTCACGCCTTCGAGGGCAACAGAGCCATCCGTATGCAGACGTCCCCGCAGCGTCTCCTCGATCACGGAAGGCTGCTCATAGATCTCTTTCAGCATGAAGTGCTCGAAGCCGCCCTTCTCGGCCTGACCCGGGTCCCACGTCACCTCAATCGGGGCACGGGAAACGGGTTCTCCGGCGATGGTTTGGATGGTGACGCCGTCGGCGGTTATGTCGACCATCTCACCGTCGTCGATGACCAGCACAGAGCGCGTGTAGGGCAGGATGGCGGGGATGTCTGAGGCCAGGAAGGTCTCCCCATCTGCGAGACCAACTACCAGCGGGCTGATCATCCTGGCAGCGACAATCCGGCCGGGTTCCCGGGCGCTCATGACGACGACCGCATACGCTCCCCGGGCGCGTCCAATCGCCCGGCGAACCGCCTCCAGAAGATCGCCGTCGTATTCTTCGGCGACGAGATGGACGAGCACTTCGGTATCGGTATCCGACTCGAACTCGTGACCTTCTTCTTGCAGAGCTTCCTTCAAGGTGAGGAAGTTCTCGATGATCCCGTTGTGGACCAGCACGAAATCACCGGAGGCGTCGACATGCGGGTGGGCGTTGATGTCGTTTGGTACCCCATGGGTCGCCCAACGGGTGTGTCCGATTCCGGTCGTTCCGGCAATCGGGCTGTGTTCAAGAAGATCGTCGAGAACACGGAGTTTCCCCGCCGACTTTCGGACTTCGATTCGACCGTCGTGAGAGATCGCGATTCCTGCCGAGTCGTATCCTCGATACTCGAGCCGTCGCAGCGAAGAAACGAGCAATTCCTGAGCGTCCCGCGGACCGACGTAACCAACTATGCCGCACATGGCAGTCTCCTTGCATCGTGAGGAGACCGGGAGGAACTACGGGGCCGTCGATGGTCCCACCCACTCCGGTGTGGCTTCTGTCTCCGGGGTTACCCCCGGGGTTTGCTCCACACCGTTACGACCGTGGTAGCCGAGAGGGCATCCGCCGAAACTCGATACTCCCTCTTCCTCGTCACCCTCACCGCGATAATCCTGCGGCGGGGGCCGGGCGCTTCATGTTGTGTCCGTTCCCGGTCACTTTGTCTGCAGTGAGACTAGCGGCCCTTTCGAGCCATTCCTATGGGCAAAGCTGCTCGGTGGGTACGGGAGCGTCGAGTCGGGTTAGGAGTCGACCGCTGCGCCGAGTTGACTACGGCTGATCTCGACCAGTTCGTCGGCGATCGCAGCAGCTTCGGTCCCTGAGGCTGCCTCGACCATCACCCGGACCAGGGGTTCGGTGCCGGATGCCCGGACCAGAATGCGTCCATCGTCTTTCAAGCGAGCTTCGGCGTCTCGCACTGCCGCCCACAGCAAGTCGGCATCAGCGAGCTTGTGTTTGTCGGCCACATGCACATTGCGCAACACCTGCGGATACTCGGTGATGGTGTCCTTCCGCAACTCGCGGAGCTCCTGGCCGGTCGATGCCATCACCTCGAGCAACCGGATCGCCGTCAGGAGCCCGTCCCCCGTGCTCGCACGATCGGCCAGGATGACGTGGCCGGACTGTTCGCCTCCCAGAACCGCAGAGTGCTCACGCATAGCCTCGAGGACGTACCGGTCCCCTACCTGGGTCTCGATAACGTCGATCTCGAGTCGTTCCATGGCCCGCCGGAAACCCAGGTTGGCCATCACCGTGGACACCACGATGTTGTTCTTCAACCGGCCCGCCTCTTTCATGTGGCGGGCGATGACGGCCATGATGACGTCACCGTTGGCAACGGCTCCGTCCTCGTCAACTGCGATCAGCCGGTCAGCGTCTCCGTCGAAAGCAAACCCGACACGCCCCTGGGCCCGCTCGGAGAGATACCGGGGATGGGTCGCTCCGCAGCCTGAATTGATATTCGTTCCATCCGGCTCAGCCGCAAAGACCTCCACTTCGGCCTTGAGCTGGCGAAAGAGCTCGGGTGCCGTGCGAAAGGCGGACCCGTTGGCGCAATCCAAGACGATGGAGATCCCCCTGAGGGTGTACGGCATCGACTCGCGAAGGTGTGCCAGATAACGAACGTCCGCTTCCGCCATCCGGAAGGTCGTGCCGATTCCGTCATCGATGGCGACCTTCCAGGGCGCTCCGCGCCGGATACGCTGCTCGATGCGGTCTTCCTCTTCGTCAGAGAGTTTGGCGCCATTCCGTCCGAGCAGCTTGATGCCGTTGTCCGGCGCCGGGTTGTGCGAAGCCGAAACCACGACCCCCATGGCCGAGCGGGTATCAGAGGTTAGGAAGGCAATACCGCCGGACGGCAGCACGCCAACATCGATCGTATCGATGCCCACGGAATGGAAACCGGCATGGAGAGCGCTCGACAACATCTCGCCGGATCGACGGGTATCCCGACCGACCAGGACCTGACCACTGGGAATGAACTCGCCTGCTGCTCGCCCCACTGCCATGGCCAGGTCGGCAGTCAGTTCGACGTTGGCGCGGCCACGTATCCCGTCGGTTCCGAAGAGCCTGCGGCCTTCTCCCGGAATCATGCCTCAGCGCTTGGTGTACTGCGGCGCCCGGCGAGCCTTGCGGAGACCGTACTTCTTGCGCTCAACGCGCCGTGCGTCACGCCGCAAGAAACCGGATCGCTTGAGAAGGGGGCGAAGGTCGGGGTCGATGGTCAACAACGCCCTGGCAATGCCGAGGCGCAATGCGTCCGACTGGCCGGTGGTACCGCCGCCATGGAGGGTGGCGTGCACGTCGAAGCGGCCCTCGAGAGACGCTGCCCGCAAGGGTTCGAGCGCCCGGATTCGCTGCGCCATGGCCGGGAAGTACTCGTCGAGAGCCTTACCGTTGAGAACGACGCTGCCGCTTCCGTCGTACAGGCGGACGCGGGCCACCGACTCTTTGCGGCGACCGGTTGCCTGAACGAGCGGAGCTGTCATTGGGAATCCACCTTTCGGATGTCGAATTCGAGGGGTTGGGGCGACTGGGCCCGGTGAGGATGCTCAGATCCGGCATGCACCTTGAGTTTGCGGATCATCTGGCGTCCTAAGCGATTCTTGGGGAGCATGCCGCGCACGGCACGCTCGATGATGGCCTCCGGCCGACGTTCCCGGAGCGATTCGAAGCTTTCGGCTCGCAGTCCACCCGGATAGCCGGAGTGACGGTAATAGATCTTGCCCTGGCTCTTGTCAGATGTGACGGCAACCTTTTCGGCGTTGACCACGACCACAAAATCGCCGGTGTCGACGTGCGGTGCCATGATCGGCTTGTGCTTGCCTCTCAGTATTTGGGCAATCTCCGAAGCGAGTCGCCCGAGGGGAAGGCCGGTGGCGTCCACCACAAACCAGGCGCGCTCGATGTCATCCGCTTTGGGCGAAAATGTCTTTTGCAGCCGCATCTGAACCTCGCGAAGAAAGGAGCCCCGGGATGCCGGAGCGGCCCATATGGTAGGCGACCTGGTGGCCTATGGGCAAGTTGCGGGCGTCGTCGGCGTCGGTTGCCGTGTCTCACACGGCTCTCTCGGGCAAGGGGAGCTGATGGCGGGGATTGCCGATTGTGGGTGGAGTGTAATCTCGGTTGAGGAGGGTCGATGAGTCACGGCAACGTGTACAGCAAGGCCGAGCTGTATGAGATCGCGTTTGACTTTCGGGATGTCTCCGTCGAGTGCGATGTGCTACTCGAGCTTGCTCGTAGGTACTCGGGACGTTCTGCTCGGGGTTTCATCGACCTGGCAGCGGGTCCAGCGGCGCATGTGCGAGAGATGGCCAGACGCGGCTTGAGATCCGTGGCCGTAGACCTGACACCGGAGATGGTCGAGTTGGGTCGTCGCACGGCTCGGGAGGCTTTGCTCGACATCGAGTACATCGAGGCCGACATAGTCAATTTCGCTCTTAGGGAGCCAGTGGATTTGGCCACCATCCTCATGGATTCTCTTGGCGTCCTTCTGGACAACGACGCCGTGCTCTCCCATTTGCATTGTGTCGCCGATGCGCTCGTTCCTGGAGGGATCTATGTTGTGGAGTTGGCGCATCCGCGAGACGCCTTTGGGGTGGGCCGGTCAACTGAAAACGATTGGGTGACCGAGCGCGACGGTGTGACTGTGCACATCGCTTGGGGCCTGGACGACGACCCGTTCGATCCAATCACCCAGATCACCGACGTAACTGTGACGATGGGATGGCAACAGGGATTGGACCGTGGTGAGATCACCGAGATCGCCCCCGATCGTCGGATCGTTCCGAATGAACTCCGGGCCCTTGTAGCCGCGTCGGGCCGTTTCGAGATTGTTGCGGAGTTGGGGGCATGGAACACTGACCTACCGGTCAACAACGAGAAAGAATCGTGGCGCTTCATCCCAATCTTGCGCCGACTCCCCTGACGTCGTCACACACCGCGACGGCACAGATCCAATCGCCCCGACCAGAACCACCTTCCGGACCCGCAACCAATCGCTTGATCGGGAGCCGGTGGGTATCTAGCCGAACAGACCAGGCAGCTCCGCAATGGACCTCAAGGACGGTTGATCGGGAGGTCCCAGAGCCAACGGGTCGATCAACACTGCCCCCGCCAGGCCAGCGGCGCCCGCTCCGCCGATGTCGTGGTGGAGAGAGTCGCCCACGTACCAGGTTGCACCGGCAGCCACGGCCAAAGTGTCGAGTGCCATACGAAAGATGCCAGGATCCGGTTTCGAAATACCCACGTTGGTTGAGTCGATCACCAATTCAAACAGGCCCCCGAACCCGGCTGCGTCAAGAGCATCGGCAACGGTCCCGTCTGAGTTTGAGACAACTGCCACCCGATAGCCCCTGGCCCTGAGCTTCATCACCGCATCGCGTGCTCCCGGGATGGCGCGGTTCCACATGCCGGGGCCACCCGCAAACGCCTGCACCATGCCGGGTCGAGGCGGCAGACCGGCAAGAACGAAGAAATGCTCTAACCACCAGTGGAAATCGATGGAGTGGCCGTCCGTCAAACGATGCGAGTAATCCGACATGGCCTGGTAATGAGCCTTGAAGAGACGGTCGGTGGTTACCACCGGCAGATCCCATCCCGAGATGAAGGCATTGAATAAATCGGGGTTGATGAGCACCAGCGTCCCTCCCGCATCAAACAGGACGAGTTCCGGCCTGGCACCTGACACCTCGAGCGCGGAGTCATTCATATGCAACGGACCACAGTGTCAGGCCTCGCGGCGGGGCCGCACCGCACGATGCGTTTCGGTCCAGCGCCGCCATGATTTCCGGAATGGCGTCGGGTTCAAGCTTGCCGCGTCCCGCATCCACACAAGCCGCCACCAATGAACGGACCATGTGGCGGCAGAAAGAAGATGCGGTGATCTCGAAGACCAGATGACCGGCTTCTGGTTCTCTCGCCCAGTCCAACTTCAGCACGCTTCGCTCCGTCGAGCGCCCGTCGGCCCTGCGGCAGAAAGAGGCAAAATCGTGCGTGCCAACGAAGTGCCGGGCGGCCAGATTCATGTGATCGAGGTCGAGCGGGTACCCCACGTGCCAGACCGTGTGGCGAATGAGCGGATCCAACAACGGATCGTTGGCGATCCGGTACCGGTAGGTGCGCGAACGGGCCGAGAACCTGGCGTTGAATTCATCGGAGACGACCCGGCAGGACCGGATGACGATCTCTTCCCGCACCATCTTGTTGAGCGAGCGAGCAGTCTGTTTCTCGTCCAATTCCTTGTCGCCGACGAAACTGACCACCTGACCGCGGGCATGGACGCCGGCGTCGGTTCTACCGGCGACGGTCGTCTGGACCGGTCCGGTTATGCGGAAGAGGGCATCCTCCAGAACCGCTTGCACCGTTCGCAGCCCTTTCTGAGTCGCGTAGCCGTGGAATCCCGAACCGTCGTAGCCCAGATCGAGCCGGTACGTAGGCATGGGATCAGAAGAAACGGAAGATCTGGGCCAGATCGCCGCCGATTCCGATCAACTGCAGTACCCACCAGATAGCGATGGCCATCAGCGCGGCGAGGGCCGACTGGCGAAGGTCGAGATCAAACATCGCCTGGGCGGCAACGGCCAGGGTTGCCCCGAACCAAACCAGAACGACAACGATGACGAGCTGCGCAACCCCCGACGGTACGTAGAAAGCGGCGACCAGAAGCAGGAGCGGCGTGTGCGAGAACCCGGTCAGCCGCACTGAGGTGGCGCCCGCCCCGTGGCCGTCGAAGAGCTTGGTGGCTGCCAGCCACAATCCTCCCGCCACCACGAGCCACCCGACCAGCCCGCCGAGCATGAACCACAACAGGCGAATGAGATCGAAGCGAACAGAAGTGCCGGTGACGATCCCGAGGTAGATGGCCCCGTAGACCAGCGCCACAGCGAGGACCGCGTTGCCGGTGGCATAGCTGTCGAAGAACACCTCGGTGTAAAGCTTCTTGTCGAGCCGGGCGGCCCGCACCATCTGGCTAAAGAGCATGAGGCGAGGGTAGCAACCGGTAGCCGGCAACCAGCAACCAGCCACATGGAAGCTACGTACTCGCCACCAGCAACTTCGCCGCCGGTCGGGACAAGCTCAGACGATCCTCCCAGGCAGCTACTTCCGTCAACCGGAACCACCCGACCTCTGTCGCTCCGTCACCGGCGGCCACTCCCGACGACCCGGCCAGATAACCGAACCGCACGTCGAGGTGATCGTGGGCGGGTTCGTCGCCTCTTTCCGGAAAGCGGTGAATGTCCAGATCGAGAAGACCGAGCGGCTCCAGATCCTCCACACCGGTTTCTTCTGCCACTTCCCGCCGTGCTGCGGCCTCCACATCGGCGTCTTCGGTCTCGACATGTCCTCCCGGCTGCAGCCATTTTCCAAGCTTCGCATGATGCACCAACAGCAGCGCCATTCGATCGGGCGAAAGGACGAATCCGCTGGCGGTGAAGTGCCCGGGGTCGAAATGGGACCGGGAGAGCGATTGCCCTAGAGCATCGAGCAGGGCCAGCATGGCATCGAGATAGCCGGCCTCGCGATCGTCAAAGGGTTGGTGGGCAACGAGGAGCGATCGAAGCGAAGCAAGACGTAAATCAGTCATCAGTGAGTGCCCCCTCCGACCTCGCTTCGCTCGGCCACCTCCCCCGGCTCACGCCTGGAGAGGACGCCACTACCGCCAGGTACGGGATACGAAGTACGAACTCGCCCTAGACGAGTTCGATAATCGCCATTTCGGCGTTGTCACCGCGACGGGGACCAACGCGAACGATCCGGGTATACCCGCCCGGCCGTTCGGTGTAACGGGGGGCGATGTCATCGAAGAGCTTGGTTACGATCTCCGTATCCTCGATGACCTTCAGGATCTCGCGACGTGAGTGCAGGTCGCCTTTGCGCGCCTTCGTGATCAACTTCTCGGCCAGCGGACGCACCGACTTGGCACGGGTGACGGTCGTCGTCACCTTCTCTTCCCAGAAGAGCGAACCGGCCAGGTTCGCCATCATGGCTTTCTCGTGGGACGGGCTGCCGCCCAGACGAGCGCCTTTGCGAGGACGGGGCATTACTCGGGCTCCTCGTCCTGCACGGCGTGAAGGCTCAATCCCAGCTCGTCGAGCTTGGCTGTGACCTCTTCGAGACTCTTCTGACCGAAGTTGGTGATATTGAGCAGATCATCCGGGCTCTTGACGACCAACTCGCCGACGGTCTTGATCTGCGCACGACGCAAACAGTTCCGTGGCCGCTCGGACAAGTCCAGCGCTTCGATGGGCAGGTCGAGGTCGGGCGAGGACGATTCGGCGACGGCCACGTCACCGAGTTCCAGACCAACACCCTCGCCCATATCGGCGAAGAGACCAAGAAGCTCCCGCAGCGTCTTGCCGGCCGACGAGACCGCTTCGGCGGGGTCGATCGCACCGTTGGTGTCGACGTCGAGCACCAGGCGATCGAAGTTGGTCATCTGTCCTACCTGGGTGCTTTCCACCCGATAGGCGACCTTGCGGACCGGCGAGAAGATCGAATCGATCGGAAGCACGCCGATCACGTCTCCGCCTTTGTTCTTTTCCGCGGTCCGATAGCCGACGCCCCGTTCAACGGTGAGTTCGACTTCGAGTTGGCCACCCGCCGACAACGTCGCCAGGTGCAATCCGGGGTTGACGATCTCGACGCCGGCCGGTGTCTTGATATCGCCGGCCTTGACTTCGCCGGACCCCTTGGCGGACAGATACAGCGTCTGAGGCTCGAATTCCTCGGTGGTCACAACAACTTGCTTCATATTGAGGATGATGTCGACGACATCCTCAACTACTCCATCGATGGTCGTGAACTCGTGTTGCACACCTTCGATCTGGAGTGATGTCACAGCCGCGCCCGGAATCCGGGACAGCAGCGTGCGACGCAACGTATTGCCGAGGGTATAGCCGAAACCAGGTTCGAGCGGTTCAACAATGAACCTCGAACGATTCTCGGCAACGGGCTGTTCTTCGATTTGCGGGCGTTGGACGATCAACACTCTGGGTTTCCCCTTCTTCTTTTGTGGGAGCTACTTCGAGTAAAGCTCGACGATGAGCTGTTCTTGAACCGGTGTGTCGATCTGAGCTCGATCTGGCAACTCAAGTACGGCGATCCGGCGATCGTCGGTGTTGACATCGAGCCACTCGGGCAATGCATGATCGAGCGTGTCTATTGAATGCTGCACGATGATCAAATCGCGACTGCGCTCTTTGATAGTGATCACATCACCGCGCCGAACCTGATACGACGGAATATCGACCTTGTGGTCGTTGACCTCAAAATGACCGTGATTGACCAGCTGCCGGGCCTGGGGCCTGGTCTGGGCGAGACCAGAGCGATAGACCACATTGTCGAGCCGGCTCTCCAGAATACGCAGGAGGTTGTCGCCGGTGATTCCCACCTGGCGGGCGGCCTGTTTGTAATACCGGCGGAATTGCCGCTCCAGGACACCGTACATAGCGCGCAACTTCTGCTTCTCACGAAGCTGGATGAGGTAGTCGCTCTCCCGCACCCGGCCACGGCCGTGTTCGCCGGGAGGATAAGGCCGCTTGTCGGCTGCGCACTTCTTTGACTGGCAGAGAGGTGTACGCGCCCGGCGGCACTGCTTGTGTGTTGGTCCTGTGTACCGTGCCATTGCTAGCCCCTCCGGCGTTTCTTGAGGCGTACCCCGTTATGTGGAATGGGGGTGATGTCCCGGATACCCGAGATCTCCATGCCCATGTTCTGCAGGGTACGAACCGCCGTCTCGCGACCACCTCCGTTGCCGGAGACAATCACGTCGAGTTTGCGGACTCCGTGTTCGCCCGCCCGGCGGGCGGCCTCCTCTGCCGCAACTTGCGCCGCGTAGGGCGTCGACTTGCGGGAACCCTTGAAACCGACCGATCCACCGGAGGTCCACACGATGGTGTTCCCACCGACGTCGGTGATATTGATGATGGTGTTGTTAAAGCTGGCCGTGATGTGCGCCTGCCCGTGTCCGATGTTTTTACGTTCACGGCGGCGGACCCGCTTCTGTTGCTGTTCTGCCAACTTCAACCCCTACTTCGTGACCTTTTTTCTACCGGCGATAGCCATCCGGCGACCCTTGCGGGTTCGGGCGTTTGTATGAGTGCGTTGCCCCCGTACGGGAAGTCCGCGGCGGTGCCGCACTCCTTGATAAGAACCAATCTCGACCTTGCGTTTGATGTTCTGGGCAACGTCCCGGCGGAGGTCCCCCTCGACCTGGAAGTTCTGCTCGAGGAAGCGCCGAATGCGAACGACCTCGTCGTCGGTCAGGTCACGGACTTTGGTGCCGCGTTCGATCTCGAGGTTGTCGCACACCTGGAGGGACCGGGTCAGACCTATCCCAAAGATGTAGGTAAGGGCGATTTCCAGTCGTTTCTCTCGGGGGAGATCCACACCTGCAATACGAGCCATCCAATTACCCCTGACGCTGCTTGTGTCGCGGATTCGAACAGATCACCCACACGCGACCATGACGCCGGATGATCCGGCACTTCTCACACATCTTCTTTGTCGAAGGACGAACCTTCATGCCTTCTCCAACTCGTTCTGCCCGATCGGTTCAGAAGCCCTGTTGAAGGGGCCTCCTGGCCACAATCCAACCCGCCCAGAAACGTGGCCGAGCGGAATTCGATGTGGGTTTCCCGTACCTCAATCGCACAAGCGCTTTTCGACACGGGCACCCTGAGATCGGCCCAAAAGGACCGGTTCAGCAGATTAGCCGCTTGTGGGCGCTACGACCAAATCGTCTTCCGTTGCACTCAACAGCGTCATCACCCGCGGCCCGCGGTCGGTGATCGCAATCGTATGCTCAAAATGCGCCGACAGGCTCTGATCTGCCGTGACGACGGTCCATCCGTCCGGTTCGACAAGGGTCTCGGGTCCCCCAAGATTGAACATAGGCTCGATACAGATGGCCATTCCCTTTTTCAGTTTGGCTCCGGTACCGGGCTTGCCATAGTTGGGTACCTGAGGATCCTCGTGCATTTGTCTGCCAATTCCGTGCCCCACGTACTCCCGCACTACGCCGAAACCGTGCCGGTGCGCTTCGCTCTCAACAGCATGACCGATATCACCCAATCGAGCGCCTGCCTTCGCCAATCCAATCGCCGCTTGCAGTGCCCGTTCCGTTGTGTCGATGAGCAGCTGAGTCTCCGGGGAAACCTCCCCGATCGGAAACGTTATTGCGGCATCGCCGTGAAAACCTTCGAAAATGGCACCGGCGTCGATCGACAGGACGTCCCCCTCGACCAACCGGTAGTCGGAAGGAATGCCGTGAACGATCACGTTGTTCGGCGACGTGCAGATGCTGGCCGGGTAGCCGTGATAGCCGAGAAACGACGGGGTACATCCCCGCGAGCGAATCACTTCGGCAGCCAGTGCGTCCAATTCCCGCAATGAGACACCGGGCGCCGCGCCTTGTTTCACGGTGGCCAGAACCACAGCAACCGTTTGTCCGGCCACGGCCATCTTCTGGAACTCTTTGCGGCTCTTTATGGTGATCATGTCCGCACCGCCGTCAAGATCTCCCCGGTGATGTGCTCGACCGAGCCAATCGCTTTGATCTCCACGACAAGGCCCCGTTCTTCGAAGAAGTCAACCAACGGTTCGGTTTCCCGCCGGTACACCGCAAGACGGTTCCGGATCACTTGCTCCGAATCGTCGGGACGCTGCTCCAGCGGTTCGCCGTCCACATCGCAAACCCCGGGTTGGTTCGGCGGGCGGTCATCGAGGTGGTACGAATGGCCTTGCGAGCACCCCCGGCGGCCCCCGATACGCCGGATGATCTCTTCCTCGTCGACAATCAACAGCACCACCCGGTCGATCGCCCCGGCCGGAGAGGCTTCGAGCGCCCTCGCCTGGGCGAGATTGCGGGGAAACCCATCGAGGATGAAACCGTCCGCAGCGTCTTCGGCAGAAATGCGGTCGATGAGCATGGCAATCACGAGGTCATCGGAAACGAGATCACCCGCTTGCATCCGCTTGGCCGCTTTCCGACCGAGATCGGTGTCGGCAGAGATGTGAAGCCGCAACATGTCGCCGGTGGAGATGTGAGGCACCCGCAGAGCGGCAGCAACCCGCTTCGACTGCGTGCCCTTGCCCGATCCGGGCGGTCCAAGGAAGATGAGTCTCAAGGCAGCTCCCGGTTGCCGGTTACCAGTTCCCAGCCAAACAGACGCCCCTGGATACTGGCGACTGGTTACTGGTTACCGGCACGTGAGCGGAGCTCACGTCAGGAATCCTTCGTAGTTCCGCATCGTCAACTGGCTCTCGATTTGCTTCATCGTCTCGAGCGCCACCCCGACCACGATCAGGATCGATACCCCGCCGAATCCGACACTCACGTTCCAGATCGCCCCGGCTATGGAAGGCAGGATGGCCACCAGACCCAGGAACAGGGAACCCGGAAGCGTGATCCGGTTGAGGATGTGCTCCAGGTGCCGGGCCGTCTGGCTGCCGGGCCGCACGCCTGGCACGAAACCACCCTGACGTTGGATCATTTCGGCCTGGCGGACCGGATCGAACTGGATGGCGGTGTAGAAGTACGTGAAGAAGATGATCAGGGTGAACAGCAGGAAGATGTAGAAGGTGCTCACACCCTGGCTGTTGCCGATGTTGATGTCGATCCAGTTGCGGACGGAGGTCATGAAACCGCCTCCGTCGGAGGGGATGGCAGTCGCAACCAGCACCGGGAAGTACATCATGCTGGTGGCAAAGATGACCGGAATGACCCCTGCTGTGTTGACTTTCAGCGGGATGTAGGTGCTCTGCCCGCCCATCACCCGACGACCGCGAACCCGCTTGGCGAACTGGATCGGTATTCGGCGCTGTCCCTGTTCGACGTAAATGATCCCCGCAATCATCACCAGGAACATGATCACGAACACCAGGAAGATGAGCACGCCGCCCGGCCGGCCGGCGGTGATCGTCCCGGCATAGATCAGAGCGAAACTCGAGGGAAGCTGGCTAATGATCGAAACGAAGATGACCAGCGACATGCCGTTCCCGACGCCCCGCTGTGTGATCAGCTCACCGATCCACATGATGAAAGCGGTACCGGCCGTCATCGTCAGAACGATGAGCGCCACCCTTGCGGTGGTGTAATCCTCCGGTGCAATCAGCAGAATCCCGCCGGTCAGCGACCCCCGGCTGAACAAGTAGGTGATTCCGGTCGATTGGAGCAGGGCCAGAACCACGGTCAGGTAGCGGGTCCACTGGGTGATGACCTTCCGGCCGGATTCGCCCTCGTCCTGTAGCCGCTGGAGCCTGGGGATCACCACTGCCAGCAATTGCATGATGATGCTCGAGGTGATGTACGGCATGATGCCAAGGCTGAATACGGAGAACCGCTCCAACGCCCCACCGGAGAACAGGTTGAGCAACCCGACGATGCCCGCTGACTCCTGCTGGGCGGCCAGTTCCTGCACCTGATTCAGGTCAACCCCGGGAACCGGAATAGCCGTGCCGAGCCGATAGACGGCGAACATGGCCAGCGTAAACAGTATCTTCCGGCGCAAGTCCGGGATCTTGAACATGTAGCGATAAATCGAAAGCATGAAGAGTTCTCAGTCCTCAGTTGTCAGTTCTCGGTTGTCACTTTTCCGTCATCGGCCATTCGCGGTCTGTAGCAGGTTACTGACTACTGACTACTGGTAACTGATGACTCGTCGAAATCATCTCTCGAGGATTTCGACTTTTCCTCCGGCCGCCTCGATCTTCGCGACGGCTCCCTTGCTGAAGGCATGGGCCTGGACGGTGAGGGGTTTGCCGAGTTCGCCCTCTGCCAGAACCTTGACACGACCCCTCTTCTTGACCAGCCCACGGTCACGCAACTCGTCCGGCGTGACGGTCGACTTGGCCCTGAACTCGTTGAGCCGGTCGACGTTCACGACCGCAAAATATTCCTTGTTCGGGTTGGTGAAACCGCGGAGCTTGGGCAGGCGGCGGGCAAGCGGCGTTTGACCGCCTTCGAACCCGGGACGGAGCTTGCTGCGAGCATTGAGTCCCTTGGTGCCGCGACCAGCGGTCTTCCCGCGTCGGCCACCTTCGCCGCGCCCCACCCGGATCCTGGCCTTCTTCGAGCCGGGAGCAGGCTTCAGGTGGTGAAGCTGCAGCTTGTTCGATTTCTCTTGATCAGCCATGTCGTTCCTTAGTTTCCAGTTCCCAGTTTCCAGTTCCCAGTCATCAGTTCACACTGGCAACTGGCTTCCGGTGACTGGCTACTTGCTCTCTTCTACCTTCACCAGATGGGCCACAGCGTGGAGCATGCCTCGCACATCGGGGGTGTCCTGGTGCTCGACAGTTTGCTGCATGCGCCGCAATCCAAGGCTCCGCACGGTCGCCCGGTTCTTGGGTTTCTCCCCGATGGTGCTCTTGACGAGCGTCACGGTGATGTTCTTGACAGCCATCGTTATCTCTCTTCGCCGACCTGGGTGCGTAACAATTCTGTTGAACGGTAGGCCGCCAGCAGCCCTGGGGGAGTGACTTCTTCAGGACGCTTGCCTCGCAACTTGGCGACTTCCTCGGGGCGTCGCTGCGACATGAGGCCCTGCATGGTTGCCCTGGCGACGTTGAGGTGGGTGGGCGATCCAAGCGATTTTGCCAGAGCGTCGCGAACCCCGGCGGCTTCGAGGATCTGCCGGACCGCTCCCCCGGCAATGACTCCCGTACCGGGGGCAGCAGGTTTCAGGAGCACCCGCGAGGCTCCATGGACGCCAACAATCTCGTGGATCAAGGTGGTCCCGGCCATGGGAACCGGAGCCATCGCCTTGCGGGCGGCTTCCATTCCCTTCTGAATAGCGGCAGGCACTTCTTTCGCCTTGCCGTATCCGATGCCTACGTTGCCGCGACCGTCGCCGACGACGACCAACGCCGTGAACGAGAACCGTCGGCCACCTTTGACTACCTTGGCGACCCGGTTGATTTGTACGACTCGCTCATCCAGTTGTTGCATGTCGGCCATCGATAACTCCTAAAACTTCAGACCGGATTCACGGGCCGACTCCGCCAGCGCCTTCACCCGGCCGTGGAACGGGTATCCGCCCCTATCGAATACCACTTCAGAGATCCCCGCCGCCACAGCGCGTTCGCCGAGCAGCTTTCCTACCTCTGTTGCCGTTGCAACGGTGAGGGTCTTGGCGCGCATGGCTGCTTCCTGCGAGGAAGCCGCCGCCAAGGTCCGACCGGCGTTGTCGTCGATGATCTGCGCCGAGATATACCGGTTGCTGCGGAACACCGCCAAACGTGGGCGCGCCTGCGTCCCGGACAGCTTCTTGCGAACCCGGAGGTGCCGGCGACGCCGGGCTTGTGTGCGTGACCCCTTCATCTGGCCACCCCTGCCTTTCCTGCCTTGCGCCGTACGTGCTCGTCCACGTAGCGGATTCCCTTGCCTTTGTAGGGTTCGGGTGGTCGAACCTTCCTGATGTTCGCAGCTACCTGACCGACGAGTTCCTTGTCGATCCCGCTGACGATGATGCGGGTCTGGTCGGGTACTTCAAAGGTGATGCCGTCCGGAGCCTTGATGTCTACCGGGTGGCTGAAGCCGACCAGCAGTTCGATGTTGTTGCCCTTGAGCGACGCTCGATAGCCGACGCCGACAATGCTCAACTCCTTGCTGTAACCCTCAGCGACGCCATGCACCATGTTGGCGAGCAAGGCACGCGACAAACCGTGAAGAGCGCGGGTGTGCCGGTCTTCGTCGTTGCGTTCTACTCGAGCCTCACCGTCCTCGATCACGATGGTGACTCGCTCGGTGAAGGTACGCTGCAGGGTCCCCTTCGGCCCTTTGACCGTCACGTCCTGGCCGGACACCTTGATGTCCACACCGGACACGATCGGAACCGGACTCTTGCCAATGCGGCTCATGTCACCACACCTCGCAGATGATCTCGCCGCCCAGGCGGCGTCGACGGGCTTCCCGGTCGGGCAACAGACCCTGGGAGGTGGAAACGACGATGACGCCCAACCCGCCCTGAGAGCGGGGCAGGTCGGAAGCGCCGCGGTAGACGCGGTGACCGGGAGAAGACACCCGGCGGATGCCCTTGATCACGCGGGTCCGCCCCGGGGCGTACTTCATCTTCACGGTCAACTCGTTTGCAGGTCCTTTCGGCTGGACCTCAAAACCCTCGATGAAGCCTTCTGCGGCAAGGATCTTGGCAACTTCAGCCTTGACCTTGGACGACGGCATAGAAATCGTCTTCTTCACGGCCTGATTGCCATTACGGATTCTGGTCAACATGTCTGCGATGGGATCAGTGTTCATTACCAGGACGCCTTTCTGATCCCGGGAAGCTCACCACGGGAAGCCAGCTGCCGAACACAAATCCGGCACATCCCGAACTTGCGGAGGTACGCGCGCGACCGACCGCAGCGCTTGCAGCGGTTGTAGGCCCGTACCTGGAACTTGGGCTTCCGTTGTGACTTCGCAATCAAACTCTTCTTTGCCATACAAACCCTCGTTTCACGCCCTGGTTTCAGTTCTTCGGAACGGGAAACCGAACGCCTCGAGCAGTACCTTGGCATGCTCGTCGGAGCCGGCAGTCGTGCAGATGGTGATGTCCATCCCCCGCACCGCGGTGACCTTGTCGTAGTCGATTTCCGGGAAGATCAGCTGTTCGGTGACTCCGAAGCTGTAGTTGCCGCGCCCGTCGAACGACTTGGGATTGAGGCCACGAAAGTCACGCACGCGGGGAATCGCCACCGACACCAGACGATCGAAGAACTCCCACATGCGATCGCCCCGCATCGTTACCGAAACCCCAACGGGATTGCCCTGACGGAGCTTGAAGTTGGCAATCGACTTCCTGGACCGATTCAAGCGCGGTTTCTGACCCGTGATGATGGCGAGCTCTTCCATGGCTGCTTCTATCTGCTTCGGCTCGGAAATTCCCTCGCCAATCCCCATGTTGACCACGATCTTGTCCATGCGGGGCACCTGCATGGGGTTGTCGACGTTCAGGCGTTCCTTGAGAGCGGCCGCCACCTCGGTGTTGTATTTCTCCTTGAGACGGGGGATCACAGATCACCTCCACACTTCACACAGGTGCGGTGCTTCACGCCGTCGGCGTCGAAACGGTGTCCGACCCGGGTCGGCCCACAATCGGAACAGATGATCATCACGTTGGACGAGTTGATCGGCATGTCCTTGTCGATGATGCCGCCCTGCATGGTCTGCCCGCGAGGCGCCTGATGTTTCTTTGCCGTATTGACACCCTCAACGATCAGCTTGTCGGTCTTCGGCATAACCCGAACAACGCGCGACTCTTTTCCGGCATCCTTGCCGGCGATGACCTTCACTTTGTCGCCTTCGCGCAACCGCATCAGATGACCTCCGGGGCCAGCGAGACAATCCGCATGAACTTCTTGTCTCGCAGTTCTCGAGCCACGGGACCAAAGATGCGGGTGCCGCGCGGCTGCTGGTTCTGGTCGATGATCACGCATGCGTTGTCATCGAATCGGATGTAGGTCCCGTCCTGGCGTCGGTATTCCTTGGCCGTTCGCACAACGACGGCCTTGACGACTTCACCGCGTCTTGACGGTTCCGCCGGGAATTGCATCCTTGACGGTGCCGACGATGATATCGCCCAAGCCGGCGTAGCGTCGGCGAGATCCGCCCAACACGCGGATACACAACAACTCGCGGGCACCGCTGTTATCGGCGACCTTGAGCCGCGATTCCTGCTGGATCATCGGGCACGCTCCACAACTTCAGCGACCCGCCAGCGCTTGGTTTTGGACAAAGGCCGCGTTTCGACGATCCGTACGGTGTCGCCAAGTTTGGCGTCGTTGGCTTCGTCATGAACATGGAATTGCTTCCTGGATCTCACAACCTTGTCGTAACGCGGGTGACGCATCGACTGGGTGATTTCGACGGTGATCGTCTTGTCACGGGCGTCGGAAACCACCACGCCGACTCGCGTCTTGCGTGTGGCACGCTCCTCGACCATCACGAACCTTCCTTTTCCATGGCCTGCTGTTGTGCAGCCCAAGCCTCGAGTTCTTGTTCCCGGATCAAAGTGGCGAGCCGGGCTATGTCTTTTCGCAGCTCGCCGAGGCGGGCAGTGTTGTCCAGCTGGTTGGTGGCGAGCTGAAAACGCAAGTTGAAGAGTTCCTCTTTTGAGTCCTCCAACCGCTCCTGTAGTTCTTGCGCGGTGAGCTCCCGCAGGTCTTCGGCTTTCACGTGTCCTCCCGCATCACAAACTTGGTCTTGATGGGCAGCTTGTGACCGGCACGGCGCATGGCCTCGCGAGCCATGTCTTCCGGCACTCCCGACAACTCGAACATCACGCGGCCCGGTTTCACGACCGCTACCCAGAACTCCGGGTTGCCTTTGCCGGAACCCATCCGGGTCTCGGCCGGCTTCTGCGTGACCGGTTTGTCCGGGAAGATAGTGATCCACACTTTCCCACCACGCTTGACGGTTCGGGTGATGGCCACACGGGCCGACTCGATCTGCCGGGCAGTGATCCAGGCCTCCTCGAGCGCCTTGATCCCGTATTCGCCGAAGGAAACCCTCGTTCCGCCTTTGGCGTTGCCACGCCGCCGACCGCGGTGCATCTTCCGGTATTTGGTTCTCTTGGGCATCAACATCAGGCATCCCCGTCTTTGGGATCGGTGGGCTCGCTTCGTCAACTACCGGCGCTTCGTCAACTACCGGCGCTTCGTCAACTACCGGCGCTTCGTCAACTACCGGCGCTTCGTCAACTACCGGCGCTTCGTCAACTACCGGCGCTTCGTCAACGACGGACTCAGGTTCGGTTTTCTCTTCAGCGGAACCAGCATCGGCCGGCTCAACGGCTGCATCGTCCGCCACGATGGCGGCGGGTTCGGCCGCGGCTTCTTTGGGAGCTTCGGGCGACTCGGAGGCCGTTTCCTCGAGATCGACGCTTGCGTCGGCTACGGGAGTAGCAATCGGCTCGTCGACGGCGATGGTCTCAACCTCGTCCTCGTATTCGCTCTTCGCCACCTCGGGGGCAATACGCTTGCCGCCGCCGGCCTCAATCAGGCGCTTGCCGTCGCGCTTGCCGCCGCCGGCTTCGATGAGGCGCTTGCCGCCGCCGGCCTCAATGACCTTCGATCCGCGCCCGGCTCCCACAGCATGCTCCGCCCGGGACTTGGCCGGTGCCACCCGGCCGGGTCCGCCGGAGGCCAGGGCAGCTTCCGCAGCGACCTTTTCCCGGGTTGCCTTGAGCGACGTGACGACGTCACCTTTGTAGACCCAAACCTTGATACCGATGGCCCCCACGGTGGTGCGAGCGGTCGACATTCCGAAGTCGATGTCCGCCGCGCAGGGTATGGAGTGGCACTCGACCTTCCCGATACCACTCGCGGCGTCCCATGTCCGAACCGCCCAGGCGGCCGTTTGACTCCACCCGGACGCCTTCTGCCCCGGCCTTCATCGCGGTCGCCACCGCCCGTTTCATGGCACGACGGAAGGAAACCCGGTTCTCGAGCTGATCGGCGATTCCCCGGGCCAGCAACTGCGCATCGGTCTCGGGATCGCGAACTTCAATGATGTTGAGCTTCACGCGCCGGCCGGAGAGCTTCTCCAACCCTGCCCGCAGACGGTCGGCCTCAGATCCTTTGCGACCGATCACGACCCCGGGACGGGCCGTGTGGATCTCGACAACCACTTTGTCTCTGGTCCGCTCGATCTCAATGCGCGAGACCGCCCCACGGGTCAGTTCCCCGTTGAGATAGTCGCGGATTTGCCAATCCTCGTTGACGAGCTCCGTGTATTCCTTGTCGCTGTACCAACGTGACTTCCAGTCCGTGACAATTCCGAGACGGAATACGTACGGGTTGACTTTCTGGCCCATTACGCCTCATCCTCCTCGGAAACCACAATCGTGATGTGGCAGGTTCGTTTACGTATGCGAGTCGCCCGGCCTCGCGCCCGGGGTCGCCACCGCTTGAGGGTCGGACCCTCATCGGCAAATGCTTCGGAGACCCTCAACTCGTCGGAGTCCAAAGCGAAGTTGTGCTCGGCGTTCGCCACTGCCGAATTGAGAACCTTGCGGACGGGATCGGCCGCCCGTCGATCGGTGAACGCCAAAACGTGGCGCGCCTCTTCTACGGGGAGACCCCGAACGAGGTCGAGCACTCGCCGTACCTTGTAGGGCGACTGTCGAATATGTTTTGCCTGGGCGCGCACCTTCATCCTCGCCTCGCTGCCTTGTCTCTAGCTCCCGCGTGCCCGCGGAAGGTCCTCGTCGGCGCAAACTCACCGAGTTTGTGACCGACCATTGATTCGGTGATGTACACGGGGACGTGCTTGCGTCCATCGTGCACGGCAATGGTGTGCCCGACCATCTCCGGGATGATCGTGGAGCGCCGGCTCCAGGTCTTGATGACCCGCTTTTCGCCTTTGCGGTTGAGTTCGTCAACCTTCTTGACGAGATGATCGTCGATGAAGGGTCCCTTTTTCAAACTACGAGCCATGATCGACTACCTCCGACCCTTCTTCGACCGTCGCCGGACTATGTCCTTGTCGCTTGATTTGTTCTTCTTTCTCGTCCGGCCTTCCGGCTTGCCCCAGGGGCTCGCCGGGTGGCGCCCACCGGAGGATTTACCCTCTCCTCCGCCGAGCGGGTGGTCGACCGGGTTCATGGCCACACCCCTCGTCTGGGGGCGAACGCCTTTCCATCGGGATCGGCCGGCCTTGCCCGTCTTCACCAACTCGGACTCCGGGTTCCCAACCTCGCCGACCGTTGCCCGGCAGTCGAGTTCCACGTTGCGCATCTCCCCGGAAGGCAACCGGAGCAGGGCCTTGTTCCCTTCCTTGCTCATCAGTTGCACAGCTGCACCCGCCGAACGAGCCATTTTCGCCCCGCCACCGGGACGCATCTCGATCGCATGGACGGTCGTCCCGGCCGGTATGTTCCGCAGCGGAAGAGCATTCCCGGGTCGAATCTCAGCGCCGGAACCGGACTCCAACACGGCTCCCGGCTTGATCCCGAGCGGAGCAAGGATATAGGTCTTTTCCCCATCGGCATAATGCAGGAGCGCCAGGCGTGCATTGCGGTTCGGGTCGTATTCGATGGCGGCCACCTTGGCGGGGATGCCATCCTTGGTGCGGCGGAAGTCGACGATGCGATAGCGCTGCTTGTGGCCACCGCCCCGATGCCGCGAGGTGATCCGGCCGTGCACGTTGCGGCCCCCGGTAGAGCTCTTTTTGTCGATCAAGCTCTTCTCCGGCTTCTTCTTCGTGATCTCCGAGTAGTCGGAAACCGTTTGGAAGCGCCGACCCGGCGATGTGGGCTTGAGTTTTCTTACAGCCATAACAAGTCCTCAGTTATCAGTTCACAGTTCTCAGTACCAGCCATGCCGTCCACTGACGACTGATGACGGATAACTGATAACTGGCTTCGCATATCCATGTCACACACCAAATATGTCAATTGTGTCTCCGGGAGCAAGCGTGACCAGCGCCCGCTTGGAGTCGCTGCGTTTGCCAACGACCCATCCCGTTCTCTTCTGCTTGCCTTTGCGGTTGATGGTGTTCACCTTCAGGACATCGACGTCGAAGATCCTCGACACGGCCTGGCGGATTTCGGTCTTGTTCGCCCGCCGGTCGACCACAAAGGTGTAGGTGTTCAAGTCCTCGATCAAGTCGTACGACTTCTCCGATACGACCGGTGCGAGAATCACGTCGCGGGGATCTTTCATGACTTCTCCCCTTCCATCTCAAAGTCGTCGGTGGCGTCGGGCGCAGCCGGAGACGCTTCAGAGGCCGGTTCCTGGATGAAATCCTTCTCCGATACGTCGTAGGACCCGGCGGCGACCGAGCCGAGCGTGTCAGTAGTGAACAGCACCGTGTCGGACCAGAGAACGTCGTAGGCCGAAAGCTGTCCGGTATGGGTGAGGACCACATGCGGGAGGTTGCGGAACGAACGTTCGGCGACCCGGTCCGTCGGTCCGAGCACGATCAGAGCCTTGCGGGTTGCACCAACCGCCTCGAGCAGCGCCGTGGCGTTCTTGGTCTTGGGTTCGGACCAGTCGATGGTCTCGACCACCTTGATGCTGTTTTCTGAAGCTCTCGCCGACAGGGCACTACGCAAAGCGAGCCTTTTCATCTTCTTGGGCGTCCGCTGGCTGTAGTCGCGAGGGTGAGGGCCGAAAACAACGCCGCCGCCGACCCATTGAGGCGATCGAATGGACCCGTGTCTTGCTCGACCGAGTCCCTTCTGGCGCCACGGTTTCCGGCCGCCTCCCCGAACCTCGCTTCGGGTCTTCGTGCTGGCAGTTCCGGAACGGGCCGCGGCCCGTTGCGCATTCACGACCTGATGCATGACGGCTATGTTCGGCTCAACACCGAAAACAGCAGGATCCAGCTTCACATCGCCCTTTGGTGTGCCATCGCTGGCGAACAGAGCAGCCTGGGGTACTTCAGGCATTGGCTTTCACCGCCTCTCGCACCAATACGACCGAGCCGGAAGGCCCGGGAACCGATCCGCCGAGCATCAGAATGCCGCGCTTGGCATCGACGTCGACGATCTCAACATTGAGGGTCGTGACCCGCTCACCGCCCATGCGGCCGGGCATCTTCTTGCCCTTGAAAACACGAGCCGGGGTCGCACAGGCGCCGATCGAACCAGGTGCACGGTGCACTTTGTGCACGCCGTGGCTGGCACCCTGTCCGGAGAAATTGTGGCGTTTCATGACGCCCTGGAAACCTTTGCCCTTGGAGATACCGGCAACATCGGCTTTGCCGCCTTTGACAAGCACGTCGGCGACGTTGATTTCCTGACCGATCTTGTACTCGTCCGGGTCATCGACCCGAAGCTCGACCAGGTGACGGCTCGGAGCAACGCCGGCAGCCGCATAATGGCCGGCCATCGGCTTGTTCACCTTGCGGGCCGGTAACTCCCGAAAAGAGATCTGAATGGCCGAGTAGCCGTCGACTTCCTTTCGTTTGATCTGTGTGACGAAGCAGGGACCAGCTTTGATGACCGTTACCGGAATTGCCCGGGCGTCTTCATCAAAAACCTGGGTCATACCCAGCTTCTCGCCAAGAATCGCCTTCACAGCTTTATCTCCACTTCTACGCCGGCCGGAAGATCGAGACGCATGAGCGAGTCGACCGTCTTGGGGGTCGGCTCGAGTATGTCGATCAACCGCTTGTGGATACGCATCTCGAAATGCTCCCGCGAGTCCTTGTCGACGTGGGGCGAACGGATCACGCAATAGCGGTGAATCTCCGTCGGGAGTGGCACCGGGCCCTTGATCTTTGCCTGGGTGCGCACAACCGTCTCAGCAATCTTCCGCGGCGGACTCGTCGACCACTTCGTGGTCGTAGGCCTTGAGCCTGATGCGGATCTTCTGTCCTTGGTCTGCCATTGTCGCTTTGCTCCCGTTCTCAGTTCTCGGATCGCCCCACCCCGAGGGTGGGTT
>CAVRPP010000004.1:0-102950 GCA_963723165.1 uncultured Actinomycetota bacterium
GTGGCGACGACTTCAGCACCGAGCAACTTG
Organism: uncultured Actinomycetota bacterium; assembly: GCA_963723165.1. Lineage (GTDB taxonomy): Bacteria > Actinomycetota > Acidimicrobiia > Spongiisociales > UBA4744 > UBA4744. Next base: position 31 of record CAVRPP010000004.1, read on the forward strand.
GCAATCTGAATGAGCAACTGCCCGACTCCGCCGGCCCCGGCGTGGATCAAGCACCGGTGACCGGGACCAAGCGCAAAAGTGTCGGTGGTCAGATAATGAGCCGTGATGCCCTGCAGCATCGTGGCTGCAGCGGTCTCGAGGTCGATGGGGCCGGGTACCCGCACGGCCCGGGCCACCGGGACGGCCACCCGTTCGGCGTAGGACGAGCCGGCGTCGGCCCAGGCTACGCGATCTCCGATCCCCCAACCCTTCACTTCCGCTCCCAGCAGTTCCACCGTGCCTGCGCCTTCCTGACCGGGCACGAAAGGCAGGTCGCGGGGGTAGAGCCCACTGCGGTGATAGGTGTCGATGTAGTTGAGCCCGGCCGCGGCGAGTCGTACCACAACTTCGCCGGGGCCAGGCATCGGACTGGGAACCTCGGTCCACCCCAGGACCTCCGGACCCCCCACCTCGCTGATCTGGACGGCATGCATGGGCTCGCTCCTCTCACACCCGACACTAGAAGACCTGGTTCGCACGTGGTGGAAACCTTTCGCGGCTCCACCGGTCATCTCCACCGACCGGCTGTACCGTAGAACAGACAAGGAGGACGTCGGCCGATCCAAGGGGTCGACACTGTCTATGCGTGTTCTCGTCACCGGGGCAACCGGCTACGTCGGAGGAAGGCTGGTCCCGCGCCTGTTGGAGGCGGGTCATCAGGTGCGCTGTCTCGTGCGTGATCCGCGGAAGCTCGAGCAGGATCCCTGGCGCGATCAAGTAGAAGTTGTTCAGGGCGACATCCTCGAACCTGCAACGCTCGATTCGTCACTGGACGGCTGCGAAGCTGCCTACTACCTGGTGCACTCGATGGACGGAGTCGGTCAGTTCGCCGACCGCGACAGGACGGGTGCCGACAACTTCCGGAAGGCCGCCGATCGTGCCGGCGTCAAACGCATCGTATATCTGGGAGGCATGGGCGGCGGTGACGGCCTATCCGAGCATCTCTCCAGTCGCCACGAGGTGGGCCGGGTCCTGGCAGGTGGAGCCACCCCGGTCACCGAGTTGCGGGCTGCCGTCGTTATCGGATCCGGGTCGGTCTCCTTCGAGATGTTGCGCTACCTCACCGAGGTTCTACCGGTCATGGTGACCCCCCGGTGGGTTCGAACCAGATGCCAACCCATAGCCATTCGCGACGTGCTCGGGATCCTGGTTGACGTTCTCGATGACCACGGTGAGGCCGATCACATCTACGAAATCGGCGGCCCCGACGTCCTCGAGTACGAGCAAATGATGCGCATCTATGCCGAGGAGGCCTCGCTGCCCCGCCGCCTTATCGTCCCGGTACCGGTGCTCAGCCCGAAACTGTCCTCCCACTGGGTCGGGTTGGTGACTCCCATCCCGAGCGGCATCGCCAAGCCCCTGGTCGACAGCCTCCGCAACGAGGTCGTGGTCCGGGATTCGTCCTTCCTGGATAGCTATCCACGAAAACTCCTGACCTACCGGGAGGCCGTGGGCCGCGCCCTCGAGGTTTCCGACGAACTGGCCGTACCGACCCGGTGGTCGGATGCCGAGCAGTCGCCTGCCCAGCCGACCTCGTCCGACCCGGACTGGTCGGGTGGGACGCTGTACCGGGATCACCGGGAGGTGTCGGCCAGGGCGTCGAGCAACGACCTCTTCTGGGCTTTCTCGAGAATCGGTGGAATCAACGGCTACTACGGATTCGGATGGGCCTGGCAGCTACGTGGTCTGGCGGATAGCCTGGTCGGGGGGGTCGGGCTCCGTCGCGGACGCCGGCACCCCGAGGAACTCCGGCGCGGAGAAGCCCTGGACTTCTGGCGGGTGGCAGCCGTCGAACCCAACCGACGCCTGCTCCTGCATGCGGAAATGCGCCTGCCGGGCGAAGCCTGGCTGGAATTTCGGGCCGATGGAGAGGGCGATCAGACCACGTTGCGACAGACCGCCTATTTCCGTCCGCGCGGTCTCCTGGGCCGGTTGTACTGGGCAGTGCTGATCCCGTTTCACGCAGTCATCTTCCGTCTCATGGCTGAACGGATTGCCGCCGCTGCCGAGACCCGTTCCGAGCTGCTTCCTCCCGCCCGCGAGTGGGCCTGAAACGGACTATCGCATCAGCCGAGCGAGGCCGCTACAGCTTCGCCGGTGCGTCGCCCGGAAAAGAGTGCTCCCTGAATAGAACCGGTATCCCGGTGATCGCCGCACACCCACAACGTTTCACCGAGCCGTACCTCTTCCTTTGGATGGAACGGCGGTGATTGGTCGGGTTGTCCGTGGGCGATGTGGTAGGTCCGCAGGTGGGTCCAGGTGGTGACGGTAGGCCCGAACCACCCGGTCAACTGGGCCCGCACCGCGGGTAGAAGATCATCGGGTTGCGGTCCCGGGCAAGCGGCCGCGATCAACACCCGGCCGGGCGGAGAGTAGGAAGCCGCCACCGTGCTCATTACGGCCAGATTGGCGACCGGGCCGCTACCGCCGCCGTCGAGGACCACCATTCGATCACCGACGGGATCAGCCCCGGCGGCGAAGTAGACACAAGAAACGGAGCGCGAACCGACCGGTTTCAGATCCAGCAGACGAACCGCTACCGGTCCCTCTGTGGCGACGACCACAGCACCGGCCGCAACCCGGCGCCCTCCAGAAACCAGAACGCCGTCGGGTTCAACGGCCACGACTTCGCAATTGAGACGGACGGCGGAGGCCGGCAGTCGAGCAGCCAGCTGAGCCGGAATCGCCCCCATTCCTTCGGCCGGTACGGCCGAATCGCCCAACGTCAACGAACGGAAAATCGTATCGAACATCCTCCGCGAGGTGTCGAGGTCCGGATCAAGTTGGATTCCGGCAAAAAGAGGCCCGAGAAAACGTTCGACGAACCGATCACTGAAACCGAGATCGTGCAAATACTGCCGGGTCGGGATGTCGGCGCCCCGCAGCAAGGCTTTGGGGTCGGACCGCTTCAGGCGGGTCCGCAGCGCCAGCAGTCGCAGTTTGTCCGCAACCGACCCAATCGGGCTCAAGGCCGTGTCGACCAGCGTGGACGGCTTCCGAAACGGGTCCCCGACCCGATACCCGCGGTTCCCGAGCCACACAACCGCCCCCGGTGCGAACCGCTGCAAGTCGAGGCCGTCCAGGTCGAGCTGGCGATGCGCCTCCGGATATCCGGTCAGAAGTACTTGAAACCCCCGGTCCAGAAGGAAGCCGTCCACCCGATCGGTGCGGACCCGTCCACCAACCCCGTCGGACGCTTCGAGGACCAGCACGTCCCGGCCCGCCTGCTGGAGGGTTGTGGCGGCCGCCAGGCCCGCCAACCCGGCCCCGATGACCACGACGTCGGCACGTTCCGGAATCGGCAAACCGTTCATGGTTTCATCTTCGCAGAACACCGGAGCCTCGATCGCGAGCTCGATAGGCTTCGTGCCCGGCTCGCAGATCCCGATGACTCGATCGCCCCGCCGGCCATCATCGCCAGGGCTCTCAGCAACGAACGATGGGACTCAGATGCAGGGGTAACGATATGCCGGAAGGGGCCGATCGGACCAGAGTCATTCGACCCTGGTGATCATCAGGGGCGTTCCTGTTAGGCGGTGACTTCAAAGCCGAGGCGCTCGAGCACCCGGCCGTTTACCTGAATCTCGACGAAATGAGGTCCCGCAAGAATTGCCCTGGTCGACATCGGTCGGAGGCTGATCTTCCTCCGCATAGCGACGTGGTCTCCCCCGGCCAGCTCGACCACTTTGCCTTTGAATACCTTGCGGGACCCGGTGCCGGAGACGTTTTTGAACTCGACGGCAAAGTCGATCATCAAAGGTTGGGGCGCCTCCCCGATTGCCGCGACCTCAAAGCTGAGGTGCACCGCTCCCCCGATCCGGACGGAAAGGGGCACAACTCTTGCCTTGCGGATGACTACCGCAGGTTCTGAAGAGAACCCCAAGAGGTCGAGAGCGCCCGGGTGTCCCTTCTTCAGAAGCGTGCGCAGGGCGTGCTTGGTCAGCGCATCCGTTTGGCTGCTTCCGTCCTGCCAGTACGCGAGAAGATCAACAACAACGGCGGGATCATCCTTGGAGATGTCGTTGAGGCTGTTGGCGACGCTTCGTCGCACGTCCTCGGATGGGTCGTGGCGCAGCGCAGAGAGAACGGGCAAGATCGGAGAAGGATCATCCTGCAGCGAGCGCAAGCCCATACCCCACGGCAGTCGCGGGCGAGACCCTTCGCTGGCCAACCGCCGCACCCGCCAGTCCTCATGCCGGGTCCAGGTGAGGAGCTGTGCGAAAAGGAGATCCGGATATCGCTCGATGAAAGGCCGCACTGCAAATTCAGCCGAAACCAGGGTGGTGAACTGCTCGAGAGCTGCCAGAGAGACGTCCGGATATTCGACGCCATACGCTTCCACGAAGTCATTGAACGCCATTGCCGTGAATCCGAGTTCGCCTGAGCCTTCGGCGGCGCGCCGGAGCACGGCAAGTGCCTCCGTGTAATCGGGAGGCAGGGACTCATGCAGCACGACCGCAATGTGCCTGATGCGTTGCTTCAACTCGCGATCCGGCCAGTCCCCATCGAACACCTGCTCGACAATGGCGTCGGCGTCGACATCGGGTTGAGCCGTCGCCACCGCCTCGGCCAGTTCCGCCACCGAGGGCAGGTCGATCAGGTCTTTGAGCAGCGGTCGATCGGTCGTCATAGATGGGAAGGCTACCGGAGGGTTGTCGGAGCTCAGGGGGCCGCAACCCAGGAGGCGATGGCACAATGCAATCCTCGAAATCTGCCAACCATACCCTGCGTTTCCTGCTCGAACTGGGCGGCCTGGCCGGTCTGGCGCACCGGGGATGGCAGACCGTGACCAATCCAAGCGTGCGATAACTCCCGGCCGTCGGCGTACCTGTTGGCGCAGCAACTATGTGGGGCCGGTTCATCAGTCCCAAAGCGCCCAACCGGCTGGAGGATCCAATCCGGGTGGCCGTCGACATCATCTTCTTCGGAGGAGCTGCGGCGGCCATGGCGTCGGCCGGGGCAGGCACAACCCCAACAAACTTTGGGGTCGCCGCTGCCGTCAGCCTGGCCCTGATGTTCGTGTTCGGCCGGCGCCGCTCATGATGGCCGGGCAATCACGACGGTCTTGGCGTTCATGAACTCCTTGATGCCGAGGTCGGCCAGTTCCCTGCCATAACCAGACTGCTTGATCCCGCCGAATGGCAGACGCGGGTCGGAGGCGACCAGCGTATTGATCGCGACGTTCCCGGCTTCGATCCGCCCTGCCACGGCCTCAGCGCGGTCGGGGTCTCTTGAAAACACAGCAGCCCCCAGTCCGAACTCGCTGTCGTTGGCGACGGCAATCGCTTCGTCTTCGTCGCCGACCACGATGACAGCGGCAACAGGACCGAACATCTCCTCGTGATAGGCAGGCATCCCCGAGGTGACACCGGTCAGCACGGTGGCCGGGTAGAAGGCCCCCGGTCCGGGAGGGACTTCTCCACCCAGCACGACGCGAGCTCCGGCGGCGACACTATCCACTACCTGCTGGTGGAGCTCGTCGCGAAGATCAACCCTTGCCTGAGGGCCAATATCCGTTTCTGAATCCAACGGATCACCCATCTTCTTCGAAGCCATGCCGGCTATGAGTTGTCGGGTGAAATCCTCGCCGACCGACTCGTGCACGATGAAGCGCTTTGCGGCGATACAGCTTTGTCCGCCGTTGAGGAGGCGGCTGGTGGCACACGTTGTGGCCGCCAGGTCGAGGTCCGCATCAGCGAGGACGAGGTACGGATCGCTCCCCCCGAGTTCAAGCACGGTCTTCTTGAGGTGGCGTCCCGCTACGGCCGCAACGGCCGCACCGGCGGGACCGGACCCGGTCAGTGTGGCGGCGCGCACCAAAGGATGGGCGAGAACGGGTTCGACCCGCGACGAGGGAATGAGCAAGGTTCGGAACAAGCCGTCCGGAAGCCCTGCCTCGAGGAGAATGTCCTCGATGGCCAGTGCACATCCGGACACGTTTGACGAGTGCTTGAGAAGACCGGCGTTGCCCGCCATGAGGGCCGGAGCAGCGAATCGAAACACCTGCCACAAGGGAAAGTTCCAGGGCATGACCGCCAGGACGACCCCGATCGGTTGATAGGTGACGTAGCTCTTGGCAGCCTCCGTCCCGATGACCTGATCGCGCAGATACCCCTCGGCATGATCGGCGTAGTGCCTGCAAACCCAGGCACACTTCCGGGCCTCTGCCTCGCCCTGTGCAACCGGTTTTCCCATCTCGCCTGCCATGAGCACTGCCAATGCCGCAGCTCGCTTCTCCAGCAGGTCTCCGGCTGTCTTCAGAACTGCGGCCCTCGCGGCGAAGTCCCCTTGGCGCCATTCGCCCGAAGCCCGATCGGCCGTTTCAACAAAACCGCGTATCTGCTCGAGATCATGCTCTTGGTATTCGGCAATCAGTTCGCCAGTGGCGGGATTGATCGACTGCAGCAACTACGGCCTCCAAGTCATCGATAGTGGTCCGCGGGCCCTTCCCGGCTTCAGGCTCCAGGCTATCGCTCCGGCGGGATCCGGGTCACAAGAGCCGGCGCGGATGGATTGCCGCATCGAACATATGTTCGATTAGGATGGTGCCATGGCTAGGGCCCGGGCCACCATTCTTCATGCAGATCTGGACTCGTTCTATGCGTCGGTCGAGCAGCTCCTCAATCCGTCCTTGCGGGGCAAAGCGATCGCCGTGGGAGGAGGCGTGGTTCTGGCCGCTTCCTACGAAGCGAAGAGGTACGGCGTGCGGGGTGGGATGGCCGGTCGGCGTGCCAGGGAGCTGTGCCCTCACCTCCGATTCGTGGGTGGTCACTTCTCCGAGTATCAACGTCTCGGCGACCAGGTCATTGACATCATGCGCGATTTCACACCGCTCGTAGAGAGAATCTCCATCGACGAGGCCTTCCTCGACGTGGCCGGATCAGTCCATCTCTTCGGTTCGCCACAGACGATGGCCATCGAGATCCGCAGGCGAACCAGGGAGGAAACCGGATTGCCAGTTTCGGTGGGAGTTGCCCGTACGAAGCATCTCGCCAAGATCGCCTCGCAAGTCGCCAAGCCCGATGGATTCGTCGTTGTGGAACCGGATTATGAACTGGATTTCCTCCACCCTCTCCCGGTTGAGCTCATGTGGGGAGTCGGTCCGGTAACCCAGGCACGATTGGCCGAACGGGGCATCACGACCATCGGCGAGCTGGCCGCCACCCCCGGCCGATCTCTCGAACAGGTGCTGGGACGAGCCGTCGGCACGAAACTCGGCTCCCTGGCTTGGAATCAGGACCCGCGCTCCATTGAGACGAACCACCGGGCCGGTTCGGTCGGAGCCCAGTCGGCGCTGGGCCGCAAGGAAGTTTCCTCCGACCTGATCCGCATGACCCTGCGCCATCTCGCCGATCGGGTTGCCAGTCGCCTGCGCGCGAAGGAAAGGGCCGGCAAGACAGTCACAGCAAGAGTGCGTTTCGCGGAAATGCAGTCTGTGACCAGGTCGGTCACGCTTCCCGCCGCCATCTCGGCCACGCCGATTCTCGCCGAAGTGGCGTATTCGCTGGTCGAAACGGCCCTCACGGATCACCCGGGCGAAAAGGTGATCACACTGCTGGCCATCTCAGTTTCTCACCTTGTTTACGAAGCCGCACTCCAGCTCGAACTCCCCATCGACATAGGACAGGAGAAACGTCGCCCCGGCACTGCCGCCGGAGCTGCGCGCTGGATGCTCGACCGCTCTGTCGACGGAGTACGCGACAAGTTCGGCCGGAAGTCGGTCGGATATGCCTCAGTTGCGCTCTCCGACACCGGAGCGGTCCCGGATGAGTTTCGAGAATTGGCCGAAAAGGACGGGTGAAGTCGGCCTCAGAGGTCCCCGGCCAGCTGGGCGTAGGTCCGTTCCACAACCGCGCGGGCCACCCCGGGAGGGAATGGGGCATCGTCGATGTCGACTTCTGAGGCCGGAACGTCCCCTCCGAACCCTGCCTTGGCCAGCTCGACCGTGGCCGCAATATCGGCCCGCTGCCGCTCGACAAACGTCCGGTCGACGGGGCGGCCGTGTCCGGGAACTACCGGACCCTTCACACAATCGAGAAGCCCATCCAGAGCACCCGGCCAGTCGAGCGGGAAGGCGTCTCCGAACGAGGGAGGAGCAGACTCCTCGACAAGATCGCCGACGAACAACACTCCGGATGCGGAAATCGTGATGTCGCTATTGGTGTGGCCGCGCCCGTGATACCTGAGATCGACTGCCCGACCGACGTCGAGTGAGACTTGATCGGAAAAGGTGTGTTCCGGTGGAACTATCTCGACCTCTCGAATGGCAGCATGGTGCTCGACCGGCAGATATCCCATCACCTCGTGCCGGGCATCTTCCCCATGGAAGAGGAGCTCCATCCGGGTGTTCTCGTGCCCCCACAGCTGTGCTGTGCGGAATAGGGCGTTGCCCCAGCAATGGTCCCAGTGATAGTGGGTGTTGACCACCCAGCGGACTGGAAGATCGCTCAGAGCGGAGAGATCGTCGAGCAGTTCACGCGCCTGTCCGTGCGATGCCCGGGTATCGACAATCAAGACACCATCGTCACCGACAACTGCGCCGATGGCCAGTGCCAGCGATTCGTAACGGCGAACAAAAACCCGGTCGCCGACTTCATCCCACGTGCTCATGCCCTACTTCTAGCGCGTCGCCGCCCCGAGGGTATCCAGGATCCGCTTTGCTTCCTCCCATGTGAGCCGCCGGCCGTCATCATGGAGGAGGAATTCGCTCAGCTCCTCCAGCGCGAACACCGGGAGGCCGTCTACCTCGTAGCCGGTGAGATCAGCCCCAACCACGGCCAGCACTGGCTGCACCGCCACCCCCAACCGGATCTCCAGCGTGCGTGCCTGCCGCATTGCCTGCTCCACCAGTCGGTTGTTGCGCCGCCCGTTGGTATATAGGCCTCGTGAGTTGGCCACCACCGTCCCGGCATCAACGCTCACCTCGATGGTGAAGACGCCCCGTGGTCCGGCGACGACGAAGTCGATACTCTCATCCATCACTGCGACGCCATGAAAAAGCCGCCAGCCCCGCGGAAGAGAACCGAGGATTCCGACGACGCGAGACTCGCCGCGATATCCCTTGATTCTCGCTTTAACCGCTGCTGATGTTTCCCGGCCGGAGACGACCCCCCGTACCAGGGCAAATGCGCCTTTGCTCCAGGAGTTTGCCGGACCGCGCTCGGGTGCCATTGCCATGTGCATCGGCATCGAGATCACGGGCCTTAGCCTGCCACCGGCTGTTCCGCAGAAACTGCCGAGCGCTCCCATAATCCGGCTGTGGCACCCGCCGCCAGGACGAGAGCAACACCCACCCACGTGACCGGATCACCACTTTCACCCAGGAACAAGGCGGCCCACACCACAGCCGAGGCGGGCTCCATGTAGCTGAGGACCGCAACCGTCGCCACCGGAAGGGTTGCGACGCTCCGCCAGTACACATAGCCGGCCACGCCGGTCAGCAGGACGCCCAGGATGGTGAGCTGCCACCAGGACTCGAAAGCCTCGGGGAGGGCGCTGACCGCCCAGGGAATCATGATCAAGGCCGCAACCGCCGTTTCCAGGGCCGCCAGCCGCAATGGGCCGATTCGCTGGGCTATCGGCTTGCCGGCCAGCACGAGACCCGTAAAGCTGGCCGCGGCCAGCAACCCCGCCACAACTCCCTCGGTGGTTGCCCCTTCCCCGGGCCTGGCCACCAGCACGACCCCGGCCAGAGCAACTGCCAGCGCAAGAGCGGCTCGTCGCCGCAGGGACTCGCCGAGAACTATCGGCGCCAGCGTGGCCATCGCCACCGGGGCGAGGTACACCAGGACCAGCGCAATCGCCACGGTGGTCGCGGTAAGCGACCAGAAGAACGCAACCCAGTGAAACGCCAGCAGCGCCCCCAGGCCGATGACCTTCAGCCACTCCGATCCTTGCAGCCGCGGGATACCCCGGCTGAGCAGAATCGCCAGCAAAGGCACGGCTCCCAGCAGCAACCGCATCGACACCAATTGCTGGGCGGAAAGGTCGACAGAGCGGACGATGAGAGGGATGGTCCCCCAGGCAGTGGTGAGGACGACCAGAGAGAGCATGGCGCTAGAGCGGGACGGCACCGACGGAGGATATCGGGCGGCGACGATCGACGAGGAGCACGGGTCATTGGTCGCCGAGCCCGGTAGAAAGATCCGTCAACATTCGTCCTCAAGAAATTGAGTGAGGAACCCGATAGGTGAAGTACAAGTTCTCGCCCGGTCTCATGCACGCCGAGGCAATACGGAGTTCCCCCTTCCTCCGACTCTTCCCGAGAGGACCGGACGAGAACGAGAGACCCCCTCGTCGGCGGAGGGGGTCTCGACTTTTTCCCACGATTCTGGCGTCGATTTGTGAGTCTATTTCTCGCTTTTTGACGCCAGAACGGGACTGAGCAGGTCGGTGAGGTCGGGCTTGGTCATTTCCTCGAGGTCGTAGAAGACCCGCGTGTTCGGTTTCTTGATGTCGATGATCCGATTGAGATCGATGGGGGTTCCGATCACCACCGCGTCGCAATCGGTGGCATTGATGGTCGCTTCGAGATCGCGGAGCTGCACTTCTCCGTATCCCATGGCCGGCAGGATCGTCCCGATATCGGGATAGATATCGAAGGTCTCGCGTAGTCGCCCGACCAGAAACGGCCGAGGGTCGACCAGCTCAGCGGCACCGTTGCGCTGAGCGGCAATGACCCCCGCTCCGATCTTCATCCCACCGTGGGTCAAGGTCGGACCGTCTTCGACAACGAGAACTCGCTTGCCCCGCACCACCTCCGGATCGTCGATGCGCACAGTGGAGGATGCCTCCACGATCACGGCGTCCGGGTTGAGTGCCGTCACGTTGGCCCGGACGGTGGCCACCCCGGCGGGATCGGCGCTATCCACCTTGTTGATCACCACCACATCGGCCATCCGGACGTTGACTTCGCCGGGGTAGTAACGGAGCTCGTGGCCCGGGCGATGCGGATCCGCCACGGTTATCTGCAGGTCGGGCTTAAAAAAGGAGAAGTCGTTGTTGCCGCCGTCCCAGACAATCACATCGCAGCCACTCGGATCGTTCTCAGCGGCGCGCAGGATCGCCTCATAGTCAACGCCCGCATAGATCACGTTGCCTCGCACGATGTGCGGTTCGTACTCTTCCATTTCCTCAATGGTGCAGTCGTGTTTCTCGAGGTCGGCCAGTTCGGCGAAGCGCTGCACCTTCTGCGCGACGAGGTTCCCGTACGGCATCGGATGACGGACGGCCACCACTTTGAGGCCACCGCCCATCAAGATTTCGATAACCCGCCGGGAGGTTTGACTCTTTCCGGATCCAGTCCGAACCGCGCAGACAGAAACGACCGGCTTGGTGCTTGGGAGCTGAGTGTCGGCCGGGCCCAGCATCGTGAAGGACGCACCCGCCGCCTGGACCATCGCCCCCACACCCATCACATGGTCGTACGAAACATCGCTGTATGAGAAGACGCACTCATCTGCGCCCAGTTCCCCGATGAGGTTCGGGAGGTCGTCCTGAGCGTGAATCGGGATGCCGTCCGGGTACAGCGAACCGGCCAATTCGGGTGGGTAGCGGCGGCCTTCGATGTCGGGGATCTGGGTGGCCGTGAAGGCAACGACCTTCGACGTCTGGTCATCTCGATAGCGGGTATTGAAGTTATGGAAATCCCGCCCGGCAGCTCCGATGATGATCACCTTGCGTTGCACCACTCACTACTCCTCTCGCGGTCGCCACGACATCCTATGACGCTATACAAGCCTTGCATACTCGACGCCCCGATGCCGACCCGCTTCCCGGGCAAAGGCGTAAGTTGTGAGGATCGGACGTTAGAGGACCGAGCATGGCCAGATATCGAATTCTGTCTATCGACGGCGGCGGTGTGCGTGGACTGCTGGTCACAGTGCTCCTCCAGCAACTCGACGACCGGGTTCCAGGATGGCGAAGGAACGTCGATCTCATCGCAGGCACTTCAACCGGAGGAATCATCGCGCTGGGTCTCGCCCACGGCCTCGAACCCGGTGAACTGCGCGATCTCTACGTCGATCAGACCCCTTCGATATTCCACGACACGATGTGGGACGACGTGCGTGATCTCGGCCGGGTGATCGGTGCCGAATACGGCATCGACCATCTTCGCAGGGCCCTCGACGGGGTGTTCGGGAACGCCGTGCTGGAGGATCTGGGCAAGCGGGTGCTCATCCCCGTGTTCGACCTGGATAGTGAGGACTCCGATCCGATGCTGCGGTCCTGGAAGCCCAAACTCTTTCACAATTTCCCCGGTCCTGATTGCGATGGGCACCGCCGGGTGGCAGACATCGCTCTCTATACGAGCGTCGCTCCAACGTTCTTCCCTTCGGTGGACGGCTATGTGGACGGCGGCGTCGCCATCATCAACCCCAGCATGGCTGCGCTCGCACAGACCCAGGATGCCCGGTGCGAGATCCCCGACCGGCCCGGCATCGATGAAGTGGCGCTCCTCTCGATCGGTACCGGCAAGGTCATGTCGTATATCGAAGGTGACCGTCACAACTGGGGTTATCTGCAATGGGTTCGACCGCTGGTCCGATTGATGAGTGATGCCGTCTCCGGCATCCCCCACTACCAGGCCGGTCAAATCCTCGGCCGGCAATACCAGCGTCTCGACTACACGTTTGCGCCCGATCAAGGCGTTGCCCTGGACGAGTGGCAGGCCAACGACCGTTTGATCCACATCGGCGAACAGGAGATGACGCAGGCACTGAACGAAACGGCAGCCTGGTTGACAACCCACTGGGTCTGACGCTCAACCGATCGTTGACCACCGACGAAACGGCACTTCGGGTCACGGCCTCGCGGGCGGTGCCGGTATTGTCTGCAGGGCACAGTGGGGAGTGGGCGGCACCATGCGAGCTCGAGACACGTACGAACTTCAACGGAAGCCTGCTTTTCGCCGCGGACAATGGTGGAGGCGACTGGGGCAACTAGTGGCGCTCGCCGTAGAGCTTGGCCCCGTCCCGGGTGGAGGAGGTCGAACACTGATCGTGGAGAAGACCACCGGCAAGGTGATCGGCGCCCTGAGACAGCCGTTTGGCAACGATTTCTACGATGCCCGGATCGAGGAGGACCTCCTCATCCTCACGGTCGATGAATTCAAAGCCAAGTGGTTGCCTCCGGCCAATTCATGATCAACCGTCCGGCATTGGCGGGGGTAGCACGCCTCCTGCTGTTCGCCACGCTGATCATCGTGATCGACATCCGGATCGACAGCTTCGACCTGATCAACGACCTGGTCGGGGCAGTGCTCGTGATCGTCGCAGTCAACCGCTTGCGCACTGCCGTACCGGAACCCGCTCGATTGCACGGCCCGCTGTACGCACTTGCAGTCGTCGCATTCGCAGCTGCGATCGCTGAGCAGATCGATCCGGAAGGCGTCGTGGCTGCGGCCCTCGGGTGGTCGAACGTTTTCGGAGCGTGGCTGACGGCTCGCCTTCTGGCCGGGGCCTTTGCAGTCGAAGACGACGATATTCTCGCGGCTCAATGGTCCGCTTCTGAACGGCTGATCCTCTGGCTGGGGATCGTTCCGATCGTTGGCCTTTCAATCGTCGGATGGCTGCTGGGCCCGGCCGACGCCGACCTGGGCGCAATGGGCATCGTCATCATTCTCCTGGCGGCTCTGCCGCTCTTCCACCTGCTGGTGTCGCTGTACCGGACCAGCCTGTGGTCGCCATCCCCCAACAGCGGTTGACCGGTTCCCCGGTCTCCGCCGCCATCAGGTTGGCAACTCTCAGTCGCCGCCGGATCCCATCGCCCGGACGATGAAGCCGACAACGGCCACCAGGATCACGAGTCCGATCACCCACCGGAGGATGGCCAGCAGCTGCCCGAGCACGATCAGCGCCACGACGATGCCAACGATCCACAAGACTCTCGATTGTGTCGTCATATGGCGGAACCTAGTCAACCCGCTGCGGTCCGACCGGATCAGCGATCCTGAACATGCACCGCGTTGTCGACGAACCCGCCGATCCGGGCCGCCAGGTCTGCAGTCAGGTCTCGAACGGTTATGTATCGCACCTGTTTCCCGCCCGGATCGAATACACCGGCCGGGTCCGCCAGCAGGTGTCCGTGTTCGAACCCGACTCTTACGTAGTTGGTAGCCGGGAAGACGGCGCATACATAGCCTGCGGTCGGATGGTGGAAACCGATCCCGTGCCAACCGGGATAGACCCGTTCGGTGGCGTCGGGGATCACAGATCGGATCAGGCCGATGACTTGTCGCGCCAGTTCGGCCACTTCGAGACTGTGCTCGGCGAGAAGACCCTCGATCGAGAGATGGCCGGTCACGGTCACACAGAAACGTCGCGGCCCAAATCGGCGAAGAGCGTGAATTCCGGCAGGAAGGTCATGTCAACCCGACCGGTCGATCCGGCGCGGTGCTTGGCGATGATGACCTCCGCAAGACCTTTCGTGTCCTGAGCTTCCGGGTGGTAGTACTCGTGCCGGTAGATGAACATCACGACATCCGAGTCTTGCTCGATGGCGCCGCTCTCCCGCAGGTCGCCCAACCGGGGACGTTTGTCCTCCCGGGCTTCCAGGCCCCGGTTCAGCTGTGAGACTGCCACGATCGGGATGTCGAGTTCGCGGGCCAGGTTCTTCAACGATCGGCTGATCTCGGCGATCTCCTGCTGGCGGTTCTCCCGGTTCGAACCGCTCATCAACTGGAGGTAATCGATGATCACGAGATCGAGACCGTGTTGACGCTTGAGGCGGCGGCACTTGGCACGAATATCGGTGACCGTGAGCTGTCCGGAGTCGTCGATATAGATAGGCGCCTTGTACATGCGTGACGCGGCGTGGACCACCTTCTGCCACAACTGAGGGCCGAGTTGACCGGTACGGAGTTTCATCGAGTCGACTCTGCCGACCGAGCACAACAGTCGTTGGACGATCTCTTCGCGACTCATCTCCAGGCTGAACATGGCAACGGTCCCGCCGTCCATCGCCACGTTCGTGGCAATGTTGCTGGCCAGGGCGCTTTTCCCCATCGAGGGCCGCGCCGCCACGATGACCAGGTTGGCGGCCTGAAGTCCGGCCAGTTTCCGATCCAGGTCGCGGAAACCGGTGGCCAGCCCGGTCAGCTCTGAACCCCGCGCCTCCATTTCTTCGATGACCTCGAGGGTGCCGTGCAGCAGCGGGCTCATGGCGATGAGGCCTTCGCCGATACGGCGCTCACCTACTCCGAACACGGTTTGCTCCGCTCGATCGAGGACGGCGGAGATGTCGAGATCGGTCATTACCGCCAGATCGCCGATCAGCCCTCCCGCCCCGATTAGTCTCCGCCGCAGACCGTGTTCCTCAACAATTTCCGCGTAGTACTCGATGTTGGAGGCGGTCGGCACCCCCTCCATGAGGTCGGTGAGGTACCCGGCGCCTCCGATTCTGTCGAGTTCGCCGCGCCGGTGAAGCGCATCCGAGACGGTCAGCGGATCGATCGGTTGGTTGGCGTTGTACAACTGGACGATCGAATCAAAGATCGCCTGGTGGGCCGGGACGTAAAAATCGTCGGCTTCGAGCTTGTCCATCACCAGGTTGGCGGCATCCGCCGACAACATGATGGCGCCGAGTACCGACTCCTCGGCGTCGATGTTGTGCGGGGGGATGCGGCCCCGACCGGAGGGGCTCCGGGCGGGAGCGGAGATCCGGTCGAGATCGGTCATCGTTGCCTCACGCGGGAATCACATCGAGGGTCAGGGCAAACTGAACCTCGGGGTGCAGTTTGACCATCACCTCATGCAGGCCGATGCTCTTGATCGGAGCGGACATCTGAATGACAGACCGATCGAGTTGCACGCCGGTGAACTTCAGAACCCCGTCGATAACATCGTTGGTCGTCACCGAGCCGAACAACTTGCCTTCGTCGCCGGCCTGGGCGGCGAGAACGACCCGGGTCCCCACCAAAGTCTTGGCGGTTGCCTCTGCCTCGTCGAAGGCCTTGCGGAGAGTCTCCTCGTGGGCGGCCCTTGTGCCCTCGGCGTCTCGCAGAGCGCCCGTCGTTGCTCTCATCGCCATCCGCTTGGGGAGGAGATAGTTGCGACCGTAACCGTCGGCCACTTCGACAACTTCACCCTTGCCGCCTAACCCCTTCACATCTTCGGTGAGTATGAGTTTCATCCCTTACCCACATACGGGAGCAAGGCCATCTCCCGGGCATTGCGGATGGCGATCGCCACCTGGCGCTGATGCTGGGTGCAGTTCCCGGTCACACGGCGAGCCCGGATCTTGGCCCGGTCCGACATGTACTTACGGAGAACTGCAAGGTCCTTGTAGTCGATGTGGTCGATCTTCTCCCGGCAGAAGTAACAGACCTTCTTCTTGTATTTCTTGGCGTTCTTGGGATTCTCCCGCCGACGCCGTGGTGCTTTACCGGCCATTTATTTCCTGTCCTCCTACTAAAAAGGTGCTTCGTCCGGTCCGTAATCGTCGCGAGCAACCGGTGCGGCCGGGACAGTCTGCTTCCCACCGCCCCAGTCGTCCCCGCCGGAGCGGGCCGTCTTGGTGATCGAAGCCGTGGCCCAACGCAGCGAGGGGCCCATCTCGTCGATACGGATCTCGACGACCGAGCGCTTATCACCCTCCTGGGTTTCCCACTGCCGTTGTTCCAAACTGCCGGTGATGATCACCCTTGCACCTTTGGTGAGTGACTCGGCTGCGTTCTCGGCCGCTTCTCGCCAGAGGGTGCCGCCGAAAAAGCTGGTCTCTTCCTGCCAGTCCCCGGCCTGGTCACGCCATCTGCGATTGACGGCCACACGGATCTTCGCCAGGGCCACTCCGGACGGCGTGAAACGAAGTTCGGGATCCTCAACAAGATTGCCGATCACGGTCACACTGTTTATCGCCATTGTTCTCTCTCCTTGCCAGGCAGGCTCACCCTTACTGTGACAGCGGGGTGTGACACCTGCCGATCGATCATGTCTTCTTGAGGTGAAAGATCTTGTGACGAATCACCAGATCGGCCAGCGAGAGCACCCGGTCGAGATCATCTACGACGTCCGGTTCGGCCTCGAACTTGAGCACCGAGTAGTAGCCCTCGTTGAGGTGTTTGATCTCATAGGCGAAGCGACGTTTGCCCCAGAGATCGGTATCGAGAACGCTCGAACCGCGACTCCGGAGGAATTCCTCCGTCTCGTTCACCAGCGTCCGGTAGTCGTCATCGGCCAATTCAGGCCGATGGATGGTCATCAGCTCATAGCTGCGCAAAGGCAACCTCCTCCTGTGGACAACCGCTTAGTGCGGAAGGCCCCGCCGTCTGACGGAGCAGGCTCGGGGTAAGCATTGTGTTACCCGGGGAAGCGTTGGCAGTGTAACCATCCGAAGGCGTCTACCGGAAGCCCGTTGCCAAGGGAGATTTCGCGGAGAGCGTTACCGGTTGGCAGTTACCAGCGACCCACCGACCAGAAACTGATGACTGACCACTAATGAAGGGCGACTACTCCTCGATCAGCGCGACAAACGGATCCCGGCGAACATCGAGCTCGGCATCCGGGTCGAGATCGCTGAAGCTGCCTGCCGTTGCCTCGATGGCCCACTGCCAGGGTTGATCGACACCGTATGTAGGACAAGGGTCTTCCGTGCAGGGTTCCATTGTCAATACACCTATCAGTGACCCGTCGGTCGCAAAGAACGCCACGTCCAGTGAGATGAGCGTGTCCTTCATCCAGAACCTGGTCGTGGACGGCTCGGACAGGACAAACACCATGCCGTCGAGATCCCCCAGATCGGTAACGCCCATCAGTCCCCGGCTCCGACGTTCCGGGGTGTCGGCGAGTGCCACCATGAGTGATTCCCCGCCGAGAATGACCTCGGTCGTGGCGAAGCCGGGCAGACCGGCCAGAGGGGCCTCAGTCGTCTCGCTCCCCGGGGTGGTTGTAGCCGCGGTGGTTGTCGACGCGACAGGCCCGGCTGCAGTCGTCGGGATCGAATCCGCCGCTTCGGTGCACGCAGCCGTTACCAGGACAAGGGCCAGGACAAGTCGTCGCGTGGCTCCTCCTTGAATAGCGCCTCGGCCGCCTCCTCAGTCATGTGATAGGTCTCTTCGTCACCAGGGAAAGCCCCTGTTTGTACATCGTTGACATACGCGTGGAGCGCAGCCACTGCGTCGTCGTAGAGATTCGCATACTTGCGAACGAACTTGGGCATATGACTGTCGTGCATGCCCAGGACATCGTGAAATACCAGCACCTGACCATCTGTGTGCTCGCCTGCACCAATACCGATGGTAGGAATCGATACCTCCTTGGTGATCAGCTGGGCAAGAACATCGGGTATGCCTTCCAGCACCAGGGCGAAGACTCCGCTTTCTGCCAACTCGTGGGCATCTTCAAGCAGTTCCTTGGCAGCATCGGCCGCTTTGCCTTGCACCCGGTACCCGCCCATCGCATGCACCGACTGAGGTGTCAGGCCGAGATGACCCATCACCGGGATCTCTGCGGACGAGAATGGCATGGACCACCGGGATACGTTTGCGGCCACCCTCGAGCTTGACTGCCTCTGCCCCACCCTCGCGGACGAGCCGGCCGGCGTTGCGCACGGCATCATCGACA
Source organism: uncultured Actinomycetota bacterium (assembly GCA_963723165.1). Classification (GTDB taxonomy): domain Bacteria; phylum Actinomycetota; class Acidimicrobiia; order Spongiisociales; family UBA4744; genus UBA4744. Next base: position 18,630 of record CAVRPP010000004.1, read on the forward strand.
GAAACGTGGTAGCTCATCCAGGGCATATCACCGACGATCAAGGCACGCGGCTCAGTTCTGGCAACAGCAGCAGTGTGGTGAACCATCACATCGATGTCGACGGCCAGAGTGTCATCGTGGCCAAGGACGACGTTGGCGACTGAATCCCCGACCAGAATCATGTCCACGTCGGCTGCGTCCACGATTCGTGCCGTCGGGGCGTCGTAGGCGGTCACCATGGTCAGCTTCTGGCCGCCTTTGCGCGACCGTACGTGCGGGACGGTGATCTTGTCGGTCATGGTTCGATTCCTCTCTCCCCACCGCGCCCGGTTGGGGGACTTCACGAAATCTCGGCTCTCGATGGCTCCCGATCGAGCCTTAGCTGCCAGTCACGGTCAACCATGCTCGGAAGCTCACCTTCAAGCCTACCGGACCGCGGCCAGAAACTTCCATGCCGGCCGTCGGGACCGTCGCGTGACGTTACGCTGGTGGCCATGACCAAACCACACTCGTTCCTCGCTGATCTGATCTCTGCGACGGAGATCCCTCATGAAGGGACCCTGAGCAAGGTGGTGTTCAAGAACGGCCAGATACGCGTCGTGGTCTTCGCATTCGACCGGGACCAGGAACTCACCGAACACACTGCGGCGCTGCCTGCCATCGTTCAGGTCCTGTCCGGACGCCTTCGCTTGACGATGGGATCAGAAACAGTCGAGGTCAAGCCCGGCGATTGGGCCCACATGTCCGCCAAGCTCCCTCACTCGATCGTGGCCATAGAACCGAGCGTGATGTTGTTGACCATGCTGGCGGCTCCCATCGCTGCGCCGAGCCCGGGTGGACCGGGGCGAAGCGATCGGGAATAGTCCGGATTTCCCCGGGCGACGGCTACCTCAGTCACTCGGCCCGGCGGGGATAGACACAGATCGGATATCGATTTCGACGTCGGGGCCGGTTGGGTAGGCAACTAGACGGAAGACGCGGATCGGCATTTCGATGCCCCGCAGGTGATGCTCACCCAGATCGAGCAGCCGGGTCTGATCAAGGAATCCCTCATCGAGAAGCCCTATCGTCGTCTCAGTCAGTAGCAACCCCCCACCCGGAGCCATGTCCAGGAGGCGCCGGGCGAGGCAAACATCTCTCCCCATCAGGTCGCCGTCGCGATGGCTGGCAGTGCCGCTATGCACGGCTACTCGAACAAGGGCTTCTCCCTCCGTGGGCCAAGAATGGCCGTACAGGACACGTTGAGCCTCGACGGCTGCTTTGACCCCACATTGCGGGCGGGCGAAGACCGCACAAACCCCGTCGCCGGTGTTCTTGAAAATCACACCGCCCCGGCCACCAATAACCAACCCAAGGATCTCGTCGTGGAGTTGCATCGCCTGGTCCATGGCTTCGGGATGGTGATCCCACATCGCGGTGGAGCCGACGATATCGGTGAAGAGATAGGTTTCGATCGCGGGATCGGTCATGGGACCTCCCACCTGGTAAACGTCTCATAGGGTCGGATTTACGACAAGACTTTTCTAGGTTCCGTCGCCGACGTCCCACGTGGCGCCAGCCCGCTCCTAGGGCAGCTCGACGTTGATCGTGACCGAGCCGCTGCCTTTCATCGATGCTGCAAACACGAGTGATTCGGCACTGTCGGTGGAGTCGCGAGGCACATTTTCGTCGCCGCAAGCGTCGATTCCGGCCGCCGGGACCCAAGGCGTCACCTCGTTCGCTGCCCTACTGCCCCCGCCCGGCGGGAAGGGCCAGTTCGAACTCGGTTCTCGATCCCACCCGGCGGTAGGTGAGCGTGCCATTCATCATCTCCGCAAGTTTGCGGGCGACGGACAGCCCAAGTCCCACGGAACCCGGCATTCCGGGCGCGTCGTGAGCCCGGCGGAACGGTTCGAAAATGGAGTCCTCTTCGGCAACCGGGACACCCGATCCGTTGTCCGCAACCACGACCTTGCTCCACTCCGGCGTGCCGGCCAGCTCGATCCACACGTGCTCGCCGCCATACCGGAAGGCATTGGTCACCAGGTTTCGCAGAATCTGACGAACCCGTTGGGGATCGGCCACCGCCGAACCAACATCTCCTACGAGGGAGATCGAACTCGTCGACGCAGTCCGCAGGTGATTGGTCTCCGCCAGGACTCCTTCGACGGACCGCTGCAAATCGACGTTCTGGGAAACCACCGAAACCCTGCCGATGTCCGCCCGGGCGGCTACCAACAGGTCTTCGACAATGGCGGCAACCTCGTGTCCCTGATCGGCAATCATGTTGATGAATTCCGCAATCTCACCCTGCTTGAACATCTGGTGACTCGACCGCAACTCTTCTGACAGACCGACCACCGCGGTGAGTGGAGTACGGAGCTCGTGGGCAATCGTCGCCACGAACTGGTCCTTAGAGCGGACCTGCGCTTCCAGCGCTGCTTCGGCGGCTACCCGGTCGGATACGTCGGTTGCGACGCCGATCACCCGGTCGAGGCTCCCGTGGTCGTCGAACTGAGGGCGGTATTGAACCTGGAAGAACAGCTCACCCACCCGGGCAACTTCGGAAAAGGACTCGCCCTGGAGCGATCGCCTGACCCCGGCCAACACTTCCGGTGCATCGGCGTACACGTCGAGGGCCGAGAGGCCGACAACCTCACCCGGCACCAACCCGAGGGTCTCCAAAGCAGCCCCCTCCGACAACGTGAACAAGCCTTGCGAGTCGTATTCGAAGAGGATCAGGGGTGCGCCGGTCACAGTCAACTCGAGTTGCCTCTCGCTGACCATCAGGCGCTCATCGAGCCGTTGCGCCGACCGGAGAGCATCCGAGGTAGCAACCAGGATGGCCACCATTGCCGGCAGGTAGGCCAGAAGTCCGATTGCTCTGATGATCCACAGTTCCGTGCCGGACCACACACCGGAATCGACGGCGAGCATGTGGAGAATCACCCAGGCGCTCGGATAGAGAGAGAACCGCAGCGCTGATTGGACGTCCAACAGTGCGAAGGCACTGACGACGATGTAGGAGAACGGGATCAATACCACCTCGGCGGGAAGTTGACCCAGCACGGTGGCGCCGCCGATGGCGGTGGCGTCGACTATCAGGGGAACCAGGGTCGAAGGTGACCACCGGCCGGCGTATCTCATCCAGGCGTCGGTGGCGGCGGCGACCGCCACGGCGGTCACGAAGAGCCCGGCCGACCAATCCCAAACGAATACGAATACCAAACTGAGCAGTGACATCGAAACAGCGACGCCCAGCCTGGTCAGGTGATAGCGACGCACCAGAGACGCGTTGAGTCTGTCCCGATTGGCGCGGTCGCGTGCCCTGGTGGCAGCGGCCAGGTCTGCGTCAACCCGACGCTGGTCTATCTTCGTGTCAAGAGACATCTGATAGTCAGTATCGGCAGCGGGATGGCGGGTCTTGATCGTCAGAAACCCGGCTCCGAGTGACCCCCTCCGACCCCGGCCTCTACGCTTTGATCATGGCCCGCGCCGATGTGTCCATGCCAGCCCGGGAGATCAGAGAGTTACTTGCCGCCGGTCGGAATCTCCAGGTTGCCACCCTCGGCGTTGACGGATATCCACACGTCACCACCCTCTGGTATGTGCTGCTCGACGATCGCATCACATTTCGCTCCTTTTCCCGGTCGCAGCGGATAACCAACCTGCGCCGCGACCCCCGACTGACCGTGCTCGTTGAGGAAGGTGACACCTACCAGAATCTGCGCGGCGTCATGGTCAAGGGACGTGCCCGGTTGATCGACGACCGCCCTACGCGTCCTCGATGTGTACGGGCGGGTTGCGGTCAAGTATCAAGCCGGTGATCATCCAGGCGCCCTTGATCCCGACGCTCTCGAGATGCTCTTCGGAGGATCCGCAGCAAAGAACACCGCGGTGATAGTCGAACCGGTGCAGGTGGTTTCGTGGGATCACCGCAGACTGGGAGGAGCTGTTTGACTCCTGAATCGGCGTTGGTTGTTCCCGTTCCTGAGGCCGAACCGGTGGTGCAGCATCTTCGGGCCCGGCACGACCCGGCTGCAGCGGCCGGAATACCGGCCCACATCACCGTCCTCTATCCGTTCATCCCGCCCGACTCCCAGGCGGATTCGGACCTCCGTGAGCTCGAGGCAATCTTCTTGGGCGTGCCCCCTTTCGCCTTCAAGCTGGCCCGAGTGGGGAGGTTACCGGACGTGGTCTATCTCACACCCGAACCGGCCGGTAGCTTCTCCCGGCTCACCGCGGCCATAGCCACCCTGTGGCCCGACCGGCCACCGTATCGGGGACAATACGAAAAGGTCATCCCCCACCTGACGGTCGCTCACACCTCTATCGAGTCGGTAGTAGCGGAACTAGAGGCGCAACTCGAGCCGGCTCTCCCCATCTCCTGCCTTGCAAGGCAGGCATGGCTCTTGTCAAGTCGATCCGGAAGCTGGTCGGTGGAACGGAGCTTCCCCTTCGCTGGGGCCCGGATCACCTGATCGCAATCAAGCGATCCCGGCAGCGACGGCGGTAAAGGCCTCACGATCTTTTGCCGATACACGAACTCATGGACAACCTGCCTCCTGATCCGTACGAGCTGCCCGCGGACTCATTCGATACGCCCTCCCAGTCGGGTCTCGTGCAAGCAACCTACGAACCGATTTCTCCCTCCCGAAGGCGAGGGCCCTGGGTCCTCGTTGCCAGTGCAGTGGCCGTCCTGGTTCTGGTCGGGGGCGGAGGGTTCCTGGCTCTGCAGGCTTTCACTTCGGTCAGCCAGGCGCCGGCGGCATCGATGCCGCCCGACACGGACGTCTACTTCTCCGTCGACCTGCTGCAGTTGGCCGGCGAGGAAACTACCGGAGCCCTGATCGACACCGTCCGGGGTGTCCTCGGCCGGCTCGGGGAAGATGTATCCGATCCCGAAGACCTGATCGCCGACCTGGACGTCCAGTTGCAGGCATCGGCCGGATTCGACTTCAGCAACGATATCCAACCCTGGATCGGGAGGACGATGGGGGTAGGGGTACTGGGGGCAGGATGGGATCCGATGGATTACACGACTAACCCGGAAGTGCTGATCACAGTCGAGGTGCGGAACGAAGGGGCTGCCCGGGACTTTCTGGAGACCTTGCAGGCCGCGGCGGGACGCCAGGGCATGATCCTGACGCCGACCACCTACCTGGGTGTCGACCTGTTGGGTTGGACCGATGCTGGAACCGGCGCATCTATCGGTGTGTCGGACGGAATGCTCCTGGCCGGGACCACTCGTGCCGTGCAGCGCGGCATAGAAGCCCAGAACGGGGCCTCGCTGGCCGACAATCCTTCCTTCGTCCGGGCCACCGAATCCCTTCCCGAGTCGAGATTGTTCACAGGCTGGATCGATGCCGGGTTCTACCGTGACATCTACGAGGAGCTGCTGACCACCGATCTGGCGGCCACGACACCGGACTTGCAGTCGGTCGAGGATCTGCTCGACGGCTGGCAGGGAGCCTCCATGGCCGTGACGGTCACGGAATCGGGCGTTGCGTTCGATGCGATCGTCCTCATCGACGAAACCACCTCACCGGGCTGGTACACAGCGGAGTTGCTGGGTACAGGATCGGTTCCTTCCCTGCTGCCGGTCGAAACGCTCGCATTTGCGGAGTACGGAAGCCCGGCCGGCATCTGGTCCTCGGTGGCCGGTTCGATCATGGGCTTCGAGTCCGGGTATGAGGAGGAACTCGATGACTTCGCCACCGAACTCGGCTTCCACCCCATCGACGACTTCGTCGCTTACCTGGACGGAGCAATGGGAGTGGCTCTGGTCCGGTCCGAAGATGGCCTGCTGGCAGCTGAGACCGGGTACCCGATCGGGCTGGTCGGATTCGTCGGTACGTCTTCGCCCGACCCGCTGCGCGCCACCGTTTCGAAATTGAATGAGCTGCTGGCCGGGGAAGGCATGCCGGTTTCGACCGCCAGTGTCGGCGGGAACGAGTACTTCGTCATCGAGGATGGCGCCGAAGAGTCGGTTGCATACGGCGTCACCGACCAGCGCTTCCTCATCGGCTCCAGTTCGTCGGACCTCGCCAGCATCGGCGCCGGTGGCCCAAACCTCACGAGCAATCCGGCGTACGCCAAAGCTGCCGGCGCCCTTCCCGGCGACGACTACGTCGTGTCGTTCTACGCGGACATAGCGGGGATGGCCGACGTGTTCGGAGCCGAGGGTGATGTACGGGTGGCACTAGAGCCGTTCAGGGCGTTGATCGCCGGAACGAGCATCGATGAGTCAATGTATCGCGGCTCCCTCCTGGTCCTGATCGACTACGACCGCTGAGTGATCGGCGCCACCCGAACGGCCATGCCGGGATCCGCAGCCGCCGGGCTGCACCTATTCGCAGGGCACCTCCGCCCGGGGCCAGCGCTCGACCCGTTCGTCGTCGAAGACTACGTATAGGTAATCCTCGCGATCGGAGTCTGCAACCCAGACCTCGCGTATCTCGTGGCGGTATCCGGTGGCGACGGCGTCGGCGGGTAACTCCGCCTGATCCCGGAATGTCAGCAGAGCCCCACTGACCGCCTCGAGCGGCCCCAGCACCCCGGTCGGGTCGTTGGCATAGGTGCTGCCGGCAAACTCAAGGAACACGACATCTTGCATTCCGCACCGATTGAACCCGTCGTACTCGACAATGATTCCCGCCGAAGCCACATTGCCGCTGGGGTCGGTCCAGGGGCCGTGGGAGCTGCCGCAGGCACCGAGCATCAGTGCGGCCAACGCCACCACGGCAGATTTTCTCAGAACCATGCGTCAGTCGGAATCAACGCCGTCACGATGACCAGTGCGGCCAGGACCCCGAGGGCTGCCTTTCGATAAGCGCCGGGGACTCCCGATTTCACTGCCCGGCCGACCAGCGCATGTCCGATCCCCAGTGCCACAAGCATTCCGACTGGATGGATCCAGGCCAGGAAGACATTGCGGTCCCAGCCACTACCGGTGATCCACACGAGCAAGCCGATGAGCACCTGGATATCGAGCATCACCAGCGAAAACGTAAACGGGCGGGCTGTGCTCTTGTCGAGTGGGGCCGCCCCCAACGGACGACTGAACCCGTAGACCAACGCGGCCACAAGGCCGATCAGAACGAGCCAGCGCCAGACAGAATGGATGGTGACGAGAGTCTCAGCCATTGAGGCAAACCTTTCTTGGTGTACCGGGGATTGTCGAGGCAATCGCTCGACGGGTCAAAAGCAAGTGGACGTAACTCCGGCTCACGGGCAAGATATCTAGTCCAGCGGTGGCATTCCACCGATCACATCCAGGGACCGATCACCCTCAGGAAAGGTGCACAGCTCTTGAGCGAAATCCGCGTGGCCATCGTCGGAGTGGGCAACTGCGCTAACTCGCTGGTGCAGGGCATTGACTACTACCGGGCTGCGTCTCCTGGCACCTCGATCCCCGGACTCATGAACGTGGAGATGGGTAAATACCACATCGGCGATCTCCGGGTCGTGACCGCGTTTGATGTTGACGCAACGAAGGTCGGGCTCGACGTTGCCAAGTCCATGTGGGCCGGCTTGAACAACACCGTCCGCTTCGCCGATGTTGGCGATCTCGGTGTCGAGGTTCTGCGGGGACCGACCCTGGACGGGCTGGGCTCTTATTACCGGGACTCCGTCGAAGAATCGATGGCCGAGCCGGTCGACGTGGCGGCCGTACTCCGGGAGACCGGCGCCGATGTTCTCGTCAACTACCTGCCGGTTGGCTCGGAGGCGGCCACCCGGCTCTATGCCGAGGCGGCCTTGGAAGCCGGCGTTGGCTTCGTGAACTGCATACCGGTATTCATCGCGTCGGACCCGATCTGGGCAGGCAGATTCCGCGCCGCCGGGGTTCCCATTATCGGAGACGACATCAAGTCGCAGGTGGGGGCAACGATCGTGCATCGGGCCCTGGCCCGCCTTTTCGAGGAACGAGGCGTCGACCTCGAACGGACGATGCAACTCAATGTCGGCGGCAACATGGATTTCAAGAACATGCTGGAACCCGAGCGGCTCGACTCGAAGAGAATCTCCAAGACCCGGTCGGTGACCTCTCAGATTCCTCACGACCTCGGAGACGGCAACGTTCACATTGGACCATCTGACTTCGTCTCCTGGTTGTCCGACCGCAAGTGGGCCTACATACGGCTGGAAGGGCGATCATTTGGTGATGTTCCGCTCAATCTCGAACTGAAACTCGAAGTGTGGGATTCGCCGAACTCTGCCGGAGTCGTGATAGACGCCATCCGGACGGTGCAGATTGCCAGGGATCGAGGGACCGGGGGGCCCATCCCGGGACCGTCCGCCTACTTCATGAAAAGTCCACCCGTGCAATACCTCGACGAGGATGCTCGTGACTTCGTGCTCGAATTCATCGCCGACGGAACCGCAGAAGAGGCCCGCATCGACGACTACCTGGCGGGTTGACGGTCCGGCTCCGGGGCCTCCGGGTCAACCAACGACAATCCGGGTCAGCCAGTAGCCGGCGGCACCTATGAGGATGGTCCCCACCAGCGATCGTCGAGTGGCGATAGCGCCGATCACCCCGCCCGCCGCACCGCCGAGCGCAGGGGTTAGGGCCACAACCCCTTCCGGAGCTGCCAGTCCGTTGGCCGCAAGCGCTATGAACAAGGCCAGTGGGAAGACCTCGAGAAAACGGCCTATCAGTCCTGCGGGGACCGGACGGCGGCGAGCCAGAAACACCACCCTGCTGGCGAACGTAACTGCGGCAACCACGAGAATGAGTATCAAATCACTCACGGATCGCCGTCCCGACCAGAGCGGCCACCGTGGCCGCTCCTGTGACCTGCCACGCCTCGGGGAGCACCAGGGTGGCGAGCAAAGCAGAACCTACCGCCAGGCCGGCCACCAGCCAGTCACGACGGGTGCGAATCAGCGGAGCCGCCAGTCCCATGAACAGCAACGCGAAGAGGACGTCGATACCGAGTGCGTCCGGGTCGACGGCTCTGCCGACGAAGGCTCCGAACGCGGTCCCAACGACCCAGGCTGAGTACAGCATTACGTCGGCCGCGGCTTTGTAAGCCGCTAGATCGGGGACTCCGGTCTGCGAAGCTCGAAGGGTCAGACCGAAGGTTTCGTCGGTGAGTACCCAGGCGAGGCCCAGCCTGGTTCGCAGCGAACGGTCCCCGACCAGATCCGCCAGCTTTGCCGACATGGGCAAATGGCGCAGGGCCAGACCGGTCGTTGCAACCAGCACCGGGCCCGGGCCGGCGGCAAGCAGACCTACCAGCGCAAACTGGGCAGCTCCGGACACCACGAGGACAGAGGCCAGAACAGCCAACCACGGGGCCAGTCCGGCCTGGACTGCAATAACTCCGAAGGCGACCCCGAACAACGCCACAGCTAGGAATACCGGGAACCCGTCCCGCAAGCCGAGCCGGAACGAGGGACTAGCGAACATCGGGCGATCCTAGAAGGGTTACCCGGCCGTTTCTCCCATCGGCCCTCGTCTCTGCCCGCGGCGGGATCCACGGACGCGACCCGCAACACGGAAATATGAACGGCTTCGAACACCGGTCCACACATAGCGCATGACGACCGGCGGCAAGGCCTGCCCGTGCGAGCCCATCATGTTGGAGGTTTCCCCCCGACCGCCTCCCTCAAACGGTGCGGGAGGAAACCACCACTTCGACCAGCGCCGGGCCATCTTCCACAGCGAGCGCTGCGGCGAAGGCACCCTCGAGGTCGTCCGGATCCTCGACCCGGAATCCTTGCCCGCCACACATGGTGGCGAAATCGGCGAAGTTGGGATTCACCAGATCGGTCTGCCAGACCGGACGAAGCGCACCGATCTGTTCACGACTGATCTTCCCCAGTTCATTGTTGTTCAAGAGGATATGGGTTATCGGCATCCGGTACTTCACCGCGGTTGTGAACTCGGCGAGATACTGCCCAAAACCTCCGTCGCCGGAGATTGAAACGACTTTGCGCCCCGAATCCCTGACAGCGGCCCATGCGCCGAGTGCGGCCGGGAACGCGAATCCGATGGATCCGAGATATCCCGACATCAGCACATCTTGATCGCCGCGGCACTCGAAGTAGTGGCCGAAGGAATAGGTGTTGTTGCCGACATCCACGGAAAGAACGGCATCTTCCGGAACCAGTCCGGCCAGGTGCTCGAAGACCGCAGCCGGATGCATCCGGCCCTGCTGATCGCGGGTTGCTGCCCGGATGGCCTTCTCCGCTCGCCATCGTTTCCACCGCTCAGCAATATCGGCCCGAATCTCTGGACGCTCTGCCGGGGTAAGGGCCTGCCGAAAGTCGGCCAGAGTGCGGCCGATCTCTCCCCAGAGTGGGACATCGATCGGGCGGAACTTCCCAAGCATCATCCGGTCGAAATCGACCTGGACAGTCGGCACCCATTCGGCAATCCCCGAGTGATTCGAAAAGGAGGCGCCCAGCACCAGCAGGACATCGGATTTCGTCATCACCGCCGACGCGATAGGAGTTCCGGACCGGCCCACCACCCCGCACGCCAGGGGATGGCCGTCCGGTATCAGGCCTTTGGCCTTGAAGGTAGTGATGACCGGAGCGTCGATTTGCTCGGCGAGGGCAATCAACTCGCGTCGGAACGGTCGGGCACCGCTGCCGGCGATGATCGCCGGACGCTTCGCACTTCGCAGCAAGCCGAGAGCTCGGTCCATCTCTCCCGGCGGAGGAGCAATCTCGGAAACTGCAATACGGCCGTCTCGCGGTTGTTCGGGAGGCTGCTCCAGCCCGGGCAGGTTCTGGACCTCATCGGGGAAAATCAGATGGGCGACATCACGATTCACGATGGCGTGCTTCAGTGCCAGCGCCATCAACTCCGATGCGTTCTCCCGCACGAGGACGGTCTGGCTCCATTCCGCAACGGCGGCGAACGCCTCACTGAGCGGGATCTCCTGGAAGGCTCCCGGGCCGAGTACCTGGGTTTGCACCTGTCCGGTCAGCGCCAGAATCGGAACTCGATCGACCTTGGCGTCCCACAATCCGGTGAGCAGGTTGGTAGCACCGGGTCCGGCGATGCCGAAGCAGGCGGCCGGGCGGCCCGTCAATTTGGCGTAACCCGAGGCGGCAAAGGCGGCAGCCCCTTCGTGGCGGATGCCGATGTAGACAAGTCGGCCGTCCTCCTCGGCCTTGCGGAATGCATCGGCCAGGCCAAGATTCGAGTGACCGACCATACCGAAGACGGAATCAACGCCCCATCCGGTCATGACATCGACCATCTGGTCCATCAGGGTCGGGTCGTCGGAGGGAATCGGCAACTGCGCGTACAGGCCGTCTGCCCGTTGCTCGACCGGATAGCTTGTCGCGGCGTCGACGAAACCGGGGGGCGGTTCGCCGGTGATGGGGTCGTACTCATAGCCATGCCAGGGGCACAGGACGTATCCGTGGTCGATCTCACCATCGCCGAGCGGCCCACCCTGGTGCGGGCAGTGGTTGTCGAGCACGCCGTATCCGGCCTCGGTTCGGGTGATGCAGAGAGCCCGGCCCGCCACGACGACGGTGGTGACCCGGCCCACCTCCAATGCGCCCGGATCGATCCTGTGCCAGGCAGCCTGATCGGCGTCGCTCATGATCCAGCCTCTCGGTAGCTGCCAAAAACCTAGCGGGGTTGGGTCGTTGGCCGCCGCAGAGGCGATTCGACGATGGGAAGTCAGAGGGCGGCGACCCCTGGTCTCCGCTTGATAAGCCCGCTGAAAGCACTCGCCAACAGAACTCCGGCTACGACTCCGACAGTGTTGAGGATGACGTCGTCGACGTCGATCGCCCGTCGGGCCACCGGCCTGCTGGATGATTCATCCGCTCTCACAGGTCGGGACGGGCGGTTCGCTCAGGTCGAGCCATTCGATCGGGTAGTCGGCCAGACGAAGCCCGGCAACCATCGGCTCGTTGCGCAGGGACTCGAGGGATCCGACCGGAACCTCGGCCTGGACGGCCTCGATGAGCACTCCCGACTCTCGCAGGGCAACCGCTTCCTGCTCCATGACCGCGAAGGCATTCAAAGGCATCTGGCCGCCGGTCACCGGAGTTGTGCTGTTCTCCATTTCCTCGCGTGATTGGCGGGCTCGCTCGACTCCGTCGAAGTAGGCAAAGCGGCTGGGGGTATCAATAGGCCAGTCACTGATCCCCGCAAAACAGACGTAGTCGGTCCGCCAGGCAGAAATCAGCACCGCGCTGTGCAGGGCGGCCAGTTGTTCCACTGCGGATAGGTCCAGTGGGCTGGTGAAGAGGAGGCCCGCCGTGACGGCCCGGTCGGGATGGGCCGCGCTCAACACCGCTATTGCCCGCTCGTCAAGTGCCGGAAGACGCAGGCGCACTTCGCTCTCGTACTTCCGCTGCGCGGCAAGCAGGTCGTCCTCCGACCGCTGGGTCGGAATCGTCGTGCCCGGCTCACCCTCCGATACGGATTGATCGCACAGCTCCCAGAACCGCTGGGTGTCATCTTCGGTCGCGAATACACAGCTTTCGCGCCCCGGGTTCCAATCGAGGTACACCAGGCCCTCAACACAACGGTCGGGAGTTTGGGTGGCACACCATGTATCCAGATCAACCAACGGAGCGGACGTCGATGGATTGGTGGGGTCGGCGGCGTTTCCCGTTCCGGAGCCGTCCGGAGCGCACGCAGTCGCCACCACCATGAGGACAAGGAGGAGCTTCTTCATGCTCGTGAGACGTTTGGACCGGCCATTGGGTTCCGTATTTCGGGAAGGGATCGATCATCCGGCATCGGGCAGGATTCTTTCGTTGTCATTCAAGGAATGACCGGCAAACGGAAGGCCACCCGGCCACCCGGACCAGGTTCAATGGCGATCGAACCGCCGTGCGCCTCAACCAGACCCTTGGCAATCGCCATTCCCAGGCCGGCTCCACCATGCGTGCGGGTCCGGGCGGCGTCACCCTTAGTGAAGCTCTCAAACACGTCGACTTTGTCCGGGAAACCCGGACCCTGGTCGACGATCCTCACGGTCGCAACCGGTCCCCCGTTGCCTACCTCCACTCGCACGCGTGATGCGGCCGGCGCGTAGCGAATCGCATTGTCGAGGAGGTTTCGGATCACCCTCCCCAACTCCCTTTCACTCGCCAACACTGTGATGTGCTGATCGGTCATGATGTCGATCTCTACTCCCCGGCGACGAGCGACCGGCGTCATGGCCTCAACTGCCTCGTCCGCCAGATCGGAGAGATCGACCGGTTCGGAATGCAGCTCCAGCTTGCCTGCCTCGATCTGAGCCAGGAGAAAGAGATCGTCCACAAGACCAGACAGCAGGTCGAGATCGGCCAGCATCGAGCGCAAATAGCGTTCGGGCTCTTCGGCCACGCCATCCTGGAGAGCCTCGATGGTGGCTTTCATCGAAGTAAGCGGCGTGCGGAGGTCGTGCCCGACGGCAGCCAGGAAGGCCCGGCGGGCCGCCTCGATCTGGTCCCGTTCTGCGTCCGCACCCCGAAGAGCCTCGATCATGCCGTCCATCGCCACCGCCACGGTCCCAACCTCGTCGGGACGATCGAGGCCGGCCAGTGCCGACAGATCACCCCTGCCGACGCGCCGGGCGGTTCCTGCCAGCTGCTCGAGGTCCGCAGCCAGAGGACGGGAAATGGTTGCAGCGAGGAGCGCTCCGAGCACCACCCCGAGGCCCACCGCAACCACCACCAGTCGCAGGTCGTGGGACGACAGGAACATCAACTGAGCGGAGACGGCCACCGCAACGGCCACGACGGCCACAGCCGCCATGGAGACCAGGAGAACGGTGTGACGCAGCGTACGGAATCTGATGGTCATGCGCGGCAACAGCCAGCTCGCCAGGCCGGTCGCTCCGGCAATTGACCCGAAGATCACGAGGAGGGCGGCGCGATCGGCTGCCGATGGCTGCATCGTCAGCTCGATGACGGCCAATGCCGCCACCACGACCGCAACGAGCACAAGGACGAATCTCATGATTCGAACCGGTACCCGACGCCCCAGACCGTCAAGAGCCAGCGGGGATCTTGCGGATCGGTCTCGAGCTTGGTCCGCAGGCGGCGCATGTGCACGGTGACTGTGGCGGGATCCTGCCATTCTGCCGACGAGTCCCACACCTGCTGGAGAAGCTGGCCGCGTGAGAACACCTGGCGGGGATGAGAGGCCAAAAAGGCGAGCAACTCGAACTCTTTCGGGGTCAAGTCGACCGTTCTGTCGCCGACCTGGACTTCCCGGGTCTTCGGATCGATTGAGAGACCGTCGAACTCGAGCCGCGAACCTGGTTCTTCGGGATTGGATCGCCGCAACACGGAACGGACCCGGGCGGCCAGTTCCCTGGGAGAGAACGGCTTGACCACGTAGTCGTCGGCTCCGAGCTCGAGGCCCAGCACCCGGTCGGTCTCATCCGCACGGGCCGTCAGCAGGATCACCGGGACGGCACTCGTTTTCCGGAGTTCCTGCAGGACGCTGAAGCCGTCCTTCGAGGGCAGCATCACGTCGAGGATCATGAGATCCGGGGGTCGGGTCCGAGCCAACTCGAGGGCCGCCAGCCCATCCCCGGTTGCGTCGACCCGGAATCCGTCGCGTTCCAGATAGCGGGTGACAACCTCGCGCACCATCGGCTCGTCGTCGACGACGAGCACCCTCCCGCTTGAATGGCCGGTTGCACTCATACTGGTCAGGTTACGAAACCTGGGGGGGAACTCAACAACGAAACACTGTGTTTCGAGTTTGTTCACCATCGTCCCGACGGTGTATTCACTTCGAGAGCCTGCTCTCCTGAGGACCCCATCGCCCAACATTGCCCTGTTTGGCTCCAAGTTCACGGGCAAAGCGCACTCCAGGTGGCGACGGGGCGGCAGGGTCGGAACTATCACGGCAGAGGGGTCTAGCTGCAGAGTTGGGGAAGACCGGACACTCGAATTGGCCGGCGGTTTCAGAAATCCACGCCCGGAACAGGCGCCCGGGCGATCTCATGGCGCACATCATCGACATGGCCCGGACCGTCACGGGCGACGAATAGCGCGGTGACCGGGGCCATCGAACAACGGTTCAACAGGCAAAGACCTCTCGAGGAGCAATCCAACGAACGTGGGACGCAGTTCCGTCGTTGATCCTGGCCAAGATGGGGCCCATCTCATCACCGGTTTATACCGGTTCGGGCTGCCCGAGAATGCTCGCCCCGTGGGGTCAAGCGGGATCCGGGCACCGGTTTCCCAAATGTTCAGGATCAGGAAACATCCTCGCAAGATGCGGGTCGCACGCTGGGGACAGGTCGGAAGTACCGACCAAGGAAAGGAAGTCATCATGCGACGAGTCATCATCGCGATGCTGGGGGCACTCATGGTCTTGACCATGGCGGTGCCCGTCCTGGCAGCGCCAGACAAGGTCGGGTTCGGTGAGCTGTTCTACGACGGCGACGTGGTCCGCACGGTCGTTCCGCCGGCAGCAGCACCCCAGACGGGTCGGGACAACTTGTACGCCGTTATGGGAGGGGCAGAGGGTCAGCGGCCCGTCGCCGCGGTTGCGCCCGGAGACAAGGACTATCACGGTGGTAAGTGGGCGTTCCACTCGGTCACCTGGAACACAACCCCGCGGCTCCTTACCTCCGAGTCTGAGGTCTTGGCGGCAGAAGCTGTTGGGGATGTGGACATCATGAGACTCCCCGAGAATGACTTCAAGTGCCCGATTCAACCCGGCCCCCGCCGCTGACCCAAAGCGACTCGCACCGACCCATCGCTCCGGCGGTGGGTCGTTTGCGTTGACGGTGACCTCACCGATTGATGACGCTGCCTGCAGGACTGGAACGCCTCAACGCCTCTATGGAGCCGACCAGCAAGACGGTGGTCACTACCAGTACCGCACCGACTACCTCCAGCCCGAGACTCGAGACGAGCAGGCCCATTCCGCCGGGAATGACGGCCGCCCCGGCGGTTGCCGCTGCCAACTGATAGCCGACCGCGGTAGGCGTATACGCCACACCTACCCGCCTCGGAGTAAGGGTTGTTTGCAGCGGAAAGATCGGACCCAGGGCGAATCCTGCTATCACCAGACCCACCGGTCCCGCCCAGGTCACCGGGTTCAACCAGAGAGCGCCCACCCCGACCAGAACCAGCGTTGAACTGATACCGAGAAGTCGATGGACGGGGACCCGGTGACCCACCAGGCCCAAACCCAATCGTGCCACGGTCAGAGCCCCCCAGAAGGCGGTAACGGCGAGGCCGGCCGCTGCCGTCGACATCCCTCTGCCTTCGGTCAGCAAGCTGTAAGCCCACTGGCCGGTCCCGACTTCAACGCCCGAGTACAGCGCGAACACCGCCAGCGCTCCCATCATCACACCCCTGCGGCCGGGCCCGGCGGACGCAGACGAATCGACCGGGTCGGCCACGACATCCCACCGCGAGCCGCGTCCTCAAATACAGCACGGCCAGGACTCCTTGCCCGACCGCCAGCAACACGAACCCGATACGCCACGATGAGTCGGTTTCGATCAGCGCCGTCATCATCAACGGTCCGAGTGTGGCGCCCACCCCGAACCCGGCGTGCAGCATCCCCATTGCCCTCGCTCCATGCCGCACGGCCACCACCGCGTTGACCCCGGCGTCGATGATTCCTCCCGCCAAACCGAGACCGGCGGCGGCCACCAGCAGCCACACCCACGATGCAGCAACGGCATAGCCGACCAGGCTCGCCGTCGCCAACACAGCGGCCACCATCAAAGGGGGCCCCATTTGGAAACGGCGGCTCAATGAGCCGGTGGATACCGAGGAAAGGAAATAGCCGATCACATAGACAGTGATCACCAGCCCCAGATCACCGATCGACCGTCCAAAGTCCCCCGCAACGGACGGCCAGGCGATTCCAAACGCCGACTTGGGCATACCCAGCAGCACAAAGGTCGCGATGCTCAGAGCCAGCAATCCCAGGGGCTTTTTCACGCCGGAGACGGTAGCGTCCGCCGGCAGCCAACGGATGCAGACCGGAGTCCGATACGGTCCTATTGGCCAGGCTGCACCCCGACCCTGGGTGCGGGCCGGAACCACTAAATTCCCCTCATGGAACCCGGGCGGAAGAAGCTGTCGTCACACGACGCCGACCTGGTCGTCGACCTCGATAACGGGTGTCGCCTGGCATCGTTGCGAGTAGGCGGACAGGAGCTGCTTGTCACCACGGGACGCTCCCCTATCGAGTGGGGCCTCTACCCGATGGCGCCCCATGCGGGCCGGATCCGCCACGGGGGTTTCGAGTTTCGATGGGCAGACCCACAACCTCACCCTCCAATGGACCAAGCCCGAAATGAGGAGACATGACTGACAAAGTGCGCTGGGGAATTCTCAGCACGGCTGCCATCGGCACCAGGAACGTGATCCCTGCCATCCAGGCTGCCCCCAACTGTGAAGTCGTGGCCATCGCTTCGCGCGATCTGAAGCGGAGCCGGGCCGCCGCCGATCAGCTGGCGGTCCCCACGGCGTACGGTAGTTACGAGAAGCTGCTGGCTGCATCCGACGTCGACGCTATCTACAACCCTCTCCCCAATCACCTCCACCACGAGTGGACGGTCAAAGCGGCTCGGGCGGGCAAACACATTCTGTGCGAGAAGCCGCTGGCGCTCACTGCTGCAGGTGCACAGACAATGGTGGACGTGTGCGCGGCCGCAGAGGTCAAGCTGATGGAAGCCTTCATGTATCGGCTTCACCCTTCCTGGGTGAAGGTTCGCGCTTTGGTTGCCTCCGGAGCCATCGGTGAGCTACGCGCTATTCAGACACGGTTCGCCTACTTCAACGACGACCCAACAGACATCCGCAACCAGTTGCACACGGGAGGGGGAGCCCTCATGGATATCGGATGTTATGCCGTCAACCTGTCCCGGATGCTCTTCGGGAGCGAACCGACCCGGGTACAAGCCTCGATCCGTCGCCACCCCGACTTCGGAACAGACATCGTCACCTCGGCGGTGCTGGAATTCGGAGACGGGCAGGCAAGCTTCGTTGTCTCGACTCAGACCGAACCCGACCAGCGAGTTCATCTGCTCGGATCAGACGGACGGATCGAAATCGAGATTCCTTTCAACACTCCTCCTGATCGCGAATCGCGGATATTCCTGACGCGGGAGGGAGCCACACCCTCCGACCCGGATACCGTCACAATCAGGTTCCCCGCCACGAGCAATTACACGGTTCAGGCGGAGCTGTTTGCCGGGGCGATCCTGGAAGATGGTCCGGTTCCCATTCCCCCTGAGGATGGAGTTGCCAACATGCGGGTCATCGAACAGATCGTCGAAGCGGCTGAGGGCCCAACGGACAATGGCTTGTGAGCCCGGCATCCGGGAGCACGTAACGCCCTATTCGTTCAAACCGGCCATCAGCCGGCGCACCTCATGGATGCGATCCCGAATTTGATCATCGACGCGAACGGGGTCGAGCACGGTCCCGCGCTGCGTGTCCCAACGACGCGCCACCTCTTCCGGACGCTCCACGCTGAGCAGTGATCCCGCCTGGGCAGCTGCTCCAAGCGCCACCAGTTCCTCTGCAGCGGGAATCTGGACCGCTCGTCCACACATGGCCCCGACGACATGCCTCCACGCGGATCCTTTCGAGCCACCACCGACCAGCACTAGTGGTGCACCGGAACCGATGCCGGAGCTCTGCTCGTCGATCATGTCGAGTGCGTCGAGCAGACCAACAACCGCTCCTTGGTAGGTCGCAAGCAGAACTTCCTCCGGGCTGGTCGTATGACGCAGGCCGGTTATCGAACCTGCGGCGTTGGGAAGATTGGGCGTCCGCTCGCCATCGAAGAACGGAAGCACCACCACATCGGTGTGATCTGCGACCTGATCGCGGTCGAGTCCCAACCAGCCTGCTACCCGATCCACTGCCAGGGTGCAGTTGAGGGTGGCGGCCAGGGGCAGAAACCGGCCGGTGGCGTCGGCGAAACCGGCAACCGTCCCGGAAGAATCCACGGTCCGCTGCTCGGAGACCATGAAGACGGTCCCTGAGGTACCCAGGCTGATCACCGGCACGCCCGCTTCCAATCCGAGCCCGACGGCCGCGGCGGCGTTGTCTCCGGTCCCGGGTCCGACCGGGATCCCCTGGGGGACACCGAGGTAGTCGGCGGCCGAGTCGGTAACGACTCCGGCAGCGCGGCCGGGACCGAGCACCTCCGGAAGGAGGGCTGGATCAAGACGCAGCAACGGGTGCCGCAATACTTCATCCACATACCCTTCGGTAGCCGTCGACCACCATCCCGTGCCCGAAGCGTCCCCGCGATCGGAAACGCCCCGCCCGCACAGTCTCTCGGTAAGGAAGTCATGCGGAAGGCGGATGGCAGCGACGGCGTCTGCCACAACGGGTTCCACGCGTCGCAACCAGGCCCACTTCGTTGCAGTAAATGAGGCCACCGGCACCAGCCCGACTCGTTGAGCCCACCGGTCCGGCCCGCCCAACGATTCGAGAAGAGCGGCCGCGTCCGGGGCAGACTCGGTGTCGTTCCAGAGCTTCGCCGCCCGGAGCGGATGCCCGGCCTGGTCGAGAACCACCATCCCGTGCTGTTGGGCGGCTACCGAGACCGAGGCTATCGAGCCGGCCCGGCCGGTTTGTCCCAGCGCGTCGCGCAGCGCGGTCCACCACTGTTCCGGATCGGACTCCCGGGTTCCGCCTGTCCCCAACACAGTATGGGGAGCCCGTCCCCGTGCAATCACTTGGCCCGAGTCCATATCAACAATCAACGCCTTGGTCGACTGGGTTGAGGAATCGATTCCGGCTATCAGTGGCACGACACCATCCAACCCGCCGCAACAGACCGTGATCTCACAGGTTGGCCCGTATCCAGGCGATGTCTTCGGAGTGCTCTTCGGCGCTGCCCGGGGTTTCCACGATCACCGTGGCGCCGGAATCACGAACGACCTGGAGCAGCAGGCCCGGTGGTATCTCCCCTTTGCCGAGGTTGGCATGACGATCGCGCCGGCTGTCGAACGGGTCGCGGGAGTCGTTGCAGTGGACCAGATCGATTCGACCGGTGGCGGCAATCACCCGGCCGACCAGACCGTCGAGCTCCTCGCCCGCAGCCCAGAAGTGGCAAGTGTCGAGACAGAATCCCGGGCCCAGATCACCAATCTCCTCCCACAGACGACCAAGATCCTCTACCCGCCTGCCGATGGCCGCCTCCCCGCCCGCAGTGTTTTCGATCAGAATCGGCATATCGGTCTCGAGTGGCTCCAGCGCCTTGCGCCAGCGTTGTGGACCATCCTCAATCGAACCCTCATCGGTGACATGACCACCGTGCACGATCACCGCAGCAGCCCCGAAGGCCTCCGCCGCTTCGACGGTTTGCGCCAGGATCTTGCGGCTGGGGATTCGCACGCGGTTATTGGGCGAAACGACATTGATCAGGTACGGAGCATGCACATAGATGGGAACAGGAGAGGCCTTCAGCTCTTCGGCGTCGTTGCGGGGCAACGGTTTCTTCCACGATTGCGGATTGGAGGCGAACATCTGCACGGCGTCGGCACTCCGCTCCGCTGCTTCCGCCAGCGGATGAGCGTTGTTCACGTGCGCTCCAATGAGCATCTTCGGCCTCTCTACTCTGCGGTTTCTGCCTCGACGGATTGACGCAGACGCCACAGGGAGTCGACCAGGTCGTCGGCCGGTGGGGACCATCCGGCCGTATCAATGAGCAACTCACCCGGGCCAACCCAGCGGGCACCCCACGGGCGCTCGGGCAGATCTGCTTGCTCGGTCACCGTAATCAGGACGGACGGACGGGCATCTCCCTCGTCGTCGATCACTTCGTACGAGACATCCCGCAGCGACGCCCAGGGCACCTGAACAGCCCGGCGGAAGGGGCCGGCCAGAGCCAGGTGAAGGCCGCCCTCGTCTGCAACCAGAACTTTCGTGGGGAAAACGAGTTCTTTGAGACCCCATCCGATGAGGGCCACACCGACCAGGATGAACACGACGGCCAGAATCCTGTCGCGAGGTTCGAAGGCGGGCAGTTCTTCGGTGCCGTAGACAAGATCCCGGAACACACCGATCAACCTCTGCTCGAAAAAGAAGTCCGAGCCGATGAGCAGGAACGGTACGCCGAGGACGGCCAGAATCCAGACCTTCCAGGCCGAGGTCTCATACTCAACTGTTTCAGTCACTCTGCAACTCCAAGATCCTCCGGCGTTATCAAGGCTTGATACGGGAACCCGGCTTGCCCCACGCGGTCGTGCACCGAGCCTCCGCTCCGGTCAACGAGAGCAATCGCTTGCACGACCTCCAGTCCAGAGAATACCGCCACATCGATTGCTTCCAGCAACGCACCGCCTGTGGTCGAGGTGTCCTCGAGAATCGCTACGAAATCTCCTGATGAGACCGGTCCCACCATTCTCCCTCCGGCCCCGTGACCCTTGGCCTCCTTCCGAATCGAGAAGGCTCGTAACGCTCTGCCCCTCTGCGAAGCGACCACGGCGACCGCCATCGCGATGGGATCAGCGCCGATGGTCATCCCGCCAATCGCCTGCACTCGCTCGTCGAGCACTTCGAGAACCGCATCGGCGACCGCCAGGGCACCCTCTCCGTCGAAGGTCGTTTGGCGCGCATCGAGGTACCAGGATGTGACCGTTCCAGACCTCAACGAGAAGGGCCCATCCGTGCGCAAACTGTAGCTACGGAGGTGCTCCAGCAGGGCTTGACGATTTTCCGAGAAATCCCTCAAGTAACTCCAACTCCGTCCGATATAGAGGGTGGTTAGCCCACCTCCCGTGTTAGCCCGACCATAGCGACCGCCTTCCCCCAAGGGCGGTCGCTTCAGTTCTGAGGCACCCGCCGGATCACTGCCGCGACGAACTCCGTATGGCGGCCTTGAAAGATCGGTCCACCATCCGGACATGCGAGAGTATGAACGGAGTCATTGCAAGGGGATCGACCCGCGTGGGAGCAATCTCGGAGTCCCGGGACGAGAGGGGTTTCCGGTTGGCGTTCGACCGCCACTACCGGGACGTCCTTGCGTATGCGAAACGCCGATCATCGGCGGTCGACGCCGAGGACATCGTCGCAGAAACCTTCACTATCGCCTGGCGCAAGTGGGAATCGGCGCCGGCAGACGCCATCCGGCCCTGGCTGTTCGGCATCGCTCGCAAAGTCCTCGCCAATCAAAGGCGAGGCAGCCGCCGTCAGCATCGTCTCGCCGCCAAGATCACCTCGCTCAGCGACAAGGCGACCATCGACCCGGCCTACGGAGAATACGCAGACGTGAACCAGGCGATGGCCGGGCTGCGGTCGGAGGATCGGGAAATCATCCGACTCCACTGTTGGGAGGACCTTTCTATTGCTGAGATCGCCGTCGTTCTCGATTGTTCCGCCAACGCCGCCAGCATCCGCCTGCATCGCGCAAAACAACAACTCGGCCGGGCTCTGGCGATGAACTCTGGAGGTCGATCGTGAGCACCCAGGACCCGTTTGATCGTGTGCGGAAAGCCAATCCCGTCGATGCCAGGACCCTCCCGGGCGCGCCGCTGGGAATGGCCGGAAGGATCACGGCCGCCCCTCCGCGGCGGTTTCGCATCAAAGGACCGACCCTGGGACTTGCGTCTATGGCTTTCGTTCTGGTCATCGGAGGACTCACCACCACCCTGATGATGGGGGGTACGGACGAAACGCCGGTAACGCAAGCGCCCTCAACCACCACCGTCGACTCGACCACCCCGACGAGCATCGACCCTGTCACCGCAACCACGACGACCGACCAGGAAGGTACGCACATCATCGAGCTCGGCGCCGCCCCGTGGTCGGCGGCTCCGCTCCCCCGATCGGAAGTACCCCGGCACCTCATCGACGACTGGGCAGGCGCCGGAAACCAGACCTGGTGTTCGGCGCTCTACCCGACCGACCCGGCCAGTCTCAGCGCCGACGGAGTCACGCGATCGGCCGACTTCGGCGGGGGATGGGCGGTCGCCTGGGATCTCCCCGACGGTCCGGGCCGCGACGCTGCCGATGGATACTGTGCCGACTGCGGCCGCAGCGCTTTCGGCATCGCCGGAGTCGACCAGACCGGGACGAGCACTGATTTGAGCATCTGGCCCGATCAGCTCGCTTGGGACGACGGCAGCCGGGCCGGCTATGGCCTGGAAGGATTGGCGGCTCCGGATTCGGGCGCTCCTGTGCTGAGCTACTTGCTGGTAGAAGGTCAGGGTTGCTTGTACAACGTCTGGTCGTTCCTCGGCGAGGATCACCTACTTGCACTGATCGATTCGCTGCGGCCGGTCGAGGGGATGCAGGCAGACCCGGTGGAGCTCGTCGATCGGGCCGATCTGGAGACCGCGGGAGCTGGGCGAGGCTCCATGGCAGAAATCGGCGCTGCCAAGTTCGGCGGTGCCTGCCGTCTTTTTCGAGGAGTGGACTGAAGACCTCGGTACCACTGCATGCCCGATGATGGCCTTGGCCGACCTGGGACCCGAGGGCAACGCTGCCACCCCGCGTCGGGCCAACGGGGATTCCGCTCTTCTGGTGGCCTGGGATCTGCCCGACGGACCCGGCCGCTACCCGTCTGGCGAATACTGCGCAGACTGCGGGAGGGGTGCGTTCGGTACGAGCTTGTGGGAACAGGACGAATTCCTCCAGCAGAGCTGGAATCCGACGATCCGCTTCTCGGACGGCAGCCGGGTGTGGATTACCCCCGAACTCAGTATCGAGCTGCCCGCCGATCGGATCGTTCACGTCGACCTCGAGACGGGTGCGCTTGCACCCGAGGCCTACGTGTCGCTCATCGAAACGGCCGCCCAGCCGGGCTGCCTCTATCGAGTGTGGTCGTCGTATGGCCCCGATCATGTCGAATACCTGGTGACCAATCTCCGGTACCTCGAGGACTGACCCGATCCAGGCCGAGCAGCACACGGGCATCGGAGCTGAACCTGGTGGGTGGCCCGGCTCGAGACCCCTGGCACCAACAGTGGTCTTGGTGCTACAATAGGTGGTCACTCAGATACTCCACGCCTTGCATGGGAGGCCTCGAATGCGAGTCAGTTCAAATTGGGCACGGACGGTGCAGATCGTCCTCATAGCGATATCCATGATGGTGGTGGCGCTTCCGGCGCAGGCAGCCACGGACCCCCTTCCCCCGTGCCCGCTGGCTAACGGCATCATCGTGGATTTTCCCGATGAGCAGATCCGTTCGGACCGCGGTCTGGCCGAAGCGCAATCGGACCTGGTGCCGGTAGTGCTCTTGCCGGGCCGGTACCTGGTCACCCTGGCCAGCTACGACCATCTCGCCGAGGGTGGCGACCAGCCGCACGAGCAGTGGTTCTTCTACGGTCTCGACGCGGCAGGTGGAACAACATTCACAACGCCGGCCATTGCCGATATCCCGGGCAACGTGAATTCAATGATCCAAACGATGCCGGTGTTCTTCCTCGATTCCCGCACAACCAGGGTTGGCGCCCAGCATGCTTTTCATCCCGACAAAACGTCAACCAACTCCGTCTATCCGTGGTGCGCGAAACTGGTTCGCGAACTGCCGGCCGCCCAGGTTCAGGGCGATTTCAACGGCGACGGTAAGGAGGATGTTGCCTCCTTCTACACATCGGACGGAACCTGGTGGGTGACTCAGTCGACCGGATCCGGCTTCAGCACAACCCTCTGGGCCGATTTCTACACAGCCACCGGATGGGGACCTCAGGTGGTCGGCGATTTCAACGGCGACGGCAAAGACGACATCGCCAACTTCCACGCCGGTAGCGGAGCCTGGTGGGTTTCGGTCTCTTCCGGCAACAGCTTCACCACGCGGCGCTGGGCGATATTGCCCGGCACGGCGAAGTGGGGTCAGCATCTCGTTGGAGATTTCAACGGCGACGGCAAAGACGACATTGCCAATTTCCGGGACATCGACGGGACCTGGCAGGTTTCCCGGTCGACCGGGACGGCCTTTAGCACCAGCGTCTGGGCGGACTTCTCGACCAACAAAGGTTGGGGCCCGCACGTGGTCGGGGACTTCAACGGCGACGGCAAAGACGACATCGCCAATTTCCACAGCTCCAACGGAACGTGGTGGGTATCCCGCTCCACCGGCACCGCCTTTGCCACCAAGCTCTGGGCTGATTTCTACACGACCACGGGTTGGAGCCCGCAACTCGCCGCCGATTTCGACGGCGACGGGAAGGACGACATCGTCAACCTGCACTCCAGTGGCCGGTTGTGGATCTCCCGATCTACCGGCGCAACCTTCAAGACGACCCTCTGGGGGACCATACCGGCCGGCTGGGGTTCCGTACGTCTAGGTGATTTCGACGGAGACGGAAAGAGCGACGTGGCCGGCTTCTACGGAGCCGACGGAACCTGGCGAGTGTCCCGATCCACCGGTGTGGCCTTCACGACAAAGGTCTGGGCCGACTTCAGCACGACCACCGGCTGGAGCCCGCAGATGGCAGGCGACTTCACGGGCGACGGCAAAGACGACATCGCCAATTACCACTCGAGTGGAACCTGGTGGGTGTCACGATCTACCGGCAGCAGCTTCCTGACGTCGAAATGGTTGAACGCCAGGCCGTGACGGACGCGGTGAGCCGCTGCTCATCACGGCGGAGTTGGCCTTCGGCCCCGTTCCAGTTGGTCACGGGAGCGCGGGCCGGGAAGTAACGAGGCTAGGTTTCTGTCATGAGCCATCGACCCCACCCCCGCCATCTGGTGAACAACTGGCGCAATTCGGACCTGCCCTTCCTCGAGAAGCTGGCGCTTGCTGCGAAGAACAACGCCATCAAGCTCAAGAACCGGTCGGACTGTTGCGGCAACCACGGCGAACCTGGTTGTTGAAAGGGACCGGACGCGCCCGGTTCGGGTGCAGCGGACGGGCACAACCACCACCATTGAACGGCCGGCAGCCGACCGGTCGACTCCTTACCTGCCGAACCTGCGGTTGCGGCGGGTGAAATCCCTGAGGGCGCGAAGGAAATCGACCCTGCGGAATGCCGGCCAATAAACATCGACGAACGCGAACTCGGAATATGCCGATTGCCAGAGGAGAAATCCCGACAATCGCGACTCTCCGCTCGTACGGATAACGAGGTCAGGATCGGGCAGGTCTGCCGTGTAGAGATGTTCGGCAATCTTTTCAGCATCGATGTGGTCGGCCAGTTCCTCGGCCGGCGTTCCGGCGGCAGCCAACGAAGAGACCAGATCCTGGACGGCGTCGACGATCTCCTGGCGGCCTCCGTACCCGATGGCAATGGTCAACCGGTGAAGTCCGGCACCGGCCCGCTCCTCGGCTCGCTTGGCGGCCGAGACCAGGTCTGGCGGAAGCAGATCGAGACTCCCGATGAAGCGCAACTCAAATCCGTACCGCTGCGCCAGCTCGGGCAACCGGCCGAACATCCCGATCAGGACCTCAAAGTACGGCTGCAGCTCCTCGACCGGCCGGGCCAGGTTCTCCCGGCTCAATAGCCATCCGGTGATCGCCGGTATGTCGACCTGTTGCGCCCATCCGAGGAACTCCTCGAACTTTCGCATCCCGACCTGATAACTGGCCTCGTAGTCGGCCAGGCCTTCGGCCCTGGCGTAGCGTCGATGGCCGTCGAGAATGATGCCGATGTGGCGCGGCAATTTCTGAGGATCCATCTGCCGGAGGAGGCGTTCCTCGTACAAGCGGTAGACGGGCCGCAACAATGTTTTGTCCTGGCTCATCGATCCCCCGTGGTCCCATGCATGGTACCGCCCCATCGCGGTTGCTCAGACTCCAGGTTGCCGGGCCGCGAATGGAGAAGAGGGGCCCGACCTCGTTGAGAACGTCGATGGCAACAGTATCCTCAAGACGTGGACCGAGTCACGCTGGGAAAGATGCACCATCCGGTTCGCGGGTTCCTTCACGGCACCGCTGCGGTGGTTTCGTTTGCCGGGCTGATCGTGCTGGTCGTGAAGACTTCGTCGGACTTGCTGCGCATGTTCACGATGATCGTGTTCGCCGGAAGCATGGTGGCCCTGTTCACGACGAGCTCGCTCTACCACTCGGTGCCCTGGAAAGAGCGCTGGAAGAAACGGATGCAGCGGTTCGACCACTCAATGATCTTTCTGCTGGTGGCGGGAACCTACACACCCATTGCGTTCAATGTCCTGAGCAGCTCCTGGAAGTGGATCACGCTCGGAGTTGTTTGGGGTATTGCAGTATTCGGGATTCTGCAGAAGATGTTCTTCCCCAAGGTGAAGAACTGGCTTTCGATAACGCTCTACATGGTCATGGGCTGGTTTGCCGTCATCCCGGTCCGTGAGTTGTTCGATCGGCTTCCGCTCGAGGCAATGGTGCTCCTCATCGTCGGAGGAGCCTGTTACTCCCTCGGCATGATCCTGCTGGTGACCAAACGGCCGCAACTCTTCCCGCGCGTGTTCTCGTATCACGAGGTCTTCCACGTGCTGGTCATCTCGGGAGCGCTGCTTCACTTCCTGATGATTCTCCTGTACGTCGTACCCATCGAGCGTCTGTAGTGGACGCCAACGACGAGTTCATCCGAACTCGCACCACAATCGTCGACCTAGCCGACGGAACCCCGGTTCGAGTCAGACCGATCATCCCGGCCGACAAGGCGCGCATCGCCGAGGGGCTCAGCCGGCTATCCGCCGAGTCGCGTTACCTGCGGTTTCTGCGACCGGTCGATCACCTCTCGTCCGAAGAGCTCACTTATTTGACTGAGATCGACTACCGGTCCCACTTCGCCTGGGGGGCCGAGCTCGTTCGCGGCAGAGAACACCCCGGAATTGGTTTGGCCCGCTACGTGTGTCTGCCGGAAGATCCGACAACAGCCGAGGCAGCGATTGCCGTTCTTGACGCCTACCAGGGACGGGGCTTGGGCGGCATCCTCCTGAGTCTGCTGGCCGAATCGGCGCTCGAGAACGGCGTCGAGCGGTTCCGCTCGTACGTCCTGACGGACAACCGCAAAGTCCTGGCAGCGCTCGACGGACCCGGGATCGCACGCCGCGAGGAAGACAACATGGTTCGCTTCGACATCCCCTTGCCCTTGCCCGCTCATGCCGTTCGCGATTCCGCCCTGTACGAGGCCTTGCGAGCCGTGGCTCGGGGAGAAGTAGAGATCCGACCCCCGCGCCGCTGAAGTTCGATCAGCAGCCTCACGTCACCCGTCCAGAATCCGGCTCAGTTCCTCCGCGGCCCGGCTCACCCCGTCCTCGTCTGCGAGCCTGCTTCCGAGCTCGGCTGCCCGCTGCCGCAAGTCCGGCCGGCGCGTCGCCTCAATGGCCCCGGCCAAAGCGCTCACCGAGAGCGCGCGCCGGGGCAGGTTCACTCCCGCTCCGAGTGCCGCAACGCGCTCCCCCCAGAAGAACTGATCGGCAAACGACGGAACGACGATCGACGGAGTACCCGAGCGGAGCGCGGTGCCGGTCGTTCCGGCTCCACCGTGGTGAACCACGGCCGCCATCTGCGGGAACAACCAACCGTGGGGAACCTCGTCCACGACCAGCACATCCTCCCCGGAGTCGGCAACGGTCAGCCCACCCCATCCGGTCAGCAACACGGCGCGTTGGCCGGCTTGCCGAACGCTCGCCACCACGAGTTCAGCCAGGGCTCCCGGATGCCTCTCGGGACGACTGCCAAAGCCGACATAGACCGGGGGTGGACCTGCAGCCAGAAATCGAGTCAGGTTTTCCTGAGGCTGCCCGGCGACGGAAGAGTCCCGCACCCAGTAGCCGGTCACTCTGATCTGTCCAGGCCAGTCAGAGGGAGGCGGCACCACCGCCGGGGAGAAACCGTAGAGAACCGGCATCGATCGGTACACAGGCCTGTAGAGACCAGACCAGGGGAGGGGGTTCAATCCCAATCCTTCCCGCCACCGGTTGACCGAGCGACGCACCGGAAACCAGGTGATCTGTTCGGTGGCGATATGTGACCAGAGATTGAGGACACGCGACCCACCGCTCTTCACAAACAAACTCGGGTGCTCGCGAGTGCGTGTCATCGGCTGCAAATACGCGCCGACGGCCGGGATGCGGGCCGCTTCAGCTAGGTGATAAGCCGGAAAGGCGAGCACCGAGAAGAGGACAACATCTGTACCGGCGATCGCTGCCTCGCAATCGTGCAAATACTGCTGAAAGATCGGTCCCGTCACGTCGAGGAGGCGCCGCATTATCCGGACCGGGTTCCTTCCGCTCTCCAGCCACCGTTTCCCGGTCTCCTTCTCGACAAGTTGCCGGGGATCGCCGGTGGCCGGACTGAACTCAAGGCCCGCTCGCAAGATCTCCGGACGGTACCGCTCATGGGTAGAGAGGCGCACTGTGTGCCCTGCCCCGACGAGGCCCTCCCCCAAGGCGACGTAGGGCTCGACGTCACCGCGAGATCCGATGGTGAAGACCGTGATGTGCACAACCTCATCGTCTCGCAAACACCGTTTGAGGACAACACGTCGTCGACCGGTCCCGGGCCGGACACGGACACCGAGAGGCCGCCGGTGAAGACCAGAATGGAGTCATGCGAATCGGCTTACTCGAAATCCAGACCGACCTCTCGCCCGCCGGGTGGGTCGCGGACGTGATCCATCCACTCGGACAGGATGTGGGTTCGCTCGTACCGGAAGGTTTCGAGGCATACGCCCGGATCTTTCATCCGGCCGAATACGTCGTCCCGGGGACAGAGCGACCGGTTCGATGGGCGGAGATCGCCGCGACTAACGGCAGGCGAGTGCATCCCGAGATGCAGTTTCCGCACCTGACGGGTCGGTGGCCCCATCGCGATAGCTCAAAGGGTGATCCACTGTGGAACTGCGAGCCCGACGAGGGTTGCCTGCCGCGTGATCACTCCGCAGCCCTGGCGGCGGTCCTCGCCCCCTTCACAACGACTCCGGATCCGTGCTGGTTCTGCGTGTGGGACGGCTTCGGAGGATCGAAGCTCCCCTACGCGCAGAAACACAAGATGCAGCTGCCCCAACGGACCTATCACTTGTTGAAGGGACCGATCGAAGGGATCAACGAGACGTTTCACCAGCCCGCGCAGTCGGAGCATACGCGAAGCTCCCAGCAGCTTCGCCGGCGCTGGTTTCGCTATCGGCCGGTCGGCCCGCCCGAGCGAGGTTGGCGGGGAATCGATCCCGTTGCGCCGCCCTCCGGGACCCCCACGAGCGAGTTTTGGCAGTCTGCCAATCTGTGGTGGCCGGACGATCGGGCCTGGTTCGTGGCAACAGAGATCGATCTCATGTCGACCTACGTCGGAGGGTCTCGAGAGTGTATCGATGCGCTGCTCGCCGCCCCGAAACTGGAAGTACTAGAAGCGCAAATCGGCGACGGGATCGGCTACGAGAGCGACCGGATCAACCCGCCGCCTGATGAACCGATCACTAGTAATTGACCAACAGAAGGGTAGGGCGAGCCGGCGCCGGGAGAGGGAAGTTGCTCCTACAGATCGGGCAGTTCGATGGCGTAGTTGATGGGAACGGTTGACCCGCCTGAACCGACCGTAACCGGAACCACCACCCGGGCCTGGTCGATGAGGCAGATGCTCTCCTGTTCCGACTCGCAGTAGACGATGTAGAGATCGCCGGTGATCGAACCGCTCCCGGCGTTGAAGTTCACCGGGATATTCAGTGGGAACGAGGGGTTCACGATCGAACCCGTTGCGTCTGGCGCCAGATCGGCTACCCCGCCATCCACCTTCCACTCGAATCGTGAAGGGGCGAGCGGGTTGACCTTGTAGCCCCTTGGCATGGAGACTTCGAGCACCAGGTTGCCGGCACCGGGTGCCACTTCGATGGGATCGAGGGTGATGGTCGTTCCCCGGAAATCATCCTCTCCCGCGTCGATCACGTAGCGTTCCAAACCCTTGAGCACCAGCGTGGTCGTTTCCCCGGTCGCCTTGTCGACCACCCGGACCGAATGGTTGTTGGTATCTGCGACATAGAGCTTGCCGTTGGCGGCGTCGATGCCTCCCGGCTCGTAGAACAGCGGGTCGGATCCGTCTCGCCAGCCCTGGCCACCGGCAAGCGTTGTGACCTCGCCGGTGGCGGGATCGATACGTTTGATCTTCGAGTTGTAGGTGTCGGCGATCCAGACGTAACCCCCATCGACAACCACACCAAGCGGGTGCTGCAACCGTACGGCAGTGCCGAGACCGTCCAGGTCCCCGAACGTGAAGAGGTCCTGGTCGCTGCCGGCCAGCACATCGACTTTCCGATCGTCGCCTGCAACATCGGCCCAGCGAATCGAGCTGCTCTCCGAGTCGGCGAAGTAGAGCCGCCCTGATCCGTCGAGCGCAAGGCCGCTCGGTTGGGCCAGCTCGGCATCGGCTAGTGGACCGTTGGTGGTGCTCTCCCTGGTGTTGCCGGCGTACGGTCCCGCCGTGCCCGCTTCGAGATCGACCACCCAGATCTGGTGGTAGCCGGCCATCGCCACGTACAGGGCGTCGCCGTCCAGGGTGACATCCCAGGGCGAGTTGAGACCGGTAGAAACGGCGGGACCGCCCGCAGGCGGGAAGGTTCCTTTCTGACCGGTTCCCGCGAGGGTTGAAACCTGCCCGGTGAGGAAATCGACCATGCGAATCAGGTGGTTTTCAGTATCGGCGATATACAACTTCGACCCGTCGTCGCTAAGGGCGAGGCCCTGGGGTTGATTGAACGTGGCGGTACGCAAGAAACCGTCTGCGCTTCCCTGGCTCCCACTGCCGACGATCTCGATCACCTCACCGTTATCCAGCCCTGCCACGATGATCCGATGGTGATTGGTATCGGCAACGAACAGCCGGTTTCGTTCGGGATCGGCCAGTACCTTGCCGGGGAAAGACAGAGCCGTCTCCGGGAGGCCTTCTCTTTCGAGTTTGATATCGAGCGCCGTACGATCGATCGTGCCATCGAATTCCACGACCAGTGAGTCCAGCACCGGCTTGAAGAGCTCGTATACCCCTTCACCGCTGTGAGCACCAACAACGTTGCCGGCCGGAT
Organism: uncultured Actinomycetota bacterium; assembly: GCA_963723165.1. Classification (GTDB taxonomy): domain Bacteria; phylum Actinomycetota; class Acidimicrobiia; order Spongiisociales; family UBA4744; genus UBA4744. Next base: position 50,438 of record CAVRPP010000004.1, read on the forward strand.
CGACGATGGCCAGCGTCGGCCAGGCCTGGGCTCCCCACGTCCGCCACACTTCGAAGTCGGAGTCGTTGATCACCGGATGTTCGAGCCCGTAGCGGAGGATGATCTGTCGAATGTTGTCGGTATCGCCCTCGTTGTCGAATTTGGCCGAATGCACGCCAATCACGACGAGTTCGTCGGCGAACTCCGCTTCCAGTCGTTTGAGGTCGGGAATGACATGGATGCAGTTGATGCAGCCGTACGTCCAGAAATCGAGGATGACGATCTTGCCGCGCAGTTGCTCCAGGGCCAGGGGACGGTCGGTATTCAGCCAATCCAGCCCGGGCGGGAACTCGGGAGCGGGTGTGCTGCCGGCATACGACTGCGTACTTGGGTCGGGAGTAGCGTCCGGTGCCGTGGAGGACGGGACTGAGCCGGCCGTCTCAACCGTGGCATCCGGTGTGGTACATGCCGTCGCCACAACGACCAGGGCCACCAAGAGCGTCACGAAGTAGCCGGTTTGTCTCATAATCGGCATAGCTTGCCAGGTTCCCGGGGGTAGGACCCCAATCGATGAATAGTTCATCAATTCGTAAGCGAGCTCACAGACCGGCTAGCAGGGAGACGAGCACCGATGCAACCCTCGAAGCGTCGTCAGACCGGCAGCTGGGATTGCTCAGCGCAGAGCGCTTCTATCTCGTCAACCGATGAGGGAACGCCGGCCGTCAGGTTCTCGTGCCCGCCGGCCGTGATCAGAATGTCATCCTCGATCCTGATCCCCAACCCGCCGAATTCAGCGGGGATGGGATGGTCAATAGCCCCGGCGTTCTCCTTTTCCTCCGCCTCCAGTTTCTTGGCTGCATCGGTTCCCAGCCGGTAGCGGCGTTCCATCCATTCGTCGTGATCGTATTCGAGAAGCGAAAAGGACGCCGTTCTCCGCTCCGGGTCAACATAGATGCCGGGCTCAATAGTGAAAGCCATGGAGGGCTCGAGGGGTCGGGGGGTGCGGTCTGGGTTCATAGAGGTCCCGGCGTCGTGAACGTCCATCCCAAGCCAATGGCCGGTGCCGTGCATGAAGAACTCCCGGTAGTGGTGCATGGCGAGCGATTCCTCGAGGCTGCGGGGTAGGAGCCCGAGCTCAATGAGACCTTCCGTGAGTACCCGTTTGGCGGTTTCGTGCAGCGCTTTCATGGACCCACCGGGGACGGCCTCTTGGATCGACGCCTCTTGGGCCGCCAGCACGACCTCGTAGAGGGCCCGCTGAGGGCCGGTGAAGACCCCATCGACGGGGAACGTCCTGGTTATGTCGGACGAGTGGTAGCCATACTCGGCGGCAGCATCGATGAGCAGCAGGTCTCCCGTCTCCATCCGCCGGATGTTCTCTACGTAGTGGAGAACGCAGGCATTCGGACCGGAAGCAACGATGGATCCGTATCCGACCCGGGCCGCTCCCTTGACTCGAAACACGTATTCGAGTGCCGCCTGCACCTGGTACTCGTACAGACCCGGCCGGGCGAAGCGCATGGCCTCGAGATGCCCTTCCACCGATATCTCGCATGCCCGCCGGAGATTCTCGATCTCAGCCGCGGATTTCCGCAGGCGCAGGTCACCCAGAATGGCTCGCGGATCGCCAATCGAGTCGGGGACGGGGCGGCCGTCCCGCGCACGGAAGCGGCGGGCCTGGCCGAGAACCGCATTGATCATGCCGTCGTGAGTTGAGTTGCCGAAGGTGTAGAACAAGGCCGGGCGCCCTACGAAGTACTCGCGCAGTTTTCCGGCAAGCTCGGACAGGGGATAGGCGGCGTCGGCCCCGTAGTCCGCGACCGCTCCGTCGACACCCGCCCTGTAGCCGTTCCAGATCTCCATTTCCCGGTCGCGCGGGCCGCACGAACAGGACGTAACGCTCTTCATCGTGGTTCGGGTTGAAGACCGCCACTGCATCCGGTTCGTCGAACCCGGTCAAGAAGAAGAAATCGCTGTCCTGTCGAAAGTCGTGATCAACGTCATCGTTGCGAACCTGCAAACCGGCGGCAGGAATCACGGCAATGCCGTCACCTACGGCGTCCGCAAACTGCCGGCGGCGGGCCTGAAGAGCTACGTGGTCCATGGGCAGCAGCGTAGCGGCCCGGCTTCATCCACTCTCCACGCGACGCCGCTGCAACGCTTCATGTGCCCCGTGAGGATGGGCTCTGAAATTGGCCTCGGATCACCGCCGGACCCTCAGGAACAAGCCCCAGAGGCCACCGCCATCAGGTCGGGCTCGGCGTCGCTGAAGGCCCGATCGGCACCGACCCGGCTCCAGTTAGTACCCCGCCAGTCGGTTCCGGCCGGCTCAGACCCGTCGTTACCGACGCGGAGTAATAGCCCGGCCAGTTCTGACCGGGTCGCGCAGGGTTGGATCTGGTCGAGCGTGGCAATCAGAGCGGGGACTGCGTCCGGACCGAGATCCACCAGGTAGGCCAGATCAAGATCTGGCACGTTGGTGGCAGCCCCTCGCTCCACGTTCGTGCGGACAATGATTCCGGCCGGATTGGCGATGGTCAACCCGGCCAGCACCACAAGAGCAGAAACGAAAGCACCAAGGGCAAACGTCGCCCGGCGCCCCCGCAACACGGTGAGAACCAGCCAGCCGAGCACCACAAAGACCCACCCCATGAATACGGTCGTGTAGAGACGCAGTTCGGTCAACCCAAAAACCTCCGTGTACAGCCGCATTCGTTGGAGAGCACTGACCAGAATCACCAAGGTCAGGGCAACCAATCCTCCGTGGAGCAGATCAACGGTGCGGGCGCGCCTCCGGCCCTTCTGGACCATCCAGTCCAAAGCCAAGACCAACCCAACGACGAGCGTGCCGACGACAACCAGTTCAAAGAAGCCCCGTCTGGCGTACTCGGCGTAGGTCAAGCCGACCCGGATCAGAGTGTCCCGTCCACCGAAGAAATACGCCGATTGAACAATGACAAACGCCAGAAACAAGCCGTTGAGCAGTACGAGCACGGTGGAGGCTTCGACTGAGCCGAGGATGCGTTTCGCAAGCAGGTTGGGAGACCCATGGTGTGAGACGAATGCGTACCGTGTGGCACCAATCGCCAGCCAGGCGACAAGAAGCACAGCGATCACATGTCCGGTGATCGACGCGAGATCGATGTCAATCGAGAGCACCGAGTCCAGGTAGTCCTCGAACACCGGATCGGCCGAAGCAAACAAGGCGGCAAAGAGACCAAGAATGGGAACGGCCAGGAGCCCTCCAATGAGAACCCGGCCGACCCGGACCATCTTTGCCTGCTTTGTCCACCGGCCACCCAAGTCAACGGAAAAGAACCCGAAAGGTTGGAACAGCCAACCGCCCAGGGTGGCAAAACCCGACCAGACATATCCGGTAATCGTCCACCGCAGCAGGCCGCTGCTCTTGAGAAGGCGGAACGTCAGGCCCAGGAGCAGTAGAGCCGTCACTGTATTGAGGAACACCAGACCTGGAGCGCTGCGAAGCGAAATGAGGACAGACCAGAAACCAAGAGCCGCAGCCAGTACGAACGATTCCCGCGTCGTCTTGAGTCCAAAGAACGTGCGTCCAAGCAGTACCCCGGAGGCCACCAGCAATCCAACCGTGGACGCGCCGAACCCGACCGGGTGGCGCAGGATCAAGACGTCGACGGCCACACCGGCCACGGCCGCCACAACCAGCAACACCCACGGGTGCGATACGAGAGGCTGGGTGCCGTCTTCCGTTTCCTGGACCGCCGTCACGAACTCACTCCCGGATCGCTCGGGGACACAACGCTGCCCGTCCCGGGCAGGGTTCCCGGGACGGCAGGCACCACAGCCAATCTGGACGGACTCGCCGGCTAGCCGGTGGCCCTGCCAACTTCGACGAAGAGCGCCAAATGATCGGAACCGAGGCTCTCTCCCAGATAACGATCAACCGTCGTCAACTCGCGACTGTGCACAAGATGATCGATAGGAATGCTCAACAGTGGGTAGCCGGCCGGCCACGACGCCTGCACGCCGAATCCCCGTTGAGAATTGACCAAACTCGCTTCGCCCGTGACCAGCGAGAAACCCCGCGACCAGGTCGATGCGTTGAAGTCCCCGGTCACGACCACCGGGACCTCCTGCCGGGCAGCCCACTCCCCGACTAGCCGCAACTGCTCATCCCGCGCCGCCGCCCGAACCCTGCTGACAGGAGACAGTGGATGAGTCCCAAGCACTCTGATCTCCTGCCCGTCCAGTTCGGTGATCACTTCGATCGACCATTGGCCAAAGTCGCCGAGCGGAACCACGTTGGCCACCATGTCGTCCCCCACCAGAGCCAGGGTTCCGAACACAGAACCGGGCTCCCGAGCACTGACGGTCGTGTAGGGAAGATCGGATCTACTCAGAGCGTCCTCCCAGTCGGTCGAAGACTCGTGGAGGAAGATGATGTCTGCCCCACTGGAATCCAGGTATTCGAGCACGGAGGCCCGGTCCGGGTTGGACGCCGTCACGTTGAAGCTCAGGATCTTGATGGTCCCCGAATCATCCGCCGGTGCCGGTTGCCACAGGTATAGAGGAACCACCAGCATCAGGTTGGCGACGAGAGCCGCCGACACCAGAATGGCCGTCCGTCTCCACCCCACGGCGGCAAGCGCAGCTCCCGTCCCGACCAAGAGCACTGCGTACTGGACCCGGAAATGGGAGGCTAGATCGAATCCCCACCACAGGCGTCCCAGGAACCCGGCCACTGTCAGGCAGAGCACCACGAAAGCGATCAACGCCGCGAGCCCTCCTATGAAGATGGAACCTGTGGAAAGCGATCGTTGTTTCTGCGCCATGGGGCCATCGAATGGTAGATGGGCTCCGGTCGGATCCGATCGGGGAAATCAGAAGATGGTATCTAAAGGACCGCATCAGCTACTTTGGTGCTTTGCTCTGGAGAAAGGTTCAGGATGACGACCCCGCATATCGATGCCGCTGCCGGTGATTTCGCCGAGGCGGTGCTCCTGCCAGGAGATCCACTCCGTGCTCAGCACATTGCGGACAACTTCCTCGACGATGCTCGTCGGGTGACCGGCGTCCGCAACATGCTCGGGTTCACCGGCACCTACAAGAGCTTGCCGGTTTCCGTTATGGGCACGGGCATGGGCATTCCATCGGCATCGATTTACTTCACCGAACTCGTGAAGGAGTACGGGGTCCAGCGACTCGTTCGGGTCGGTTCCTGCGGGGGTCTGGGCTCGAAGGTCAAGATTCGCGACATCATTCTCGCCATCGGCGCTTCAACGGACTCGGGCGTCAACCGGGCCCGCTACGGCGGTTTCGATTTTGCCGCGACGGCGGACTTTGGCCTGTTGAAAGCAACCCACGAGGCAGCCGCCGCAGCAGGCATCCAGGCACAGGTAGGCAATGTTCATTCGGCCGACCTCTTCTACAACCCCAACAAAGAGGCCTTCGAGACCATGGCCGGGATGGGCGTCCTGGCAGTTGAAATGGAAGCAGCCGGACTCTACGGCGTAGCCGCCGAGACAGGCGCCAGGGCTCTGGCCGTTCTCACGGTCAGCGACCACATCACGACCGGCGAGTCCACCTCGTCCGCCGAACGGGAAAACACCTTCGACGACATGGTGCGGATCGCCCTCGAGGGACTGCTCATCGACCGCTTGTAGGCGCCAATCGCACCGCCACTACAGTCGGTCCATGCTCGATATCCAGTTCGCCCGTAGCGGCGACGTTCACGTGGCCTATCACGTTGTCGGCGACGGTCCGATCGACATCGTCTACGTACAGGGCGCCTGGTCGCATCTCGAAGTCCAATGGGAGTTGCCCGCCTACCGGCGATTCTGTGAGCTGTTGGGTGAGTTTGCCCGCCTGATCCTCTTCGACAAGAGCGGCATGGGAATGTCGGATCGGGTTCCCGGAGCGACACCACTCGACGTTCGCATGGATGACATTCGGGCGGTGATGGACGCCACCGGAAGCGATTCCGCCACGCTGATCGGTGCCTCGGAAGGGGGTCCGTTGTCCATGCTGTTCGCAGCCGCCCACCCCGAACGGACCCGATCGCTCATTCTCATGGGTGCCGAGGTTCGAGAACGCCGGGATGCCGACTGGCCCTGGGGTGAGGCCACCAAAGAGGAGTTCGAGGCATCGATGACGCTCCTCCCGGAGCGGTGGGGCAAACCCGGCCGCTTCATCGAGTTTCTTGCTCCCAGCCAGGAGAGCACACCCTGGATGGTCGATTGGTCGGCGCGCCTGCAGCGGAATGCAAACACTCCGAGCAGCGCCGAAGCCTTCATACGGATGGCCTTTGACATCGACGTTCGCGATATCGTTTCAACGATTCGGGTGCCGACGCTGGTGCTCCACTCGGAAGGAGACCGCGTCTGCCACGTGGAGAATGGCCGCTATCTGGCGCGCCGGATCCCAGACGCTCACTACGTTGAATTGCCCGGAGCAGATCATGTGCCGTGGTTCGAGCCCGACCGGGCGATCGGGGAGATCCGGGAGTTCCTGACGGGCCATCGAGTGTCGCCGGCACCCGATCGAGTGCTGGCCACGGTGCTGTTCACGGACATCGTCGATTCGACGGATCGAGCTGCCTCGCTAGGAGACAAGGCCTGGCGGGATTTGCTCGAGGCACACAACACGGTCGTCCGCAGTCAGTTGTCGCGCTTTCGGGGCGTGGAGGTCGGCACCGCCGGGGACGGCTTCCTTGCAACGTTTGACGGACCGGCCAGAGCCATCCGTTGTGCAAGCGAAATCGGGCGATTGGTGAAGGACCACGGTCTCGAGGTAAGAGCCGGAGTCCATACCGGCGAGGTAGAACGCGTCGGCGACGACGTCGCCGGTATTGCCGTTCATATCGGAGCCCGCATCGCCGGCCTGGCGGGACCAGGAGAAGTGCTGGTCTCCGGCACGGTGAAGGACCTCGTGGCCGGATCGGGTCTGAATTTCACGGACCGCGGTACCCACGAGCTGCGTGGCGTTCCCGGCGAGTGGCGGGTTTTCGCCGCCGCCGATTGACCCTCACTCAAACTCAGATCTGATCCAGAATCGACGTGCGTTCGGATGCGAACCCTCCCCCACAAACCTGGTAGGCGAAGTGCACATCACCGCTCTTCGGGTGTCGGGAGTCATCCGAGATCCACGGATCCAGTATTCAGAGGAGTGTCAGCCAGCCGCGCACGTTCTCGAGAGCTGCTTCCAGACCAAGAGACCTTCCTTCACCAATCAGGCGCTCTGTCTCGGATTCGCCCGATGTCTCAGCCAGCCTGTCTCGCACAACCTGCAGGTCGGGGTCTCGAACCCGACCGTATTCTTCCGGCAACTCTGCAGCGAGAGCCGCCCCGAGGGTGATAGCGGCATGTTCGTACTGCCCCGCCGCTAGAAACACCTCGGCTGCCGCGTCGAGAGTGCGCGGCTTGGCGATCTCCTGCATAGGCAGCACGGGCATCCGCTCGATGACGGCAACCAGCCTCTCCGCAGCAGGATCGGTCTGCCCCAGAGCCGATTCGCACCTCGCCAGAGCTCGATTGGCGCCTGCCCAGCAGTTGACGTCTCCGACGTCCTCGAGGCGGTGCGCTCCCATACCCAGGCGGTCGATCGCCTCGCGATACTCACCCTCGTAGCGGAGCAGCACACCCAGGTAGTAGAGAGCATGGCCGTACCAGTTCGGAGAGTCGAGGTCGGAGAATATCTCGCAGGCCCGGCGGACATTGGCGAGCGCCCATTCGTCCTCTTCTCGGTCTCCCTCTCCGTACAGACCGGCACTGTCGGCCAGGGTGGCCGCCAGCAGAGCCCGATCTCCGTATTCATCGAACACCTTGAGGGCTGTGTGGAAATGTTCGCGAAGCCGTTCGTCCTCGGCCGGCAGGTAGGCGGCCAGCAACAGGTTGAGGACCCCCCGCTCCCACACCGGGTCCGACCACGTAGGCCCGGAGTGAGCCTCGAGCAGACGCCGCCCTTCCAGCAAATGTTCGAGATACTCGGGGTCGGTCGTAGCGTGGCGAATGCATGTGCCCAGCGCCAGCTCCATCTGTCCCAACACATAGGCATCGTTCATGGTCCGGGCGAGTGACAGCCCGGACCGGGCGTAATCGATGCCCTCCGGTCTTGTGAGTTCGGCACCGAATCTGGCGATCGTGTACCACACCTTCACCAACCGGTTGGGATCGGTGCCATCCGGGGCCGCCTCCAAACCGGCCAGGCCGATGTCGATTCCCTCCAGTTGCATACCCTTTTGCATCCAATACCTGGAGAGATCAAACGCCATAGCGAGATAGCTCTCGAAGTCACCCCCTTCGAGAAGAGTGGTGAAGGCGGAACGAATATTGTCGTAGTCCTTGTCGAGCTTCTCGATCCATGAGTCCTGATCAGGTCCGTTGAGGAAGCGGCTCGCAGCCGCGGCCACGGAAACGAAATAACCGGCATGGCTGCGTCGAAATCGATCCGGCTCAGCGGTATCGCTCAGCCGTTCCTGCGCATACTGCCGCACCGGTTCCAACATCCTGTACCGCGTGCCGAATTCGGGATGGTGAGCGGGAATCACCAAAGACTTATCGACCAGCGAATCGATGTGATCGAGTACCGCCCAGTCCTCGACCTCGTCTCCGATGCACACCTGCTCGGCGGCCGTGAGATCAAAACCGCCTGTGAATACCGAGAGGCGCCTGAACATCGCCTTTTCGGCCGGTTTGAGCAAGTCGTACGACCAGTCGATGGTGGCATGCAAGGTGCGCTGGCGAGGCAGGGCCGTCTTGGCGGAACCGGACAGGATCCGGAAGGAATCCTCGAGCCGGGCGGCCAGATCCGCGGTGGACATGCTCCGGAGCCGGGCGGCCGCCAATTCCAGCCCGAGCGGAATCCCATCGATGCGCGTGCAGATCCGACCGATGTCCAGCAGTTCCTCGGCCGAAGGTTGGAAATTTGGCCGGACGCCTCGCGCCCGATCAACAAACAGGGTTGCGGCTTCAGATTCTTCGAGCGAGTGGGAAGCATCCGCCAGTCCCAATGAAGGGACCCGCAGCTGGGCCTCACCGGGTATGCCGAGAGACTCCCGGGAGGTAGTGACGATCCGCAGCCGGGGGCACGAGTCGAGGAGAAGCTTGATCGCAGCGGCAGCGCCATCGAGCAGGTGTTCGCAGTTGTCGATGACCAGCAGCAGGTCTCTCGACCACAGATACCTGGTCACAACGTCTTCGATGCTGGCCCCCTCGCCGGGTCGCAAACCCCAGGTATCGCCGATCGTGCTCATGATGAAGGCCGGGTTGGTTACCGGTGCGAGTTCGACCAGCCATGCCCCGTCCGGTATCTCTGTGGCGGCAGCCCGGGCCGACTCGACCGCCAACCGTGTCTTTCCGGTTCCGCCAACACCGGTGAGCGAAACAAGGCGGTTCTCGCCGATCATCCCTGCCAACCGGGCGAGTTGCTCGGTCCGTCCCACGAATGAGGTGAGGTATTCGGGCAGGTTGTGACGGCGTATGTCGACAGTTCGGATGGGTGGTTCGATCACAGGCAGGTCGGGATGACGGACCTCGAAGACGTGCTCTGGCTCCGAAAGATCCTTCAGGTGGTGCGTGCCCAGGTCGTTGAGGGATAAGGCACGATCGAGATCGACCTGGGCGGCAGTCACCGACGACAGCAGGATCTGTCCACCATGTCCGGCCGACATGATCCGGGCAGCGCGGTTCAGGACCGGCCCGAAGTAGTCCCCGTCACGTTCTTGCGCTTCGCCGGTGTGGAGACCCATTCTCACCTTGATAGGGGGGCCGGGCCAGGAGGATCCCAACAGCCTCACCTGCAAAGTGACGGCCGCGGCAATGGCCTCTCCGACCGAGCCGAAGGCGACCGCAAAGGCGTCGCCGGCTGTTGAGAATATGTGACCGCCATGTTCCCCTGCCACCTCGCGCATAATGACGTCGTGGAGGGCCAGGCTGGCTCCCATTTCGTCGGCGCCGGCCTCCCACAAACGGGTCGATCCCTCGACGTCGGTGAACAGGAACGACACGATCCCGGTGGGAATGGTGGTAGGCACGGCCGGGAGCATAGCGAGCTCCGGTGCATGCGGATGGGGGCCGGTCGACGGTCAAAACGATGCAGTCGGTCGCAGTTCGAGCGTGTATTACTCGTCCGCCAGCAGCGAGCGGAGTTCGGCAAGCTGGTCGAGGACCGACACATAGCTCCCACCTCCGGAGGTGCGGCGCCGCTCTACCGATACCTTGGGATCGATCAACTCGAGATCCTCGGGGATGAAGCTCAAATGGGCTGCCTCCAGCTCACCGGCCGTCACCTCGCCCAAGGTCTTTCCTTCTGCCAGAAGGCGAGCCACGAGCCGACCAACAGCATCGTGTGCCTCCCGGAACGGAATACCACGAGCCGCCAGGACTTCGGCAAGATCCAGGGCCACCACCCAGCTCAACGGGGCCGGTGGGTCGAATTCAGCGGAGGCGACCATCCCCGAAAGAGCCGCCAGGGCGCCAGCCAGAGTGTCGTCCGCATCAAAGACGGCGCTCTTGTCTTCTTGAAGATCGCGGTTATAGCTGAGCGGAAGGCCCTTCTGGAGCACCAGGAGGCCGGTGAGATCTCCGATGACGCGAGCGGTCTTCCCTCGCACCAACTCTGCGATATCGGCGTTCTTCTTCTGCGGGAGGGCGGAAGAACCCGTCGTAAATCGGTCGGCGAATCGGACCCATCCAAACTCCGTCGTGGACCACAGAACCAGTTCCTCACCCAAGCGGGAGAGATGCGTCAGCGTCTGCGCACAACAAAACGCATATTCGGCTACAAAGTCTCGCGCTGAAACCGCATCGAGTGAGTTCTTGAATGTCCCCCCCATGGCCAGTTCCTCCGCCACGGTTCCGGGATTGAGAGGGAGGCTGCTCCCCCCGGATGCACCCGCCCCTAAAGGTGAAATCGCGATCCTGCGTTCGGCATCTTCGAAGCGCTCTACATCACGCAGCAGCATCCAGGCATACGCCAGCAGGTGGTGTCCCAGCGGTATGGCCTGGGCCTGCTGGAGGTGGGTGTACGAAGGAACGACGGTGTCTCCTGCCTGTTCTGCTTGATCCGCCAGAATCCGGCAGAAGGACCTGAGCTGCGCTATTCGTCGACGGGTTGCCCGAACCAGATAGAGCCGCAAGTCCAGCGAGATCTGATCGTTGCGCGAGCGACCGGTGTGAAGCTTTCCTGCCAGCGCCCCGATCGATTCATGCAAACGCCTTTCGACTGCCGTGTGGACGTCTTCGTCGGAGTCGTGGAATTCGAACCGTCCCTCCCGGGCATCCTCGAGAAGGTCGCCGAGAGCTTCTACCAATTGCCGGGCTTCATCATGGGTCAGCAATCCGACTTCACCCAGCATCCGGGCGTGGGCGGCCGAACCGAGCAGATCGTCCTGCAGAAGCCTGCGGTCTGCACGGTCTGCCGTGAAGGCTAAGAGATCCTCATGGGGGTTCTCCGAGAATCGTCCTCCCCACAGCGTCACTACCAAACTCCCTCGGGCGCGGACTCACCGGCTGATACATACAGGATATCCCGGCCCCGGCGGCGCCGGCTCACTCGCCCTCCCCCAGCCGCTCTTCGGCGAGGGTCCGCAACCGCAACGCTTGCAGTCGGATGAAACCGCTGGCATCTGCCTGTTCGTAGACGTCGTCTTCTTCAAACGTGACGGTGGCCTGATCGTACAGCCCGAAAGAATCGGATCGGCGGCCTTCCACATAGACCTGACCCTTGTACAACTTGAGGCGGGCCTCGCCGCTCACCCGCCGTTGCACATCGTCCATGAAGGCTTGCAGCGCCTCCCGTTCCGGAGCGAACCAAAAGCCGTTATACACCATTTCCGCATAACGAGGTACGAGCTCGTCCCGCAAGTGCGCAACTTCGCGGTCGAGGGTGATCGACTCGACTGCCTTGTGGGCATGATGCAGGATGGTGCCGCCCGGTGTCTCGTACACCCCGCGGCTCTTCATCCCCACGAAACGATTCTCGACGATGTCGACGCGACCGATACCGTGCTCGCCGCCCAAGGCATTCAGCCGTCTGAGGAGATCCACCGGTCCCAGCGGTTCGCCGTTGACGGACACCGGGTTCCCTTCCTCATAACCGATCGTGACCCACTCCGGTTGGTCCGGGGCCTCCTCCGGATCCGCCGTCATGGTGAACATGCCGGGCGGTGGTGCTTCCCAAGGGTTCTCGAGGACTCCCCCCTCATAGGAGATGTGCAACAGATTCGCATCCGTCGAATACGGTTTGTCGGGCGTGACGGGTATCGGGATGCCGTGCTGTTGTGCGTATGCAACGCAATCGGCTCGACCCCGGAGGTTCCATTCCCTCCAGGGAGCTATGACCTTGATGTCCGGCTTGAGGGCGTACGCGGACAGTTCAAATCGAACCTGATCATTGCCTTTGCCTGTGGCCCCGTGGGAAATGGCGTCGGCGCCGGTCTCCTCGGCTGCTCGTATCAGTCCTTTGGTAATCACCGGACGCGCCAGCGAGGTTCCCAGCAGGTAATACCACTCGTACACCGCATTCGCTCGCAAAGCCGGGAACACAAAATCGGTGACAAACTCTTCGGTGAGCTCCTCTGCAATCGCTTCAACGGCACCGGTCTGAAGGGCTTTGGCCCGGGCGCTCTCGACTTCCTCGCCCTGTCCCACGTCGGCCGTATAGGCCACCACCTCTACCTGATACTCCTCGATGAGCCACTTGAGGATGACCGAGGTGTCCAATCCCCCGGAGTAAGCGAGCACGACCTTCTTCATCGTCCGGCTCCTATGCGTTCGAGTTCCTTCGCCACCCGCCAACCCCCAACTTGCTCATCGACCACGACCAGCAACGTGTCATCGCCTGCCACCGTGCCCAGCACCCCGGGCACGACTGCCCCATCTACCGCACCGGCGACAACCTGGGCAGCTCCCGGAGGAGTTTTGATCACGACCAGGCTGCCAGTTGAGGTAATGGTTTGGGCGAACTGAGCCAGCACCTTGGCTGCGGCGTCTTTGCTCCCATCGAGCGGAGCAGGTTCCTCGGGCAGTGTGTACCCGAACAGACCATCGGATGACCGCCTCTTGACGGCGCCCATCTCGGCGAGATCCCGCGACGCGGTTGCCTGGGTGACCTGAAAGCCTTCCTCGGCCAGTTGAGCAACGAGGTCGCTTTGCCGGGTGATGTGCCTGGTCAACAGGATGCGCCGGATGGCCCGACGACGTGCAGCCGTGTATCGCATCCTTGGACTATACGCATATTCGCATAGTTTGGGCAAACCAGCTCGCCGGGTCCGGCGCTTGCCCCCTCGACCCCCGCCGGCCCGCTCGAGCGGCTACAGAATGGCCCCTTCGAGGCGGAGCAGAAACTGTTTGCGCTCGGTACCACCGGCATACCCGCCGAGGCCGCCCCCGGTCCGAAGGACCCGATGGCACGGAATGATGACCGGGATCGGATTGCCACCGAGGGCCCGGCCGGCAGCCCGGGCACCTTGTGGCTGGCCCGCCCGTTCAGCCACATCCCGGTAGGTCGAGACGCTACCGAACGGTATCAGGGCCGTCTCCGCCAGGATCCGCTGCCGGAACCCGCTTATGAGGGCCCGGTCGAGCGGCAGGTCGAACCGGTCACGGCGACCGGCGAAATACTCTTCCAATTCTTTTCGAACCTCCGCCAGACGTACCGGATAGTCCAGAATCCGGGGGGAAACCCGGTCGGCCAGATCGGCGAGAACGTCGCCTTCGTTGTCGAAGCCGATGCGTATCAAGCCATCCCGGGTAGCCGCCAGCAGCAATACGCCAATCGGGGAATCCATGGTCGCAAATGCGATGTCGGTGATCCCGGCGGCTTCGTCGACAAACCGTCTCCCGGCGGCTGCCGCCGGGAGGGACAGGTCCCCGAGTCCGGTCAGGGCCTCTTCAAGGTCTTTCATGGTCCGAATTCCTCTCGTAGTTTGATGAGACCGGCACGAACGTTCTGGCGGGCGGCGGCCTCAGAACACCCCGTTACCTCACCGATGGTCCGGTACGGGAGGTCTTCGACGTATCGCAGCACAATCGATGACCGTTGCTTCGGGGGCAGGTCTCTCACCCGCTCCCACAATGCCTGGTCCGGCACCTCAGGCTCTTGACCGTTCCCGGCCTCAGGAAGGTCGGCTACCGCAAACCCGTTTCGACGGCGGCGATGACAATCGATCGCCTTGCGGTGAGCGATGGTGAACAACCAACCCTTCAGGTTCGAGGCTTCGGCTAGATCCGGGTAGGCACGAAGCGCGGCCACAAAGGTGTCCTGAAAACAGTCCTCAGCTTCGTTGCGTCCTACCGACGCGACGAGAAAGCGGAAGATGTCTTCACGGTGGGCATCCAGGAGCGTTTGGAACGGTGGCAGCTTCACATCAGATACAACGGCAGCGATCACCAAAATGTGAGATCACGGGGCTCCCAACTCGCGTGCGGCAGCCGCGAGTCGCTCGACTGGAATGGTGCCTGCCCGCGCGAATCCTCCTACGTAGCGGACCTCACGGATGACCACCCGGACGAGTGAAAAATCACCGAGCGTTACCCGGGGAGCCGCGTCGGGGAACCGGGACACGTACGTGTGCCAGACACTCTCGAACTCGGGGGCCGTCCGCTCGATGATCTCGGCCGTCCCCTTGATGCTGAGGCGGGCAAGGGTCTGCGGATCCCCGGACCCCGGATCGGTCTCCGAGATGACCAGGGCAACCCGCGTTTCTGCGATGAGGTTCCGGGTATGTTCTGAAAGGGCGCTGAGGAACAGCAACAAGCTGCTCGAGTCGGATTCAGCGGCATACGCAACCATGCTGGCTGCCGGTCCATATTCCGTCAGAGTCGCCAGTGCTGCCCAGCGATTGCCTATCAGCAATCGGGCAGCCTCCAACTCGAACGCGGTCCCATCCATCGGGCGAGGTTAGCGGCCGCAAAGACGGCCGCTAGAGGCAGAGCACGCCTCGAATCGCCGGTCAAATGTCTCGTGGGACTTCATCCGGTCGCAAGACCCCTTGTGGCAAACGACAGCGGTGGCGGGGGTTGGCGAAAAGCGGGCGGGTAGATGCGTGTGGCATCCTGGGGCGAAGCGTGGGATGCGGCCCTTTGAGGCTTCTTAGCGGGCTTCGTGGTACTCGAAGACCTCGTCGAGTGGGACATTGAAGGTTCGGGCAATCTTGAAGGCGGTTTCAAGCGAGGGCGTGAATCGGCCCTGTTCGATGGCGATGATCGTCTGTCTAGTCACGTCGCACTTCGCCGCTAGATCGGCCTGGGTCATTTGGTCGGCGTTAAAGCGATGCGCCCTGACCGAGTTCGTAACCCGGGTCTTACGAGCCAAGGGGCAATCCCGTTCGGTAGAGGATGATCTTGGTCGCATCCGTGACGAGCTCCGCCACCACCAACACCCCGAGGGCGGCATGAGCGATCCAGAAGTACTCCGTTTCGGCCATGGCGAGAACCAGGACCACCAACAATCCGGTCCCGAGAACGTATCCGCCGACGTACTCGCCGAACCTGTCTATCTTCCGGTCGCGCTCGTCTGAGCCGTCGATTTGCCTTGTCACGATGGCGAGCAGGATGTGGCTGACCACGATGAGTGCAACGAACACTGCGACCATCACTATGAGAAGGCCTTGGTAATCGATCTTGCTGAGGGGGGTAGTAGCGGCATCACCAAGGATCTTGATGGCGTACCAGCCGTAGATGAGCACCGTGGCAGCCGCCACGATCCAGGTACTTCTCTCTTCCGACGTCATCGCCTATCCACTCCTTATGTCTGGTGTACCTTACTTAATGTAAAGTAGACCATACAGAGCGAAAGGTCAAGCGGGTTTGACCTCATCGGTACTGGCGCCTCCGTTGTGGAACCCCAACTCGCCCTACGCGATCCGCGCGTACGGCGCCCTTCCTTAGGCGGGAAACCGTCCGAAATCAGCGGTGCAACCTGGCGACGCGTTTGGCCATCATCTTGTAGACGCGGTCATAGGAGGGCGGCGGACCCTTCTGAACGGTCCTCCCGTCCAGGTAAACGCAATCAGACTGTCCGCACGCAATCATGGCTGATTGCTCACTGGTATCGACACTCTCAAAGACAACATCGTCGCCAAGTGCGTCCGCTGCCCTCCTCGCTCGCTCGTACACGAGATTGCTTGCCGGGCACCATCCATTGACAAACGCCGTGACCGCCACTTTGCCGGCAACAGGGGCCGGCTTGCGTCCCTGCTTGATCCAACGGGGAGGAAGCGCGTCGTCGGTGAACGGTTTCCACACCAGGACCTGGGTCCCCTGCCGATCGGCCTGGAGGTAGCCGTGCTGTTTGAACCACGCGGATTTCATCCAGAACGGCAAGGCCACCCCCCAGGCTGCCACTCCTTTTGCACCCAGGTCCCTGATGTCCCGCTCGGCGGCCGCCAGCAACGCCGTGCCCACTCCGCGACCCTGCTGTTTGCCAACACCTTGCTTGTAGCCGTGCACCCAGACGCACATGACCATGTAGAGGTCGGAGCCAAGAGCCATAGAGTGCTCAATGGGCAGGTACTGGATCATGCCAACCGGCCGGTCGTCATCGCCGATGGCCAGCTTGACCCGCAGCCCCCGGTCCCGCATCGTGCGGTACCAGCGAGCCTTGTGGTCCCCGGCCTCTTGCATCTCGGAGGACCAGTCCTCGAGGCACACCAGGTAAGAATCCTCATATCGCGCGGAGAGATCCACGATCTCCATCAGCGCCTCCTGTTTGGCTCGAACGCTACACCCCCCCGACGAAGCGATCACCAGACCGCCGGTCGGCGTTTCCTGTACTGAAAAGCGCGCCGGTAATCTCGCAGGGTCCGGCGCACGAAGGAGCAGTTGGTGCAGGTCCAATTCCCACCGGTTGAACCGTACGACCGCGGCATGCTGGATACCGGCGACGGCCACTCCGTGTACTGGGAGTGCAGCGGAAACCCAAAAGGCAGACCGGCTCTTTTTCTCCACGGCGGACCCGGCTCGGGGAGCTCGCCCGGACAGCGGCGGTTCTTCGATCCGAATGCTTTCCGGATCGTGCTGTTTGATCAGCGCGGCTGCGGACGGAGCCTGCCGTTGGCCGAAGAGCCGGATGCCAATCTCACCAGCAACACCACCTCTCACCTGATCGGTGATATCGAGGCAATCCGCCGGCTCCTGGATGTTGATAGCTGGACCATTCTTGGCCTGTCCTGGGGAACCACCCTCGGGCTGGCGTACGCGCAGACCCATCCGCTGCGTGTCAACGGGTTGGTGCTGGCCCTCGTGACCACCACTTCTCGGCGTGAAGTGGAGTGGTTGACCCGCGACGTGGGACGGATCTTCCCGCACCAGTGGTACCGGTTCGCCGGGGCCGTGCCCGAAGAGATGCAGCACCTGTCACTGGTCGATGCGTACGCCACCCTGTTGTTTCATTCCGATCCGGACGTCCGTGAGTGGGCGGCAAGCGAGTGGTGCGCATGGGAGGACGCCCACGTGTCCCTCACCCCCGGGCACCGCCCCAACCCCCGCTTTCAGGACCCCGGATTCCGCCTTCGGTTCTCCCGCCTGGTCACCCATTACTGGAGAAACGCCGCCTTCCTGGAGGACGACCAACTCCTCAGAGATGCCTCACTCCTCGATGGCATCCCCGGTGTGCTGATACACGGCCGCTACGACGTTAGCAGCCCGCTCGAAACCGCCTGGCGGCTGTCCCGGCAGTGGACCTCCAGTCGTCTGCAGGTCCTCGAGGATGCCGGACACGGCGGGGGTGACACTCTGCTGGCGGCCATCGGCAGCGCCCTGGCCCAGTTCGCCGCCGATTGAGCGCGACGAGACAATTCGACACGAATCCCCGGACGACCCGCTCAATCCTCCTCGTCCTGGCGGATCATCGTCCCGATTCCTTCCGGCGTGAAGATCTCGAGCAGAAGCGCATGCTGGACCCGACCGTCGAGGACATGGGTGCGGCGGACTCCCGCCTCTAGCGCCGCAACACACGATTCCAGCTTGGGGAGCATTCCCCCGGAAATGGATGCGCTCCCCAACAGGTCTTTGGCTTCTGAAAGGTTCATCTTCTGGATCAAACTCGCGTCGTCTTCTGCATCGCGGTAGAGGCCTTCCACATCGGTCAAATAGACCAGTTTCTCCGCCTTCAGCGCCGCCGCCAGCACCCCGGCGGCGGTATCGGCATTGAGGTTGTACACCTGCCCGTCGTCGATGCCGCGGGCCAGCGGGGCGATCACCGGCACCAGGCCGTGTTCGAACATCCCGTGAATGATCTCTGTGTCCACCTCGGCTACCTCACCAACGTAGCCAAGCCGCGGGTCCTTCTGCCGGGCTGCCAGCAAGCCACCGTCGATACCGGTGATACCGGCCGCCCGCGCCTCGTGGCCAATGAGCAATCGGACGATGTCCGGATTGACCTCGCCCGCCAGTACCGACTGCACGATCCTGACGGTTTCGGCGTCCGAGACGCGCAAGCCGTCGACCCACTGGGATTCGATCCCGACCTTGCGAAGGGACTCGTTGATCTGCGGACCGCCTCCATGGACCACGACCGGTTTGATACCGACCAGAGAGAGCATGGTGACATCGCCGGCGAAACTGTGGCGGAGATGGTCGTCGACCATGGCCGAGCCGCCGTACTTGATAACCACGGTCTTGCCGCGAAAAGCCTGGATATACGGCATCGCCTCCATCAAGATGCGGGCTTTGCCCATCGTCGTGGCGATTCGTGACTTCACGACGCTCGGGGCTGAATGTCCGAGAGCCATCAACCGCCTCCCCTCAACGCCGGTCCCAGGACGTGGTTCACGGCATCCACCCGTCAAGAGGGAGACCGGTGCTCTCGTCGACTCCCAGCATCAGATTGGCGACCTGGATCGCTTGCCCGGCCGCTCCTTTGATCAGGTTGTCGATAGCGGTGAGGACAATAGCTCGGCCGGTCGATTCGTCGACATATGCGGTCACCATCGCCCGGTTGGAGCCGACGACCCAGCGTGTTTGCGGAGAGTTGTCGATCACATCTACGAAGGTGGTATCCCGATAGGCTGTCTGCAGGACCTCCATCAGCTCACTGCGCTCGGCCGGCTCGGCTAGTACAGCCGTGGCGGTCGACAGAATCCCTCTCTGCATAGGCACTAGATGAGGAGTGAACGTGACGGACACTCGTGGAATCCCGGACGCCAACTCGAGCGCCATCTCGATCTCGGGCCGGTGGCGATGGCGCCCAACCGCATAGGCACCAACGTTCTCGTCGATGGCTCCAAACAGCAGGTCTTCGCGAAGCGATCTTCCGGCGCCGGATACACCGGATACCGCATTGACCACGATCCCCGTCGGTTGAATCAACCTTGCGGCCAGGAGCGGGGCCAGGCCGAGCACGGCGGCCGTCGGATAGCAACCGGGAGCGGCAACACCCGGGGCAACCGACAGCACATCACCGAACAGTTCCGGCAGCCCGTACGGCCACTCCCCCAGCCGGTCTGGGAAAGGGTGTGGTTCCGTGTAGGCGGATTGGTAGCGCTGCTGCGTATCGAGGCGATAGTCGCTCCCTAGATCGACAACGCCCACTCCCCGTTCGAGCAATTCAGGGGCCACCCGCGCCGAAGCGCCGTGCGGCAATGCCAGAAACGCAAGATCCACCTGCCCGACCGCTTCCGGGTCAATCGATCCAAGCACACGCTCACCGCCGGAAAGGTGCGGATGGACGTCGCCGAGCAATCGCCCGGCGTTGGTCCTGGCTCCCAGGTGAGCCACCTCGAAGAACGGGTGACGATCGAGAAGCCGCACCAGTTCCCCTCCCGCGTATCCGGATGCCCCAAGCACCGCAACGCTGTGGCTCAAACCGTGTCCTTCTTCGAAGAGTCCCAGACTATACGCATATACGCATAGTCCGGCAAACACATCGGTCTTCCTACCCGGGCGGTACCAGATCGAGTTCGGAGATGGGGGGTACCACATCACCGAACAACCAGGCCTCGAACAGGTCGTCGAGGTCCCGGCCCGCGATTTCTTCAGCCAGAGCCACAAAGTCGCTTGTCTCCGCGTTCTGATGCCGGTAGGCGGTCGCATAGGAGCGAAGAACCTCGAAGAAATCGTCGTCTCCGATCCGCAACCGGAGGGCGTGAAGCGTCAGGGCACCGCGCTGGTACACGGAAGCGTTGAACATATTGTCCAGAGGAGGAGAACCGGGCGGAGGAAACTGTTGCATCGCCCGGGTTGCGGCCAGCTCAGGCGAAACCCCCTCGGAGACCAGGTTCAATCCGCTGACCGTGGCGTAAGCCTCCCGAACGCGCACCTCCAGCCTCCCGGGCCCTTCGGCATGTTCCTCCCAAAGCCACTGTCCGTAGGTAGCGAAACCCTCGTTCAACCAGATGTCTTTCCAGGTCGATGGGGTCACGCTGTCCCCGAACCACTGGTGAGCCAGCTCATGAGCAACAACGGCTTCGCCCAGACGGAGCACTCCCCTACCGAAGGTGGACATCGTCTGCGTCTCAACCGCGGCCGCCAGGTCGGCGTCGACAACCACCGAACCATATGAATCGAACGGGTAAGGCCCGAAAACGGCGGAGAAGTACTCGATCATTTCCGACTGCCGGGCGAAGTAGCTCCGCTCGAAGTCGGTTATTCCGGGTGAGAAGTAGTTGCGGATCGGCAAGCCCTGGGGGCCGGCTTCGGGTACCTCTTCGAACAAGCCCACCGCGATCAATGTGAGATAGCTGGCGATTGGGTCATCAGACACATACACAAAGGTCGTCGCCGCTCCGTCGGACCGTTTCTCTTCGAGCAACCCATTGGAGACGGCGACGTAGGGGACGTCTACCGTCACGCTGATGGAATAGATGGCTTTGTCCGAAGGATGGTTGTTCACCGGGTACCAGGTCGTTGCCCCATCGGGTTCGTTGACCGTGAACAAACCGTCCTGGCTTCTGATCCACCCGTTCGGGATCAGCACCGACCCCGGGGACACCTGCCCGGCTACCCCTGCGTAGCCAACAGTTACTGTGAAAGTGCTGCCACGCTCCAGTCGAGCCTCAACCGTCAGTTCGCCGTCCTTCAGAGAGAAGACCGCTTCCTCGCCGTCAACCGCTACCGCGGAGACTTCGAGTCCCTGGAGATCGAGATTGAAGGAAGCCAGGGCGTCGAGGGCGACCGCCTCGATGGTCGCCACACCGGCCAGGGCTCCGGTGGCTACGTCCAGGTCGATATCGAGGTCGTAGGTGGTCACGTTGTAACCACCGTTGCCTGCGGCCGGATTGTAGGGGTCGCCCAAACCTGCAGATCCGGGTGTCCCCGGTCCCGTGTCTTTGGGATCGGTTGGAGCAACCAGAGCGGTCGTGGCTGTTGTTTCGGGAGGAGGATTCGAAGTGGTCGTTGTCTCAACGGTCCCGGCTGTGCAACCGGCGAGCGTCAGGAGCATGGCGGCGCTCAGCGCTGCCCCCCAACCCGGTCGGTTACTCCGCTCCCTCACCAGGATCCTCCATGTCATGCTCGACGGCCCAGGCGCGGACCAGACGATACGCGTCCGCAGGCTCGTAGGGTCCGGCTTCGATGCGGTGCTCCGTCAACATCTCCATGATTGCCCCGATTCGGGGCCCGGGTGGAATGCCGAGAAAGGCCATTACGTCGTTGCCGTCGATCGGAGGCCGCAGCGACTCGAGTTGCTCCTTCTGGCGGAGGTCCGCAATCCGCGCTTCGAGTTCATCGATATGGTGCTGGATCTCCAGGGCGCGCGCCTTGTTGCGCGTGGTTACGTCGGAACGCACCAGTTGATTGAGGTCGTCCAGCAGGGGCCCGGCATCTCGCACGTAGCGCCGCACGGCAGAATCGGTCCATCCCATCTTGAATGTGTGGGGTCGCAGGTGCAGGAAAACCAGTTGGCCGACGTCTGAGACAATCGCTTTGGGGTATCGCAGTTCCCGCAGGCGCTGGCGCGCCATCCGGGCGCCGACCACTTCATGGTGGTGAAACGTGGCTCCGGCCCCGGAAAACTGCCGCGTTGCGGGCTTCCCGATATCGTGCAGCAACGCGGCCAGTCGCACTTCGAGCTTCGGCTCCGTTTTGTCGACCACCGCGATCGTGTGCGCCAATACGTCCTTGTGCCGGTGCACGGGATCTTGAGCCATCGCCAGATCGGCCAACTCCGGGACAATGTGATCAGCGAGTCCGGTTCGCACCATGCCGAGCAGCGCTCGCCCCGGGAGCGGGGCGACCAGCAGTTTCGAGAGTTCGTCCCGAATCCGTTCCGGGCTGACGATGCCCAGACGGTCGGCCATGTCGGTAACGGCTTCGAGCGTCGCGGGCTCCGGTTCGAATTCCAGGGTGGCCATGAAGCGGAACAGGCGAACCATCCGGAGTGGGTCATCGGAGAAGGAAATCTCAGGCGCCAGTGGAGTCCGCAGCACTCGGGCGTTGAGATCACCAAGCCCACCATGAGGATCGATCAATTCCGGATCGGGCAAACGCACGGCAATGGCGTTGACGGTGAAATCTCGACGGGACAGATCGACCTGGAGATCATCGGCGAATACCACGTGGGGCTTGCGGCTCTCGCTGCGATACACCTCGCTCCGGAAGGTGGTGATCTCGTGGACATGCCCCTTCTTGACCACCCCGATGGTCCCAAAGGCCTCACCGACTGTGAAAACGGTGTCCGCATAGTCGTCCACAATCATCTTGATTTGATCGGGCCTGGCGTCGGTTGTGAAGTCCAGGTCGAAGTGAGGGCGGTCGAGCAGTGCATCCCGCATCGAGCCGCCGACCAGGTACAGCTGATGCCCGGCTTCTTCGAAGAGTCGGGCAAGATGCAGGGGAACGCCTTCTGGTTCAAGCAACCAGGACAGTCTCAGGGGAATCATTCTGTCGGTCAGGATAGGCAGAAGGGCCGCACTTGCGGCCCTTCTGCTACCTACCTCACTTCGCCCGCTCTGGCAGGGATTCAGACGGCCACGAGCCCGGCTTGTTCGGCCTGGACCCTCATATCATGGGGGTTGCTGGCGTTGGACAGCGCTTCCTGGAAAGCGATCAGTCCCTTCTTGAAGAGCTGCAGAATCGAGCTGTCGAAGGTCTGCATCCCGTAGAACTCACTCTCGCCGATCACGTCGGCCAGCGTATGGGTCTGTCCCTCGGCGACGACCCGGTCAAAAACCCTCGCATTCATGGTCATGACTTCGATGGCAGGCACCCGGCCGTGGCCATCACTTCGCTCGAGCAGCCGCTGGCTGACCACGCCCCGCAGCGTGCTGGCCAGCAGCAGCCGGATCTGCTTCTGCTGATACGGCGGGAAGAAGTCCACAATCCGGTTGATGGTCTCCGTTGCATCGATCGTGTGGAGTGAAGACAGAACTAGATGTCCGGTTTCGGCGGCTTTCAAAGCCGCCTGGACGGTCTCCGCGTCCCGCATCTCACCGATCATGATCACATCGGGATCCTGGCGGAGTACCCGCTTCAAAGCTTCTGAGAAATCTCTCGTATCGGATCCCACCTCGCGCTGCGCGACGATCGCCATCTTGTCCGAATGCAGGACCTCAATCGGATCTTCGATCGTGAGGATGTTGACCCGCTTGGTGCTGTTGATGAAATCAATCATCGAAGCAAGAGTTGTCGATTTGCCAGACCCGGTCGGCCCGGTCACCAGCACCAGCCCGCGAGGCTCGTTGGACAGCTTGTTGAGAATGGGAGGCAGACCCAGAGTTTCAAAGCTCTTCGTCGACGGCAAAACCTGGCGGAGAACCAAGCTCACAGAACCCCTCTGCCGGAATACGTTGACCCGGAACCTGCCGAGATCTGATTTCCCGTAGGCAAAATCGGCCTCGCTGTTCTCTGAAAACTCCGTAACCGCCCTGGGGGTCATAATGCTCTGCGCATACGACTCCGTGTCCTGGGGCGTCAAGGTCGGCAGGCTCGTGGGGTGAAGATCTCCATCGATACGCATGACCGGAGGCGAACCAACCTTGAGATGGACGTCGGATGCTTCGACATCCATCATCTTCCTCAACAATTCGTCGAGCGGTACGGTCATCTTTCCTCCGGGAGCGCGGGCGGTTGCTGTCGGAGAAAGTATCGGCAACGTGGGGTCCGTTCTTAAATCACTTGCCAGTAATGGCGTTGCGCGGCGACAACAAAATCCAGGGCGCGCCACGAGCGCGAACCCGATACAGGTCGTTCCGCCTCATCCGGCACCGGGAGACCGGCAAATCCTTTCAAAGTGGCCGCCACGGACGCCTCGATGGCAGTCAGGTTGTATCCGCCCTCGAGAAAAATGATGGTTCTCCCGGCTTGAACCACACCGCGCAGGCGTGCGCCCATCGCCGCATAATCGCTTTCCAGCAAGTCGAGGCCTGCCAACGGATCGGCCTTGTGGGCGTCGAAGCCGGCACTGATCAGCAGCCAGTCGGGTTTGAACGCCGACAGAACCGGGAGGATCACTCTGTCAAAAGACTCCCGGTACACATCTCCGGCGGTACCGGTCGGCAGCGGGAAATTCAACGCCGTCCCGGAAGCCGGACCAAGGCCGACTTCGTCGACCCAACCCGACCCCGGGTACGCGGGAAACTCGTGCAGCGAGACGTAGAGGACATCCGGATCCATCAAGAACATCTCCTGCGTGCCGTTTCCGTGGTGAACATCCCAATCGACAATGGCCACCCGGTTCCCGAGTTTGGTGAGATAACGAGCCGCTATCGCAACGTTGTTGAAAACGCAGAACCCCATCGCCCGGTCTTCCAGTGCATGGTGCCCTGGCGGTCGAATCGGCAGGAAGGCGATTTCGGCGGCTCCTCCCAATAGGAGTTCCGCTGCACCCGGGCCGGCGCCCGCCGCCCGCAACGCGGCTTCCCAGGAGTTGACCCCGACCACGGTGTCCGGGTCGAGTTCGCCTCCGCCGGCGGCACAGAAGCGCTTGATCGACTCGACATATTCGGGTAGGTGCACGCCTGACAGCATTTCGGGTTCCGCAGGGGCAGGCGAGAACTCGATGATTTCCACCGGCGCCGCTCGAGCCCCGGCCCGGGCGGCAGTCAACCGGTCGGGGCGCTCCGGATGCCAGGCACCGGTCTGATGGGCGGCAAACGCCGGGTGGGCAGCCATCAATACCTGCATGACACCCATGCTGGCAGACGATGGCACACGGTGCGTGCCTGACCGGGGGGCGGGGTCCTCTGGACGCCCTACGATGGATGAGACATGGTGACTCTCTCGACCACGAAAACGATCTTGAATCCGACATGCGGGTGACGGGAGACTGGCCGGGTCGGGTTGTCCTCCGCCAGGGCTTTGCGAAGGCCGAAGCCCGTCCTTGGAATGCAGATATCCCCGATGCTGCTCTTCGCCTGGTCCGGGGAAGCGCCGAGTTTCTGGCCGCTTGCAGCAGCCGTCTGCTGGACCTCGGGGTTACCGGCGTCGCCTCCCCTCCGCTTCCGGACGTGTCGGCCGGAATGTGGCTGACCGCCGGTTTCGAGCCTCACCTCACCCTGGATCTGTACTCCCGCGAGCTCGTCGGGCGTCAAACCGAACCGTCGCACAACGTGACAACCCGGGGCGCCGAAGCGTGGGAGACGATTGAGGAAATCGACCGGGCAGCGTTCTCCCCACTGTGGAGACTCGACACTCACGGCCTCCAGGAGGCGCTCGGGGCCACCCCCCACGCGGGGTTCCTCCTCATGCACGATGGAGACCGACTCGCCGGTTTTGCCATAGTCGGCGCCGGTTCCATCGCCGGCTACCTTCAACGCGTTGCGGTGCATCCCGACTTTTCCGGACGGGGATTCGGTCGATCACTGGTACGGGCTGCCAACCAATGGGCCAAGCGTCGCGGGGCGAGGTCGATGATGCTCAATACTCAACCCGACAATGAACCGGCCGCCCGCTTGTATGTCTCGGAGGGATTCGAGAAGATGCTCGACCAACTGACCGTTTACCGGGTCTTGCGCAGGTAACGTGGCGGCGGCGAAGGGAGTGAACGTGATCCGAGTTGTGACCGATTCCTCATGCGATTTGCCGCAGGAATTGGCGACATTGCACACGATCGAGATCGTTCCTCTGAGCATCAGATTCGGGGATCACGAGTTCGCCGACCGGACCGAACTCACGCACATCCAGTTCTGGGACAGATTGAAATCCTCGCCAGATCTTCCGGAAACTTCGGCTCCTAGTGCCGGGCGCTTCCGCGATGCCTATGCGAGCCTGGAGGCGTCGGGAGCCACCGGCATCGTTGCCGTTTGTCTGAGCTCTGAGCTCAGCGGGACGTATCAAGCGGCCGTCATAGCCGCCGAGCAGTCGCCCTCAATTCCGATCAAGGTGGTGGATTCACGGAACGTCTCCATGGCTCTCGGGTTTCAAGTGCTCGAAGCAGCCCGGTCGGCAAGCCGGGGAGACAGCCTCGAAGAAGTGGCCGCGGCGACGGTAGCGGCCCGGGATCGGACCAACTTCATCGCAACGCTCGACACGCTCGATTACTTGCAGCGAGGAGGTCGAATCGGTACCGCACAGGCCTTCCTCGGTGGGTTACTCAACATCAAACCGTTGATCACCATGGACAACGGGGTCGTTGCTGCTTTGGGCCGCGTCCGGACCCGATCCCGGGCGATTGCCGATCTCGTCCAGCGAGTCACAGCGCTGGGGCCGGGCATTCAGGAAATCGCCGTGTTGACCGGAGCTTCCGAGGATGTGGAGGAGTTCCGACAACACCTACCGGCTCTGGTTTCCACGCACCTCATCGCCGCCGTTGGTCCGGTGGTTGGCACCCACACCGGCCCCGGTGTACTCGGCTTCGCCTATCGCCTCGCCTGAGTGCACCGTATTGTTATGAAGACGCCGCCGCCCGGGAGACCACGTGCCGCCACCGCTTCCTGATCGCTTCAGCCTCGAAGTCCGGCTGGGTCGCGATCATGACGTCGAAGAGTGGCTTGCCACCGATACTGCACTCGATCGACCGGTTCTCATTCGCATTCTCGGCCCAGAAACTTCGAGTCGGCGGCGCCAGGGATTCGTCGATGACACGCGGGCGGGGGCGGCCGCTACCCATGTCCACCTCATCTCGGTATACGCAGCCGGTCTGATCGAGGAAGGTGCGTATTCCGTTACTGAGTGGGCCGGCGGCGTCTCGATGGCCGACCGCCTGGGAGCCGGAGAGACGATTCCCGTGGATGAGTTCTTACCCAACGCCGCCGGACTCGCGGAGGGACTTGCCGCCTTCCACAGGGCAGGAGGCATTCACGGGGCCATCGATTCCGGAGCGATCTACTACTCCGGGTCCCATCCGGCCAAGCTTGGTTCGTTCGGACGCCCCCACTCCGGCGCATCCGTCGCTGAGGACACCCGGGCGCTGGCGGAAACGCTGGAGATCTGCATCACCGGGAGGCCGGCCGGAACCGCTTCCCCATCGCAGGTGGTCGACGGTATTCGGCCCGCAGTCGATGAAGCACTGGAGTCGGCCCGCCGCGGGGTCCTCGATGCCGGCGGGCTCGCCCGGGCGCTCCACACTACGACGCAGACGGCCACCATCCCCCGCCGCGAGCCAAACTGGTCCTGGCGCTGGCTCGCCCCGGCCGCTCTGCTGTCGATCCTGGCAGTAGGGATCGTGGCCATCGGGCTGGTTCTTCCCTCCGGCCCTGGATCTCCCGTTCTCTTCCCGGCGACGCCGGACGAAACAAGCACGTCGCTGCCTGCGTCGACTACCTCAGAGGTGGTCACCACGATTGAAGGCGATCCGCCTCTGGTGGTGAGGGCGTTCGCCTATGACCCGGAAGGAGACGGGAGCGAACACGATGAGAACGTTTCCAAAACCCTCGACGGAGATCCCGCCACCAGCTGGCGTACCGAGCGCTACTTCGACCCGCTACCGCAGCTCAAGAGAGGCGTCGGGATCGCCTTCGAACTCAACGGGGAACCCGGCCGGTTCGTAGCGACCGGCCTCAGTGATGCAAGTGCCTATTCGTTGATGTGGACAAGCAGCCTCCCCGCCAACGGCATCGACGGGTGGGAACGGTTGGCCAGTGGAACAGTGTCGGGAGAGCGAATCGATGCGCAAACCCCTGAACGCGACAATGGCTTCTGGCTGCTCTGGTTCACCGATCTCCCCACGCAGGAAGATGGCTTCTACGCATCAGTGGCAGAAGTACGCTTTCTTCCATGAGTTTCCGGGCCGTCGAAGACTCCGCATTGGTCTCGTCGTTCCTCGACGGTGATCGCCGGGCGTTCGATGAACTGATGCGGGCTCACGAAGATCGAGTGTTTGCCGTCTGTCTCCGAATCCTGGCTGATCGTGAAGCAGCCCTCGACGCGGTTCAGGAGACCTTCATCACGGTGTATCGCAAAGCTCGCCAATTCTCAGGGGCTTCCGCCTTCAGCACCTGGCTGTACCGGATTGCCGTCAACACTTGTTACGACCAGATTCGGCGGACCAGGCGGCACCAGGCCCAACCTTTGTCGGAAACGAGCGATCCGGCCGACACACGCAGCGCTGATCTCATCGGGTCAATCGAATTGCGTCCTGATCTCGAGCAAGCCCTTGCCCATCTGGCCCCCGAGTTCCGCGTGGCCGTAGTGCTGGCGGATCTCGAAGGGCTCCCTTTGCAGGCAGTTGCAGATGCGCTCGAGGTCCCTCTTGGGACCGTCAAGTCAAGGGTCTTTCGAGGGAGACGACTACTGGCCGAACATCTCAGGAACCTTTCAGGGTCGTCTGCCCATCAAAGAGGTGAGCATGATGCATGAACACGACTTCGAACTGATCGCTGCCATAGCCGAGGGCGAGATGGCAGCAGGTGACCTCTCCGCCGCTGAGGCCGTCGTTGCTTCCTGCGAAGACTGCACCACAGACCTGCAGCTGCAACGAGAAGCCCTGCAGGCCCTGCAAACCGCTGCCCCCGTCGTGATGAGTGACCTGGAGCGAGCCACACTTCACAGAAACGTCGCCCAAAACCTGGGCCCTGCCGAACTCCGGGCAGACAAACTGCGACCGGTTCCCTGGTTCCAGAGACTGATGCCGGCCATGGCTGCCGCCGCAGCCCTGCTGATCGTCGTTGGGGTGGGATCGATCCTGGTCGACGGCCCGGGCGCCGACCTTGCGGCCGACCCGACGTCCGCCGCAACGAGCGACGGACAACCAGTCCCGGCCGGAGAGGAACTGGCGGAGGACTCGGGCGGAGTGGAATTGATGGATGAGGCTGAAGCTGCCACTACGACCGTTGCCGCCGCTGGCGAGGCCACTGCTTCTCCGGGCATTCAAGATTTCGGGCCCATCTCGGCCACCGACCTGGAAGAAGTCGCAACGCAGTTGAAGAGCTCGGGGCCGGCCGACGATGCAAACACCTATACCGTCGATTCCCTGCGATCCCTGTCGATCGACCCGGCGCTCATTTGTGCAGAAGCAGCCTTCGATGACGGCACCATCGATGCTATTGGCCGCGCCTCGATCGACGGTTCCCCGGTCGAGATCTACCGCATCGGCGAGGTAATCACCGTATACACAACGCCCGATTGCCTTGTGACTGCTGTTTTTGACTGATCAGCGGACTATCCGCCGGGATATCGGGCTAACCTGCAAACCATGAACGAATTCGCCACGCGCTTCGCCGACTTACTCGAAAACACAGGGCTCAAGGTCCGTTCACTGACCATCGATCGTCTCGATCGGGCGATCAAGATCACCGCCCTCGGGATCATCGCCGTGACCCTGGGCGCCATCGCCGTCGTTTATCTGATCCGCTCGATTTTCCAGGCCGTGGCCGTTCCTCTCGGGGTCCTCGGGGCCTACACCCTTTTCGGGGGACTATTTGTGGTCGGCGGTGCGTTTGTGTGGGCGATACGCAAACGAGACGCCAAGGAAGACAATGACTGAAAAAGTGATCATCGTCGGCTCCGGGCCGGCAGGCTTGACTGCCGCCGTCTATGCCGCCCGGGCCGATCTCAACCCGCTCCTCATTGAAGGAAGCCAGGCAGGCGGACAGCTGATGCTGACCACCGACGTCGAGAACTATCCGGGGTTCCCAGATGGAATCCTCGGGCCCGATCTGATGGACCAGATGCGCAAACAAGCGGCCCGGTTCGACACCCGCATCGAAACCGCCGACGTCACCCGGGTCGACTTCAGTTCGCGCCCTTTCAAAGTATGGGTGGGAGCCGACGAACACCTGGCCGAGTCGGTAATCATCTCCACAGGTGCGTCGGCCCGCTGGCTGGACGTTCCCGGAGAGGAACGACTCCGGGGTCGGGGTGTCTCGGCGTGTGCCACCTGCGATGGGTTCTTCTTCCGCGATCAGGAAATCGTCGTAGTTGGTGGAGGGGACACGGCCATGGAAGAGGCCATGTTCCTTACCAAGTTCGCCACCAAAGTGACCATCATCCACCGCCGTGACGAATTTCGGGCCTCGGCCATCATGGCCGCGCGGGCCCTGGACCACCCGAAGGTGGAGGTCATCTGGGACTCGGTTGTTGAGGAAATGCTCGGAGAGGACGAAGTCACCGGCGTGAAGGTCCGCAACGTCAAGACCGACGAGGTTTCGCTACTCGAGACGAGTGGTGTCTTCGTCGCTATTGGCCACACACCGAACACTTCCCTTTTCGCGGGTCAACTCGATATGGACGAGGTGGGGTATATCAACTTGCGGGGCGACGGCTCCACCGCAACCTCCATCGACGGGGTTTTTGCAGCCGGCGACGTGGCCGACTCCACGTACAGGCAAGCCGTGACCGCCGCCGGGACCGGATGCCAGGCGGCCATCGACGCTGAGCGCTGGCTCGACGAGGAATGAACGCCGGTCGTCCTCTGTTGCCTGGTACTGATACATAAAGGGAGAACAACGATGGGT
The DNA here is from genome assembly GCA_963723165.1 of uncultured Actinomycetota bacterium. Taxonomy (GTDB): domain Bacteria; phylum Actinomycetota; class Acidimicrobiia; order Spongiisociales; family UBA4744; genus UBA4744. Next base: position 81,159 of record CAVRPP010000004.1, read on the forward strand.
GAGAATGCAGTGACGGTCACGGACGCCAACTTCGAGGAGTCCGTCGCCGGTGACAAGGCCGTCCTGGTTGATTTTTGGGCCGAATGGTGCGGGCCGTGCCGGATGGTTGCTCCGGTCCTGGAAGAAATCGCCAAGGAGTATCCGGATCAGATCACGATTGCCAAACTAAACGTAGACGAGAATCCTGCCGTCGCCGCCAACTACGACGTCATGAGCATTCCGACCATGATCGTTTTCCAACAGGGTGTCGAGAAAAAGCGGATCGTTGGGGCCCGCCCCAAGCACATGATGGTGTCCGAACTCGCCCAATTTCTCAACTGATCACCCGGAGTTTCTGCCGTTCGCATGAGACTCCAGTTCCTAAACCTGCGACCATAGGGCCATGAGGCTCTTTCGGCTGGGCGATTCGGGGACGGCGGTCCGGGATATCCAGGATCGCCTCAACGCTCTCGGTTATGCCTGCAGAGCAGATCCGCGCAGCGAATTCGGCGAAACGACCCTGGTCGCAGTGGAATCGTTCCAGCGCCGCCGGGGATTGCCCGCCGATGGAATAGTTGGGCCGGAGACCTGGAGGGCACTCTACGAGGCGGGGTACCGCCTGGGCGACCGCTTGCTGTACCTCCGGCGTCCGATGTTACGCGGAGACGATGTAGCGGAACTCCAGAGAAGGCTCAATTCGCTCGGCTTCGATGCAGGCAAGGTCGACGGAATCCTCGGACCAAACACCCTGCGCGCCCTGGTCGACTTTCAGCAGAACCGGTACATGGCCGAAGATGGCATCGCCGGCCCCCGTACGCTGACGGAGCTGCACCTGGTTGCCCGGGCAACACAGAAGACGGGTCGAGAGGCGATCCGCGAGCGGGAATGGCTGCGCGAATTACCCCGTTCTGTGGTCGGAGCCAGGGTCTTCCTGGATCCGGCCTGTCGGGACTCCGAGGAGGCAGACAAGACCTGGCTGGCGGCCGGAGAGACGGCCCTGCGGCTGCAAGCAGAGGGGGCCATTCCCCTCCTGTCGCGAAGCAGCGACACGTCCCTTCCCGAGCGAATTCGGGCCCGCCGGGCGAACCGTGTCGGTGCCTCGCTGATTGTCTCGTTTCAGTTCCCGTATGCCGAGCCCGCCTCGGTGTTCTTCTTCGCCTCGTCGATGAGCCGCAGCGAAGCCGGGGCGCTGCTGGCCGCCACGATTGGCGATCGCCTGGGTCTGCCATTCGAAGGTCGAGCCCATCCCATGCTCAAGGAGACCCGTGCCCCCGCCGCCGTCGTCGCAACTCCCGACATGAACGAGGCGACCGGACGGGCGGTGGCCGAGGCTATCGGCGCATTCTTCGCCTCCGCCCGGACTGATATTGATGAAGCCCCGCCGCGGGCCTCTTCCGGGGACGAGGTCCAGCGACCTGCATAACATCACGTGACGTTATGCAGTGCGAACCCTCAGGCCGAGAAAAACTGACGGTAGATGCGTTCGAGGTCGTCGAGCGAGCTGAAATCGATCACAAGCTTTCCACGATCCTTCGCGTACTTGATCTTCACCTTGGTCGAGAGGTGGTCACGGAGCCGCTGCTCGAGCTCGACGATTGCAGCCGGGCGAGCCGCGGGCGGACGCCGTTCGCCGTGGTCATCTGAGACTGCCTGGTTCCGGGCGCGGACCGCATCCTCTACTTGACGTACAGACCAACCCTCCGATGCGGCTCTCTCGGCTATGTGTTCTGCAAATTTACGATCCTCGAGTCCCAGGAGGGCCCGGGCATGACCGGCCGAGAGTTCGCCGCGTTCGAGTCTTCCCTGGATGGCTGCCGGCAGCTGGAGCAGACGAAGGGAGTTGGTGATGGCAGATCTGCTCTTGCCCACTCGGTTACCAACATCTTCGTGCGTGAGCCCGAAATCCTCGAGCAGTTCCTGATATGCCGTAGCTTCTTCGAGCGGGCTCAGATCTTCGCGTTGCAGGTTCTCGACCAGCGCCTCCGTGAGCAGCGAACGGTCGTCGCTCTCCCTGATAATGGAAGGGATTTCGGTCAATCCGACCTTCTTTGCCGCCCTCCACCGCCGTTCGCCCGCCACCAGGGTGTAAAAACCCTCTTCGGCTTCGCGAACGATGATCGGTTGCAGCACTCCGACCTCGACGATCGAGGCGGCCAGCGAGGCGAGCGCCTCCTCATCAAACACTGAGCGCGGCTGGTGCGGATTGGCGGAAACCCGGTCGATGGGGATAATGGCAAACCCAGTATGGTCATCTTCGCCCTTCGGAATGAGGGCTTCGAGTCCCCGTCCCAGTCCGCTTCTTCGGGTTGCCATGTGTCGTATTCCTCCTACTCGCGGCCGTGTCGCCGACGAAACTCACGTCCCAGTTCCCGATAGGCGATGGCGCCCCTGCTCATTGGATCAAATGCCTCGATCGGTTCGCCATACGAGGGCGCCTCAGAAAGGCGGACCGACCTGGGGATAACGGTCTTGAAGGCAAGGTCGCCAAAAAAGTCCCTGACCTGGGCAACTACGTCGCGAGACAAGTTGGTCCGCCCGTCGAACATGGTCAGTACCACACCACCGATTTTGAGATCCCGGTTGAGGTTGCCGGAAACCAGCTCGATATTCTTCATCAGCTGGCTCAGACCCTCGAGGGCGTAATACTCACACTGGATGGGGATCAAAACCTCGCCGGCAGCCGCCAGGGCGTTGACCGTCAGCAGACCCAGGGATGGGGGGCAATCGATCAGGACAAAGTCAAAATCCTTCTCGATATGTGAGAAGGCTTCGCGAAGACGAAGTTCACGGGAGAACATGGAAACTAGTTCAATCTCTGACCCAGCCAGATCAATGGTGGCCGGCACAACGAAGAGATCCCGCACGCTCGTGGGCTCGATGACATCTACCAGTGGCGCATTACGAATGATGACATCGTAAATCGACGTCGTTATGCCGGAACGGTCGATGCCCAAGCCAGATGTGCTGTTTCCCTGGGGATCCAGATCAACGACAAGGACCCGTTCCCCCTGGTAGGCCATTGCTGCAGCCAGGTTGATTGCGGTGGTTGACTTGCCAACGCCGCCCTTTTGATTGGTGATGGCGATGACTGTGAAGTCGTGTTCAGTGCTCACTGGCGCCCATGATAAGAAGTGAAACGGAGCCGTCAAGGACCGTTTCCGGAACCTCAACAAGTTGAACCGCGTATCGAGCCGAGATTCCGGCTTCAATTGACTGGCGATTGGACTCACCTCGCAGACCAACCACGCCCGTCCCATTCTCTCCCAGCAATCCCTCGACCACGCCAACGGCTTTCCCCGGAGGGAAGACGGCCCTGCAAACTACGGCTTGCCAGGCAGTCTGCTCCGCAACGACATCAGCTTGCCGCACTTCGACGTTTGCCAATCGGAGCCGTCGAACGGCCCTCCTGGCCAAATCGACGCGCCGGCCCGACCGTTCCAGCAGGATCACTCTGGTTCCGGGCCAGAGAATAGCAAGAGGAATACCGGGAAGACCGACCCCGGCCCCGATATCTAACAGCCGCAACGGTGGATCAGCTCTGAACCATCCCCGGGCAAAGGCCAGCGAATCGGCCAGGTGTCTGGGCCAGATTCGTTGTGCCTCCCGTGGCCCGATACCTCCGGCAACGACGGCTTCGGAATTCAACCACTCGGCAAACTCGTTGAGTTGATCCCATTGACGAGGTTGAAGGGGTTCACTCTCCAGCCAGTCCAGGACGCCCGCAACCGCTGTTTGCCCTTCGTGGAGATGTTTCACGTGAAACTAGAGGGCTGTGGCCGCTTCGAGGGCTATTCTTCGCGAGCGATCACCACTGACCGTCGGGGTTCTTCGCCTTCGGAGTAGGTTCGCACGCCTTCGACCTCGCCTACCGTGTCGTGGATGACCTTCCGCTCGGCAGCGTTCATGGGTTCGACCATGACCTCACCGCCCTCGTCGATCACTTGTTGGGCGAGGCGCTGGGCATAGATCTTGAGCGCTTCGCGGCGCCGTTCGGAATATCCGGCGATATCCAGTCGTATTCTCGCCGATTCCTGGGTCTTTCGCTGCACAACCGTTTTGGCCAGTTCATGAATCGACTGGAGAATCACGCCCCGCGATCCAACCAGGGCTTCGGTTTCGCTGCCGACAACGTCGGCGTAGATGATGTCGTCGTCGACCCTGGTTTCCACAGTGCCCTCGAGGCCAAATGCACTGAGCAGACCCTCGAGGAATTCGCCCACGACGCTCGCCTGCTCTTCTCGGCTCACGGTAATCTCCCTTGACTCGGCTGTCCGACTGCCGCCGTCCTTCGGCGGTCGTTCTTCGCTTGTTTTCTTCTGCGGCGGGTTGGCCCGGCGGGACGCCTGCTGCTTTGCTCCGCTCGACCTCCCCTGGTTCTTGTCCTGTCCGGCTCGTCGTTCTCCCGAACTTTTTCCTGACGAGCGCTGGTCGCGACGCTGGCCGCTGCGGGCGGCTTGATCCCGCCCTCCTTGACCAGAGCCGTCCCGCTTGCCCTTGGCCGATCGGGTTCGACGACGCTTCTTGGGGCGTGGTTTGACGCGAACGACCGCGTCGGTCCGCCCGATGCCCAAGAATCCCTTCTCCGGTTCTTGGAGAATCTCCACGTCCGCGTCTTCACGAGATTCAATTCCCAGTTCGGCCAGCGCAGCCTCTACGGCTACTTCGACCGAGGGTCCTTTGACTTCAACCCACTCCACGCTTACTTCCTCCTGCGCCGTTTGCGCTTCTTCTCCGACACCGATTGCGAAACCGGCTTGATGGGCGGTTCGATAATCCCCGGCTCGGGTTCCGGCGGCGGCCGGTTGGGCCGCCCGTCGATCTTGAAGATCAACGCTTGCTGGCCGATCCGGAAGATATTGGCCGTTACGAAGTAGATGTTCAATCCGGCCGGGAAAGAATAGGAAAAGAACCCGAACATCAACGGCATGATCTTGGTGATCAGCTGCATTTGACGAGCTTGATCACTGTCCTTGCTCTGTCCTCGAGTTGTCTGCCATTGTTGGAAATATGCCGTGCCGAGCACGACCAGGACAATGAGGATGTAGGGAAGAGCGGCTCCCAGGTCAAAGCCGGTGTCTGCGGTGATAACTTCGCTGGGGGACAGGCTCAGGTTCATTCCGAGGAATGTTCCTTCGGTCTCTTTGCTCAGAACGTCAAAGAGCCTGGAAGATTCTGGAATGAACGATACGGCGTCCGTGTTGTTGCTTGACTGGTTGAGCGGATCCCTGAGCAGTCGGAAGAGCCCGAACCAGATCGGCATCTGGATCAGCATGGGGAACAGGCACCCCGCCGGGTTGACGCCCTTCTCTTTGTAGAGGGCCATCATCTCCTTCTGGAGTGTCTCTTGATCGTCCTTGTATTGCTTCTGGAGCTTCTTGACCTCGGGTTGAATCTCGGTCATCGCCCTCGTCGAACGGGTCTGTTTGAGCGTCAACGGGAACATCAACACGTTGACCACCAGGGTCAGGAAAATTATGGCAAGCCCGTAATTGGGGATGAGTTCGTAGAAGAACGTCATCGGAACTGCGATGATTCTGGCCAGTGTGTCGAGCATTACTGTTCTTTCTTCGAGGTAGCCGGCACCGGGTCGTATCCGCCTTCTGCCAGAGGATGGCACCGGCCGATTCGCCTCATACCCATCCAGGTCCCGCGGATGAGGCCAAAGCGGCCAATGGCTTCATAGGCATACTGGGAACACGTGGGGGAGTAGCGGCAATTCTTGCCCATCGACGGGGAAAAGGCCCGTTGATAGGCGCGCACGAGTGCCCGACCCGTCCAGGCCGCCGGACCCACTCTTTGTGCATCGAGATCATCCATCTGATGTTTCCTCACCAACCGCCGCTCGCAACCAGCCCACCACTTCGCCAAACGGTGCCGTCAGCACCGTCGAAGAAGCGACGACCACGTAATCGTTACCCTCTCGCAAGGGTATGACTGCGAGCGCTTCGCGGAGGCGCCGTTTCGCGCGGTTGCGTTGCGCGGCGCCACCTACTTTCTTCTTTCCGGCCACTACGCCGACCGCGGTGGACCCGGTTCGCCCGATGCCACGATAACTACCACGCCGCCCTTACGACGGCGACTTCCCATACGAAAGGCTCGCCGAAACGCTGCGCGACCACGAAGAGACGTGTAACCGCGACCGCTAGGCCGAGATACGCTGGCGCCCCTTGGCACGACGCCGCTTCAACACGGCGCGTCCGGCACGAGTGCGCATCCGGGAGCGAAAGCCGTGCTTTCGCTTGCGTCGCCGAACATTTGGCTGGTAGGTACGTTTCATCGGGACCCCGGTTTCGAGAATAGAGGAGGTGAGCGAAAAGGTTACAGCGGGTAGGGCGCTTGTCAAAGGCGGATCCGCCCCGGAGGCCGATCGCGGCTACTGGCGGTGAGCAAACAACCACGGCAAGGTCACCCCGCGAAGACTTTTCCTAGGACGCGAAAAGCTATTTTGCCCCGGTTTGCCGCCGGCCGGGTGATCGCCTCGTTTCTTTGACCCGAGAAAACCGGGCTCAAGCTGGGTAAACTCTATTCGTCACGGTGTCGGAATCGTCTGGTAAGCCCTGATTTCACGTTCTTGTGGCCACCTTGGTGACGTCATATACTCGCTCACCGTTGGACGCCAGGGGAGTGGCTCCACTTCCCCCGGAAGACGTAGATCATCCGGCTGTGGCTACTCCCTCCTGGCAGCCAACCGACAGGCCTGTTTCTCCACAGATTGTGGACAGGTCTGTGGATAGGAGATTTGTACGCAGACGTAGTGACTCAGGAGGGGACACGTGGCGGAACCTCAGTCGCTGACGGGGGAAGTTGACTTCTTCAGAAACGCGGTGCAATCCCGCGTCAGTCCCGTCAACTGGCAAACCTGGCTTGCTCCCCTGGGAGTGAGACCCAACGACGGTTCGATCAGCATCACGGCACCAAGCGAATTCCACTTGCAGTGGGTCCAGGAAAAGCATCTCGGCGTGCTCGAGGATGCGGCCCGGGCGACGTTTGGGCCGGGCAACGAACTCATATTCGATATCGCTCTTGCCGACCAGGCCACAGAGGATGGCGACCTCGAAGATGAGGAAGAGCGGCCTCCGATCAGTAGCGCCGCCTCTCCTCCCGAGCCTGGTTCGGCGAACCGGCGCCTGCAGGGGAAATATACGTTCGACAACTTCGTAGTCGGCCAGTCCAATCGCTTTGCCCATGCGGCCGCGATGGCCGTGGCCGAGCAGCCGGGCGGTCACTACAACCCCCTGTTCATTTACGGAGGTGCCGGCCTCGGCAAAACTCATCTCCTCCATGCAGTCGGCCACCACGCTCTCGAGCTGCGGCCCGGCGCCCTTGTCCGCTATGTGTCTTCGGAGAATTTCTTCAACGAATTCATCGACGGCATCCGCAAGAAGAAGATGGACGAGTTCAAAGCCCGCTACCGCACCACGGATGTCTTGCTATTGGATGACGTGCAGTTCTTCGAGCGGAAGGAACAGATTCTCGAGGAGTTCTTCCATACGTTCAACGATCTGTACGAGGCCGGAAAACAGATGGTCATCAGCTCCGATCGTCACCCCAAGCACCTGGCCACGCTGGAGGACCGCCTGCGGAGTCGTTTCGAATGGGGCTTGCTTACCGATATCCAGCCTCCGGACGTCGAAACGCGGATCGCCATCTTGCGAAAGAACGCCGAGTTTGCTCCGAAACCGGTCAGTGCCGAGGTGCTGCATTTCATCGCCGAAAATGTGCAAGACAACATCCGGGAACTCGAAGGCGCTCTCACCCGGGTAACGGCCTACGCGGCTCTCACCAACCAGAGCATCACGTTCGATATGGCCCAGGACGTGTTGCAGGATTTGCGCCCGGCCGCCTCCCAACGCCCGATTTCAGCCGAGGAGATCATCAATGCCACGGCTGCCGCTTACGGGTTCTCGGCCGACGACCTCCGCAGCCCCAGCCGTCGCCAACCACTCGTCCTGTCCCGCCAGGTTGCGATGTATGTCTGCCGGGAGCAAACAGACCTCTCACTGCCAAAGATCGGCGCACTGTTTGGGGGCCGTGACCACACCACAGTCATGCACGCCATCGACAAGGTGAAACGGCTCCTGCTCACCGACCACCAGGTATTCGAGCGAGTCACGGCTTTATCCCAGCAGCTGAGGAGAACCTGATGTTCTCCACACGATGTGAGACGTGGCGCAGGAGTGATGGGGACAACCTCCAGATCGTCCCCAGGGGCTGTGGACGGCCAACGTGCGATCTGACCAGCCCTTTTGGCAACTTCTCCCCAATCCACAGGGCCTACTACAGCTACTACCGTTTACTAAACAAAATATAGAAATAGAAGGGACGGGACAACTTGCGGATTCGAGCTGAACGAGACGACCTGGCCGATGTGTTCTCGCGGGCCAATCGAGGGGTCGGGGTGCGTCCTGCCCAAGCCATCCTGCAAGGTGTCTTGTGCGAAGTGCAGGGTGGAAGCCTCAAAGTAACCGGGACGGACCTCGAACTCACCGTCCGCACAACCACGGAGGTTGAGGTTCTCGAGGAAGGGGCGTTTGTCGTCCCGGCCCGATTGGCCAGCGAGGCGATCAAGAAGATGCCCCCAGGTGCGGTGACCCTGTCCTCAGGCGACGGGGAGGTCGAGATCATGGGAGCCGGCCCTCGCTTCAGTCTGCGGGAACTTCCGGTGGACGAGTTTCCCCAACTGGCAGAGGCAGACTTTGCCGGTGCCGTCGACGCCGATGGAGATGAGCTCGTGGCGGCGATCGCCCAGGCCACCGTCGGAGCATCAGTTGACTCCGCCCGGCCGATTTTGACTGGAGTTCTGTTCGAGCAAGACGACGAAGGGGTGAGGTTGGTTGCGACAGACTCGTATCGTCTGGCGGTGCGGAAACTACCCGGGGTCGCATTGAAGGACTCCGGACTGGTTCCGGCTCGGGGCCTCCGGGAGATGAGCCGCACGGTTGGCTCGGCCAAGATGCAATTCTCCATACAACAGCGGGAAGCGGTCTTTGGTTCAACCAGGGGTTCGTTGACGCTGCGTCTCATCGAAGGAACCTTCCCGAATTACCGCCAGCTCCTACCCGAGTCCTACCCGAATCGGGTGGTGGTGACGAAAGAGGGTCTGCTGGAAGCGCTTGGAAGAGCATCCCTGGTAGCCGAAGACCACATCCCGGTGCGATTGCGGTTGATGGAAGGCGGGGTGGAGGTTACGGTGACCCGACAAGACGTTGGCGGTGAAACGGAACACATCCCCGGGGAGTACCAGGGAGAGGCCTCCGACGTGACGATCGCATTCAACCCGCGGTATCTCACGGATGGGGTATCTGCCATCGAATCAGACGAAGTGCAGATCGAGGTCACCGACGGTCTCAAGCCAAGTGTGATCAGAGGCGTTGACGACGATCGTTTCACCTACTTGTTGATGCCCGTCCGCATCTGAATGGAGTTCTCCTGGCTCGAGCTCAGAGACTTCCGTTCATACCGGGAACTCCGTCTCGAACCCGATCCGGGAGTCAATGTCTTCGTTGGAGCTAATGCTGCAGGTAAGACAAACCTCCTGGAAGGGGCAGCGTACCTGGCCTCCCTTCGCTCCTTCCGGGGTGCACCCGAAGAAGCCCTGATCAGGGACGGATCCGAAGCGGCCGTCATCCGGGGTGAGATTCAGGCACACCGAAAGCACGTCCCTCATCGAAACCGAGCTTCCGCGAACCGGGCGGCGGCGTGTGCGGGTGAACGGCCAGCGGCCGGCCCGGTCTACCGATCTTCTTGGCCATCTGCGGGCGGTCATGTTTCTCCCCGATGACCTCGACATTGTCAAACGAGGTCCCGCCTACCGCCGGGATTTCCTCGACGCGGTGGCAGTTCAGCTGTGGCCCGGTGCGCATCTGGACCAGCAAGAGTACGAACGAGCGTTGCGACAGAGGAACTCTTTGTTGCGCCAGTCCGGCTGGGAGGTCGACACAGCCACATTGGAGGTGTGGGATCAGCGTCTGTCACAGGCAGCCGGCAAGATGATGGTACGGCGATCCGGTGCAGCCGCCGCGGTGCGGGACGCCATCGCCGAGACCTACGCCCGTTTGTCGGGGGCGGCCGCCATGGTGGACCTTCTCTACGCATCGAAGTGGGGAGGGACCCTGTCGGGATTGGCAGCAGACACCGTGGCGGACAGTCTTGTCGATGCGCTGGTCGGCAGCCGCCGTGCAGATACCGAGAGAAGGGTGACAACGATGGGACCGCATAGGGACGAACCCTGGTTCACGGTGGACGGCCGTGATGCCAGAACCAGGGCCAGTCAGGGAGAGCAGCGCACTCTGGCGCTGAGCCTGCGGCTTGCCTCGCACCGAGCTATCGGCGAAGCAACGGGGGAAGTGGCGCTGCTTCTCCTCGACGATGTGTTCTCCGAGCTGGATATGAGCCGGGCCGAGGCGCTGGCCGGCATGTTGCCTGCGGCCCAGACTTTCATCACCACAGCCCGCCAGGAGGAAGTGCCGGTACACGGACGCACATTCGTGGTGGAGCCCGGGAGGATCAGATGAGCCGGCTCGAATCGATGGGGGGACTCCTTGCGAAAGCTCTGCAGAACCTCGGAATCGAGCGGCTCGATGTGATGCTGAGCCTGGTGGGGGACTGGGAGGAGATCGCTCCGGAGCCGTGGCGAACGCAGGCAAAGCCACTTCTCCTCAAGGACGGAGAACTGCTCGTGGAGGCCGCTTCTGCCCAAACGGTGAGCCTGCTCCGCTATGCCGTAGGCGACCTCCTCCGGAGCCTGGATGCCCGGTTTGGGGTGGGCGTGGTTGGGACGGTTCGGGTGCAATCTCCGCCGCCGGCCGGAAGACTTCCCTGAGGAGTCCGGAGCATTTGGAAAGCCCCGTAGATGTTGACGTTTTTGGCCATCGAGAGCTTGGGAAAACACCCGGCAACCGGTATACTTACAATCGTGTAAACAAGGGCTCTGGCGAGACTCGTCGGGTGGTTTCGCTGTCGGGCCGTTTTCTTTTTGAAGGAGCTTTGTGAGTACTGCGAATCGCGCCTCTGAGCGATACGGGGCCGCCGATATCACCGTCCTCGAAGGCCTGGAGGCCGTCCGTCGCCGTCCGGGCATGTACATCGGCTCGACCGGGCCGAGGGGACTCCATCATCTCTTGTGGGAGGTTGTCGACAACGCGGTCGACGAGGCCATGGCTGGCTTCTGTACCCGCATTGATGTGACGATTCGCCAGGACAACAGCGTGCAGGTGCGGGACAACGGTCGGGGGATCCCGGTTGATAGGCACAAGAAGACCAAGGAGTCTGCACTGACGACCGTTCTCACGACGCTGCACGCAGGCGGCAAATTCGAGGCCGGTGCGTACCAGGTGTCTGGCGGCCTCCACGGGGTGGGGGTTTCTGTCGTCAACGCTCTTTCGGCGCGACTCGAAGCGGAGATCGTGCGGGACGGCTTCCATTGGACCCAGGTATTCGAAGAAGGCCACCCCCGCGGACCCGTCAAAAAGGGCAAACCGGGGAAGCGCACGGGCACGATGATTACCTATTGGCCGTCCCCGAAGACCTTTGTTGAAACGGTCTCTCTGGATCTCAGCACGGTCACTTCCAGGCTGCGAGAGATGGCCTTCCTCAATCGGGGGTTGGAGATCCGGCTGACCGACGAACGGGAAGAGGAACCGGTTCACGAAGCCTTTCAATACAAGGGTGGACTGATCGACTACATCAAACACCTCAATGCCACCAAAGATCCGCTCCATCCTCACGTCATCTATTTCGACGATCAAGGCGAAGACGCGGAGGTCGAGGTCGCGTTGCAGTGGACTTCTTCGTACACCGAGACGGTGCTCAGTTTCGCCAACAACATCAATACACACGAGGGCGGCACCCATGAAGAAGGCTTTCGGAAGTCTCTGACCAGGGCAATCAACGACTTCGCCCGATCAAAAGGCATTCTCAAGGAGAAAGACGAGAACCTGACCGGGGAGGACGTCCGCGAGGGTTTGACGGCGGTCGTATCCGTGAAGGTTCGGTCCCCGCAGTTTGAAGGCCAGACGAAAACCAAGCTGGGCAACACGGAGATCCGCGGCTACGTGGAGAAGACCCTCAATCGGCTTCTGCCCGAATGGCTCGAGCGCTACAGCGGCGAAGGGCGGGCGATTACCGACAAGAGCCTCATGGCCTCACGTGCCCGGCTCGCAGCCCGCAAAGCGAGGGAACTGACCCGACGCAAGAGCATGCTGGAGTCGGCCAGCCTCCCCGGCAAGCTCGCCGACTGCTCCTCCCGCGACGCCTCCGTGAGCGAATTGTTCATCGTGGAGGGCGACAGCGCCGCCGGTCCCGCCAAACAAGGTCGCAACAGCGAAACTCAGGCGATTCTTCCGATTCGCGGCAAGATCATCAACGTCGAGAAAGCACGCCTGGCCAAGGCGCTCCAGAACACCGAGATCCAGTCGTTGATCACCGCCATCGGCACCAGCATCGGCGAGGAATTCGATATCGAAAAGGCCCGGTATCACAAGGTGGTGCTTCTCACCGATGCAGACGTCGACGGGGCGCATATCCGTACCTTGCTGCTCACCTTCTTCTTTCGACACATGCGGCCGCTGATCGAAGCCGGTTACGTCTATTTCGCTCAGCCTCCCCTCTATCGAGTCAAGACCGGCAAGGACATTCACTATCTGTCCTCTGACGAGGAACTCGACCAACTCCGCGAGGACCTGAACGGGAAGAAGCTGGACGTGAGCCGCTTCAAAGGTCTGGGGGAGATGAATGCTTCCGAACTGCGGGACACCTCGATGGATCCTGCGCTGCGCCATTTGGTGAAGGTCGAACTCGAGGATGCAGCATTGTCGGAGGAGATCTTCTCGACGCTGATGGGGGATGACGTGGCTTCCCGCAAGCAGTTCATCCAGCGAAATGCCAAGGACGTCCGGTTCCTCGACGTCTGATAGGGAGAGAGTCACATGGTCGACGAGCGCACATACGAAGAGAACAACCTCGTGATCGACATCAACGACGAGGTAAAGAAGTCCTTCCTCGATTATGCGATGTCGGTCATCGTGTCGCGGGCGCTGCCGGATGTGCGCGACGGAATGAAACCGGTTCAGCGACGGATCGTGTACGCGATGTTCGAAGCCGGGATGCGTCCCGGCAGCAGCTTTCGCAAATGCGCAACAGTGGTCGGCAATGTCATGGGCAGTTACCACCCACATGGCAATGACGCTATCTACGACGCTCTCGTTCGGCTCGGGCAGGACTTCAGCTCTCGATATCCTTTGATTTCCCCTCAGGGCAACTTCGGCACCATTGATGACCCCCCGGCGGCTATGCGTTACACCGAGAGCCGGCTGGCGCCAATCGCCATGCATTTGCTCGACGGCATACGAGAGAACACAGTCGACTTTCAGGACAACTACAGCGGAGAATCTTCCGAGCCGATCGTCCTGCCGGCCCGCTACCCGAATCTGCTGGCAAACGGCGCCACCGGAATCGCCGTCGGCATGGCGACCAACATCCCGCCCCACAACCTCGGCGAGGTGATTGATGCTGTGATTTACGCGATCGGCAATCCCGATGCGCCCATCGACGACTACCTCAAGATTGTCAAAGGTCCGGACTTTCCTACCGGTGCCTATCTGGTCGGTACCGGTGGCATTCGTGACGCCCTTACAACCGGCCGGGGCTCGGTCAAGATGCGGGCCGTCACCGACGTGCAGGAGATTCGCAAGGGACGCACGGCCATAATCGTTACCGAACTCCCCTATCAGGTCTCGCAGGACCGGGTGCTGGCCAAGATTGCCGATCTCGTCCATGAGAAGAAGATTGCCGGGATTGCCGACCTCCGCAACGAGAGCTCTGCCCGGCTCGGCACCCGGTTGGTCGTCGAACTCAAACGGGATGCGGTTCCTCAAGTGGTGGTGAATCAGCTCTTCAAGATGACCCAGCTCCAGGAGACCTTTGGAGTTAATGCGGTAGCGCTGGTGGACGGGGTTCCCCGCACCCTCAACATCGCCGAGATGGTCGGCTATTACATCGATCACCAGATGGAGGTAGTTGAACGCCGCACGCGCTATCGGCTCGATGATGCCAAGGCGAAGGCCCACGTTCTCGAGGGCCTGATCATTGCCGTCGACAATATCGACGAGGTCGTTCGGATCATTCGATCTTCCGACGACACCCCGACCGCCAGAGCGCGGTTGATCGAACGGTTCGAGCTCTCCGAGATCCAGGCAAATGCCATCCTGGAGATGCCACTCCGCCGGCTCACCGCCCTGGAAACCGGGAAGCTACGCGATGACCTCCAGCAATTGAAGGAGCTCATCGCCGAACTCGAGGCCATCCTGGCCGATCCGTCCCGCCGGCGAGCGATCATCGTGGATGAGCTGACCGAAATCAGGGCCAAATTCGCCGACGAACGGCGGAGCCGGATCATCCCCGATGAAGGGGACCTCTCTCTCGAAGACCTGATTGCGGACGACGATGTGGTCGTGACCGTGTCTGCCAATGGTTATCTCAAGTCGGTTGAGGCCAGCATCTACCGGACGCAGGGCCGCGGTGGGCGGGGAGTCAAGGCGGCTTCGCTCCACGAGGACGACGTTGTCAACAAACTCGTACATACAACGGCGCACGCCTACCTGTTGTTCTTCACCAACCTGGGAAAGGTCCATCGGATTCGTACCCACGAGATACCCCGCAAGGACCGCACGGCCAAAGGGGTGCTGGCGCAGTCGGTGCTGCCGCTCGAGCCGGAGGAACGGATTGAAGCGGTGATCGACACCCGCAACTATGAGACGTCCCGGTACCTGGTGATGGTCACGAAGAAGGGCCTGGTGAAGAAGACGCCTTTCAGTGACTATGACTCGCGTAATTCAACGCTTGTTGCCATCAACCTGGTTGAGGGCGATGAGGTGGTGGCGGTTCGAACCACCAACGGTGAGAACGACATGCTGGTGTTCACGGAACTGGGTCAGGGAATCCGGTTCTCGGAGAAGGATCTCAGGCCGATGGGACGCGCGACCCGTGGCGTGCGTGGCATCAAACTGCGAGAAGGGGATCGGGTGATTGGAGCCGCCTCGAGCGCCGACGGTGAGCAGGTCTTGCTTCTCACCTCCGGTGGTTACGGCAAGCGGGTCGCCATGAGTGGGTTCCCCAATCAGCGCCGGGGTGGATTGGGTGTCAAATCAATCAAGCTCACCAGGGTTCGGGGGACGCTGGTCGGAGCCAGGGCGATCCTCGACGGCACGGAGATTTTCGTGATTTCTTCCGACGGCGTGGTCATTCGCACCAAGGTGAATCAGATCAGTCGTCAGAAGCGGGAAGCCAGCGGCGTCAAAGTCATGAACATGCCGACGGGTACGACTATCTCGGCATTCGCTCCGGTTCCGTTGGAGGAGCTCGAGACGGTCCCGGGGAACTAGAAAGGCCTTCCGGGCCGTTGGGGTGGTGGACGGATCACCCGGGTTGGGAAGGCAGGGCATTACACTCGCCCACGAGGAGTTGATGGAAGTGACATCCGTGCGGCGTGTACGCAGGGTCATACGAAAATTCGATCCATGGACCGTGTTGAAGGTCTCGATTGTCTTCTACGCAGTCATGGCGGTAGCGATTGTGCTGGGTCTGGTGATCCTGTGGGCGGTAGTGAATAACGCCGGGATTCCCCAGGCGATCGAAGATTTCGGCAAGAAGATAACGTTGTTGGAAGCCGACGCCGAGCTGTTCGCCGACGGAGAGCGTTACTTGCGCGTTGCAGTGTTCCTCGGCGTTGTCTGGACGGTTCTCCTGACCGGTCTCACCACCCTGTCGGCGGTGATGTACAACCTCATATCCGACATCGTGGGTGGGATCGAAATCGTGGTCCTCGAGGAGACCCTCAACGCTCCTCAAGGCACCCAGGCGGGCGTCCGTATCCCGCGCAGCTGGCAAACCACAACCCCACCTCCCCCTTCGTCCGTGACTTCGGGGCAGGTCGACCTACCCACCGAGGAAGTTGTCCTCACAGAGGAATCGATGGGCGCCCCGGTCGAGGTGCGCAGCTCTCAGCCGTCGGCGTAAACCATCTTCGCTCCGGCCTATCCGAGGTTGGGGTTCCGACACGGTCCTCCTGCCTGAGAGGGTGAGACGCCACATCAGCACTTCGACGGAGCTAGCGACGCTCCACAAAGGTCGCAACGTCAAGACCAGCCACCAGGGCACCGTCGAGATACCGGCGGAAGGCGGCGCTGGGATAGTGCCTGCCTACCGGAAAGGCGCCCCCGGCTGCCGCTAACACGGCTGCCGCCAGCGCTATTCCCCCGAGAAAGAGGGAGTCGTCCGCCACTCCTATCGTGCGCACTTCCACTCCGTCCGCGGACGCGGCCGTGACCCGGACGCTGAGCCCGGTCCATCCGCCTTCCACGGGTGCAGCGAGGAAACGGGTGCCGGGCGGAGCGTCCGGCCACACCTCCTCGCCGGCCCCGGCCCATTGGTTTCCGATCGGTTGCGGGAAAGCGAGGGGGATGCCTTTGCGGAGAGCGCCACCAGGTTCCGTCCATCCGATCACTGCTTCCATTGGCGTGTCGTGGCGGGCGCATTCGCCGGCTGCCAAAGAGGCGGCCAGACCGAAGCGGGGGTTGGCGCCGACAACGAACGGGATGTCCGGGTCTGGAGCTATGGTCGGGTTGCCGATCGGTACCACGAGGGGAATACCGTGGTCGGAAGCCTGGCGATAGCGCTGCTGCAAGTGTTCGGATGCGTCGCTGGCAACAACATCCCATCCCGCCAGGTTGGTGATCGTGCTTACCCGGGGGTCACCGGAGGTTGAGCGACGTCCGATCAACCCGATGGCTTCAACGGACCGTTCGGCCAGGAGCACCCGAGCTGCCCGCGCCCCAATCTTCCCGTTGGCTTCTAGTGCAATCCTCAATGATTGGTCACCGAGTCGAGTTCGACCGGCTCCCAGGCACCCGATGCTCGAGGAGGCTGAATGGGCCGCTTCTTGTAGGCGAAGACGGCGGCGGCCACAGCGGCGGCGATAAGGACGGTTCTGCGAATCATGAAGCCAGTGTAGGGACGTTTTCGTGCCGATCGGGAGGCGGCTAATGTGGCCGTGTCCGGTTGAGCCGGACACCGTGAAGGTCCCATCAGTGGCTAAGAGCGAAGTCCGGTCCCAATCCGGCGCTGTCCCGCAACTGTGATGCCCTCTGTGGAGGGATGAGCCAGGTCGCCTGCCTTCAGGGTCACGAAAGTGCTCTCGTAGGAAGGGCGCGCGTGCGACCCGGGTCGGGCGTTGCGTTCTCCGAAGGATTGGAGGACTGGTGAGTCGTCTGGCCGTTTGTCTCTTGGCGATGGCGTTGGTGTTGACTGCTTGCGCTACGCCCGTCACAGTGGAGAGCGACGCCGGTCGATTGACCCTCGACGATCGCCCGTTGCGCATCGTGTCCCTGTCCGCAACGCACACGGAGATGCTCTACGCCATCGACGCCGGAGAGCTGGTTGCGGCTACCGACCTGACCTCTAATTTCCCTCCGGCTGCGGAGGCGACCGTGAAAGTGGACGCCTTCAACTTCAACGTTGAAGAAGTCGCGGCAACTCGGCCCGACCTGGTCATCACCGGTTTCGATTTCCAGGGAGAAGTCGATGCGCTCCGCGCAGTTGGGATCCCGGTTCTCCTTCTCACGCCTGCCACCAACCTCGATGAGGCGTACGCTCAGATCGAGATTCTCGGCGAGGTAACGGGGCGGGAGACGGAGGCGGCCGGGCTGGTTTCCTCGATGCAGGCCCGGATCGAGGAGCTCATTGGTTCGGCCACGCGACCTTCGCTCACGGTCTTCCACGAGGTCGATAACACCCTCTATTCAGCGAATTCGTCGACCTTCCTCGGCGATATCTATCGCCGGCTGGGATTGACCAATATTGCGGACGCCGTTCCCGACGAGTTCGCCTCTGGATATGTGCAGGTGTCAGAGGAGTACTTGTTTTCCCAGGATCCCGACCTCATCCTTCTAGGCGACGCGGGGTTCGGCGAGAGTCCCGAATCGGTTGGCGCTCGTCCCGGCTGGGACTCTTTGACGGCGGTCCAGAACGGTGCCGTATTCGAGCTCGATGGTGACATTGCCGGACGGTGGGGGCCGCGGACCGTAGACCTGGTTGAAGCCATCGTCGCGGCAATGGAAGCGGCTGCCTAGTGGCGACCCCGGCTGCCGTCCCCTCGAGCCGGAGGAGACGCGCTTACATCATCAGTGGCTTGGCGCTCATCGGCATTGCGATCCTGGGTGTCACCCTTGGTCCTGTGCCGATCAGCCCGGGCGCGGCCCTGCTCGAGATTGCCGATCGAATTCTTCCCGTGAACATCAATTCGGGTCTCAGCGGTCAGGAGGCAGCCATCGTCTGGCAACTGCGGGCTCCGCGTGTCGTGCTGGGCAGTCTGGTCGGGGCGATGCTGGCGATCGCCGGGGGTGCCTACCAGGGAGTGTTCCGCAATCCTCTGGCCGATCCCTACCTGCTCGGTGTGGCCGCAGGCGCCGGTCTCGGTGCTACGGCGGCTCTCTCGTTTGGCGCAGGCGGAGCTGCCTTGCCGCCGGCGGCCTTCGCCGGTGCCGTTCTGGCCGTTGGCGCCACCTACTATTTCGCCCGGTCGGCCGGGGGTAGGAGAACTCCGGCGACGCTCATTCTGGCGGGTGTCGCAGTGGGGTCATTCCTCACGGCGCTGCAGACGTTCCTCCAACAACAGTCGGCAGACCGCATCAGAGAGGTCTTCACGTGGCTGCTGGGACGTCTCAGCACCGCAACATGGTCCCAGGTCCGGATGGTGCTTCCGTACGTCGTTGTCGCTCTGGTGGTGCTGTACGCCTATCGGCGGATCCTGGATGTGCTTTCCGTAGGTGAGGAGGAGGCAGCCACCCTCGGGGTGCGCCCGGCCCGAGCCCGACTGGTGATCGTCACGGCTGCCACCCTCGGATCTGCGGCGGTCGTCTCCGTCACCGGTCTGATCGGGTTCGTCGGCATTGTCGTCCCTCACGCCGTCCGCATGGTGGCCGGTGTGAGCTACCGGGTGATCCTGCCGCTCTCGATGATCATCGGAGCGGGCTTCTTGCTGGCTGCCGATCTCCTGGCCCGCACCGTCATCTCTCCAGGCGAGTTGCCGATCGGTGTCGTCACGGCCTTTGTGGGAGCCCCGTTCTTTGCCATGATCCTGCGACGACGGGAGCCTGCCTGATGTCGCGCCTTGAGTGCCGGGGTCTGCGCGCCTCCTACGACGAGACGGAAGTACTGCACGGTGTTGATCTTGACGTGGGAGACGGCGAATGGGTCGTCATCATCGGACCGAACGGCTCCGGCAAGTCGACCTTGCTCCGAGTGGTGGCGGGCACGGTGCCTGCAACCGGGGAAGTACGGGTCGTCGGCGGCATTGCGGCCGGCGTCTCGACCAAGCGTCGCTCCCGCCTGGTAGCGATGGTCCCCCAGAATCCGGTGATACCGGAGGGGATGACCGTGCTGGACTACGTGCTGCTGGGACGGACTCCCTACATATCGTCCTGGGGAACAGAGTCCGGCAGCGACCTGCGGGTTGTGCGCAGGGTGCTCGCCGAACTGGACCTCGGCTCCATGGCGGGCAGGGTCCTGCAGTCGTTGAGCGGTGGTGAGTTGCAGCGGGTTGTCCTGGCTCGGGCCCTTGCCCAGGAAGCGCCGGTGCTGTTGCTGGACGAGCCGACCACGGCTCTCGATGTGGGCCATCAACAGCAGGTGCTCGAGTTGGTCGACAGGTTGCGGCAGACCCGCGCCATCGCCGTGCTGGCTGCCATGCACGACCTCACCCTGGCTGCTCAATATGCAGATCGTTTGGTGCTGCTCGTCGGCGGGAGGGCCGCGGCCGCCGGATCGGCCGTGGAGGTGCTCACGTCCGAGCACCTTCGCCAGCACTACCACGCGGAAGTAGCGATCCTGAGGGGTCCCGACGGAGGCGTCGTTGTGGCACCAAGAAGGAGAACCGATTCTGAACCGCACAGCAGCCGGAACCCCTAATCTGGGTTTCTGGAGGTTGCATGTGGAAGCGTTAGCCGAGACCCTGGGTCTCTCGACCGGTCAACTGAAGGCGGTCCAATCCGCAGTTGTTGTCCTGGTCCTGGTGTTGCTCCGCTGGGTCGTGTTGCGCATCATCCACCGTCGGATCCAGGATCCTGAGGTCTGGTATCGGGCCAGGAAGATTGCCACGTACACGGTCACCCTGCTTGCCGCTTTCTTCCTATTGCGGATCTGGTTGATCCAATTCGAGAACTTCGCCACGTTCCTCGGGTTGCTGTCTGCGGGTGTTGCGATTGCTCTTTCTGACGTCCTGAAGAACCTGGCCGGGTGGGCTTATATCCTTGCTCGTCGCCCATTCCGGACCGGCGATCGAATCGAGATCGGCGAACACTCCGGCGATGTCATCGACGTCCGCGTCTTCCGCTTCAGCATCCTGGAGATCGGCAACTGGGTACATGCTGATCAATCAACCGGACGGATCATTCACATCCCGAACGGTTTGGTGTTCACGATGCCGGTGGCGAACTTCACCGAGGGCTTCAGCTTCATCTGGCATGAGATACCTCTCCTCATCACGTTCGAGTCGGACTGGAAACGAGCCGAAGCGGTCTTCAGGGCAGTACTCGAAGAGGTGGCCCCGGGGATCACCGGCAAGGCGGCGGAACGAATCAAGGCCACCGCCCGGGAGTACCGGATCAAGTACACGCACTTGACACCCACGCTGTATGTGAGCGTGCAGGACAGTGGCGTCCTTCTGACCGGCCGGGTACTGGTGGCCGCCCGGCAGCGCCGCGCGGTTGACCAGGACGTGTGGAAGAGACTCCTCGATGCCATTGCGGCTGAACCGACCATCGAACTCGCCTACCCAACCGTGAGAACGGTTCTGCAGGATCCCATCCGGTTCCTCGACCAGGGGGAGGGATCACCGGGTCCGCGATCGGGAGCTCCCGCAGACTGACGAGGTTTGCAGCGTCTAGCCTGATGTCATGGATCTATACGCGCGTGTAAACATTCTCGACGGAAGGGCCGTTCGTCTTCCCCGCGGCGACCTTCACGAAGCTGCCATTGCCCTTGACGCCGACCCGGTCGCCCGGGCACAAGGCTGGGAGGCGAAAGGAGCCGACCATCTTCTTGTCGTCGACCTGAACGCAGCCGCCTACGGGGACTACTCCAACCGGCCTTTGATTGATCGCATCGTGTCTGGAGTTGATATTCCCGTTCTGGTTGCCGGCGGGGTGCGATCGTTGCAAGAGGTGGAGCGCCGTCTGGCCGCAGGAGCCTGGCGCATCGCCATGGGCACCACCGCCATCGAAGACCAGGTTGCTACCTGGGAGATCTGCCGCGGTTTTCCCGGGCAGGTGATGATCACTCTCGATGTGAAGCCCGACGAGGAGTTGGTCGTCCGGGGCTGGACTGCCCATAGCGGCCGGCATCTGGAGGAAGTGGTCATTGAACTGTCGTCGGCAGGCGCAGCCGGGTTCATGGTTGCCGAAGCCAACCGCGACGCGCTGGCCGAACCGCCCAACTTCTCGATCCTGCGCGAAGCACTGTCGTATGTGGAAGACCCGGTCATCGCTGCCGGGGGCGTCCGCAATCTCGCCGACCTCAAAGGACTGGTTGAGCTGAATTCGGACGGCAAGCAACTGACCGGTGTAGTGGTCGGACGCGAGGTGACGGAGGGTCGCTTCACCATGGAGGAGGCTGCCGGTCTGCTGGCCGGGTGAGGACGTGTGGTTGCCGCACTCGAGCAGTGCGATTGGCGGAAGAAGAACTCCCTGCTCACGAGGTGTATCCGTCAAAGGCAGTTTGCTCTAGCAAACTGCAATGGGACGACAGATGTTGTCACGCCGT
>CAVRPP010000005.1:0-402538 GCA_963723165.1 uncultured Actinomycetota bacterium
CGGGTAATAAGGTGGAAATTTAGCTATATAATCGCGCGTCACCTTCTGTTTCTGACCTTAGTTATAATAAGTAGTACTGTCAATGCAGAGATGCGCTGCGAGAAATTCAGCCCAAAGATGTGGGTTGGACTTAACTACGATAAGCTAATAAAGGCAGGTGAATATAAAGGTAATCGCTTAACACCGCTGTCTGGCTTTTCACGATCATGGTCAGATGGTTATACGCTTTCTACTGTTGATTACTGTAATCATGATTATGGCGTGCTCCATAAGAACGCCATAATTCTCGATGCCAGGGCAGTGCGGAATGACGTGCAAAAAGGGGAATACGCTCTTTCGTTTAATTGCTCCGAGAATGGCGTTGTTAACGACAAGATAGTTGGATCCGTAAGTTTGCTTGATGAGCGTATTGTTTATCCGGCACTGCGTGTTGATCTCGTCAAGGGAGAAATGGACTACCTGTTCACTGGCGATGACTTGAAGGGAATTGATTGTGTCGCACCATCGGGAGTGCAGCCAAAGCTCAAATTCCATTTCGGCAAGTATCAACGGCCTGAGTTGCATATTCCGAGTAATGCCGGGAATGAATATTGTACGTTAGTTGATACGAAACCACTGCTTGACCCCACCGCCTATGCCAAAGGTAAATATAAAATAGAAGAAATAAGTAAGGTTCCTTTGGTTCTGCAGGAAACGGTGCATTTCGCTGAGGGCAGGCAATTTACTGTCAAACACAGGGGATGCGTTGACATCTATTTTGAGTTCACCTTTAAGACCAGTCTTCAAGAAAAACGCAAAGAACATTTGTTTGCTGTGAGGAATATTCTGTATGATCTGGTACCCGATCAAAATGCACTGATTAATAAGCGGGACACAAAAAAAATGAGTTTGGCCATCGATGAATATCTCGCCACTCATAAAGGACAGGTTCAGGTGGAAGATTTTGTCGCCTGTTTCTTTAAAGTAGGGCAAGAATGTATTGACAGACGTCTCATTTCGATTTGTCGATCGCGATATTGTGGTCAAATACGTGGACCGCCCGTAGCGAAATGAGAAAACCGGGTCAGAGAGTAGTAAAATTCATCAACCGCACTATACTTGCCAAAGTGCTTGCAGATTAATACCAGTTAACCAGCGTGGATTACCATAGATAGTGTTGACTTTTCGAAATTATGTGAATCCCAGATATTGTGGTTTGCCCAAAACCTAAAAATTGCAGATTTATTGAGGATATCCAACTTTGGCCAATAATTCAGATATCACAATTTGCCGGTATTCAAGTCAAGGAAATATTGATTTTGATCATTGTAAATCTCGTTTGCATCCAGATTCAACAACGCCCCCACCCACCCCTCTTGATTGTCATGATTATTAGAGTGACAGCAATGGTTGCAAAAACGAAATTAAAATGACAATCCGTTCCGGTTTTCAAGGTATATCCCCGCTTCTAACAGTTCCGATTTTTCAATTTGAAAAGCAAAATCAAAATATTTTCAAAAACTATTGTTGTTGCCGGCGCTATGATAAAAAGAACATCCCTCAGAGAAAGTTTATAATAAGGCAATCCACCATTAATCTGTACAAAGGGTTCTCCTGGATGCCCGTTATCTGAGCATTTGTCATAAATAAATTGGTTGTTTAAATTCAGACAAAAACCGGGTATAGATTTCACCATGCTTCAAAACACATTCATACACATCCAAAGCATCGGAGCAATAACCGAACAAAGGCTTTGGGAATCTGGTCTCAGGGATTGGGATGCATTTTCAGATGATATTTCAATTCCCATTTCCACCGGTCGAAAATATTTCTTAGAGAAAGGAATCGAAGAATCCAGACAACATCTCGAAAACAACAACCCGTCTTATTTTTCAAACCTGCTGCCATCAAACCAATCCTGGCGATTCTTTCCCGAGTTCAGAGAATTCAACGGTCTATCTGGATATTGAAACCACAGGTCTGGATCGCTATTTCAACGATATAACCACCATCGCCCTTTATGATGGTCATGAGATTAAAACATATGTGCAGGGACAAAACCTGGATGATTTTATCGAGGACATTTACAAATACAAAGTGATCGTCACATACAATGGCAAGTGTTTTGATATCCCTTTCATTGAGCATTATTTCAATATCCGACTCGACCATGCCCAAATAGATTTGCGTTACGTCCTATACAGTCTCGGGTTCAGGGGCGGTTTAAAGGGATGCGAAAGACAGCTGGGGATGGACAGGGGTGATTTGAGTGATATTGATGGATTCTTCGCTGTATTGTTGTGGGATGAATATCAGCGAACCGGCGATCCAGAAAGCACTTGACACGTTGCTGGCATATAATATCCAGGATACGATCAATCTGGAAAATCTAATGGTAACCGCTTACAACATGAAATTAAAAGACACCCCCTTTTATGAAACCCATTTGATTGAAGACCCAACGCCGCCGGTAAATCCATACAGTGCAGATCTTGCGACGGTAGACAGGATTAAAAACAGTTCACAGTATTGGCAATCGCAGCAATGGTATTGAACATTCGAGATTGTCGTTATCCACTGAAACCAACTTTAGCGGTATAAATTTCTCGGTTCCGGATTTGGATATTCATCCCTGTTAAACTCCCTCCACAGTGGTCATTAGGGCGGTTACTGCGGTGATTTGAATAACTTTTGATAGATTAAAATAAAATGGGCGGGCACTATATGTTGTATATGGCATATGGATTTTTTATTGAATTTTCTGGTGTCAATTGATACAGATATCAAATGGAAATCTGAAGGATTTTAAGGTATTGAATTTTTTAGATTTTGGCAAGTTAACATGAATCCAAAGGCGACCTCAGACACCCCAACATATGTATCTGGCATTCTCTTTTTCGAGTTGCCCCTCTGTTAACTGACTTGCATCAATAGCCATCCTCACTTCGTATTTCCTGTCAGAAGCCCCAAAAATTTCCCATCTGAAAATGTTATAAAGAAATTAGACTTTTGTGATACTTTTGTGACTTTTCATACGTATTATAGATACAGGGGTAACTTAAAATTCCTTATATTTTTAGTGGCAAAACTATTGGGTTTTGCTAAATTTAAACCAGAAAAAAAGGAGATTTATGAAATGAAAACATTAAAAATTCTCGTGCGGTTGTCTTATCTCCTGCTATGGTTATGACCAGCGCTATCGTATGCAAAAGAACGTACAACAGGGAGGGGAACTGGCCGGTGGTATTTGTAACATCACAAGGACTGTATTATGACTCCATTGTTGTGGTTGACCCATTGCCACAAAAAGGTAATTTCAGCGGCTTCTGCCAGGTAGAATGGATTAAAACAGAATTCGGACCAGGCGATGTAGGTCACCTGGGGGGTCGTTGGTGGATAGATGTGAATGATGACGGTGAGATGGACGATGGGGACAAATTCTTCCTGTGTCCGCTGCTCGGACCGGGACGTGATCAAATGTAGTCTGAGACTCTCTGGTGAGAGCATCTTTCAGATAAGGCAATGACAATGACCGGGGATGCAGATTAAAGGCAGATTAAAGGGGTCGGCGACATTTGAGAACCGTTCGTATTTGTCGCCGACCCCCCTTTCATTTTTTATTTAAGTTTTTGGAAGAACCAGAGTAAACCTATAAGTCAAGATTCCAGTCAACCTGATCCCTTTTGAAAAATACGGGTCAAAGACCAATTTTTTCTTATATTAGAGAATATTGCTCTCTGACCTAATTTCCCCGTTCATCGCTATGTTGAGTGTTGGATTTACCATACGATAATAGATAATTTATCATTTGTTAAAATAAACCATGCAAGACAAAACAGGTCAATAACAGATCTGCCTTTTGTTATGAATCAAAAATCCGTTCGGTGATTTCCAAAGCCATAATATCTCTCCAACAAAGCTGGAATTTTGAAG
Organism: uncultured Actinomycetota bacterium; assembly: GCA_963723165.1. Lineage (GTDB taxonomy): Bacteria > Actinomycetota > Acidimicrobiia > Spongiisociales > UBA4744 > UBA4744. Next base: position 3,913 of record CAVRPP010000005.1, read on the forward strand.
GGCCAAAAAAACTTGTGATATCTATGATCCCAATTCGGAAGGTCAAAGTTGTGCTTCTGTATGCTTACTGCTATCTATCATAACCCACTGTATTTTAATGATATCATAATGATATTTTAAATTTTATTTCAGCTAAAAAGATTTATGCCCCATACTACATATTGTATGCGGATTCTTTAGCAGAAACTTGTTGCTGAAGATAATTCTTACGTGCAGTTCGAATCTTTCCTTTTATTCAAGGCGCCCTCGACATAACGCCACCCTTCCAGCTGTTTAAAATGACCAAGTAGAAAGTTGCACTAACGAAAATCAACTCAACATCCCTTCCGGTTTTCCACTGTATACCGCAGCTTCTGACAGTTCTCAATTTTCCATTTTGAAAAGCAAAATCGATTTCTACCGATCCTTCCTTCCTCACTTGGAACAAAATCAAAAAGGACACACCCCTTATGAAACGACCACCCAAAATGCGAACCCCCGATCACACATGGCTCAATCTCGGTCAGGAAAAATATTATCGCCCATTCATCGATGGATATATCAAGGTTCTGAAAGCAAATCTCAAACAGGTCAAGCACATCGGCCACAATTACAGTTACAAAACCTATACCTGCGGAGAGATCCCATGACGAAAGAAATCCCAATTGGAAACCCTTCCGGTTGCTCTGGGATTATTGTGAGCGCAAAGGATATGATTTCTTTGTGGCCAGGGATATCATATTTGAGCGACTTGGACGTAAACTGATTTGTGAATGTGAGATGCTAAGAGACGATGAGAAGCTGCGCCGGTTGGAGTTGGAAAGAATGTTTGGGGTTGATTTTGGAGAATCAGGGAGAAGGGAACTGGATATTGTTTGAATTTAAACGTAGCGGAAAAGAATGGTTTGTAGAAATTTTCAGTGACACCGGAGGGAGACAATTCATGCGAAATGCTGTTATGACAAGATGAGATCGGACTCCGCATGAAAAATTGCAAGCATTTTTCTCGGAGCTTATCAATTATCTGCGAAAGAATCTGGTCAGTTCTCCTTTATGTTTTTAAGAATTTAAAAATAGTATCTAAATTCCATCTTTGTAAATATCGTATAACATATAATAAATAAAACCTAGCATAAACATAAGTTCAATCCAAGTTCTAATTCTACTTGTACGTGCAGCTTTAGCTATCTGGGAAAGTATATATTCTCGTTCTTTAAGGTGCAACTTCCAGATATCTATGTTATCTCTCTCTGTTTTTGTAAAATCTGACATATAACTCTTTTGATTTACTATTCGTTTGTTAATTCTATTTTCACGGTCTTTCTTAGTGACACCCATAACTATCTATTTCCTTTTTTGCATGCTATAGTAATTCTTCCGCATTTTTTGAATCCTTAGAATCCAAATCCTGCTTGCTTAAACCAGAAACTAACTGGATTCCATACCCGTAATACGTTGGAGATAACTTCCTTCAGTTAATCCTTTTCACCTGGCGGTAGAAAACCTGGAGGTGTCTTTCGTATTAATTTACCGTGTCTGTCATATTGTTCTACTATCAGTGTGCCATTTTCGATGACATTTCTGGTTGTTGTTTTCTCTACTTTTTGATCAGATTTTCCTGTCTTAGTATTCTCACCAGGTTTGTCGAATACGTTATTAGTTGGTGTTATCACCTGCTGTTGAGACACGTTACTTATTTCACCAATCATGATATCCCCCTTAAAAAATCGTTTAACCCGTATTTAATATCGGTACTTATGGATGGAACTTGAGAATAATGACGATCTCAAAACTTTGCAGAATTTTTAGAAACCTGATAAAATTTAAGATCTACAATATTGTAAGATGTTCGTTCGCTAATCAGTGCTAAAATAATCAAAGAAAAGGACCAGATATGATCAAGAATATCTTTTTTTCAGCAATAACCGCATTGGTTCTTATTGGATGTGTTGAGACCACTCATAATTTTAAGATTCGGTTCAATGATATTCAGGGATTACGGAAAAACGATCGAGTCTTTTTTGATAACACCGCTATCGGAGAAGTAACGGGTATTGAATATGCTGATACAGGAAACTCTCTGGTAAGCGTAGCAGTTGAAGATCAATTTGCATCCTTACCCAAAGATTCCAGCACGTTTTATATTGACTCAAACCCTGAGACAGAAGAGCGAAAAGCGATACGAATTACTCAAATCAAAGATGGCGGCAATATAATAGAGAAAGATGCCATCGTGGAGGGACAGTCTAAATACGTCTCTATATTCGACCAGATCGCCAATAAATTCCGCAAAGATGTCCATGTACTGGAATCTGAGATAAATGAATTTATTAAAGGGCTCCAAAACCTTTCCGAAAGTGAGCAGATTAAACAAATCGAAAGACAGCTGGATAAGATTCTCGCAGAAATTGAGAATCTGAGCGCGGAGATGAAACATAAATTGGAGACAGAGATTTTACCGCGTATTAAGGAGCAACTTGAAGAGATGAGACGCCGGTTAGAAAAAATTGGCAAAGAAGAAAAACTTAAACATGTTGACAAGAAAATAGAGACAATCTCTGCGAAGCTCAATGTATAATTGGAGAAGTAAAACGTTGCAACGAAATCCTCAAAAATGATTCCACCTGCTGGTGTTCAATAATTGAAACTCAACGGTTCTCCACCAGTTTTATTAAGAAAGCTCACTTAACAGAGGGCATCGGATTGCAATCGTTGTTGTTTCCACCACTATCTCCACCTGCACACCCATCGATCTATTTTATTTTTGATTGCCTTTTAGTCTATATATAGCATCAGGTGTCACAACTGGTTTACCCCGAATCATGTCCTGAGAAACAGACGGTGTAACGGAGTCAAATATCTCTTGGATATTCCCCCAAAACTTCAACTTCGGAAATATCTTCTCATTCTATTTTATCATGACAGCGGACCTCATATAGCTTATTTTCCGCGCATAAAAAATGCCATTTTTTTGAATTTATTTTTACTACGCAGTCGAGTTCCAGTATTTATTCTCTTCAATATTTAACAGACTCAAAATCAGTTTTTGATCTTCATTTAAACTATCTTTAAACGTTTCGACAATCTTTGAGTTCTCTATTATTTTGTAAGTACTAATATTTTCGAAACGATCGATAATCTTACTAGTAGTTGGATGATTGGCTTCACGTTGTTCCGGATAGACTCTAATTGTTTCAATTTTGTTCTCTTTCATCTTATTTCGCACTTCACGTTCTATCAATGCTTGAACAACAAGAGCGATGAAAAATCCGAACATATTAGCTTCAATTCGTTCTATCTTCTTGAATAACAGCGGTGCCGCATTATGAACCGTTTTAAATTGGCTAAATCTTTTTTCAAGCCGTGGTTGATATTTGTATGCCTTCAATACCTGTTTGGCCGACAGAGCTTTATCCGTACATAACAGAGGAAATACACCATCGGTTTGTGCTTGTTGTTTTATCAGCTGCTTTTTTTGCGTCCAGCTCAGAGTAAACAGCCGGTTGACGCACGTTTTGTATTGGTCGAGGGCTACACCCCCGAATTGGCCGGTCCGGCCCACCCGCCACTGCGGGATCGGCGACCGGGACGCCCGAAACGAGCCGGCGTTCGCATCTCACCCGAAGGACGGCGCCTTGCCGCAGTACTCGGAGCCCTCCAACCACTCCGGGTCCGCCGGGCGGTGCCACCGGACGAGCGGGGCTGGCTCGAAGCAACGTTTCGCCTCGACTCTTTCGAAGGCGCAGTCATCGACGTACTCTCGCTCGGACCGCACATCGTGGTACTCCATCCCGCCAGGTTCCGTAACGAAGTCGCCGATCGGATCCGTCGAGCGGCGCTCCTCTATCTCGAAGAATCAGGCCGGTCATAGCGGAGGCACCCGCGGTCTGCGATTCTGTCGGCCACACTGCGAACCCCCGATGGTGTCATGCGGCGTCTCTACAGCCTTACCCGTCTGGCGGTTTGTTGATTTCGAATCCGGTCTTCACCAGCAACTTCAGGAGCGCCGGAGCCGGATCCTTGAACTGGGCGGGCCGCAGCACTTCCTCGAGATCATGGAAGTAGCCGATCATCGTGGCAAAGACATGGCTCAATGAGATGGTGTGCAGATCGGTGATTGGGCTTCGCCCAAAGGCGACCAGCCGCGTGCGGACGACTCCGCGACCGGCGCAGGCCGGGACCTCAGACAGGCCATGCTCCTGCAGGTCCTCGACGACCCCGAGGATCGGAGCCCCGTACGCCCAGGCCAGCCGCTGGAGAACAGAGTGCAGAACCTCGTGGCGGGTGATGCTCGGGTTGAATTGGGCATCGCCCTGCTTCACCTCACCCAGAATCACGTCGATCATGTCCGGTCGCAGGTCCAGAGCCTGATCCGAAATCTGCAGCATGCGGCAGTCCTCGTGGTCGTCTGCTGCAAAGATCTCGCCCGGTAGTCGGAACCCGACGATGTCGACGTCGGTGACGGTTTCGTACGATCCGTTCTCACCGCGCCGTTGAATCTCGAACTCGCTCAACGTCAGGTAGCCGTTGAGCCTGAGATACGTTTCGACCAGATTGACTGCTATGTCCATGGGCCCATTCTGCCGCCTGTGGATAAATGAGTCGTCCGGCTTATACCCTTCTTGACCCCATCCGTCTACTGTGTGTGTTTGTTACACCACCCTAGGTAGCAGCAAGGCGGAGGGACTCAAGCATGCTGGATCAATTCATGCAGATGATGTATGAGATGGATCCTGATCTCTCCGGCCACGGATCACGGGTTGCGATACTGGCCGCTCCTCTGGCGGCCAGCCTGGGCGTACCGCGAGACGACTTGCGCCGCCTCCACATTGCCGCCCATCTCCACGATGTAGGCAAGATCCGGGTCGATTTCGATGTCGTCCACAAGCCCGGCCCCCTCACGCCTGCCGAATGGGTGCATATGCGAAGACATCCTGTCGAAGGATTCCGAATCATCGACGGGCTGGTCGACGCTCGGATCGCCGACACCGTGATTGCGCACCACGAGCGATTCGACGGCCGCGGGTATCCGTTCGGTTTGGCGGAAAACGATATTCCGTTTCTGGCCCGCATCCTCCTGGTGGCCGACGCCTTCGACGCCATGACCAGCGACCGGCCTTATCAACCGGCCCTTCCGCCGGACCATGCCTTCGCCGAACTCCGCCGGTGTGCAGGAACGCAATTCGATCCGCGTGTCGTCGACGCAATGCTGGCAACAGCCTCCAGCATTCCCGAACTCTCGAAAGCCAGCTGAGAGCGGCTCCATACACCGACCCGAAGTTGTGATGCCGGGTTTCTACCCTAGGGCCACAGGTCTGGTCGGTTGGACGAGCGATTCGATTTGTTCGGGTGTTCCCGGGCGGCCGAGCAGGAATCCCTGCACAACATCGCAGTCGAGTTCCCGGAGGATCTCGAGCTGGTCGGCCGTTTCAACTCCTTCTGCGATCACTTCCATGCGGAGGCTGTGACCCATCCTGATAATCGCGGTCGAGATAGCTGCGCCGTCAGGATTCTCGGTGATCCCATCAATGAACGACCGGTCGATCTTGAGCGCGTCAATCGGAAATTGATTGAGATAACTGAGTGACGAGTACCCCGTGCCGAAGTCGTCGACGGACACCCGCACTCCGACTTCCCGGAGACGCTCCAGCGTCCGCCTGGCCAGCTCGACATCTTCGATCAGCGTACCTTCCGTCAGCTCCAGCTCCACCAGCTCGGGGTCGAGGGCGAATCGCACCAGGGCGGCTTCGACCGTTTGAACGAGATCTCCGTAGTGGAACTGGCGGGACGAAACGTTGATCGAAACCGGCATGGCAGGTAATCCATCATCACGCCAGCGAGCAGCCTGCTCACAAGCCTGCTCGATAACCCATCTACCCAACGGGATGATCAGGTCGGTCTCTTCGGCAAGAGGGATGAATCGCGACGGAGGCACCAGACCAAACTCCGGGTGCTGCCACCTCAGGAGAGCTTCAACGCCGACCACCTGGCCACCGGCCACACCAAACTTCGGCTGATAGACGAGGTACAGCTGCTCGTCGGTTGTCAAGGCGCGCCGCAGACTGTCTATCAACTTCAGCCGCTCCGTTGTCTGCGCCCTCAATTCGGGAGTGAAGAACTGGAAATTGTTTCGACCGGCTTCTTTGGCCGCATACATGGCGATGTCGGCATCACGGACGAGATCGTCGACAACGTCACCGTCGAGCGGGTAAACCACGATGCCGATGGAGGCGGTCACGAAGATCTCCCGGCCCCCGATCCGATACGGTGCCGCCAGCGCGTCGAGAATGTTCTGCGCAACGATCCCGGCAAACTCGGGACGGTGCTGGCCTTCGAGCACGACGGTGAACTCGTCACCGCCCAACCGGGCGACCGTGTCGCTCTCGCGAACGGTGCCTTCGAGTCGCTCGGCAACGTTCTTGAGCAGCGCATCCCCGGTTCCATGTCCGTATTGATCATTGACGGCTTTGAATTCGTCGAGATCGACGAACATCAACGAAACGATCCCACCCTCCCGCCTGGCCCGCACGATTGCGTGGTCTAGGCGATCCCAGAGAAGTGATCGGTTGGCAAGGCCGGTCAGCGGGTCAAACTGGGCGAGGTAGTTGAGCCGCACCTGATCGTAGTTGCGCTCCACCGTGTGACGCCGTTCTCGCTCCCGCCACCCGAGCCGAATCTGCTTGGCAGCCGGTCGATAGAGGAACAAGCCCTCGAGCAGCAACAGCACCAGCAGTGCTTCTAGCAAGACTATTTCTGCCTTCTCCAGGCTCAGCACCCGGGCTTCTGCTTCCCGCTCGTACTCAAATACCAGAGCGCCCATCTCCGAACGAAACAACCCGGCCCAGGCCTTGAGAGAGCCCGACTGGACACCGGGTTCGGCCGCAACCGCATCCGCCTGGGCAAGCATCGAATAGAGGTGCGACTCGACCGATTCGAGCATCGCAGTGACGCGAGGGCTGTTGCCGGCAGGCAAACCCAAGGATTCGGATCCGAGACTCAAGCCGAGATGCGTGCGGACCATCAGACTCTGGATTGAGTCGACGGCTGCAAGATACGTCTGGCGTTCCTCGTCGTTCGCGCTCATTGCGAGCCCTACCCCGGCCTGTTCGAGCTCGAAACTGGAGATCACCTGACCGGCGGCCGCATTGACGACCCTGGCATCGCTCTCTTGCCGGGTGAGAGCCCGCCCCACGATCACGCTGCTGGTGATGGCCAACGCGGCGATCGCAGCCAACCCGATCACATATCGACCGACTAAGCGGTCCGGGGTTCGGCTTCTTCCGGCGCCTGGGCCGCCGATGGAACTCGCCGGTGCCGCTTGCGCGAGGCCGACACGGTCGCGTTTATCCCCATGGAATCTCCTGGATGACCATCGCAACAGGTATCGGCGGCGGCAGTCCGGATAGTTGAGGCCGGCTCGTTTGTCTATCGCGTATCCCTGAGCCTGGTTTCGTGAACGCTGCTTGCTCCTTCTCCCCTGCCACTCGCGCCTGGTTTGAGGCCTCATTCCGCGCTCCGACCGAAGCCCAGGAGCGTGGCTGGCCGGCCATCGCCGCCGGCAACCACACCCTCATCCACGCGCCGACGGGCTCCGGCAAGACACTGGCCGCGTTCCTGTGGACCCTCGATCAGTTGTTGCACCGCCCGACTCCCGACAAACTGGAACGGTGCCGGGTCCTGTACGTATCACCGATGAAGGCTCTGGCCTACGACGTCGACCGGAACCTGCGCTCACCACTGATGGGCATCCGCCACGCCGCCGCCCGTTTGGAGCTGGGTGAACTGCCGGAGATTGCCACCTTTCTACGAACCGGAGACACGGCTGCCGATGACCGCAGGCGGATGCTTCGCAACCCGCCCGACATCCTGATCACCACTCCGGAGTCGCTGTACCTGATGCTCACCTCCCAGGCTCGCCAGGTGCTGGCCACCGTTGAGTGGGTGATCATCGATGAGGTTCATGCAGTGGCCGGGTCGAAACGGGGTGCGCACCTGACCCTCTCGATGGAGCGTCTCGAAAGGGTCGCCCACCGACCCCCGCAACGCATCGGCCTCTCGGCTACTCAACGGCCGCTCGAGACGATCGCCCGGTTCCTCGGCGGAGGACTCCCGCAAGCGGACGGTTCGTGGACGGCGCGGCCGGTTGAGATTGTCGACGTTCAGGGCAACAAGGAGATCGATGTCGAACTGGTCGTCACGGTTGAGGACATGACCGCCCCTCCCCTCCCTCCGGTTTCAAATGATGCCACGATCGAAATCATCGACGGTCCGGGCAAACAGGCTCCGGCCCGATCGGGTATATGGCCGTCGATCTACCCGGGGCTCCTGGAGCTGATCGAACAACACAAATCGACCATCGTCTTCGCCAACAGCCGCCGCCTCGCCGAGCGGATCTGCGCAGAGATCAATCTCCTCGCCGGGAAAGAGGTCGCCAGGGCCCACCACGGATCCGTATCCCGGGACCAACGAGTGGCGATCGAGGAGCAGCTCAAGAGAGGTGAACTTCCGGCGGTCGTGGCGACCTCGTCACTGGAGCTGGGTATCGACATGGGCGCCGTTGATCTCGTGCTTCAAGTCGAATCGCCCTCCACCGTCGCTACTGGCCTGCAGCGGGTGGGCAGGGCGGGTCATCAAGTTGGAGCTCCCAGTCGCGCCAAGGTCTTCCCGAAGTACCGCGGTGACTTGATCCAGGCGACCGTGGTGGTTGACGGTATGTACCGGCGAATTGTGGAAGTAACCAAGATCCCGAGAAATCCTCTGGACGTCCTGGCCCAGCAGCTGGTAGCCACGGTTGCGGATAGCACCTGGGAGGTCGACGACCTGTACGGCATGGTGCGGGGAGCGGCTCCCTACGCTGACCTGGGTCGCGGGCCGTTCGAGGCCGTTCTGGACATGCTGGCCGGCCGTTACCCGTCTGATCTATTCTCGGAGTTGCGGCCCAGGGTCGTATGGGACCGGGTTGCCAACACCGTGACCGGGCGGGCCGGGGCCCGCTTGCTGGCCGTCACCAACCCCGGCACCATCCCCGACCGGGGACTCTACGGCGTCCACCTGCCCGACGGCGGGCGGGTAGGTGAGCTCGACGAAGAGATGGTGTACGAATCCCGACCCGGCGACTCGTTCATCCTCGGTTCATCCACTTGGAAGATAGTTGAGATCACCCACGACCGGGTAGAGGTAGTTCCGGCCCCCGGTGAGCCCGGAGCGACCATGCCGTTCTGGCACGGGGACATGATGGGCAGGCCACTGGAAACCGGCCGGGCATTGGGAGCGTTCATTCGAGAGATCGGCTCGCTCGAACCCGAAGAGGCCACCAGCAGGCTGCAGCAGGACTACCGGCTCAACGAGATGGCTGCCAAGAACGTGGTTGCGTATCTCTCCGAGGAACAGGCAGCAACCGGAACCCTGCCGACCGACCAGACCATCGTGATCCAGCGGTTTCGTGACGAGATCGGCGACTGGCGTCTCGTGCTCCTCTCCCCCTTTGGAGCACGCGTCCATGCACCATGGGCAATGGCCATCACTCAAATGCTCAGAACACGTTTCGATCTCCAGGTCGACGTTATCTGGGCCGACGACGGGATCGCGTTCCGCTTCCCCGACGCAGACCGGGCGCCCGACGCCGGTGATCTGGCCCTCGATCCAGACGACGTAGAGGATCTGGTCGTCGAATACCTGGGCGGATCGGCCTTATTCTCGGCTCGCTTCCGGGAAGCTTCGGCTCGCGCCCTCTTGCTCCCCCGGCGGCGTCCCGGCGGCCGGACTCCCTTGTGGCTTCAACGCAGGCGCGCCGCCGACTTGCTGGCGGTGGCCAAGGACTTCGGATCGTTCCCGATTCTCCTCGAAACCTATCGAGAGGTCTTGCAGGACGATTTCGATCTGCCCGCACTCCTGGAGCTCCTGCAAGACGTGCGGTCGCGAAGCCTCCGAATGGTCGAGGTCGAGACCGCCGCGGCCAGTCCGTTTGCGGCGTCTTTGCTCTTCGAGTTCATCGCCACCTTTCTCTATGAGGGCGACACCCCCCTAGCCGAACGCCGCGCTGCGGCGCTCACACTGGATCGGGAGTTGCTTCGGGAGTTGCTCGGGGAAGGCGAACTTCGTGAGCTGCTCTCGACTGATGTCGTTCAGTCGGTTGAGCTGGAGCTGCAATCCCTGGCTACCGACCGCCGCGTGGCCGGTCCCGACGGGATCCATGATTTGCTGAGACGAATCGGCCCTTTGTCAACCGAAGGAATCGCGGCCCGCACCCGAACGGAGGACGCGGCAGGCACCCTGGGCGAACTCGAGAAAGATCGCAGGATCATCGGCGTTCGGGTAGCGGGGCAAGATCAATGGGCGGCCGTCGAAGATGCCGGCCGCTTGCGCGATGCGCTCGGAACCGCTCTGCCTCCTGGAGTCCCGGATGTCTTCTTGGAACCCGTCCCGGATCCGCTTGGTGACATCGTCGGGCGCTTCGCTCGCACGCACGGTCCGTTCACCGTTACGGACGTCATGGCCTCATTTGGTCTGCCCAACGCGGTGGTTGATCAGCAACTGTCGATCCTGGAGGGGACCGGCCGGGTCGCCCGCGGGGCGTTTCGTCCCGCCGGCGAGGGCCAGGAGTGGGTGGACACAGAGGTGCTGCGCCGCTTGAAGCGGCGTTCCCTGGCGCTGCTCCGCAAGGAAATCGAGCCGGTGGAGCAATCTGCCCTGGGCAGATTCCTGCCTCTGTGGCATGGCCTTCACTCAACAGGCGCTCCTCGGCGGCCGGCCGCTTTGACAGACACGGTGAGGCGCTTGCAGGGGGCTTCGCTACCCGCCTCCGTTCTCGAGCGAGACCTGTTGGAAGACCGGCTTACCTACAGCTCCGGAATGCTGGATCAGTTGATGGTGGCCGGTGAAGTGGTCTGGGTAGGGCGCGGAGCGCTGGGTCCCCGCGACGGCAGATTGTCGCTCTATTTCCGGGATCAGCTGCCCCGGTTGTATCTGACCCCGGAGGCCGACCCCCCGGACGGGGTTCTCCACCGGCGCCTCCGCAAGCACCTGGGCGATCGGGGAGCCAGCTTCTTCGCTGAGTTGTACGCAGCGGCAGAAGGCGGAGACCCTGTCGAAGTCCTCGACAGTCTCTGGGACCTCGTCTGGGCAGGCGAGGTGACCAACGATTCGCTGGCGCCATTGCGAGCCTTTCTGGCCGGGAAGCGTCCTCGCCGAGCAGGACGGCCGGGCGTGCCCTCCCGGTTCCCGCCGGCGTCTGCCGGCCGCTGGTATCTCGTCGCCGACCTCCTCGATCCGTTCGTCGAACCGACCGTTGCTGCGACGGCATGGGCGGAACAACTCTTGGAGCGGCACGGGGTCGTCACCCGGGACCTGGTTTCGGCGGAGTCAATTCCCGGAGGGTTCTCGGGCCTCTATCCGGTTCTGACTCGCATGGAGGAAACTGGCCGGATACGGCGCGGCTACTTCGTGGAAGGTTTGGGAGGAGCCCAGTTTGCTCTCCCGGGTGCCATCGACCGTTTGCGACAGACCGGAAGGACCGATGACGTGATCGTGCTGGCGGCCACCGATCCTGCCAACCCGTACGGGACGGCTCTCGCCTGGCCCAGCCGGGCCGCCGGGCGGGCGAGCCGTTCGGCGGGAGCATACGTGCTGCTGAGCGACGGTGAATTGGTCGGGTTCGTGGAGCGAGGCGGCAAACGCCTGCTCAGTTTCACCGAAGATTCCGAGCAGCTCGACCGGTTGGCCGCCTCCCTCCCTGAGGTCGGTCGACGCAACAAACGCATGACCATCGAAGTTATCGACGGTCGGCCGGCCCGGGACACTCCGTTGGGCAGTCTTCTCTCACGACAGGGTTTCACTGACTCATACAAAGGGCTGGCATACAAGAAGTGAGTTTTGTGTGTCCCGTTTCCGGTTGGTTGGGCGCGAGCCGCCGGTTACGAAGCGCCGACTCGCCGGCGTGGCCCAATGCCTGACGTCACAGATGAAGGTTCGGGTCGGGGGCCGGACGTACCATCGGGTCAAGCTAAAGGAGCTCACCGGCGTCGATGCCCTCGAAAACCATGCCCGCCAGATCCTCGATATCTCTACTACTTCCAGGCCAAGGCTCACATCGAAGAGCCCGCTCTCGAGGCGCTCACCTCGGTGTAGTGGAGGTTCCAGAATTCGAGCCGATGCTGCGTCGCATGGAGAATCTCGGCAATGCCGTCGACCCGATCCAGGCGTCCTGCGATTAGCCTCCAATTCCGGTACATCAAGTCCGCCGGAAGCAGAACCGAGCCTCCATCAGACAACGCGGCCGGCACGGTCCTTTCGGTGTCTTCGTTAGAGTGATCCGGCCATGTTCGCCTTCGCCGCTCAAGCCTTCGTGACGCTGTTCGTGATCATCGATCCGCCGGGACTGGCCCCAATCTTCATCTCGGTCGCAGGCGATCGCCCTCCGGAGGCGCAACGCCATCTGGCCCGAAAAGCCATCGCCATCTCGGCAGCAGTACTAGCCATCTTCGCGACCGGCGGTTCGGCCCTCTTTGAGTTCCTCGGGGTTTCCCTGGAGGCTTTCTCAATCGCGGGAGGGATTCTGCTCTTCAAGATCGCCGTCGACATGGTGCTGGCGCAACGACACCGCCAAACGGCCGAGGAAGAGGAGGAGTCCCACCAACGGGACGACGTTTCCGTGTTTCCACTGGCGATTCCGCTCATCACCGGACCGGGTGCTTTCGCCACCATCCTCGTCCTGGTCGGTCAAGCCGGCCCCGATCCCGAACGTCTAGGTCTGCTGGCTGCCGCCAGCGCAGCAGTCCTGCTCATGGCCTACGCATCGCTGCGCCTGGCGGGTCTGGTCAGCAAGTTCCTCGGTCAAACCGGCATCAACGTCGTGACCAGGATTCTCGGCCTGATCCTTGCCGCCCTGGCCGTGCAATATGTCGCCGACGGCGTATTGGCGCTCATCTAGCGCCGCAATGAAAGACCATGACTTCCAAGAAGCTCTCCTCCGTCTTCATGGGATGATCGTGCCGTGGCGAGTGGCCGCAGGCCTGCAAAGGGTGCAAGATGCCGGTTACTTAGGTCATGTCAGCATTGAGGGTCGAGACGTGACGACCGGGCTGCAAAGAGAGATCACGGTCACTCTCAACCAGCTGCAGCCAGGTCACTGAGGGAGAAAGTGGCTCGAGGTAGCCCAGCTTCTTCGGCGATAGCCTCCAGGGTGCGGATCATGGTTCTTGGTCGAAACGGTGAGCCCGACTCATGGGGGAAGATCAGTCCATCATCTCGACAACCAACAGTCCGTTCCACCGGCTCGAAACCGGTGTTCAGGTTGTGATATGCCCGCGATCGCAAGCCAGTACCGCGGAGATGTGGAATCATGAGCAACGTGATGCAACCTTCTCTTCGCGCTACCACGGAGTCCGGGGCTGTCTGGGACGATCCTTCGGAGGATCTGCTCTTTGAACTGCTTTCTGATGTGGAACAAGGACGAGAGTTGTTTCTCGTTGTTCACCGGCTCGGCGTCACCGACACGTACATTCAGGTCTTGCTGCAAGACGATCGGACGTACCTCGTCGAGCACCGTGATGGGGGACCGTTATCGCATTTCGCGGCGACGTCCCCCGACAAGCGGACCGTGCACGAGGTTCTCACCAAGTGGGCCTACCAGCTTCCCGGGTGGAAGAGCCTGCTCGGTTGGGCATCCGTGACTTTCTAGCTAGAGCCGTTGCCCAAGCCAATCACCAAATAGGGCGCCACAGGGAGCAGTTCGCCGATTGCTCGGTCTCGGCTCACCTAGCGGAATAGAGCAGAACGCCGTTCGGACCTACCCGAGTCCGGCCCGGGCTCCCGTCACGCCGCCGTCGATCGGCAAGGTCACACCGGTGATCCACGACGATGCGTCCGAGCAGAGAAAGAGAACCGCCCCGGTCACGTCTTCCACCTCGCCCAGACGGTCGAGCGGATGCAAACCGGCCGCCGCCTCCTCGTTCAACTCCCACAGAGCTCGCGAGAAACGGGTCTTGACGATGCCGGGGGCGATGGCGTTGACCCGAACACCGGGCGCCATTTCAAAGGCGAGTTGACGGGTCAAGAACACCAGAGCGGCCTTGGAAACGTTGTAGGCACCGAGGAGGGGCCCGGGCTGCAAGCCGCCTACCGAAGCGACATTGATGATCGAGCCGCCGTGCTCCTGCATCCATTGCCGCCAGGCCTCGCGAGCAAACACCAGCGGTCCCCGCTGGTTGACAGCCCAGATCTTGTCGATGGCACTCATTTCGATGTCGATGATGTTCCCGGCCACCGGGTTGGTAGCCGCGTTGTTCACCAGGATGTCAAGTGCTCCGAATTGCTCGACGGCGGCGCTCACCGCGGCAGCCGCGTGGTCATCATCGTCGGCCCCGCCTGCCACAGCCAGAACCCGGTCGCGATGGCCGAGCTCGGCCATCGCCTCTTCGAGATTGGCGGGTTTCCGGCTGGTAATCACCACACCTCTTGCTCCACCAGCGAGCAGCTCCCCGACGATGGCCAGCCCTATCCCTCGACTCGCACCGGTGACCAACGCCACCTTGTCGTCAACTCGGACATCCATGTGATACTCCTCACGACCGGTTGTTCGCATGGTAGGAGTGCGAGACCGCCGGCGCCCGCGATGATCCGGGTGAGGACGGATGGGCTGAGAGGCAAGCTATTTCTTGACGGGAGCGATCAATAAGCCGGAGACCACCGGACTCGATTCCACAGGCGTCATGATCCCGCCCGCATAATCGAGCACCCTGAGGGTGGTATCGGTGAGCAAAGCAACCTCATGGCCGGCCGACGCCCCGAAATCGCCGGAGACAAGTTGAGCGGCTCTCGCCGTGAGAGAAAAGCTGGGACCGAGAGGAACATGACGGCTTCCCTGGATCGTGTAGGCGCGAGCCAATCCGTCGCTGCTGCGGTACCACAGCACGTCGTCCTTGCCATCACCATCGAAATCGCCGGAGGGGATCCAATCCCAATTCCGGGTCCCGTACTGAACGGCGGTAATGGGCGTGAACCTGCCATCATCGGCTACCTGGTAGTACCGCATCAAGCCATCGGCGGCCCGGTACCAGAGCACGTCATCGCGACCATCGTCGTTGAAATCTCCGGGGATCAGCTGGGTCCAGCCACGGTTGCCATACATGATCGGTGTGATCGGAACGAACCGACCGGTAAGCGTGATCGTGTAGAACACCATGAGACCATCTGAGGCCCGGTAGAAGAGGACGTCGCTCACATCGTCGCCGTTGTAGTCGCCGGGAACAACGTGAGTCCAACCGCGAGACCAGAAACCGTCGAACATCACAGACCAGTTGGTCAAATAGCGTCCTAGATAGTTGACCCTGGCGGTCGAAGCATCGTACGCCACGAGGTCCGAGTCGACGCCCCCTCCAAAACTGCCGGATGCCAGAATGTCGGCGTTCGGGAAGACGGTCGCCCCGAAGTTGGACGGACCGATCAGCGTTTCTACGGCACCGGTTGCCGGCCGGTAGCCGACCAGCAGGTCGGTGCCGGCGGTGGCGACGGATGGCGCCACGACCGCATGCGGAATGTCCCTGCCCTGCGAACGCACCACCTGGGTGCGTGCCGCCGCCTGGATCAAATAATCGGGGACCTCGCTCGAAAACCAGATTTCAACGGTGTAGGTGCCGTCGTCGAGCAGCTTCCCGGGCTTGTAGGAGACGGAGTACGAGTTGGCGTCACCGGGAGCCAGGTTGATCAGCGGCCGCTCCTGAGCGAAGACAACGTTGCCTGCCGGGTTGAGGACCCGCATGTAGAGGTCGCCAACCAGCGAACCGTTTCCGCTGTTGCGAACGATCGAGTTGAGCACCATGGTCGTCGAGTAGGCGGACACCAGGGACGTCACCACGGCGGTGGCACTGACCGGCGCATAGGTGGCGTCCGATTCGCTCACCCACTGCACCGATTGGAGAGCCAGTTCCCGGGCAACATCGCGCTGGGTCAGACCCCCACCGGCCGACTGGAGGCCATCGGAGTGAACCAGGAAGTCGACGAGCAGGAAGTCCCAGTACACCAGGCGCCCGTATCCATACCGGATCGCTTCGCCCCCCTGCGAACCGTCGTAGGCCATCGGGTTCACGCCCTCGTTGGACGTCGTCGAATGGATTTCGAACTCCATCAGGGGCGTTGTGTTCGGATTCCCTGCCAGCGGCTCTGTGAATTCGGCGCCGGCGCCGTTGGGACGGTCCAACCGCAGCGACGGCAGACCGGTTGCGGCCAGAGTTCGTTGAACAACGGGATGGGTACCGGTGGAGAGGACCGAGAAGTCGTGCGGCGTCGGGTCGTTCACGAGGTCCTTCTGGTAGGCAGCCGAAAGAGGTCCCCACTCGAACAAGCTTCCGTCGTATTCGACAAACCAGTACTCAAAGGGACCGGGCGCCGATCCGTCCGGATCGCGAAACACGCGTGGCGATCCCTTGTCGACCACCAGTCCGCCTCCGGACCGGACCCAGTCGAGCAGAGCATTCGACGGACCCTCGGAGAGCGACAACGTGAACGGCAAAACCACTACATCGAACCCGGTCAGAGTTGCAGAGGTGAGCGTTTCGGCGGTGATCCACTCGGGTGAGTATCCACCAGCGTCGAGAGCGTCGAACCACCCGTCTTCAAAATCGGTCACGCGGTTTACACCGACCAGCGCCGCAAATTCGACAGAATCGGCGCTCCGCAGCACGCCAACTCGAGGGCCGGCAGCCTCAGCCCCGGGGGCGAAGACGGTCGACACGACAAGAACAAGCGCCAGCGCCAGCGCGATTCGAGACCTCAATGCGATCAAACTCCTGAAACAGCTCTTGTCACTGCGAGTGGTATCGGCTCAATGGCCGCCGCGCTTGACCCCCCCGTACTTCATGCGGGTGTCACTCATCGCCGCCACCGGGCCCTCATAATCCGTATCGAAGCCCGCATCGACGATCTCCCCCACGAAGAAAGTGTGGGTGCCGTAGTCGGTGGCACTGTGGACCTGCAGCTCCATCCACGCAACGGCTTCCTCAAAGATCGGTACTCCGGTCCTGCCCGTACGGATTGGCCGTCCGTTCAGCGCCAGACCTTCCAGCTGGGCAGGCTTGGAGAACTTGACGAAGGTCCTGGTATCGGCCGCCGACCAGAGGTTGATCGAAAAGGCCCCGCCTTCGGAGATCAAACGGTGGGTGACGGATGAGTTGTCGACACCGATTCCCACCAGAACGGGGTCCATGGAGACCTGTGTTATCCAGCTCGTCGTCATGGCGTTCCACTCGTCGCCCGACCGCGAACCGACCAGGGCAAGAGCGTTAGGAATCTTCCACGTGACCTGGTTGACGACCTCGTCAGGCGGACGACTGTTTTCCATGTTCTGCCTCCCTCGGCGAAGCGGGTACCTCAAGACCCCGGCAATCCGTATAGCCTATTGCCGTGCACATTCTGATCGCCACCGCGGGCGTGTTGCCGACCGCTCCCGTCGCCGACCTAATCCGCAAGATTCTGCCCGAACAGGGCCAGGTCTCGGTCGTCACCGTGATCGAGGTTCCCCGCTCGTTCCTGGACGGTCTCGAGTCCGACAGCTGGCATCCCTTCAAGGAGGACGCGGAACGGAGCGACCATCAGTCGGCTCTGGTCGAACGCTACGTGGAAGAACGAGGACGCAAGCTGATCGAACCGGTGATGGCAGCACTCCGCTCGCGCGGCATCCAAGCCAACGGTATCTACATCGAGGGAGCGGATCGCGCCGGGGCAATTTGCGAGGCTGCCGAGCAGTTGGAAGCCGATCTCATTCTGATGGGCACTACCCGCAGGCTCTTCGGTGAAGGAACGTGGGAGAGCATCTCGAATCAGGTCATCGGTCGCACTCATCTTCCCCTCTTGCTCGTCTCCGGCGCACCTCGTCCCCCGGAAGAAAGCGACAGCGAAGACCCCACCAAGGGTGCCCACGAACCCAGCGAGGCATGAGCGGCGGTTCGGCTCAAGGAACCTCGACCTCGAGAGCTTCCCCGCAGAATCCTTCGACCGAATCACGAGCAACCACCGTCACCGTGCTCACCTCGTCCGGAATACTGATCCCGCTCTGACTGCGGGTGAAGGGCTGCTCATCAACGTGAGGGTGGGTGAGGACCCGCGCACCCAACACGGTCCCGTCCGGAGCTCGCACCTCCCACCGGTCTGCATATTTCTCCTCGCCGGTATCGGCGGAAAGAACGGTGACCTCGAACCGGTAGCTGCCGGAATCCTCCCTGTTCAGCCCGACGTCGACCACGTCCGCACATCCGGTTGCAGAAGCCCGTGTCACTTGCTGGTTCGGTCCATCAGGCGGTATGGGCGATGTCGAAGAATCGGCGCAAGCGGCCGCCGGCAAGATGACGACCAGGGCCAATACCATCGTGAGGCGCCGTGGCTGGTACGGCATATGGCGGCTACTCCCATCTCTCTTCGACTGCGAACCCGCGTCGGCGGATCTCCTCCATAAACCGCTCGACCGGGACGGCTTGTTCCATCCGGTGCACGCCCGGGCCGATCGACCCGGCACCGATGAAGGCCGCCATGATCGAGGCATGCCACCCCGTCAGACGCTCCATGGCCGCAAAGCCGGTGGCCCGGTCATAGTGGTCGATCAGTTCGACCACCACCCGCTTCTCGACCCCGTCGAGTGCACCTTCACCGACGGCGCGCATCAAACAAACGTCGATGACCTGGTCGGTCTCGATGTGCGGAGCCAACAGCGCATGGAAGACGGCGCGAGGACTGACCGTGCTTCCGTCGACGTCGATGGTTGTCCGTTCAAACAACCCGAGATCCTTGAACGCCTTGAAGGCCGCCACGTGCCCGGGATACCGGAGGGTCTTGTTCTCGTAGACGGACAGCTCACCTTTGAGAGTGTCCGGCACGGTCGATGTGCCCCCGGAGGTGACGAAAGCCTCGAACTCCCCGTACCCACCAAAGCTGATCGTCTCAACCTCAGTCAACGCCGGGACCGCCGTGACCTGCCCATCCCGAAGGAAAAGCGCAGCACCGTCATACTCATTGGTAAGTCCGTCGATATGGAAAGCCGCTTGATATCCCCAAGGCTCGGGCGGGTCCTGGGGCAGCCCCCCGTCGTACAAACGCACGGCCGCAGGTGCGGCACCGGCGGCACGGAGCAGGCTGAGAACATACATACCGAGGGTGTTGTTCAAGCCGGGTCCCATCCCACAATCGGGGACGATGGCTACCCCTCGCTGCCGGGCTTCCTGGTCCAGCCCCAATTGCCCAAAGACGGTTTCTGTGTGACCGCCCAGATCGACCATCGATGTCCCGGCAGCGAGCGTCGCACGGGTACATCCCGGTATGAATACGAAAGGGACGGCGCAGACGTGAACGTCGAGCGGCAGCAGGGCGTCGACCAGGGCTCCGTGGTCGGTGACGTCAACCCTTTCCCAACTGGCCACCCTGCGCCCCTCCAGTTCATTGACCCGATGAGCTGATCGCTGGGCTACCGCCCCGTCGAGGTCCAACAGCATTATCGATTCCGCCCGGCCGTGAACAGCCAGGTCGTACGCGGCCGCCGTCCCCTGCCGGCCTGCCCCCACCACGCCATAGCGGATGCCGCTCATACCATTTGCCCCTCTCCGTTGTTTCGCACTTGGCACCCTATCCAGATATCCAGTCTCCCCGAACGGGTTCTTCGGTTGGTTCCGGTCCGAACCGCTCCCCCGGCTGTGTCGAACTCTCGAAGCAAAGCATTTTCTGTCACACCCGCCGGTCACACTGGTGATATGAAGACGATTTCAGCAAAGTGCCTGCACCAACCGGTCGAGGCAGCCGGGATCCGGGTGGTGGCATGCGAGACCTGCGGAATGGTGGAGTGGCTGGGAGCGAACCGTGCTCTCGATCCTTCCGAAGGTATGGCGGCCCTATTCGGGAACTTCCGCCTGGTGGGCCGCTTGCCTGCGGTTCGAGCGCCGGGAGCAGAAGTTCTCACGTACGGTTCCCCGAACCGAAGGAACCGGGACAGCCTGACCGCCTTCCCGGCGCACGTGTGGATGCGGGTTGACGACAGCTTGTGGCTCTCTCACGACGGGGAGCACCTGCTGTTGGTGCCGACCACGCCGCTGCTGATGAACAATCTCACCCGGGGGGCCTAGCCATCGCCCGGACCGGACCCAAAGCCCGGTCCCGAGGGTGGCCGACAGAGCGCCGGGTCGGCCCCCTACGTTCCGGGGACCTGCTTGATAGCGTCCTGCGCTCGCCGGGTAGCCTTTTCGAGGGCCTCCGCCGCTTCTTCGTCGGTGAGGTGGCCGCGTTCGACCGCCCGTTCGATTCGCTCAATCACCGGGTTGAGCAGAGCATCGATCAGCGCTTCCTCGGTGACCCCCCGGGCTTCTGCGATCCCCGCCAGGCTGGTACCGGCCGCGAGCGCCGTCCTTACTTCATCGATTGACATCCCGAGCGCATCGGCGGCAGCATTGAGAGCGACGGCTCGTACGGCCCGGTTGCGCCGCTCGTCGAGAAGCGAACCGAAGGGATGCTCGACGTCGACGATATCGCTCAACGTCTCGGCCGTTCGGTCGGCAATCTCGTCGGCCCGACCTTGATCGAGCTTCCCGGCAGTGACCTGGACGGCGAGGTGGGCGGCAACGTGATCGGTCACCGCACCGACCAGCCGATCCCCGGACCATCCGTTGGCCGCCGCCAGCTCTGACAGCGTGCTCCCCGAGTCCAGTTGTTCCGCGAGTTCTTCGGACCTGATGCCGAGCACTTCTGCAGTTTCCGCCGCCAACCGGCCGAGTTGTTTCACAATCTTCCGGGTCCGGTCTTGAAAGCGGGCCCTGGCAACCAGCGGCGCCAGTTCAGCGGCTACTGCCTCGCCCTGGTCTGCGGTCAGCGTCCCGTCTTCGAGCAGCGGCGCCAGCGCTTCCAGAATCACCTGCTCCGATCCGATTGGCTCTCCTGCGGAGCCGGGTTCGTCAACGGCCCGGGCCACCGCCAGGCCGCTCATCACCAATCCGACCACAACGACCATCGCCGCCCCAATTCTCAACGAATGTCCCATCTCGCCACTCCTTGTGTGCTTTCATCTCGAGTATTGGTTCCAGGTGTTTGAAGATTGTTAGACAGGTTTCAAACTTTGCGATATCCCTGCGCCTAGACAAACCGACAGTTTCGGGCAGAATGGCTCACTCGACAGGGACTGGATCATGAAGGTCATTGACCATCTGCAAGAAGCGAAGCAACCGTTGATCAGCTTCGAGATCATTCCCCCTTTGCGGGGCGGCGACCTGGCCAGTCTTCTCAGCCTCATCGAGACACTGGCAAAGTATCGGCCGCCCTTCATCGACATAACCAGTCACGCAGCCGAGGTGGTCTACGACGAGACACCGGGCGGCTACCAGAAGAGGATCAAGCGCAAGAGGCCGGGCACGCTGGGAGTGTGTGCGTTGATTCAGAAGAAATTCGAGATCGATGCCGTGCCCCATCTCCTGGTGAATGGATTCACCACGCAAGAAACCGAAGACTTTCTCATCGAACTCCACTACCTGGGAATCGATAACGTGCTGGCGATCCGGGGAGACGGCAACGGCAACGAGAAGCCGCTCGAGCACGGACGCACGCGCCATCAACATGCCACCGACCTGATCGCCCAAATCCAGGACATGAACAAGGGTGTATATCTGGAAGATCTCCTGGATGCATACCCGACCGATTTCTGCATCGGAGCGGCCGGCTATCCGGAGAAACACTTCGAAGCACCCAACCTGGTCTCGGACATCGCCTGGGTCAAGAGGAAAGTGGAAGCGGGAGCCGAGTACATCGTGACCCAGATGTTTTTCGACAACCGTCACTACTTCTCTTTCGTGGAGGAATGCCGCAAACAGGGCATCGAGGTGCCGATCATCCCCGGGCTCAAGATCTTGACTACCCGCAGCCAATTGACCTCGCTGCCCCGAACGTTTCACTGCGAGATCCCCCCCGACCTGGCCGAGGCAGTCGAACGGGCAGGTCAAGGCGGAGTAACCAAAGCCGGCGTGGACTGGACCCTGCGGCAGGCACATGAATTGATCGCAGCCGGCGTTCCGGCGGTTCATCTCTATGTGATGCAGCGATCCCGGGCTATTCAGATGCTGATGGATCGACTCTAGATCCCCGACCGTTTCTGACTCAGCGAGGTGTGTCCTTGTCCGGGCGGAACGGTTCACCGTGGCCAGGGACGATAACGGTCGCCAGTTCGAGCACCCGTGCCCGGCCGGCGTGCAAGGCCGCCGGATCGGTCGCCAGCGGATCCTCGACGGGCCCCGACGCATTCCACCACAAGTGGGTGCAGGCGAACAGATCGCCATTCGTCTCGATAAGGGTGGTGATGTCCTGGAGCGTGTGCCCGGGCGTTTCGATCAGCTTGACACGGGGAGACACGAGGAAGCCCTCGGCCGGCCGTGAATCCCACTCGTCCCCCTGGTAGACGGCCCAGTGATCGTGGAATCGGGCACGGTGAAACAATGCCGCGTTGAGGGTGTGGTCCGGGTGATGGTGCGAAAACACCACGTCGGTGACCTGCCCGGGGTCGATCCCCAGCTCGCCCAGCGGATCGAGCATGCTCGACCGGTCGGCCATCATGCCCGGGTCGATAATCACGATGCGGTCACCGTCGATTGCCACCGATACGGTTGAAGCAACCCGTTCTCCGACGTACCCGGAAGTGAGAACGTGAAAAGACGCGGCCATCAGACCTCCACCGGCTGATTTCGAAACTGTGTTTCGTAGAGGCTGGCATAGAGACCACCCTGTTCAATCAACTCGGCGTGGCTGCCGGACTCGACCAGGCGGCCCTGGTCGAGTACCAGGATGATGTCGGCCGCCAGGATGGTGGACAGACGGTGGGCGATCACCAATGAGGTGCGTCCCGCCATGACCCGCTCCAGGGCCTCCTGAATGAGCGCCTCGGAATGGGAATCGAGATGCGAGGTTGCCTCGTCGAGGATGAGAATGCCGGGATCCTTGAGGATCACCCGGGCAATCGCTACTCGCTGCTTCTCTCCACCGGAGAGGCGGTACCCGCGCTCGCCGACCATCGTCTCGAAGCCGTCCGGTAGGGACAAAATCAGTTCCTCGATTTTGGCGGCCCGACAGGCCGCCTCCAACTCTGGGAGCGTTGCGTCCGGTTTGGCATACCGAAGGTTCGCGCCGATGGTGTCGTGGAAGAGGTAGGACTCCTGAGTTACCACCCCGATTCCATCACCGAGGGTGCCGAGCGATAGGTCCCTCACGTCGTGGCCGTCGATCCGGACCGCGCCCTGCGTGACATCGTAGAGGCGCGGCAGCAGGTAGCTGATCGTCGTCTTTCCGGCGCCACTGGGACCGACCAGGGCCGCCAGTTGCCCGGGTCGAATAACGAACGACGCGTCTTCGAGGGCCCACTCCCTGGTTGAGACCTGAGCGGCTTCGGGACCGGCCGGCTCCACCGCCCTCCCCCAATGCATCCGTTTCACGTCGCTGAGCCCGGGCAAAGGCTCTTCAGATACATATCTGAAGGAGACCCGATCGAAGCTCACCTCACCGGCGATGTCGGTGATATGGATTGCTCCTTCTCGCTCATCGATGTCGTGGGGCAGGTCCAGGACTTCGAAAACTCGCTCGAAAGAGACCATCGAGGTGGCAAATTCGACCCTGGCATTGGAGAGGGCGGTCAGCGGCGCGTACAGTTGCGCAAGCAGGGTTGAGAACATCACGATGGTGCCGACGGTGAATGAATCGTTGATCACCAGCACCCCGCCGACCCAGAACACGGCCGCCGTTCCGAGGGCACTGACCACACCCAGCGCTGCAAAGAACCAGCGGCCGATGACTGCTCTCCGCACGCCAAGATCCCGCACCAGTGCAGCCTCGTCGGTGAACTTCCGGGTCTCGTCGTCGGCCCGGTTGAACAGCTTGACCAGCAACGCCCCGCTCACGTTGAAGGTTTCCGTGAGGATCGACGACATGTTGGCATTGTGTTCCATCTGCTGTTGGGAGACCCGCCGCAGGATCTTGCCGACCCGCCTGGCCGGATAGATGAACAACGGAAGCGCAGCAACGGCCAGCAGGGTGAGGCGCCATTCGGTTTGCACCATGATGATGAGAATGGCCGTGACGGTGACGATATTCGAAGCAATCGTTATGAAGGTGCCGGTGATGGCGTTTTGGGCGCCGACAACATCGTTGTTCAGCCGAGAAACCAACTCACCGGTGCGGGTCGACGTGAAAAACCGAAGCGACATGCCCTGCAGATGCCGGTAGAGCTGGCGGCGGAGATCGAAGATGATGCCTTCTCCCGCCCGCGCCGACATCCAGCGCTGCAGGGTGCCGACCACCGTGTTCACGATCGGAACCGCCACCATGCCGAGACCCAGATAGGTCAGCAGCCGGATGTCCTTTTCGGGGATGGCCCGGTCGATGAGCTCGCGCATCAGAAGGGGCGGCACGAGGGTCAGGAGAGAGATGACGAGAATGGTGACGAGTACAACGACGAGATCTGACCGGTAGGGGCGCCCGTACGCCAGGACCCGGCGCAATAGGGCGCGATCAACGTGCGGGCGGTCCTGCTCTTCGTCGTATCGCAGGTAGGCGAACCAGTTGCCACCGTGAAAGATCCGGATTCCTTACTGAGCGACGACTCAGCCTATCGCCGGGGCCAGACAATCTCAGGAGCCGGCGGCTGCAGTCGACTCCTCGGTCTCGAGAGCGGCCGGTTCCGCTTCCGCCCCGTCTGCTCCTGCCATGGCCGCCATCGCCGGTATCAATGCTTCGCTGGAACCCGCCATGTCGGCGAGAAGATCGACGGCAGCGGCGTTCCGAACGAACAAATCGTATGAATAGCCGTTGGCGGACCAGACGAGCCGCCAACCGTCTTGCACATTCAACGACCAGGCCGGGCTTCCCCCCTCGAGTATCACCGGACCGCAATCCTCGACCGTACTGCCGGTCAGCTCGTCGCACTGGGTGTCGCCGGGTGCCGCTTCGGGCACCCCGATCGTGTCCGGGACAACCGGGTCGAGGGGCGGTTCATCGACCGCCACCATCAGAACCGCACGTTGGGCAACGGTCCGGCTCTTGGTGTACGGCTTGTCAGACCACAACCCGAAGGCCGCCGCGGCGTCTGAGGCCAGCTCACCGGTTGCCGGGTCGAATACCAGCTGGCTGGTGATGTACGCGACCTCCTGGGGGATGAGCGCAGGAAACTCGATTCCCGGAAGTGCCGCCCCGATGGTGGAGCGGCTGGCCTGAACGTAGCGATCTCCCCGGGTGGAACCGGACCACACAGCACCTACCACTTCCTCCGGTGATGATGCTGGATTCGGCGAAACAACAGTGAGCGGGTCGTTGACCCAGTCAACCACCCGCTGTTCTCCGGCCGCCAGCAGGCCAACCGGAGCTGCGACCACCGGCGTTGAGGTAGTGGTTGTCTGCTCGGGAACCGCCGCTATCCAGCGCTCGGTCATGTGACCGAGATCCGCCAGCGGAGGGTCGGAGGCACAGCCGGTCATCAATGCCCCGGCCACCGCCAGCCCGACGATGATGCTCGATCGACCTTTGACCAACCTGAACCCCTTTTGCACGGTCCGGCTGCCTTTCACCATTGAGACGCCGCCGACCTCGCGTTAGTTCCAACATATCGCATGGGAACTGCTCTGGCGGAAGAAGTTTGGGATACTGGCCGGGATGACCATCCAACTCCTGACCGAGCAATACTCCGAGCGGCCGGCCTTTGACACGGCGGTATCCCATGCCCTCTTGCGAAGGGCCGCTACCGGAACCGTCGGGCAGACTCTTCGGCTGCACCAACCCGGATCTATCGTGGCTTTTGGGCGCCGGGATGTGGTCAGTGCGGGCTACGTTCGCGCAGTCGAGACGAGCAGGTCGGCCGGATACGAAGCCATCGAACGTCTGGCCGGCGGACGAGCAGCCGTTTTCCACAGTGGGACCATTGCCTTTTCCTGGACGATTCCATCTGCCAAGCCCCGCGAGATGATCACAGAACGCTTCGAGCGCCTCACCGCCACGCTGGTGGCAGCGTTCCGATCCCTCGGTGCCGATGCCCGGATCGGCGAGGTTCCCGGCGAGTACTGCCCGGGCGCATACAGCATCAACGTTTCGGGCCGCCACAAGGTGATGGGAACCGGGCAGCGCATCATCGGTCGGGCAGCGCATGTTGGTGGCGTGATTGTCGTGAATGGGGGGGACCGCATCGCCGAGGTGCTCGTCCCCGTGTACGAGGCTCTGGACCTCCCCTGGGATCCGGCTACTTCCGGAGACCTGGCCGGCGCCGTGCCCGGGATTACGCGTGACGATGTCATGGCTGCGATCGTCACCGAGTTTGACCGGCGTTACGGGCTAGAGCGGGGTCGGTTTGACCTTTCCACCCTGGCAATGGCCGAGGACCTCGAGACCGACCATTTCTCGCCCGGGACCCGCCTTCATTTCTCGACGTAGCTGGTGAAGTCGAAAACGACCTTGTTGCCGAAATCGTCCCTGGCCTTCACTTCAAAAGTGACGCCATAGGGAGCGGTTTCGAAGAAAACCTTCACGTACCACTCACCGTTGGCGGCCGCGGTGGCCGACCCGGAACCGTATTCGGACTGGATGAAGACTTTGGTGCCGGCTTTGGCTGTTCCGGAGAACTCGTCATACGGCGGGTTTTCCGCACACGATCCCCACTTCTGGAAAGCCGTGAACTCCACCGGGGGCGGCTCCTCTTTCGGGGCCGGCGCCTCGTACGTCACCGACACGGTCGCTGTGGAGACGTTGCCGGCGGCGTCGGTCGAAGTGAATGAAGCCAGATTCCCACCCGGATTGAGAAGCAGAACGATTGACCAGTCCCCATCCTCGTTCACATCTGCCTCGTAAGGCCCGGCCGCAACCACAGCCCCCGGCTCTGTGGTGCCTTCGAACTTGAGCGACTGCTCGTCCACGACGGCCCCGGGCTCGGGATACGTGACGGAGAGGGGGGGCGCGATCTCGTCCTCGGGGGTGGTGACCGGAATTGTCTCCGGCGGCATTGTGGACGGCACCGTTTCAGCGACCGTAGTGGAAGGCGTTGTGGTCGTGGTCGTCTCCTCGATCGGAACTGTATTGACCGGGAAGGTATCACTGGTGGTCGACGTGTCGGTCTGCGGAGCGAACAGATCGATCTGAACTACGGTCAGCCCGACCAAGAGCACAACCGCTGCGAAAGCGCCTGCGAACGACAGCAGTCGCGACTGGCGGCCGGCGACTCGGGCGCCCGGCACTCCCTGCTCCATGAGCATGAGGGGTGCCTGATTCACCTTCTCCTTCAAGTTCTGTGCTGCGCGGCGGCCGCGATCGTCGAGTGTCATGCGTTCTCCCCGGGCGGGGTCCCGAGCCGTTCCGCCAGCCGGATCCGGCCCTTGTGGAGGTGGACCTTCGCTGTGGACGGCGAACAGTCGAGAATGTCGGCTACCTCCGCGATGGGCCGATCCTCGAGGTAGTGAAGGGCGATGGCCTGAGCTTGCCGTTTGGGAAGTGCCCGGACGGCCGCCCAAAACTCATCGTCATGCGCATCGAGCGCCGGGAGTGCTTCCTGGCGACGGACCGCCATCCGGGCCATCGCCCGGGCTTCAGAAGCTCGTTTCCGGTAGAGCGAAACTGCCATGTTGGCTACCACCCTCCTGACCCACGCACCCGGCGATTCATACTCGCCGATGCGATCCCATTTCCGGTGGGCCGCAATAAAGGCCTCCTGAGCAAGGTCCTCTGCCGCCCAGCGGCTCCCTGAGAGGGCGTAGGCCAAACCGACAACGGACCTGAACTCGCGCTGGTAGAAGGTTTCGAAACGCTCGGGGAGCGTAACGATCCCTCGATCTGCTGCTTGCATCCAGCTCTCCATGCGGCCCAACGGGCGTTCCCAGCCATCTCGCCTAGTTACTCGTATCGGCGGTCGAAAAGGTTTACCTGAGCCCAACACCGGAATGTGCAGACACCCGGACGTTGGGAGGATTCGACCGGGCTCGATAGCCTGAAGGAATGCAATCGCCTCCCACTCGTGTCCTGGTCCTGAACGGACCGAACCTCAACCTGCTCGGCACCCGGCGTCCCGACATCTACGGGTCTACGACGCTCCCCGACCTCGAAGAAGCGTGCCGCTCGTGGGGCGCCGGTCTCGGGGTGACGGTCGACACCTTCCAATCGAACCACGAAGGGGCCCTGATCGATCGGATCCACAACGCCGGGCGAGACGCGGACGGAATTATCATCAACCCGGGCGCATACACTCACTATTCGTACGCCATCCACGATGCCCTGGAGGCGGTCGAGAAGCCGGTAGTCGAGGTCCATATCTCTGATATCACGAGCCGCGAGGCCTGGCGGTCGCATTCGGTCATCTCTCCTGTTTGTATCGCCACCATCTACGGGCGCGGCACCAACGGCTACCGCGACGCCCTCCGCCACCTCGTATTTCGCAACGCCGTTCCCGTGTCCACCTTCGCCTATGGTCCCCATCCCGATCAGGTCGGTGATCTGCGGGTTCCCGCCGGCCCGGGCCCGCATCCGGTGGCCGCCCTCATTCACGGCGGCTTCTGGCGTGCACACTGGCAACGGGACCTGATGGACGGTCTGGCCGTCGACCTGACTAATCGGGGAATCGCCACCTGGAACATCGAATACCGGCGCAGTCGCGGCGGGTGGCGGGATGCGTTCTCCGACGTGGCGGTCGCGGTTGATCACCTGGTCGGCCTCACCGCCGATGCTCTGCTCGATATGGATCGGGTAGCGATCGCCGGACACTCGGCCGGGGGTCAGCTTGCATTGTGGGCGGCCGGGCGGACCCGCCTCCCGGCCGATTCGCCGTGGGCGGCGCCCGCGGTGCCCGCTCATCTGGCCGTAGCCCTGGCCGCAGTGGTCGATCTCCTCAGAGCCGGGGACGAGCATCTCGGCGACGACGCGGTCGAGCAGTTCTTCGGCAATCCCCCGGACTCCGGCGCTTCGCCGATGGATCTCCTGCCGCTCGGGGTAACGCAACTGGTTGCGCACGGCACGGCCGATGAGCATGTGCCGGTCGAGCACAGCCGTGCCTACATGGAACGAGCCCGGGCAAGCGGCGACAGCGTCGGCTACCTCGAGTTCGAGGGGGTAGATCACTCCGCGTTGATCGACGAAACCTCAATCGAGTGGGATTCGATCGCCGCCGCGTCCATCGAGCGCCTCACCGAAAGCTGACTGTGGACTGGTTCTTCGTAGCAATGACGGTCGCCGGACTTGCGGTGACGCTGGTCGGCGAGCACCGCCACTTGCCGCTTCGCTTGGTTGCCAAGCCGGTTGCCTCGGCCGGGTTTCTCGGACTGGCTCTGACGCTCGGAGCAACCGCTTCACCCTACGGCCGGTGGATTCTGGTTGGGCTCGTCTTTGGCTTCATGGGCGACG
Source organism: uncultured Actinomycetota bacterium (assembly GCA_963723165.1). Taxonomy (GTDB): domain Bacteria; phylum Actinomycetota; class Acidimicrobiia; order Spongiisociales; family UBA4744; genus UBA4744. The sequence goes on from CAVRPP010000005.1 coordinate 33,259, forward strand.
TGGCCCTTCTGGGAACGGCCCGATCGTGGTTCCTGACGGGTCTCGTGGCCTTTTTGATCGGACACCTCATCTACGTGATCGCCTTCGTCCAAGCTGGAGTCTCCGTCGGACCGTTCTTAGCCGGCGCCGTCGTGGCCACCGGCGCCGGCCTCGTGGTCGTTCGCTGGCTCCGACCGCATCTTGCTTCTGAGATGACCGGTCCGGTCATGGCCTATGTCGTGATCATCTCAGCCATGGTTGCGGCGGCGGTTGGGTCCACAGCCGCCGGGAACACCCCTTTGATCCTGATCGGAGCTACCGCCTTCTACCTATCCGATCTTGCGGTTGCTCGCAATCGTTTCGTAGCCCCCGGGCCAATCAACCGGTTCTGGGGATTGCCGTTCTACTACCTCGGACAGATACTGCTCGCCTGGTCGGTGGCCTGAGCGGCCTCCTATTCCGGCCCCGGCACCCGGGTTCCCAGTTCCCGGTCCAGCAACAGCAAAGCAGCGCCGTTGTCCCCGGCCATCGCTATCTGTTCGATCAACTCGGACACGGTTGATTCTTCCTCGACTTGTTCGGTGATGAACCAGTGCAGCAGCGGGAGGCTCTCAAAATCCTTCTCCTCGTTGGCATGGTTGTACAAGTCGTGGATGGACGCAGTCACTTTCTGCTCATGGGCCAGTGAAGCCTCGAAGACCGACAACGGCGAGGTGTAGTCGCTGGAGGGAGCAGGAATCGAGCGCAGTTCAATCTCGTTGCCGCGGTCGAGCACAAAGTCGAAAAACTTCATCGCATGGACTCGCTCTTCTTCGGCCTGCTGGCGCATCCAGTTGGCAAATCCGGGAAGATTGGCGTCATCGAGAAAGGCCGCCATCTGCAGATAGGCGTATGACGATGCGAACTCGAGCGTGATTTGGTCGTTGTACGCATCCTGGAGTTTGGCGCTCATTGCCACGGTGGTTCCTTTCGTTGGTATTCCCGCCATGCTATCGCCGAGAATCACAGACCCGCGAAAGGGCCAAGGGATGGGAGCCAAACGCCCACTAATCAGTCTGCTGCTGCTCGATGCGGTACACGCGCCCCTCCCCCGGGGCCAGGTTCTCCAAACGGTGGAAGAACCCGTTGCCCTCGAGACGGCGGTCAATTGCCTCGATCCGGTCCACGGTCGAGTAGTCCGCCAGCAGGACCGCCTTCTGGTCAAGGGCCGGTATCCCGAAGTACCCGGAGCCCTTGGTCAATTCGTAGTTGACCACGAACACGCACCGGGCCGCGCCGGCCTGGGTCCAGGCGGCGATTCCTCGATGTGTGGTGGCATCGGGGGGGATCAGCCAGCGGGTTGATGAGCCGGCAATTGACGGAAGGATGCCGTCTGCATAGAGCCGGAGAGCCGTCAACCGATCAAACAGAGCCTGGTTTTCTCCCCACATGAATTGGTTTCCGTGGCGCGCCTTCGACGGATAGACGTTCGATTCGCCCCGTTCCCGGAACACAAAGAGCTTGGTGTAGCGCTCGTTCTCAACGGGTTCAAGGTGAACGTCCCTGATCTCGAAACCGAGACCGGTATATGAAGGCATGTCGGGCAGAAACAACGCTGTGAACAGCCGGGCCTCATTCCCACCGCGATACATCTCATCGAATCGCGGATCATCTTTGTCGGCGGTCATGACAGTGAAGGCCGGGGCGGTCCGCCGGGTGGCAAGATCGTCGAGGTACCGACGGAACCGACCGAGGAATGTCGGGCTGCCTATCACCGTCGATTGCAGGTCTCCAAGCGTGGCATCTGCCAGTGAGGCTTCGAGATGGTCGAGCTCCTCACCAAACTGGAACGTGTCGCGGGGAGGCAAGAACGTCTCGGCGAAGTATCCGAACCATGGAACCCCGGCCTGCTGCTGAATATGGGTCTTCACTGCCCCGAGGATGTCGTAGTACTCACCGACGTCATCCGGCACACCCGCCGGTCGCATCTGCACGTGCGACATGTCGCCGCGCATGAAGTCGAAATTGCCAGTGTGCTGAGTCTCGGCAAAGTGGTTGCAGACGTATTCCCATACATGCGGTCGCGGTCGGGCGAAATCGATCTCCCAGTTGGCGTTGTCGTCGAGGCGGCCGTAGAGCTTGAATCTGGCCAGCGGCGAAAAGACCCGGGACATCCCTTGCGGCCGCGTGATCACGAAATTGGGCCACTCCATGCCGTACTGGTCTGCGTCTATTTGTTTGGCGTCCGGATCCACCATGATGCCGCGAAAAGGCACGCCCATTGTCGCCGGTACCGGTTCTAGGCCTTGGCGCTTGAGGTGATTGATCAGGTCGACTCGCCGTTGCGTCCGCCCCGGAAGATCTGAAGGATCGCCGAACAAAATCGCGAGACGCCCCCGTTCCGGAGCGGCGAACAGGGAAGCCCCGTCGACCGGCAAGCGAAGGGACGGATCGGCCGGGCCGACCCCTTGCAGCCACGAGAAGATTGTCTGTTCGACGATCTCGTGAAGGGACTCGGACTGATCGACGATCTTCCGATCCAGGACCCGCATCCATTCAAATAGGTCCGGCGTACCGACGGTCGCCTCTGAGAATCGATCGGTGTGAGGAATAACGTCCATTCCGACCGTCTTGCCCATGACGTGCAACACGTTGCACACAGCCCGCAGTTGTCGCTCAATAGTGTCGACGTGGGGCGCCAGCACCCTCAACTCGTCCGAGAAGAACTCGTGGTTGAGGTTCCATCCCGCTATCCCGTAGAGGCTTTCGACAACGCCCGGTTCCCAGATCGGCAGCAAGTGAATCGAATCGAAGGCAGCCGGAAGCGTCAGGGCATACTTGATGACCCCGGCGTAGTCGTTCACTGTCCGAACGTTGATGCCGACCATGTTGGATCGCCGCAGCCACGACGAATCGGGCTCTCGAGCCCGCGGGGAAACTACCTCGACGGGCAGGTCGGCCAAAGACTGGTCGAGATCGACTGCAGCAGGCGAGAGGGCGACATCGACCGCTTCCCCCAACCGGCGCCTCAGCAGGTCGAGCGCCTCGCCCAACGGCAGCGCGATCGCGTCCTGGGGCCGCAACCCCGCCGCAAAGGAGACCCGGCCGGTAGTGAAGTCGTACTCGCCCGGCAGGTTGGAAGCCATCACACCGTTACGAACTCGACGTCATAGTCCCGGGTGATCACAACGTCGGCAATACCACGATGCTGAGAGATGATCTCGTGTTCGGCCTTGAGCACGTCTTCGATGAAGGAGTCGAATTCCTCCCGACCCCTTCGCATGCGATGCTCCATAGTCTCGAGACGGTTGCGGGCAATGAAAACGCGCCGATCGACGTTTTGGCAAAGTGACGTGTACACGCCCTCGGCGATTACCACCTCCACGTCGTCGAGCGAGATGGTCTCCTCAGTGATCAGGTTCTCTGCGTAGATCACCAGCGGCTTCACGAGAGACGCCACCCCCTCCCGTGCCGCGGCGAGGTGCTCGTCCAGCAACTCGATCCGCACCTCGGTGGTTCCCACCCAACAGAAGTTGGCACGGCGCGCTTCGTCATTCGAGCGGGGGGGAAGCACGTAGTAATCATCTTGCTGGAGAACCGCCGCCTTGACGCCTCGTTCCCCGAGCGTGTCCGCAAGTGCGCGGGCGGTCTCAGACTTACCGCTCCCCGACTCTCCGGCCACGGTCATGGTGTACCGGCGGACGGATCGACTGATCTCTTCAAACAGTTTGTCGATGATCAAGTCGGCCGCGCTCTTGTGTTCCTCGCCTACGAGGATGATGTCGCCCTTCATCGCCGGTATCCTAACGCAGCCTTGCCTGGCCCTCTCTCGAGAGCAGGCCGGGATCCGTCGTCCTGGAGAGCCCGTGAGCTTTGTCGATCACTATCGCCGATGGTTCTCGAGGGTTGCTTCGACAACCTTCGCACGAACCTGGCTGGGACCGAAGGTGGTCAGCCGCCTCGACCGGATGCTCTACACACCGACCCGTGGTGGCCTCCTCTCCCTGGGGTCGCGGGCGTACCCGACGCTGCTTCTCACTTCCACCGGCCACAAGACCGCTCGGCCCCATACGGTCCCCCTGTTCTACCTGGAGCAGGACACACGTCTGCTGGTAGTTGCATCCAACTACGGACGGCCGGATCATCCGGGGTGGTCGACAAACCTGCTGCATGACCCGACCGGAAACGTGCAGGTGGCGCAACGACACTGGACTGTGAAGGCCCGCCTTCTGCCACCCGATGAAAAGGCGAAGGTGTGGCCAGACCTGATTCAACTCTTCGATGGCTGGCAGGACTACGAAGACGAAACGACCCGCTCGATCCGGGTCTTCTCGCTCGATGCGGTCTAGGTGGTCCACGTTCTACCATTTACTCCCAGACCCGGGCTTGGGCTGCGCCCAACGGCCCGTTAGCCTGCGCTCACGCTCCGATGCTGGGTTGGGGCGCAAACGAAGGCGGAGTAGCCCACATGCGCAATGCGCGGTCGGCCCTGGTTGGACTGGGCACCCTCATCATCCTCGTCACGTTCGTCGGTTTTGCAACGTTCTCTCCCAACGGTGCCGATACCTCGCGCCCGGAGACGCCGGCGGTTGTGGCTGAGGAGCCCCTTGTGCTGGCCGCAGACGCCGGTGCCACGACCGGTCGAGTAACTGCCTTTGTCTTTGCGAATCAACTCCAAACCACCGTCCCCGCCGAATCCGGGATCGCCACCGAGGTCGACGAACCTGCCGCCGAACTGACCGTCGCCTCCTTCGCCGAAGAAGACCGGCGGCCGCCGACCACAACCACCACGGAACCCCCAACCACGACCACAACTGCGGCGCGGGTCACGACAACCACCTCTCCCCAGGCCACGACAACCACCACCGCGCCCCCGACCACCACCACCACGGAACCCCCGACCACCACCACAACCACCACGGAGCCCCCGACCACCACCACCACGGTCCCGTCGAGCAGCCCCCTCAGTGAGAGCGAAATGCGAGATCTGGCCTCTGCATACTTCCCGGCGGAAGACCTCGACAAGGCCGTATTGGTCGCCCGCTGCGAATCGAACTACGACCCCTCCGCATACAACCCGGCCGGTCCTTTCATCGGTCTGTACCAGCACTCCATGAACTACTGGGACGGCCGCGCCGCATCAGCCGGGTGGGAAGGGGCCAGCCCCTACGATGCCTCCGCCAACACCGCCGTGACTGCCTGGTTGGTCGCTCGAGACGGGTGGAACGGCCACTGGCCGTATTGTGGCCCGTGGGCGGACGGGCAACTAGGCGGATAGCAGGTCAGGCGGCTCGAAGGTAGAGAACCGAGTTCCCCTCTTTGCCCGTCACTTCAATTGCGCCTGTGGCGCGCAGGCAATACGCCATGTGCTGTGCCGCGCGCCGGGATACGCCGGCCAACCCGGCGATATCAGCCGTCGTGAAGGGCTCCGGCAGGCCGGTCGGTAGCAGCTGAACCAGATCGGCCGATGACCGGATCCGCAAGCTCTCCGCAACCTCGACCAAAGCCCTGCCCAGCACCACCCAGCCCTTCCGACGCCAGGCCTGCCCCGGGCGATGCACCCGCACCTCTTCTTCCATCGTCAGGAGTACGTCGAGTTCAAAGCCGGGATGATCGATCAAGGTTGGGAAACTCACCAATTTGGTGAATACGTCCTCATAACGCCCACGTTTCGGAGAACGTCGCCTCGATAGCAGCTCACCGTCATCGCTGACGCGGACAATGGTCCGGGTCAACGGAATCGGTGCGACGACTCGCACCCGGTGACGCGTCGTCAGATCCTCGAGTTTGACGCGCAGTGGGGCGAAACCGCCGGTTTGCACCTCAATGAGGAGTTCCCCCCGAACCAGGTCGATCACGTAGCCATCGATCGGGTGCTCGATCAGATCACCAGGACGCGCATACCAGAGTTTCAAAGCCGCGTGCAGCGATCCCTCGTTCAATGTGCCGATCACGAGGTCCATGGTTGCAGCCTCACCAAGAGGTTGGCGCATTGTGGCGAATATCGCCGGCCACCAGAGTCGTCTCGCCGGGCCAGTAAGCTTCTGCCCGAGACGACCACGAGAGGTAACCATGCAGGATCTGACGGCCCACGGCATCACTCCCGAACGCGAGGTGTACTGGGATCTTTCGACGCCGCATCTTGTCGAGCACACGCTCCGGCGCGGTGAGGGCGTCATCGCTCATCAGGGACCCATCGTCGTTTCGACGGTGCCCTACACGGGCCGCAGCCCCAAAGACAAGTTTGTGGTCCGGGAAGAGACGACCGAAAAGGACATCTGGTGGGGCGACGTCAACCATCCAATCGAAACCGAGGTGTACGAAGCCCTGTACGACCGGGTAACTGAATACCTCGGCAAGCAGGACTTGTACATCCAGGACGTCTATGCGGCCGCCGACCCCCAATACCGCCTGGCCGTGCGCGTGATCACCGAAACACCCTGGCATGCCCACTTCTGCCGCAACATGTTCCGGCTGCCCCGGACCTACGAGCATGACGACGAGATCGAGCCTTTCATGCCAGATTTCACCATCGTGCACGCCCCCCATTTCAAAGCCGACCCGGATCGCGACGGAACCCGCAGCGAAGTCTTCATCATGATCAGCTTCGTTCACAAGGTCCTGCTCATCGGTGGTTCGACCTACATGGGTGAGATGAAGAAATCGGTGTTCTCAGTCATGAACTACTTGCTACCCAAAGCGGGTGTGCTCAGCATGCACGCTTCGGCGAACGTCGGTCCGGACGGCGACTCGGCAGTGATCTTCGGCCTTTCTGGAACCGGGAAGACGACTCTGGCAACGGATCCAACCCGTGGCATGATCGGCGACGACGAGATCGGTTGGGGTGTCGACGGCATCTTCAATATCGAGGGTGGCTCATACGCCAAGGTCATCAATTTGAGCAAGGAAGACGAGCCCCTCATCTACGATTCCGCCAACCAGTTCGAGACCATTCTCGAAAACGTGGTGTTGAACCCCGATAGCCGCCATCCCGAATGGGAAGACGCCTCGAACACGGAGAACACTCGCTGTTCGTACCCGCTGTTACATCTTCCCAACGTCATTCGGACCGGAGTCGCGGGCCATCCGAACAACATTGTCTTCCTGTCGGCGGACGCTTTCGGAGTGCTGCCTCCCATCTCGCGATTGACCCGCGAGCAGGCGATGTATTACTTCATGTCCGGTTACACGGCCAAGCTGGCGGGAACCGAGCGGGGCGTCAACGAACCGGTCGCCACCTTCTCCCCTTGTTTCGGAGCACCGTTTCTGCCGCTGCCGCCTTCCTATTACGCCAAGGTGCTCGCCGAGAAGATCGACGAGTTCAACCCGGGGTTGTGGATGATCAACACCGGTTGGACGAGTGGCCCGCACGGCATCGGGTACCGGATCCGGATTCCCCACACCCGGGCCATGCTCAACGCCGCCCTGGCCGGCCAACTGGACAACGCGGAGTACATCGAAGACCTGGTGTTCGGGTTGCAGGTACCGACCGAGATCCCGGGGGTCCCGACCAAACTGTTGATTGCCCGTGACACGTGGGAAAACCCTGCGACCTACGACGTGCAGGCCCGCAAGCTGGCCGGTATGTTCCGCGACAACTTTACGAAATACTCGGCAACACCCGAAGTGGTGGCTGCCGGACCGCAGGGCTAGAAAAGCAGTCCGAACGCAGAGCGCGGCGTCCAACGACTGGGCGCCGCGCTCCGATTGTCTACGGGGTGTTCATCCACGAATCGTGGATCTCCACCGGGGCCAGGTTGGCCACGTTGACCCACGAGTCGTGGATCTCGGTTGCCGCCCCGTAGGCCGGATAGTTCATCCACGAGTCATGGATCTCCGCAACCGGCGCCCCTGTCGTCAACACGACCACGACCACGGCCAGGACAACAACGGCCAGGACGAACAGGATGGTCGTCAACACGGGAACCGGCCGCGAAGCGGCCTCAGGGGTTTTGGGCCGACCCACATCTGTTTCGGGCCTGACGGTCCGGGGATCGACGGTTTGCACGACGGAACCTCCTTCCGAGCGCACGGTCGAGGCAAGATGCCTGCTCTTCCACTGTCTCTCTGCCCCGACCCGTCTGATAGAGGAGAAAGTCCCTACCCGGATCTGGATTCCTTGGACTTTCCGACAGACTCGCCGGCGACCGCTACCTAGCGGAAATCCCGGGAGGTGACCCCTTCAACCGGCCACGGCGAAAAACGGCGAGCCACAAAGTTGGTGACCCCATCCCGGTACTCAACCACGCCATCGAGCACCAGGCCGGGGTGGCGCCGGGCCACCTCCCGGTTGGCCTGCCAGATGTCGGGCAGCACGACCACATTGAGGATGCCGGTCTCGTCCTCCAGATTGAAGAAGATCACCCCGTTGGCGGTACCAGGCCGTTGGCGGTGGGTGACGATGCCTCCCACCGTGGCCCGCACCCCGTTGCGGCGCAACGCCAGGATCCCTTTGATGGGCAGACAGCCCAGATCGTCCAGTCGGGTACGGATGAACTGGACCGGGTGCGCCGTCGAGACACCGGTAGCCCACAGGTCGGCGAGGTGTTCTTCTCTATCGCTCATACCCGGCAAGGCAGGGGCCTCGAGGCCGGGAGCCAGCGGCAGGCGCTGCGGGTCGATCTCGGCGAGCGCTCCCGCCGCCCACATTCCGGCCCGCCGGGACAAACCAAGACTCTCGAGCGCTCCCGCACCGGCCAGCGCCTCGAGCGCATCGACCGGCAGGCCGGTCCGCTGGGCCAGGTCTTCGGGAGTTGCGAAGGCACCGCCGATCTGACGGGCTGCTTCGATCCGGGTGATCTCCGTATCGCCCAGGTTGCGCACGTAGCGCAAGCCCATGCGCATTGCTACCGCCGGACGGACCGGATCGTCCACAGCGCCCCTCCCCCGCCGCCACGACTTCTCGTAGTACGTCACAACGTCGTCGGGACCGGCGTCGTTTGGTTCGATGGTGCAATCATGGAACGACCGGTTGACATCGGGTGGCAGCGTCACCACCCCGTGCCGGGCGGCGTCCTGAACCAGCGAATTGGGGCTGTAGAAACCCATCGGATAGGCGTTGAGCAACCCGGCCAGGAACTCGGTCGGCCAGTGATACTTCAACCAGGCCGACATGTACACGATGTATGCGAACGAAACCGAGTGACTCTCCGGGAAACCAAAAGAGGCGAATCCCTGCAGCTTCTCCCATATCTCGTCGGCGGCAGCCCCGGCAATACCCTTCCGGGCCATTCCCCGATACACCTCGTCCTGGAGTTTCCCCATGGCTTCTGAGGAACGCTTGTGGGTCATGGCCTGACGGAGCCGGTCCGATTGGCCGCCGTCGAACCCTGCACAGATACGAGCCAGTTCCATGAGCTGTTCCTGGAAGATGGGCACTCCGAGCGTCTTGGCCAGTACCGGCTCAGTTGAGGGGTGAGGAAAACGAACCGGTTCTTCGCCGTTGCGGCGCCGCAGATAGGGGTGGACCGACTGGCCCTGGATCGGACCGGGTCGAATCAGAGCCACCTCAACGGCAAGATCGTAGAACGTCTTCGGTTTCATCTTGGGCAATGTGGCCATCTGGGCTCGCGATTCCACCTGGAACATCCCGACCGTGTCTGAAGTGGTGAGCATCTCGTAGATGGCCGGTTCCTGGTCGATGGTGGCCAGATCGACTTCGATGCCGTGTGCCTCACGGATCAGATCGACCGCCAGGTGGAGCGCGTTGAGCATCCCCAGACCGAGCAGATCGAACTTGACGATGCCAATCGCCGCACAATCGTCCTTGTCCCACTGGAGAACCGAACGACCCTCCATCCGGCCCCACTCGAGGGGCACCACCTGCCAGAGAGGACGGTCGGCGATCACCACCCCGCCGGAGTGGATCCCCAGGTGTCGGGGGAACCCGTCGAGCCGGTGACAGATGTCGTAGATGAAGTCGGCGGTCATCCCCGCCGGAAGTGGAGCCTCGAGGCGAAGCTTGGACGGATCGCGGGTGTCAACATATTTTGAGAGCCCGTCCACCTGAGCCTGAGTCAATCCAAACGTTTTGCCGACGTCCCGCAGGACCGACCGGGCCCGATAGGTGATCACGTTGGCCACCATGGCCGCCCGCTCCCGCCCGTAGCGGCGGTAGCAATACTGAATGACCTCTTCCCGGCGGTCGGCCTCGAGATCCAGGTCGATGTCGGGTGGGCGTCCTCGCTCGTCGGAAAGAAAACGCTCGAACGGAAGATGCAGCCGGATCGGATCGACCTTGGTCAGTCCGAGACACCGGCAGACCGCCGAATCGGCGCCGGACCCGCGAATCTGACAGTAGATGTCCTGCGAGCGGGCAAAGTTGACGATATCCCACACCACCAGGAAATACCCGGGAAAACCGAGGCGCTCGATCACGCCCAGTTCATGCTCCAACCGCTGCACCGCCTGCGGGTCTATCCCCCCGGAGCGACCTGCGTACACCTCCCTGGCTCCCTCGAATGTCAGGTGCCTGAGGTAGTCCATTTCGTCCCGATAATGTCCCGGCATCGGAAAATCGGGCAGCTGCGGTGCCACCAGCTGCAGGTCGAACGCCAGCCTCCGGCCGAGATCCCCGGCCCTCTGCACCGCTCCTGGATAGCGGACGAACCTGTGATGCATCTCCTCAGGAGATTTGAGGTACCGCTCATTCGTAGCAGGACGATGCCCGTCCCCTTCCTCGAGGCTGCGCCGGCCACCAATGGCGGCCAGGACCTCGGACAGGTCCGCGTCCTCCGGATCTGCGTAGTGGACGTTGTTGGTGGCCACGACCGGAAGCTGCAGGCGGCGTCCTACCTCCCACAGCACATCGTTGCGGAGGTCGTCCTCCGGCATCCGGTGATTCCAGAGCTCGATGTGGAGACGCCGCCCGAAGAGATCCCGCAACCGGGCGGCAGAACCCAGGGCACCGTCAAGATCACCACGCTGGGCGGCGCGAGGCACGGCGCCCTGCCAGCAGCCGGTCAGTGCATACAGTTCTCCCTTACGGGCCGCGCCGGCTAGATCCGACCAGGTGTATCGGGGAGCGTCCTTCTCGCCTCGGAACTGGGCCCGTGCAACCAACCGGCTGAGGGCGGCGTATCCCCGCGGCGATGGAGCCAACAGGACGAGGTGGTCGGTGGCAGGACGATCGACGGGCTTGGACCCGTGCATGCGCTTGGATCGCCCCCTCCTGGGACCGCCGGAGTTGTCGACCGTCAGTTCCCCGTCATCAGTTTCGACCTTTTCGTAATCGCGACGGGTCGCTTGCTCCAGTGGATCACCGACGGCTGATGGCCGATCACCGATCACTGCTTGGACCGCCTCACGGGCCAAGCCGATTTCCACCCCGTACACGGCCGGCAGTCCCGCTTCCCGGGCCGCCTGCCAGAACTTCACAAGCCCGTAGAAGCCGTGATGGTCGGTAACCGCTAAGGCCTGGTAACCCAACCGCACCGCCTGCTCGACCAGGGCTTCGGGATGTGAAGCTCCGTCGAGAAAGCTGAAGTTGGTGTGGCAGTGCAGTTCTGCGTATCCCATCGGTGTCCATACTATCGAACATATGTTCGATTCAAGACAGTAACTTTTTCCTCCAGGCCCCTCGACGGGACAGGGCCCGGGCTGATAGCGTGAACAATGTGAAGGTGGGCATGGAGATACCCCACCGCTGGACGTGGTCGACCATCGGGGACGGAGGTACCGATGGCCCGGGGGGCACAAGACCGGGGCACTTGCTCCTTAGTGCTGCGTCGCGCTCTTCTCGCCCCTGCCGTCCTCCTCCTACTGGTCTCCACCCCGGCCGTGGCCGGCGCCGGCGAAGGAAGCAGCGAGTGGCCATCACCCGGCGGGTCCGCACAATGGCCGGCGGAACCCATTGATGCAGCTCCCCCATCAGTCGCTCCACCGCCGGCAACCGAACCTGCGCCCGAACCAGAGGCGGCAGACCCGACCGCAGAAGAACCCCCTGTCGCGGCAGATCCCCCCGCAGCCTCACCAGCGACACTCGTGGCGGGCGTCACCTTTCCGGTCGTCGGGCCGTCGAACTACTCGGCCGGTTTCGGGGCACCACGATCGGGCGGCCGCAGCCATGAGGGCATCGACATTTTTGCCGACAAGATGACTCCGGTGGTGGCGGCTGCGGCCGGCACGGTCAGTTTCGTGAGAGACGAGGTCGGTGGGGACTGCTGCGTGGCAAGGATTCGCCATGACGACGGTCGCAGCAGCCTCTACCTCCACCTCAACAATGACACACCCGGCACCGACGACGGCCGTGGCTACGGCCTCGCCGACGGCATCGAGGTTGGGGTGCGGGTTGAAGCCGGCACCGTCATCGGATTTGTGGGTGACAGCGGCAATGCTGAAGACACACCTTCCCACCTCCACTTCGAGCTCCACGACCCGGCCGGGATAGCGTTGGATCCGTTCCCGTTCCTGCAGGTGGCCCAGGGAGCAGAACCTGCCTTATTCGCTTCCGTCCGGGCGGGGCAACCGGAGACACTGCCCAGAACCGGTGTGCCGATCGTTCGCATGGTGGCAGCGTCGGTGGCCTTGCTGGCCGGTGGCGCTCTGCTGGCCGGTCGCAGACGCCGGGCAACTGATGGCCGACCGCTGCCGACCTAGTGCAGGACCTTGCGAAACAGCGGACGGGTTTCGCTGCGGCGGGCGATCTCGGTGAATCCCGCGGCCTCAAACATCGATGCCAACCCCATCCATGCGTAGATGTCGGGCATGCGATCCCGGCGCGGCTCAACCGGATACCCCTCAACTGCGGCAGCGCCCTTCTCCCGGGCATACTCGACCGCCGCCCTGAGGAGCTCGGTACCAACACCGGTCGACCGGTGGCTACGCTCGATTACAAAGCAGACGATTGACCAGACAGGGACGTCATCAACGGCCTTGGTCACCCGGGAGCGCTGGATTCGCCCGAATTCGTGACGGGGTCCAACCGAAACCCATCCCACCGGCAAGCCGTCTTCGTAGGCAAGCAAACCGGGTACCCGATCATCGACGATGGCACGAAGCATCTCCCGCTTCTCATCACCGGTGGTTTCCTCGAAATGGCGATTACTGATCCGGTTCCACATGCACCAGCACCCGCCGTAGGCGCCACGCGGACCGAAGAGTTCCTCCAGGTCCGGCCACCGCGCTGGTGTCAGGGGAAGGATCTGGCGGGTCACGGAACCATGTTACGCAGCTCCCGCCCGACGCAGCAGTGCGATAGTCTCGTCATAGCTACCGAACGGGGATGCATGGCCCGCCGTCAGGGCCTGTTGATCGTCGTGGTCTCCGTCATGACGATTGGCTGTGCAGCAGAGACGGTTCCAACCACCGGATCACCCGCAGGCACCACAGGCCCCGGAGTAACAATGCGTATCACTAGCCCGGCCTTCGAAACCGACACCCCGATACCGGATCGATACACGTGTACCGACGAAGACATCAGCCCTCCCCTCGAGATCGCCGAGACACCCGGCGGGACCAGGAGCCTGGTGCTTATCGTCGACGATCCCGACGCCCCCGATCCCGCCGCGCCCAAAGTCGTCTGGGAACATTGGATTGTGTGGAACATCGACCCTGCCACGTCGGCAATTCCGGCAGGCCGGGTCCCGAACGGAGCCGTTCAGGGCACCAATAGCTGGGGTCGCATTGGGTTCGGTGGCCCGTGCCCGCCGGTCGGTACTCACCGGTACTTCTTCAAGCTCTACGCCCTCGACACGACCCTCGCCCTGGGTACCACCTCGATCAAGGCAGACATCGAAGCTGCCATGCAGGGCCACATCCTCGCACAGGCTGATTTGATAGGACTCTACGGGGGTTGACACCTCCACCCGAAGCGATACGAGATTTGAGTAAACCTTCTTGCCTCCCGACACGAGTAGCTACTGAGAGTGATAGCACGCCACTCTACGTGGCCACAACAGGAGGACAAGATGAAACACCGCCCGATCGTCATACTGGCCGTCAGCTTCGCTGTGATGCTGGCCGCCGGAGTTGCCCTGGCTCAAGTGGGGGCATTCGCACCCAGCTTCTCCGAACTCAGCGACGAGGCGGACACCGTTGCCTCAGGTTCCGTGTTCCTGCCAAGACACGTCGAGACCCAAACCGCCGACCTCCCTGCCGACAAAAAGGAAGAGGTAGCGGAGGAACCGCCGGCCAAAGACGAGCCGGTCGAGGTGAAGAGTGACAAACCGGAGGAACCGGCCGAGCAGCCAAAGAAGGAACCTGTCGAAGAACCCGAAGCTGCCGACACCACTCCTCCGAAACTCACCATCACCAGCCCCGCCGACGGTGCTCACTTCGGCGAGAAGAAGCTGAAGTACACGGGAATGACGGAACCCGGTGCCAGAGTCTTCGCCGGCGAGTGGGAGGCCGACGTCTTCGAGAGCGGTGAGTGGCACATCGTTCTCATCCTCAGTGCCGGCAAAAACGTCACGACCTTCACTGCCAAGGACGCCGCCGGAAACCGGGCCACGGCAACGGTTACGGCCTACCTGGACGTTGCCGAGAAGCCGGACGTGAAGTTCACGGCACACCAGAAATACGTCACCAATTCCGAACCGTGGGAAAAGTTCATCGGTACAGCACCACTGGGGACCGTTATCGAGTTGGGATCCAAGTACGGCAATGCCCGGCTGGTGACCGAGAGTCACGAATGGCACCTGAAGCTGCACTTCGACGGCCTCGAGGGAGCCACCACCTTCCCGATCGTGCTGCACACTTCCACCGGTGAGGTCATGGATTTCACGTTCACCTACGAGCCGAAGGCGATCGAGTTCACGGCCCGCCAAAAATACGGCGAGTGCAGCGAGCCCGAACCGTATGACGTCTTCTTGGGCACGGCCCGGCCGGGATCCGAGATCACCGCGACCACGGAAGGACACGGATCCGCCAGTACTGTGGCGGGCGACCTGGGGAACTGGGACCTGAAGGTGTTCTTCACCAACACCACCCCCGGGGAGCAGTTCCTCGTGACCGTGAGCGATTCGGACGGGCACGCCAAGACGTTCGAGTTCGTCAGCTACGCGGGCGGCGACAAATAGACGAACCCTCCAACAGCGAGCACGGACCGCGGCGATAGTGCCGCGGTCCGCTCGCGCCGGCGATCAATCCCCTCGAGGAGGCGGTCTGGTCGCCAGAAGGGCGAAACATCGATGGGGAACGGCAAGCGGATCGTCCGGATACTCTGCCACCAGCATCCTCCCCAGCGCTGTATCGAACTCAGCTACTCGGTCGTAATCAAGCGAGCCGCCCACTCCGGCGCTTGCCCGGATCCGCCCCCGCCACCCGGCATGGGTGTAGATGACGGGAACGTCGAACGTGAAACTCTCGATTCTGTCGAACTCACCCACGTCACGAAACCATTCTGAATGGACTCCAATGCCACCTCCGAAATCCCACGACGGGTTGAACGAGCGAATCAGATCCTCGGTGGCGGCGACCACGTTGCCGGGAAGGGGAATCCAATCGAAGTGAGCTATGACCAAGCGGCCGCCCGGCTTGAGGAGTCGCCGAACCTCCCGGACGGCGGCCGGTCGATCGAACCAGTGCCAGCATTGTCCGGCGCTGACCACATCGAAGGCCCCCGCAGGCAAACCGGAATCTTCAGCCGGAGCAAGGTGGTAATCGATGGTGCACCCTTCTTCAGCAGACAATCGACGAGCTGCGGCCAGCATCTCCTCGGAGATGTCGAGGGCAGTGACGGTGGCCCCCCGCCCGGCGAAACCACGGGCCAGGCTGCCCGTCCCGGTACCCAGATCAAGGATCGCCTGACCCGGCCGTCCGATCCCGAAGCCGCTGAGTCGGTCGAACAAGCCCGTCGGGAAACCCGCCCGGTATCGGAGGTAGTCGTCGGCAGCGTGGCCAAAATCCACTTCCATCAGACTCACAAAACCAGTTCGGCGAGGGTCCGGACGGTGGCAATGTCCATCGTGGAAATCAGCAGCGTCGTCACCCCGGACTCCTGCCAGGCTGCGAGGCGGTCCCGGATCGCAGCGCGGGACCCGATCAGGTTGGTTTCATCGACCAGTTGGTCGGGGACCCGTTGAATGGCCTCTTCCTTGTTCCCGGACAAGTAGAGATCCTGGATTTCCGTCGCCGCCTGTTCGTAGCCGTATCGACAAGCGAGATCGAAGTAGAAATTCTTGCCCCGGGCACCCATGCCGCCGATGTAGAGCGCCATGAACGGCTTGACCATGTTCCGACCGACTTCGAGATCGTCGGTGACAACCGCCGAAACCGACGGGGCAATATCGAAGCGGTCCTGCCTGGCGGGATCCGCCGAACGCGCGAATCCGGCGGCCAGATGTTCACCAAAAACGCTTGCCGACTTCTCCGGCGAGTAGAACACCGGCAACCAACCGTCGGCTAGTTCAGCGGTGAGTTGCACGTTCTTCGGCCCGATCGAAGCCAGATAGATCGGCAGGTCCGGCCGTCGGGGGTGAATGATCAGTTTGAGTGGCTTGCCGAGGCCCGTAGCGCCGGCAGCGTCGTACGGGATCTGATAGTGCTCGCCGTCGTGGACGAGGGGTTCCTGGCGGCGCAGAGCGGCCCGGACGATCGAGATGTACTCGCGCGTCTTTCCCAGCGGCTTCCCGTACGGAACGCCGTGCCAGCCCTCAACGACCTGCGGTCCCGACAAACCCAAACCCAGCAGGAACCGTCCGCCCGACAGTTCATCGAGGGTGGCGGCCGTCATAGCCGTCATGGCCGGCGTGCGGGCGGGCATCTGCATGATCCCGGAGCCCAGCCCGATTCTCTCCGTTCGGGCCCCGAACCAAGCCAGCACGGAGACGACATCTGCGCCGTATGCCTCGGCAGCCCACACCGAGTGATAGCCCAGGCGATCGGCCTCTTCCACCAGATCGGTGTTTCCGCGCAGTCCGGCACCCCAGTACCCGACATTCAAACCCAACCGCATCGGTACCTCCTCACCTGAACTTATCAGGCCCGGATCGCACTAGCGTGACAGGCACATGAATCGACTCTTGCACACAGCAGTTTGGTTGGGAAGCGGCGCTTTCTTCGGCTTGGCCGGCGAGGTGCTCTACACGGGATTCCGGGATCTGCCCAGCCTGGTAGGAAAGAACGCATCAGGAACCTTCGGTAATCCCGATCTGCCCCCGCTCCGGATTGCCGTCCTGGGTGATTCGAGCTGCACAGGGCCGGGGCTCGAAGATGCGGACCAGATCTGGGTGCGGCGAATCGGAGCGCATTTCGGCCCAAGATTCCACACCACCATCGACAGTGTGGCGGTAGGAGGCTCGCGGGCCGGCGACGTGCTCCGCGATCAGGTGCCGATGATCCTGGCGACCAACCCGGATGTCGCCCTGGTGTCGGTCGGCGCCAACGACGTGCTGTACGGCGTTCCGATCAAGACGCTGGAGAGCAACCTCGAGTCCATCGTCGCCAAACTGCTGACCTGCACCCCGTCCGTTCTTTTGAGCGGCGTCGGAGACCTCGGCACCATTCCCCGGCTGCCCATTGCGCTGTCCAGGATCATGCGGTGGCGCAGCGGTCGGGCCGATGCGGTTCACAGCCGGGTGGCCGCTCGCCACCCCGGCGCGATCCGAGTCCCGATACGCGAACGGTGCGGTGCCGCCTTCGAGGATCCGGGCATCTATTCGGCCGACTTGCTCCATGTCAACGGGGAAGGCCACCGGTTGTGGGCCGAAGCGACCATCCCCTCGATCGCAGCTGTTATCCGGAGCTGAGTCGCCGACCGCTCTCCGATCCGGCCGGTCGGCTCGAATGGCTGAGCGACGCCGGAGTTACAACAGACATCGCTTTGCCGGAGAGATCTCGCCCCACGACCCGTACACTGCCCGGAATGTCGGCCCGACGTAGCACCACCACCGCCCTCTTCGGAGGCGTTGCGGTGGCCAACACCGGGTTCATCGCTGCCGTCACCGTTACAGGCCTCGTGGCCGAGCAGATCACCGGTTCGGCCCGGTTGAGCGGCCTGCCCGGCGCCATCGGCACGTTTGGCACTGCCCTGGGAGCAACTGCGGTTTCGATCCTGATCGTGCGGACGGGGAGCCGGGCCGGCCTCAGTATTGGATACGTCACGGCAGCAACCGGCGCCGCCATCGCCATGACGGCCGCGGTGACAGCCTCGTTCCCGATGCTGCTGGCCGGTTTGCTGGTGCTGGGCATCGGACACAGCGCCACCCAGCTGAGCCGCTACGCGGCCGCCGATCTCTACGAAACGGATCACCGGGCCCGGGCCGTCGGCCTCATCGTCTGGGCGGGTACCATCGGTTCAGTGGTCGGACCCAGTCTGCTCGAACCTTCCGGCCGTCTCGCCATCGCCGCCGGTCTCCCCGAGCTTTCCGGGGCCTACGGGGTCTCCGGAGCATTCTTTGCAGCCGCCGCCATTCTGTATGTCGTCTTCCTCCGAGAGGGCGGTTCTGGCTCCGGAACGCCAACGCTGATGACTCCGGGAGATCCGGGACGGCGACGAGACCTGTTTCGCCTTCCCCAGGTACAGGTGGCGCTGAGCGCCATGATCATCGGCCAGTTGGTCATGGTGCTGATCATGGCCATGACTCCCCTCCATATCCGCCACCTCGGTCTGGGACTGGGCACCGTGGGTTTCGTAATCAGCGCCCACACCCTGGGGATGTTCGCCCTCTCTCCGGTGACCGGTTGGTTGACAGATCGGTTCGGACACGTGCAGATCATTGTGGCCGGAGTCCTCCTCTTGACCGGATCCGCGGCACTGGCGGCGACCGCTCCCACCGATGGCCGCACCCAACTGGCGGTTGCTCTCTTCATCCTCGGACTCGGCTGGAATTTTGGATTTGTCGCAGGAAGCTCCTTGCTCACCCTCGGGGTTCCCGAGGAAGCCCGCACGGCGTTGCAGGGGAGGGTGGATTCCCTGGTGTGGATGGCGGCTGCCCTTGCCAGCCTGGCGAGTGGTTTCGTACTCGAGGGCGCCGGCTACGTCACACTCAGCGTCGTCGGCGGGCTCATAGCCTTGCTCCCGCTGGTGGTCGTCGCCCGGCGTCCGCTGCGGCCTTTAGCCGATGCTGCCTGAGGCCTAGGGCGTCACGGGATTGCCCCAGAAGGCTCTCAAACCATCCGAGATCTTCTCGCCCGCATCGTTGATCCAGGTGCCGTCCGGCGCCTGCGGAGCCAGGACAACAAAGCCGATCATCACGACGAGCACCAGGACCACGGCCAGGAAGAGCTTTCTCACGATCGTAGAAGCCTATCGCCGGCCCGGACCGGCGCCCAGGGACCGCCCGAGATGAGCAGCCAGATCACCGTTGAGACGGACATGTACACCGTCGAGACCGAGCCAGGAGGCCATCAGGTCGAGTTCTGCCGCAAGCGGTCCGGTCACCGACCCCGCCGGGAACCCGGGTTCGAGATGAGCCCCCTGAACCAGCAATACTCCGGCTTGCCGGTCGGCTTTGAGATCCACCCGAGCGACAAGGTCCTCGCCCAGCAGGAACGGCAACACGTAGTAGCCGTAGCGCCGTTTCGGTTTCGGAACGTAGATCTCGATTCGGTAATGAAAGCCGAAGAGCCTTTCCGTGCGGTCCCGGTACCAGATCAGGGAATCAAACGGCGATAGCAACGCCCGGGCTTGCACAGCGCGGGGAATCGTCGCTTCCGGATGCAGATAGGCGGGCTTTGGCCAACCTTCAACCTCTACTTGATGGAGAGCCCCGGCGGTCACCAGGCGCTCGACCTGCCCCCGTACATCAGCCACCCGCATCCGGAAATAGTCGGCTAGATCATTCACGGTCGCGATGCCCTGCGCCCGGGCGGCGATCAACGTGCGTTCCCGCACCGAAGTCTCCGGGTCCATCACAGGTCCGTCGAGCGTGCCCGCCGGATAAACCCTCTCGGCGAGATCGTAGACCTTAGAGAACGTAGCCGGACGATGAGAAATCGCCAACCTTCCCTTGACATACAGCCAATCGAGGGCTGAAGAGCCCTTGCCCATCCCCCACCAGGGACCGGTCCGGCGCCCGGGGTCGTCGAGGGTGGCGCTGGTCAACGGCCCTCGTGTCGCTACCTCCTCATAGACCTGTTCGACATAGCCCGGATGCTCCTCCATGACCGCCCGAATCTGACCCCACGCTTCAATGGCTTCCATCCGGGGCCGCAGCAAGGGAAGTACAACTCCAGTGCTGTACGAGGCCGCATGGAACAGGTATTCGAACAACTCCCGCCTGCGGTGTGTCGCTTCGTCCAATAGCTCCCGTGGATAGGTACCGAGCCGGGAGAAGACCGGCAGGTAGTGCGAGCGTTCCAGGACGTTGACCGAGTCGACCTGCAGGATGGCGACCCGATCGATGACCCGGCGAAGGTGTCTGATATCGACGCGAGCGGTCGGCCGGGGTTCGGCGAAACCCTGAGCTGCCAGGGCGATGCGACGGGCTTGTTGAGCGCTGAAAATGCGCATGGGGCTCCGCGGTGAGGAACCCGGCACTCTACCCGACCGCCGTCTACGCTTGCCGCCATGATTGCCGCACTTCGGACTCCCCTTACCTACCTGGTCGGCCTGCTCGCCACCGGGGTAGCTGCCGTTGCCGTGATCATCACCAGCATGCTGGTGCCGGAATCGCCACTCATCGACCGTATGGTGCGAGGCTGGGCCCGGGTGGTTCTATGGGGCGGTGGCGTGCGATTGAACGTGATCGGAGCCGACAACGTCGATCCGTCTGCGTCGTATGTTGTGACGTCCAACCATCAATCGAGCTTCGACATCATGGCTCACTTCCTGGCGCTGCCGGTCCCCATCCGGTTCCTGGCGAAGAAGGAACTCTTCGGCGTGCCGCTGCTCGGATGGGCGCTGAAAAGGCTGCACATGGTCCCCGTCGACCGGTCTGCGGGCAGGACCGTCTATGAAGAGATCGAGCAAAACGCTGCCGCCACTATTGCTGAGGGCAAATCGATAATCGTCTACCCCGAGGGAACCCGCACGAAAACAGGCAATCTGCTGCCCTTCAAGAAGGGGGCATTCTTCATCGCCGTGCGCACCGGCCTGGCCATACTGCCGACGACTATTGCGGGTTCGCACGAAGCCTGGCTACCACGAGCCAGGATCATTAGAGGTGGCACCATCACCGTCGCCATCGGTGAACCGATCCCCACCCACAACCTGACGGTTGATGATGCTCCTCGCCTCCGGGATGAGGCGCACGCTGCAATCGAGTCGAAACTGGTCGAGCTGCGGTCGAACCCCGTCGGATGATTGTTCGGTGGACGGTGCCGGCCGGACGGCTCAGTCATAAACCCCGATGACAAACGTCTGATCATTGCGAAGCTCGCACAGCAATGCTCCTGCCGAGGTCACCACCTGATACCGGTCGACCTGGGGTTCACCCTGCCACCAGCGACCCAGTTTTCGCCAGGGGCCCGCCCAGTTCAGAACCGGCTCCCAGCGGCTGCGCAACCGAACCCGGGAAGGCATACCGCCATCCCATTCCACTTCGAGCAACTGCGGTTCCGGCGGCACCAGGGCGGGAGAGGGCCCGGGCGTTGATCCCGGCCAGGGAGCACCGGGATCCCGTTCAAGCGCAGGTGGATCGTCACCCCACCGATGCCAGCGAACCTGTTCGATAGGATCGCGGCCCCCCTGGGGCCTGCCTTCCAACACTGCGTCCGGCCCGAGAAGCGCTTGCACCCGGGCAACGGCCCGCTCCGCCTCTATCCGGGCCGAAACATCTTCCAGCAGCGTCAACTGCCGCCCCTCCCCCGACAGGTCCCCGGGAGAAAGCGTCAATTGCACTACCCCGCCCGGTATTCCGGCCGATTCGTTCCAGGCCCGCAACTGCCACCAGACCCGTTCGGCCAGGGTCTCATCCGTGAACGGATCGGCGCTTCTCCACACCCGGATCCGCTCGGTGCCGTCTGCGGCCCGAGCGCTCACTTCAACCCGGTGGGGCGCAACGCCGCTTCCCGTCATCGCTTCCATCAGCCGATGGGAAAGTGCCCGGGCGGCGAACCCGACCTGCTCGAGAAGGATAAGCGGCTCCTCGAAACGCTCCGTCACCGAAGGATCCTCGGGAAGGCTCCGTGGCTCGGCGGATCGATCTTCGCCGCTGGCCAACCGATGGGCATTGAGCCCGGCCGGTCCAAACCGGGACAGCATGGCCGGTCTCGGCAAAGAGGCAAGTTCCCCCAAGGTCCCGATTCCCAACCAACGGAATGTGGCTACCAGCTCCTCTTTGCCCAGTACCCCAACGTCCAACGACGCTAGAAACTGCCGGTCGTCATCGACAATAAAAGGCTCTTCGCCGGCCACTTCCGCCGCCCAACGTGCCGCAAAGGGACCTCCAGCAACACCGATGCGGCCACCTGCTCCGGCCGCTTCTCCAACAGCTCGCGACAGGACGGCAACCAGAGCCGGCTCGCCACCGTAGTAGCGAATGGCCCCATCGATGGGAACGAACAGGAGGCCGGGATCGGCGACTTCGACCCTCGGGATGAGTTCCTCAACCGCAGCGGCTACCGGCTCAAAAGTGAGCGATTCGGCCGCATGGTCCTGCTCGAGCGTGGTCCCGCCCGGACAGAGCACTTCAGCCTCCGGGCGACGCATACCGAGTCGCGCCCCCGCCTCACGGGCATGCTGATTGAAGGCGACCACCCGGGGGGTGGCCGACCTATCGACCACCAGACAAGCTCTATCCGGCGGCGCGTCTTGCCGGCGCAGCGGCCAGTCGGGAAACCATACGCACAACGTCCGCACCATCGTCCTCCACCTCAATTACCCGTTCGATGCCAGACATCCCTTTCCCGGATGCTTCCAACACCAACCGCCTCCCGGTGAGCCGCCCATGACCGGCGTCGGGACCGTCCCAGGCCACTTCCCTGCCCTGATAACGCACAAATGCCACCCCGGCCGGCAGATCACCGTTCAGCGGATGCAACAACAGGGCAGATCGCCGTGACCTGGCCAATGCTGCCAGTCGCCGCAACACCGACTCCCGCACGCCCGGGGGCACCTCTGCGTACACGGCCCGAATTCCCTCCAGCAACGCGGCCGTCGCCTTGGGCCACAGCAACCGATCAGAACACCGCACAATGACCAATCGTTCCGGGGGAATCCCCACCTCCCAGGCCATCAGAGGATTCACCCATCCGCGCACATCCAGGTACACCACCGGACCGGTTCGGGATGATTTGGCCAGCATCGACATACCCACCCTGGTGAGCCCCAACCCGGGCTGCCCGACCAGGCCGATCACCTTGCCCGGCTCAACAGTCAGGTGGTCTAGAAGGGAAATAGTGTTGGGAGCGTTTTCCACAGGAAGTCCAATCTATCGAACATATGTTCGATAGGCAAGACCGCGAAAAACATCCTCGCTCTCCGTTCAAGAACGTTGACGACTGACTCGGGTAGGGTTGCGCCGTGTTGGAGCTGACCGCAACCGACCGTTCCATGCTCACCGGCGATCACGGAGAAGCCACGCAGCTCGCCATGCAGATCGTCGTCCGGCTCGCCGAAATCATGGGCGCCGACCGGCTCTTGGATATCACCGGTGCACATATCGACTCGTGTCTCTACCACGGACGGTCCGGCCTCGATTTTGCCGATCGCCTGGCAGAAGGTGGTGGCCGCGTGGTGGTGCCGACCTCCCTCAACGTGTCATCCCTCGACCTGCTCCACCCCGATCTCTACCGCGGCGATCCGGAGACGGCCCGACTTGCCCATCGCCTCATGGAGCGATACGAGGAGATGGGCTGCCGCCCCACCTGGACGTGTGCCCCGTACCAACTGCCCGACCGGCCCGGTTTCGGTGAGCAGGTGGCGTGGGCCGAATCGAATGCAATCGTTTTCGCCAACTCGGTACTCGGTGCCCGGACCAACCGCTACGGCGATTTCATCGACATCTGCGCGGCGATCACCGGCCGGGCGCCCGCCGCCGGGCTGCACCTGACCCACAATCGGTACGCCGACGTCGTGATCAAGCTCGAGGGGGTCTCCGTCGACCTGCTCGATCGTGATGTGGCGTATCCGGTACTCGGACACCTGATCGGCGACGTCGTGGGGAAACGGGTACCGGTGATCGTCGGACTACCGCCCGCAGTCTCAGAAGACCGCCTCAAAGCGATCGGTGCGGCTGCTGCTTCTTCGGGGTCCGTCGGAATGTTCCACGCAGTCGGCAGCACCCCCGAGGCGCCAACCCTCGAAGAGGCGCTCGGAGGGAAAGAACCGGGAACAACCATCGTCGTTGAGCCCAACGACCTGCGCCGAGCGCGGGATCAGTTGAGCACGACTCGAACGCAGGACCTCGGAGCGGTGAGTATCGGCACCCCTCACTATTCCATCGACGAGTTTCAGCATTTGATTCCCCTGGTCGCCGACCGCCGATTTATCGTGCCCTTCTATGTATCGACCGGGCGCGCGGTCCTCGAAGAGGTACAGCGCCGTGGGTGGCTTTCCAACCTGGAGAAGGCCGGGATCCAGATCGTCACGGACACCTGCACGTATATCACGCCGATTCTGGCGGATGTCACCGGCCCGGTCATGACCGACTCCGGCAAGTGGGCGTATTACGCACCCGGCAACATAGGGGTCGACGTCGTCTACGGCAGCACCGAGGATTGCGTTGTTTCGGCCCTCGCCGGCCGGGTGGTTCGGGATGAGGCGGTGTGGTCCGATGCCTGAGGGGTCACGGGTACTCGTCGATGGTCGAGGGGCCGGACCGGCCTTGGTGCTGGAGCGGCCGCTGAGCTTCTGGGGAGGCCTCGATGCGACCACCGGACAGATCATTGATCAGCGCCACCCTCAGGCAGGAGCGTCGGTGAGTGGCACTGTGCTGTTCATGGAGACCGGGCGCGGCTCCAGTTCGGCGTCGTCGGTGCTCGCCGAAGCGGTTCGGTTGAGGACCGCACCGGCCGCCATCGTGATGCTGGAACCCGACGAGATCGTCGCCCTCGGCGCCATCGTTGCCGGGGAGTTGTACGGCATTGCCCTCCCGGTGGTGGTGGTCGACCGGGAATTGTTCCGATCGTTTCGGACCGGTGAGCAGATCTCGGTGCGGGGCAGCACTATTGCGAGGACAGACGCCGCCACCTAAACCTCGACCCTTCTGTTGCGGTCGTGGGTCAGACTTCCCGGGGAGGGATGTCACTCATGCGTGGAATGGCTCCCAACGACTCCTCCACCCTCCGGACGTGTTTGACGCATTCCTCGATCAGCTCGATGAGAACCCCTCGATCGACGTCGTCGAGCCGCTTCAGGTGAACCGTCGATTTGCCAGCGCGGTGCGGACCCAACCGACCGAGGATGTCTTCGAAGCCGCGCAAACCCGACATGATGTACAGGGTGAGACGGTCTTTCCGGGGAGAGAACCCAACCGTAAAGAAGTCGCCTTCCTGTCCGGTTGCGTATCGATAGTGATACCGGCCGTAGCCGATGGTGTTGGAGCCCCACACCTTGGGTTCCTCGCCGGTTACCTCGCTCATCAGATCGAGCAGGTCCGACGCGTCCGCCCTCCTCCGCCCATCCCCGACCGCTTCGACTAGTCCTACGGCGGCACGCCGGTCCGAATCAGTCATGGGAATCCCCGCTGCGCTCCTCTAGATCCTCGATCGTCTTGGGCCAATCGCCTTTCAGTAAGCGGGACAACGAACGATCTGCCAGCAGCTTGCCGTTCGTCTGGCAGGTGGCGCAGTAGTTGGTTTCGTTGCTGGCGTAGACGATGCGCTGCACCGTGGAGCCACATACCGGACACGGCTCCCCGTACTTGCCGTGCACCGCCATATCGGGCCGAAACGCAGTGACCTTCTTGGGGAATCCATCGCCGACCTCTGTGCGAAGCCGGTCGGTCCACGCGATGAGTGATGTCTGGATGGCTTCAAAAAGCCGAGCCGTCTCGTCCTCGGTCAATTGGCCGGTCCGTTTCACGGGTGATAGGCGGGCACGATGCAGGATCTCATCTGAGTAAGCGTTGCCAATCCCCGAGAGTATCCGGGGATCTGTGAGCGCTCGTTTCATCGTCCGGTTCTCTCTCTGCAACGCTTGGGTGAAATCCTCGAGCGTGATCTCCAACGGTTCCGCCCCTCCCCGGTCGTGGCTCGCGAGAGCGTCCTCACCGCGCACAATCCACAACCCGGCCCGCTTGCGGGTAGCCGCCTCGCGCAGGATCACAGTGCCGTTCTCGAAATCGAGGGCTGCGAGACCGACCTTACGAGGAATCGAAGCTCCGGGAGTCGTCCAGGCGAACCGCCCGGCCACCATCAGATGGATCACGACGAACAACTCTCCGCCCATATCGAAGACGATACGTTTTCCGATCCGGCGCAGACCCGTCACCGTCCGGCCCTCGACTGCGGTCACCGGTGGATCGTATGTCCTCAGTACCGATGGAGATACCACCCGGATGCGGTCCAGGCGGCGACCGCCGACATATCGGTCCAAAGCTTCTATGTAGACAACCACATCCGGCAGTTCGGGCATGGAGTGAAGTTATCAGCAATCAGCCGTCCGCTGTCCACCAAAGGGAAAGCCTCAGAGGATCTTCACTCCTCTGTTTTGGGGGTCTTCTCGGAATCCTCTCTCGAGTTATCGCCCGATAAGTTCGGTGACGTCCTCCACCTTTCCCGGCGAGGCCAGTCAGTCCGATGTCACGGTCTGAAGATATCCCCTGAGTGGGAGCGCACATTGCCGGTTTTGTACGCCGAGATGCACGAAGTCGGCGCAGTTCTCATCGACGGGTCCCCGGCTGGACTCTGTGGTGCTCGGCCTCGCTTACTCGCTACGGGATGGGTTCGAATGTGTCCGTGATGGCGTGAGGTTCGGACACTCCTTCCCATTGGGTCGGTAGTGGATGCCCTTCGTAGTCTCCTGATCCCCGAATCAGCCGGTCGGGTAGGACTCGAGTCCGGCCCAGTAGTGGTAGGCAATCTTGAGCACGCCGTCGACCTCGACGATGGTGTAGTTGGATTGCCCCTCCAAGTGGGTAGCAGGTGTTTCCCAAATCCCCTCGACGGAGACGAACCAGGGTCCTTCCCCTGTCACGATCGGAGCGCCAACCTGCTCGTGCGTCCAGTTGTAGCCGAAGCCTTCCCTGACCAAGCGGTCGATGTTGGCTATGTTGGCAAAGCTCAGCCTGAACCCCTCGATGTCGTCCGTGTAGGCGTCCTCGTTGAGCACGAAGTCTTCTGTGGTGGCTGACCTGACGGCAGCCTCGTCACGTACTTCCCGTGCTGTCAGGTAGTTGTCGAGCAACGCCTGGATCTCCTCGTCTAGGCCGGTCGTTGCCTGGTCGGAGATGCCGGTCGGGCGGGACTGGGGGCCGGACTCGAGTCCGGCCCAGTAGTGGTTGGCAATCTTGAGCACGCCGTCGACCTCGATGATGGTGTAAGTGGCTTGCCCCTCCAAGTAGGCAGCGGACCATTTCCAAGTCTCCTCGACGGAGACGAACCAGGGTCCTTCCCCTGTCACGATCGGGTCGCCAACCTGCTCATTCGTCCAGACGTGGTCGAACCCTGTCCTGACCACGCCGTTTATGTCATCGTTGACTGTATAGCTCACCCTGAAGGGAGAGTTCGCGTAGGCGTACTCCTTGAGCACGAAGTCTTCTGTGGTGGCTGACCTGACGGCAGCCTCGTCACGTACTTCCCATGCTGTGAGGTAGTTGTCGAGCAACTGCTGGATCTCCTCGTCTACGCCGGTCGTTGCCTGATCGGAGATGACCCGCGTTCCCAGGCCGACCACGGCTACCGCCAACACAACCAAGGCGAGCAACAGGAACCTTCTGCCTCGCACATCCTGCTTCAAACCTCCGGCCTCCGTGGGTCGCTCGGTCAGGCTTGTCACCGCTTCCCCCTCCTCCGGGTCATCATCTCCCACCATCAGTGCAGACCCGGACCAGAAGATAGAGGCAAAGGTCAGTTCTGTCCCGCACATATCGGCACGTCGGTGTGCGTGCTGTCAGTCACCAGCGTGGCGAGTGACGGCATGAGATCGTTGTGTTTCCTGGATGCGGGGACCTCCTCTCCGCTCGGCCGGCGGCCTCGCGGGGAGGGGGGGTAGCTCAGAACAACAGGGTCAACGCCAAAGGGACCAGGACCAGAAACCCCAGCGCCGGGTGGCCGCGCCGCACCGTATTGTGGCTGTCCCAGCTGAACAGGAACAGCGCCAGGCCAAACCCGACGACACCGCAGGCCAGGAGCGAGATAATCGAGACCCAAGGGTCGAAAGCAGCGGTCTCGCCCATCGCCAACCCCCGAAAGGCATTCATCGCCTGGGTGGCCGGCAGGAGTTGCGAGGCTTTGGCCACCCCCGGAGTCAGCTCCCCGTACGGGATCATGATCCCACCCAACAACATCGAGGGGATGAAGACCAATTGCGACCAGAGGATTACCACCCGCGAATTGGATGAAACCACTCCGATCACCACAGCCATCCCGGCCGTGGCAACAATGATGGCGACCAACGAAACCAGAAAGCCCAACCAATTGACCGGCACCGGGGCATCGAAGAGAACCGGAGCGGTGGCCGTGATGATGGCTGCCACGATCACCGCGTGCACCCCGGTGGTCAAGGAGGGAATGCTCAGAATCGAGGAGGGCGGCACCCCGTTGATCTTGTAGCTGCGGAAGATGCCCTTCTCGCGAGCGCCCACCAGCGGCTCGGGGATACCTAGGAGGTAGGCGGCCATCGCCGCGATCACCACCATGCCGGGGATGATCACCTCCTGGAAGAAGGGATTCAATCCGGTCAGGATGAACCCCAACATCAGGTAGAGGCCCAACGGGAAGAGGTAGTTCAGGAACAAGAGCATCTTGTTGCGAACCCCGGTGCGGAATTCGAAGGCGAAGTGTTCAGCAAAGGCGTTCATGATCCTCCGCCCGAGTTTGCGATCTCGAGGAAACGATCTTCCAACGACGGGCGTTCGACCCGCAGGTCGATCAGATGGTCCCCGTTGGCGCCAACGAAGGTGATGATGGCGCTGACCGTCGGACCTATGTTGGAGCTGAGATATATCGAGTATTCCTCCTCTTGGTGGTAGCGCTCCACCGCCGGGAAGGCCCTCCCGGCAGTGCCGAGGCTGCCGTTTGCCGTGCGGACGCTCACCTTGGTGAGTTCGGCTCCCTTCGATGTGATGTCGCGAGGGGTGCCGATAGCCGCGATTTCGCCGGCCAATAGGATTGCGACTCGATCGGCCATCTCCTCGGCCTCGGCCATGTCGTGGGTTGCGAGGATGACGGTGGTGCCAGCGGCTCGTAACTCGCGGATCAGCCGGTGCAATTCGGCCCGGGAAGGAACATCAAGCCCGGCGGTGGGCTCATCCAGAAAGAGCACTTGAGGATCGTGCGCGATCGCCAAAGCCAGTTCAAGCCGGCGTTGCTGGCCACCCGACAGCTCCACGTACTGAGTGTCGGCCTTGTCGGTCAAGCCGAGGCGGTGCAACAGATCGTTCCGGGGGGCAATGCGGTGGTAGGCACTGAAAATCCTCATCGCTTCAGTTGGAGTGATGGTCTCCGGCAGACCAGCCGCCTGGAGTTGCACGCCAATCACACTGCGCAAGTTACGTGGCTCCTTGGTCGGGTTGATTCCTGCCACCCGCAAGGTGCCCCCCGTGGGTGGGCGAAGGCCTTCCAAACTCTCGAGAGTGCTGGTCTTGCCGGCACCATTCGGTCCAAGCAAGCCGAAGATCTGACCCGGTTGGACCTCGAACGAGATCCCGTCGACTGCCACGAAGTCTCCGTACAGTTTCCGAAAGTCAGTTACCTCAACCGCTGCGGCCATGCCGGCTCCTCCGACCTCCCCACCGTGATTCTCGCACACTGCTCGGAACGAAAGGCCCAGGCGACGTGGATGCTTCCTTGGTCATCGTTGGCCCCCCAGCGCAGAACAACCGAAATCGGGCAAGAACGCTCCGCACAGAGCAACTGATCCTGAGCAATAGCGAGCAACTCGCCCACACCCTCCGGGAACGGCACATGTCGAGCGGGAGTAGTCACCAGCGCCAAATCAGGGGCGATTTGATGACGGCTGAACTTGAAATGGAAACAGCGGCGCTCGGTGTGGATGAGTCTCTGAGCCGGGCTTGCGGTTGGTTGGCATCCTGTTGAAGGCCAAACCGCAGGAAGCCCCCCGTCGAGGAGGGCTCCCTGGTTCTGTTGCCGAGTGCGAATCAGGCGGCCGGGCGCGACACCAAAGGCATCAGTTCGGGCACGGCAGCCTCATCCAGCTGCCCCTCGATGTGGATCTTGGGCAACCAGCGCAACCAGCCGGGGAGATACCAATTGCGCTCACCGAGCAACGCCATCGAAGCGGGGACCAGGACGCTCCGGACGATGGTGGCATCGAGAATCACTGCGACACCGAGACCAAAACCCATCTGCTGGAACATGACGAGGTCGCCGGCGGCGAATCCTCCGAAGACGGCCACCATTATCAGCGCCGCCCCGGTGATGATCGCACCGGTTGAGCCCAGTCCGTAGGCGACCGAGCCACGGTTGTCGCCGGTGACGTCGTACCGCTCCTTGATGCGAGTCAAGAGGAAAATGTGGTAGTCCATCGAAAGGCCGAACAGGACCGCGAACAGGAACAGCGGGACCCAGGCTTCGATGACGTTGGAGGTCTGGAAACCGAGAAGATCTGCTCCGACACCTTCCTGGAATATCAGCACCAGCAACCCGTAGGCAGCGCCAACCGACAGCAGGTTGAGGATGATTGCCTTGAGGGGGACGACGATCGAACGGAACACCACCATCAACAACAGAAAGCTGAGTCCCAGCACAAAGGCGAAAATGATGGGGGTCCGCTCGTCGAGCACCTCGACGTAGTCGGCGTTTTGGGCAGCGACGCCGGTCACCAGTACATCGGCATCGACGTCGGCAAATGCGGTCGGGATCACGGTCTCCCGGAGTGCTCCCAATTCCGCGGCGGCCGCATCCGAGGCCGGATCGACTTTGGTGACGGCTTCGATGACCGCCAGTCGCCCGTCCTCGCTGGCCTCAACCGTTATCTCACCAAACATGGGATTGGTGGCCAAGTAGTCGACCACCTGGTCGATGCCGTTTTGGATGGGCGATTGGCCAACGTCAGTGGCGGATACAACGATCGGGGTGGTGAAGGCACCGGCGTCAAACTCCTCCGTGACAACCTCGAAAGCGTGCAACGAGTTGCTGTCTTCGGGCAGCGATCCGATGAAATTGCTGCCGGTGGAGATGTTGAGATATGGAAACGCCAGGGCCAGCAGCACCCCGCCGGCCAACACCACGCTGACCAATGGTCGGGCGGTGACTACGCGGGTGATCCCGTGCCAGAAGGGGCCTCCACCTTCGCGGTAGTGAGAGCGTGACGTGAAAGGAACCCGCAGCCGGTTGACCCGGTCGCCCAGCAACCCGAGCACGGCCGGCAAGAGGGTGAGAGCTGCCAGCAAGGCGGCGAAGACGGCCAGGATGGCGCCCATGCCCATACTCCGCATCACAGTTTCCGGCATGTAGAGCAATCCCGCCAGGGCAATCACCACGGTCAGACCGGAGAAGAAGACAGCCCGCGTAGCGGAGTCTCCCGCCCGGGCGATCGCGTCCTGGACCGGATGGCCCTTGGCGCGCTCTTCCCGAAAACGCTGAACGATGAACAACGTGTAGTCAATGCCGACGGCCAACCCGATCATGGTGATCATGTTGATGACGAAGAATGACAGATCAAAGGCTTGACCGACGATCGCCGTCAAACCGGACGCCACGACGATCGAAACTATGGCCAGCAGCAGTGGGATTGCGGCTGCAACCAGTGCTCCGAATACGAGGACGAGGATCACGAGGGCAATGGATAGGCCGTACGTTTCGCCCTTAATGAGCGTCTCCTCAGAAATCGCCTCGAACTCGACGTTGACGCTTCCTTCGCCGAAGGTGGTTACCCGGAAGTCGACGGCTGTGTCGGCTTCTTCTACGAGAGCGATCACGAGTTCAGATTCAGCCATGGCGTCGATTGGATCGCCCGCCAGCGCCACGGCTATCAGCGCAGTGTGCCCGTCCGTAGACGTCATCCCGGGGAGGCCATCGAGATGGGAAACCGCAGAGCCAACGGTCTCCGTAGCTCGCAACTCGTCCACCAGGTTGCTGATAGCCGCACTGAAAGACGGATCTTGGACCGTGAAGGTTTCGGACTCGACCACGACGAACTCCCGGGCCGGGTCGGTCTCCGCATTGGAGTGTTGGGCTATCAGATCATCCGCCCGTGACGACTCGGTGGCGACGGCTAGATCGCCTTGATCGGTGAGGACATCGCCGATGCCCATGGCGAAGAATCCGGCAACGACCAGGATGAGCAGCCAGACCGTGATGTACCGCCAGGGGTTGGCTGCGGCTGCCCCAGCCAACCGGCCAGTGAAACTGCGCTTCTTCGACATGTCTGTACCTTTCTCGACAGTGTCGACAAGGTACGGCAGCGGGCGTCCGGCCAACAGCCGGCCCGCCACCCCCTATTTGTGGCGGGTCACCGCAGGGCACATTGGGGGGTTAACCCCCAGATCGGGGAGGGAAGCTAGGTGTGGGACACATATTGAGCGGGAGTGGTCACGAGCCCCAAATCAGGGTCGATTCATGACAGCTGAACGAGCTACGGGAACCATCAGTCGGTACACCCCTGCGGGGCTTTGCTCTTCAAACTCTTCGGTCAATGAGAACGTTTGTTGGTCACTATCGGGCCATCAAATCCGCAAGGGGCTCTTCCGTCCACAACTACCACTGCGCTAGACGATGAGGAAAGCGGACCCCCGAGAGGGCCCGCTTTTCTCACTCGTATTTGACCTCAGGGTTACTTCCCTGTGGGTTCTTGCTTCTCAAAGTCTTCCTCAAAGGAGACCACCCGGCGACCGCTCTTCTCGACGTTGCCGCCGCCATCACGATCACCACCGCCACCACGATCTCCACCGCGGTCACGGCCGCCGCCACCACGATCTCCACCGCGGTCACGGTCGCCGCCGCGTCCCCGGTCACGGTCGCCGCCGCGTCCCCGGTCACGGTCGCCGCCGCGTCCCCGGTCACGGTCACCGCCGCGTCCCCGGTCACGGTCACCTCCCCGGTCCCGGTCACGATCCCGGCCGCCACCGCCAGACGCGGCGCGTTGCAGTGCCTCCTCGGACGGCTCCACCTTCTCGGCCAGGTCCAGATTGACTTTGCCCATCCGGTCGATCTCGCGAACTACCACCTTGACCTTGTCGCCCAGATTGAAGTAGTCCTCGACCCTCTCGACCCGTCGCTCCGAATCGATCTTGGAGATGTGCAGCAAACCATCGCGGCCCGGCAGGATGTTGATGAACGCACCGAACTTGGTGATGTTGACCACTTCCCCGTCATATTCCTTGCCAACTTCGGCCTCGGGCGGGAATGCAAGCTGCATGACCCTTTCCTTGGCCAGAGCGAGCGAATCTGCGTCGGGCGAACCGATGCGGACGATACCCTCCGCCCCCTCTTCTTCGATCTCGATCGAAGCACCGGTGGTCTCCTCGAGTTCACGAATGTTCTTGCCCTTAGGACCGATGATCTCACCGATCTTGTCCTTGGGAATCCGGACGGCCTCGATGCGCGGTGCCCACTGGTTGAGCTCTTCCCGCGGCCCGGGCAGTGCCTCGTTCATCTTCCCGAGGATGTGCAGGCGGGCTTCCTTGGCCTGATCGAGTGCTTCAGTCAGGACGTGGGAGGGCAGGCCCTGGATCTTCGTGTCGAGCTGCAATGCAGTGATGACTGCCGCAGTACCGGCGACCTTGAAGTCCATATCGCCCAGTGCGTCCTCGGCACCAATGATGTCGGTCAGCGTCACGAACTTGCCGTCCTGGGCAATCAGCCCCATGGCAATGCCGGCTACCGGCTCCAAAATGGGTACTCCGGCATCCATCAACGAGAGGCTCGATGCGCACACGGAAGCCATCGAGGTGGACCCATTGGAGGCCAGGACCTCAGAAACCAGTCGCAATGCATACGGAAAATCGTATTCGTTCGGCACGACGGGCAGGACTGCCTTCTCGGCCAGTGCTCCGTGACCGATCTCGCGCCGCTTGGGACCGCGCATGAAGCCGGCCTCACCGGTCGAGAACGGCGGGAAGTTGTAGTGGTGCATATAGCGTTTGGAGTCCTCGAGGGCGAGGGTGTCCAGCATCTGCTCCATCTTCAGCATGCCCAGGGTGGCCAGGTTGAGCACCTGAGTCTCACCACGTTGGAACAAGCCGGACCCGTGGGTCCGGGGAACGACCCCGACCTCGGCACTGATCTCACGCAGGTCCTTGGGACCGCGACCATCGAGACGCACGCCTTCGTTGACGACGCGCTCACGCATCATCGTCTTCGCAACCTTCTTGAACGCACGCTTCGCAGCGGTCATCTCGTCCGGATCGTCGATCCCCAGTTCTGTCACGATTTGCTCGAGAGCAGCATCTTCCGCTTTCTTGCGGTCCTGCTTGCCGGGAATGATGATGACGTCGGCGAGTTTGGTACGAGCGGCGCTTTCGATCCGCTCGAAGAGCTCGTCGCTGAAGTCGACCACCGTTGGCCACTCCCGGACCGGGATCTCGACTTTGTCTGCCAGTTCCTTCTGCAGATCGATGATCTGAGCGATATAGGCTTTCGACTCTTCGAGCCCGCGGGCCACGGTCGCCTCGTCGCTGGGCGGCTGACCGTCGGCGATCAAGCGCAGACCGTCCGGAGTAGAGCCCGCTTCCACCATCATGATGTCGACGTCACCGCTGTCGTTGCGGCGGCCGGCCACGACCAGTTCGAAGACTGCGTTCTCCAGTTCCTGATAGGTGGGGTTGACGATCCAGTTGCCTTCGCTCAAAGCGAGGCGCACCGCTCCGATCGGGCCCTGGAAGGGGATGGCGCTGATCGTGAGCGCTGCCGAGGCACCGTTGAGCGAAACAATGTCGTAGGGGTTCTCGCCGTCGATCGACATGACGGTCGACACGATCTGTGTCTCGCTACGAAAACCATCCGCAAAGGACGGCCGCAACGGACGGTCGATCAACCGGCACGCCAGGATGGCCTGCTCGCTTGCACGACCTTCGCGCCGGAAGAAGGAACCGGGGATTTTCCCGGCCGCATACATGCGTTCTTCTACGTCGACGGTCAGCGGGAAGAAATCGATGCCTTCCCGGAGTCTGTCATTGGCGGTGGCGGTAACGAGGACATTTGTGTCCCCGGTCTGTACCGTCACCGCACCGCTGGCCAGTCCGGCCAGCTTGCCTGTACTGATGGCGACTTCTTTGTCGCCCACGAGGCCGCGTACCGTGATTTCGGACACGCTTACCTCCCTTTCGGGTATGGAGGGAGGGCGGGCCAATTACCAGTTGTCATCCCTCTGCAGGTGGTGAGGGATGACAACTGACAACTGGACTCGTCCGTCCCTCGCGTCGGTTGTAATCGGAGTTCTCCGGCGGGTCCCGAGCCCGTCGCCCCTGGAGCGAACCAAAAGCGAGGGAGCGGCCTACAGGCCGCTCTCCCAAGATCTTTAGCGGCGCAAGCCGAGTTTGGCGATCAGTGATCGATATCGTTCAACGTCTTCACGGCGGAGGTAGTTCAAGAGGCGCCGGCGCTTGCCGACCAACATCAGGAGTCCCCGGCGGCCGTGGTGATCCTTCTTGTGATCCCGCAGATGATCGGTGAGGTGATTGATACGTTCTGTCAGCAGCGCCACCTGAACTTCGGGCGAACCCGTGTCGCTGTCGTGCTGACCGTACTCTTCGATGATGGTTTTCGTGTCTTTCATTCACACACGCGCATAGCTAGAGGAAGGGGAACGACCGGAAGTGTAGCACCGCTTTGCGGTTGTCACGAGTCGAGCAGAACGGGTTTCCCTTGGTCGATCACCCACGCGGCGGCCGGTTGACCCACAACCCCGTGAACATAGCGGCCAGCCCAAAGACGACACCCGAAATCCGGCGCAACCCAAATTCCGTTGTTTCCCCAATCCCGAGCACATTCGCCAATGCCGCTATCAGGACCAGAACAGCCCCGGCCGCAACGACCAGAATGCCAAGGCTCCTGCGCGACACGTCAGTCCCCGCCTTGTTCGTCGACCTTGTCGGACCCAGGATGAGCCGGTTGAACGACCGCCTCGACTTCGACCTCGACTTTCCAGGCCGGATCGATCAACGCGGCGACTCCGATCATTGTTGCGGCCGGCATGGCTTCACCGAAGATCTCCCGATGGGCGCGACCCACCTCGTCCGCGTCGGCGGGGTCGGTCAGGTACATACGGGTTTTGACGACGTCGGCCGGAGTGGCGCCTGCCTCTGCAAGCACCGAGACAATGATCTGGCCACACCGCAACATCTGCCGGTAGGCCGTCTCGGCAACCTCCTCACCCTGCCGGGGTATTGGAGCGGTGCCCGCCACGAGCACCCGGTCGCCTACACGGATTGCTCGCGAGAACCCGTACTCGGGTTCGTATGGGGATCCGGAGGTAAAACTCTGGCGTTCGGTCATGATGTGTCCTCGACCCTTTCCATTGCCCTCAAACCCTCCGCTTGCCCATCCCCGGCCCGTCGCTTCGACCGGATGGCACACTCACCGCCGGGCCGGAAAGCCACATGCCCCAGTCCGACCTGCAGGCAGGCTAATTCTTGCACCAGATCCCCCAGTTGTGGTTGCAGCACCGTCTTGCTCTTCGATGGCGACCGGCTAGTCGCCGGCTCGCAGGTCCAGGCGTCGGCCGGCTTCTTCCACGTCACTCCTGATCTGCACGACCAGTTCATCAACGCCGGCGAACCGCCGTTCGTCGCGTAGCCGATGCTTGAAATCCACCCTTAGCTTCTCGCCGTAGAGATCGCCGTCGAACCCCAGCAGGTGAGCTTCGACGGTCAAGACCTCACCGCCGAACGTCGGCCGTACTCCCACATTCACTACCCCGGGAACAACCGCGTTTGCTCGTTTGACCTGAACCGCATAGACGCCCCGGGCCGGAACCGCTATTTCGCCAGGAAACGACAGGTTGGCAGTAGGAAAGCCGATGCTCTTCCCCCGTCCATCACCCACAACCACGACGCCCCGCAACTCAAATGGCCGCCCCAAAGCGTTCTCCGCGCCGGCGACATCACCGGCGCTCAGCAGGGAGCGTATCGCCGATGACGACACCGTGGCACCGTCGCCCCGCAGAAGCTCAACCGCATCGACCTCGAACCCATGACGGGTTCCTTCCGCCCGAAGCGAGGCGACATCACCCTCCCGGTCGCGACCGAAGCGGAAATTCGTACCAACGACCACCAACCGGGCTCCCAGCGATCCGCGCAGGACCTGATGGACGAAGTCGGTGGCATCCATCTCGCGGATCTCGTCGAACGGGAGAACTCCGACAAAATCCACCCCGAGCGATTGGAGTATCTCCAGTCGCTGCTCCATCGTGGTCAGCAGAGGTGGCACTCGCTCGGGGGCAACCAGAGCAAGCGGATGACGATCGAACGTGAGAACGGCCTGCTGCGCCACCCCCAGGAAGCCGGCACGGGTCCTGAGATCGGACAGAACGGTCTGGTGTCCGCGATGCACACCGTCGTACACACCGATTGTGACGGCCGAGCCCAGCTGGGGGGCCGGACCCCAGCGGCGGGGATCGCCTTGCATCACCTTCATGACAGAACCACCTCGGGGACGGCTTTCCCATCCGACAGGCGATAGACCGCGAGAAGCTCGCCGGAATGATCGAGGACGCGAAATGGCCTGTCATCGTCGACGGTGCCGCCGAACATCGAACCGGAGAGCTGTACTCCGTGGCGAACGGCCTCAGCCGTAACGGAATCGGCTTCTACGAACGGCAAATCAAGCAGGCCCAAGGCCGGTGAAATCACGACGTCGTTCAGTCGGTCTTGGTCGGCAGCTTCTGTGAGGTCGGTGATCGTAAGGCCTGAGGATTCCACCTCCAACGACCCCGACCGGGTCCGCCTCAACCCGGCGAGGTGGGCTCTTCCGCCAAGGGCCTGGGCGATATCGTCTGCGAGGCTCCGAATGTAGGTGCCCCTCCCGCATACGACCCGGATCGTTGCCTCCGGGTAGTCGCTTGGTGCAAAGTCGACCAGGTCGATTTCGAATACCTGCACCGGTCGCGGAGGCCGTTCGACCACTTGCCCTTCCCGGGCCAGCTCGTACAGTCTCCGCCCGTCGACGCGTAGCGCCGACACCATGGGAGGTACCTGCATGATCTGGCCGGTGAACCTCGCCAGGACTGCCTGAACATCGTTGGAGCTCACCGGCATCGGTTCCCGGCTCAAGATCGCCCCATCGGCATCGAGTGTGTCGGTTGCAACCCCAAACGCCACCCGGGCGACATATTCTTTGGGCAGATCCTGCACAAACCGCAACAAGCGGGTCGCCCTGCCCAGACCGACAACGACCAACCCGGTGGCCATCGGGTCAAGGGTTCCGGCGTGTCCCGCCTTCTTCAATCCTGTCAGACTTCGAACTCTCGCGACAACATCGTGCGAGGTCCATCCCCCCTCTTTGTCCACGAGCAGGAACCCCGGGCCAAGCTCAGTCATCGTCGCTCTCGTTGTGATCCTCAGGAATCTCGGCAGCCAATTCGCGCAGGAGGTTCGACATGCGGGTACCTTGCTCGATGCTGACATCTAGCCGGAAATCAAGCTTTGGCAGGTACTTGAGCCGTACCCGACGGCCGACCTCCGACCGTACGTGGGCGGCAGCGGACTCGAGAGCCTTGATTGTCGAAGACCGCTCCTCATCTGTCCCGAGTACGGAGAAGTAGACGATCGCGTTGCGCAGGTCAGGGGCCGTGTCCACACCGGTGATCGTGACGAATCCAACACGCGGGTCTTTCAGGCCGGCGACCTCTTCCGCAATGGCTTCCAGCAGGATGGCATTGACCCGCCGCATCCGGGGACTGGTCGGACGGCTCATTGTGGATCCTCCAGGTACGAGATCGACATCCGCAAGAACAACACGGAGCCCACCTGCTCAAAGTACTTCTCCAGAGACACGGCGAGGCGCTGCAACTGACCCGCCTGAGAAGCAACGGCGGCGATGCCCAGGGTGGCCCGCTGCCACAGATCCTGGTGGTCGATCTCTGCGACTGAAACCCCAAACCGTTTCTTCAGCTCGGCGATGAGCGGTTTCAGCTTGCCGCGTTTCTCCTTCAATGAATGTGCGTCGGGTATGCGCAACTCCACCCGCAGGGCCGCGGCGTGCATTCCGGTTACCCCTCACCTCTACTGTCTGGCGACTTCTTTCAGCTCAAATACCTCGATGATGTCGCCCTCTTTGACATCGTTGAAGTTTTCGAGACCGATGCCGCACTCGAACCCGGCAGCCACGGAACGAACGTCGTCCTTGAAGCGACGCAAAGACGAGATGCGACCCTCGTAGACGACGACGCCTTGCCGGACCAATCGAGCTCGAGCGTTGCGAAGTACGTCTCCCTCGGTGACGTAGCAGCCTGCAATGCTCCCGGCCCGGGGCACCTTGAACACGGCTCGCACTTCGGCAGCACCGAGCACCGCCTCGACCTCATCGGGAGCGAGGCGCCCTACCAGCATCTGCTCGATCTCATCGAGAAGCTCGTAGATGACCCGGTAGGTTCGGATTTCGATACCCTTCGCCTCGGCTTCGCGGCGAGCGTTCCCGTCGGGCCGAACGTTGAAACCGACGATGACCGAATCGGTCACCTCCGCCAGGCTCACATCGTTCTCGGTGATGCCCCCGACCGAAGCCTGAATTGTGGTGATGCGGCCTCCTTCGCGGGCGATCTTCCTGATGGCATCGCTAATCGCTTCCATCGAACCGTTGGCATCAGCCTTGATGATCAACCGCAGCTCGGCTTCGTCGGCCGAACGCATCTTCTCGAGCAGCTGCGACAAGCGTTCCGTTGCGCTGGGAACGACAAACTCCTCGGATCGTGAGCGCCCCTCGGCCTCAGCAGCGCTGGCGCGGGCTTCTTTCTCGCTTTCCATTACGTCGAAAAGGTCACCGGCGGTGGGGACGTCGTCCCACCCCATGATGAGGACGGGAGTTCCGGGCGTGGCTTCTTTGAGCTGTTTCCCGTTCTCGTCGAGCATGGCTCTGACCCGCCCGGCCACCGGACCCGAGACCAACACATCCCCGCGCTTCAATGTCCCGCGCCGGACAATGACTGTCGCGAACAGGACCGCGGCCTTTGTCCAGCTGGCTCTCGATGACAACACCCGATGCTCTGGGTTTCGGATTGGCGGTGAATTCCTCTAGTTCGGCGACCAGATCGATCATCTCGATGAGCTGATCGATGCCCGCCCCGGTGGAGGCAGACACGTCCACCGTGATCGTATCGCCACCGAGCGATTCCGGAACCAGCCCAAACTCGGTGAGCTGGGCCTTGACCCGCACTGGATCTGCCATCGGCATGTCAATCTTGTTGATCGCCACAATGATGTTCACGTCGGCGACCTTGGCGTGGCTGATGGCTTCGATCGTCTGTGGCATGACGCCGTCATCGGCGGCCACGACCAGAATCACGATGTCGGTCACTTCGGCGCCCCGCGCCCGCATCGCCGTGAACGCCTCATGGCCGGGAGTATCAATGAATGTGATCTTGTTGCCACCCCGCTCGATCTGATAGGCGCCGATGTGCTGGGTAATGCCACCTGCTTCGCCTGCGACCACATTGGTTTTCCGTATCCGATCCAGCAGCGTGGTCTTCCCGTGGTCAACATGACCCATGACGGTGACCACCGGCGGCCGCGCCGAGAGATCGGCCGGATCGTCTTCGAACACCCGCTTGGGTTTGGGACCCACGGCCTGCTGTTCCTCAACGGCCGCTTCCTCGACCTCGACCTCGTAACCAAATTGCTCGCCGAGAAGCACCAGAGCTTCATCCGAGATGGGGGCGTTGGCGGCACCCATCTCTCCCATCAACAAGAGTGTCTTGACGACCTCGCCTACCGACCTCCCGATTCTCTCCGCAAACATTGCAGAAGTTGCACCGGACTCGATCACTAAGACCGCTCCGCCCGGCACAGCAGCGACCCCGTCGGCTGCATCAGCCAGGGTTGTCGAGGTCTCTTCCTCCTCAACCGGCTGGGGGGTTTCCGTGGGGACGACTGGCTCTTCGGAGGTCTCAATAACTTCCGGCTCAACGGTGGCCGACTCCGACGGAGTTGATGCGTTGGATTCCTGGAACGACAGGGTCAGGAGGGTTGCGTCATCTTCCTCGAGACCCGAGGACGCAGTCTTGACCTCGAAACCGAGCTCGAGCGCCCGCTCGAGAACATCTCGCGACTCGAGGTCTAACTCCCGCGCGATTTCATATAAGCGCTTCTTCGCCACTCTTCCGCCCTTCTATGCCTTTTCCGAATCCTCATCGGGGTCCGGTTCGGAACCTGGTGCGGCGTCTGAATCCTGCGGCGATTCGGTCTCGAGGGCACCTTCGGCGACCTCGGCCGTTTCCTCGACGACAGGCACTGCCTCTTGTTCTTCTTCCGTTGTGTCTTCGACCGCAGCCACCTCTTCAGCCACCGGCTCATCCGGGGTTCCGGTGCCTGCAGCCGGGACGGGTGGCACCACGGCCCGTTCCGTCTTGGGGCCAGAAGCTTCCTCCTCGATGTCGCCCCGTTCCTGACTCTCAGACCGGATGTCTACGCGATAGCCGCTCAACCGTGCGGCGAGACGGGCATTCTGTCCTTCCCGTCCGATCGCCAGCGACAGCTGGTGATCATTGACAATAACAACGGCCTCTTTCTCTTCTTCGTTGATCCGTACTTCTTTGACTTTGGCCGGCCCGAGGGCTTCAGCAATGAACTGAGCTGTGTCCTCGCGCCACTGGACCACGTCGACTTTC
Organism: uncultured Actinomycetota bacterium; assembly: GCA_963723165.1. Taxonomy (GTDB): domain Bacteria; phylum Actinomycetota; class Acidimicrobiia; order Spongiisociales; family UBA4744; genus UBA4744. The sequence continues at coordinate 74,924 of CAVRPP010000005.1, forward strand.
TCGCTGCGAAGCTCGTTGACTACCTGCCTGACGCGAGATCCTCGCGCTCCAACGCAGGCACCCTTTGGATCAACATTCGGGTCGTTCGAAGAAACGGCAATCTTCGTGCGATGACCTGGTTCCCGGGCGATGGCCTTGATCTCGATCGTTCCGTCGAGAAGCTCGGGCACTTCGAGCTCGAGCAGCCTACGCACGAAATCCGGGTGGCTCCGGCTCACCACGATCTGAGGTCCCTTGGCTTCGCCGCGTACTTCCAGAATCAGCGCCTTGACCCGATTCCCCCGGTCGAGTCGTTCATAAGGGATCCGCTCCGAGCCGGGCATCAACGCTTCTGCATCGCCGAGATCCAGGATGCTGTATCGGTGGTCCACCTGTTGAATGATGCCCGTGACCAGGTCGCCTTCACGGCCTTCATAGACATCGAAAACCTGTTCGCGTTTGGCGTCACGGAGCCGCTGGGCTATCACCTGCTTGGCAGTTTGCGCGGCGATCCGGCCAAAGTCGTCCGGTGTGTCTTCCCACTCCCGAACCACGTTTCCGTCCTCGTCGAGTTCCTGTGCATAGACGAAGATGTCGCCTGCGTCGGGATCGATGACCACCCGGGCTTCCTCGGCGGCTCCGGGGGCTCGCTTGTAGGCAGATACCAGCCCGTTGGCCAGCGCGTCGAGAATCGTGTCAACCGGGACACCTCGCTCACGCTCGAGCAGTTCGAGGGCTTCCATTACTTGAAAATCGAGTTTCATCGTTATCTCTCCTACCGGCCCTTGGCGCCAGGTTTGGCTGCAGGTTCCCAACGAAAGACCGTGCGGGCTGACGCAATTGCAGCGATCGGGATCCTCCGCTCGGTGCCGTCGACGGCGATCAAACACGCCACTTCATCGGCGGACTCGAGCGTGCCACGGTGTGCCCGTTCGCCTTCAATCTCCTGATGAGTCTTGACATTCACTTCACGCCCAATCGACTTCGCGAAGTGTTCGGGGTGACGGAGCTTCCGTTCGAGGCCGGGCGAGGTCACTTCGAGCGTGTACGACTTCTGAAACCGATCGTCGTCGTCGAGAAGCCGGGCCAGGCCACGAGAGGTCTCCGCCAACCGATCGACCCCGACTCCGCCGTCCATATCCACGGTAACGCGCAGTGCCGAACCCCGTCCTTGTCCGACCATCTCGAGGTCGTCGAGTTCGAGGCCTTCTGCCTGCAGGTAGCCGCGTAACAGCTCCCAGAGGTCTTCCGGGACTCGGCTCATCGTCGTTCCTCCATAAAGAAAGTGGGCTGGGCGCCCACCTCTCGCGTAGCGTCCGTAAGTTTTCCGCGACGGAGACGCGCGACACGCGCTTGACCGCGCACGCGACTCAAGCGCACGTCGTCCAGTATAACCATGGCCCGGGTGGCTCGTATGGGGCTCCGCCAGAGGCTCGCTGCAAAGAGGCAGAGGCTGCGTTATTGGCGGGAACAAGCTCGCCACACCACCCCGGCGCTATCGAGCAGCCTCGACCAGGCCCTTCACGTGCGCCACAACAGCATCGAGGGCCATCTCGGAAGACTCACCGTCGGCCCGGGCTAGGAACTCCGCGACGCCGTCGGCGAGGCCCCGCGGCCCGAGAGTGACCCGAAATGGGATGCCGACTAGTTCAGCGTCGTTGAACTTCACACCCGGGCGCTCGTTGCGGTCGTCGAGGAGCACATCGATGCCGGCCGATTGGAGCTCGGAGTAGATCCGCTCCCCTGCCGCCATGGTGGCCTCGTCTGTCTTGACGAGCGTGACGACGACTTCCCACGGCGCCACTGCCACCGGCCAGACGAGTCCGTTGTCGTCGTTGTGGACCTCAGCAACGGCCGCCACTGCCCGACCCAGGCCAATGCCGTATGAGCCCATGATGATCGGCTGCGCCTTGCCGTTTTCGTCGAGAACGGTGGCACCGAATGCTTCTGAGTACTTGGTCCCGAGCTTGAAGATGTGCCCGACCTCGATCGCCTTGTGAACGTCGATCACGCCGTCGCAGTTGGGGCAACCCTCACCGGCTCTGACTTCGCGCAGATCGACCCAGTCGGACACGGCGATGTCGCGCTCGATATCGACGCCCCGGTAGTGGAAGTTGTCCTCGTTGGCGCCGGTCGTCATGGCGACCCGGCCCTGCAATTGCAGATCGGCAATGACCCTGACGGTTTCCATGCCGACGGCGCCGAGGCTGCCGGCATGGGCTCCCAGCAACTCAACGATCTCATCCTCGTGGGCGGGCCGCACCTCACTCACAAGCAGGTGGTCGCTCAGCTTCTGTTCCTGGAGCGGGTGGTCACCCCGCATCAGTACCAACACCGGCTCCCCGTCGGCGATGTAGACAAGCGTTTTGACCTGATTCTCGGCTGAGGCTCCGCCGTCGAAATTGGCAAGCGCCTCGATGGTGCGGACCCCAGGCGTTGGGAACTTCTCAACTGCGTCGAGAGGATCACCGTTGGAAACCTCGGGAATCCGCGACTGGGCTCGTTCGACGTTGGCCGAATAACCGCAATCCGGCGAGTACGCGACGAGGTCCTCACCCGCAGATGACTTGACCATGAACTCCACAGAGTCGGTACCGCCCATCGCCCCCGAGCTTGCCTCAACTGCGACCGTATCGAGACCCATGCGCTTGAAGATCTTCGTGTAGGCAGCGTGGTGGGCGTCGAACTGTTTAGCCTGTCCTTCGACGTCGATGTCGAGCGAATACGAGTCCTTCATCACAAACTCGCGCACCCGCAATAGACCGGACTTGGGCCGGGGCTCGTCGCGCAGTTTGGTTTGGAAGTGGTACCAAAGCTGGGGCAGCTGCTTGTAGGAGCGCAGCTCGGTGGCAGTCAGAGCGAAGATCTCCTCGTGAGTCATCCCGAGGGCGTGGTCAACCCCGCGGCGGTCCTGGAGCCGGAACAGCTCGTGGCCCATGACTTCCCACCGCCCGGAGCGCTGCCACACCTCGGCAGGATGAAGCACCGGCATCAGGAACTCCTGGCCCCCGATGGCGTTGATCTCCTCTTCGATGATCCGGCGGATCTTGGAATGCACGCGAAACCCGGCAGGCAGCAGCGAATACGAACCCGACATCAGTTGGCGGATGAACCCGGCACGGATCAATAGCTTGTGCGAGATCGCCTCCGCCCCGGCGGGGTCGTCCCGCAGGGTGGGTATGAACACTTGTGACCAACGCACGGGCTTCTCCTGAAGTCAGCGGAGCGCGGAGGATAGTCGGGCCGCAGCTAGTCGCCGGTTGCCACGTCGGCGACGGCGGCCCGCCGCTCTGCGGCCTGGTTGGCGTCGCCCTGCACGGCCAGCAACTCCTCGGCGGTTTCGGCGGCCAGTTGCGAGGCGAATTGGTCGGCGGCGGCCAGGCGGGCGTCAACTCCCTCTTCGACCAGTTTCTTGGCTTCGTCCAGCAGCGCTTCCACCATCTCTGCTTCTGGCACCACCCTGACGACTTGGCCTTTGATGAAGAGGTGGCCCTTCCCCTTGCCTGCTGCGATTCCGATATCGGCTTCCCGGGCTTCCCCGGGGCCGTTGACGACGCATCCCATCACCGCCACCTGGATGGGGAGATTGGCCTCTTCGAGTCTTTCTTGGGCTTCGCTCGCTATGGCGATGACATCGACGTCGGCCCTGCCACACGATGGGCAGGCGATCAGATCCAGACCTTTTCGTTCACGCAAACCGAGATACTCGAGTAACTGGCGGCCGGCCTTTGCCTCTTCGACCGGGTCGGCCGTCAGCGAAAACCTGATCGTGTCACCGATGCCTTCCAGCAACAAGGTGGCGATTCCGGCGACCGACTTGATCAAACCACCGGGGGGAGGTCCGGCTTCGGTGACTCCGAGATGAAGCGGGTAATCGATCTGCTCGGACAGCAGGCGGTACGAAGCCACCATGGAAGGCACATGGGAGTGCTTCACCGAGATCTTGATGTCGGTGAAGTCAACATCCTCCAGGTAGGCGATCTCCTTGAGAGCCGAGGCCACCAGGGCTTCGGGGATCGGTCCTCCGTGCAGGTCGAGGAGATCCTTGTCGAGCGATCCGGCATTCACGCCTACCCGGATCGGTACGCCCCGGTCTTTGGCTTCCCGGGCCACCGTTTTGATGTGCTCTTCGTTGCGGATGTTGCCTGGATTGAGGCGTAAGCCCTGGACGCCTGCCTCCAGAGCAGCCAACGCCAGCCGGTACTGGAAATGGATATCGGCAATGATAGGAACCGGTGACCGCGGAACGATTTCGGCCAGGCCCTGGGCTGCGTCCACGTCGTTACAGGTGATGCGGACGATGTCGGCGCCTGCCCCGAACAATGCGTAGACCTGACTGAGCGTGCCGTCGACGTCGGCCGTCTTCGTCGTCGTCATCGACTGGACGGCGATCGGGGCGTCCCCACCTACGCCGACTTTGCCCACGTGGATCTGTCGGGTTGACTTGCGAGGGATGGTGGTCATAGCGATCGGATCAGCCGTTCAGCGTTATGGGATTGACGATGTCGAGGAGCAGCGCAACGGAGAACAGGAACAGCACCAGCGCCATCACGGCTGCGGCAATCGGAGCCAGCTTGCGGACGTCCGCCTCCCGATGGGTGATCCGTTCATAGACAGCCACTGCAAAATGCCCGCCGTCGAGCGGGTAGAGAGGAAGTCCGTTGAAGATCCCCAGCACGATATTGACCATGGCGACCAGACTGACCATGAGTTCAAAATCGCTTTCGGTTCCCAATCGGACGATACCGACCGGACTGATCGGGCGGATGTCGTTGGGAACATCCGTGTTCCCAAAGAAGGCCCCGCCCAGCTGCGCCAGCGATGACGGTTTGACCAGGTTGCCCAATGCCTCGAACGTCCTCCCGGTGAGATTCACAAAAGCTCGCCCGGCCAGGCCGGTAGCGGAGAAGAAACCAACCGACTCTCGTTCATAAGCGGGACTAACTCCGAGGTAACCCACCTCGGCACCGGTGCCGGGGTCGGTAGCCGAGGACAAGGCGGTGGAAAGGATGAGCAGCTCACCGTCACGATCCACGGTGATGGTCACGGGTGTATCAGGCCGGTCGGCCAAAGCCGTCTTGATGTCATCCCAGCCTCCCACCACAATGCCGTCCACGTTCACGATCGTGTCGCCGGGCTTGAGGCCGGCGATGGCCGCGGGGGTGTCGGTGCCATCCTCAAAAGATGCTTGAACAACCGCGATTTCGGCCAGAGGTGCGTCGGGATTGTCAATTCCAAACCCGATGAGTGCGGCCAGTATCACCACGTAGGCGATGACGAAGTGCAGCCCAACACCTGCCAGAATTACAAAGCTCTTCTGCCAGAATTTCTTCTCCCGATACGTGCGGCCGACGTCGGCCGGATCCACTTCTTCGAGCGGATTCATGCCGGCGATTCGCACGTAGCCGCCCAGGGGAAAAGCCTTGACTCCGTATTCGGTCTCGCCGCGAGTGGTCGACCAGAGTTTCGGACCGAAGCCGAAGAAGAATTCAGTTGCCTTCATTCCAGTGGCCCGCGCCGCGAAATAGTGGCCGGCCTCATGGATCATCACCGAAGCGACGACCGCCACCAACATGAAGATGCCACCGAGCACGCTATGTCTCCTTCGCAATCACCGGTTCAAGGATATCGGTCCACACTGGTTAGATGGGCACCCGGCTCAACAAGCTCCCCCAACCAGACCGTGAGCCACGGCGCGTGCCTCGCGGTCGGCAGCCAGCACATCGGCAACGGTCGAAATCTCGTCCCAACCGGTGGTGGCCAGAGTCTGCTCGAGAACCATGGAGATCCCCTGAAAACCCAGCCGACCTTCGAGGAATGCTCGCACAGCGACCTCGTCGGCAGCATTGAAGGCTGCAGGGGCAGAACCGCCGCGGCGACCCGCCTCATAGGCGAGGGCGAGGGCCGGGAACGCTTCGCGATCGGGTTCGCGGAACGTCAGGTCCCGCCCGGCCAGAGTGAAGCTCTCATCCAAGCCCGTCCGGCGGTCGGGGTACGTGATCGCATATTGAATCGGGATCCTCATGTCGGGCTCACCCAGATGAGCCTTGAAAGATCCGTCCGCAAACTCGACAAGTGAGTGGACGACACTTTGCGGATGAACGACAACTTCGATGTCGTCGAACGGAATACCAAAGAGGTAGTGGGCTTCAATGACCTCCAGGCCTTTGTTGACCAGCGTGGCGGAGTCCACGGTGATCCTGGGACCCATGGACCAGGTCGGGTGGCTAAGAGCCTGACCGGGCGTGACGGTTGCCAGTTCTTCGCTCGAACGCCCGAAAAACGGACCGCCGGATGCAGTGAGGATCAGCCGGCGAACTGCAGAGCGCGGCTCGCCGACCAAGCATTGGAAGAGCGCCGAGTGCTCGGAGTCGACCGGAATCAACTCCCCGGCGCTTCGCGACAAGGCCTCGAGTACGACCGGGCCGGCGGCCACCAGACTCTCCTTGTTGGCGAGCGCTAATCGATTCCCGGCCTCCAGCGCGCTCAACGTGGCAGGCAGGCCGGCGAACCCAACAACACCGTTGACGACGACGCACTCGGCCTGAGCCGCAAGCTCGACGAGGGCTTCCGGGCCGAACCTGACCCGGCTCCCGAACAGGTCGGTGAATCTCTGTTCCTCGTCGCCGGTCGGTGCGGTCACTCCAATCAGCGAGCCCGGGTGGCCAGCGGCGATCTCTGCGAGCGCGTCCGAACCCCGACGAGCGGCCACTCCGCCGACCGTCAAACCCAGGCGATCCACAACCTCGAGAGCCTGTTTTCCGATAGAGCCGGTGGCACCCAATACGATGACCGGCTTGGTCTGCTTTCCCGACACGGGCTACGCCAGGAATCCGAGCCAGAGGAAGAACACATAGGAAGCCGGCACGGTGAAAATGAAGCTGTCGATCCGGTCGAGAAGGCCGCCATGACCCGGAAGGATCGCACCCATGTCCTTTGTGTTGAGGGCCCGTTTCACCATCGACTCTGCCAGATCTCCCAGCGGCGCCATGACCGACACCAGGGCGCCCAGCAAGAGCCCATCCCGGAGCTCAAAGCCAAACCAATCGAGGTAACTGATCGCTGCACCTATCGCCAGAGCCGCACTAACACCACCGACCATTCCTTCGATGCTTTTGTTGGGGGACAAGACTCGAGCCAGGCGCCGCTTGCCCAGGGCGCGCCCCACGAAGAAAGACCCGATGTCGAACAGACCGGTTGTCAGAGCCAGAGCGAGGATCAGTTGCTGATAGCGGGGTGCCAGGACGATCGGGACGGAGAACGCCATCAATCCTGCCACCCAGGCCATGCCAAAAACGGTAACGGCTGCATTGACCAACGGATTGCGGCGCGGCATCACGGCGTACCAGAAGGTCGTTGCGACGAGTGTCATCCCAACGGCACCGGCAACAGCCAGCGGCGTGGCGCCTTCGGCGAGATAGGCGGCGGAAAAGGCTCCAAGACCCCCAAGCAGTCCAAAAAGAGCGACCGGCGCAAAGCCCTGCCGCCGGACGGTTGCGTAGAACTCGCCAAGGGCGACGAGGGTCACGCCGAGTACAAACAACCACAACCAGAATCCTCCCAGAATCATCGCCCCGATGAGCAGCGCCACCAGAACGAGACCGGTGACAGCCCGCAAGTTCAGGTCGGACTGGCCCCGTGGTTCCGGCGAAGGCACCACGGGTTGTTCTCCAGTGACGTCCTCGAACCCGACGAGCCCGGAATCGATTCCGGGCATCGCGGCGGCCACAGCCTGCATCTGGAAATCCTCATCGGCAGCCTCAGCGATAGCGTCGGCCAGGCCTTGATACTCCTGGGTCGTTGCGCGTATGTAGTCCTCCCGGGTGAAGTCGTCGAACGAACTCGCCCCGGTGACGAAATCCTCGAAGTCGTCGTCGTCGTCGCCGACGACATCGGCGACTTTCTGCTCGAGATCGGGTTCGCCGGACGCCTCAGCGAGAGCAGACTCGTCGGGATCCCCGGTTCCGGCCGCCGGATCCGGGACACCCCGCCGGGCACTCAGATCGTAGGTGTTCGCCTCGGAGTCGCCGGACGCTTCCCGGAGCGGTTCATAATCCCCGGCGGCCTGATCGGATTCCTCTTCCTCGTCCGACCCTGCTTCGCCCGGCCATTGAGAAGGATGACGGCCGCCAGGGAAAGGAACTACCTCCCCGCCATCCGGCCCATCATCTGAATGATTGTCGTTTCCGTCCACACTCACACCTCGAGCAGCTCTTGCTCTTTGTGTTCCAGGAGTTCGTCGACCCGGGCCGTATGACCGTCGGTGATGTCCTGCAAGTCCTTTTCGCCTCGCCGGATGTCGTCTTCGGACACCTCCCCCTCGAGCCCCTCGAGAGCGTCCTTGATATGACGACGGATATTGCGAATCGCCACACGGCCTTCCTCGGCCATTCCCCGAACCACCCTGATCAACTCCTTGCGGCGCTCTTCGGTTAGCTGAGGGAAGGCCAACCGGATCACTACTCCGTCGCTGGCCGGATTCAGACCAAGCCCGGCAGCCATAATGGCCTTTTCAACGCTACTCACCGATGACTTGTCATAAGGCGAAACGACGAGCAGACGCGGATCGGGTACCGAGAAGGAAGCGAGCTGCTGCAACGGGGTCGGCGTTCCGTAGTAATCGACCATCACCCGGTGCAGAATCCCGGGATTGGCCCGGCCGGTGCGGATCGTTGAGAACTCCCCCTGAACGTGCTCAATGGCCGAATCCATCTTCTGGTTTGCCTCGGCCAGGAAGTCTTCGATCATGATCCTCTCCCGCTAGTGCACCAGGGTACCAATGCGTTCGCCCTGGACCGCTTTGACGATATTCCCGTGCGTACTGATGTTGAAAACAACGATCGGTAGCTCGTGGTCCTTGCACATGGTAATGGCGGTGGAATCCATGACCTTGAGCCCCTGGGCGAGAACCTCCATGTAGGTGAGCTCGTCGAACATCCTGGCGGCCGGGTGCGTGTGGGGATCTTCGTCATAGACGCCGTCGACCCGCGTGGCTTTCAGCACCACCTCCGCACTGATTTCTACTGCTCGCAAGGCTGCTGCCGTGTCGGTCGTGAAGAACGGGTTGCCGGTGCCCGCGGCGAAGATCACGACCCGGCCCTTCTCGAGATGTCGAATGGCACGCAAACGGATGTAGGGCTCCGCCAGTTGCTGCATGGTGATAGCGCTTTGCACCCGACTCGGCACACCAGCTTTCTCCAGGGCGTCCCGCAAAGCAAGCGCGTTGATCACGGTGGCCAGCATGCCCATGTAGTCGGCACTGGCAGCATCCATCCCGGCCGCAGCAGATGAAACACCGCGGAAGATATTGCCACCTCCGACGACAACGGCGATCTCGACACCACCCGAATGCGCTTCGACTATCTCAGTGGCAACCCTCTTGACGGTGAGCGGGTCGATGCCGTATCCGAGCGCCGGATCGGCAAAAGACTCACCTGAGAGCTTCAGTACGACCCGTCGGTACATGGCCAAGACTCCCCTCCGGAAGTGTGCTTCAATCCTCCTGCTCGCCGACTGCGATCCTGGCAAACCGCTTCACGCCGATGTTCTCTCCCATCTTGGCAGCTAGGCGGGCAACAAGCTCGCCTACCGTGCCGTCGAACTTCTCAGCGTTGACGTACGTCTGCTCGTAGAGAACGAAGTCCTTGTAGAAGGAATTCACTTTTCCCTCCACGATCTTCGGGATGATGTCTTCCGGTTTGCCCTCATTGGCGGCCTGGCGGGCGATGAGATCGCGCTCCTTCTCGACGGCATCGGCCGGAACGGCGTCCGTGGAAACCCACCGGGGCGACATGGCGGCAATATGCATGGCAACGTCGTCGGCAATTTCCTGAAACTCGGGGCTCTTGGCCACAAAGTCGGTCTCGCTGGCGAGTTCAACAACCACACCCATGACGGGGCGCTCGAACTGGTGATGGACGTAGATGCCGATGGTTCCCTGGTTGGCGTCGCGATCGGCCCGCTTCTTGGCGTCGGCCAGGCCTTTCTCGCGCAAGTAATCCTTCGCCTTCTGGTAGTCGCCTCCGGTTTCGGAGAGCGCCTTCTTGGCGTCCATCATTCCAACGTTGGTGTCTTTGCGAAGTTTCTGCACGTCTTGGGCGCTGAATTCGGTCACGATTTCTCCTTCCACGAGGTTGCTGAGTACTGGTGCCGGGCTCGACGACCCGGCGCGATCCACGCCGGGTGGAACGTCTCGAACAGTCCCCTCAACCTTCCTTTTCGGGCTCGGCTGCAGCCGTGCCCTTGAGGGCAATCTCACGCCCTTCTTCACACGCAGCCGCAATCACCGAGGCCACAAGGTGGGCCGATCGGATAGCGTCATCGTTGCCCGGAATGACAACGTCGATCAGGTCCGGATCGCAGTTGGTATCGACCAGTGCCACCACCGGAATACGCAGCCGGGCCGCCTCTCGCAATGCAATCTGCTCGTTGTTGAGATCGATGGTGAAAAGGATGTCCGGGAGCGAGGTCATCGATTGGACTCCGCCCAGCACCCTTTGGAGTTTCTCCAACTCCCGTCGCAGGCGAAGCCGCTCTTTCTTCGGGCGCATCCCCATCTCCCCGGAAACCTCCATCGCTTCCAGTTCCTTCATGTAGTAGATGCGCTTCTGGATGGTCGCGAAGTTGGTGAGCATGCCACCCAACCACCGGAAATTCACGTAAGGCATCTGTGCTTGTTCAGCGGCGTCCTGGATGGCGCCGGACGCTTGCTTCTTGGTGCCAACGAACAGAACGGCACCGCCGGCCGCCACCGTGTCGCGCACGAAATCGTAGGCTCGCTGCACTTGTTCGAGGGTCTGCCGGAGATCGACGATATGGATCCCATTTCGCTCGCCGTAGATGTACGGCTCCATTTTGGGGTTCCACCTGCGGGTCTGATGCCCAAAATGGACACCCGCCTCCAGCAGCTGTTTCATAGTGACTGCTGCCACTGTTTTCTCCTTTGTTCGGTTGGTCCTCCGCTCACCCTGGCACTGGGATGTGCATAGGCCGTGGGGCCTCTCCCGCAGGACGCGCCGGGCGTCCCGACCGATGGGAGGGTGCAGTGAGCGTGCGAATTGGGCCGGAAGTGTACCAGCTGCGGCTCGGGAGATCTAAGCGAGGCCGGATCTCAACGGAAAGAGGGCTCCGTCATGCGATTCCGGAGGCTCATGACCGACTTCGTGTGGATCTGACAAACTCGCGATTCGGTGACGCCCAACACGCTGCCGATTTCTGCAAGGGTCAAACCCTCGTAGTAGTAGAGGGTTACAACCAGACGTTCCCGTTCCGGCAGGCGGTTGACTGCATCTGCCAGGACCCGTTTCATCTCTTCGATCTGGAACGCGGCTTCAGGGTTCGTCCCCTTCCGGTCGGGCACCAGATCGCCGACGGCCGCCGAATTCCGGTCGGGTGATAGAAGTTCATCGAGCGCAACGAGGCCGAGGGTTGAGATCTCGGCCAGGGCGTCGAGCAACTGTTCGAGCGGCATGTCCACTTTGGCGGCCAACTCCTCCTCGGTCGGGGTCCGGTGCAGCTTGTGCTCCAGCTCGGCGAGCGATCGCTCGATCTCACGAGCCCGGGCCCGCACCGATCGCGGAACCCAATCGAGGGCTCGCAATTCGTCGAGGATGGCACCTTTGACACGGCTGATGGCATAGGTCTCGAACTTGATGCCACGCTCGAGATCGAACTTGTCGATCGCGTCGATCAGACCGAAGATCCCGTAGGAAACCAGATCGGATTGCTCGACATTGCGCGGAAGACCAACCCCGACTCGACCCGCCACAAACTTGACGAGCGGAGAGTATTGGAGGATCAAACCCTCTCGGGCTTGCTCGTCTCCTGTTGCCTTGAACCTTTCCCACAACTCGCGGACATGTTGCTCCGCGGCGTCTTCAGGCTCGCGGGTGGCTTCGTTCATATGTTGCCTTGAGATGGTCGCGAGTTACAGCAGTGTAAATCTGCGTGGTGGCTAGTTCAACGTGTCCCAGTAATTCTTGCACGGCCCGCAGATCGGCACCGCCTTCCAGAAGGTGCGTTGCGAAGGAGTGACGAAACGCGTGAGGGAACGTGGCCGACCTATTTCGAACAACGCGCCGGATGCCGCGAGTGCCCATCGGGCCGCCCCGGGCTCCCACCCATAGGTAGTCGCCCGCTCCGGGGCCGGCGAGAGCAGGCCTGCCCGTAGTCAGGTAACGATTGACTGCATCGCGGGCAGGCCTACCGATGGGTACAGCCCGGTCGCGATTGCCCTTGCCGGCGATGCGTATGAATTCGCGATCGTGCACGTCGTCGACACTGAGGGCCGCCAATTCTGAGACGCGTACGCCGGTGGCGTACAGAAATTCGAGGAGCGCCCGATCGCGTAATTGACGGGGATCGGAGCCCTGCATTGAATCCAGCAAGTCTCGTACCACCCGTTGCGGAAGAGCGTGAGGGAGGGTCTTGGGGCGGCGCGGACGAGCAACCTGATCCGCCGGGTTGAGCAGGATCTCGCCGCGCCGCGCTTGGTCGGCGAAGAAGACGCGCACAGCTGAGGTCTTGCGTGAGATCGACCGTCTGGCGTACCCCATCGTGTCGAGATATGCGACAAATCTCCGGACGAGTTTGCGATCAACATCGTGAACCGCAGTGATCCCGGCCCGATCGCAAAAAGCCAGGAATTGGCTCAGGTCGCGGCGATAGGCAGCGAGCGAGTGTGGGGACAAATTGCGCTGCGAGCTCTGTCTCGAAAGGAACTCATCGACCGGTTTCACTGCCCATGGGGGGAGGTCGGGGAGCGATCGCATCCGTTCATCCTTGCCGGTAGGCAGGCTGCGGTCAACGTTCACCGCTTTCGGTTCGCTGATTCCCGGCAGGTATCGGCGTCGGAAGCAGCTCCCCGTGCCGCACCACCCCGCCTGATCGCACCACCGCTCCGCTGGTTTCGAGCCTGGCAACGCGGGCAAGCACGTCGCCGATTGGGATGCCCAGCTCTTCCGCCAGCGAATCGACTGTTCGACCGATCGGTCCCAGCGAGTCCACCAGCCGATCATCGGACTTGACGGCACGACAAGCGGCCGGTGGTGGGCCCAGGATGAGGGATATCGCCTCGACCAGATCGTCCGGACCGAAAACAGGAACAGCCCCATCTCGAATGAGCAGGTTGGTGCCCTCCGATGTCTCCCGGGTCACGTCTCCGGGAGTGGCCAGCACTTCCCTACCCTGCTCGAGAGCCCGTCGAGCGGTTATCAAAGCACCCCCACGGTGCGTGGCCTCGACGACAACCACAGCCGCCGCCAGACCGGAAATGATCCTGTTGCGGGGCGGGAAGCGCCAACCGAGCGGCGGCGCCCCCGGCGGGTATTCGCTCACGATGCAGCCACCCGCATCGAGAAGGCCTTCTCCGAGACTGCTGTGCTCGGGCGGATACCACCGGTCCAACCCGCAGCCCAGAACAGCGATGCCGCGTCCTGCTGCCTCCAACGTACCTCGATGGGCGGCTCCGTCGACCCCTCGAGCCAGCCCGCTGATGACGGGCCACCCGGCCGACCCGAGCGCCGCGCCATACGCACGAGCGAGCCCGAGACCATAGGAAGTCGCTCTCCGGGATCCGACCACCGCCACGCCGCGATCGGTAGCCATCGTGCCTTTTACGAACAGCAAATCGGGGGCATCGGGAAGGTCGGCAAGGTGCACGGGAAACGTGCCGTCGCCGCGTATGACGACCCTGATATCCGATGCTTCCAGCTCAGCTCGCCGGAGAGAAGCGGCGACCAGGGCTGCCTGCCGGGCCCGCTCCGGCACAGCAACCTTGCCATCGCGAATCCCCCGCAGCAGTCCTCGAACTCCCCCATGAGTATCGATGAGCTGACGGCGACGGTCGGGGTGCATGCCGACAAAGGCGAGGCACAAGAGATCGTCGGGGTTCACCATTCCCCTCGAAATCCGAGCGCTTCGGCGGCGTGGGCCTCCCCCACAGTGTCCGCTCCGTCCAGATCCGCGATGGTGCGCGCCACCCTCCGCACCCGGTCGAATCCCCGGCCGGTGACAGAGAACCGCTCAACGGCGGCATGAAACAGTCGAACGGCGTCCGGTGCCCATGCGAGCCGGTCGAGTTCGGCGCGATCCAGCGATCGGTTCGGCCGGCCGCGTTCTCGTTGCAGGCGCCGGGCCCCCTCCACCCTGCCGCGCGCAACTGCGCTCGACTCGCCGCGAGGCCCAACCAACCCGCCCCGGTCCGGTCGCCCCACGACGACCCGGAGATCGAAGCGGTCGATGAGTGGACCGGACAGCTTGCGGTGGTAGCGATCTATTGCCCGCGGGGAACATCGGCATGGCTTGATGAGATCACCGTTGAACCCACATGGACAAGGATTGGTCGCCGCTATCAGTTGAATCGCGGCAGGGAACGTCACGGAGACGCCCTGCCGGGCAATGAAAACCCGTCCCGTTTCTACCGGTTGACGCAATGCCTCGAGTACAGGAAGGGGGAACTCGCCGAACTCATCAAGAAACAGGACGCCGCGATGAGCCAGACTCACCTGGCCCGGGACGGGAACGCCACTTCCCCCGCCGACTATTGCCGGAGTGGTTGCGGTGTGATGCGGTGCACGGAAGGGCGGAGTGATCGGCGGGACTCCATGCCGGCCGGCGGCCGACCAGATCTGGGCTACCTCCAGTCGCTCTTCGTCAACCAAATGCGGCAAGATGCCGGGCAGGCATCGAGCCAGCATCGTTTTCCCGGAACCGGGTGGACCGGAAAGGAGAAGATGGTGACCCCCAGCAGCAGCCACTTCCAACGCACGGCGGGCGTACGCCTGCCCGCGCACCTCGGCGAGGTCGACCTCCGGCTCCGGTGACTGGTCGGGTGGATCGGGGACGGGACCCCCCGGGCTTTCACCGAGGGCCACCGAAATCGCCTCGGCCAAGGATCCAATGCTGCGAACGTTCGCCCCCTTCACGAGCGCAGCTTGACCTGCGGCAGTCCCGGCCAGGATGCAGGGAGCGTTCAGATCCCGGGCGACAAAACCCGCTGCCAGTCCCCCTTTGGCTTCACGGACGGACCCGTCCAGCGCCAACTCGCCGAGAGCTACGACTCCGGTCACGGCGGGCGGAATGGCTCCGGAAGCAGCCAGTACCCCCAGCGCGATAGGCAGGTCGTACGCCGAACCTGCTTTGGGAAGATCAGCCGGGGCGAGATTCACGGTAACCCGGCGGCTCGGGAAGTGATATCCCGACGATGCCATGGCAGCCCGGACCCGGTCTTTGGCCTCTCTCACTGCCGTGTCGGGCAGACCGACAAGCATGAATTTCGCGTCCTGGCTACCGACATGGACCTCGACCCGCACCGGTCGCGGTTCGACCCCGACCAGTGCAACTGATGTGATTGCAGCGAACATGTCCGGAACGTACGCCCCGGGTATGACGAAAACGGCTCGCCGGCGCTATCGCCGGTCCCGATCAGCTTGCTTTCACGAAGAGCGAGGCAGCCGTGGCCTCGCCCGAATCCTCGGCCAGCGCCACCCTGCGCCTTTGACCGATCTGGAGCAGGCCACAGACCGAACATACTTTCCTCGTCAGGCCGGCGCCGATGCTGTGTTCGTGGAACCGATGGTTGTTTCCGCAGCTTTTCCGCTTATCGGCCATACGTGCAACTCCTTCTTCTCATTTGTGGGTATCGGCACGACCGACCGGGAATTCGAGAGTGGTTCCTCATTCACCCGCGATGACTAGGTCTTTGAGGCATAGAGTGGTTGAAACTACACTGATGTAACTACCCGACATCCGGAGGGACTCTTGGCGCTGGCGATGCAAACGGAATCCATCGATGCCGACACCGTGCTTGCGGCATGCGTCGAGGTGTATGCAGCACGGAGGATTCCGATCGAAACTATCGATGCGATCGAGCTACGAGACGGCCGGATCCCCGGGTCTCGCATGCTCGGCATCGTTGCACGTGAGGACAACCGGATCGAGGTGGTCATACCGCACGAAGCCGACCTCACCCTGTACCCGGCCACGCTGGACGGCCTGGCCCGGGCCGGTTGGGAGGTATGGGCGCTGGTACCAACCGAGCTTCTCGGACCTGCCCACCGATATCTTCGTGGCGTGGACGTGACTCTGCAGCCGTGGTGGGAATCGCCAGACGGTGTGCTGTTCGGTCGACCCGAGCTCCCGTGAGATGCCCACCCCTCTATACACGCAGACCACGATTGCTTTCATCTGGGATTTCGACAAGACCCTGATCCCCGGAAACCAGCAGGATCCCCTATTCGCAGCCTATGGAATCGACGCGTCGAGTTTCTGGGCGGAAGTGGACGGTCTGGTCGGCTACTACCAGGAGCGGGGCATCACCATTGCTCGCGATTCGGCATATCTCGGACATCTACTGACCTATGTACGAGAAGGCAAATTCCCGGGACTCACCCGCCGACGTCTCACGGAATTGGGCGCAGAGTTGACCATGAGTCCCGGTATCCCTGAGTTCTTCAATGCCACCCGGGAACATGTAGCGGCGGTCGCCGAATACGCCCACGAGGAACTCGACGTGGAGCATTACGTGGTTTCGACCGGAATCCGACCCATGATCGAAGGCAGTCCCATTGGGGGCATCATCGACGGCATCTGGGCGAACGACTTCATCGAACGACCTGCTATGCCCGGGTATCTCGAAACTCTCGCCATCGACGATGAGACCCATCCGATCAGCATGCTCGGCTATATGATCGACAACACATCGAAGACCCGGGCAGTGTTCGAGATCAACAAAGGCGTCAACCGCAATGCCGGGATCGACGTCAACGCACTGATGGCCGAGGAGCAACGCCGCGTTCCTATACGAAACATGGTCTACATCGCCGATGGACCGAGTGACGTCCCCGTGTTCTCCATCCTCAACCGGCAAGGCGGTAAGACCCTCGGTGTGTACACGACTGAACCGAGCAACAACTTTCGCCAGGTGAAGCAATTGCAGACTCAAGGCCGCATTCAAGGAATGGCCAAGGCAGACTTTCGGGAGGGAGAGGCTGCCTACCTCTGGTTGATAGACTCGCTCGATCAAATCGCCGCCGAAATCGTCGCCAATCGTCGATCGGCGTTCGCCGAGATCCCCCGTGCTCCCGGTCACGTGGATTAACCGGCCATAGAGGCCCCGGATGGGAAGAGCTTGTGGCCCCTATCGTCCCCGGAATGTCGGATTGCGTTTCTGAAGGAAGGCACTGATTCCCTCGGCCGCATCCTCGGATCCGAGGCAGATAGTCTGAGCGTTGGCTTCGAAAGCCACCGCCTGGCGGAACGACATATTCATCGACTGGTTCATGCCTGCTTTGATGAGGCGCTGGGCCAATGGGCCGCCGCTGAGGAAACTCGCCGCCATGTCGCGGGCTGTCACCTCGAGGCTCTCCGGTTCCACCAATCGGGTCACCATTCCCATCTCGAAAGCCTCGTCGGCAGGCACCAAACGGCCGGATAGCGACATTTCCTTTGCATGCTGCAACCCGACCAAACGGGGCAGCAGCCAGGTCCCCCCGAAGTCGACGACGAGGCCTCTTTGAACGAACAGCGCCGAAAACTGTGACGTGGTGGCCGCCACCACCACGTCACAACCCAGAGCAAGGCTCAGACCGGCACCCGCCGCAATGCCGGCCACAGCCGCAATCGTTGGTTTGGAAAGCTGATGGAGAGCCTCGGCCGCCGAACCGACGATCCGCATCCGGTCGTACCGTCCGGCCACCGTCTGCAAGGCGGAGAGTTCTTCCGGATCCTGAATCAAATCGGCACCCGAGCAGAATGCTCCGCCGGCACCGGTGATGATCAAAACGCGACAGTCGGAATTCTCAAAATCTCGAAAAGCATCGTGCAGGATCCTCCAGCCCTGAGACGGGATGGCGTTCCTGCGGTCCGGCAGGTTGATGGTGATAGTCCTGATTGAGTCCTGTTCGGAAATGTCGATCATCCCGGCAGCGTAGAAGAACGGAGCGGGGTTCGCCGGAGCCGCCGCCGCTCTCCACCGGAGTTCTCGAATGACCGGGACAACCGGGCAGAAGCAATACCATGGCCGGATGGGATTGAACCCGTTCCGCCAACAGCGGAAGACCCTGACCGATGTTGTACTCATGGTTGCTGCCATCGCTGCGGCACTCGGAGCTTTGGTATGGGCGATCTTTTCCACATAGGAGAGATCGTTACGCCGGTCCAGCCGTACGCAGCTCGCAAGCGGTATACCTGCCCGGGCTGCAACGGCTTCATCGAGGTGGGCAGTTTCCACCTCGTTGTGATTCCCGAACAGGCACCCGACCTCCGGAGACACTGGCACCATGGATGCTGGTTCAAGGAGCAACGTCGGCGCCGCTCCCCGCTCGGCTGAGCCGCTCCTGCGGCCCCCCTCGAATCTCAGCCAACCTCAGGAATCCAGCGGATGGCGACACCGGACGATCCCAACGAAACAGCAATCAAATCGACTCTATGGATTCCCAGGCGACCCGCCAGACGTCGCACCTGTGCTGCTTTGATCGGGGTGAAGGCGAAAGCGGGGTCATCGAGACCGCCGGTCTGGATGGTCTTGACCTCAACAGCCACCCGCCGGCCGCCCAATTCGACTACGAGGTCGATTTCGCCCCGCCCGACCCGGACGTTACGAGCGATGATGCCGGCGTTGCGCCTCTCCAAGAATGCGGCGGCCAACAGCTCCCCGGCGCGAGCAAGTTGACGCCGGTTCAGAGACGGACGCCCGGCTCCAACTCCTCGATGTTCACGTCGCGGAACGTGAGCACCCGGACCTTCTGCAGGAATCGAGCCGGCCGGTACATATCCCATACCCAAGCATCCTCGAGCTCGACCTCGAAGTGCACGGAACCGTCCTCCTGGTGCTTGTGCAGGGTGACCTGATTGGCCAGGTAGAACCGACGTTCGGTCTCAACGACGTACCGGAACATCGGGAGCACATCCCGGTATTCCTTATAAATCTGAAGCTCGACTTCAGATTCGTATCGCTCGAGGTCTTCTTCGTTCATTTCGTGGCTCTCGTTCCGGTCACGCAGGTTCTCTCTGGATATCGGCGATCATAACCCTCTGGATGAGCATCTTTGCGTTTCCGGTCGAGACCCGGCCAGTTCTACCGGAAGGGTGTGACACCCGGCTCGACCTGAGCTACAGACCACCCCAGCGATCGAAGGGCCAGACCCGAACGAACGCCCGCCCCACGATCGAATCCGTATCGATGGGGCCGAACCGCCTGCTGTCCTGGCTGCGAGGCCGGTTGTCACCCATCACAAAGACGGTTCCGACGGGGATCTGCACCGGTCCGAAGTCGGGCATGAACGCCGAGTCATCCAGGTACGGCTCCTCCAGGGGCACACCGTCGATCAACACCTGGTTGTCCTTGACCTCGAGTTCCTGTCCTCCTACGGCGATCACGCGTTTGATCAGGTCCTCGACGGCGGGGGTTTGCAGACCCAACGATTCGGCCACGCTGCGGACGATGGCCTGCAACAAGGGTTCGTTCTCCTCCTCGGCGCCGAACGGCGGATCGAACACAATGACGTCGCCTTGGGCGGGATCGCCGAACAGATAACTCAGCTTGTTGACCAGAACCCGGTCGTTGATCTCCAGCGTGTGCATCATCGACCCGGAAGGAATCCAGAAGGCCTGCACGAGGAAGGTCTTGATGAGAACGGCAACCACCAGGGCAACCAGAACGAGAATCGGCAATTCGACAAGAAAGGGAAATCTCGACTTCTTGCTTTTTGTGGTGGGGATATCGGGCGCCGGGATCTCTGACGCCCGATCATCGGGGTCGGGCGAAACGGGAGAATCGGTCATCTCAGCACGGGCTCAGCGCCGCCGAACCCCTTCAGCGCTTTTCTTTGATCCGGGCAGCCTTGCCGACCCGGTCGCGGAGGTAGTACAGCTTGGCCCGGCGCACATCACCCTTACGCACGACCTCGATCTTCTGGATGATCGGTGCATGGACCGGGAATACCCGCTCAACACCAACTCCAAAACTGATCTTCCGTACGGTGCAGGTGTCGTTGACCCCACCGCCCTTTCTGGCGATGACGACCCCTTCAAACAACTGAACTCGTTCACGCCCACCTTCAACGACCCGCACGTGTACACGCACTGTGTCGCCGGCCCTGAAGGGCGGCAGGTCGTCACGCACATACGCGTTTTCGAGCTGATCGAGCTTGTTCATCAGGGAACTCCTTCGCGGGAAGCCACGCGGCAGAAGCGTGCGGCCGGCGCTGATTGTACCACTCCGGATGGTGGTAGCTAATCCATATCCTTCGCCGGGTCCTCTACGAGGTCCGGGCGGCGTTCTTTGGTTCGACGCAAACGCTGCTCTCTCCGCCATGAATCGACTCTGGCGTGATCACCGGACAGAAGCACGTCGGGCACCCGCCAACCCCGGAACTCGGCCGGCCGTGTGTAGTGCGGTTCTTCGAGAAGCCCGTCGCGAAACGACTCGGATTCGATGGAATCGGGATTGCCGAGCACGCCGGGCAGCAACCGAGTCACACCCTCGAGTGCAGCCAGCGCAGCGGCTTCCCCACCCGCCAGCACAAAGTCCCCAAGAGATACTTGCTCGTCCACGAGGTGTTCGGCGACGCGTTCGTCCACGCCTTCATATCGGCCGCACACAAATACGACGTGGGGCTCGGTTGCCCACCGATCGAGGGTGCCCTGGTCGAGCGGCGAACCTCCCGGCGTAAACAGGACCTTACGACCCTCACGCACCGTCTCGAGCGCCGCCGCCAGTGGCTCGATCATGAGGACCATGCCAGGACCACCACCAAATGGCGCATCGTCAACCTGTCGATAGGGACCATGGCCGAAGCCGCGGAGATCGACCAGCGAGACCTCCACTAGTCCGGCCTCCAAAGCGCGTCCGACCACGCTGACGGACAACGGGGACGCAAAGAACTCCGGAAAGAGCGTGACGATCGAGATCTTCATAACGGAAAGAACCTGTGTTGGCTGGGTATAGGGTATCCTCGCTCTCGGAGGAAACTTGGGAGACAACGACTTCACTGCAGGCGATCCCTGGGGTCTGCCTATCGAGGATTCTGAGGAAATCGAGATCGAAGCCGCGCGACCGGACGAAGAAGGGGCATCGCCGACCGCCGACGAACTCGACTCTGATCCGAACGCAGAAACCGGACTGGAATCTGCCGCTGCCGACGAAACGCTCGCGGATTCACTCGACGAGAGCGTGGAATGGGTGGCAGAACCCGAGGCCGACCCTCAAGGCGGCGGGTTCGAGGACCGTGGATGGTCACGCGACGATGAATCAGACGATGAGTCACCGGACGGTTTCACAGTTGGTGACGAGGGTGAGGGGGGCGAAGGCCCGGGAGACAAACCAACCCCCGAGGACACCGAGGACACCGAGGACACCGAGGACGAGTATTCATTCAAAGCCCCCTCGCGCACTCCGCTCTCGCAAATGATCGCGGCCGCCCAAAGCGTCGTGAGTTCTGTTCAGGGCGATCAACCCGAAGAGACCGCTGGGATAGCCGACGATCCGGACACGCCAGGAGTCGTCGAAGCCTACGAGGCGGTGGAGTCGCCGGGCGAACCGGCAGACGAACAGTCGGCAGACGAACAGTCGGCAGATGTGCCGGCGTACGCCGCACCGGACCCGGTGGGTAGCGATGAAGACCTTCCGGAGGAACCACCATCATGGATGATCGTCGACACCAGCGAAGATAGTCCGTCGAGCGAAACCGAACACGAAGGCCAGGAAGCATCCAGCGACGGCGAAAAAGTCTTCTCGCCGCTCGAGATCGAGGCTTCAATCGCCGAGTTGGCAACGCCGGAGGCCCCCGCATCGCCGTTCGCCGAAGACCGGTTCGAGATGCCGGACGCCTCAGATGCCGCTAGTGAAGAAGACGACTTCGGGGAGGTCGATATGGATTCCTCCCCCGGCGTTTACAGCGAACTGCACGATCTTGCCGATCAGGATGATCGAGCGGAGGCGCTGCTCCAAGAGGCGGCAGAGGCTTTTGGCCGTAGCGAAGAACCCGTCGAAGAACCCGTCGAAGAACTCACCGAAGAACTCACCGACGACATCGACAGCTACGCCGACGCCCTCGCCACCGAACTCGGCACCCCCGACACCACCATCGAACCCGTCGAAGAACCCGTCGAAGAACTCACCGAAGAACTCACCGACGACATCGACAGCTACGCCGACGCCCTCGCCACCGAACTCGGCACCCCCGACACCACCATCGAACCCGTCGAAGAACCCGTCGAAGAACTCACCGAAGAACTCACCGACGACATCGACAGCTACGCCGACGCCCTCGCCACCGAACTCGGCACCCCCGACACCACCATCGAACCCGTCGAAGAACCCGTCGAAGAACTCACCGAGCAACCGGAGATGGAAGACCACTTGAGCGACGATGAACTGGGTGCAGCGCTGACGGGGCTCACCGGTGTGTCGGGAGACGATGGGTTGGAGGATGGAGCCGCTCTCGTTCCCGTCGAAGAACCCGTCGAAGAACTCACCGAAGAACTCACCGACGACATCGACAGCTACGCCGACGCCCTCGCCACCGAACTCGGCACCCCCGACACCACCATCGAAGAGTCGGTTGAGCAAATCGAAGAGGACGAACCCGTCGCCGCCGGTTGGTGGGAAACCGAATCCGACGATCTACTTGCTGCCGGCTCCGAAGAACTCGAAGCGGATGCGGCCCCTTCAGCCGACAGCGATGAGAGCACTGCCGTGGCACCCGACGAAGAACCCGTCAGCGCCGGTTGGTGGGGAACCGAACCCGAGCCGATACCCGCCGCCGATTCCGCTGAAACGATCGACGTCGGCTTCTCCGAGGAATTATCCGCCGACGATGACCAGGAAGACACTGAAGGCGTATTGCCCTCCCTTGCAGCAATCGGGATCGCCGCCGATCATGAGCCGCCGGTCGAAGATCAGGAATTCGTCGAAACCGACGCTGCAGAGGCGTCGGCGGAACAACCTGCGGATCTCATCGAATCGCCGGTTGAATGGGGAACCCGTTATCGGGAAGCTCATCAAGGGTGGATCGAGGATGAAGATGGCCGGTCCACCTGGCGGCCGATCGTGACGAGCGGCGAGTCGGTGGCCGGTTGGGATATCGACATCTACCTCGGCCTGGTGTCCGGGGACGTTTCGATCGGTACGTTGTCCGAAGAGGAGCTTGCTTCTTCTGTAGCCGGAGCTCGGGCGGACGCCGTGCGCCACATGCTGGATGAAGGCCTGGCGCGTGGAGCCCACGCCATCGTCGGGGTCACCTTCACTATTCAGGAGGTCGCCGGTACCGTCCTGGTTGGAGCCTCCGGGGTGGCAGTCACCCTCAGGACACCCGCCTGATCGCATAGGCTCCGGTTGCCTCGCCGCTCGTTGACAGGCCTCGTGACCCTCTTAGCGCCGAAAGGCGCATCGTGCTGAAGACGCCATCGCGACCTCACTGCTCGAGATCGCGATGGGGATGAACCGTTTCGACCAGTTCGAAATCACCAGAAACCGATTTGAACGAGATCCGAACGGTCGGCCGATCCCGGGCCACAGATTCGGAAGGGCTCGTCGGGAGCTGCAAGTTCCCGGTGAGGCTCTGCAAATCGACATCAACCCGGGTACCCCGCGCCAATCCGACCCGCATATCGCCCGAGACGGTCTTGCCACTCAAGTCGCGGCCACAGAACTCATCAATAGTCACACTGCCCGAAGCAGACTTTGCGGTTGTATCACCCCTGGCCACGCCGACGACCACGTCACCCGAAGCCGTAGAACAGGTCGCATCACCGGCGATAACACCGACGGTCATGTCGCCCGACGCCGCGGTTGCCCGCAGCTTCCCGCCCACTTCGTCGATCTCGACATCCCCGGAAGCGCTCTTGACGCTGGCATCCCGTCTGACCCGACATGCCCGAAAGTCCCCGGTAGCGAGACTCACCTCGAGGTCGTGGACATCGACCTCGATAGTGAGATCGGTTGAAGCCAGCGATGCAACCACATCGATTCCGGAGGGAGCATGAACGGTTATGTCGAACGTACCCGCCAACCACCGTCCGGTCTCCTGACGGATCACAACCGTGTCCCCGATCTGCTCGACGATCACGTCTTCGGGCTTACCTCCGCGGATGCTGACCTCCAAGTTCCCAGCGGGTCCGGGCACCACCCGGACGTCACCGGTAGCAAGTCGCATCTCCAATCTGGGCCGTTGACCGACGGCAAACGATTCCTGACGGTCGGTCATAATTCCACCGTGCCGGTAACGCGTCGTCCGGGAATCCGGGCCGACGTCCTCGCCTTCGAGGACAGCGCCTTGACCACCCAGCCGTTGACCGAATCGCCGGTGGAACCGGCCGCCTCTTCGATCAACTCCTTGATACGGGCCGGCAGCCGCAGTGTCAGGCGGGCTTCGAATCCCTCACCGGCTACGGTCGGATCATGGTCGAGAGCCCCAAGACGAAGCGAGGGCTCTCCGTCGAAGACAACCACCTCGACCCGCCGGTCCCCGAGTTGTGCCTCAACCTCTTCTGCCGCCTGTTGGGCAAGATCGAGCGCTGCTTGGTGCAAGGCCGGCTCGAGCACATTCAGAAGCGCCTGGGCGGCGCTCTCGACGATCGGATCGCTCCCGGACAGCATGACCTGATTTGCTACAGCTGATTCCAAATGGGTAATCAGACCGGTCGTGTTCATCGTGCCTCCTGACTTGACATCACCATGATGTCATATTGATGTCAGAAAGACAAGTGAGAGCTGCGGCTACCCCGGTGACTAGATCAGCTTTCGGCGATGGGCCCAGAGGGTGAGCTCGTACCGGTTGGTGAGCTGCAGCTTGCGCAATACGTTGGAAACATGGGTTTCTACCGTCTTGACTGAGATGAAGAGCCGCTCGGCAATTTCACGATACGTATAGGCACGGGCGAGGTGCTGCAACACTTCTCGTTCGCGTTTGGTCAGCTGATCGAGCTCGGGATCGACTTCTGAGACTGGAATCGAAGAAAAGGCCTCGAGCACAAACCCGGCCAGCTGTGGAGAGAACACCGCATGGCCGCTCGCCACCCGGCCGATCGCGGCAGCCAGGTCCTCGGCGGAGATGGTCTTGGTGACGTAGCCACGCGCCCCGGCCCGCACAATTTCCACAACGTCCTCTGCAGCGTCCGATGCTGACAGCGCCAAGAACTCCACCGAGGGGTTCTGTTCCCTCACTCCGGCAATCACGGCCTTCCCTCCCCCAGCCGGCATGTGGACATCGAGTAGCACTACATCGGGGGTCCGTTCATTGATCAATTCAACGGCCGCCTCCACGTCAGAGGCTTCGCCGACCAGTTCGACGCTATCGCCGAGCCCGACCCGGACGCCAGAGCGGAACAGGTCATGGTCGTCGACTATGAACACCCGGACAGTCATCGTTCAACCACCATCTCGACCTCGGTTCCTTCCCCGATCTCAGAGCGGACGAATGCCCGCCCGCCACTCCGTTCAAGTCGGGTGATGATCGATTCTTTGATCCCACGCCGGTCCTGTGGAATACCCGCGTAATCGAACCCGCGGCCGCGGTCTCTCACAAAGACAGAAAACCGTTCTGGCAATGCCTCGGCGTACACCGCAATGTGGGCAGCGCCTGAATGCTTGGCAGCGTTGACGATGGCCTCCCGCGCTGCTTGAACGAGAGTTTCCGTTGACGCGCCACCGTCGGCATCCCCAACGGTAACCAGATCGATCGGCACGTGATGTGTCTCTTCAACATCCGCACACATGCGCTGCATTTGATCTCCGAAGGCCCCACCGCCATGGCCGTCCTCCTGCCCGTACAACCAGGCGCGCAGTTCTCGCTCCTGGCGGCGAGCCAGCGACATGACTTCTGTCTCGTTTGCACTATCCCGTTGAATCAGTGCCAGAGTCTGCAGAACTGAATCGTGCAAATGGGCGGCCATCTCGGCGCGCTCTTCGGCACGAGCTCGAACGAGTTGCTCCTGGGCCAGGGCCGCCTCCGCGTTCCTCCGGGTTCGATCTGCCTCCCGCAACACTCCGATCGCCCAACCGGCCACAGCACCCGCAATGATGTAGATGAGGACTGCGGCCGACGAGGTGGTCGGGTCGGCCGGACCGACCAATCTCGATAGCTGGACGGCCGCCATGGCTACGGCGGACGCCAAACCCCCCACGGTGCCGCGACCGTACGCGGCCAGGAAGACGGGCGACATCGGGTAGCCGCCGTAGAAGTTCTGGCTGCCTGCTACGTCCGGCGCCAGGAGGACCCAGGCTGCCACCCCGGTATCGAGTGCCAGGAACCACCAGGAACGTATCAACTCCGGGGACCGCACGTGAACAGCGATCGTGACCAGCGACCATCCGACCGCCAGCACCATGGTCGCAATGACTACTACCGGCCGATCGGGACCGTCCGACCCGGCGATGGAAATCACCCCGAGCAGCACCAGCCATACGGAAGCGACGACCCTGTAGCCGACTACGACCCTCCGCAGAGTGCGCTCGGCGTCTGAGGTTCGCTCGTCCACCGTCTGCATGGCGGCAGGCTACCGCCCGCCCGGAGGGGGCCCAGGGATCAATTGAGCCGCTCGACGATCATTGCCATTCCCTGGCCACCGCCGACACACATCGTCTCCAATCCGACGGTCCGGTCTGCGGTCTGCAGACCATTCAGGAGCGTCGTCATGATGCGAGCCCCTGTCATTCCGAACGGGTGGCCGAGAGCAATCGCTCCCCCGTGCGGGTTGAGTTGGCCGCCCACGTCCATTCCGACCTCGTCGACCACGGGCAACACCTGAGCCGCGAAGGCTTCGTTCAACTCGACGATGTCGATATCCCCGATCTTCATCCCGGTCTGGCTGAGGACCCGGCCGACCGCCTCGATAGGTCCAACCCCCATGATCTCGGGAGCAAGCGCCGATACGGACGAGGCGACGATTCGCGCCAGTGGAACGATGCCGAGCGCTTCTGCCCTTGCCTGCGACATCACGACCACTGCAGCAGCGCCGTCGTTCAGGGGACAGGCATTTCCTGCCGTGACCGTGCCGCCCGGCTTGAAAGCCGGCGGAAGGCTCGCCAGCTTCTCGAGCGTAGTTCCGGGCCGCGGTCCGTCATCGCTCCCGACGATCGTGCCGTCCTCGAGTGCTACCGGGATGATCTCTCGTTCAAAGAAACCATCGGCCTGTGCAGCCACCGCCCGATCCTGGGACAACTTGGCGTACTCGTCCATACGCACACGATCGACGCCAAATCGCTCTGCGACGTTTTCTGCCGTTATCCCCATCGGTATGTAGACATGATTGATGAAGTCGTCCCTGTGCTCGTCCATGAAGCGGGGGTTGAAGTCTTCGGCATCGATGCCTTTCTCCATCGTGCGGGTGACGCTTTCAACACCGGCCGCCACGAACACGTCACCTTCCCCGGCTCTGATGGCGTGAAAAGCCATGCGGATCGTCTGCAGAGAAGAGGCACAGAAGCGATTGACAGTGGTGCCGGGAACCGCATCCGGCAGTCCGGCCAGCAACGCAGCATTCCGACCGATGTTGTATCCCTGCTCATGGTGGGTGAGACCGCAGCCCAGCATGACATCGTCGATCGTGCTTCGATCCAATTCAGGAATCTGGTCGAGCACCCCCCGTATGACGAGACCGGCCAAATCGTCGGGGCGCACATCGACCAACGATCCCTTATAGGCTCGCCCGATAGGTGTGCGACCGGTCGCGACTATCACTGCCTCCGGCACGATTGCCTCCTTGCGGCCGTCTTCTCGAAGCGTACCCCTTTCCTTCAACGATCCGGTCCACGCCTATCGATCGAAGGAGACAACGGGTTCAAGAGGGGAAGAGCCGGAAACTCTCGGTCAGACGGTCGGGTTGCCGTTCCGCTGAGCAAGGGACTCGCGTCTCTGCTGGATCAGCGCTCGCGCCACCTGGCGCAAATCGTCCGGCTGGAATGGTTTGGTCATGAACACGTCGGCTCCGGCATCAGCCGCCTTCATGAGATTCTCGTCACCAACGTGGGCAGTGAGCACGAGAACGGGGATGGCCTTCGTCTCCGGATCAGATCGGAGCCTTTCGAGGACCTGCCATCCATCGAGCTTTGGCAACGCCAGGTCCAGAACTATCAATTCGATGGATTCGTCGTGAGCAGCTGCGAGACCTGTAAAGCCATCGACCCGAACGAGGGTCTCAAAGCCCAGCGGACGCAGGGTCACCTCCATCAGACGCGAGTTGGACGGCTCATCTTCGATGACAAGGATCTTGCCGGGAGTCATATACGTCGCATCGGCATCCGGCACCGTGATCTTGAGACGCAGCGCGTCCGAGAGGCCACGGTTCCAAAATACCGGCCTTGCGGGAAGCTGGGAACCGGTGGGATCGTGCCGGCAATCGAGGCGATTACCATGGCGACCTGGAGCACAAGCGCTCACAACCAACGAGGTTTCAACCAGCACCTGAGGAGGTGTCCCGCTATGAAAGTGGCTATCAATGGATTCGGCCGTATTGGACGAGCCGTCTACCGGATCATTGCCGAGCAACCGGATGCAGGGATCGAGATTGTTGCCGTCAACGACCTCACCGACGACGACACGCTCGCCCACCTGTTGAAGTATGACACCGTCTTCGGGCGGTTCCCCGGCAAAGTTGTGGTGAGCGACGGCGTGATGCAGGCCGGGGGACATACCGTCAAGATGCTCGAAGAACGTGATCCGGCCAAGCTGCCCTGGGCCGAGCTTGGCGTACACGTCGTCGTCGAATCGACCGGCGTCTTCCGCACTCGCGAAGCGCTCAACAAGCACCTTGAAGCAGGTGCGAAACGGGTGATTCTCACGGTTCCGTCGAAAGATCCGATCGATGCGACCGTAGTGCTGGGGGTCAACGACGCCGATTTGACCGCCGACTCGCAAATCGTGTCCAACGCCTCGTGTACGACGAACTGCCTGGCCCCGATTGCCAAGGTTCTCAACGATGCATTTGGTGTCGAGAGCGGCATCATGACCACCATCCACGCCTACACCAACGACCAGCGAGTCGCCGACACCCCGCACAGCGATCTGCGGCGAGCACGCCACGCGGCCGAGAACATCATCCCGACCAGTACCGGAGCGGCCAAGGCCATCGGTCAGGTATTGCCGGCTCTGGACGGCAAGCTCGATGGAATGGCTATGCGGGTACCGGTGCCGGACGGTTCGATCGTGGATCTTGTCGTGCAACTGTCCCGCAATGTCACCGTTGATGAAGTCAACGCAGCAATGAAAGCCGCCGCCGATGGCGAAATGAAGGGCATCCTCGAATACACCGAAGATCCTATTGTCTCGTCAGACATCGTGGGCAACCCGGCTTCGAGCATCTTCGACTCCGGTCTCACCAAAGTCATCAACGGGAACACGGTGAAAGTCGTGTCCTGGTACGACAATGAGTGGGGATACTCCAACCGGGTCGTCGACCTCCTCAAGGCGATGGCCGCACAGAGCTGACGTCCATCGACGCGATCGCAGCGTGGCCGTCACGTTGGCCGGAGGGGCGACGCTACGCTTCCCCCGATGAGGCTTCGCCTATTCGCATTGCTCGCTCTGGTCCCCGTCCTGGCCGTCTCGTGCACCCAACCGGCTGCGACCACAACTGCACCAACTGCCGCGACCAGCAGCACTGTTGCATCAACGTCGACGACGTCACCGTCGCCGGATGCGCCACCCTGCTTGGCCGGTGATCAACCGTTCGCGACCGACGGCGCCTTGGCCAGCGGACTGTTGGAGGGCAGGGAAGGCGACGCCGAGCAGGTAGCCGGATTGAGCTGGACGGCGTTCGAAGGATGCGAACGGTTAGTTGTTGAGCTGGCTACGGCCGGTGGCGCTCCGGCTACCGAACCCGGCGGGGTTCGCGCCGAATTGCTCCGGGCCCAAGGCATCGTGAGATTGCGCCTCGACGACCGCGTGCAGGCAACGGCCATTGCCGACCGGGTAGTGGAAAGGACCCTGGTCGACAGGATATTCGTTGTCAGGTCACTGGGCGGCAACCTCTACATCGACATCCATCTCGGTTCCGCCGTGCTTGCCCGGGCTTCAATCACCCGATCTCCGGCTGCGGTAGTGGTTGATCTGAAGGCGGGCGGTCCGGAACTCGATGCCCGTCCCGCCGTCAGTGACGCGGCGGTGGTGGTCGCGCCCACCGGTCGCAAGGCCGAGTACCCGTTGCTGGTCGAAGGTTATGCCCGTACCTTTGAAGCCACCGTCCTCTTGCGGATCCGTCAAGGAAACCGACTGGAGATCGAAGACGTGACTTCGGCTGCCGATTATCTGACCACGTGGGGCGAGTACCGGTTCGAGGTGATGAGCGGACCCAGCGGAAATGTGGAGCTGTTTGTCGGCGAAGATTCACCGGAGGATGGAACGGAGCGGGGCGTCAGATTCACCCTAGTGGTGGGCTGAGCAGGCCTTCGATGAGGTCGACCACCACCACACCACCAGCGACATCGACCTCGGGCACCAGGTCTCGCACGAACGGGATAAGGCCTTGCCGGCCATCATCGGACTGCACGATGAGCCGGTCTTGAGGACCGCCGGTATCCACTCCCGTGATCGTCCCTATGGCTTCACCGGCAACCGTGCGCACGCTCAATCCGACCAGTTGATCGGGCCAGTACTCCTCGTCCGCTAGAGGCCTGCGATCATCGGCGCGGATCGTCAAACCTGTTCCCCGTAATGACTCCGCGTCCGTCCGGTCGATAACTTCGACAAAAGTGATGAGGAGCCTCTCCTGATGCCGGCGGCTCGAGCGCACTTCGAGGCTGCGAGCAGGAACCTCATCCGTGAGGAAGACCGCGCCCGCCTGGAACCGATCAGGTGCGTCGGTCTCCGGCCGAACATAGAGTTCGCCGGCCAAGCCATGGGGTCGGCCGATCCGACCGACCAAGACGCGGTCGCTCATCCGTCAGCAGCCCTGACCGGCACAACGGGCATCGCCCTCAGCCGTCCGATCGTGTGAAGCCGTCATTCGACAGACTCCTAATCGATGAACTCGACCCCCGAATGGAGGCCCTCTTCGTCGGCTGCAGCCTGGGCCACCGTCCTGATGGCACGTGCCACGCGGCCGCGGCGGCCAATAACGCGACCCATATCTGATTTGGCGGTGCGAACTTCGGCTACGACCTCTTCAGGGCCTTCTTCGACCATCGTCAATTCGACTTCTTCCGGTCGGTCTACGATCTCGGTGACGACGTAACGCACTACCCGTTCGACGATGTCTCCCTGGCTCACGCGGATGGCTCCTCAGTCTTGACGGCGACGGTCTCGGTGCTTTCGACCGACTCCGCGGCCGATTCTGGTTTCGGTTCAGGCTTCGACACGGGGGGCACCGGCTCGACTGCTTCCGGAGCGGGTTTCGCCGCTACGGTGTGAATCTCACCCTTGGCCACCTTGAAGAGCGACCACGCACCAGATATCTCGAGAAGCTTCTTGACCGGATCGGTGGGCTGCGCACCCTTCTTCAGCCAATCCACTGCCTTGTCGTTGTCGATTTCGACGATGGACGGTTCCTGACGCGGATCATATCGTCCGATGACCTCAATGAACCGGCCGTCACGGGGTGACCGGCCGTCGGCAACCACTACCCGGTAGGTCGGTTGCTTCTTCTTTCCCATCCGCTTCAGGCGGATTTTTACCGCCATTCCTCACCTCTTCCTTCGTGGCATGGGGAGCCCGGGCAGACCTCGCCCCTGCGCCACCATTTTCATCATCTTCTGCGTTTCGGCGAACTGCTTGAGCAAGCCATTTACCTCTTGGGGACTGGTACCCGAACCCGACGCTATCCGCCGTTTGCGACTCCCGTCGATGATCTTGGGGTTTCGCCGTTCGGAGGGCGTCATCGATCGGATGATCGCCTCGACCCGTCCCATATCTCGGTCCGACACCTGTACGTTTTTCAGCATCGAACCGGCGCCGGGCAGCATAGCAACCAATTGGTCGAGTGGCCCCATCTTCTTCAGCTGTTGGAACTGATCGAGGAAGTCATCAAGCGTGAAAGAGGCCGACCTGAGTTTGTCTGCCATGCGTTCGGCGTCCTCGGTGTCCCAGGTTGTCTCAGCCTTTTCGATGAGCGTCAACACATCGCCCATGCCGAGGATTCGGGACGCCATTCGTTCGGGGTGAAAGACCTCGAAATCGTCGATCTTCTCTCCCACACCGGCGAATTTGATGGGACAGCCCGTCACCTCACGCACAGAGATCGCAGCTCCGCCGCGAGCATCGCCATCCAGCTTGGAAAGCACGATCCCGGTGAGCGCAGTCTGTTCCAGAAAGCCCTTGGCGACATTGACGGCGTCTTGGCCGGTCATGGCGTCGACCACCAACAAGACCTCGTCGGGGTCGGCAACCTTGCGAACGTCGGCGAGTTCGGCCATCAGTGCTTTGTCGACCTGCAACCGGCCGGCCGTATCGATGATGACGACATCCGTACCGAGTCTCCTGGACTCTTTCATCGCCGCCCGGACGACTTTCGGCGCTTTCGACGTACGATCGACGAACACGGGCACGTCGATCCGTTTCCCCAACGTTTCCAACTGGTCGATGGCGGCCGGACGCTGCAGATCTGCAGCCACGAGCAGCGGGTGTTTGCCTTGGCGCTTCAGCCGGGCTGCCAATTTGGCCGCCGACGTCGTCTTGCCGGAACCCTGCAAACCAACCATCAGCACGGTGAGCGGTGGGGCTGAAGACGAGGCGAGGCGTGCTTCCGTGCCGCCCAGTGTTGTAATGAGCTCCTCGTGGACGATCTTGATGACCTGTTGGGCCGGAGTCAGGCTCTTGGCAATTTCGGCGCTCAGGGCGCGATCTTTGATTCGTCCCAGCATGTTGCGGGCCACGCTGACGTTGACGTCGGCCTCGAGCAGCGCCAACCGAACCTCGCGTAGGGTCGCGTCAACATCGCCCTCGTTGAGCCTGCCCTTGCCCCGCAGACGCGTGAAGACACTGTTCAATCGATCAGAAAGGGATTCGAACATGTGCTTGTGATTGTAGAAGGACCGGGGGGGTGTCGTCGCATCTGGTCGCTACCAGAAACGCCCACCGGCAAGGGCCGGGTACCTCGGCCCGGACGACTCCGGGGCCGCGGAGCGAGTGCTCCGCGGCCCCGGGTGTGTCTGGTTGTCGAATCAGCGATGCTTGGCGTCGTACCGCATCCGCGAGCTTCCGACCAGCAACACAAGTCCCCCCATCAGGATCAGTCCAACCGCAAACCCACCGGTCCCGGCCGTCGACGCCCCGGTGAACGGCAGCGTTTCCGAAGTGGCCGCGGTGGTGGTCGGTGCAGCCGTCGTCGTCGGCGCAACCGTCGTGGTGGTTATCACTTGTGGCAACACCTCAATCACATTGAAGGCCACCTCGGCTGCGTTGTTCGTGAGATCAGGATCAGCCGTCGACGAACCAACCGTCACTCCGAACACGAACGTGCCGAAGACGGACGGCTCGGCGACAACAACAATGGACGCTGATTCACCGTTGGCCATCGACCCGAAGTCGCAGCTGATCACACCGGCAGCGTTGGTACAAGTCCCGGCAGCCGAAGTTGCCGAGACGAGAGTGAACCCGGCGGGCAACGTGTTGACGGCAACCACGAACTCACCGCTGTCGGGGCCGTTGTTCGTAACCACCACGTCGAAGACCGCCTGGTCGTCTCCAAGATCGAGGGAAACGTCGGGCATGGTCACGGTCACCGCCAAGTCTGCTTGCGGTACCGGCAATGATTCGATGGTGGTTTCCTCAACAGCCTGGTCGTTCGACGGGTCCGAATCTTCTTCATTTCCCGTGACTGCGGCGGTGGCGAGCACGGCGGTCTCGCTTGCAGCCTGCGCCTGCACCGCAACGGTCAACGCAACCGACCCGTCGACGGCGAGATCACCGATATCGCAGGTGACGGTCCCGTCTGAGGTCTCCCCCGAGTGAACACACCCGGCGGGCGCCGAAAGGAAAGCTGTTTCGGCAGGCAAGGCCAGCGTCGCAGTCACCCCGCTGGCGACATCGGGACCGTTGTTGGTCACCGTCAGGTCGTAGGCGAAAGCGTCACCAACCAGCACCGGGTCGGCTGAATCCACCAACGTCACAGCAAGATCTGCTTCGTCGGGCACCGGAACGAACGATGCGCACAAGGGCCACACCGAGTTCGGACTGTCCGTGTTGCGAAAGGCGGGGTGAACGGCCGCTGCCTGGACAAAACCGGCAATCTCGACCTCCACATCGACCGTGGCGATGACGAGGTGCTGATCGTCCGCAATGTCGGGCGTCGACCCGGAAGAAAAGACGACTGCTCCTGCCTCATCGAGCCCGAGGAGAGCCCACTGCTCATTCAATTGGGTCTCGGACCCGACTGTGTGGAGGTCCCAGGCGGCCAGCACCACGTTGTAGGTGCCGGGCGGCACTACAGCAGCACCCGGACCGGCCGTAGCCGCCTCGGCGTTCCGGTCCGAACGGATGAAACCCGTTGCCCAGGTTTCGCCCTGGGCGTTGATCACGATGCCGTCGGTGAGCGGACACGCCGGAGGACCGGCCGGTGCTTCCTGAGCCAGCACCGGCAACGCAGTAGCGGCGGCCAGTACCGCCAGGACAAAGATCAGAACGGTGGCCCGATATCGTTGACTCATGACAGATCTCCTTCACGTTTCCCTGGGCGGGCGATCCCGATTGGTTTCGACCCATAGGATCGAAGGAGATGGCCTCCCATGTCGTACCCGACTTTCACTCTTAGTGGTGGCCTGCCCCCCAAGAGCAGTATGTTTTCCACTTCTTACTTCTTACCGTGATGATATGACCACTATACGTCCATGATCAATGGGTCTACGGACCCTTTCTCGGAATCCCCAACGGACTAGCCTCGCCGCGCGCCACGCCCCGTTTGGAACCGGTAGCCTGAGAAAAGCCCACCGTCCCAAAGGAGCAGCCGTGGCTCTCACCGTTGTCGAACACCCTCTGACCAAGCACTACCTCACCGCGCTGCGTGACAAACACACGTCCACCGAGTTGTTTCGCGAGACGACCCGACGTCTGGCCTACACATTGCTGATGGAAGCCACGGGAGACATGGCCCTCGAAGAGATCCCGGTAGAAACCCCGCTCGAGCCAACCACGGGCTACCGACTCCACCATGACCTGGTGGCCGTGGCGGTATTGCGCGCCGGGCTGGGGCTCCTGGATGCAGTTCTCGATCTCTTGCCTCAGGTCAAGGTCGGTTATGCCGGCGTCCAACGAGACGAGGACACCGCCCAACCTCAGGAGTACTACACGAAGTTCCCGAATCCGCTCTCCAACTCCAAGGTCATCATCCTCGAGCCCATGCTGGCCACCGGCGGTTCCTTGTCCTGGGCGGCAGACCGTATCAAGGAGCACGGAGCAGCCGATATCACCGCGCTGTGCGTGGTGGCGGCCCCGACCGGAGTCGCCCGGATGGAGCAGGACCACCCCGACGTCCGGGTCGTGGCCGCCTCCCTCGATGAAGGCCTCACCTCCAACTTCTTCATCCGGCCGGGGCTTGGAGATATGGGTGATCGGTTGTTCGGGACCTTGTGACGATGGAGATCACGTTCCAGTCATCGCTCGAAGGTATCGCACGTGAATCCATCCAGGGGTTCTTTGTTGGTTGGGCGAACCCCCCCACGTCGGAAACGTTGTTGAAAATGCTCGACTCCAGCAGTCACATCCGGGTTGCCCGGGACGGGGACCGCCTGGTTGGATACGTTCGCGCTATCAGCGATGGCTTCTACTCGGCCTTCGTGCCCGAACTCGAGGTGCTTCCCGGTTACCAGGGGCTCGGCATCGGCACAACGTTGCTGACGAGCCTCCTGAAGGACCTCAGCGGCTTCTACTCGATCGATGCAAACTGTGACGATGAGTTCGTCGACTACTACCGGCGTTTCGGGTTCGTTCGCGGCAACGGGATGATGATCCGCCGTTATGACCACCAGGGGGCACGGTGACCGCCTTCCAACGTTCGATTCGGACGACCCTCGAGAGACTGCAACCCGGCGATGTGGTTACCTACGGAGAAATCGCTGCTCAAGCAGGCTTTCCTGGAGCAGCCCGGGCGGTCGGAAACGTCCTCCGCAATTCGTCGGGTCTCCCCTGGTGGCGGGTTGTCACCTCCGACGGCCGTTTGGTTCCTGGCTCGGAACGCGAACAAGCCAGGCGCCTGAACGCCGAGGGTGTTCCGGTGCAGAACGGACATGTGACGACGAGCGCTGAATCCCGGCATACTTAGAGAAGTGAGGAACTCATGAGCGAAATCGAGCGGGCAATAGTTATCGTTCTCGACTCTTGCGGAGCAGGCGAGGCACCCGATGCCGGCGATTACGGGGATACCGGAGCGGACACTCTCGGGCATACCGCGGCAGCGGTCGGTGGGTTGACCCTGCCGAACTTCCAGGCAGCCGGATTGGGCAACCTTCACCCTGATCTGCTGGGGGTGCCACCCGCATCGTCCGCCACCATGGCTTTTGGGAAATTGACCGAAGCTTCGGCCGGCAAAGACTCAACCACGGGCCATTGGGAACTGGCCGGAATCATCACGAACACTCCAACGGCAACGTTCACAGACACCGGCTTTCCTGCTGCTCTGGTCCGCTCAGTTGAAGACGAGAGCGGACACCGTTTCATCGGCAACTTCGCAGCCTCCGGGACGGTCATCATCGACGACTTGGGACCCGAGCACCTCGAGACCGGGGCCCTCATCCTCTACACGTCGGCAGACTCGGTATTCCAGATAGCCGCCCACAAGGAAATCGTGCCGCTGGCCGAGCTGTATCGCGTATGTGAGATCGCCCGCCGTCACTGCAATGACTACAACATCGGACGGGTGATCGCTCGTCCGTTCGAGGGTGAGCCGGGTTCCTTCTATCGGACGTACGAGCGACACGACTACGCCATGCCACCCCATGCTCCGACCATGCTCGACCACGCCGTCGAAGCCGGCCTTCCGGTCACGGGGATTGGCAAAATTGAAGACCTGTTTGCGGGAAAGGGTCTCACCGACGCAGTGCATACGGAGGGCGATGCCGACGGTTTGGAGAAGACTCTCGAGACCCTCGGTCGGCAGTCGCGCGGAATAGTCTTCACCAATCTCGTTGATCTAGACATGCGATACGGCCACCGCGAAAACCCGACCGGATACGCAGCCGGACTGGCCGTGATAGATGGATACCTTCCCCGTTTGATCGAACGGCTAACCGAGCGCGACCTGTTGATATTCAGCGCCGACCACGGCAATGACCCTACCGATGGGAGCACGGACCACACCCGTGAGTACGTGCCTCTCTTGGTGCACGCTCGCGCTGCTGCGGGTGTGGATCTCGGTATCCGCGATCAATACTGCGATGTTGCCGCCACTATCGCCGAGGCTCTCAACTTGGCCCGGCCCCACCGTGGGGTCTCCTTCCTGGGGGAGGTCACATGACGACGGTCGACTTGATTGAACGCAAGCGCGACGGCGGCAAGCTGTCGACCGCAGAGATCAGCTGGCTGATAAAGAACTACACGAGCGGATTGGTCACCGACTACCAGATGTCCGCCATGGTGATGGCTATCTTCATCAGAGGGCTCGATCAGGCCGAATTACTCGCGTGGACCGACGCGATGCTCCACTCCGGCACCGTTCTGGACCTAGCGGCCATCGACGCTCCCAAGCTCGACAAGCACTCCACCGGCGGCGTTGGTGACAAGGTATCGATACCCCTGGCACCGATGGTTGCCGCCTGTGGCATAGCCGTACCCATGATGAGCGGGCGTGGTCTGGGTCACACCGGCGGGACTCTCGACAAGCTGGAGACCATTCCGGGGTTCACGACCAATCTCGACCCGGACACGTTTTCTCGGATCCTGTCTGAGATCGGCCTGGTGCTGGCCGGGCAATCGAAGACGCTGGTCCCGGCCGACCGCAAGCTCTACGCGCTTCGTGACGCAACAGGAACGGTGCCGTCGATTCCATTGATCGCTTCTTCCATCATGTCCAAGAAACTGGCCGAGGATCTCGATGGGCTAGTCCTCGATGTGAAGGTGGGAGAGGGCGCCTTCATGGAGAATCGTGAACAGGCAATGGCGCTCGCCGAGACCCTCGTAGGAATCGGTCGGTCGTACGACCTCAACGTCGTGGCACTGTTGACGGATATGTCGACCCCGTTGGGTCGCGAGGTTGGGAACGCCAATGAGGTGGCTGAGTCGATCGCCGTATTGGCCGGAGGCGGGCCAGACGATCTCGTCGAGATCACCTATACGCTGGGAAGCGAGATGCTGCAGGCGGCCGGACTAGCCCAGACCGACGAGGCGGCCCGTCAGCTCCTGCGGGCTGCGATCGATTCCGGCGCCGCCATGGAGAAATTCGCCAAGGTCATCGAAGCCCAGGGCGGAGACCCGCGAGTCCTCGAGCACCCTGGGATCCTCCCCAAGGCCCGCTATCAAGAGGAGCTGCCCGCTCCCCGCAGTGGATATGTAACCGTGTGCGATGCCCTGAAGATTGGTGTTGCGGCCATGCGCCTCGGAGCGGGGCGCGAACGCAAGGAGGACAAGATCGATCCGGCGGCCGGGATCACAGTCGTTGCCAAACTGGGCGAGCGGGTCGATGAAGGCCAGCCACTCGCTCGGATGAACTACAACGACGAGGGACGACTGGCGATGGCCCGACCGCTCCTCAAACGAGCATTCCATATCGCCACGATCCCGGCGGCTCAGCCGTCGCTGATTCTCGGGGAGGTCCGATCATGACGTATCACCAGATCGCAACCGCGACGGCGGCTATCGCGGCCGCAACCAATCGCGACAAGCACGACATTGCCCTGGTTCTCGGCTCCGGCCTGAGTGAATACGCCGCCTCCCTCCCGAATGCCATCACCGTCCCCTACGACCGGATTCCGGGGTTTCCTGTGCCGAAAGTGGAAGGCCATGCGGGCAGCCTGATATCTGCGGATCTCGGTGGCACCAACGTGATGGTTCTGGCAGGGCGGGTCCACTATTACGAAGGCTGGACGCTCGAGGAGGTCGTCTTCGGTGTTCGGACTGCAGTGGCCTCGGGAGCAGGCACCGTTGTGCTGACCAACGCGGCCGGCGGCATTGGAGACGGCTTGGCGCCTGGAGATCTCGTCCTCATTCGCGACCACCTCAATCTCACGGGCGTCAACCCGCTAATGGGAGCCAACGATGCTCGACTCGGTCCCCGATTTCCCGATTTGACCGGCCTCTACAACGCCGACCTCAGGCTCCGGGCCAGCGAGACGGCCGGCCGAATTGGTATCGAGTTGAAGGAGGGGGTGTACTCGTGGCTGACCGGACCGTCGTACGAAACGCCCGCGGAGATCCAGATGATCAAGCGGCTCGGTGGTGATCTGGTCGGGATGTCCACAGTGCCCGAAGCCATTGCGATCCGACACATGGGAAGCCGGGTTCTCGCGATCTCGCTGGTTACCAACCTGGCAGCGGGCATATCCGCTCAGCCGCTTTCCCATGCCGAAGTCCAGGAGACGGCGGCATCCGCCCGGTCGCAGTTCAGCGACCTGATTGACAACCTCCTCCCAACATTGATCGCCTGATTCCGGGATCCCGAGCGCAATCGGTAGCATCGGTGTATCGCGCCACTTCGGCGTCGACGTCGCGATGAAGGAGAGTCGTCCAATGAGAGTCGTGGTCTGCGTCAAGCAGATACCTGACCCTGCATCACCGTACGAGCTCGATACTGACACCCATTTTGTGGTGCGCCCCACGGACCAGGTCCTCGATGACACGGACCGGTATGGCGTCGAAATGGGTCTCATGATTGCCGAGCAAACGGAAGGCAGTGTCTCACTGGTATCCATGGGTCCGGCAGGCAATTTGCAGGGTATTCGTCAGGCGTTGGCCATGGGCGCCGACAAAGCAACCGTCGTCGACGACCCCGGGCTGCGGGGAGCCGATTCGCTCACAACCGCGCGCATTCTCAGCGCCGCCGTCAAGCGGGAAGGTTTCGACGTTCTGATCGCCGGAACCGAATCGACGGACGGCTACAGCGGCGTTGTACCCCAGCAGATGGCTGAATATCTCGAAGCGCCCGCCCTCACCTTCGCCAAGAAGGTGGAGCTGGATGGATCGACTATCAGGATCGAACGCCAGACTGAATATGGCTATGACATCGTTGAGGCACCCGCCCCGGTGGTGATCACCGTTACCTCCGGGGTAGTTGAACCTCGCTACCCGACCTTCAAGGGGATCATGGCCGCCAAATCGAAGCCAATCGATCAGGTGACGGCCGCCGACCTCGGCGTCGAAGTGACCACAGGCCAAGAGATCGTCTCCGTTCGACCGTCACCAGAGCGAGCGGCAGGCGAGATCATTGAGGATGAGGGCGAAGCCCACCTCCGCATCATCGAACTCCTCGAACAGGCAAAGGTGATCTAGATGGCAGTCAACACGACGTGGGTTTTTGTTGAGGAGCAAGACGGCCAACCGGCGGCAATCAGCCTCGAGCTGCTGACCAAGGCTCGCACGTTCGGTGGCCAGCTCGGCGCGGTGCTGCTGGGAGCCGGGTCCGCGGAAGTCTTCGCTGAACTGGGCCGGTACGGGGCTACGAAGGTGTATCACGTGACCCCCGACGATCGGCTTCCGACCGCGGCTGCAGCGGCGGCCCTCGCAGAGCTGGTCTCGACCCATGCACCGGATCTCCTCCTGTTCGGACTCACATCCACAGATCGGGACGTGGCAGGACGGCTGAGCGCCCGGTTGGGGAAACCCGTCATATCGAACGCCATCGAAATCAGCACCGACGGCGACGAAGTCACCGTCACCAACGAGATCTTTGGAGGCGCCCAGCTGGTCGTAACAGCGTTTCGGGCGGGCCCCCCATATCTGGTGATCGCCCGGCCAAAGTCGTTCCCGGCCGAACCGGGCACCGGGGAAACACCGGAGGTGATCCCGGTCGACCTTCCAGTCCTTGGTCAGGCAGGAGCGGCGGTCGTGACCGGTCGCCACGTTGCGGAACGAGAGGGCCCTCAGCTCGAGGAGGCTGCGATTGTCGTGGCCGCCGGGCGAGGGATGGGGTCGGCCGAGCAGCTGGCCATCGTGGAGGAACTGGCCGGGCTGCTGGGTGCCGCCGTCGGAGCCACACGGGCCATCGTTGACGCCGACTGGGTTCCCTACTCCCGCCAGGTCGGGCAAACCGGCAAGACGGTCAAGCCCGATGTGTACATAGCCTGCGGTTTGTCCGGAGCAATGCAGCATCTTGTCGGCATGAAAGACTCCAAGTTGATCATCGCCATCAACAAGGACGAAGAGGCACCGATCTTTGGTTCCTCGGATCTCGGCGTTGTCGGGGATGTGCACAAGGTTCTTCCCAAGCTCGTTGAGGCTTTGAAGGCGCGCTGAACCCCGGGACGGCAAACTGCCTGGAGGCATAGGGTTCAGTCATGTCCGCACATTCGGGATCCCCGCCGGCCCGGGGAACTCGGGATCAAGCCGGGCTTCCCAGTCGGCGTGCTGAAAAAGCCGGGTGGGTTTCGTTCTGCGCTCGAGCCGATCCCTGCCGGTTCAGGATCCTCGCTCAGACCGAGGCCGCCTGCGA
Source organism: uncultured Actinomycetota bacterium (assembly GCA_963723165.1). Classification (GTDB taxonomy): domain Bacteria; phylum Actinomycetota; class Acidimicrobiia; order Spongiisociales; family UBA4744; genus UBA4744. Next base: position 116,408 of record CAVRPP010000005.1, read on the forward strand.
TTGTGCTCATCGTCGCCAGCGTCGAACCCTCGGCAGTCAGGGGGGTTCGAGAAGGCCCTGCAACTCCTCCCCTCCGAGCGCGGGCTCTGGGGGCATGGCCGGAGAAGAGCTCTGGTGTGCAATCCGGACTGGACTTGGCCTCGAGCACGGCGGGTCGACAACAAGGTCTGCACCATCGATGAGCTCTGGTCGGGCTCCGGTTCGTAGTTCGGAAGGAAGATCGGAGTGTGTGGGCTCAGTCCAACCGGAAGCCGTAGGGCAGCAATTCCTCGAACGAGTGGATTCTGGGTTCGCCGTCGGGTCCGGCCACGATGATGGTCTCCACCCGGAACTCGTTGAGGCGTTGCCTGCATTGACCACACGGGTAGGACTGGCCCTCATCCGTAGCGTCGATACACGCTACGGCAACTGCATCGATCTTCCTCACTCCGGCGGTGGCAGCCGCCGAGATCGCACTGGCTTCGGCGCATACTCCGGAGGGATAGGCTGCGTTTTCGACGTTGACCCCCGGGTACAGTTTGCCGTCGTCTCCAACTGCAACGGCTCCCACCCGGAAGTGTGAGTACGGTGCATAGGCGTTTTCGGCCGTCTTTCGGGCCGCCTCGAGCAGCTCCCCTGGTGTATGAGTCATGCGTCCTCCAGCAGTGCATCGACAAACGCTTCCGGTTCGAATGGGATGAGGTCGCCTATGCCTTCTCCGATTCCTATGAATTTGACCGGCATGCCCAACTCCCGTTCAACTGCGATTGCAACTCCGCCCCTGGCGGTCCCGTCCAGTTTGGTCAAGACGATGCCGGTAACTCCAACCGCTTCGGTGAATTGCCGTACCTGCGCTATGCCGTTTTGACCCGTGGTTGCATCGAGCACGAGCAGCACTTCGTCGATCCGTTCTGCCTCGCGACGGACCACCCGGACGATCTTGGCCAGCTCATCCATGAGGTTGGTCTTCGAGTGAAGCCGCCCCGCTGTGTCGATGATCACGACGTCTCGACCCCTGGCCCGGGCAGCCTGGTAGGCGTCAAAGGCCACCGAGGCGGGATCCGCTCCTGCTTGACCACCAACAACCTCGACACCCACACGATCTGCCCACGTCCGCAGTTGCTGATCGGCAGCGGCGCGAAAGGTGTCGGCTGCCCCCAACAAGGGTTCCAATCCGAGGGACTTCACGTGGCCGGCCAATTTAGCGATGCTGGTCGTCTTGCCGGTCCCGTTGACACCGACGACAATCACAACTGCCGGCCGGCCCTCGAGGGCGAGCAGCCGGCCCTCCCGATCGAGAACCTTCAGCAACTCGGCTCGCAGGGCTCGCCTGGCATCACTGGTGTCGACGGGATCGCCCTTCCGGACCCGGTGGATCACTTCGGTGCTGGCAGCAACCCCGACATCGGCCGCGATCAAGGCCTCCTCGAGGCCGTCCCAGAAAGCGGCATCCATCGACCCGGCAAACAACGCTCGGAGCTTGCCGCCCAATGCCTCACGGGTCTTGACCAGCCGTACCGATAGGGATGGTTTCCGAGCGCTGGTGTCCGCAGCCGGGATCCCGACCTCAGCAGACCGGCGGGACCGCACGATCAGAGCGGCCGCAACGAGCACAACTGCCAGCGCTATAAAAACGATGTAGATGGGATCCATGAGTGCCTCGCAGGATGCGAACGTTATTGTACGGTCAGACGGCGGCCGGAACGCTGGCCATTCGTTTGGCGACGACCTGGGAGGAGCCACCCGGTTCCATGGTCACCCCGTAGAGGATGTCGGCAGCCTCCATAGTCTGCTGCTGATGGGTCACGACGACCAACTGGGCTGAGCCTCGGAACTGATCTACCAGACGGAGAAATCTGCGCAGGTTTGCATCGTCCAGGGCCGCTTCCACCTCGTCGAGAACGTAGAACGGGCTGGGACGAGCTTTGAATACCGCAAAGAGGAACGCAAGAGCGGCCAGCGATTTCTCCCCGCCGGACAGCAGGGACAGGCGGCTGACTCGCTTTCCGAGAGGTTGAGCCTCCAGATCAACACCGGTCGTCAGCGGTTGGTCCGGTTCGGTGAGACGCAACCGGCCCTTGCCACCCGGGAAGAGCACCGCAAACTGTTCGGCAAAATGAGCCGAAACCTCTTCGAAGGCGGTAGTGAAAGCATCGACGATCTCGACGTCGAGAGCCTTGACCACCTTGCGAAGTTCTGCCCGGGATTGCTCGAGATCTTCGAGCTGGCCTTCGAGAAAATCGTGCCGTTCCGAAAGATCGCGGTACTCGTCGGCGGCAAGCGGATTGATCGGGCCCATCCGTCGCAGCTCGGCCTGGAGGACCTCCAGCAGCTCACGAGGCTCGATGTCACTTCCGATCTCCGGTTTGGGGGCGGCCAGCGCTTCGGCCTCAGTTGCATCCGCGTCCCGGCGCAGGCTCTCGGCAACGGCTTCCTCACGCATGCGCAATTCGGTTGCCTCCAACGCCAATGCCGAGAGTTGGTCTTTGGCGCGGTCCGTCACATTACGGAGCTCTTCGAATCGGGTCCTCGCCTCAGACAGCCTGACGCCCGCTTCCCCGGCTTCTCTCCGAAGGTCGCGTTGCCGCTCTCGCAAGGTTTCAATATGAGAACGCACCAGGCCGAGGGTCTGACGGGAACCTTCCTCGACCGCGGTAAGCCGCGCAACCTGGGCCGGATCGACGGGTCGCGCCGATTGGTCCTGGAGTTCGCCGCGCACCTCCCGCAGGCGGCGCTCCAGCAATCGGCGACGCTCGACGATGGCTCCGTAGGCGGCAGCCGCATCTTGTCGGACCCGGCGAGCTGCTTCCTTCTGGCCTGCGACCGATTGCCTGCGCCCGGCGAGTTCGTCCCATGCCCGCTGGCGTTCAGCTTCCTCGCCTTCGAGGGCTGCAAGACGCCCCCGCAATTGCTCAATTTGTTGCTCACGATCGGCCTCAGATTCGATCAGAGAGGTGCGTCGGTCCTCCAGCCGGACAATCTCGCCTTCAGTACCGGCGCCGCTCCGCTGCAGTCGATCCAGGGCGTCCGTGGCTCCGGAGATCCGCACCTCTACCGACTCGAGAGCCTCTAGAGCGCGACGTTCGTCTTCGCGAGACGTATCGAACGACCGGGTCCTGGCCGTCAAGAGGCTCTCAGCTCGAGCAAGTATGACTTCGGTATCTTCGAGAGCGGCCAGGGCCGCCTCAACCATCGCAGGAGTTGCGCCATCCGGCTGGGCCACCCGCACGCCAAAGCTGCTGATGATGTCGCCCTCGGGAGTAACTGCCCGAATCTCCGGGTGATGATCCACGATCTTCCAGGCGGTTGACCATCCTTCCGCAAGGATCACGTCGCCCAGCAGGAGTGACGCCAAATCGGAATCCGCGTGAGGGCCCAGCAAATCAACAACAGCGTCCACCCCCCAGCGAGTGGCGATTGATCGAGCGGGTGTGTCTCCACTGCCCCGCCGGGCAGTAACCAGTGGGATACCGCCCAGCCCATCAGACTTGAGTTCGGTCACCGCGGCCAGGATGTGCTCGGGCGAGTCGACGGCTAGCGCGTCGCTCCACGATCCCAGCGCAGCATCGACCGCCGCAGCAAGATGTTCGGGGATATCGAGTATTGCCGCGACCGTGCCGACCACACCGGCCCGTCTCGCGGCCGATTCCCGCGCTCGCGGGTCTGCCAGCCCGGCTGCGGCGCTCTCCAGCGCTTCGGCCCGAGCGCGGGCTGCGGCCAGGGCCAGGCGGGCTTCCGTCGCATCCTGCTCTGCCTGCTCCCAGCCCTTCTGTTCGTAGGCGCGGGCGGCCGCGGCTTTGTCGTACTGCTCCTGCACGGATGCGGTTTCCGCGTCCATGCTGCGGATCTCGTCGCGAAGCCTGTCGGTCTCTTGAGCCTCTGTCTCGAGTTGGGCATGGAGCACTTCGAGGCGGCGCCCGATTTCCCGCCCTTCCCTGCCGTCACGATCGGCCGCTGCTTCGAAGGCGCTGAGGTTCCCTCGCACCACGGCCGCCGCTCCTTCGATCGGCAGGCCCTCTTGTTCGGACAAAGACCGTTCTTCGTCTTCAAGCGCTTGAATGGCTCGCTCCGCCCGGTCGGCCTCGTTTGAGGCGCGCCGCTCCTGGTCGGCCGATTGGCCCAGCTCAATCTCTAATTGCAACGCCTCGTCCTCGAGGTCCCGGCGGCGCTCGCCGGCTCCGTGCATCCTGGACTCTGCCGATCTCCGCCGCTCATGGGCGACTTGCCCAATACGCTGCAGTCGCTCCAGGGTCGTTTCGAGTCGGGCTGCCGCGGCTGTATCGCGGTCGAGCGCCCGCCCGGCCTCACCGGCAGCCTCCGCCAGTGGACCCAGCCGTTCCTCGAGTTCGCCGCGTTCGCGGACCGCCGCTGAAAGGCGACCTTGCAGATCTTCTTCCTCTGCACCGACCAACTCGCTCCGGGAGCGGATCCGGCGCAGTTCGTCCCCACCGAGATAGAGGTGAAGATTGCGCAACTCGCTCTTGAGGGAGTCGTATCGTTCGGCTGCGCGGGCCTGGCGGCGGAGAGGGCGCGTTTGCCGCTTCAACTCTTGCAGGATGTCACGCAAGCGCAGCACATCCGCGTCGGTGCGCTCCATGCGACGTACCGCTCGTTCCTTGCGCAAGCGATGTTTGAGGATCCCGGCCGCTTCCTCGATGACGGCGCGGTGATCCTCAGGTTTGGCGTTCAGAATCGAGTCGAGCTGACCTTGTCCGACAATCACGTGCTGGTGACGGCCGACACCGCTGTCAGAGAGGAGTTCCTGCACATCGAGGAGACGGCAATCGACTCCGTTGATCTCGTAGTCGCTGCTGCCGTCCCGGTAGAGCCGCCGGGTGACGCTGACCTCTTCGAGATCGAGCGGCAAAGAGCGCGAAGCGTTGTCGAAAATGAGGGTGACTTCGGCACGGCTCAGGGCCGGGCGAGTAGCCGTCCCGGCAAAGATCACGTCCTCCATCTTCTCGGTTCGCAACGTCCGGGTTGATTGAGTCCCCATCACCCAGGCGACGGCATCAACCAGGTTTGACTTGCCCGAGCCGTTCGGACCGACCACGACCGTCACCCCGGGCTCGAATTCGAGCCTGGTCCGGTCGCCGAACGACTTGAAACCGACAACCTTCAGAGATTTCAGAAACACGAATCACAACCTTGTTATTTCAGCGGTCAGGAGGCTATCACAGCGCCGCGCGGGCACCTAGAACCGCACGGAGAACGTCGAAAGGCCGCCGTCCGGTTCCACTGCCGCGACCTCAACGTTGACTACCGAAGCAAACCTGGGTCCGACGGCCAGCCAACCAAGCAGCTCATCAACAGCGTCCTCCGGTCCCTGGGCGAGAACCTCAACGCAACCGTCCGCCAGGTTGCGAACCCAGCCGCTCAACCCGCGCTGCCTGGCTTCCTGCAACGTCGCGTACCGAAACCCGACGCCCTGCACCCGCCCGGTCACCCTGGCCCGGACGACTTTCACTGCTGACATTGCGGGCACCAGAACGAACTCCGGCCGCCGATCACCGACCGTTCCATCGGTACGCCGTCGCGGTGGCAAGGCAGTCCTTCCCGCCCGTATGCCCGGAGCCGATGCAGGTACTCGCCCGCCCGGCCGTCGGGAAGGAGATAGGCAAGATCATCCAGGCTGGTGCCTCCATGACGGAGCCCGGCCAGCAGCACAGGACGTACGAAACTCCGGAGGCGCCTGATCTCATCCGCCGTCAGGGATCCGCCAGGACGGTCCGGGCGGATCATGGCTCGATGGAGAACCTCGTCTGCATAGATGTTCCCCAGGCCTGCCACGAACCGCTGATCCAGCAGCAGGCTCTTGATAGGAGCAGTCCTACCGGACAAGTGCCGGACCCAGACCGGGGAACGGGGCAGATCGTTGAGGGCGTCGCGACCGAGGCCGGCAATGGTGGAGTCGGCAAACTCCTCGGGGGTGTAGACCGCTACGAACCCGAAGGTGCGGGGGTCGACCATGCGCATTTCCTGGTCACGGTCGGTACTGATAACCACATGGGTATGGGGTTTCTCCTGATCGCCCGGCCGGGCAAGTTCGATCCTGCCCGACATCCCGAGATGGGTCACCCAGGTCAGGTCTCCTTCGACCGCCCCCAGCAAGAACTTGCCGGTTCGGCCCATCCGCTCGATGCGACGCCCCTGCAAGCGCTGCTCGACATCGAACGGCCGCTCGTTGCGGCGAGCCAGCCTCGGGTGGCGCACCACCGCCGAGACGATCCGGGCACCTTCAAGAGCGGGCGCCAGGGACCGGCGAACGGTTTCAACTTCGGGTAGCTCCGGCATCGAGCCGAGGGTAGTTCGCGCAGAGGATTGCCGGTTTGATTGACGCCGTTCGCAGTCGTCCACTCACAGCCCGGGATGGCACAATGGTCCTATGGCTGTGAGTCGGGCAGAAAGGCGAGATGATCGGACGCCCAGGGCGATCGCCGTGTTCGGCGAGGACCGGGCGCCGTTGGCGCTCGATCTCTTGGAACTCACCGAGCTCGCATGGCACGACTGCTACGGGGAGATCACGCCGTCAGAGGACGTGATCGATGACATGCTGCTCCTCAGTGAGGGAACTATCGAGGGACTCATCCAGGCAGCGCTACTCGGCGTCGCAGACTGGCGGGATCTCAAGGTTGCGGCCGAGGAGTTTCGTACCCGCGCCTAGCAACGCTGGTGCCTTGCCCGGTTTCTCTCAGGGGCTGGCGTTGACCAGATCGGGCCATAGACGGTCCAGAACCGCCTCTACCGGTTCCCCTCCAAGAGGATCGAGCATTCTGGACTCCGCCAATCGCTTGGCCAACTCGACGAGGTCGGCATGCTCGGATCCGTAGGCGCTCACCGCCGCTCCCCCGCCCTGGGTTTGGAAGAACCAAACCAGAGGCAAGATCGCACAGAATGCTGCAATCGGGCCCCTCATCGGACCGATTCGTTTCGGCCATCGCCTGGCGGTCTGGGCGTTGATTCCCGGTAACTCTTCGAGACCGGACCACAAGGGATCCCGGGCCGCGAAACACACGATCCCTACGTGACTGGTTACGACGGCCGACATGCAGAGCAAACAGGGCTCGAGCGTCGTCCAGATGGTGTGATGTTCGTAGTCGCCGACACGCAGCTGGGCGAGAACGTCGATCTCCGCATGCGCCAGGTAGTTTCCGTGGAGCCGGCCGGGTGGAGCGCTCGTGTCGACGATCCGGTTGCGGCCCTCGGCCACGATGAAACCGGTCCGGTCTGTCAAGACGGCGCCGACTCCAACGTTGCCCAGCACGTGGGCCCGCCAGGCTTGGGCAATCGCACGTTGCCATGCTGCATCCAGATCGTTGAAGCCCTCCACAGCGACATCGTAGATCAGGTTCGAACGGCTCCATGTCTGAGAGCGTCGGCTGCGGCGTTCTGTTCGGCCTCTTTCTTGGACCGGCCGGTGCCCTCGCCCACGACGTTTCCTTCGACTTCCACCATTGCGGTGAAGGTCTTGTCATGATCGGGGCCGTCTTCGGCGACTCGATAGCGGGGCCGATTTCCAACCTGGGCCAGGACTTCCTGCAGGCGGGTTTTGTAGTCGCCTTTGCCGGGGGCAGCGACCCGGGCCTCGATCCGACCAGCCCACCGTGCGAGAACGAATCGGCGCGCACCCTCAAAACCGTGATCGAGGTAGATCGCCGCAATCACTGCTTCCATGCCGTCCGCCAGGATCGACTCTTTGTCGCGGCCACCGGAAGCCAGCTCACCCCGGCCGAGAACGAGGTGCTGTCCGAGTCCAATCTCCACCGCCACCTCGGCCAGTTCGATTCCGTTCACCAGCCCGGCCCGGACCTTGGCCATCTCACCCTCGGCCAGCTCCGGGTGGTGTTCGAAAAGGTAGACGGTCACCACAAGTTGCAATACCGCATCACCGAGGAATTCCATCCTCTCGTTGTGCTCGGCATCGGGATGCTCGGCCACGTACGAACGGTGCACCAGCGCCGCCCGCAGCTGGTCGATGTTCTCGAATCTGGTACCCAGATTCCGTTCCAACTCGGCAAGGTCGGCCATCATGTCACCCGGTCTGCCAGCCGCTTCACGAGATCCCGATCGGCTCCGTCGGCAGCCAGAGCGATGGCGTTGGAGATCGCCACCGAAGATGACGTGCCGTGGGCAATCACCACGACACCTTTTGAACCAACCAGATGGGCTCCGCCGAAGGTCTCGTAGTCGAGCTTTGCCCGCAGCCCACTGAGAACCGGCAGCACCCTCTTCTGGTCTTCGAGCGACATGGTGGCCATCGCATCCAGGGCCATCTGTGCCACGAACTGGGCGGTGCCTTCAGTGGTTTTCAGCACCACATTGCCGGTGAAACCATCGGTGACCAAAACATCGACTGCGTCGGATGAAAGATCGCGACCTTCGACGTTACCGACGAAGTTGATCGCGGTTGCTTCGAGGAGCTCGTAGGCGGCACGCTCGAGCTCCCTGCCCTTCCCCCGCTCCTCCCCGATGTTGAGCAGACCAACGCGGGGTTGGTCTAGCCCGAAATGAACCTCGGCGACGACCGAACCCATGAGGGCAAACTGGGGGAAATACTCGGGACGACAATCCTGATTGGCACCGCTGTCTATCAGCACCGTTGGGCTGCCGGGCGTCGGCAACATCGTCGCCACCGCCGGACGGTCTACACCATCGAGACGGCCAATCGTGATGGCAGCTGTAGCGAGAGCTGCCCCGGTTGATCCGGCCGACACAAAGGCAGACACAACACCGTCTCTCACCAGACGGGCAGCGACCGAGACGGACGCATCGGGTTTTTCGCGAATCGCCCTAGCCGGGTCTTCGTGCATGCCGATCACCTCAGAAGCATGCACTATGGGCAGATAGGACTCGTGGTCGACCACTAGGGGAGCCAGGACCCCCCGGTCACCGACCAGGATCACGTCGTAGCCGCGTTCCGCTGCGGCAGCGGCGCCAAGCACCGTCTCCAACGGGGCGCGGTCACCCCCCATTGCATCGAGGGCTACACGCGCCACCGGCGACCTACTCGTCGTCTACTAGGACTTCGCGACCCCGATAGGTGCCACAGTTAGGACAAGCCCGGTGCGAAATCTTGGGGCTATGACATTGTGGACACGTAGACGTGTGGGGACGATCGAGCTTCCACTGCGCTTTGCGCCGACGGGTCCGCGACCGCGACATTTTCTTCTTCGGCACCGCCATGGTGCACTCCTCTCAAGGTTCCAACAGTTGTTGTAGCGCGCTGAACGGAGAATCGCTCTCGTCGGCGTGCCCAGAACAGGGACTTGTATTCAAGTCGGTTCCGCACGTTGGGCAAAGTCCCAGGCAATCTTTTTTGCAGAGCGGAGCCAGCGGCAGGGCCAGACTGACCTCGTCGTGAACGGCCGGCTCGAGGTCGATTCGTCCGTCACGGCCGATCGGATGGGTCTCCTCGCCGGGTTCGCTGCTGTACAGCTGGGTGAGGCTCGCCTCACCGCTCTCGGTCCATCCCCTCAGACAACGAAAACACTGCACCTCGGCCGAGAAAGCAATAGTTCCCCGGGCGAGAATCTCGTCGGACAGCGCTTCTAGCCGCACCTGGACCGTCACGGGATGCCCGGCGTCGACCCTGTCGAGGTCCAATTCGATGTCCGTGACACCGACGATGGTCTCATCCCGGTGGGCGCCGGATCGACCCAGCAGGTCCGTGACGAGAAGCGAGAAGGGACTGCTGTTCATGATTACCTGATTGTAGGAAGGTGAACTACTGAGGGACAGGTGGCGGCGCCGGGCGGGACTGGTGGAATTCGTGGCGAGCTTCCCGCACTTGCTTGAGAAGATTGGTGAAGAGCACTTCTAGCTGCTCGAGGCGATCCTCAGCCATGTCCTCGGCCTCGAGCCGAATGCGCCGTGCATCGCCTTCGGCCCGCCTGGTCAACACGTTGGCCTCTTCGACCGCTTCCGCAATGATGTTGGACTCGCTAACGAGCTCCTGGGCCCGAAGATTGGCCCGATCCATGACCCCCTTGGCCTTCTCGTTGGTCCGGGCGATGAACGCCTCTCGCTCACGAACCATCCATCGCGCCGCTGCGCAGTTCTTCGGGGAGGCTCGCTTTCAACTGCTCCAGCATGGCCAGGAATTCCTCGCGTTCGACCCGTACCGATCCGGAGAGCGGCAGTGCTTTTGCCTCCTGAACGGCCACCGTCATCTCATCGATGATGTCGTAGAGTCCACCGATCTGAACCGGGGTTTCAGCGCTTTCGCTTGGTTCCTGGGAGGGGACCGGCTCATCGTCTTCGTGTGGGAAGTTGGTGAGATCACTCATGCGTATCGCTCCTTAAGCGCCGCGGCGACAATCGGTGGAACCAGTCCATCGACTGAACCACCCATCCGGGCCACCTCTTTGACCAGAGATGATGACAGGTAGCCGTACTCGGGGTTGGTGGGGAGGAACAAGGTGTTGATTCCGGCGAGGCTCTCATTCATCTGAGCCATCTGCAGTTCGTACTCAAAATCAGAAACCGCCCGGAGACCCTTGACGATCACATCAACGTTGCGGTCCCGGGCGAATTCGACCAGCAAACCAGAAAACGAATGGATCTCGAGCCGGTCACTGTCATCTTCGAACAACGCTTCGAGCATCCCGGTCCGTTCTTGTGCGTCGAAGAGCGAGCTCTTGGACGGATTTGCCACGATGGCGACAACCACCTGGTCGAAAATCGAGAGACACCGCTTGATGACGTCTACATGGCCGTTGGTGGGCGGATCGAAACTGCCGGGACATAGGGCCCTGCTCACGTTTGCTCCTTCCGGTACGTCCACAGACGGCTGTCACCGTACGTTCGCTCGTCCGACAGGTGCAGCCTGCCCGCCTCGACCGGGGGTTCTTCACCAACCCTGCGGTGGATCACCACCGTCGCGCCGGCGCCCAGTAGCGGTTCGAGCTTGCGTAGCACTTCTTGTACAGACGCTAGCGAGAGGGCATAGGGGGGGTCAACGAACACCAGGTCAAAGATCGAATCGCTCTTCTCGAGGTAGCGCTCCACGTCATCCCCGATGACCTCGCCTCCCAGGTCGATCGTGGCAACATTCCGGCGGAGCGCAGTCAATGCCCGCCTGTCCCTTTCGACAAAGGCCACCGATTCCGCTCCCCTGCTGAGAGCCTCCAAGCCCAGCGAACCCGTCCCTGCATAGAGATCAAGGACGCGGGCGCCCGGCACCATCTGGGCAAGGATCGAGAAGAGCGCCTCACGGGCCCGGCCGGTCATCGGGCGAGTTACGAGACCCTTCGGTCCGACCAGGGTTCGTCCTCTTGCTGCTCCGGCGATGATCCTCATGAGATGAACAACCAATCCACGTCGTCGGCCAACAACGCCCGGATTTCACCGCGGATCTCGGGATGGCCGTCGAGCTGAGGATCGAGCGCCACGAGAGCGAAGGCCTCTCTTCTCGCGACGATGAGCGTGTCCATGTCTTTGAGGATGTCGGCCAGCCGCAGATCGGACAACCCGGCCTGGCGCGCTCCGAACACAGTCCCCTGACCGCGGATTCTCAGATCTTCCTCGGCGAGTCGAAACCCGTCATCGGTCGAGACCATGGCCGCGATTCTGGCTTGTCCTTCCTCAGTCGTCGGTTCGGCTACCAGATAACACCAGTTGGGGCCGCTGTGACGACTGAGCCGCCCCCGCAGCTGGTGGAGCTGACTGAGGCCGAATCTGTCGGCGTCCTCGATGACCATCACCGTTGAGTGGGGCATATCGATGCCTACCTCGATGACGGTCGTGGAGACCAGCACGTCGAGTCCTCCCTTGCGGAACAGCGCCATGACCGACTGCTTGTCGGCAGGTCGCATCTGGCCGTGCAACAACCCGAGTCGAAGCTCCGGAAACACACCACGAAGGCGCTCGAACTCGGCTGTTGCCGAAGCCGCCTCGATTTTGGGACTGTCTTCGACCAGCGGGCACACCACGAAGGTCTGGCGACCGATGGCGGCCTGTTCCCGCACGCGCTCGTAGACCGGAACGAGCTCAGCCGGGTTCTTGCCAACGAAAACAGTGGTCACTTCTGGCCGCCCGGGCGGCATCTCATCCAATTCGGACACATCGAGGTCGCCGTACAACGTCATGGACAGGGTTCTCGGGATCGGGGTGGCCGTCATGATCAACAGGTCGGGATCAACGTCGCCCGCCTTGTCTTTCAACTCGACTCGCTGATGAACGCCGAACCGATGTTGCTCATCGACCACGGCAACGCCCAAACGGGCGAAGTGGACGCCTTCCTGGATCAGGGCGTGCGTGCCGATCACCAGGTCGATCCGACCGTCGGCTATCCATCCCACAACGTCCTCCCGGCCGACCGACCCGGGCGCACGGAACGACACCTCGGAGTTGCTACCCGTCAGCAGGGCCATTGTGACGGGACGATCCGGACTGCTTTCATCGAACAAGCTCGACATCCCGAGGTCCGCACCCTCACCCTCGACTGTCGGAGCCAGAGAGGCCAACTCCAGCAGATCCTTGATGCTCAGGTAGTGCTGTTCCGCCAGGACTTCGGTTGGAGCCATGACTGCCCCCTGGAAGCCGCCCTCGATGCCTCCCAGCAGCGAAGCAACCGCCACCACTGTCTTTCCCGAACCGACTTCACCCAGAAGCAACCTGTGCATCGGATGCGGCGCGAGCATGTCTTCGCGTATCTCGCTTATGACCCGCTCTTGCGCTCCGGTCAGGCGGTAGGGCAGGTTCTCGACGAAACTGTCGATCAGGACCGTTGACGAGGCATGCGCAATCCCGACGGCCTGGTCGATCATCTTCCGTTTCGACAGCGCCAGCGCTACCTCGAGCCGAAAGAGCTCATCGAACACCAATCGCTCGCGCGCCCGGTCCTTGTCGTCCAGGGTTTCGGGGAAATGAATGTCCTTGATCGCCTGGTCCCTGGAGATCAAACCCAGCCGTTGCCGCATATCGGGCGGCAGCGGATCGCCGATCGGACGGGCCCGCGTCAAAGCGTTGTGGATGCCGCGGCGGAGGTGTCCGGGTGTTACTCCTTTGGTGCTGGGATGAACCGGAACGATCCGGGCGGTCACCAGGCTCTCCGAAGACGAGTCGAGCACATCGACGGCGGGGCTCTTCATCTGCAACTTGCCCCGAAAACGATCGACCTTGCCGGACAGGACTATTTCGGCCCCGACGGTCAACTGCCGTTCTCGGAACGGCTGGTTGAACCAGGTAACGGTGAGCAGAGAGGCGCCGTCGTCGACCACCGCCTCGGTAATGGCCAGGTTCCGCCGGGCCCGGCGAGTGCCCACCCGTTTGACGGTGACGATCAACGTGACCTCTTGACCCGGCTCGACCTGGTCGATCGGAACGGTCCGGGATCGATCGATGTAGCGGCGCGGGCTGTGCAACAACAGATCGGCAACCGTCTCGATCCCGGCCTTCTTCAACGACGCGGCTCTGCTCCCCTTGAGGTTCTTGACCTCCTCGACCGAAAACCCGGTCAGCTCGGCCAGGGTCCGGCCGCTCACTCGACCGAGATCAGGTAGGGATACAACGGTTGATCGCCTTTCATGAATTCGGTTTCGACCGCCGGGTGCTGTGCGACGAGCCAGTCCTCGACCGCCGCGGTGATTGCCGGGCGAGCGCCCAGACCCGTGATGATGGTGACCAGTTCGGTGTCCCCCGCAATGAGATGCTCGAGCAGCTGGGTCAGTGCCGTCAGTTCGTCATGGTGGACACTCTGCAATTCGCCGTCGGCCAGTCCGAGCCAGTCGCCCTCCGCAACGGGTCCAACCGAGGTCGTGGAAGCCCGCACGGCTCTGGTCAATTCCCCGGTTCTCACCAGGTCGGCGGAAGCTTGCATGGCGGCTGCCAGCTGCTCATTGTCGCTGTTCGTCGGGATGTAGGCCACCATCGCTGCCAGACCCTGAGGAACGGATACGGTGGGCACAACCAGAACGGTCTTCACCGTCAACGAGGCGACCTGGCCGGCTACCGGAACGATGTTCTTGTTGTTGGGTAACAGAATGACTGCTTCGGCCTCAACCGCCTCTACCGCCGAGAGCAGGTCCTGAGTCGATGGATTCATCGTCTGTCCACCGGTAACGACCTTCTGAGCGCCGAGACCCTGAAACATCTCAACCAGGCCCCGACCGGCCACCACCGGAACAATCGCCACCGGCGCGGCCGCAAACTCTGGTCTGGCGGTGTCGGCCGATTCGTCTACGTGGAAGGCCTCGGCTGCAGCCTGATCTAGCAGATCGGTGATCTCCAGCCGATGCGGCCGCCCGGCCGCAATGCCGGCTTCAATGGCCGGGCCGGGCAGATCGGTGTGAATGTGGCAGTTGTACGTGCCATCTCCTCCGACGATGACGATCGAGTCGCCCAACTCGTACCACTGGTCCCGAAACCGGACCTGCGCATCCTCCGTAGCGTCGAGAAGAAACATCACCTCGTACCGCAGATCAGAGACAGCGGTGTGTGGCTCCTTCTGCTGTGTTACGGCGGCAGCCTGTATGGCGGCAGTGAAGATGCGCTCCGGGACGACCACGTCGAGCCCGGTCACTTCCTCGAGAAAGGCAACGATGAGGAGGAGAAACCCGGCTGCGCCTGCGTCCACCACCCCGGCTTGCTTGAGAACCGGTAGCAGCTCGGGAGTGTTCTCCAATTCCTTCTCGGCCCGCTGATAGACGCGGGTCAAGAATGTGCCGAGGTCTTCGCCTGCGTCGGATCCCGACTCGCCAGCAGCGTCGGCCGCCACCCGCAGAACCGTGAGAATCGTCCCCTCAACCGGACGCAGCACCGCCTGGTAGGCCGCCTCGGAGGCTCGGGCCAGCGCCTCGGCAAATGCCGCGGTCCCGAGGTCCTCGTAGCCGCGGAATATCTCAGAGAGTCCTCGCAAGATCTGGGAGAGGATCACACCACTGTTCCCCCGCGCTCCCATCAGTGAACCGTGGGCGATGGCCCCCGCCACTTCGTGCATCCCCTGCGCGCCTCGCACCTCTTCCACAACCGACTGGACGGTGAGGCTCATGTTCGTTCCTGTATCCCCGTCTGGTACCGGATACACGTTCAGACGATTGAGCGCTTCGCGGTGGTGGGCCAGCCGCTCGTGGTAACGGCTGATGACCCTTTTGAGCCGATCGGCGTTGAAAGACATCCCGAGATCCTTCGACAGACCAGGCGAGTATACGAATTCCGCGGTCCTCACCAACGGTGCTATCCTGCCGGTCCGACCTCAGGAGGGTCGTCTTTCTCATGTCTTACCGATGCGAAGTCTGTGGAAAAGAGCCATCGTACGGGAAGCAAGTCAGCTTCTCTCACAAGCGCTCCAGCCGCCGTTGGTTGCCCAATATTCAACGCGTACGAATCGCGGACGGCACCAATACTCGCCGCGCCCGGGTGTGCACATCCTGCCTGAAGGCAGGAAAAGTGACGAAGGCGTAACTCCGGCTTCGCTGGAGCAAAACCGTCAGGCAACGGCGACGGCCATCCCGTCACTACAATGCTCTCTCATGCAGGGTGTCATCAAGACGTACGATCCAAGCACCGGTACCGGGATCATTGTTCGCGACGACGACCGCAGCGAGGTGTACCTCCGTCCGGGTTCTCTCGAAGGGAGCGCGTTCCGAATGCTCAGGCAGGGCCAACGTGTGGTTTTCGAAGCCGAAGAAGCAGAGGGACTGTCCTACGCACACAACCTCCGTTTCGGAATGGATGGCAGATAGGCAGCCTCGGGACCTCCGGGTGCGGGTATAGTCCCAGGCAAGACACACTTAGGAGGTTACGTGGTCCAGGCGTACGTGCTGATCCAGACTGAAGTCGGCAAAGCGGCTCAAGTAGCCGACGAAGCCCGGAAGATCCCTGGAGTTGAGTCGGCCGACGATGTGACCGGTCCTTACGACGTCATCGTCAAGGCTTCGGCCGAGAACGTTGATCAGCTCGGCAAGCTCGTGGTGGCCAGAATCCAATCGATCGAGGGCATCACCCGCACGCTCACCTGCCCTATCGTTCACCTCTAGAAAGACTGCTCCCGCCGGCAGGGGCGGATGCCCGCCTGCCGCCCGGGCTGGTCGGGTGCGATCTATCCCAGTTTCGCCGCGATAGAACCGGCATTCCGAAGAGCCGTCCCATCTGCTCCGCTCGTCGCAAATGCTCGGGCCGTACCGTGCTCGGCTTCGGTGATCATGTCGATCAACAGTTGCCGTCGCGTGACCGGTGGATCGATCCACAAGTAGGCAGCCAGGCTGCCGGGGATCGTGTTGATCTCGTTGAGCCACACGTCCTGGTCCCGTACCAGGAAATCGACCCGGGCTACCGATCTGACTCCAAGAAGAAGCGCCGCCGTGGCGGCCGTGCGACGTATTGATTCTTCCATCTGTGCCGGAAGCTGTGCCGGCAGTTCTCGAGCTGATCCTTCAAGCCCCCCACCCGCCAAATACTTCTGGGCGTAGTTGTAGATGTGGGCCGCCCCTGCATCGCGCACCGGCGCCTCGATGGCCGAGAGCTGTAATTCCGGATAGGTCCGGACGGCGATGAGGTAGTCCCGACAACCTTCCAGGAATGGCTCGATCACCGCTCCGCGCCGCATGTGAGGCGACGTGGTGAGCAGATCGAGGGCCGTCTGGCGATCAGATACAACCTCTATACCGATTGACGATCCGCCAAAGCGGGGCTTGACGATGTAGGGAGGTTCCCAGCCGACCCAGGTTGCTTCGTTGTCGGTCACCAAGCGCCGCGGGATCGAGTGCAGACCGGCAGCTGCCATGACCGCCCCAAACGCCAGCTTGTCCATGCCGAGGCTCGATCCGGCGGCATCCGGACCCGTGTAGCGGAGCCCGGCCAAGTCGAGGGCCGACTGCAGCGAGCCATCTTCTCCTGGTGCACCGTGACAACAGTTGACCACAACCGAGACATCGAGAGGTTTCTTCTTGAAGACGAAACCTTCGCCCGGTTCGGCGACGAAACGGAGTTCCCTGGCGCGTCCCGGAACGCCTTCAGCGAAAGCAGCAGCTTCGAGATCGGCATCCACTGCGTACCAGCGCCCGGTCTTCGCCCAGTAGAGGACATGAACATCGATTCCCGCATCGGCCAGAGTTCTTGCCGCCTGCAAGCCCGTGAGGATGCTGATGTCATGTTCCGGTGAAGGTCCACCGAACACCACGGCCGGCTTGCTCATGTGGTTTCTCCTCGTATTACGGATAGTGATCCGGAAGGTCGTTCTCGTAGAGAACGACATCACCGTCGCCGAGGTTTGCCCGAACCCAGTTGACGGCGTCTTCTCGCGAGTCAACCACGATAACGGACGGTTCCCCACCGACGGTTCCTTGTCGTAGTGCCACCCGATTCGTTCGCCCGACGATCACCAGGTCCGTGACCTGGTCCATCGCCTCCTTCGTCAGAGCAACATTCTCTTCGAACTGGCCGGCGCCCAGTTCGACCATTCCCGGCGTCACCAGGACGCGCCGCCCGCTCGTGCCGAGACGCCGCAACGTGTCCAGCGCAGCCCGTGCACCGGCCGGATTCGAGTTATAGGTGTCGTCGACAATGGTGAATCCGAGGTTCGAAACCGACACGGTTTGACGGTGTTCGGCCACCGGCAAATCGTCGATAGCTTGAGCGGCGCCGGACATCGGCATACCCAGCGCCACGGCCGCTCCCAGAGCGCAGCTGAGGTTGCCGGGGAAGACCGACGCATCGCCAAGGGTACCGACCCGCATTCCCTTCACGAAGACTCCCCCGTCGCCTCGTGCATCGATGAATACGTCAGCCGTGGCATCTGCGGCGGAGCACCTGATGACCTCCTGGTCGAGCTGATCTGCGAGGAGGGCGAGGCGGGTGTCGTCGACGTTCAGCACTGCCGTCCTGGCTTTCTCGAGGATCTCAGCTTTGGCCTCGAGGATTCGGTCCAGTGAGCCCATCCGTTCCAGGTGGACCGGGCCGATGGCCGTGATGACTCCAACGGTTGGTTCGATCCATGTACACAGGTCGGCAATTTCACCCTTGCCGTATGTACCCATTTCGGCGATGAACACCTCCGTTCCCTCCGCCAGATGCTCATTGATGGCCCGGGCCAGGCCCATTCGATTGTTGAAGCTGGCAGGACTGGCAACCGTTGAGCGGCTGTCCCGCAGCAGTCTCAACAGATAGGCCTTGGTCGTCGTCTTTCCGTACGAACCCGTGATGGCGACGACGGTTGGAGCAATCCGGGCGAGCGTCCGTGTCGCCTGCTCGACAAAACCGGCCGACAAGCGGCGCTCGAACGGAGCAATAACTGCCAGCGAGAAATCGGCCAGCACCGGCATGAGGAGACCCGCCGCCGCCCAGGCCACCACGGCACGATCCGCAAGTGCGACAACCAGAACAAACACGAGAGTGAGGACTGCGACGCCGGCTGCCAGCCTCCGCAACCGTTTGGTCCAGCGGAGCGGTGCAGTGCGCCCTCTGATGCTCAGCCCCAGGGGCCCGACGCAGGGCACCACAGCAGCAAGCAGTGCAACGTTCGGGTAGAAGAAAGCAATCACGACAGCCCCAAGCCCTGCCAAGAGAAGAAGGCGGTTGAGCAGACCGGTGTTCCACCATCGACGGGCAAACCGGGTCACCGTTCCCGGCGCATAGTGCTCGCGTTGGGCAACCCGCAACCAGCGGAGCGCCGACAACCCAAATCCGAGCGCAGCCATCGTCCAGGCCGCAACGATCACGTTCCGACTCCCAGAACCGCAGCCCGAATCGCTTCGGGAGCCTCCAGACACACGTGGTGACCGACGCCTTCGAGCACAGTCAAGTGACCGTTGCTGAGGTGCTGCATAGCCCGTTCGGCGATTTCGAGCGGAACATCGGTGTCGTCGGCTCCCCAGATGAGACGAACCGGTTGGCTGATCCGGTCGAGTTCCGTTTCGTAGCTTTCTTTGACAACCGTGACCAGAACCTCGCGCATAACGCCCCGGGCCGCCCTGTAGTCGGCTGAACCGTACCGCCGGCGGGCTTTCTCCATCCGGTCATCATCAACCACGCCAGCACGATGCAGCATTCGGATCATCCGGTACGGAAGCGGTGATATGCCTGAGCCGGCCCCGGTTCGACGAAGCAATGGAACGCCAGCCAGTACCAATCCGGCGACTTTGTCGGGCCTTGCCGCGGCCAGGTGCACGGCAACCCGCCCGCCGAAAGAATGGCCAACCAGAACTGCTGCCTCCTCGAAGACATCGAGGACGGGAGCCACCAGGCTTGCGTAACCGGACGCACCGATCGATTCAACCGGTTCCGGAGAGGCACCGAATCCCGGCAGATCGAGGGCCACCGCATCGAGGCCCTGCAGGCTGTCGTCGAAATCTCTCCGGTCTCTCCCCCAACCGTGCAGCGCCAGCACCTGCAGCGGGCCTTCTCCGAACTGTTCACCGAAGACGGTACCCCCGGCGAATGACTTCAACATTGGCTGAGACGGTAGCGCCGTCGGCGCCCGATTCGCTCAAGACGCACGTCAGAATGGCTCATGTTGCGATGCACGAGAACCGACACACCTTCCAGGACTGGGGCAGAGATTACCGCCGCCGATTGGGGAATCGAGACCATACTGAGCTGATGGCCCGACGAACGAGAGCGAATAGGATTCCATTCGCGGCCTTCCGGGCGTGGGCCGCCAAACTGGGGCTGCAGGTCTCGTGGCTCATGCTCGTCGCGATTCTGTTCGCCGCCTATCGACTGAGCCTCCTCAACGACCCCAGGGTCTGGGGCCCGTCGCTGCTGGCCGGCATCGGTTTGCTGGCACTGTCGTTCATCCGCTGGGAGCGAGCACTCAAGGATTGGCGCGGCGACCTCTTCCTCTGGTTGTGGCTGGCCGTCATCCTGGCTGAGTTGACGACCGTCGGGGCCGTTCCCCAGTTGTCGGTCATGATCTCGGGGTTGTATTTTGGGGTCGTAGTGCTATCGGCAGCCCTGGCCGGAACTCTCCCCCATGCCTTCATCTCAGGTTTTGTCATCACCTCATTCGTTCTAACCGATTCGAATTTCGGTCAGTCCCTCGAGATCGAACGGTTGGTCATCCCGGTCATAACGCTGATTGCCGTCGCCATCGCCTCCAGCATGCTGACCAAAGAATTCCGACGCGAGACCTTCATCGGCATCGACCGGGTGATGCAACTTGCAAAACGGGAAGCAGATCTGGGCCGCCTATACGAGGTTTCAAAAACCATGGCCGCCGGCGACAGTCTCGACCAGGTCCTCCCCGAACTGGTCGGCAGAATCGGCCGCTATCTCAAGGCAGAGGTCGGCGCGGTGCTCTTGCATAATGACCGCGGCAATTACCTGGAGGTCGTCAGTCCGATCTGGACGGCCGGAAATGCTCTGGATGTCGGCGGCTATCGCATGGCTCTGAACAGAAAAGGCGACATCGAGAGGGTATTCCTGTCCGGCAATCCTGCCTTGTACACGGATCTGGACAAGGATCCCGACAGTCACGGGCTCCTGGGTGAACTCGGCACCCATTCGGCGCTGGTAGTCCCTATGCAGCTCGAGCACCGCACCATGGGCGTCATGGTCCTGGCCGACAAGACCGATGGTGAGTTCACCCAGAATGATCTCGAGGTCTTGACCTCTCTAGCTGCGCCGGCGGCCCTGGTCCTGGCCCAACTCGAACGGTACCATGAGGCAGCCGAGACCTCCCGTCGCATGGAGGAACTCGCAAGGATGAAATCTGACTTCGTGTCGGTCGTCAGTCACGAGCTTCGAACCCCCCTCACCTCGATCATCGGGGCACTGGCCACGATCGCTCGACCTGAGCTTGCCCCAGAACAACCGGCCGCCCAGGAGCTTCTGGAATCTGCTCGAAACCAGGCCGACCGGCTGCGACGCCTGATTGAGGACCTGCTGGTCGTGTCCCGGATCGAAGGACAGGCATTGCCGCGCCATCCTGAGGAGGTCGACTTGAGTCGCTTCCTGCCCGAAACGATCGCCGTCATCTCGGGGTCCGCCGATGTCGTCAGCGTGGAGGTCGAACCGGCACTACTCGTCAAGACAGATCCCGACCACGTGCGACGAATCGTGATCAATCTGGTTGAGAATGCCATGAAGCACGCCGCCGGGAGCCCCATTGAAGTGGCTGTCTCTGTGGCCGAGGAGCGAGTCATCATCGATGTTGTCGACCACGGGCCCGGTATTCCGCCCGCGGAACGACCCAAGATCTTCGACCAGTTCACCCAGCTCGAGCCTTCGGCGACCCGATCCCAGGGGGGTACCGGGTTGGGGTTGAACATCGTTCGGGGTCTCGCTCAGGCCATGGAGGGAGATGTCACCATCCTTGACACTCGGGGCGGCGGGGCAACGTTCCGGGTCGACCTGCCCAGGGTGCTCAGCCCTCGACGCAGCCGCCGCAATCCGGTCACCGTAGGCCGCTAGCAGTTCCGTTTCTACTCGCCGCTTCCGGCCGCCACAGCGTGGAAACCCCCGTCGACGTGAATGAGTTCGCCGCTGGTTGCCGGAGTCCAGTCCGAGAAAAGCACGCACACCATGCGGGCAACGGGTTCCGGATTCGTGAGATCCCAACCCAGCGGCGCTCGCTCCCCCCACGCCTTTTCAAAAAGATTGACACCGGGAATGGATTTGGCTGCCACAGTTGCCAGCGGGCCGGCCGAAACCGCGTTGACACGAATGTGGTGTTCGCCGAGATACCGCGCCAGGTACCTGGTGACCGATTCCAGAGCGGCCTTCGAAACGCCCATCCAGTCGTAGGCCGGCCACGCCTGTCTGTTGTCGAAATCCAGGGTTACCAGCGACCCACCCCCGGCAGCCTGTAAGAGGGGCAGCAGTCCAACGGCAAGGGTCTTGAACGAGAACGCCGAAGTCATGAAGGCGGCCTGCCGCGCTTTCGGGTGGCGTGCTGAGGAAGTTCCCGCCTAGAGCATCCAAGGGCGCGTAGGCAATCGCGTGCAACGCACCGTCGATCGTCCCCCACCGGCTAGTCAGATCCGCGGTGAGGGCGTTGAGATGATCGGGATTGTTGATGTCGAGTTCGAGAACGTCGGGTGGCTCCGGCAGACGGCGGGCGGCCCGCTCTGTGAGCCGCAACCCCCGTCCAAAACCGGTCAAGACAAGGGCCGCGCCTTGTTCTTGTGCGACCCGGGCGGTGTGCCAGGCAATCGAATCGTTCGTGAGCACACCTGTGATCAGCAATCTCTTCCCATTGAGTAGCAAGCCGTCCCCTCCTGGGCCATGAGCAGCCATGGTAGGTCTATCCACCTTCGAAGGTCATGATCGCTCGCAAGCCGAGCCCCATTACGAAGAGCAGCAGGATCCCCCAGTAGAGGGCCGGGCGCTTGGCCAATTGGGACCGGTACATATATGCGAAAGCAAGACTGAAGAGGACGAGAAACCCGTAGAACATATGGAAGGCTCCGGGGTCTTCGTCCTGAAGGTAGAGAACGATGCCTGCAAGGACTTGGACCACCATGGCGCTCATTCCGGCTCCGGCCAGGATCCAGAACAGCCTGGCCGGAGGCCGTCGCCGTACCGCCGCGACGATCCCCGCGAGTCCTGCCAAACCCGCCAAGGACACGGCGACCCAGCCCCACGTTGTGTGAAAAGCCTCCATCTGCAGCAATCCTCTCGACCGATAGGGTCGGGACTCTAACGATCGCTGGGGAGCAAGAAACCGAAGAAGTGGTCAGGCCCAACCCTTCTTGAGGTCCGGTGTTAGTCCTGCGGAACCTCGATCAGCTCACCGGACGTCAAATCGAGAACAAACTCGCGATCCGATCGCGAATCCGAGATCCAATTGGCGAGACGAGCCCCTTGTTCCCGCACCACCCACCACGCGTAGCCGCCCTTGTCCGAGCTCATGAACCCGAGGCGCGCCGCCCACGCTCGGTCCACCGCATCAGTTTCCGACGCAAACGCCCCTAGGACGTTCTCAGTGGGAATGGGGGCCGAACGGCCCGGCACGACCTCTTCTTCGATGAACTCGACCGCTTCATACATGGTTTGCCTCGCTGCTCCCGCCAGCCGGTGGATCCCCAGAACCACCGTGTTGCGTCAATCTTACACTGAGTCCACCACCGCGTGTGGTGGTTTACTCACCCATAGCAATGAGCCCTAGGCAACCTCGACCAGCCGGCTGGTGGTGAGATCGACGACGAATTCCCGGCGAGTCCTCGAATCGGCAATCCAGTTGGCCAGTTGCTCGCCATCCTGGCGGACGATCCACCACGCGTACTCGGGGCGACCCGATCGGAAGTACTCGGCCATGGAAGCCCGCGCGGCCGCCACTGCCAGTGTTTCGCTTGAGTACCGCCCTACGGCAAATTCGGTGGGCACGGGTGCGACCCGGCCGGGTTCGGTTTCTTCTTCGACATAGCGAACCGTCTGGAACATATGACCTCCAGAGGCCCACTTACTCCAACCGCTTGCCCAACAACGTAGCGCCGACCCTCGGAAGCGACGCGGATTTCCGCAGCCAGTCACCAGTAGCCAGTTACCAGGTTGGGGTTGGCGAAGCCGACAACCCGTACAGAGAGGCGAAGGACGGGGAACTGGTCTGGACGCGAAAAACCCGAGGGAGCGTCTGCCGAAGCTTTCGCCCTCTCGGGAATCTCTCTCCTCCCGAAACTCCAAGGCCCCGAAGGACCCGGTCTCCCGGAAGAAGCCCGATACCGCTTCTCAGTGGTACCAGCGCTGTCGGTGAGTTGCCTCACAGCCAGTCAGAGCAATGTAGACCCACCCCACCCACAACCGCAACCCAAACCCCTCAATCGTTTTCGCGACCACCAACCCAGATTTCGCGAACCCACCAAAACCCAAGCAAACAGCAACCAGCAACCAGTAGCCAGTTCGTAGTTGCGAGAGGCGAAGGACGGGGAACTGGTCTGGACGCGAAAAACCCGAGGGAGCGTCTGCCGAAGCTTTCGCCCTCTCGGGAATCTCTCTCCTCCCGAAACTCCAAGGCCCCGAAGGACCCGGTCTCCCGGAAGAAGCCCGATACCGCTTCTCAGTGGTACCAGCGCTGTCGGTGAGTTGCCTCACAGCCAGTCAGAACAATGTAGACCCACCCCACCCACAACCGCAACCCAAACCCCTCAATCGTTTTCGCGACCACCAACCCAGATTTCGCGAACCCACCAAAACCCACGCAAATAGCAACCAGCAACCAGCAGCCAGTTGCCAGTTACCAGGTTGGGGTTGGCGAAGCCGACAACCCCAACAGGGAGACGCGAGGAACGGAGACCTGGCCGGGCGAAGGGACATGGAACCAAGGACGAGGAACAGGTCTCGGACGCGAGAAACCCCGAGGGAGCGTCCGCCGAAGCATCCACCCTCTCGGGGTTCTCCACCGAAACCGGCTTGCGCCCGCTCCAGTGTCCGCAGCCCGAGGGCTGCGGAACTTCGATCCGGACCGAAGCCCGCACCGAAGGTTGGCTCTTCCCCAAGACCGAAGTCTGGTTCCGAGGCCTCACTCTCACCGAACCGAAGCCCGGTCAGAGCGCCCGCCCCTTTCGGAGCGGACCTCCCCGTTTCCGAGGAGGAACCTCTTCTGACCGTCCGAGTCGATCCGAAGATCGTCTCTTCCGTTGCTCTCTTGCGAGAGCATCATCGGAGGAAACCAGTCCACCCTTCCGGTAAACCGACTGGGTTTTCCAGTACCGCTTCCGAGTTGCCTCCGAAGCAGCGAAAGAGAACATAGAACACGATTGCCCCACCCCGCAAGCTCACGCCCTATCTAGTTTTCGCGACCACCAACCCAGATTTCGCGAACCCACCAAAACCCAAGCAAACAGCAACCAGCAACCAGTAGCCAGTTCGTAGTTGCGAGAGGCGAAGGACGGGGAACTGGTCTGGACGCGAAAAACCCGAGGGAGCGTCTGCCGAAGCTTTCGCCCTCTCGGGAATCTCTCTCCTCCCGAAACTCCAAGGCCCCGAAGGACCCGGTCTCCCGGAAGAAGCCCGATACCGCTTCTCAGTGGTACCAGCGCTGTCGGTGAGTTGCCTCACAGCCAGTCAGAGCAATGTAGACCCACCCCACCCACAACCGCAACCCAAACCCCTCAATCGTTTTCGCGACCACCAACCCAGATTTCGCGAACCCACCAAAACCCACGCAAACAGCAACCAGCAACCAGGTTGGGGGTTGCGAGCGGATGGGAAGGGTCAGGACGCGAGAGACCCCGAGGGAGCGTCCGCCGAAGCATCCACCCTCTCGGGGTTCTCCTCCCACCGCGACTCCCGATCCCCGAAGGGCGGGTCTTCCCGGTGGGAAACCGGAGCCGCCTCTCAACGGCTACGGTCCGCTTTTGGAGTTGCCCCCTCAGCGGCACCCCCAACGTACATCACAGAGCAACCCGAAGAACCGGAATGACCAGACTAGATTTCGCGATCGGTGAAAGAATTTCGCGATTCCGGGCAGCCCGCACACATCGAATCTCATTCATGTCATTCTCGTGCCCTATAGTCGCCCTATGAGTCTGGAAACGCTTTCTCCGAGCCGGGCGTCGGATTTCAAGGTATGCCCGCAGCTTTTCAAATTCCGGTCGATCGACCGCTTGCCGGAACCGACCACCGTGCATCAAGCGCGGGGAACGACCGCCCACCTGGCCCTCGAACGGCTCTACGATCTACCAGCTCCCCAGCGCACCCCGGAAGCGCTTTCGGCGCTCTTCCGAGAGGCATGGACGGAGATGCGGGGCTCAGAGGAATTCGCTCACTTGTTTGAAGGGCCCGAGCAGGAACGCCGCTGGGGTATCGAGAGCCTGACCCTCCTCCTGAACTATTTCGCTCTCGAGGATCCAACCGAGGTGGTCCCTCTCGAACGCGAGTTGGACATGCTGGAAGACCTCGACGGCATCACCATCCGCGGCATCCTGGATCGAATCGATGAACTCCCCGATGGAAGTCTGGTGATCACGGATTACAAATCGGGCAAAGCACCACCAGAACGGTATGCGTTGCCGGCCTTTTTCGCCTTGAAGATCTATGCGCTCTTGATCAAGAAACAGCTCGGCAGAACCCCTGTCGAGGTCCGACTGCTGTATCTCAACGGGCCCACGATGTACCGATTGCCCCTTGACGACCGCCAACTGGAGGCAATGGACCGTCAGCTTCGGGCGCTCTGGGCCGCCATCGACCGCGCCATTGAGCGTGATCACTTTCCGCCCCGGCCCGGACGCTTGTGCGACTGGTGTTCGTTCAAGGATGTGTGTCCTGCATGGCAAGAAGAGGATGTCCCCGCCCTTCTGGCCTCGCAGGTCTGATCCGCAGGTAGGTTTCGACAAAGCGTCGAGGTGCCAAGTCCCGATGAACCGAGCGTCAAAACCGAGGATCTACACCATTGGTCATGGCAACGCGCCTTTCCAGGAGATCGAACGGATCCTCCAACTCCACCACGTGACCACCCTCGTCGACGTCCGAGCCGTTCCCTACTCGAAGTACTCCCCCGATTTCAGGAAGAGTGCCCTGGCTGAATTCACGGCCTCGTCGGGCTTCGGATATCGATGGATGGGAGACCGGTTGGGCGGAACCGCAGTCGAACCGCCTCGAACAAGCTCCGCCGGGACCAACGCAGGAAACGAATCGGCCGTGCAGGCAGCCCTGGCCGAAGTGATCGCCCTCAATGAGACCGGCCCCGTCGCCCTGCTGTGCGCGGAGCGCGACCCCGAGCATTGCCACCGACTCCTCACACTGGCTCCCCGACTCGAGGCTCTCGGCCTGGAGGTCCTTCACATTCTCCCCGATGGTTCGGCTCACCGGCATCAGCCTTCCCTTGGGATTTGATCGCCACCTTTCTGTCACACCCGGCCGTTAGCGTTTGCATCATGAGCGGAACAGTGAAAGGCGCCGACGAGATTCAAGTCCTCATCGAACGGTTTGGGCTCTCGCTCTCACCGTATTTCGAGGGCCCGGGAGCCGAGTGTCCGGTTTGTAGGGCGACTATCGATCAGCTCGCCCTGACTCTCGATATCACCGGCGTCGACGACCTAACGTGCCCGGATTGTGGGGGTGTTCTGGCCGCCTGAGCCGCCACTGCGGGGAGGCGTCCGGCGGCCACGCCCAAACCACCGGACTGCCCGCGCAGGTGCGTCTAGGCGGTCGCCCGGCCGAGGGGGTTGCACCCGCCCGGTCGTTGGAAGGCCGGAGTGAAACCCGGCTGACGAGGGAGCACATGGAGCGGTGTTTCCACGCGATTGTCGAACGGCCGCAGGTCGGGCACATCACTGGAAACGGTGACCACACTGGTCCATGTACCGTGCTCACCGAGAGTCACCGAGAAAGCAACTCGCTTCTCGGCTCCCGGTAGCAACGTGCCGAGGTCGCAGTTCACCTGCCAGGGCTGGTCTTTTGCCGCTTGGTTCGGTTCGAGCCGGGTCGACCCTGTGACCGTGCACGACTGTGATTCGAGGTCAACTGCGACGGCTGCAGCCGGGATCACGAAGGTTGCATTGGCGCGTTCGGCTACCTGAGTTCCTCGGTTGTGAATGCGGCTCTCATATTCGACAACCGAACCGGCCATAGCCGGATTCGCAACGACCTCGACGGAAAGATCAACCACGCCCGCCACCGACGTTGTATTGCCGGCTGCACCGGAAGGCCCCAGTACCGTCGCCACCGTCACAACAGCGAACAATGCCGCTGTTGTGAATACTCGGCCCCTGGTCGTTGGTTGCATGCCTCCCATAGCAAGCAAGCCTATTGACCACTCAGCGTGGTGGAAAGCCTCTCGGGACGCCTTTCGAAGAAGCCCTCCAAGCACTAGTCACGGGCAGTATTGTTGGGGTATGTCCTCCACACACCACGAAATCATCGGCCACTATGAGCGATACAACGAATCCGAGCGTCTGACCAAAGCGAACCGGCTGGAGTTCCTGCGGACGGCGGAGCTCGTCCAACGGCATCTTGTACCACCACCCGCAGTAGTGGTTGATGTCGGCGGCGGGCCGGGAGTCTATGCCTCCTGGTTGGTGCGGCGGGGGTACCGGGTCCATCTGTTCGATATCGTGCCCGGTCATGTCGAGACCGCCAGAACCATCGGAAGTAACCTGCTGAGCGCCGGGATTGCCGACGCCCGCCATGTGCCCGTGGATGATGGCTCGGCTGATGCCGTGCTGCTGCTCGGCCCTCTGTATCACCTGGTTGAGCGGGAAGACCGAATCCAGGCTCTTCGCGAAGCGCGACGAATCCTCAGGCCCGGCGGCAGCCTCTTCGCAGCCGGGATCTCACGATTCGCCTCGGTGATCGACGGTACCGTCCAGGACCTCCTCGCCGATCCGACGTTTCGCGAGATCGTCGAGCGCGACCTCATCGATGGGCAACACCGCAACCCCACCAACCACCCTCACTACTTCACCACCGCCTTTTTTCACGAGCCAGGACAGTTACTCGAAGAAGTACTCGAAGCGGATTTCGTCGAGGCCGAGCTTCTCGCTGTTGAGAGTATCGGATGGGCCGCACCGAACCTCTCGCAGGTGCTAGAAGACCCTGAATCCTGCGATCGCTTGCTCTACACTCTTCGCCGCCTCGAATCCGAACCGTCGCTGCTCGGCGCTAGTCCCCACCTGCTGGCCATCGCCCGGTGTGCCGAATGAACTGCCCGCCGCGAGGTCGAAAGGACGAGGGTTTCTGTCACACCCCGTCGATAACGTATTCACTATGGATACGACCAAGATGACAGAACAACTCCTCGCCGCAGGACTCGAGGCCCGGCTGGTGTACGACGGACCAGAGCCGAATTGCCCCGGTTGCTCGGAACCGCACACCGCCATCATGCCGGCAGCGGCCTAGAGGAGGCCTACGCTCGTGCCGGTGACCACCGAGTACCGGATCAAGCCTGAAGACTGGGACACTGCAGTGCAGCGCACCGATGGCCCTCAGCTGGTGGTGGGAGGACCCGGAACGGGAAAAACTGAGTTTCTGGTCCGACGGGCACGGTGGCTGCTCGACGAAGCCAATGTCGACCCCGAAAAACTGCTGATCCTGAGCTTCTCGCGGCGGGGCGTCGCCGACCTGAAAGAGCGGATTCGAAGTGGGCTGGCTCGTTCGCACACGGTAGTTCCGGCGTCGACCTTCCACTCGCTGGCGGCGCGGTTGCTGGAACGCTTCGCAGAGGAGGCCCTCGGGTGGACCGAAATGCCGGCGCTGTTGACCGGCCCCGAACAGGTGGCCCTGGCACACGATCTGCTGTCAAAGGAGGACCCGGGAGATTGGCCGCTCCCCTTCCGAGCTCTCCTCACCACCAACAGCTTCGCCCGGGAGGTGACCGACTTCCTGCTTCGCTGTCAGGAGCAGCTGATTTCTAGCGCCCATCTCTCCGATCTGGCGCGCGATCGTTCGGATTGGAAAGGACTGCCGGAATTTCTGATCACATACGAACAGGCTCTGGTTGATCGGAACCGTATCGACTACGGGACGCTGCTCGGGCGAGCGGTCGACATCCTGTCCCGGGCCGAGTTCGCCCCGAAGGTGGCGAGCCAGTACCGCTTTGTGCTGGTCGACGAATACCAGGACACCACCCATGCCCAGGTCCAGCTCCTGAGGCATTTGTACGGCTCCCACCACAACCTCACCGCTGCCGCAGATCCCTACCAGTCGATCTACAGCTTTCGAGGTGCCGACCTCGCCAACGTTCATCGTTTTCCGGCCGACTTCCCCGATTCCGAAGGACGGACCGCGACCCGAACCGTGCTGACGACGTCGTTCAGGGTTCCGGCGGCGATCCTCGAGGCGGCGGAACGGGTAACCGCCGGCTCGCTACCCGGCTCCGCGGGGCGGGTCACGCCTGCCCCGGGAAGAGGGCGGGTCGATACTTATGTCTTTGATCAGCAGACACAGGAAGCCGAATGGATTGCAGGGGAGATTGACCGGCTCCACCTCGAAGAACAACTCCAGTTCTCGAAGATGGCAGTCTTCGTCCGGAGCAAGCGGAGGTTCCTACCCGAGCTGTCGCGTGTGCTCGAACGCAGGCAAATACCGCATGATCTGCCCGACTCGCGCCTCGCCGACCACCCGGCCGTGCGGCTCGTCATCGATTGTGTGGTGGCCGCAACCGCCCCCGAACCGGAAGCCGGCCGGGCACTGCGCAGAATCCTTCTCGGGCCGCTCTTCTCCATTCCGCTCGGTCGTCTCAGGGAGGTGGAGCGAGAACTCCTCCGGAGGGGGGTCGAGTGGGCCGAGGCCATCTCCACCCATATCGACGACGGCGCAGGCCTCGCCGCCCTCCTAGCAACAACCCGCTGGGCGACCGCCTACCCGGCGGTGGAGGGCTTCTGGCACATCTGGGCGACGCTCCCCCAGTTTGTCCAGGTCGTCGAAGATCCGCAGCGACAGGACGAGCGGGCAGCCTGGAGTTCGCTGGCCCAAGTTCTCGGAAGGCTGTTCGAGCGCGACCCCGAGGCAACTCTGGTCGACTACGTGCGGCTCACCGAG
Source organism: uncultured Actinomycetota bacterium (assembly GCA_963723165.1). Lineage (GTDB taxonomy): Bacteria > Actinomycetota > Acidimicrobiia > Spongiisociales > UBA4744 > UBA4744. The sequence goes on from CAVRPP010000005.1 coordinate 146,741, forward strand.
GACGAGGATTTTGAAGCGCGGCCGCTCCTCAGCTACCGGATGCCTCGCCAGGACCGCCTGACTCTTACGACCCTTCACCAGTCGAAGGGCCTCGAGTTTGACACCGTTTTCATTGCAGATGCCGTGGAGGGTGTGTTTCCAGATCTTCGCAGCCGCGAGTCCCTCCTCGGGTCTCGCCACCTTTCACCGTCCCTCCCGGCCGATCCGATTGCCTATCGGGCGTTCCGCCTCCAGGAGGAAATGCGCCTGGCCTACACGGCTATGACCCGCGGCTACCGGCGGGTGATCTGGACGGCTACCTCGTCGGGGCTGGAGGAAGGCCAGGGTATGCCGTCCCGCTTCCTCCCCCTGGTCGCCGGTGTTGACTCACTCGATGCAGTGGCTACCCGGCCGCCGGCCCGCACAAACCCGGTGACCGCAGGCGAAGCACAGGCATGGCTGCGGCGCATCGTCCGGGATCCGGGCGCGGGTCGCTCCCGGCGGCTGGCGGCACTGTCCTTGCTCGGAACGGGCGATACCTGGGGACTCCGCTCTCCTGCGTCTATTGCGGGGGTCCGTCTGCCCGGCCCAGATCATGGAATCGTCACCTTCCCTTTGACCCTCTCCCCCAGCCAGACGGAGAGCTACGCAACCTGTCCCCGCCGCTACGCATTTGAGCGGCGCTTGCACGTCGGAGATGACTCAACACCTTTCCTGACGTTCGGCACGCTGATTCATGAGACGCTCGAGCGAGCGGAGACTCATGCAATGAAAGAAGGCATCCCCCACGCGGCGCTCCCGGTTGCCCTGGATGAATTCGATGCCGTCTGGGAGTCGGCCGATTTCGGAGGAGAGCCGTGGGCGACGGCGTGGTATCGACGGGCACTGGAGATCATCACATACCTCTACGAGCATTGGCCGAGCCGCGGAATTCCGATCGGCCTCGAACTGGCTTTGAACCTCGAAATCGGCGGAGTGTTATGGAGAGGCAAAGTCGACCGGGTCGAACTTGAAGACGGAATAGTGCGCATCGTCGACTACAAAACGGGTTCCCGCATTCCCACGCTGGCGGACGCATCCGTCTCCATGCAACTGGGCTTCTATCTTCTCGCCCTCCGAGCCGACAAGACCATCTCGGGGTACGGCCGCGTTGATGAGGCAGAGTTGTGGTTGCCGGCAAACACCCGGGCGAAGTCCGTCACGGTCCGACGTTTCGATCCACACCAGTTAGCCCGGGTCGAAGACGCAATGCAAGAAGCGGCCCGCGGAATCGCGGCGGAGAAGTGGCCGGCCACCCCGAACGCATACTGTGACCGGTGCCGCGTTCGCACCGTCTGCCCCGAGTGGCCGGAAGGAAGGGAGGCATTCTCCTCGTGAGCACCGTGATCCCCAGCAGCGAGCAAGACGAGGTGATTGCCTTCCCGCTTCAGCCACTCCGGGTCTCGGCCGGCGCAGGTACCGGGAAAACGACAACAATGGCCATGCGCCTCGCGGCGCTGATCCAGCGCGAGCACATCGACCCTGAGGCCGCGTTGGGAATTACCTTCACGAACAAGGCGGCAGAGGAGCTCACCGACCGGCTCCGGGCTCACCTCGCAGATCTGGCCAAGCTCGGTCGCGAGGTGGAAGTGACGACCTACCACGGGTTCGCTCACGCAATCCTGGCCGAATTCGGACCAATGGTCGGTTACGAGAGAAACGCACAACTCATCACGCCCGGCTATCAGCGTGAGCTCCTCACCGAAGCACTCGCACTCGGCAGCTACCAGCATCTCGACGTGAGACTTCCCCGCCGCACCGTCGACGAACTGGCACTCCTTGCCGGTCGATTGGGCGACCATCTCCAGAGACCATCCGCGTTGATCCACGCCCTCCCCGAACAACCGGATGACGTGTGGAGTCAGCGGGTTGAGATGGCCGAGGTTCTCGATCGCTACGCCACGATCAAGCGCCGGTACAACGCCGTCGACTTCTCAGACCTCATCGCCCTGGCCCACGAGGTGGTGGGCGATTCCAGCATTGCGCGCCGTATTCGCGAACGGTATCGGTTGGTGCTGTTGGACGAATACCAGGACACCAACCCGGCCCAGCGCGAGCTTCTCCTGCGAGTCTTCGGCAAGGGTTTCCCGGTGACTGCCGTTGGTGATCCCGACCAAACGATCTACGAGTGGCGAGGTGCCTCTATCTGGAACTTCGCGGGGTTTCCCGACCACTTCGCCAACGAAGATGGCACCGCGGCCGCGACACGAACGCTCAGCATCAACCGCCGGTGTGACCACCGGATCATCGACACAGCCAACCGTGTGAAGCGGGAAATCGGCAGCGAAGGAGGGATTGCCGCGCTGCAAGCCGCAGCAGAGGCGGGCACCGGACATGTCGAGGTTTCCTGGTTTCACAACGCAGTTGACGAAGCACGATGGGTGGCGAGCGAAGTCCGCCGTCTCCACGACGAGGAAGACATCGCCTGGCGGGATATGGGCATCCTCTTCAGGAAGAACCGTCAGATCCATCTCATTCGAGAAGCGCTGCAGGACGAGGACGTTCCCGTCGAGGTTGCCGCGCTGGGGGGCCTTCTCCAGGTACCGGAGGTCATCGACCTTCACGCGTGGCTGCGACTTATTGGACGGCCTGATGATGCGCCTTCGCTCGTCCGCATCTTGCTGGGTGGCCACTACCGTCTGGGACTTGGCGACCTCGCCCCCCTTGCCGATTGGGTGCGACGGCAACGCCGAGACCATGCCGATGATGATGAGGCCGCTCCCGGATGGGCCATGCTCGAAGCGGTAGACCAGCTGGAGCACGTCGAGGCCCTGGCTGCTGAAGCCCGGCAACGATTGAGCGAATTCCGCCGGCTCTATCGCTTGCTTCTCGAACAGGCACAGGGCGTCACCCTGGTTGAGCTTTGCCGCCGCATTCTGGACGAAGCCGGAACCTGGGCCGAGGTGGAGGCCCTGGATGGGGCCGCCCGTCTCACCGCACGGCTCAACCTCTACCGCTTCCTCGATCTTGCCGAAGAATGGAGCCCGCTGGAGGGCCGCCCGTCACTTGACGCGTTTCTCGACTACCTGGACCTACTCGACGAAGACGCAGGCTCCGAGGAACTCGATACGGCGCGCCTCAGCCATGAAGACGCTGTGTCGATTCTGACCGTGCATAGAGCCAAAGGCCTCGAATGGAAGACGGTGTTCGTGCCGGCCGTTGCCGCCGGGACTTTCCCCAGTTCCCCGCACGGCGGTCTCGAGGACCCCGCCCGCTATGCCAAGGTACTCCCGTTCGAGCTGCGACTGGATCACGACCGCAACAAGCCACCAACCAAAGCGGTGCTGGAAGCGCTCCATCGTTCTCAGGAGTGGCGCACCGCCTATGTCGCCGTCACCAGGGCGAAACACCGCCTCTACATGACCGGTGCTTTTTGGTATTCGCTCGGTCAGCCAAAACGACCGAGCAGCCTCTTCGCGGCGGTTCGCGGCTGCCCGGGTACAGTGACCCGCCACGAAGAAGGATCCGCAGGCTCTCCACCTACCCTGCTCCGTATCGAGGCCCCGGACGGGGCCCCTGATCCGGACTTCCCGTCGGGTTGGCACGATGCGCTGCGCGAAACGATCGACGACCCCGCCTGGCCCGAAACGGCCGCCACGGGCAGCTCATCTGGCTTCGACGGCCAGCGGCGGCAGCTCGAACTCGTTCTCGAGGGACTGCCGGACCCCCCTGGCGGAGCGACCGGACTTCCGCTAACAACCTCAGTCACCGGCCTCGTCACCTATGCGACCTGCCCCCAGCGATACTTCTGGACCGCCGTGGATCCGCTCCCCCGGCGTCCGTCGCGAGCGGCCCGCCGTGGCGTTGAGGTCCACCGGCGAATAGAGCTCCACAGCCTCGGCGTGGTTCCCCTCGAAGAAATCGATTCCGATACCTATGACCTCCCGATAGGAGAGGCCGCATCGCCTGCCGGCGGCCCGGATCCTTTTGAGACCTACCGGTTGTCCCGGTTCGCCGCCTCGCGGCCCCGGTTCGTGGAAGTGCCCTTCGATCTCAGGATCGGCGATGCCGCCCGCGTCAACGGCCGCATCGACGCGGTGTACGAACCAGAGCCGGGCACGTGGGAGATCGTCGACTTCAAGACCGGCAAGCCATCGAGACTGGTATCGACGCGGGTCCAGCTCGAGGCGTATGCGGTCGCGGTCGATGAAGTCCGCTTCGCTCCCAGAAAGCCCGACGAGCTCCGGGTTACGTTTGCCTACCTCGGGGGTGGATTGACCGAACTGACTGAAGAGGTCGATTCGACGTGGCTGGCCTCAGCTCGTAACCACCTCGGTGAGCTGATCGCGTCGATCCAGGAAGAACGCTGGGCCCCTCAACCATCTACTGCCTGCCACACCTGCGATTTCCTCAGATTCTGCGCCCCGGGACGAGAGTGGACCGCATCGAACGGTTGACCATCCGGGGCCGGCGGACGAGACGCCAGCCGGACAAAGACTGATCGTTCCGCCAAACGGCTCGGCAGCACCGGGGTCTCGCATTCGCGCCGCCGTGTCTGCCCTGGGCGGCTAGGTTTGAACGAAGAGCCCGAGCAACGGGAGGTAGAAAAACGATGATCACCATCTGGAGCGACATCCACTGCCCGTGGGCATATGTCGCCCTTCTCCGGCTCCACAGAATGAGAGACCATCTTGGAGCGGATCACCTGGTATTCGACCTCCGTTCGTATCCCCGCGAGCTCGTAGCCGGGCAGCCAATCACCGCAGAAACTGCCAAACGAGAGGTGGTGGCGCTTGCCCAATTGGAGCCAACCGCCTTCAGTGCTCTCCGAAGTGAGACGTGGCCGACGAGCAACCTGCCTGCTTTCGAAGCGCAAAAATGGGGCTTCTCCCAAGGTCAGGAAATCGGTGAATCATTTGATCTCGCCCTCCGGCGAGCCGTATTCCTGCACGGTCACAATCTCGCGGTCCGAAGCGAGTTGCTGGCAGTGGCCGAACTCGAGGGGCTGATGGCCGATCAACTAGGGACGGCGCTCGATGACGGCCGATTTCGCAAGGCCGTCATCGCCGACCGCGACGAAGCTCTCGCCCACGGCATCGTCGGATCACCGCAGGTCGTGTTACCGGACGGCACATCGCACCACAACCCGGGAATCACCTATCGGGAGGAGCGCGGGATACCGATCATCGTCTCCGATCATCCCTCCGTGTACGAGGAGCTGGTTCAAGTCGGGACCGTCGAGGACTAGACCTTCAGAGGATGTGGCCCCGGTCGGTGTCGACCACGATGGTGACCGGCCCGTCGTTTGTCAGGGCCACCTGCATGGACGCACCGAAAGTCCCCGTCCGGACCGGAACCCCTGCGCGGCGAAGCCCTTGCACCAGTTCGTCAATGAGCGGTTCGGCCTGCGCCGGAGTTGCCGCGCCGGCCCATGACGGGCGACGGCCTTTCCGCACCTCGGCCAGGAGCGTGAACTGACTGACGACCAGAATCTCGCCTTCGACGTCGACAACGGACCGGTTCATCTTCCGATCGCCGTCCTGGAAGATCCGTAGGGAGACCAGTTTTGCACACATCGCTGAAACGTCGTCGGTCGAGTCCCCTGCTGCAATTCCGACCAGAACAACTAAGCCGTGACCGATTCGCTCGACGGTTTGGCCTTCGACGCTCACGGTCGCCTCGCCGACCCTTTGCACAACCACTCGCATAGAGGCGGAATGTAGTCGTTCCGGTCAAGCAGGTCCGCCGCCCTACCGATGTTCACTAAAGAGATGTCAGCGAATATCCACGTTCATGGGGACGAGCAGAGCAGCGCGGTCCGTCGCGATTCCGAAATCATTCGGACCGTTGCATTGATTGCTGCAGCGGTGAGCGCAACCTACGCGCTGGCCGGCGTGTTTAGTGGCGACCTCATAATCATTCTCCAGGCGACCGGTCCCGCGGTTGTTGCCGTATTCGCCATGTGGCAGCAGAACCAGGCCACTCCCCGGGCCGTTCCCGTTCTGCTCATCTCAGCCATCTTTGTGGTTCTTCAGGTGGAGATCGTCAACAAACCCGGCATGGAAGTGGCTTCACTCATAGGGCTTATCATGATCGGGGCCGCCACTTCAATTCTCATCCGGCGGTACCGATCTCCATTCCTGGTTGCCTACTCGTTGCTTCTGGTGGTGTCGCAGATCGGCTGGTTCGGCGAATCCGGCAGCGCGGTCGACATACTCTTCCGAACCATCGTGCCCGTGGTGTCCTTCTGGTTCATCACGTGGTTGCTCCTCTGGACGCGCCGGAGTCAAGAGACAGAGGAAGCTCGCTATGAACTGCTGATCGCCCGCGCTCCTGTGTCCATCTGGGAGGAGGACTACCGGGCGGTCGGAAACTGGCTTGACGGCCTTCGTCGCATCGGCATCGGCGACCTCCGCACCTACCTGGCCGACCATCCAGAAGAGATTGAGAGAGCCGCAACCAGCATCGTTGTCAAAGATGTCAACGAATCCACGCTCGGACTCATGGAGGCCGAAGACAAGGCGCAGCTGCTCGGACCACTGCCGCCGGATTCAGTAACCGACCACGCCCGCCTCTCCTTCATCGAGCAGTTCGTGGCGATCTGGGAAGATCGCGACCATCTCGATACGGCGCTGCGCGGGACGACCATGCGAGGAAACGAAATCGACGGCGTGCTTCGCTGGGTCGTTCCTCGCGAGGGAGGTCGCCTCGACCTGGAGAATGCGGTCATTGCCATGGTGGACATCACCGAATTACGGCGCGCCGAGCGGCGTCTGCAGGAATTGGTGAAGTCCAAAGATCAGTTCATTGCCTCGGTCAGCCACGAGCTCCGGACCCCGCTCACGGCGGTGGTTGGTTTGACCGATGAACTCCGAAACCATCACTCCACGTTCTCCCCGGCCGAGCAGCAAGAGTTCATGAACCTCATCGCGGAGCAGGCCGGAGATGTGGCCAACATTGTCGAGGATCTTCTCGTGGCGGCTCGCGCCGATATCGGCACCGTGAGCCTTGCCTCCAAAGAAATCGATATCGCAGCAGCCGTCCGATCGCTGGCCGAAACCGCCGACGACAGAATCGGGCCGGCCCTCGAGCTCCCCTCCTACGGCCATCTACGCGCTCTGGCAGACGAAGCGCGTGTCCGCCAGATCCTCCGCAACCTCATGAGCAACGCCAGGCGATACGGCGGAGACACGATCATTGTTCGGGCCGGCCAGGAGGGAGCGAGGGTCTGGATCGAGGTAGGCGATGACGGTCCCGGCATCATCGAAGCGGAGCGCGAGCGCATTTTCGAGCCGTACACAACAGCGCACCCCGTGTCGGGAGTAACCGCCGCAGTCGGATTGGGCCTGACCGTGTCCCGACAGCTGGCCCGCCTGATGAAGGGCGACCTCACCTACCGTAGCGAGAACGGTGAAAGCACGTTCCGGCTCACCCTGCCGGTGTCTCCATGAGCCGCCGCACCCTCCGCACGACTTGGTCAACCGCACGTTCAACCTCGGATGAAAGGCCCGCTCCAAACGAGTAATTGGCTCCTTCGATTCCCAAAATGGTGATCCTGGATGGCAGCTTGCCGAGCGCCCGGGCCAGCTCAACGGCTTCGGCCGGACCAAGAGCGTGGGTGGAGTGGCACATGCCGGCAGGAAGCATCGAAAAGGCAGCGTCGATCTCGATGACCGTGCCGCGGTCCGCTCCCGACGTGACGGCGTCGATCAAGACCACCTCGTCGTGATCTTCCCACAGAGCGATGAGCGAGGCGGGTTCTCCGTCATGTTCGAGAACCGTGTCGGAAAGACCCAGAGCTTCGACCACTCGAAGTCCCGCTGCATCATCCCCCCGTGCGGGATTGCCGATACCGATCACCAGCGGTGGCATCAAATCCGCTCAACCGTGAGTTTCAGGAAGTGCGTTGCGCAGGAGATGCACGGGTCGTAGTTTCGGATTGCTTGCTCGAGTTGCCATTGAAGCTCGTCGTCCGGCAGGTCGGCGTACTGAGGTACGTAGCTCCACAGATCCTCCTCGATGCGGAGTTGGTTCTGTGAGGTCGGCGGGACGATCTGGCAATCAAGGATCAGGCCATCATCATCGAACTCGTAGCGGTGGTAGCAGATACCCCGCGGCGCTTCGCTCACGCCATGACCCACGCTCGCCCGCGGGGTGGCCGGGACGAACGGGAGATCGGGCGGAACGTACCGGTCGATGATCCGGAGCGCCTCTTCGCAGGCGTGCACCATTTCAACGGCCCTGACGATGATGCTCTTGAACGGGTTGGTGCATGTCTCCCCGAGTCCGGCCTTGCGCGCTGCTTGCTGCGCCACCGGATATAGCTTCTCAAAGCCGAGGCTGTACCGGGCGTTGGGACCGGTCATGAATGCACCCCGTTCCTTAATGACGGCATGAAGCGCATTCGACCATTCCACGTGCCGTTCCTCGAAGACGTCACCCCACTCCTGAGCGGCGATGTCGAGCCCCCGGTTCGAGATGATCCGGCCATCGACAACTGCGTACTCATCAGGATGGGAGAGCGCCACGAACTCGTAGTCCTGTTCAAATGGTGCAAACTCGAAGCCGGCCACCCACGCTGTGGTGGCCACCGCCGCCTCGCGGGCCCACTGCAGATCGTCGACCAGTGCTTCCAGTTCACTGCGGGTCGGTGCCCGGAAGAACCCTCCCGTCCGTGGGTTGATCGGGTGAATCTCTCGTCCCCCGATCAGGGCGAGAAGGTCGTTTCCGATCTTCTTGAGCCGCAAACCCTGTTCGACTATCGCCGGGTAGTCCCGGGCCATGTGGATGGCCGACTCGTACCCGAGGAAATCCGGCGCATGCAGCATGTAGACGTGGAGAGCATGGCTTTCGATCCACTCGCCGCAATAGATCAACTTGCGGAGCTCGCGAATAGGATCCGGGACAACCATCCCGAAAGCGTCTTCGATCGCATTGACGGCGCTGGTCTGGTACGCCACCGGACAGATGCCGCAGATCCGCGAGGTGATGTCGGGAGCGTCGCGATAGGACCGGCCGCGCAAGAAAGCCTCAAAGAATCGGGGCGGTTCGAAGATCTTGAAGTGGAGATCGACAACCTTGCCTTCCTCCATCTTCACGTACATGGCCCCCTCGCCCTCGACCCTGGCGAGGTAGTCAACCTTGATCGTTCTCTCAGTCATGAGAGTCCCCCAGCTCACATTCGTCGCCTGCGGTCTTGAAGGCTTCTGCATAGGCATTGAAACCCCGATAGGCGGCAACCAGGTCACGTCCGGCGACGCCCAGCTCGTCCCGCCACCATTGGCTCAGAGCCGCCGTATTCGGAGATTCCATCGGCCCAAAGCATCCGTAGCAGCCCCGGTTGTAGGCTGGACATATGGCTCCACACCCTGCCTGGGTAACGGGGCCGAGACACGGCGTGCCGTCGGACACCATGACACAGGGCGTCCCCCGCCGCTTGCACTCGACACACACGCTGTAGGTGGGGATATTGGGACGGCGCCCTTGCAGGAACGCGGCGATGACCTCGAGCAGTTGGCCTTTGGAAATCGGGCACCCCCGCAACTCGAAATCCACCTCAACGTGATACGAGATCGGTGTGGATCTATCGAGAGTCGAAATGAATTGGGGACTTGCGTACACCATCCGGGTGAAGTCATCGACATTCTTCCAATTGCGCAAAGCCTGGATACCACCGGCGGTTGCACAAGCCCCTATGGAAATGAGGAACTTGGATTGCTCTCGGACTTCCTTGATTCGTTCCGCATCGTGCGGTGTCGTGATCGAGCCCTCGACGAGGGAAAGGTCGTAGGGTCCTTCTTCCACCGCCCGGGATGCCTCGGGAAAGTTGGCAATGTTCACCGCGTTCGCTACCGCCAGCAACTCGTCTTCGCAATCGAGCAAAGTCAACTGGCATCCATCACAAGAAGCGAACTTGAAGACCCCCAGTTTCGGCTTGGTGATCGGCACCATCCTGGTGGTCACTTCACACCTCCCTGATATCCAGGCGGGGATGGATAGCCTCGTAGGTGAACACGGGACCGTCCTTGCACACGAAGTCCTTCCCGAACTGGCAGTGTCCGCACAGCCCGATCCCGCATTTCATGTTGCGCTCCATCGAAACGTATATCCGGCCGGCCCGCACCCCTCGCTTGACCAGCGCTTCCGCGGCGAAGTGCATCATGATCTCGGGACCGCAGATGAAGGCGACGGTGTCGTGCGGATCGAACGGCGCCCGCGGAACGAGCTTGGTAACGACACCAACCGAGCCACGCCACTTCCGGTCGGCAGTGTCGACCGTGACTCCGACCTCCATGTCAAAACGGCCCCGCCACTCCGACACCTCATCCTCGTACAGCAGATCGCGGGGCGAACGAACGCCGTACAGCAACCCGACCCGTTCGTACTCTGCCCGGTGATTGAGGACGTGATACAGGGCGGGACGGAGGGGCGCCAGACCGATGCCGCCGGCGACGAACACCACATCTCGACTAGAGGCCAGCCCGACCGGCCACGGTGTGCCGAACGGTCCACGCACGCCAACCAGGTCTCCCGCTACCAGGTCGCGCATTGCGGTGGTGACTGGCCCTACCCCGCGAATTGTGTGGAGAACCCGGTCCGGCACCGCCGGATCACCGCTGATCGAAATTGGCACCTCACCGACGCCGAACAGGTACAGCATGTTGAATTGACCCGGTCGGAAAGAGAATCCGGCCGGACCCGGATCGAGTTCCACGGTGAAGGTATCGTCCGTGTCATCCCAGATATCGCGGACGGGCATGAACCTCGGGACCATCGGGTCGGCGCCGGCGACGCGGAGGAAATCAGTCGCCAGTGCCATACACATCAAGGAGCTGGAGGCGGGTCCGGTTCAACGCCTCAACGATTACCTCACCGAACCGACGCAGCACCTCGTAGCCGAATTCGTGGTCGTCTTCCATATGCACGCGTACGGCCTCACCGTCGAGACACAGGCACTCGACCGAACTCAAGGCCCGGCCGTCGTACATCCAGCGGTGGGGGGGATACAGCCACGACCATCCGATGACTTCACCGGCACCGACCGTCTGGATGATGCGGGCACCTTTCGCTCCTACGTGGAGCTCGATCGCCATGTCGCCCTGATAGAGCACCAGGAAGCAGTCGGCCCCACCTCCCTGCCTGAAGAGGAAGTGGTTGGTTTCGATGTGCAACGGACGGGCAACCGAAACCAAGAATTCGAAGTGCTGAGCCTTCATTCCCTGGAAGAACGGGTGCTTGGTGAGCACGTCTTCAGGCGAGCGCATGTTTCTTCTCCTCACTTGCGCGGATCACCGCAGCGATCTTCGTTATGTCGATACCCACCGGACACCACGTGATACATCGTCCACATCCGACACAGCCGGACAATCCGAACTGGTCGATCCAGGAGGCCAGTTTGTGTGTCATCCACTGGCGGTAGCGGGCTGCCGCACTGGTACGCAGAGAACCCCCGTGGATGTAGGAGAACTCGTTCGTGAAACAGGAGTCCCAGCTCCGGATACGGGTCGCCGTCGAACCATCCAGGGACTGAGCATCTTCAACGGTGGCGCAGAAGCAGGTCGGGCACACCATCGTGCAGTTGGTGCAGGTCAAGCATTGGTCGCCCACCCGCTCCCAGCGCGGGTGCTCGGGATTGGTCTGCAGCAGCTCTTTGATCCCCGTCGTTTCGAGTAACCGGCCCATGCTGGCGGCGGCCACCTGCAGAAGCCGGTCGGCTGCTGCCAGGTCATCGTCTACCGCGGGACGCTGCGGCAGGTCGGCCAGAACGTCCTCACCGCGGGGCGAACCCGCCTCGATCAGGAAGTTGTGGCCGGACTCGTCCAGGAGTTCGGTGATTGCCAGATCGAAACCCCGGCGGGCTCTCGGGCCCGTTCCCATGGACACACAGAAACAGGTGCCCCCGGTCACGACGCAGTTGACGGTGACGACGAAGACTTCCTCGCGACGCTTGAGGTACTCAGGGTCGGTGAACGGTCCGGCTCCAAACACCGTGTCCTGGATCTCCATGGCGGCCAACTCGCAGGGGCGCATCCCGATGAAGGCGAAGCGGGGCGTTGGTTCCCCGGGGTCGACCAGCCTCAAACCTTCGGAGGTCTTCTCGATCGTAAACAAGTTGCGGCGGGGAGGGAACAAGTACTTCTTGAAGGAGTGCGGACCAACCACGTAGCCGAAAAGCGCGTCATCGTCACGCCGCTCGAGCTTGTAGGTGCCGGCTTCTTGCGTGTCGGTCCATCCGATGGGGAGATCATCGAGGGTCCCAATCCGGTCGTAGACGATGGTTTGATCCCGCAGAGTGGGACCAACCGACTCGTACCCCCGATCATTCAAGGCATCCAAGAGCCGACCGAAATCCTCACGTCCGATGATGGCTGATGTGTTCACTACATCACCTCAGCAACGCTCCCTCTCTGCCAATCTATCGGATACGGCCAGAGTCTCCGTAGGGACTTTGTGCCTTGCCGGGAGGCCAACGTTCCCAACCATGCAGATTCCTCGCGTTGCTCATAGAATCGGAAGCAATGGTCCTGCCCGATACCGAACCTACCTTGCTTGAAGAACCGGTCTGGCCGATCGATGGAACAAGCCCGGTCATCTTCTTGATCGACGCGTCCAGCAACCTCGAGCGACGGCTGATGGGAGCCTGGATTGATCGGAATCGTCCATCCGGGGCGTCGGTAGAACCGGTCTGCATACCTGCTTCGAGACGCAGGCGGCAGGGATGCCGGATAGATCCTGGACTCGAATCGCGAATGGAGCGGGACGACGATCCCGTACTGGTGCCCCTGCGGATCGCCTGGTTGGCACCCCGCCGCGATGGCACACGCTCGGTGCATCTGGCCGACCTGCTCAAACTGGGCGACCCCCGGGACCCCGACCTGCTCCGACAGTATCTGATCATGGCCAGGGCACCCGACCGCTGCCAGATCCTCGTCGGAGAGTCGGCCCGGTCATCAGAGTTGATCTCGCGATGGCGGGAGGGGGTCGAGTCCTCCAGTCTGTCCGATTTTGTGGCGAGACGAGCCTGGCTGGCGTTGGAGCGGGCCGAGCGGCGCGTGCGAGGCAACCGATACAAGGTGCCCAAGTTCGTCCACCAGGAGATCCTCGGAACCAGCGAGTTCCGCGAGGGCGTCGTCCGGTTCGCCGGCCAGCTCGACAAGTCGGAAGAGACGATCTTCAACCGGGCGTCTCGCTACCTCCGGGAGATAGCGGCCACTCACGACGCCTTCACCATCGATCTGGTGGCCAATGCCATCCACTGGCTGTACCGGCAGGGATACGGTTCAATCCACTACGAGCCACAGGCTTTCCGCGACATCTCGACGCTCGGGCAGACGAGTTCGCTCGTGTTCCTGCCATCGCACAAGTCGAATCTCGATCATCTCGTCCTCCAATACGTCCTCTGGGAGAACGACGCACCTCCCAACCACACAGCCGGCGGGATCAACATGAATTTCTTCCCTATCGGTCCAGTCATCCGTAGGACGGGTGTCTTCTTCATCCGCCGGACCTTCCGCGACAATCCGGTCTACAAGTTCGTGCTGCGCAGCTACATCGACTACCTGATTGCCAATCGATTTCCGCTCGAGTGGTATCTGGAGGGGGGAAGATCACGTTCGGGCAAACTGTTGCCCCCCCGCTTCGGGATGCTGGCCTACGTAGCGGACAGCTTTCACCGTGGGAAAGCCGAAGACGTCTACCTCGTTCCCACCTCGATCATCTACGACCAGATCCAGGACGTCGGCTCCTACGCGGCAGAACAACTCGGAAAGGCCAAGGAAAAGGAGAGCTTCGGCTGGTTCCTGAAATCGGTCCGCGCACTCCGCCGTCGGTACGGGAACATCCATGTCCGCTTCGGCGAGCCTCTCTCCCTGGCCAAAGAGATCAGCTCCTCTGACTCCGACCAGAGCCTGGCGGTTCGCAAACTCGCATTCGAAACTATGGCGCGGGTCAACGACGTAACTCCAATCACGCCAACAGCGCTCGTCACGATCGCCCTGTTGGCCAACGAGGATCAAGCCTTGCGATGTGAGGACCTCGTCGAAGCGGTGCGGGTAATTGTCGGGCACGCCGAACAGCGGCACCTGCCCCTCACGGAAGCGATCCGGCTCGACTCGCCGAAGGGAGTGCAACTAGTCCTCGATCGTCTAGTGGAGCACGGCATCGTGACGGAGTACTCGGCCGGTCCCGAGGCCGTGTACATGATCGGACCCGACCAGCACTTGGCCGCCGCGTACTACCGCAATACGGTGATTCACTTCTTCGTGAACGATGCCATCACCGAACTCGCGCTCCTGGCAGCCGCCGAAGCTGATGACGGGAATCGCGTGGCCATCTTTTCCGACGAGGTGATGGCGATGCGCGATCTCCTCAAGTTCGAGTTCTTCTTCTCCGGCAAGGACGTCTTCCGTGAGGCGATCTTCGACGAGCTGACTCGCTACGACCCGCAGTGGGAGGTTCGACTGAACGGGGAACCCGCAGAGGTGCTCGATCTGTTGCGAGGCTTCCGGCTGCTCACCGCTCCGTGGGTTCTGCGCCCCTTCCTGGAGGCCTACCAGGTCGTAGCCGACAACTTGAACGCCCACTCCCCCTATGTCGAGGTGGACCAGCGCCGCTTCATTGCAGAGTCCCTCGGTCTGGGCAAGCAGTACCGATTGCAGAGAAAGATCGCCACTGAGGAATCGATTTCACAGGTCCTGTTCAAGTCAGCGCTCTCCCTGGCAGAAAACCGCGGCCTCCTCGATGTGGACGATGAGGATCTCGGAGATCGACGCAAGGCTTTTGCAGTCGAGATCCAGGAAGCACTGCGACGAATCAAGACGATTGACGCCATGCGGGCGGCAAGGCGGGCCGGGATCTAGCAGCGCAATTCCGTTCGCGCCGGCCGGGTGCGGGCTGGATCAGCGGGTAAGAACTCTTCGCAACCGCCAGATGGCAACGAGATAGAACACTGCCGCATACCCGAGCAAGATCGCCAGGAACGGCAGAGTGTCCACCAGCGTCCCCTTGTCGATCACGAGCGCATCGAAAGCCTCGAGACCCCAGGCGTGAGGGGTGATATGGGCGATCTTGAAGAGCGTCGGAGCGAAGAACTCGAAAATGATCAACGGAACCATGCAGCCACCCAACGCGGCCAGACCAAGTCCGAACAAAACCCCGAGTCCCCCCGCCTGCTGGTCATTCTCAAACAGCGCCCCCATCAGCATTGCCGCTCCCGACCCGACGAGCGCGAACACAAACAGGATGGCAAACGCTCCGATCGGGTCACCCCAATCGACGTTGAAGAACAGCAGAGTGCCGACCATGATGAACAGACCTTGCAGGAGGGCAATGGCGAACCGGCCAAGACCCTCTCCGACCAGAATCGTCCGCACGGGGGTCGGCGTCGAAACCATCCTCCGCGCCACGCCGAGCCTGCGGGTCTGGATCAACGACGCCGACGCTGCCAGCGATGTGAGAAAGACGAACAACAGCATCTGCTGTTGGGCGCTGGAGTCGAAGCGACCCAACGCGAAGAAGCCAACCGATTCGCCGGCGGCGTTGACGGTGACGGCGACATCGGTGACGTTGGCGGCGACCACCTGAGCCACGCCAATTCCCTCGGCAAATGAGCCGACTCCCTCTGACTCAACGAAGCGGGCCGCCCGCAGCGCGATGCTTTGCTGGGTGAGCGCCGATTGCACGGTGCTCAGGATCCCCTGCGCGTCGGTGGCAGTCCGTCCGACCAATTCGACCGAGATAGGAATACCTGCCTGGAGATCGGCGTCGTAGGCGGCCGGTATCAGCAGACCGGCCTCAACCTCGCCTCGCTCGACGGTTACCACCAGATCATCACTCGATGCAAAGTCGATCACCCGGATACCCGCTTGCCCCTCGAGGGCGTCGACCAATTCGGCCGCCAGCGGACCATCTCCCCCGTTGTGCACGCCGAGTCTTGGGTCCGATGAACCACCGAAGGCCGACCCCAGCACGAGGATCAGCACAATCGGGAAGATGAACACCCAGAAGACGTTGGAACGGTCGCGCAAGAATCGGCGCAAATTGACTCTGGCGATCGTGAAGGCCTTCATGGTTGCAGGCCCTTCCTCAAACCCCTCAGACCGATCGATCCGGCGACCAGTCCGAACAAGACCAGCGCTCCAACTGCGGGGAGAACATCGGCGACGTTTCCTCCGGCCAGGTCGCCCAGGCCTTGCATGAACCAGGCGTGAGGGGTGATGAAGCGCAGGTCGGCAAGCAGTCCCCCCGCCTGGCCAACCGGGAAGAACGTCCCGCCGAGAAACCCGAGGACAACCGCAACCATGGATGAGTAGTTTGCGGCTTGCTCGGCCGTCTTGGCGAAGCCGGCTACGACCGCCATGATGCCCAAAGCCGAGAAAATGCCGGCGACGACCAGTAGAAACACCCCGAAGGGATTGCCCCAGTCGGCACCGAAGAGCAACGTCGTGGCAACGACCAGCACCGCCATGCTGACAATCCCCTGCACAAACGCCATGATGGCCTTTCCGGCAATGATCGACGAGCGGCGGAGCGGTGCGGCAATCAAACGGCTGAGGGTCCCGGCGTGCCGTTCTTCGAGAAGACTGTTCACCCCGAATTGGACGGTGAAGAAGAGGAAGAAGATGGCAAGGCCGGCACTGTAGAACGTCTTGCCGGCCAATTCCTTGTTGTCGACCTCGACATTCTCGAGCAGAACCGGCGGCGGAATGGAGGAGGCTCGCAAACCGGACGTGAAGCGATCGCCGATTCCCCCCAGGTTCTCAAAACTCGCCACGGCTATCCGGGCGTAGGTGAGTTCGCTGGCGTACTGTTCTGCAAAGGCAACCGCCACTCCGGACCCGATTCCACCCTGGCCGCTGATCACCTCGATCTCCACCGGACGCTCCGACTGGACCGCGTCGGAGAAACCGGCGGGAATGACAAACGCGGCGTCGGCCCCATCCTCGTCGCTGAACGGTTCGACGTCGACGAGGTCCACCGCTTCCTGCCGGCTGGACAGAACCACGATCTCTGCCCCGGACCCTTCGCCGAATTGCTCCAGAATCTCAACGAACTGACGGGCAACCATGCCTCCGTCCTGGTCGACGACTGCGTACGTGGCACTGAAGTCGAAGGACTCAATGGGATTGAAGATCGAACTGAAGATGGCGGCAAGGCCGAGCGGAGCGATGATCGCGACGATGAAAGCCGAACGGTCGCGGATGCTCAGCTTGAGGTCTTTGGCGGCGATGGTCCAGGCGTGACGCACGGTCAATCCCTCAGAGCGCGGCCGGTGAGATGCAAGAACACCGACTCGAGGTTGGGTTCGTCGATATCGACGGACGTGACGCTCACACCGGCTCCGGATACTTCGCCGAGGATCTCGGCGATCCAGGTGCCCGCATCGTCGACCAGCATCTCGATACCACCATCCACGACGCCGGCTTCCTGCACGGCGGGTATCCATGCAACTGCTTCCACCGCCGCCTCGGTTGGGCCGCCGGCCTGGAGCCTGACGCGGTCACGGCGACCGATCATCTGAATGAGTTCGCGGCGGGTACCTTCTGCTTTGATCAAGCCCAGATCGATGATCCCGACCCGATCGCACAGTCGTTCCGCTTCTTCCATGTAGTGCGTCGTGTAGAGCACGGCCATCCCTTCATCGCTCAGGTGCTCAACACTCTCCAGAATGGCATTGCGGCTTTGCGGGTCGACGCCGACGGTCGGTTCATCCAGCAGGAGAAGCCGGGGTTTGTGCAGCAGTCCAATGCCGATGTTGAGGCGCCGTTTCATGCCCCCTGAGTACTCATCGGTGCGGTCGTCGGCCCGGTCGGTCAACCCGATGATCTCGAGCACCTCGTCGGCACGACTCTTGAGATCGGCGCCCGCCATGCTGTAGAGCTTGCCGAAGAAGATCAGGTTTTCCTTGCCGGTCAGATCCGGATAGACAGCCAGATCCTGCGGTACCAGGCCGATCTCTCGCTTCGCATCGACGCTTCTGGTCGTCAGTGGTCGGCCACCGACAAGCACCTCGCCACCGTCGGGTTCCATGAGCCCGGTAACCATCGAGATGGTCGTGGTCTTTCCCGCGCCGTTGGGGCCAAGCAGTCCGTAGGTTTCCCCTTCGCCAATGTGAAAGCCCACCCCTTTGACGGCCGCAATGTCGCCAAAGGACTTGATGAGATCCCGGCATTCGAGTATCCGGGCACGTGCATCCACAGGTTTCCCCTCTCAACCGCAACTCGCCTTCCAACCTACTCCTTGGAGGGAAGGGACTTCAATGGGTACTCCGGCCCTAATCGAGCGGCCTGCCGGGCGGCATGCTATCTCCATGCCGTTTCGTGATCGCGTCGACGCCGGGCAACGTCTCGGCCATCTCCTGAAGGGCCGCGGTCTCCACAGTCCAGTGGTCATCGGGTTGCCCCGCGGAGGGGTGGTCGTGGCCGCCGAGGTGGCCCGCCTCCTGCCTGCTCCCCTCGATGTGGTTGTCGTGAGGAAGCTCGGAGCCCCCGGTCGGCCGGAGCTGGGGATCGGCGCGATCGGCGAGGAAGGGATCCTGGCCCTCAACGATGACCTGATCGGCCTCTTGGGAGTCACCGATCCTGAGCTGAGCACCATCAAGGCTCGCGAAACCGAGGAACTTGCCAGGCGGGTGGCCGTCTACCGGGGTGACAGGGATCAGGTGCCCGTGAGAGGGAGAGACGTTGTCGTGGTCGACGATGGCCTGGCCACCGGCTACACGGCACGGGCTGCCCTACGGGTCGTTCGCGGACGGGAGCCGGCCCGATTGATTCTGGCCGTCCCGGTGTCGGCACGGGACACAGTTGGTGCGCTCGAGCAGGAAGCGGATGAGGTCATCGTCCTCGAGGCGCCTGCGGGGTTCGGCGCGGTAGGTCAGTGGTACACGGATTTCCGACAGACCAGCGACGAGGAGGTGATGCGGCTGCTGGAAGAGTCGAAGGCGACCGAAGATGCCCACCGGGACGTCTGGATCCCCGTTGACAACAACCGGCTGGCCGGTCGCCTCTCGGTACCGTCCGCCCGGCGCGGTCTGGTTGTCTTTGCACACGGGAGCGGCAGCAGCCGTCACAGTCCACGCAACCAGGCGGTCGCCGATGCCTTGGATGAAGCCGGGTTCGGCACCCTCCTGTTCGATCTGCTGACCGATCAGGAAGCCCGCACGAGGGCCAACGTCTTCGACACCGACCTGCTCGCCGCCAGATTGGGATACGCCCTCGACTGGTTGACCGAATTGCCCGAACTATCCGGTTTGCCAATTGGTCTTTTCGGAGCCAGCACCGGTGCAGCCGGCGCTCTCCTGGCCAGCATCAACCGTCCGGTAGCGACGGTGGTCTGCCGGGGCGGCCGGCCCGATCTGGCCGGGCCGCGTCTCCCGGAAGTAACGGCGCCGGTCCTCCTGATCGTCGGAAGTCGAGATGTGGCGGTGCTCGATCTGAACAGGTCGGCGGCTGAGATAGTGTCCGGACCCTGCGAGGTTTCGATAGTTCCGGGCGCCGGACATCTGTTCGAAGAAGATGGGGCCCTCGAGACCGTCGCGACACGTGCTATCGAGTGGTTCGAACAATGGTTAGGTGCGTAGGAGGCTGCTCACTCAACGACTGCAAAGAAGCACCCCGACTGACTGCCACTAGCATCGGATTCCGCCGCCGGTCTCCGCGCCGCTGCCGATCGGGGTGTTTCCTTGGCCGCATAGTGACAGCCGAACCCGAATCACCGGTAGGGCCGAAAGACCCTAGACACAGATGCGGCGTTTCAGGACGCCGATCCCTCCTCACCAACGAGGTGCTCAATCGTGCTGAGCAATTGAGGGACCTGGAACGGTTTCGCGATGAGACCGTCCATGTCGGCTTCGGCCAGATTATCGGTCAATTCCGACACGGTATCTGCGCTCATGGCGATGATGGGGACCCGTTCGCCCCTCTCCTCGGTCGCCCGGATGGCCGCGGCCGCTTCAAAACCCCCCATGCCGGGCATCCACAGGTCCAACAAGATGATGTCAAACCGATGTGCATGGACGGTCTCGACCCCCTCCCGCCCGCTGGCCGCCACCGACACACGGTGCCCCCGCCGCTCCAGCAATCGTCTTGCAACCATGCGATGGGTCGGGCTGTCGTCGACGACCAGAATGTCGAGGTGCCGTCGGCGCTCCCGCAACCAGTGTTTGGTGACGAGAACGGTCAGGTCAAGGGGCGAAGGCCCACCGATCACGGCCTCGATTGCCAGGCGAACATCCTCCGCAGGTATTGGTTTGGTCAAGTACCCGGCAATGTTGAGATCCCGGCAGGTGGCAGCGTCGCCCCGCTGTCCCATAGCGGTAAGCACCATGACGTGCATCGCGGCCAGGTCTGCGTCCTTCCGCAAGGTACGGGCGAAATCGATTCCATCACCATTGAGGTCACACACCGTCAATGCGAAGGGACGATCAGACTCCCGGGCTTCGGTGAGTGCAACCAGCGCGTCAGCTGCAGTGGTTACCGCCGCCGGCTTCATGCCGGTAGCGCCGATGGCTCCCAGCAATTTGTCATGATTCACCGGGTTGTCGGCGACTATGAGAATCGGAAGGCCGTCGAGGTCGGAGGCGCGTGTCGACGAAGGAGAGGTGACATCGGCAGAACTCAGGGTCAAAGGGAGCATGACGTGGAAAGTGCTGCCGTGCCCGAGGTCGCTTTCGGCCCAGATCTCCCCGCCCATGATCTGCACGAGTTGTCGAGAGATCGACAGTCCCAGTCCGGTTCCCACCGAACGCCGGCCATTTGGCTGGGAGCCTTGTTCGTACGGCTCGAAGATGGCTTCGAGCTTGTCGGACGGAATCCCGGACCCGGTGTCGGTCACCTGCACATGGACGGCCGACTCAGAGGACTCCAACGATCCCAGCCCCACGGAGACAGTCACGCCGCCTTCCTCGGTGAACTTCATTGCGTTGGCAACCAGATTGATCAGAATCTGGCGAAGGCGTCCTGGGTCTCCCATGACCCGATCGGGTACACCGTCTGAGATGCTCAATTCGAGGCCGAGGCCCCTTTCCTCTGCGGTGACCATCATCGAAGTCACCGTGTCACGGAGATTGTCTTTCAGGCTGAAAGGCATTTCCTCAACCACCAGATGACCCGCTTCGATCTTGCTCAGGTCGAGGAGATCATTGACGACAGTCAGCAAGGCATCGGCGGACGAAGTCACGAGTTCGACGTACTCTCGTTGTTGAGGGGTGAGTTTGGTCTCGAGGGTGACCTGGGCCATGCCGAGAATGCCCGCCAGTTGGGTCCGGATCTCATGGCTGACTTCGGCCAGGAACTGCGATTTGGCGCGGCTGACCTTCTCAGCGGATTCGACCGCTGCTCGGAGCTGCTTCTCTGTTTCCCGCCAGTGCGAATTGCTTATCTCGTCGAGCATGGTCACCGGTCCAAACCGGGCGTTGTCGTCGATACGCATTTTTCCTGGGGTTTCCCTTGGGGACCCTCCCGATTGATATCGGCAGTCCGGATGGTCCAGTTGAGCTAAGAAAGGTGGCCTTTCTCACAGATCCTCGAGAGAACCGAACTGGCCCTCGGTCGGCTCTGCTCAGCAGAACCACGGCTCTGTGAGCCGTGGCCTCCCTTCTGCCACGGAGACTGTGTATTCCGGCGAACCCATGATCTCGCCTGCCAGCCCGACGTAGAGATCGCCAACGCTCCAACCGGCCGCCAATCCGCTGGTGTGGAGGTCGACCAACCTGGCCTGGAGAGCGTCGATCTGCGGGTCGGCGGTATGCCATTGCCAGCCGAGCATCTCATCGTCATAGCCGTCCAGATAGGGCACCAGGTCAGGAACCTCCAGCAGGAGGGACCCCTTGGGAATGAGCAGGCGAATCGTGAGCTGAACCGGATCGACGTTCCCGGTCAGGTCATACTCTTCGAGGAACCAGATCATGTCTCGGAGATCGTCCAGGGACGTCCAGGGCGTAAAAGGAAGCCAGGTCGGCCGGATCTCCGTGTGCTCCGCACGCAGGATGGAAACGGCTGCCTCCTCGTCGGCCCTCGTATGGCCCTTGTCGAGAAGATCGAGTATCTCGTTGTTGGTTGTTTCGAATGCGGACACGACAAAAAGTAGCCCGGAGGCCGCCAGCTCACTCCACAACGAAGCATGTCGAACGATCAGCTCAACCTTGGTAGTGATGTCAAAGGTCAAAGCGGGGTGGCGGGCGTGCATGGCCCGTGCGATTCGCATGGAATGGGCGGGTGCATTGAGGAAATCTGCGTCGCCAAAGGTGACGTGACCGGCGCCCATATCGACCAGCTGGTCGACATCCTGGAGCACGGTACCTTCGTCGACCACCCGGATCCTGCCGTCATAAACGGCCGGGATCGGGCAGTGGCGGCATCGGTGGCGGCACCCATGGCTGGCCTCCACGTACCCGACTTTTCGATGCTGTTCACCCACCTGCAGGTGGGCATAGCGCTCCAGGGCAGGCAAACCGGAACGGGCCGGTGTCCGGAACACCGTTTTTCCGAGCTCGACCGGCTGCCGACCAGACGGCACCGATTGCTGCTCATCGATGGACCCTGCCCATCGGAGTAACGCCGACTCGTACTCGCCGGCGATGGTCCGGCCGAACGGAGACTCTTCGCCGGGCGGCCCGAAATTGGCATAGAGCCCATAAGCGCAGATCGGCAGGTCCGGAAACGACCCGGCGACCCTGCGAGCCGCTTGAGCAGCTAAGCGCATTGCCGTGTGCATGGGGACTGAGAATGCAAGCCCGTCCGACCAGTCGAGGTCAAGGCGGGTCAGGCTATCAATGGACAGATCGACCGTCCGCACTTCGTGCCCGGCCGCCAGCAAAGCCGCGGCCGGCGAGGCCGCATGCAGTGGTTGGTGACCCAGTTCGTAGGTAGAGACCAGAAGGACCCGCATAGGACGACATCGTAGGTCACTTGACCCGACTACCAGATCCCATCCAGCTTTGGGGTTACGGCCTTCGCGGCGCTATGTTGGCAACCAGTCCTGAGCGACTCGGGTTCGCCCACAAGGACGAACGAAATCCAGGTATGAAGACGGAGCAAGTTGATGGCAAAAGAGAAGGACGTCATTCGAGTGCAGGGGGTGGTGCGCGAGACGCTTCCCTCGGCCATGTTTCGCGTGGAAATCGACGGCGGGCACGAGGTTCTGGCTCGCGCTTCGGGAAAAATGCGACGCGGCCGGTACATTCGGATTCTCCCCGGAGATCGGGTCGATCTCGAGATGTCGGCCTACGATCCGACCAGGGGCAGGATCGTCTGGCGTTATCGTTGAGTAGCCCGTCCGGGCGGCGTAAACGCCGACTTCCGGAGCTCCGCACCAGGACTCGATGACCGTTGCCGCCTCCATCGATTCTGTTCGTTTGCACCGGGAACATCTGCAGGTCGCCCCTGGCGGAGGCCTTCGCCCGCCACGTGCTGAGCAGCCATTTCCGGGTAGAAGATCTCGCCCTCATAGGTCTCCAGGTGGCCAGTGCCGGGACCCACGGGTTGACCGGCCACCCGGCAACGAAAGAGATGCAAGTCGTCGGTGCCGAGATGGGTCTCGATCTCAGCGGCCATCGAGCAGCGCGGGTCGATGCACGGCTGCTCGAGAGCACTTCACTGATCTACGCAATGGAGACAGACCATCTCGCCTGGCTCCGGTCAGGTTACCCCGACCGCCCCGCAGCCCTATTGGCCCCGGCCGGTATCGACGATCCGTACGGTTCCAGCCTCTCGGAGTACCGTCGAGCGGCTCGTGAGATCGTCGAAGGCGTACAACTGCACCTCCCGGAGATGACCGCCCTAGCCGGCTGACGGTGCGTTCCCGGGGATGGTGAACCAGAATCTGCTGCCCTCGCCGGGCTCAGAGTCCACCCCTATCTCACCGCCGTGGGCCTCTACCGCTCTCCTTGTTATCGCCATGCCAAGTCCGGTGCTGTTCTCGCCCCCGGTCGGCTTGGCGGACAAGGTGGCGAAATACTCAAAGAGCGACTGGCGGTCGGCGTTCGTTAGACCCGGACCTTGATCGGTCACATCTACCGTCCACGATCCATTGTCGTGCCTATGGCTCACGGCCACGGTGCTTCCGGCCGGCGAATACGTGACCGCGTTCGAGATGAGGTTATCCATTACCTGGCGAAGGCGTTTGCGATCGGCGTGAACGACGCCGTTGCGCCGCGACGTCAGTTTCACGGAAGTACCTTTGCGGGCGGCGAGGTTGCCGTGGCGGCGAACAGTTTCTTCGAGGAACTCACCCAGTTCGATCGGCTCCCAGTGCAGATCAAGCTGACCGGACTCGATCTTGGTCACGTCGAGGAGATCATCGATCAGTTCGACCATATAGCGGGCTTGTCGATTGATGTCTGAAAGGAAGTCACGTCTGTGCTCTTCGTCGAGTTCCGCCGTCGGATCGGCGAGCAGTTCGGCAGACATCTGGATGCTGGCAATCGGGTTGCGGAGGTCGTGGGCGACCATTCCGAGGAATCGGTTCTTGATCGCATCCAACCGTCGCAGCCCTTCATTCTGCTGTTCCATTTCCTGTCGTTGCGCATCCAGATCCGACGCCAGCCTGCCCTTGTCAACAATCACGGAAAGCTGAGCGGCGATGCTCTGAAAGACGGAGACGTGCTCGGGCTGGTATTCATGGGGTCGAACGCTCGAAAAGAACATAAATCCAACCGGCTGTCCATTGACAATCAATGGGCAGGTCAGCGATGAGCGAATCCCTTCTTCCACGATCAACCGAGTCGACTCCGAGTCTGGTTTGCCGGCCAGATAGGCCTCCAGATCATTGATGATTCGGGGTCGTCCGGTGTCGAGTATCCCTTGCAGGCTGCTGCCCGCCAACGACGCCCGGTATCCGGCGCCAAGGTTCAGGGCGCCGAGATCCGATCGGGCCCAGCGGGCGACCACCGACGTGCCATCCTCTCCTATGAGAGAGAAGCCGATCCGGTTGTAAGGGATGACACCCTGGAAGCTCTCAAAGACCTTGTCGAGCACTTCATCCAGTAAGAGGCCCTGGTTGATCTGCGTGGTGATGCGGCCCAGATGCTCTGATTCCAGCAACCGTCGGTCGAGCGAGTCGGCCAGCTCCTGCAATGCAACGCCGAGCCGACTGACTTGTTCGGGAAGCTCCGAGTAGGCGCGTGCGACCGGAGCCGCCGAATCGGCGCGATCGCCGTCAATGGTTGTACTCACTGGGTGAACTCCCTGGAACCGCTGTCTCGAAAGTATCGGCCGAGTCACAGTGAGAACTTGAGCGGTTGCAGGGCGTTGCCGCTCTCCGAAGCCGTCCGGGTTGAGAGCCAGCCCCGCACCTCGCGACGTCCTTAGGAAGGGGCTGTCCGGGGCTTGTCCCGGATCTGCGGCGCAGCCGATCGTCTCGACCCACCCACAAGGAAAGGCCGACCACTAGGTTTGGCCCCATTCTGCAAGAAGGCACGACCTTGGCCGACCGCCCCTACCTCATACCCGTTCTGTTGGGAACCGTCCGCCAAGGTGCCCGCAGCAGCGGAGTCGCCCGATGGGTAACCGACCGGTTGATCCAACAAGCCGACGTCGTGACGCAGCTCATTGAACTCGATTCTGTTGGACTGGCCGCCGACGACGAGGGAACCGCTATCAAGGACCCGGCATTGGCCGAATTGATCGATCAGTCCGATGGCCTTGTGATCGTCGCGCCCGAATACAACCATGGCTATCCAGGTTCTCTCAAACGCGCCCTGGATAGCCACTACACCGAGTACGTCCACAAACCGGTTGGCGTGGTCGGCGTCTCCGCAGGCCCGCTCGGCGGTGCCCGCATGATTGAGAACCTGTTACCCGTGCTGCGCGCCATCGGGCTGGTACCGATCGGGCGAGACGCAACAGTCGCAGGTGTTGCAGACGCATTCGACGAGGATGGGGGTCTCCGGGACTCTCGAACAGAGCGCCGCATCGACGGAATGCTGGTCGAGCTTCGATGGATGGCCGCCACGCTCCGGTACGGCCGGGAAACAGTCTCCACTCAGGCGGAAGCCCGCCGGTCGGGTGCGGAATGCGGGCAATGCGGGCTACCGATGAATCACCATGCCGATGTTGTCGACGAGCAAGCAGGCAGCGCCACCACTCGCGTCCATGCATGTTCTTCGTGCGGGAAGAGTGCGGTCGAACGTCTCAAACCTGAGTGAGTCTTCAGGAAGCCCGTTCAAAGGCCGACGTGGTGGTCGACGCCTTCGAAAGTCCGGATGAACTTCTCCAGTTGTTCGATGGTCCCGTCGGACAGGTCGTCGAAATACAGCACCCGGCCCCACGCTACCGCCGCCGCGGGACGAGCGACGCCATCGGGATCAACAATGTCCTGATACGGCATGAGCAACAGGTTGCGGCCCACGAAGTCGACCAGGACCTGGCGTAGGTCTTCCACGAGATCGGAGCAGGTGCTGCCGCAGCTGTAGGCAAGAACAACCCCTCCATCTTCGAGGTTGTGCACGTAGAGTTCCGGCGGCACCTCAATTTCGGACTCACCCCAGTTCGCCAAGCTTCCAATGTGCGGACCGGACGACGGCGGGCTGCTGTTGTAGACAATGTGGGGTTCGTCGATGGAAGTCAGGTGCTCGTTACCGAGATCGGCGAAGGCCAAACCGGGCGCCGGGGGTTGGATAACTACCAGAACGACCGCCGCAGCTACGACCAGGACTGAACCGGCGGCCAGCGCCATCGTTCGCCGCCGATTGGCTTTGGCCGCCATCGCAGCCTTGCGAGCCGCTTGCTCGGCCCTTTGCCGCTCGAGGTTCCTACCTCGTTTTGGTCGTGCCATCGTTCCTCGTTTCGACGCAAGCCTTCATTCGGTCTTGAGCGGCAACGCATCGCCGCGTCCCGCTATTCCGATGGTCGATTGGCTTGCTTCGGCACCGTGACGACGATCTCATAGGAATGACTGATCGTGGCTGAGTGCGCCAACATAGCCGCCGCCGAGCACAGCTTCGTTTCGCTGAGCCAGATCGCCCGGGCGAAACGGCGTTCATCGACGTCCCCCCAGATCCGGTAGTGCAGCTCGATGTCGGTCCAAACCCGGGGCGGCGCCTCAGCCCGCCGGCCTGCCACGTCTACTTGGAAAGCAGTGAACGGCTGGCGCATCTTGGTGAGCAGTTCAATGACCGTGCTCGCCGAGCAGGTCGCCAGACCGACCAGAAGCAGTTGCATAGGCCCCGGACCCGAAGCTTGGGGACCTGCGCCGGAACCCTCCACCCGGATCGATTGTCCGGTCGCGATCGTTACGTCGAAGGCTTCTCCGCTCACATGAGTGGCCGTGATGAGCTTGTTCATGGCGTGAGTATGCCGGAGACGACCGGCTATGCGACCCGGACCCGAACATCGAGTGCCGTTGCGCCTGAGCCCGGGGCGAGCACTCGCAATGGGTTGATCTCGATCTCTTCGATGCGCGGGTGGTTGGAGAGCAGCCATCCGATCCGAAACAGCACCCTTTCGACGGCCCGAATGTCGCCGGCCGGAACGGACCGATAACCGGACAGCCGCCGGCCGGCCCAGGTATGACCGATGAGGTACGCAACATCGGCGCTGGTCAAGGGAGCGAGCGCAAACTCAACGTCGCGTTTCGTCTCGACCTCGACCCCCCCAGAACCAAACATGACCAGCGGACCGAACTGAGGGTCGCGAACACCGCCCACAATGACTTCCTGACCGGCGTCCACCATGCGCTGAACGAGTACGTTTGTGGATTTCATCTGCGCACCCGTGCCGAGTGACGCCAGATCCCTAAATGCCGACCGGACTTCGTCGGGGGAAGTGAGTCCGATCCGCACGCCTCCAGCATCAGACCTGTGGACGATCTCCGGAGCCTCGATTTTCAGAACCACCCGGCCACCGAGGAGCGCCGCGGCGTTGATGGCCTCATCTGCGGTTCCGACCACCATTCCGTGCGGGCCGGCCACCCCGTAGGCCTCCATCAACTCTGAACACTCCAGAGGTCCCAACCATCCCGCCGCCGCCCCGGCCAGGATCGCCTCGCCGTGCGCCTGATCAACATCAACCGGATCGGGCGGTGAATCAGCAGGCGCAGTGAGCGCTTCCGCTCGATCCGCCAGGATCGCCAGCGCCGCGGCCGCCGGCTCCGGGAACCGGAAGTCCGGAATCCGGGCAGCTCGTAGCTGCCGGGAGGCAATCCGGCCGGCACCATCGCCCATGATCACCACCAGAATCGGCTTGTCAGACCGGTCGATCACCGGCACCAGCGCCTCGGCGACCGTTTCCGCCGGAAACATCGGAGGAGGCGGGTATACAACCAGAACCCCATCGACCTCCGGGGCAGTCACGAGCGTCTGCAAGCAGCGGGCGAAGTCCCGCGGATGCGCCGAAGCCAACATGTCGACCGGATTGGATACCCCGGCTCCTTCCGGAAGGGCACCGGCCAGATCGTGGCGGGTAGCGGCCGACAGGTTGGCCAGGCGCAGTCCACCCGATTCGAGTGCGTCGGCCGCGGTGACTCCCGGGCCACCGGCGTTGGTGAGGACGGCGATTCGCCGCCCGGCGGGGAGTGGTGCCCACGCCAGAGTCCGGGCTGCATCAAACATTGCTTCGGTGGTCGGTACCCGAATGATGCGGGCTCTGCGAAAGGCTGCCCGGTAGGCCTCCTCGGTTCCGGCCATCGCTCCCGTATGAGAAGAAACGGCTCTCCTTCCGGCCTCGAATCGACCCACCTTCAAGGCAACCACCGGTTTGGCCAGACGCCCCGCAACCTCGACCAGCCTGCGGCCATCGGCAGTCGTTTCCAGATACATGGCCACCACCCGCGTCGCTTCGTCGACGGCCACCATTTCCAGGGCGTCGACCTCATTGACGTCAACCTGGTTTCCAAGGCTGACGAGCCTCGACAGGCCAAAGCCCTGCCCGACGAACCAGTCAACCGCCGCAGCACACATTGCCCCGGAATGAGAAACGAAGGCAATCTCGCCGGGATCGGGTCCGGGCGGGGCGAGGAAGGTTGTGTTGAGCCGGCTGTGAGTGTCGATGACCCCGATGCAGTTCGGCCCCAGCAACCGGATTCCATACTCAGACGCAACGGCCAGACAGCGGGCTTCCAACGCCGCGCCGGTCTCGCCGACCTCCCGGAATCCCCCGGAAGAGATAACGACCGCCCTGATACCCCGTTGCCCGCACTCTGTGAGCAGCGGCGGTATTGACGCCGCCGGAACCAACAGCACTGCCAGGTCAACGGGATCGGGAACCTCGCTTATGGCCCGGTAAACGGTCCGCCCGAACAACTCGCCTTGCGCCTTCGGGTTGACGAGGTGCACTGCTCCCGGAAAATCACCCCCGGCAAGATTCCTTGCCACCCCGAATCCCAACTTGGCGGGGTCCCGGGACGCTCCGACCAGCACGACGCCGCGCGGCTCGAAGAAAGTACTGAAGGGTCCTTTCGGTCCATCCAAGGTGGGAACTCCTCGAGGGGCGTCCTGTCATGGTAGAAGCCCGCGACCGCCCTCACCCGCTGCTCGATCAGACGCTACCCTCGCATCAATTCATCAGATCGGGAAGGTAGCGAAATGGCAAGCGTGACCGGTGGTGGACTCATTGCCTCGATGCTGGCGGCCGAGGGAGTCGACAGGGCGTTCGGTATCACGGACGGCACCTACCTGGGCTTGTGCTGGGGGATGGTCGACCACGGCATTCATCTCGTCACGCCACGACATGAATCAACTGCCGCCCATATGGCCGGCGCCTACGCTCGACTGACCGGCAAGCTGGGCGTCGCCATCGCCAGCAACGGGCCCGGAGTTGCCAACGTGCTGCCCGGGGTGGCCGTCGAGCAGGCGGAGGGCAACCGGGTTCTCTTGATCACCAGTTCACGACGAACCGGCATCATCTATCCAGATCGGGGTGGTACGTACCAGTACTTCGACCACGTCACCGCGATCCGCCCGATGGCCAAGTGGTCGGAGTCGGCGGCGTCCTTCGAACGAATCCCCGAGTTGCTGCGTCGGGCTTTGCGAAAAGCCCACGAAGGTCGCCCCGGTGTAGTCCATATCGATGTTCCCGAGAACATCATGAACGGAAAGTTCAAGCCGGTCGAGATCTTGGCGCCTGCTCAATACCGACCGGTTGCACCTCTGGAGCCCGCCTCCGCCGACATCGAACGAGCGGCGGAAATCCTGGCTCGCGCCAACGTTCCTGCCATTCACGTGGGGGGAGGCGTCATCCATGCCCAATGTTTCCCAGAGCTGGCCCGTGTAGCCGAATTGCTGCACGCCCCGGTCACCACCTCATGGAGCGCCCGGGGTGCACTGGCGGAAACGCATCCGCTGGCGTGGCCGATGTATCTCATCGAATCAACCAACCGGGTGCGCACCACGGCTGATGTCGTCCTGGTGATCGGGTCCCGACTCGGAGAGACCGACTGGTGGGGCATGCCCCCCAACTGGGCTCCCTACCAGGACCAGAAGATCATCCGGGTCGACATCGACCACGAAAGCCTGGGGTTGAACCGACCCGCCGATCTAATGGTCCATGCTGATGCCGGGCGCTTCCTGACGGCTCTCGCCGAGCGTCTTGAGGGTGCCGCCGTCCACTCAAGGAGGAAGGAGACGGTGCGGAGACTGACAAGCGATCGCGAGCAAGAACGGGAGAAGCTGAGCAAAGCGTTGGAGGATCGTTCGGTGCCGATGGTCACCGCCCATGTGGCCGACGTCTGCCGCCGGGTCTTCGACGATGAGGCAGTTCTCGTTCTCGACGGAGGCAACACGGCCGTTTGGGGCAACTTCTATCACCAGGTCCCTACCGCCAATACCATGCTGTCAACGCCTCACTTCGGCATGCTGGGCGCCGGGGTCGGCCAAGCGCTTGGGGCCGCCGTCGCCCGACCAAACGCCCAGGTGTATTGCATCATCGGCGATGGCGCCTTCGGGTTCCATCCCCAAGAGATCGAAACCGCAGTCCGCAATGGCCTCAATGTCGTGTTCCTCGTGGTGACCGACAAGCAATGGGGCATGGTGAAAATGACGCAGTCGATCGCAGCCCGGCCGGTGAAGATGGTCCTCCGCAAGTCGCTCGGGCCGGATGAGACGATCAACGCCGACCTGGGCGAGATCGCATACGACCGGTTGGCCGAGGCGATGGGTGCCCACGGTGAACGGGTCTCAGACCCTGCAGATTTGCAGGCTGCTATCGAGAAGAGCCTCGCCTCGGGTCGTTGCTCGGTCATTCACGTGGATGTCGATCCGGTCAAGCACATGTGGGCGCCCGGGTTGCAGAGCTTCAAGAAGATGCACCAGGAACCAGAAGGGAAATAGGGTGGAACCGATCGATCAGGTCGCACTGAACTTCAATGAGAGCAGTCTGCTGATCCTCAATGCCCTCATCGGGCTCATGATGTTCGGGATGGCGCTCGATCTGAAAGTCGACGACTTCAAGCGGATCGTGCGGATCCCCAAGGCCCCGGCGATTGGCCTTGGAGCTCAGTTCATTCTGCTGCCGGCCTTCACCTTCCTCCTCACCCTCATCTTGCGCCCCGCTCCTTCGATGGCGCTCGGGATGATCCTGGTGGCATCCTGTCCGGGCGGGAATCTGTCAAACATCATGACCTACCTGGCCCGGGGAAACGCTTCGTTGTCCGTGGGCATGACGGCCGTTTCGACGGCCGCCGCTGTGGTGATGACCCCACTGAACCTGTCCATCTGGGGCAACCTCAATCCGGACACCGCTCCCATTCTGAAGCAGGTGAGCCTGAGCCCTCTGGACTTGTTCATGACCATATTTGTGATTCTCGGCGTCCCCCTGGTTCTCGGAATGGTGGTAGCACGCCGTTATCCGGCGATCACGGAAACGATTCGCAAACCGTTCAAGGTCTTCTCGGTGATTGTCTTCATCGGGTTTGTCGGCGTTGCACTGGCCGGGAACTGGCAGACCTTCCTCGATTATGTCGGCATCGTGGTCTTCGCCGTGCTCATCCACAATGCTCTGGCGCTGTCGCTCGGGTACGGTGCCGGGCGCCTGGCCCGGCTCGACATGCGCGACACCCGGGCCGTCTCGATCGAAGTCGGGCTCCAGAACTCGGCGCTGGGCCTGGTCCTCGTGTTTGACTTCTTCGGAGGTTTGGGGGGGATGGCCATCGTTACCGCCTGGTGGGGTATCTGGCACATCATCGCCGGGCTCACCGTCGCCTATCTCTGGTCGCGACGTCCCCTCCCGGAGCTCGAGGCAGCCGCGACATGAGCCGGGCGGTGCTGGTCACCGGGTCGAGCGGCTATGTGGGGAGCCTGGTGGTTGCTGCCCTGGCTACCGAACCAACCGTCAAGCGAGTCGTGGCGTACGATATCCGACCACCACATCATCCCGTCGATGGCGTTGACCATATCGAGGGCGACGTCCGCAATCAGGGTTTGGCCGACGTTCTCATCCGTTTTGGGATCGACAGCGTGGTTCACCTGGCCGCCATCGTCACGCCCGGCCGTAAGACCGACCGGGATCTCGAGTACAAGGTCGACGTCCTCGGCACCCGTAACGTGCTCGAAGCCTGCCGGATGGCCAGGATCGAGCGAATCATCATCACGTCGAGCGGAGCTGCTTACGGATACCACTCCGACAACCCGCCTCTCCTCACCGAGACCGACCCGCTGCGCGGCAACGCGACGTTTGCATACGCGCATCACAAACGACTGGTAGAGGAGATGCTCGCCGAATGGCGCGATCACTACCCGGCACTGCAACAACTGGTTTTCCGGCCGGGCACCATCCTCGGAGCTGCCACCAGCAACCAGATCACCAACCTTTTTGAACGACCCTTCGTGCTCGGGCTACGCGGCGCTGACGTCCCGTTTGTCTTCATCTGGGATCAGGACGTGGTGCGGTGCATAGTCAAAGGAATCCACGAGCAGGCCACCGGTATCTTCAATCTGGCCGGAGATGGGGTAATGACCCTCGCCGACATCGCCGCCACCCTCAACAGTCCGTACGTTCGGCTCCCGGTCTGGCTGGTGCGGGGAGCCCTCACCGCCCTGAAACTCGCCAGCCTCACACAATACGGCCCGGAGCAGGTCGACTTCCTGCGCTACCGCCCTGTTCTCGACAATACGCGTCTCAAGACCGAGTTCGGCTACACACCGGAGCTGACCACAGCACAGGTATTTGATCTTTATCGAGAAGGGCGGCGCACCCGGAAACTCGAGGCGACATGAGACGGAGCAGATTCTTGGGTCGTCGGTTAGAAAGGACATTCCAGGACGCAACGGTGGTGATCACCGGAGGCGGAGGAGGACTCGGATCGGCAATCGCGGAGATCTTCGGTAGGGCAGGAGCGCGGGTTGCCCTGCTCGACATCGACCGAACCGCGGTCGTGGACTCCGTCCGGGCACTCGACGAACAAGGGATCAAGGCGATAGGAATCGCATGCGACATCACCCACCTGGCGGAATGTGATCGTGCTTTCACCGAGGTCCGCCGCAAACTGGGCCCGATTGACGTGCTGGTCAACAACGCCGGTCTCACCCATCGCAGTGCGTTCGTCGACACTGATGTGGCCGTCTACCGAAAGGTAATGGAGGTCAACTATTTCGGAGCTCTGCACTGCACGAAGGCCGCTCTGGACGATTTGATGGCTCAGGAGGGATTGATCATCACGATCTCCTCAATAGCCGGAATCGCTCCCCTGCTCGGACGGACCGGATACTCGGCCAGCAAGCACGCTCTACACGGACTGTTTGGGTCGCTGCGCAGCGAGCTCGCACCGAAAGGAGTCGGAGTGCTTGTGGTCTGTCCCGGTTTCACCGCTACCGATTTCAGGTTCCCGCGCGTTGGGAGCCGATGGAACCGTTACCCGGCATCCGCAATCATCGGTCGGGAGAATGGCCACCCCCGCGCAGGTGGCCGAGGCGGTCCTGACGGCCGCCCGGGCCAATCGAAAACTACTCGTCCTCTCCCCTACCGGGAGAATCACCCGCTGGATGGTGGCTCTGACACCCGGTCTCTACGAGCGGGTGATGGCTCGCTCCCTACGCTCCGAACTGCAACGGTAGGGCCGTCCGTCTCGCTTTTCGACGCGCCGAGTACCCTCTGTGCAGATGTACCGGCTCGAACCGATCGAAGAACTCGTCGCTCCCGCCCTGATTGTTGCCTTCCAGGGATGGGTCAATGCAGGGAACGTGGGCACGGAAGCATCCAATCACCTCGTCGCCGGAGGCGACACCATTGCGACCTTCGACCCCGACGCTCTGTTCGACTATCGATCGAATCGGCCGGTCATCGATTTTGTCGACGGACGCTTGCAGAACGTCGACTGGCCGGAACTCTCCCTACGCCGGGCCCGTCATACGGAACGCGATCTCCTGGTCCTCAGCGGCAACGAACCAGATTGGCAGTGGAAGGCCCTGGGGAGATCGGTAGCCGAATTGGCCTCCACCCTGGGCGTAGTCGAAGTCATTTCTCTGGGTGGGGTTCCCGCCGCCACCCCCCACACCTACCCCACCCCGCTCCTGACAACTGCCTCCCGTCCCGATCTGATCGGCGAAAACGAACAACTCCCGGGAGGTCTCCTGCGGGTGCCGGGGGCAGCAGTGAACATCGTCGAGCTAGCTCTGACCGATTCCGGGATACCCGCCGTGGGGTTCTGGGCTCAGGTACCCCACTATGTTGCCGGCCCTTATTACTCGGGCGTAGTCGCACTGGTCGATCGGGTCGCCCGACACCTCGGGATCACGGTGGAGCTGGGTGACCTTGTCGATCAGGTAGCGGAGCAGCGGCAGCAATTGGACGCGACCATTGCAGCTCAGCCCGATTCGCGCGCCTACCTCGAACGGCTCGAAGGGTTGGCCGCCGCTCAGGGCGAAATTCCTTCCGCCGATGATATCGCTGCACAGGTTGAGCAGTTCCTGCAGGATGCCGCCGAAGGCGAGGGGCCCTTCGCGCCTGAGGTGTGACCGGCCCGGTACACCCGCAAACGATTCCGACCATAATGTCCGCAATCACGGGACCAACTCGAGGAGATCGATTGCACGTCCCTGCTGCTGGTCCAGTCATGACAACCCAGGCGGAACGACCCCAATGAAGCGAGAACTCGGGTTGTTCTCGGTTGTCGCCATCAGCCTCGGGGCGATGATCGGATCGGGAATCTTCGTGTTGCCGGGTCTGGCCACTGCGATAGCAGGACCCGCTGCACCATTGGCCTATTTCATCGCCGGCCTCATCGTCGTTCCGGCAGCATTCGCCAAGTCGGAGATGGCCACCGCCATGCCTGAGGCCGGCGGTACCTATGTCTTCGTCGATAAGGGTATGGGACCCCTCATGGGAACGGTTGCAGGTTTCGGGGTGTGGTTCTCTCTGCTGTTCAAGTCGGCATTCGCCCTGATCGGTCTTGGTGCCTACCTGGTCGTTTTTGCCGACGTATCCGTCAAGGCCGTGGCCATCGCCTTGACCGTCGGCCTCGTGCTGCTCAATGTCCTCGGTGTCAGGCAAACCGCGGGAGTGCAGCGCGTCGTGGTGTTCGGGGTTCTAGCGACGCTGGTGTTCCTCGTCGTACTCGGTTCGTCCAAAATTGACACCGCTACGTTTGCCGGTTTCTTCGATCAAGGGGCGTCGGGACTCTTCCTCGCCACCGGCGTGATCTTTGTGTCTTATGCCGGAGTGACCAAGGTCGCCAGCGTCGCTGAGGAGGTGCACAACCCGAGTCGGAACATTCCGTTTGGAATCCTGGGCAGTCTCGGGTTGATGATGGTGGTCTACCCGGCAGTCGTTTTCGTGATGATCGGTGTGGTAGGAACAGGTGCCCTCTCGGGATCCGGTACTCCGGTCGTGGACACGGCACGCCGATTCACCAATGAAGTCGGTGTTGACGTCGTAGCCGTAATGGCGGTACTCGCCCTCATCAGCATGGCCAATGCTGGTCTTCTCGCATCTTCACGATATCCGTTCGCTATGAGCCGCAACGCCCTGGCTCCGGCCGTATTCCAGCGGCTTACCAAGAAGTCGGGCGCCCCCGCCGTTGCCATCGTGGTCACCGGTGGCGTGATGGCTCTCCTGGTTGCCTTCGTCCCGATTCTCGAAATCGCCAAACTCGCCAGCGCCTTCCAGTTGCTGGTGTTTGCACTGAACAACCTGGCGCTGATCGCCTTTCGAGAGAGCCAGGTTGACTGGTACCGCCCAACGTTCCGCGTTCCTCTCTATCCGGGGCTTCCGATTGTCGGGATTGTGGCGTGCCTGGCCCTTCTCACCCAACTGGGAACCTTGCCGCTGCTGGGGGCGGCAGGAATGACGGTGGTCGGAATTGGCTGGTACCAGGTCTTCGGGCGCTCGCGGGTAACCAAACAGAGCGCTTCGCTCGATGCATTGAGGATCCGTGCCACCGAGGACCTCGTCTCGACAACGAGCCAGAGCCTCCATTCACCTGGTGCGGCGAGCCTGCTCGTCATCATGCGTCAGGGCATCACCGAAGACCGCGAACGATCCGTGCTCAAGCTGGGATTGCAGTTCGTGGCTCACGACGGGCGGGTGGGCGTCGTGCATCTCGATGGCCCCGGACAAGCCGAAGGCACTCACGATCACCCGCTCGAGGATGTTGTGGCTGACACCGTGGCCACCGACGAAGTAGATGTCGATGAGCACCGAACCCGGATTCGAAGGAACGCTTTGCTGAACGCGGTTCGAGAACAAGATCCCGATCTGATCCTCATCGAGATTCCACCCGTCAACAGGCGTACCCGGCCCTATATCAACGACGTCCGTTGGCTTCGAGAACATGCCGACCGTACGGTGCTGTTCTTTCACTACCGGGGATTACGGCAAGTCAAAACCATTGCCATCATGGGGTCGGGCGGACCCGCCGACGTTGCCAAGATCACCCTGGCACACCGGATCGCCGAGAAGTCTGGGGCGTCGCTCCGCTTCTGCCACATGCTCAATGAGGTCGCCTCGGAAGCTGAAGCCGAATCGATCCAGAACTACCACGCAAAACTGGGCGAAGTCACCGGGACCCCGACCGCCAGTCGGGCGGCACGAGCCGCCGACCTCTTTTCAATCCTCCACGAACTCACCGGCGGGGCAGATCTGGTCATTCTCGGAGCGGCCAGCCGAACCTCAACACGGTTCAGCGATCTATCGGAACGCATTGCTGCATCACTCGAGCTGCCCGTCCTGACGGTGCGGCCCGCCGTCCCTCACAGAACCAGCCTGCCACGTAGACTGCTCGAACGTCTGATCTATTGAGGAACCACTCACCTACACCCAGCGCACCGCCGATATTTCCAACAGCGAAGCAAGGTGCGAATGGTGCCGAGGCATGATCCGGCCCGCGAACTGGAGATGACCGAACGATGCTGGCTGGCCAGCGCTCGGGAGGCTCGCCAACCTCAGATCGAACTCCACCGCCGCGTCATCCAGGCGCGGAACCAGGCCCGAATTCACGAGACAAATAGCCTGCTCAGAAGGATCACGGCGACGCTGTCTGCCGGTTGAGATCCGACGGCAGCCGATGTGGGAATGGCCAGGCTGCCGGGGGTGGGAACCCTCTCCGGCCGTCACCTCCGAGGCAGGCCGATTGTGGGATGTGGGCCGACGGGGTGTCGAAAGTTTTGCACGGTAGGGTTTGCGCCGTGGAGACCCTTGCAGCCGTACTCGCGGCCATTGCGGCAACGGGATTCGCTGCCGACCTCGGGGCGGATTGGCGACGTCGACCACGTCCGCATGCCGGCATGTGGGCGATGGCCATCGGTGCATACGCGCTGGCGACATGGGCGCTCGTACTGGGGCTGGCGGCCGGGTGGACACCAACCAGTTTCCGGTTGTTCTACTGGCTTGGCGCCATCGTCAACATACCCGTTCTCGCCGCCGGGTCCGTCTTTCTGGTACTTGGACCAATCGCCGGGCGACGGTTCGCTTTCGGGGTGGCGATATGGTCGATCTTCGGCGCCGTTGCCACCTGGTTGGCGCCACTGAAGGGATCCACGGCTTCCGATGGCATCCCGGAAGGGAAGGAACTCTTCGACTTCATCATCGAGGTAGGAGGAGTTTCCGTACCGGGGCCCAGGGTGTTCGCGGCCGTCGCCGGCGGAGTTGCCACCCTGATCATTGTTGGTATCGCCGGCTACAGCGCTACGAGATTCTGGACGTCGAATCGGCGTTTGGCGGGCGGCAATCTGCTCATCGTGCTCGGCACCCTGGCAGCAGCTTCGGGTGGATCGCTGACGGCTCTTGGCGAAGCCGCCGGATTTGCAGTTGCGTTACTGATAGGAGCGGTCTTGTTGTGGGCGGGCTATCGGGTTGCCGCGGGTTCCCGCCACCCGGCTGCAGAATCCGTGACAACTGAATCGCAACCCAACGAATAGGCCCACTGGGGTAGGTCACTGCCCGGGCGGCCCGGCCCGGATTCTTGCCCGGAACGACCCGATGGGTTCCGTCCCGAAGTCTCCCGGGCCTACATGAATCCAGGTCGCACCAGCCTCCGACCACTCCTCCACCAGGTCGACGGCCCGTCGGTCTTCCCCCCGCAGATCTGCGTACGTGACCACGTCGTATGCGCCGTCGCCCTCCCGCTGACTATTGATGTACGTGACGATCTCTCGCAGCTCGGACGGCTCCAGCATCGGCATGTCATCGCCGGTTGTGATCGGAAATGCGCCGTCAAAGCGAGCTGCGCGGCGAAAGGGCCGCCGGTTGGGCCACATGCCTGCGACCCAAATCGGGATGCGAGGAGACTGGAGCGGAACCGGCAGAAAGGTCATCTCGTCGAGGTGGTAATGACGGCCGTCGAAGGCATACGACTCGCCGCTCCAAAGTCCCTGGATGATTTCGAGTCCCTCATCGAGCATCTCCGCCCGGGTACGCTCGTCGACCGGTTCGCCGAAAGCGCGAAACTCCGGGTCGGGGGGAAATCCGATGCCGACACCCAGAATCACTCGACCATCACTCAGATGGTCGAGAGAAACCGCCTCGCGAGCAAGCTTCCAGGGACGGCGCCGCGGCACCGGGGTCACCATGGGGCCCAGCATGATCCGATTCGTCGCAACCGCCGCTGCCGACAGCAGGATCCAGGGGTCCGCCACGATATTCCCCGACCACACCAGAAGGTGGTCCCAGATGAACACGCCGTCCCATCCTGCCGCTTCCGCATCGACGGCCAGCGAGACAAAGGTCTGTGGGTCGGCAAAGGCGCCGAAGTTGGGAACATTGACGCCCATCTTCATCGTGCACCTCCTCCCTAGAGGGTGACCGCCAGCCCCTCTGCCAGGAATACCCGGGCGGCAACGATGAGAATACCCGACAGGACAAGGGTTCCCCATGCGAACCGGACCGGATCACGTACTGGGTCATTCCTCCGCGGTTCTGGCGACGCCACCACAGTGACCAGCAGGAAAGCGCCGCTCCAGGACAGCATTGACCGCATCGATGGATCGCCCTCCGGCACCAGCAACAACAAAACCAGGAATGCTCCAACCACCCAGGCGACGAGCCCGACCGCGCCCGTGTACATCAGGCGGGCCTGTTTGGTAGCCAGGTCGTGGCGAGCAAAGCGCTGGAGGGCAGGTGCCGCCAGCAACCCGATGCCCACGAGAGCGGCCGCGCCGAACACACCGATTACCCACGTGAGCGATTCGGGGAGGTCGGCCGATGCCAGTGCCAGAGCGGCATCAGACTCACTCACGAACGGGACTCGCAGGAGCTCGGCCGAACCGTGCCGGAAGCAATGCAGCAGCACCCACAGGACGGCCAGGCGGGTCCCGTCGTAACGGGTTCCTCCCCGATAGATGCTGGCCAATGCCCATCCGAGGATGAGGACGAGAAGAACCCCGCCGGACCAAGCGACGTCGTCCCCGGAAGCTGCGAACTCGACCCGATCCGGGTACCACCTGGGTGAACGACCAAACACCACGCCGGCGATCACTAGCCCTACCTGATAGACCTGCAGCGCCACCACCGTCCCGAGGGCGAAACCAAGCGAGGAGTTGACAGCCAGGACGACCATATTTGAGCGGCGCGGCTGCATGAACCAAGGTTACCGGTCCAACCGCTTGGAATGCTCAGCCGTGATCTTGAGTTGAACCGGACCCCACCCTTCCCGGAGGCCCACATGTCATCGCGAGTAAAGATCGAACCTGGAGCGAAGCGAATCCGCGTCTACCTGGGCGGCGAACTCATCGCCGACTCGAGCACAGTCAAGCTCGTCTGGGAAAAGCCCTATTACCCAACGTACTACTTCCCGGAAGCCGCCGTTCGGACGGAGTTGCTGACCGCGACGGAGCACACAAAACGCTCCCCTCGTCGGGGCGAGGCGAGGTTCTTCGACGTCAAGGGTGGAAATCAGACGGCGGAAAACGGCGCTTACCACCATCCCGAATCCCCGGCCACCGAGTTGATCGGCCACATCGCGTTTGTGTGGGATGCCATGGATGCGTGGTTCGAGGAGGACGAAGAAGTATTCGTGCACGCCCGGGATCCGTATACCCGAGTCGACGTGCTGCCCTCATCCCGGCACGTTCGCGTGGAGATAGACGGCACGACCGTGGCCGACAGTCACCATCCGCGACTTCTTCTCGAAACCGGACTGCCGATCCGCTACTACCTCCCCAAGACAGACGTTCGCCTGGACCTGCTCGTCCCGACTTCCACACAAACTCACTGCCCGTACAAGGGGACTGCCCAGTACTGGTCCGTGGAAGTCGACGGCGAGACCCACCGGGACATTGTCTGGGGCTACCGGACTCCGGTGGAAGAGAGCATGCGAGTGGCCGGGTTGGTCAGTTTCTACAACGAGAAGGTCGACATCTACGTGGACGGTGCGCTGCAAGACCGCTCCAAGACGGTGTTCTCCTGAGAGGTGCCGCCCTTCCCGGCGACGATATCAG
The DNA here is from genome assembly GCA_963723165.1 of uncultured Actinomycetota bacterium. Classification (GTDB taxonomy): domain Bacteria; phylum Actinomycetota; class Acidimicrobiia; order Spongiisociales; family UBA4744; genus UBA4744. The sequence goes on from CAVRPP010000005.1 coordinate 187,494, forward strand.
AAAGGTACGCCGACGGCCTCACACAGGAACCTCATGAAGGGCACAGACCGCTTGCAGTAATCGGTGAAATCCTCCATGAAGTGATCCGACGTGATCTGCCGCTGGGTCAGGCGGGTCGATGCGATGAAGTCTTTCCGCTTGAGATCCTCGATGAGTGGATGATCGTCGGAGTATCCCCTCGGGGGCCTGCTCAACGAATCGCCCCCGATCGTGAACACCTCGGTGAACCGCTTGTTCCGTACGGCCTTCTTCCAGCCTGCCTGCTCCTGGTCCATTCGCTCGCGGATGACATAGGCCACCTTGGTCTCCGGTCGCCACAGACCAACGCCCATGTAACACTCTCCGGGCTGCAGGTTCATGTAGAAACCGGGGGCGTGGGCGTCTTTGGCCGAAGCATGCCGGAACTGCACACCCGTGTTTTCCTTATACGGCGTCTTGTCTTTGGCGAAACGGGTGTCGCGTTGGATGCGGAACAGGGATCCGCCCACCTTGCGTGAATCTGCAACGAAGTGAGGAGAGATCTTCTCCAAGGGCTTGGAGAAACCATTGATGAACTCGAGGGCCGGTTCCCGGACGTACTGCTCGTACTCGTCCTGATGGGCCTTGAACCACTCACGGTTGTTGTTGGCGGCCAGATCATTCAGGAAGGCGAAAAGCTTGGGGGTGAAGTAACGGGTAGTCATGGGGCAACGCTACCGAATGACCGCCCGCAAGGGAACCCTGCTGCTGAGGGACAACCTTCATGGGCACAGAATCGGTATCGGTTCCTGTCTCCGGCACCCTTCCGGTCAGGCCCAGGCTTTGACACCCTCTACGGCGAGAGCCTCTAATTCGGGTAGCAACAACCCCATCTGCTGCTCGAGGTGATGCCATGCCTGTGTCATACCCTCGAGATCTCCCGTTTTGCCCAGGTCATTCATGCGTTTAGCAGCCTCGAACGGACCTCTCGCGGCGAAGAGGCCCACGGTGCCCTTGATGCGGTGAGAAAGCTCGCGTGGTACGACGGGATCACCCGCTGCGAGGCCATCAGCTATCTTGCCGGCCAGATCGGGGTATTCGTCGAGAAAGAGTTGTGCCATTTCTTTCAGCAGGTCGGCCATGCCCTCGACCCGATCCAGGGCTTCCTGCCGATCGATGACGGAATTGCCCGACTGATCTGCCTGGGCCGGGCGACCCTCGAGATCGGGGCGACTGGTCGGGCCTACGAGCTGTTCGATGGTCGCGTACAGAACGTCGGCGCTGAACGGCTTCGACACATACGCATCCATCCCGGCGTCCACGCATCGCTGCCGGTCTGATTCCATGGCATGGGCGGTCAGTGCCACCACCGGGATGTGAGATTTGCCGGCTTCCCATTGCCGAATCACGCGGGTGGCTTCCAGACCGTCCATCTGCGGCATCTGAACATCCATCAACACTGCATCGAAACTCGACTCTTGAACAGCTTCGACTGCCTGAAGTCCGTCTTCGACGCATGTGATCGAGTGGCCACGCTTCTCGAGAAGTCGGACGGCCAGCATGCGGTTGGTTGGACTGTCGTCGGCCAGCAGGAGCCGCAACCTGGGCCGGCGTTCCCGCAACCAGTGCTTGGTAACCAGGATCTCGGGATGAAGCCGATCGGAGGTGACCAAACGGACCGCATCGAGCAGTTCGCTGTGCGAAACCGGTTTGGTCAGGTAAGCCGAGACCCCGGCGTTGCGGAAACGTGCGGCGTCGCCGCGCTCGCCCGCCACCGGGACTGCAACCACCGGAATGCCTTTGAAATCAGGGTGTCTGGCGATCCGACTGCATGCCTCGAGGATGTTCTCCTGCACGTCGACGACGATCGCTTGCGGCCGCACCTGGAGGCGTGCCAGATCGTGCATGGTGTCCAGCCCGGCAGACAGGTCGGCCACCACTGAGGTCGAGACGTTTCCCTGCCGGAGCATCTCGCTCAGGCTGCGCTGAGCGGCGACGGCGTCGGCGATCACCATCACACGAAGCTCAAGGCCGTCCACCAAATCGGCCGGGCTCATCAGGTCGATCACGCTCGCTTCCCTGAGCCTGGCCGTGAAATGGAACCTGCTGCCGTTCCCGACCTCGCTCTCGACCCAGATCCTCCCGCCCATCATCCGCACCAGATCGGCGGTGATGGAAAGACCGAGGCCCGTCCCGCCGTACTTCCGGGTCGTCGACCCGTCGGCCTGGGCAAACGCCTCGAAGATCCCGTCCCGCACATCTTCGGGAATCCCGATGCCGGTATCCGAGATCGTGAAATGCAATTCGATTTCATCTGTGGTCATCGCCTCGACGGCGACGGCAACATGCACCCGGCCTACGTGCGTGAATTTGATGGCGTTGCCCAAGAGGTTGAACAGGATCTGGCGCACCCGGCCGGGATCGCCCACTACCGCATCGGGTACCGATGGTCCCAGCTCGGAAGACAGATCGAGACCCTTCTCGGCCGCCCGGACCGCCATGGTTCTCACGGTGTCCCCGATCGTGTCACCGAGGCTGAATGGGATGGCTTCGAGTTCGAGTTTTCCGGCTTCGATTTTGGACAGGTCCAGGAGATCATTGATCAGGGTCAGCAGTGCATCCACAGCCGTCTTGGAGGTGCCGAGGTATTCGCGCTGCTCGGCAGTGAGCTCCGTTTCAAGCGTCAGTTCTGTCATTCCCAGAATTGCATTCATCGGCGTTCGGATCTCATGCGAAATGTTGGCAAGGAACTGGGCCTTGCTGGCGGCGGCATGCTGAGCCGCGTCCCGGGCACGCTGGAGTTCGACCTCAGCCTCTTTTCGAGCGGTAACGTCGCGAGCGTTCACCACCCAGGCGGCAACTTCGGGGTCCTGCAGCATGTTGACTGCGGTTGCCTCCATCAATCGCCATGTCCCGTCGGCGTGCATAATGCGGTGTTCGACCGGCCGACTCGACGCCCCGCCCTCCACATCCTGGAGCGACTCTCGGAGAGCGGCCTGGTCGTCCGGATGGACGAGGGTGAATAGGTCGGTCTCGACGACATCATCTGTCTGATAGCCCAGCAGTCGTTCTACAGACGCGCTCACGAAACGCAGGAGGCCGTCGTCGGACATCGTATAGAGGAGATCGGCGACGTTTTCGGCGACCAGCCGCAGCCGGCGCTCCGTGCGATGGAGGGCTTGTTCCGCTACCTGTCGGCGCCTCTCCGAGCGGTAGGCCACGATCAGGTTGGCGCACTGAGCCAGGAACGGTCCAAGGCTCGCTGCGAGCCGCTCATCAAAGCCTCCCGGCCGGTTCGCGATCCCGACTACTCCGACTAACTCGGCGCCCCGCCGGAGCGGAACCCCCAAGAACGAATCCATTGGCGGATGAGATTCCGGACCCTTGCCGCGCCGCGGGTCTTGATCCGGGTTGTTGGAGATCACCGTTGCGCCGGTTGTGACGACGGCTCCGAACAGGGAGTCCATGTCGTCGAGCCGCAAACCGCCCGCTACCGCCCGGCCGATCAGGTTGCCCGGCCCCGCGTCCCCGGCAATGTTCGAGACGGCATGGATCTGCAGGTACGGACCGTCGGCGTCGTGATGGACCTCACCGACCAACCCGAATTCGCTGCCCGTCAAATCGAACAGATCGTCCAGCACCCGCCCAAAGAGGACGCTCGGCTCGGCGTCCGCAATGAACTCAGATTGGAGGCCGGCGATGCTGTTGAGCAAGGCGTTCTTCTTGGCCAGCTCGCGCTGCACGGCGGCGATATCCGTGACATCACTGATAGAAACGAGCACCCGGCTGAAGTCCGGACCCCATCGACCGGTTGGAACCGACCAGTGCAGCACACAATCGATGGGCCGACCATGGATGGTCCGGCCTGTAAAATCGAGCACCAGCCGATCCTTGCCCTCCCAGATCGCCTCAAGCTGATCGACAAAAGAGACGAGCGTTTGCCGGTCCGCAGTGCGGGGATCAATCGAGCCGAGTAGTTGGTCGCGGTCCGACGCTTCGATGAGTGACACTGCTGCCTCGTTCACATCGGTGACCACGACCAGCCCGAACAATTCCGCAACCAATTCGGCGTGCTCGGCCAGGTACCCCCGGATGTCGGTCACTCCCTCCCGGCGCAGGTCCTCGAGCCGCTTCGCAGCCCGGCTGTAGTCCTCTTCCCAGAGGGAGGTAGGAGCCCGGTCGAAGAGGTTGCGGTAGCCCTTCTCCGAGCCGCTCACCACCCGCCAGAGAACGTGGAGGGCTCCGCTGAGCACCACAAAGATGGCCAACTGGATGGCCATACCAAACAGCTCGTTTTGATCGACCTTCTGGAAGACACCCGCTCCCTGGTCTGCAGCCCAGATCAGCTGCGCGGCCCAGACGAAAGTCAAGAAACTGACGTACTTCCACAGATGCTTTCGTTCGACGAAGAGCCCGCCGAGAGCCCCGAGAGCAGCAACGCCCACCATCATGGCGGCCCGGTTCTCGCTCGACTGGACGGGGACTTGGATCGCCGCAACGGTGACAACCACCAGCACAACCGGCAGGGCTCGCGGCCGATCGAGGCGCAGCTGGAGAAGTGCCATCAACGAACCGGCCAGAGCGAGACCCGCAAACAGAGCTATCGAAGAATCAAACGTGAATGCGGCCGCCCCGGCCAAAAACGGGAAAGCAGCCAGGCCGAGCCACATGACCCCGCGAATGAACTCTCGTTCGATCGCTTGCAGAGCGCGATCGATGGCAGCCCGCCGCGGGACGGCCGATTCGTGCGCGCTGGAACTGGACATACTCTCTGCAAATCGGCACCTGCGGGCTCATGCTTGAGCTTCCTGCTGTCCGGATCCGGACCGATTACCGGTTCTTACCGACCCCTTACATTCGCCGCATGCTCTTCGAACCGGGACCTCCGATGGTGTGTTCAGACCGAAGAGGAGAGCGATATGAAGAAGATGTTCGGACTCGCATTGATCACCGGCCTGCTCGCTGCAGGGTGCCGGCCCCTGGCACTGCCGGTCCCAACGAACCCGCCGGAGCCGGTCCCAGCCACAACCCGGCAGACCGGACCTGATCCTGCCGCCAATCCGAATCACCCGCCGGATCCGACCGAAGCACGGCACTCATCGACACCGCCTGTAGTGGACATCGATCTGGGCCAACTCGACGAACTGTTGAGCCAATCCGATAGTGCGCTGGCCGATGTGGACGGCGCTATGCAAGAAGGAGAAGAACAATGAAAGTGACCACCGCCAAACGCTTTGCCGCCATCGCCACCAGCGCCGCCCTCATGATGGCAGTGCCGGGGACCGCCCTCGCTCAGACGGAACTCGCTGAGCCGGACGTTGCTCAGACCGAGCGGACGGCCAGTATCGATCAACTCAAGCGCCGGGCACTCGAAGCAATCGACACCCGGCTCGAAGCCATCACCCGCTGGACCGACCACGTGGAAACCGCCGATCATCTGTCGGCCGAGCACCGTGCAGTTCTCTTGGCCGAGCTGGGCGCCGGCGCCCGGGGACTCGACGACCTGGCGGTCCAGATAGCAGCAGCGGACACCTATTCAGAACTCGGCAGTTTGATCCCCAAGATCGTCGAGGACTACTGGGTTTTCGCACTGCTGGGACCCAAGGTCCACCTCGTTGTTGCCGCTGATGTGATGGCACACGTCGGCGAGCGCTTTGAGGAGGTAGGCGATTCAATTCAGGAAGCAATCAACCGCATCGAAAACGCCGGATACGATCCGGCCGCCGCCCAGGCTGCGCTCGATCGGATGCAGGCTCACCTGGTTGCTGCGGCCACCCTGATCTCACCGGTTCCCGACTCGGTGCTCGACCTGCAACCAGCCGACATGCCCGAAGCCGGTACCCAACTGCGAAATGCTCGGGCCGACCTCGAGTCTGCCGGTGAAGAGTTGCGGGCCGCTCGACAAGCGGGCCGGGATGCCGTTGCAGCCATCCGGGACGCCATTGGTCAATAGGGCCTCTGGGAGGCGACGGTGAAGGCGGCCCGCCCGGCGGCGGGCCGCCACCGTTGCGGGTTGACCATTGCACGAATGCTCTCATTGCACGTCGAGCGGCCCGGTTGGGTGGGTGCGCCGCCAGGCCAGGATGCGACCCGAGAACACAATGATCCAGGTGGCCGCCAGCCCGACAAAGATCCGCTGGGGAACCCCCTGAACGTCTGTCGGAGTGAAGAGGAAGGCGACTCCAACCGCCGACATCATCGAGCCGACGATCAGCGTGATAGCTCGCAGAGATCGCAGGTTCCGGTCAATCCTCGCCAAACCGACCACTCCGGCCATGGCGACCACGAGAGCGCTGAAGGCCATGCCGGAGAGAATGTCGTGCAAGGCCCCCTCCCAGCTGAAAAACCCGCCGGGGCGGAGATCGTCGCGGAAGACTGCAACGCCAATCATCAGTACAGCATGCAGTGCGGTGGCAGCCCACAGCCACCGTCCCGAGCCGACAAACCCGAACTTCCGGCGAAATCCGGCTGCACCGAGGGCCATCAACACGGCATAAACCAGCAAACCCCCCGTCCACAACCAGCTCCGGCTGACCCCCTGGGCGTTCAGCTTGCTGATGGTGTCGGCAACATGGTCATAACCGGGTCGGGTAGCTGCCGCTCCCGCAAAGGCGGCCAGGGCCACCACCGGTGCGCACAAGCCACAGGCAATGAGCAGGCGCGTGACCGGCTCAGACTCGCTTCCGGTCTTTGGTGTGGGAACGGGTTGTCGGACCTTCGTAACGTTCTCCTTTGAAGAACGACGCCACTCCTCTGAAGAACATCGGCAGCACCTTGTCAAAGAACTTCTGATGGTCCAGCGCCATGAGCGCCGCCAGCGTCCCGAGCGGGACCCACAAGGTGGCGTCCGCGGACGTGAAGATCAGCCACAGCGCGGCTCCGTAGGCGGCGCCCTGGAGCACCTGGGAGATGGCGGGGTTTCGCGTAATGAGGTAAATAGGTCCCAGTACACCGATCCCGCCAAACACCAGGGCCAGCGGTGCCCGGTCGCTGAGCGCTAATCCGATCAGGACCCACGCCCCCACCCAGGTATCGACAAGCATGTCGGCATCGCCCAGCCGAGTGCGTCGCCCCGACGACCGGGCCAAGCGACCGTCGAACACGTCCGACGCCCAGGAGGCACTCAGCAAGATCGAGAACAAAGCGATCCGGTCCCCCATCAATGTCGCGGCGGCCGCGACACCGAGGACGAGGCGGCTCCCGGTCAGCACGTCTGCCAGCACGGCACGAACCATGATGCAAGCATGGCATAACGACCGCACGGATTTGCGTCTGGTTGGACAGACGGGTCCGATCATCGGAGACCGGAGGCGAAGATGGCGACCGATCAACCCATTGTCACAGCCGACGACTACGTGGCCAGCTTGCGGAACCGCAACCTGAACGTGTACTTGTTCGGCGAGCGAATCACCGAACCGGTGGATCACCCCATGATCCGTCCATCGATCAACGCCGTGGCGGCAACTTACGACCTGGTATCCGCCGACCCTTCGTTAGCTTCTGCCCAATCCTCACTGACGGGTCAAACGGTCAACCGGTTCTTGCATATCACCGAATCTGTAGACGATGTGGTGCAGCAGAACCGGATGCAAAGACGCCTCGGGCAACTGACAGGGACGTGTTTCCAGCGGTGCGTCGGGATGGATGCAATCAACGCACTCTTTTCGATCACCTTCGATTGCGACCGGCGACACGGAACGTCATATCACCCCCGGTTTCGCGATTTTCTGAAGGTAGTACAGCGGGACAACCTGGTCATCGGAGGCGCCATGACCGACGTCAAAGGCGACCGATCCAAAGCACCATCTGATCAGGACGACCCGGATCTCTACGTTCGAGTTGTCGATCGTGGAGAATCCGGAGTGGTGATTCGCGGCGCCAAAGCTCACCAGACCGGCGCTATCAACTCGCACTGGATTCTCGTGATGCCGACCATGCGTCTCACCGAACGAGACCGGGACTACGCAATCGTGTGCGCGGTTCCGGTGGACGCGGAAGGCCTCACCTTCATCTACGGCCGGCAATCGTGCGATACGCGCAGCATGGAGAGCGGAGAGCTCGACAGTGGCAATACCGGTTTTGCCGGCCAGGAGGCGATGCTGATTCTCGATGATGTGTTCGTGCCGTGGTCTCACATCTTCATGGATGGCGAATTCGATTTTGCGGCGCCGCTCGTAGAGCAGTTCACTGCGTATCACCGACGGAGCTACGTATGTAAGTCCGGGGTGGGAGACGTGCTCATCGGGGCTGCGGCCCTGGCCGCCGACTACAACGGGGTCGAACGCTCCTCGCACATCCAGGACAAACTGGTCGAGATGACCCACCTGAACGAGACGATCTACGGCACCGGTATTGCCGCCTCGCATGAGTCCGTGCAAACCAAAGCCGGGAACTTCGTCAATGATCCACTCCTGGCCAACGTCTGCAAACTCAACGTCACCCGGTTCCCCTATGAGATTGGCCGTCTCGCCCAGGACCTGGCGGGAGGAATGGTGGCAACACTGCCATCGGAGGCAGATTTCCGGGACCCGACCACCGGCCCTCTCCTGCAGAAGTACCTCTCCGGGCGGACCGGGGTACCAACCGAGCACCGACTCCGCGCCGCCAGGCTCATTGAGAACATGACCATGGGACGCAATGCAGTCGGATATCTCACCGAATCCCTCCACGGGGCCGGTTCACCGCAAGCGCAGAGGGTCCAGATTCGGAGGCAAGCAGACATAGAAACGAAGAAAGATCTGGCCAGGGAATTGGCCGGCATCCCGACCAAGGCAACCCCCGGAAGCGAGTAACATTCTGACTTCGAGAGGGAGGATCTCGATGCGGAAACGGCTCATACCGTCCGGCCTGCGAGCGGCAGTTCTTCTGATGATGGCAATTGCTCTGCTGGCGACCGGATGCAGTGACGCAACCGGCGAGAGTCTGACGATCGGCGACGACGCCCCCGGTTTTGAACTCCCGACGGCGTCGGGGGCGACGGTATCGCTGGACGAATACGCTGGCAAACCTGCCCTTCTCTACTTCCATATGGCCGATGGTTGACCACCGTGCATGCAACAGATCGTGGATCTGGAAGCCAACTCCGAGTATCAAGCCCTGAACGTTCCTCTGGTCAGCATCGCCTTTGACTCACCCGAGGTCCTGGCCGCCTCAGGCGCCGAGTACGGAGTTGGGGCGACACCCCTCCTGTCCGATACCGATGAGAGTGTTTCAGGAGCGTACGACGTATTGCAGTGGGCGGTGGCGACGGGCGAGCCCGGCCACACATTCATTCTGGTTGACGGCAGGGGCAAGATTGCCTGGATTCGGGACTATGGCGTGGTCGAGAGCAGCATGTATGTAGAGCCGCTCGAGATCGCAGAGCAGGTGGCCGAGAGCCTGGGAAGCTGAAACCAGATCCGGATCAGCGGGCTTTCGACCATCCAGTGCAGCGCATCGAAGCCGTCACCGCGTCTCAGTCGGGACATCCAGCCGTCCCCAGACCGCCACCACCCCAACGGAAACGGCTACGCCTGCACCACCCAGGACGAGCCGCACCGGGTCGGCGACTCCTAGCCGAACCAGGAGATCAGCGGCCCCGCCCGCTACCAGCGCTCCGATGCCCAGTGCAACACGGACCGCAATGTGAAAGGCCGTGAACGCGAGTATTCGTTGCTGCTCGGAAAGCGCCAATTGCAGGCCGCTGATGGCCGAGACAATCGACGCCACTGCCGCCGCTCCGAATCCGACTGCTCCGAACAGAGTGGCAGTCACCGTAGGCGACAAACCCATCAACGCCAGGATGCTGCCCAGGGCCAACACCCCGATGCGCATATCCCGAAACGGGTTGTCCGACGCAACAACCTGGACCAGGCCCAGGCCCAGCAAGGCCCCGGCCCCGAAGAGGATGATCAAGAGGGCGAAGTCGGTGTCACCGGCACCGAGGGTGTCCTGGACGAACACGATACCGACGGAAAACACAGCTCCCAGCCCGGCTGCGACCCCGGCAACCGGGATCACGGCATTTCTCACAAGGGGAATGGATATGGCGTCTCGAAACCGGATCGGTCCGCCGTCGGTGCCCGTCCGGCGTTCCGGGGACTTGACCCGGCGGATCAGGAAGTACGAACCCAGGAACGTGGCTGCATCCGCCAGGAACACCGGACCGAGCCGACCACCCGGCAGCGGTACCGTGATCCCTGCGGCCACCGCAACAAACACTGCGAACAGACCGGCCCCCAGGGGCAGTCCCCCGTACTGGGCGCCGAGCACCAGGCCGTTGGCAACTCGCAGATCGCGACGTTCGACCAGATCCGGGACCAGCGCATCCCGAGCAGGGAGATAGACGAGGGTGGCCGATTCCAGAACAAACACCCACACCAGCACCCAGACGACATCACGGACCAGGGGAATGGCGAGCACCACCGCGACGCGCACCAGGTCCATGGCCAGCATCGTTTTCCTACGATCCCAGCGGCGGGCAGCCTGGGCGGCGAGCGGTCCGGCAACGGCGCCCGGGCCCATCCTGATGGCCAGCATGGCACCAACAGCAACTGCAGAGCCCGTCAAGTCGAAGATCAGGGCCATTAACGCCACGGTGGCCATCCAGTCGCCCAGGCCAGAAACAGCCTGCGCTCCAAGCAGGCTACGAAATCCGGGAACCCGCAACAGCCTGCCGATGGGCCGTGACGCCGGCGCTGTGTCGTTCATCGCCATCCAACCTAGAGGCTCAGAGGGCGGACAGAGCCCATAGCGCCACGAGGACCGGGCGCGTTACCTTCGAACCGGAGTGGCGACGAGCGTTTCCATGCGCTCCGCCAGCAAGGACACAGACTCAATGAACTCGGGGAGCTCAACGCGGCCCGTCACCGGTTTTCCAACCGGGGCGCCCTGATGTGCCTCGCAGATCGGGTAGTACTCCTTGGGGCCGCGTTTGATCAGCACCGTTTGGCCGAAGCATCGAGTGGGCGAATAGGGATCGTCTCCTCCGACACATTCGATTGCCAACTCCAGGGGTCCATCCACTGTGGCTTCGCGGCCCCGATACCCCGAGTCGGTAGCAAACATAGGACCGACCAGGAGGATGCGGCCGTGCACCCAGACTCCCGGCCCCATGGGACGGGCCAGCTCGGGCGTCCGGTAGGCGTACATGCCACACCGGCAACCCGGTGCCGGGACTTCGTGAACCAGGTCGTCTGCCTGATGGGATGCCACGCGGTAGGACCAGGTGCGAGACGGGTTGCACTCGGCTTGCACGGTCCTTCCGAGCCAGACATAGTCTTCGTGGGCGCTGGCAAGCAGAGGCGCGCCGGACTTGTCGGGACGCAACCGCCACCGGCGCCAGGCCACCACCGGCTCAGGCACCAGGACGGCTCGTTCGGAGCCGAACCAGGGATCGTCCCTCATAGGTTGACTCATCTCGCCTCCGCCCACGTTGATGAGGATCACCGACGCTTACCTACGTCATCGGCCGATAGGGGGTCAACTCTTGAATCTCCGGTGGGCGGGGCTCCGACGCGGCGACCCGCACCTGCGGAGCAACGGGCAGTGAAACCGCCGGGGTCCCGACCAAGCCTCATCCCATGGATGAAACCTATTGCTACCCATAGGAGTCCAAATGGTTCACAATGGTACTTGTACCCGAGGGAGGATCCGACGTGGCGACAACCACCGTGCGCTATATGACTCGTGAATCACTACAGGACACGCGCCCGGTGTGGCACCAGGACCCGAACTGCGCCGGGTCCCATCTCGTCGTCATACTCGATGAGGTGGCCCGCAAGTTCGCCGACCCGTGCGACGATTGTGCACACGCTCCCGTGACTATTGAGATACGGGAAGACTCAGACCTCCGCCTGCTGGCCCCGTACGAGTTCTGAACCCTTCAGACGATCCGGCGGTCGGTGGCCCACCGGGTCAGCTCATAGCGCGACGACAGTTGCAGTTTCCTGAGAACCGCCGAAACATGTGACTCGACCGTCTTGATGGAGATCGAGAGCCGCCTCGCCACCTGCTTGTAGCTGTAACCCCGGGCGATTTGTCTGAGGACTTCCTTTTCGCGTGGGGTCAGCTGGTCGAGCTCTGGATCCATCGGAGCGGGGACCGCGTCGGCAAAGGCATCTAGCACAAATCCGGCCAATCTCGGCGAGAAAACTGCATCGCCGTCATTGACGCGACGGACGGCTGCGGCCAGTTCGTCGGGTTGGATCGACTTTGTCACATAGCCCCTGGCCCCGGCCCTGATCATGGCGATGACGTCCTCGGCGGCATCCGAGACAGATAGGGCGAGAAACTTCATGTCCGGGAAGGCCTCGCGCACGGCCTTGACGACGGCCAAGCCGCCTCCCCCCGGCATGTGCACATCGACCAGAACAACATCAGGCTGGGCAGCCTGGATGTCCTCGATGGCGTCATCGACATCGGAGGCCACCCCGACCAGCTCGAAGGAGGCATCGAGTTCGGCCTTGACGCCGGACAGGAATAGCTGATGATCGTCTACCAGAAACACCTTGATCATGGTTGCCTCACTACGAGATGCACCTCGGTCCCCTCCCCCGGTTCACTGTGGACGGTGGCCGAACCCCCTTGCCGCTCCAACCGACCCACGATCGACTCGGCGATACCGCGTCGATCAGCGGGGACGGCATCAGGGTCAAACCCGACTCCCTGGTCGTTCACATACACATCGACCTTCGACCCGTCCACCTCTGCAAAAACCGAAACCAACTCCCCTCCTGAATGCCTGGCGGCGTTGGTGATAGCCTCCCCGGCTGCTCCCACCAACGCACGCAGCGCCTCGGTGAGCGGCAGATCACCGGCGGTGACCACATCAACCGGCACCTGATGGGCTTCTTCCAGCCGCGAGGCAAGCGCTTCCAAGGCTTGGCGGAGAGTCTCTCCGGCCGACGGTTCTTCGTCCCCGTAGAGCCAGTTGCGCAATTCACGTTCTTGCTGCCGGGCCAGCATCGCCATCCGACGTGGATCGTCGGTCCGCTGCATGAGCGCGAGAGTTTGCAGCACCGAGTCGTGTAGATGGGCGGCCACTTCCGCCCGCTCGTCGAGCCTGATCCGCTCGCGCCGCTCGTCGGTCAGTTGGTTGACCAGACGCCAGATCCAGGGACCCGAAACCAAAACCACACCGGCCACGGTGACTACCACCGCCAGCGTCACGCCGCCTACGAGGCCGACGGCGTTGATCGATTGGAGATACAGCGCCAGACCGGCGGTCATGAGTACGCCGCCCGCCACGATGCGGGCGGTGCTGCCGCCCCGGGTGGTATCTGCGGTGGAAAACGCCCGGCGGGTCCACCGGGTCCTCCGGGTTTCATCGATAAGCGACCAGGTCAGGGCGAATCCAAACGAAACCATCGCAACCGACCAGACCAGCGAGTCGCCGAACCATACGCCAAACGACCTGAGGAGCAGGAGGAACCCGAGGAAGATCATCGTCAGGGCGACCCGCCGCCGGGTTCCTCGCACCGCCAGCCTCTCCTGCAGGGCAGCTTCGGCCCGTAGATCGGGTTCTTCCAGCGTCAGCACCCAGCCGGCGATATATGCCACCACCCCCAATCCGCCGGCCAGTGACAACGTGATGAAGGCCGCCCGAACAAAGGCAGGATCGATTTCCAGAACCCGGGCTATCCCGGCTGCTAGTCCGGTCAAGACCCGATCATCACTGCGGCGCACCACGGCCAGGCCGGGGCGGGACCGGTCGGTATGGAGAGATTGATCGGCTGTGTGCTCTGCGACGGTGCGCTCCTAGGACTGCAAGGATGATCCCACAGTGCTTCTTGCCACCACAACAGGTGAATACCCTGACACGAACCCGCAGGATCAGGGTTTTGGAAGGGACACACCTCATAGACGCTTCCGGCCGAGGCGCGGACAATGCACCTATGACTAACGACACGAATCTCGAGCTTCCGCCCCCGGTCGGTGGAACAGGGGGCCTCCGCCCTCCCCTGCGTCGCTACGACGGAATTCTGGGTGGGGTCGCCAACGGTGTTGCGGCCTATTTCGAAACGGAAACGTGGCTGATCAGATTGGCCTTCGTGATCTTGAGCTTCTTCGGTGGGCTGGGCGTCTTGCTCTACCTCGCCGGCTGGATCCTCATTCCCCCGGATGGAAGCGACGAATCGATCGGCGAGCGTTGGCTGGAAGAAGTGAAGAGAGGATCCGGGTTTGGTCTTTTCTTGATCGCGATCGCACTGATCATCCTGCTCATCTCAATGGATGTTTCCGGAACCGGCTTCGGATGGGCCGTTGCGCTGCTCGTGCTCGGCGTCCTCCTCTATCGCGGGCAAACTCCCCGGGAACCGGGTAGCGCTGATCGCGCCGCCGAAACGGTGGGCTCGGCCTTGCCGGCGGCGGGGCCGGCCACTGCCGGAGCGGCGACTCCCCGACCGTCGCGCCCTCGCCGGGCCCGGCGGGTACGTCCCCATTCCATGTTGGGCCGCTACACAGTGGCCGCGGTATTGATCGGGGTTGGAGTCCTCGCTCTGTTGGACAACGCCGGAGTCTTCTTCCCGGACGCTCGCCACTACCTGGCCCTGGCAGTTGCCCTGGTTGGAGCCGGTTTGCTGGTCGGATCAATCTGGGGTCGATCGCGGCTGATGATCGTGGTCGGCTTGTTCCTGGCCTTCATGATGGGGATCGCGGCCATCGGCAACACTGTTGAAGGCTTCACAGATGAGGTGCGCACGTTCGCTCCGACCACCGTCGGGGACGTCTCGCGCACGTACACCATGGACAGCGGCACATTGATCGTCGACCTGACGGGGGTCGACTGGAGCGGCGAGGTGCGTGCAGTCGATGCCGAACTCGGCGCCGGCCAGCTCGAAATCAGGCTACCGGCCGCCGTCGGTGCCACCATCAACGCTCGTGCCGGAGTCGGCCAGGTCGAAGTATTCGGGCGTAGCAGCGAAGGGCTCGGCGTCGCCCGTTCCGTGACCGTGGCGAGCGGGTCCGGCGGCGGAACCGTCACCGTGAACGCCCGCGTGGGCGCAGGCCAGATCATCGTGAGCCAGGAGACCACCCCATGAACGAACGACACCCACTCGACATCATCTCGCTGGTTTTCGGCGTCTTGTTCCTGGGAATCTCCCTGCCGGTCCTCTTCGCGAGCACGCCGCTCGACTTCGACGCCCGCTGGGCTCTCCCGGCCACCGTCATTGTGGTTGGATTGCTGATCCTTGGATCGGCGCTTCGCCCCAAACGGCAAACCACCACCACGATCGAGTCGTATCAAGAAGAATCGTAAAGCCCTCTGCAAGGTGTTTGGGGAGGCCCCTTTCCCGGGGCTCCCCAACATCATTTTCAGAGGTCGAGTAGGCCGACAATGCGGGCAGCGAAACCCGCCATCCATTCAGGAGCTTTCTCCCGGTATTCGGGTTCCTCGAGCAACTCCACATCATTCGCAAGCACCAGCGCTCTCCCGGCAATCAAGGTATCGATCTCCGACCCGGTGATATCGGGCCACGGGCGGATACGCTCGTACCCGGTACGCACCGCAGCGCGTAGATCGAGATAGTTGTCTTCGTGTTCGAGATAGTAAAGAGCGATTGCCAGGTCCTGCACCGGCCAACCCCACATGAGATCTTCAAAATCGAAAGGGGCGATCCCACCGCCGCCGACCAACACGTTCCACCGATGCAAATCACCGTGTATGACCCTGGAGGGTTCACGATCCCGCAGATCATCGATCACTTGCCGTACGTGATCGGCAGCTGCGACGAAGACCCGACGCAGGCTATCGGTCACAAACGCCGATCGGGTTGGGTCGAACAGAACTACCGGCTCATCAAACGGAAACACGCGGTCGTAGCGAACAATCGAGAAGCTTGGAGACGGCCGAAAGAGCGCGGCGACCTGGTGGAGCTGGGCAGCCAAGGTGCCGTAGGCCTCCATGTTTCCGCGGGTGAGATGCCGATCCAGGAGGTGACCCGACAACCATCGGAAGAGCACACAGTTGCGCCGATCCGGAACTCCCGCCACTTCGACTTGGGTAACCGACTCTCCGGCCACGTTGAGCACCGGGACCGGGCTTCTTAGGTTGGCGTCCTCGGCCAAAGCCGTCAGCCACTCTGTCTCTGACCGAACCTGATCCAGCGAATGGCCGATGTTGCCGCCGCGGCCGACCCGTACGACATAGCGTTTGCCATCTGCTCCCTCGACGCGGAATACGCCATTCGTTTCGGTGCTCAGCACCCGCAAATCCTTGACCGAGATTTCGTACGATTCGAGGGCCGCAACGGCCACCCGTCGCAAGCGACGGGACCTCCCGACGGGAGTGAGAGCGTAGAAGTCTTTCACTCGAAGAAGCCTCCAACCGGGAACTGTGGGTAGTTCCTCGACCATCAGGGTCGTGAAGGGACGCAGAGGAAGCAAATGTGTCACCCGGCGTCCACAAGTGCCTCCCCGGATCTACGGGAGCCCGCCGTGGGTAATGGAACGCCAACCTTCCCTGGACCATCGCCGGCCGGGGCGCCGCCGGCGCCTCGGCGGTCAGATCAGTCCGACCTCGTGACCCACTTTTTCGAATGCCTCCAGGACACGATCGAGTTGGTCGGCGGTGTGGGTAGCCATCACGCTGGTACGCAATAGCTGACGTCCCTTTGGAGTGGCCGGGGAGATGATGGCATTGACGTAAACGCCTGCATCCAGCAACTGCTTCCACATGAAGAACGTCAAGGTGTCGTCGCCGACGATTACCGGAATGACCGGGGTGACCGAAGCGCCGGTGTCGAAACCCAGGTCGCTGAGCCCGGACCGCAATCGGTCGGCGTTTTGGTGAACTTGCACAACCCGCTCAGGCTCTACTCGCATGACTTGCAGCGCCGCCAGGGCCGCCGCGGCGTTGGCCGGGGGAATCGAGGCACTGAAGATGAGCGAGCGAGCGTGATGCTGGATGTAGTGGACGATTTGATCATCGCCCGCAATGAAACCGCCCAGAGAGGCAAGCGACTTCGAGAAGGTCGACATAATGAGGTCGACGGAGTCCGTGACATCGAAATGGGCCGCCGTGCCGCGGCCGTCTCCCATTACGCCAAGCGAGTGAGCGTCGTCGACCATCAAACGGGCGCCGAATCTCTTGCACAACTCAGTGATCTCAGGGAGCGGAGCCAGATCCCCTTCCATGCTGTAAAGGCCGTCGACGACAACAAACTTGCCACGATCATCGGGAACGTCGGCCAGCATCCGCTCGAGTTGTTCCATGTCATTGTGCCGGTAGCGCTTGATCTGACCCCAGCTCAAGCGGGCGGCGTCGACGATGCTGGCGTGGTCATCCTTATCGAGTATCACCGTATCGAAGCGCCCCACCAGCGAGGAAACCACTCCCAGGTTTGTTTGCATCCCTGTTGAGAACACGAGGGCGGCTTCCTTACCGACCCAGGCCGCCAGCTCTCGTTCGAGCTGCAGGTGAAGTTCGAGGGTTCCGTTCAAGAACCGCGAACCGGTGCAACTCGTACCGAAATCGGCGACGGCCTGTTGAGCGGCTTCCCGCACCTTGGGGTGGGTGGTGAGCCCGAGATAGTTGTTGGAACCGAACATCAGAATCCGACGACCCTGATAGATAGCTTCGGTGCCCTCGTTGCCTTCCATGGCCAGGAAATAGGGATAGAGACCCGACGCCTTTGTCTCATGAGCGATCGTGAAGGCGTTGGCTTTGTCGAAGAGGTCGGTCATTGCAGCCGGTGGCGGTGCGATGGGTTCCGTGCTCTTCATGTCTTGCCAATCCTTCTTCTCGCCTTGCTCAGGTCTCGATCCAGGAAGGCCCGGACCAATCGCGGGGCATATCTTTGCAGCCTCCACGGCATTCCGGCGCCACTTGGGAGGATATGGAATTTCCCCCGGAGAAGCCCGTCGATGAACTGGCGGGCAACATCGTCGGGTTGCGCGACTTTCACATTGGCGGATAGAGCGTGGGTTTCGGCAGGTTTCGCGCTGTTCTCGACCTCGAAGCCGGGCGTGTCCGTGTCGGATGGATAGAGGACGGATACGCTGACCCCGGACGGCCGCAATTCATGACGCAGGACTTCGGCCAGGCCCACCAGAGCGAATTTGGAGGGTGCATAGGCGGCGTAACCAATAATCCCGAAGTAACCCATCATGGAAGACACAAAGGCGATGTGTCCGCGGCCGGCCTCCACGAAATGGGGAAGCACCACCAGCGTCGGGATCAATTGACCGTAGTAGTTGACATCCATGTGTTGGCGAAAGTTGTCGAGACCCAGGTTGTTCACGTAGCCCGGACCGGCGTACCCGACCGCGTTGATGAGGTAGGCGGGCACTCCGCGGCGTTCCATGAACGCTTCCAGCTTGGGGCCAACGTCCTCCCGGTTTGCCGCATCTGCCTGGATCACGTCGACATACTGGGAGCTTTCATGGACCAGGGCTCGCAACCGCTCGGCCGCCGCTTCCAGGGATCCGTTTCCCCGTGCAACGACCGCAACCGACCCACCCCGGCGAATCACCTCGGCGGCGGTCGAAAGGCCGATTCCTTTGGAACCGCCACAGACGATGGCCGTTTGTCCGGTTAGTCGTTTTGTTTTTGCCATTCAGCTCTCCGCCCTCGAAGGGGCATCAGGCGCCGTAGCGTACGCGCATGAGCAGCGGATCGCTAGCGAGGTACCCGGGTGAATTCTGGGCGATATGGAAGCAGGGATCCCGAGTCGCGTATCTGGAGCAGGTCAGGCCGCACAGATATGAGGGTTCTCCGGTCTACGTGTCAGAGGAAACTTCGTCGAGCAGCAGGAAATCCCGGGCCTGCAATCCGAGAAGCGTCACCCGCACCGGGATCGGCATGTGTTTGCTTCCCGCTGCCCAGCCAACGACTCGCGGGTTGCTCGCGTCGTTCGGGCGGCCCCGCCGAACGATGGCGCAGGTACCCGCCGCCAGCACGTTCTTGAGCCAGTCGACCTCGTGTCCGAAAACCAGAGCGACGGCGTACCCCTGATCGGTCGGGAAGGCAAAGACCGGAGTCCGGTATTCGCGATCGGACGACCGGCCACGGTGCACGATGATGGCCAGCGGCGGAACGCGCCCGAAGCGGCGCATAACCGGATTGGTGATCAGCTTGTTAACGCGCGCAAAGGTCTTGGGGAGGGGCACAAATCGAGATTAGCGTGACGCTAACGCGTTGTGCTTTGCGAATCGGAGTCTCCCGAGAACGAGTCTTCCGCCCTGCTGGTCTCTCTTGAAAGAGAGACAAAGGCGTCCAAGGAACCAGGGTTGGCCATGGCGTCCTGCCGTACCGCCCGGTCAACCGGAACGCCGGCCAGGATCTGTTTGACCGGTACCTCCATCTTCTTGCCGTTCAGGGTCAGCGGGATCTCGGCAATCTGATGGATCTCGTCCGGAACGTGGCGGGGGGATAGCCCGTCCCGTAACGCGGCCTGGATGCGGCGGCGCAACCTGTCATTCAGTTGGGTACCGGCAGCCGGTACTACAAAGAGCAAGAGGCGGCCGTCGCGCCCCGAACCGCCGGTGTCAATAACCAGACTGTCCGATATCTCTGAGAACCCGTCGATGACCTGGTAGAACTCGCTCGTCCCCATGCGGATACCTCCCCGGTTGAGGGTGGAATCCGACCTGCCGAAAACCACAGACGAACCGTCCCGGTGAATCGTTACCCAATCACCGTGCCGCCAAACTCCCGGGTACATTTCGAAATAGCTGGAGCGGTAGCGGTGGCCGTCGGGATCGTTCCAGAAGTAGATCGGCATCGAGGGCATCGGGGCCGTCACCACCAATTCGCCTACCTCGCCGATCACCGGCTTGCCATCGGCATCGAAGGCCTCGACCCTGGCGCCGAGTTGCCGGCACTGGATCCGCCCCGCCCGAACGGCAAGTAGTGGGCACCCCCCGAGGAAGGCCGTGCACAGGTCGGACCCCCCGCTAATCGAGGCCAGCAGCACGTCCGGGCTCACCTCCTCGTACACCCACGCAAATCCTTCCGGGGTGAGGGGAGCGCCGGTTGAACCCACGCTCCGTAGAGCACTGAGGTCGTAGTCCCTCCCGGGGTGAAGGCCGGCCCGGCTGCACGACTGGAGGAAAGGAGGGCTGGCGCCGAAGTGTGTTATATCTTCGGCTTCTGCGAGCTGCCACAGGGTCGTCAGATCCGGGTATCCAGGACTCCCGTCGTACATGACCACGGTCGCCCCGACCAGCAAGCTCGACACAAGGAGATTCCACATCATCCACGCAGTCGACGTGTACCAGAAGAACCTGTCGTCTGTCGCCAGATCGACGTGCAGGGCAAGTTCCTTCAAGTGTTCGAGCAGGATCCCCCCATGGCTCTGAACGATTGCCTTGGGTAGTCCGGTGGTTCCGGAGGAATAGAGAATCCAGAGCGGTTGGTCGAATGGCACCGGCAGGAAGGTCAGCGATTCGGCTTCCCGGGTCAGGTCGGCCCAGGACCAGGTGCCGGGGTGTGGCTCATGACCTCGACCCAACCGGGGAACGATGACGGTTGCTTCCAGGGTGGGTAGTTGGGCGGCGATCCGGGCAAGAACCGTACGGCGGTCGAAATCGCGCCCGCCGAATCGGTATCCGTCACAGGCGATCAGAACTTTCGGTTCGATCTGCGAGAACCTGTGGACCACACTGCCGGTCCCGAACTCGGGAGCGCAACTGGACCACACAGCCCCGAGACTTGCAGTCGCCAGGAAGGCAATCAGCGTCTCAGGGATATTGGGCAGGAGCGCTACGACCCGGTCGCCCGGCCCGACGCCAAGTCGCCGCAGTCCGGTTGCGGCGGCGGCAACCCGATCGTGAAGCTCGGCAAAAGAGACCCTGACCGTGTCTCCGTCCTCGCGGGCGGCAATGATGGCCGTGCCTCCGTCCCGGCGGCGTAGAGCATGCTCCGCGTAATTGACGGTTGCACCGGGAAACCACTCCGCACCCGGCATAGTTCTGGTGGACAGGACCGCATCGTGGGACGAGTGGGATTTGATGTCGAAGTACTCCCACAGTGATCCCCAGAAACCGTCAAGGTCGGACACGGACCACTCCCACAGCGATGCGTAGTCGTCGAATGCAAGCGTTTTGTGTTCCCATAGCCAGGACAGGTAGCGGGTGATACCCGCGCTCGCCCGCCACTCGTCGGAGGGTTCCCAAAGGAGGGTTCCGTCGGTGATTTTGGCTTCATGCATGGCTTCGCCTCCGGTGTCGAAGCTTAGGAAACCTGATGCCCCGCCGGAGTTCGTCCGCTCAGGACCACAAGAAAGGCGGCTCCGGCCAACAAGAACACGACAAGCGAGATGGGGATCTGATAGCCCCCGGTACTGTCGTGGAGCAGTCCTACCACTGCCGGCCCGGATGCTCCGATAAGGGAGGCAACGGCCCACTGGGCACCCATCGTTCGGCCGTACCCGGTCCCGGAGTACCACCGGCTCATGACCATCGCCCGCAGCGGCAGGACTGCGCCAAACGACAATCCGAAAACGATGAAGTGCCCCGAGAGTTGCCAGTCGCTGGAGCCATCGATCATCAGCACGGAGGCGATCGCCATGAGCACCATCACCGTCGCTTGCACCGTGGTTGGGCGAAATCGTTGCGCCAGGAAGGGAGCAACGGAACGCCCGGGCAAGCTGAGCGCAGACGCAACGGCTGCCCACAGCGCAACGCCCGCCACGGCGAAACCTGCTTCCTCAAACCGGGCCACCCGGTGCGAGAGCACCGCCTGGGCCCCGACCGAGCTCAATACCATCGCTGCCGTGAACAGCACGAAACGTCGATCCCGCAGGATCGTTCCCAATGAGTACCTCTCGTGGATCGAAACCACCCGTTCAATCGATGGCTCCCGCCGTAAGAAGAACAACGCCGTTGCCCCCCCGGTGAGCAGCAAGAGCAGTCCGAGGATCCGCACGGCCGGCCGCCAGCCAACCAGGCTGATCAACCGTTCGATTCCGGGTAGGAAGATGATGCCGGCCAGTCCACCGATGAGTGTCAGCACCGCCAGAGCCTTAGCCCGCTGTTCCTTCGTGCACCACCGATCCACCGCTACGAAGGCCGGCTCGTAGTAGGTCATCGCCCCGGCCGGACCGATCAGCCCCCACCAGGCCAGTAGCACCTGCCAGGGTTCAGTTGCGAAGGAGAACAAGGTCAACCCCGCGGCGCCCAATATCGCCCCAAGGCCGAAGATTCCTCGCACGCCCTTCCGGTCTGCCCGCCGGCCGATCGGATACGCCAGCGTCCCTCCCGCTACCAACCCGCCTCCGTAGGCAACGGACAGCAGTCCCGTACTGAACTCGCCGCCGGCCGCTCCGTCGGTGAGAAAAACAGAGAACCCGTACAACATGATCCCGAAGGCGACCATCACCGTCAGCGAGAGCGGAACGATCTGCTTCCAGGGGAACGGCTTCCGGCTCATGATGTGAGGCTAGACCGAGCCGATTCGGTGCTCCGTCAGAGGAGCCGGTCAGGACTCATATCCTCCGCCGTGATCCCGAGGGCGCCCAGAGCAGAGGGCATGCGCCCCTCAATGATCAATCCCTCGGCCGCCTGGGATACGGCCGGGGAGGTCATGATCCCGAATCCCCCCT
Source organism: uncultured Actinomycetota bacterium (assembly GCA_963723165.1). GTDB lineage: Bacteria > Actinomycetota > Acidimicrobiia > Spongiisociales > UBA4744 > UBA4744. The sequence goes on from CAVRPP010000005.1 coordinate 209,975, forward strand.
GACCGGCCAGCCAGAAGAAGCCGTCCAGGTCCGGGTCGGTTCCGACCACGGGACGACGGTCCGCGACAAAGGATCGGAGTCCCGCCCAGGTCGATGAGACATGGCGTATGTTGAGTGTGGTCGCTGCTTCGATGCGTTGCACGGCCAGAGCCACATCTATCTCTTCTGGGCGAACATCGTGGGGTTCCATCGGTGTTTCCTCGGCCAGTGACCCCATGAGCTGCGTCGCCTCGGGCTTGAAGTAGAAGGCCTCGTCAATATCACATACCACCGGCCAACTTCTGGGATCAACGCCCTCCGGCGCAGAGAATGTGAAGGCGGTACGCCGCTTCGGGGTCAGGCCGATGGTGCGGGCACCGGCCAACGAGCCAATGCGATCTGCCCAGGCGCCGGCCGCGTTGACCACGACGCTGGTCGCGATCCTTTCATTCCCGGCAACGACCGACCAACCGGTCCCTTCTCGATCTACCGCCGTGACCGGCGCCCCGAACCGCACCACTCCCCCGGCTTTTCGAACGCCGCGCAGGTAACTCTGCAGCAGTGCATCGACATCGAGGCTCTTTGCGCCCTCCTCGTAGACGCCGGCGTCCACATACCCTTCACGCAGAACCCGGCACAGCGTGAGCGCTTCATCGGGTCCTACCTGCCGGACGTGTGGGAAATCGCGGCACGCTTCGAGTGCCGCCTCCAGCGAACCGAGTTGATCATGGCGGGCAATGAACAGAAAAGGGAGCGGCGAGTGCAATGTGGTTTCCACAAAACCCGGTGGGGGTTGCTCAAAGAAAGAACGGCTGGCCATCGCCAGTTTTCGCACCACCCCGATCTCGAAACTCTCCGTGAACAGGGCCGCAGAGCGCCCGGTCGTGTGGTAACCGGCTGTGTTTTCGCGTTCGAGAACGATCACCCTGCCGTGATCGGCCAGGCGGAAGGCAGCCGAAGCGCCGGCGATACCCGCACCAATCACCACGAAGTCGGCACGTTCCATTCCTCCATGCTGCCAGGCGTAACCGCTGGTTTCCAGCTGCGGAAGACCGTCCCTGGCAAGGCACCAGTCACCGGCGGCAGACTGTCAAACGGGCCCTTTGACCCCTAGACGATGAGCCGGTGTCCGGGTAGGCATGGGGAATGCACCAGGAGGAGGAAGCGTGGAAACCGTCGATTTCAAGAAGGAATACCGTGAGCTGTACTCGGCCCCCAAGGGCACACCGGTAATCGTCGACGTGCCACCCCTGCAATTTCTGATGGCCGACGGTTCTGGCAACCCGAACACCAGCCCCCGCTTCCCCGAGATCATGGCCGGTCTTTACCCGGTTGCATACACCATGCGATTTTCGATCAAGGCCGACGAGCAGGTCGCCTATTCGGTGATGCCCCTCCAAGGCCTGTGGTGGCTCCCGGATGGAGAATTCGATTTCAGCGTGAAAGACCGATGGTCCTGGACCCTCATGATCATGCAGCCCGACTACGTCACCGAGGAGCGATTCGAAGCCGCCCGGGAAACGGCCAAGAAGAAGGAACCTCTGCCCATCTTCGATGAACTCCGGCTCGAGGTCTTTGAGGAGGGTCCGGCCGCCCAGATCATGCACATCGGCCCCTACGCCGACGAGGCACCCACCATCGAGAAGCTCCATGCGTTCATCCTCGACCAGGGGTACTCATTGCGGGGCAAGCACCACGAGATCTACCTCGGGGATCCCAATCGCTCGGCCCCGGAGAAGCTCAAGACCATCATCCGCCAGCCGATCAGGAAGTGACTCCACTCGCCTCCTGAAGAGCTCTGATCGAACGATTGTTGACAATCCGCACGGTTAACACCGTCATCACGATCCAGGCTCCCCCCGCCACATAGAACGGCGCCCGTAAACCCAAGCCGGCGGCCAAAAGGCCTCCCAGGAGCGCGCCCACCGGTTGGGTTCCCCAGGCGATCAACCGGGCGACGCTGGCTACTCGGCCCCGCAGCTCATCGGGAACGAGCTGCTGTCGGAGGGTGACGGCTACTACGTTCCAATGGATAACCACGAACCCGTAGAAGAAGAGCAAGGCGCCCACCAGATACACGTCGGAAAGGGCCCCGATCGCTGCCGACAGTACCGCTCCCAAGACGACAACACCCTGGACGGTCGCGCCGGGACCCAGCCGAGCCACGGTGAACCGACTACTCACTGCTCCAGCCAGGCCTCCCACTCCGACCACTGTGAGCAACACTCCATATCCGATGTCGTTCACCCCCAGAATGTCCTGGGCGAAGAGCACAAAGATGGAAATGATCCCCGTTGAGAAGAGGTTGATTCCGCCGGCCATCAGTGAAAGGGTGCGCAAGACCCGGTTACGCCAAAGCCAACGCAGTCCTTCACCGATGTCGTGTTTGATTGATACCGAGTGGCCGGTTCGCTCAGATGTGAACTGGCCGGCGATGAGTGCGACTACTAGCGCAGCGATCAAGAAACTCACCGAGTTCACCAAGAACGGAGCCGCCGCCGCCAATACAAACAGCGCTGCCCCGAGCGGTGGCCCGGCAAACGTTCCGGCCAGCCACTCGGTGGCCTGCAATCGGCTGTTAGCCGAAGTCAGATCCTGTGACTCCACGAGCTTGGGAACGATCGCTTCGGCGCTGGTGTCGAACATCGTTTCAGCTGACCCCAGCAAGAACGCCACGCCGTAGATCACCGCCAACCCGGCCTGGTCCGAGGCGATCAGAATGGCTAGGGCACCCACCACGACGGCCCGGAAGACATCGGTCCAAATCATCACCCGTCGCCGATCGAGACGATCGACCAACGCCCCTGAAATCAGCGCGAACAAGAACCAAGGCAAACGCCCCACCACATTCGCTCCGGACACCAACACCGGGTCGCGGGTAATCGATGCCACCAACAGCGGAAATGCAGCTCCCATCACTCCGTCACCGATGTTCGAGATTGCCGAGGAAGTCCACAGGAGATTGAAGGATCTTCCGAGTTTCGCCATGGGTTTCCTCCCGGGTCGTGACGCTAGCAAGAGCGAGCTTCACCCGACACCAACCCCCTCGTTCTCGTAGCATGCCGGGACGCGCTGAAAAAGGGAGCCACCGGTGTCGGACGAGAAGAGGCCAGCCATCGCCAATCTCTCTACGGAGGACCGCACCTTCCCACCACCCGCCGCTTTCGCGGCTGCCGCCAACGCACAACCATCGGTGTACGAAGAAGCCGAAGCCGACTGGTTGGGGTTCTGGGAGAAGCAAGCGAAAGAGCGAATCACCTGGTTCAGCGAGCCGACGGTGGTGCTCGATGACTCACAAGCGCCGTTCTTCAAGTGGTTCACCGACGGAACCCTCAACGTCTCGTACAACTGCCTCGATCGCCATCTCGACACCATTGGCGACAAGGTGGCTTACTACTGGATCGGCGAGCCCGGCGATACCCGGACATTCACGTACCGGGAGCTCTTCGAAGAGGTGACCCGGTTCGCCAACGCTCTGACGGACCTCGGCGTCGAACGCGGCGATCGGGTGGCGATCTATCTCGGCATGATCCCGGAGTTGCCGATTGCCATGCTGGCCTGTGCCCGGATCGGCGCCCCCCACTCAGTTGTGTTCGGCGGTTTCTCGGCCGACGCTCTGGCCAGCCGGATCACCGATGCCGAGGCCAAGGTGGTCATCACCCAGGACGGTGCCTGGCGGCGCGGTGAGGTGGTCCCGCTCAAAGCGAACGCCGACGTGGCGCTGGTCCGGTGCCCAACCATCAAGCACGCCGTAGTGGTGCGCCGGGCCGGCAACGAGATATCGATGACCGACGGCCGCGACCTCTGGTACGACGAGATCACCGAGGGGCAGCCGACCCACTTCGAGCCGGCAGTCATGCACGCCGAGGACATGCTGTACATCCTGTACACGTCGGGAACTACAGGCAAACCCAAGGGCATCGTGCACACCCAGGGCGGCTATCTGACCGGGGTAACGACCACCCACGACTACGTTTTCGACCTCAAGCCCGACGACGTTTACTGGTGTGCCGCAGACATCGGCTGGGTAACCGGACACAGTTACATCGTCTACGGGCCCCTCGCCAACGGAGCCACCGGCGTCATGTACGAAGGAGCCCCCAACTTCCCGGACAACGACCGTCTCTGGCAGATCATCGAGGAGCACAAGGTCACGATCTTCTACACCGCCCCAACCGCCATCCGGGCGTTCATGAAGTGGGGCGACGAATACCCTGCCCGCCATGACCTCTCCTCCCTGCGCTTGTTGGGAACGGTGGGCGAGCCCATCAACCCCGAGGCCTGGATGTGGTACCAGGAACACATCGGTGGCAATCGTTGCCCGATCGTCGATACCTGGTGGCAGACCGAAACCGGAGCGATCATGATCACTCCCCTGCCCGGGGTCGTCGCCACCAAACCGGGATCTGCCACCCGACCGTTCCCGGGCATCGAAGCCGACGTGATCGATGACGACGGCAATTCCGTGCCGTTGGGCGGTGGCGGGTTTCTGGTGCTGAAGCGGCCCTGGCCATCGATGCTGAGAACCATCTACGGGGACCCGGATCGCTACGTGCAGACTTATTGGTCGAGAATGCCGGGCGCCTACTTCGCCGGCGACGGGTGCAAGCGGGACGAAGACGGCTACTACTGGCTTCTCGGACGGGTCGACGACGTCATGCTGGTGGCCGGGCACAACATCTCAACCACCGAGGTCGAATCGGCCCTGGTCTCCCATCGGGCCGTAGCCGAAGCGGCCGTGGTGGGACGCAAGGACGAATTGATCGGGCAAGCGATCGCCGCCTTCGTCACGTTGCGAGCAGGTGAGGTAGGCGACGACAAGCTCCTCCACGAACTGCGAGATCACGTGGCTTCCACGATTGGACCTATCGCCAAGCCGCAAAGCATCGTGTTCACCGACGACCTTCCCAAGACTCGCTCCGGCAAGATCATGCGTCGCTTGCTGCGAGACATCTCGGAGGAGCGACACCTTGGCGACGTGACAACCCTCGCCAACGAGGCGGTGGTCAAGGACATCGCCGAGAAAGCGAAAAGATCGCCCGCTTGAACCAACCCGGACCTGATGGCTCAGACACATCCCGGGGGTATCGTGTAGTTCCGGCAGGAAGGAGTTGAGCCGCATGCAATGGCGAATGATGGCTTTGCTGGTGGCTACAACCACCGTCGTCGCGGCTTGCAGTTCGACGGACGCAACCACGACCACGGCACCTCCGACTGCGGCTGAAATCCTGGAGAAGTCGGCCGCCATCATGGGCTCGGTGGATACCGTGCAGTTCAGCATCCTGCGCGGTGGAGAACCGGTCTACATCGACACGCAGGGGTTCCTCGAGTTTGTGAGCGCTACGGGGCGCTATGCGTCGCCCGGAGCTGCAGAAGCACTGGTCACGGTCAGCGCCCTCGGACTATCGACTGAGGTCGGAGCAGTCGTCATCGAGGGCGAAACCTGGTTGACGAACCCGATCACCGGGTTGTGGGAACCAACGCCTCCCGGCTATACGTTCGACCCGGCCACCCTGTTCGATCCAGAGGTCGGCTTCCGGGCGCTGCTACGAGAGGGCATTCCCACGGTCGAAGACCTCGGCGATGAGCTGGTAGAAGAGGAGACGTTCCGTCACGTCCGATTCACCGCCGCCGGACCGCGCGTCGAGGTCATCACGGCCGGCATGGTGCGGGGCGAGGACGTTCTAATCGACGCGTGGATTGAACCCGTTTCGGGCGAACTGCGGCGTGTTACGTTCCCGACCACCATCGCTGCCCTGCCGACGGAGTGGGACTTGACGTTCTTCGACTTCGGGGCCGCAATCACCATCACGCCGCCGGATCTCGAAGGATGAGCCGGAAGGCCTCCCCAAAACTCGTTCTGGCGGTGGTCGGGTTCGGCGTATTCATCGCCGCCGACGACTTGACCGTCGTAGCGACAATGCTCCGCCCCATCATCGGGGATCTCGGGATCGTTCTACCGGACGGGCTCAACCAGATGGCCTGGATCGTCAACGCCTACCTGATTGCATACGTCGCCGTTATGCCGTTCATGGGGAGGCTCAGCGACGTGTGGGGGCGACGCCGAACCTATATCGCTTCGCTCGCCCTCTTCCTGGTCGGATCCATCGTGGTGCCGCTGGCACCCAACTACGGGATCTTTCTGGTGGGACGGGTGCTCACCGCCATGGGAGGCGGGGCGCTCGTACCGATCGGGCTGGCCATCGTCGCCGACGTTTTCGCCGAGAATCGTCGCGCCCGGGCCCTCGGCACTTTGGGAGCGATCGACACTCTGGGTTGGGTGTGGGGTCCGCTCTACGGAGCGATGCTCGTGCGGTTCCTATCGTGGCGGTGGCAGTTCTACCTCAATATCCCGCTGGCCATCATCGGTATCGTGGCCGCCTGGTACGTGCTCGAACACGTCGGGAAACCGACCCGCAACCGGATCGACTGGGTCGGAGCAGGCACGCTGTCGGTTGCGTTGGTTGCTTTGAACGTCGCTCTCCTCGAATCTGCTCAGATCCAGAGTGTGACCGGACTGGAAGAGCTGACCGGTTCCGCCCGGGGCCCAATGTGGTGGCTGCTGGCGGTTGCCGCCGTCGCCCTGGCATCGTTCTTCGCCCATCAGGCCAGAACAGATGACCCTTTGGTGCCGCTGCGTCTCTTCAAGGGCCGCAACCTCACCACAGCCGTCATCGTCAACTTTCTGGTTGGAGCCACGCTCGTCATTGTGATGGTCGACGTGCCGTTGTTTGTCAACGTGGTCGAATCGGGTATCGAGCGGGCGGCGGTCATCGCCGGTTGGGTCCTCAGCGCGCTGACCGCGGCCATGGCGATCGCATCGTACGCAGGCGGGAGGATGACCGAGCGGTGGTCGTATCGTCCCCCGATTCTTTTCGGGTTGATCGCAGTTCTCGCCGGATTCCTGCTTCTCGGAACCGGCTGGACTCCCGCAACCAGTTACCTGCAGATGGCCTGGCAGCTGGCCATACTTGGCACCGGTTTCGGGTTGGTTTTTGCCCCGGTCACCGCCGCGGTGGTGGATTCGGCGCCGGCCGATGAGCGCGGCGTGGCGGCCAGCCTGGTGATGGTGCTGCGGCTCATGGGCCTGAGCGTTGGTTTGTCGGGACTCACCGCCTGGGGCATATACCGCTACGGGGTGCTTCGCACTTCGATCGTGCTCCCACCCCTCGGCGACCCCACCTACCAGGATGCCTTGCGCACCGCCCAGGAAGAACTGACCACCTCGGCGTTGGCGGAGACCTTCCTGGCTGCTGCGGTCATCATCGCCATCGGCATCGGTGTGGCCCTCTTCATGAAGAACGTGACACCGGCACCGGCCGCAGCTCAGTCAGATTCGTCCGGGTAGAGGATCAGGCGAGCGCTGCGGCTGTAGGTGAGGTAGGAACGGGTCCACTCGAACAGGACCACGGCTCGGTTCCGGAAGCCGATCAGGAACAGGATGTGGATGAACAGCCAGGCCAGCCAGGCCGGCAACCCCCACAGCCGGATACCTTTGACTACGGCAATAGCCGAGCTCCGGCCCAGGGTGGCCATCGTGCCCCGGTCAACGTACCTGAACGCCCGGGTCGGCTCACCCCGAACGGTTCGGACGATCGAATCGGCTGCGTGCTTGCCCATCTGTATCGCTGCCGGAGCGATCCCGGGCAGCAGCTTGCCGTCCTGGACCACCCGGGCCAGGTCACCGACTACGAACACCTCCCGATGACCCGGAACCGTCAGGTCGGGCGCAACCACCACCCGACCTGCCCGGTCCAGGTCCGTACCCAATGAGGCGCCCAGGCTGGAGGCAGTTACGCCGGCTGCCCAGAGAATCGTCCGGCACGGAAGACGTTCCGTGCCCAGATCGACTCCGTCGGCGTCGATGTCCGTGACAGGCACTCCCGTGCGGATCTCCACTCCCAACCGTTCGAGCTGGCGATGTGCCCGGGCCGACAGACGAGGGGGATATCCGGACAGGATCCGCTCCCCGGCTTCGATCAGCACGACGCGGGCGTCGCCGGCATCGAAGTTGCGGAACTCTTCCTTGAGTGTGTGCCGGGAGAGCTCGGCCAGGGCGCCCGCCAGTTCCGCGCCGGTGGGTCCGCCGCCGATCACTGCAAAGGTGAGCAAAGCGCCTCGCTCCCCGGCGTCCCGAACGATTTCTGCTCGCTCGAAGGCGGACAACACCCTCTGGCGGATCTCGAGAGCATCCTCGATGCTCTTCAGCCCGGGAGCATGGGCCGCCCATGCTTCGTGACCGAAATAGGAGTCAGTGGCCCCGGTCGCCACGATCAGGAAGTCGTAGGCGACCCGGTTGCCGTCGGCCAGCCTCACGTTCCGCTCGTTGAGATCGACCGACACGACCTCGGCCAGCTGCACTTCCGTGTTTTTTTGCTTGCGGAGAATCCGGCGTATCGGCTCTCCGATATCGATGGCGCTCAAACCGGCGGTTGCTACCTGATAGAGCAGCGGTTGGAAGACATGGTGGTTGCGGCGGTCGATCAGGGTGACGGAAACGGGGACGGAACGCAGCGCTTTGGCGGCATAGAGCCCGCCAAAGCCTCCGCCGATGATGACGACCCTTGGGAGCACATTCTGCATCTCTCACGGCGAATCTACCGGGAGCGCGGGCTTACCGATCTCTCTCCTGCAGGTCCGGCTCCCGTACCACTGGACTCACACTTTCTTGGGGACGCTCCCCGTCCAGCTGAACACATACCGCATGCATTTGTGACCGAAGTCGGCGGTGGGGTCAAACATAAGCGGACAGCCTCCGTCGATCACAGTGATCCCCTTGCTTCGACCGAACTCGGCCGCAGCGGGTGAAACGCTGCCCTGTCCGAAAGAACGGTGCATCCACACGTTCTTGATCCCGAGCTCGTCACACTCGTGCATGGTCGCTTCGGCCGTCTCGGGACGCGTGCCGATAACCACGGCCTCAACACCTCCGGGAATGGAAGCGAGATCGTGGAAGCAAGGATCCCCCTCGACCTCATCAGCGTTGGGGTTGACCGCAAATACTTCGTAACCCCGGTCTTTGAGTCGCTGATACACAATGTTGCCGCCGTGTCCCTGAGGATTGCGGGACACCCCGGTGACCGCAACCCGCTTGTGGCTCAAGAATTCCGTCGTTGCTTCTTTGATAGTGATCACGGGCACCCTTCCGTCGGATCGTTTCAGTATCTCCCCGACGGGCAAACTAGGGACAGGGCCAAAGGTCAATTCCTCGGGTGTCTTTGGAGGTAGGCAGCCGTCAAGCGGTAACCTGCCGTTCCGCTCGGAGAAGGACCATGAACGCCCCCTGGAGTGTCGACGGCAAGGTGAGCATCGTGACCGGATCCAACACCGGTCTCGGCCGCACCACGGCGGTGGAGTTGGCGCGCCGGGGTTCTCACGTCTTCCTGGCTTCCCGCTCGGCAGAAAGGACCGGGCCCGTCGTTGACGCCATTCGCCGGGAGTACGGTCCAGATCGGGCCGACTTCTTGCCGATCGACCTCGCCTCCCTTCGCACGGTGAAGCGGGCCGCCGAGAACTTCCTGGCACGGGATCTCCCCATCCACCTCCTGGTAAACAACGCAGGCGAGTTCGGTCAGACGGGATCGACCGAAGATGGCTTCCAGATGACCTTCGGAGTCAACTACCTCGGCCACTACCTCTTCACGCGCCTGCTGCTGGAACGAATGAAGGCGTCGGCACCCGCCCGGATCGTGCATGTGTCCAGCGACATGCACTACGGGGCAAAGGAGATCGACTGGACCAGGCTGCACGCTCCCAGCCGGCTGCCGGGCATCTCCGAGTATCGGGTATCCAAACTGGCCAACGTCCTCTTCAATGCGGCCCTTGCGCGGAGACTCGACGGCCGTGGACCGAACACCTTTGCGGCCCACCCGGGCGGTGTTGCGACCGATATCTACCGCCGGGTCCCGCAGCCGGTCCGGGGTCTGATAACCAGAGTGCTGCTGACCCCTGAGGAAGGGGCCAGGACCCAGATCCGCCTGGCCGTCGATCCGGCCCTGGTGGACCAGACCGGCCTGTACTACGCCAATGAGCGTCCGAAGCAGCCGAGTCCTCTTGCCCGGGATGAGCAACTTGGGGAAGAACTGTGGGCTAGGAGCGAGGAATGGGTCGCCGCCTATCTGTGAGGCCGGCTATCGCTGAGCCCGCCGGCCGAGTAGCGCCACCTGATTCCGTTTGAACGTTGGCCGATCCAACACAACCAGCCCGGAGCGGGCGGCGAGTTGGAGCCCCTCGTCGAAACCCTCGTCTCCCCCGCCATGTGAGCGCGGTTCCACGATCAAGACCTTCCCCGTCGGACGCAACGCTTGATGAAGCTCCTCGAAGAAGCCCCCCGGGTTGGCCAGCTCGTGCACAACGTAGAACGCCAGCACCAGATCGACCTGCCCGTCCAGATCCGGGATGCCCAAACGATCCTCAGCGACCTGTCGGATGTCAATGCGTTCAAGGAGTCCGGCCCGCCCGGCTCGCCTCCGCAGCCCGTCCAGCATGCGCTTCTGCAAGTCAACGGCTACGACCCGGCCCGTTACGCCCACCCGTCTGGCCAACTCGAGCGTGAAGAACCCCATGCCGCAACCGGGCTCGAGCACCACCATCCCGTCCTCAACATAGGGAGCGACCAGGTCTGATGGGTTTTGCAGCAGCTTGCGGAGCGGACTGGCCAGGACATATCCCAACCACCACGGGCACGGTTCGGCCTGATGCTCAGCCGCCATCAGCGATATTCGGGGTTCGGGTAGTCGAACCGGCAACCCGCATCCCAGAGTGAACGCTGATTGCCGTGCGCAGGTACACCCCCGGCGTCTTTGAGCATGCGTGCCATGTGCAAGAGATTCCAGGTCATGAAGGTCGTGTTCCTATTGGTGAAGTCGTTCTCCGGTCCACCTGATCCAGGATCCAGGTACGAGGGACCGGGCCCCGATTCTCCGAGCCAACCGGCATCGGCTTGCGGGGGGATGACATATCCGAGGTGTTGGAGGCTGTACAGCACGTTCATGCCAATGTGTTTTGCGCCATCCTCGTTGCCGGTGACCAGACAGCCGCCCACTTTCCCGTAGTAGGCGTACTGGCCTTCATCGTTGAGGTGGCTCGACGTGCTGTAGAGACGCTCGATGACCTGCGTGCAGACCGAGGACTTCTCGCCCAGCCAGATCGGCGAACCTATCACGAGGATGTCGGCCCCATGCACCTTCTGATAGATGGCCGGCCAGTCGTCTCGATCCCAACCGTGCTCGGTCATATCGCCGAAGACGCCGGTCGCGATCTGGTGATCGACCGCCCGGACGGTCTCCGTGGTCACCTGGTTCGCCTCCATGATGGCTATGGCGATGTCCATCAATCCCTGGGTATGCGACACGTCCGGAGATTTCTTGAGTGTGCAGTTAACGAAGAGCGCCGTGAGGTCAGAGAAATCCCAGCGACTCTGGGTGCACAAGTCTTGCTGGAACTCGTTCAGTTGCATGGGTTCTCTTTCTGGTCGGCTCGCTTCGGGCGAGCATATCCGTAAGCAATCACAACCGCAGGCGGGGCGTCCTGCTCGTAGTTGTGAGCGCCTAGCCTTGGAATATGAGCATCGAGATCACTACCGAACCGCAGAGTCTTCAAGTGCGACTCGGCGGCATAGAGGGGCTGCTGGCCATCAAGAGACGGCTGGATATCCCCACCCACCTCGTCACCAGGGCTGAGGCAATCGATCGCAAGGACATCCCCCGCGGAGAGGGAACCTGGTTGCGGGCCCCCGGAACCTACGTTCCGGGACTCGTCCGGCACGGATCTTACGGGCGGCAACCCCATCGCGAGTTCTGGGCGGTGTTCCGTCCCAGGCGTGTGCTCGTGATCTCAATCCGCGATTGGGAGTACACCCGGGTCGTGCTGGGTGTAGCAGACCCGGAGGTACACGCCTCGGCGATCTCCGCCGCCGCCGGTTGATCGGACGAGTCGGCTTTCTTCACGGGGCGGCCGGCGGACCGCCCCCGGGTTGCGGCGGCCCCCTCAGGGCATCTGTCACACGCACCGTACGAATCGACCAGAATAGGACTCGATGCCGGCCAATCTCTCTCCCGAGTACAAGACGGCTGAGGCTGCGTATAAGCGAGCCAGCGAACCGAAAGACCGCCTCGATCTGCTCCGCACAATGCTGCGGACCTTGCCGAAACACAAAGGCACCGACCACCTCCAGGCAGATATCAAGACCCGCATCAAGGAGCTGACAGAAGAGCTTGCCGGACCCAAGAAGGGTGGAGCACGACGGGGCCCTCCGACTTCGTTTCGCCCGGAAGGTGCTGCTCAGCTCGCCTTGGTCGGTCCCCCGAATACCGGCAAGTCCACATTGCATGCCCGGTTGACCGGATCCCACGCCCAGATCGGTGAGTACCCGTTCACTACGCAGTTCGCGCAGCCGGGCATGATGTCACACGAAGACATTGCCTTTCAGCTCATCGACCTTCCCCCGGTGTCCACAGAACATCCCATCCCCTGGATCGCCAACGCCCTGCAACCAGCCGATGCCTGCCTATTCGTGATCGACCTATGTGAAGCGGGTTGTATGGAACGGGCCGTCGCCGTTCGTGACCTGCTGGTCGAGCGCAAGGTCGTTCTGTCGGCAGGCTGGCCGGCGGATACCAGCAACCCTCGCCTGCCCGTCGATCATGAAGGTGATCCGTTTACGGTCCGGCTCCCCACCTTGCTCCTGGTCAACAAAGTCGACAGGATCGCCGACCCGAAAACCGAAATCGGCGTCTTTGCGGACCTAACAGAGTTGCGTTTCCCCACGGTGGCCGTATCGGCGGCAACCGGAACTGGCATCGATCAGATCGGGCCGTGGTTATTCACCCGGCTGGGAATTGTCCGCGTATACACCAAGGCACCAGGCAAGCCTCCCGACCTGGATCGGCCCTACACGATACGCCGGGGTGGAACCGTCCACCAGGTTGCCGAGTTGGTCCACCGGGACATAGCCGCATCCCTGAAATTCGCCCGGGTCTGGCGGCCCGGAACGTTCGAAGGCCAGCATGTCGGTGGCGACCACACCCTGATCGACGGCGACGTCGTGGAGCTCCACAGCTGAAAGGCACCGAGCACTGAGGGCCGGAGGCTCTTGTCTTCGAAGGCATCAGGCCTTGGTGAATACCATCCCGTAGAACTTGTCATAGGCGCTCTTGCGAACCACCTTGACAACGCCTTGCACAGCCATCCCGATCTGGGGCTCCTCCACCTCGAGTTGGCCGGTAATGCGCAGACCGTTCTCCAGTTCGACGATGCCCAACCCCAGCGTTGGCACCTCGAATTCGGCAGGCAGGTTGTAGACCCTGGTGAAGGTCAGCAGCTTGCCCTTCTTCGGGAGCGGCACGATGTCGAATTCGAAGAAGTCGTTCTGTCGGCATTTCTTGCAGACCATGCGGAAGGGATAATGCAGTTGATCGCACTTCCGGCACTTGTATGCGTAGATATCGCGCTGCATCAGTCCTCCCTCAAGAATGTCAGGCAGACGACGTTGTTGCCGAAGCCGCCGAAGTTGCAGGTGAATCCGACCCGGGCTCCGTCCACCTGACGCTCACCGGCTTCTCCTCGGAGTTGGGTCACAATCTCGTGGGCCTGCGCGACCCCGGTGGCACCGACGGGATGCCCCTTGCCCTTCAGACCCCCTGAAGGATTAATTGGCAACGACCCGCCCAGGGCCGTTTCTCCCTTCTCGAGAGCGATGTAGCCCTCGCCTTTCGGGAAGAAGCCGACCTCCTCGCTCTCCACGATCTCCAGAATGGTGAAGGCATCGTGGAGTTCTGCCACGTCGACGTCCTGCGGGGTCTTGCCGGCCATCTCGAATGATATGGCAGCCGCCCGCCGCACGGCCAGCAGGTCCGTCGGCTCATCGCGCTCGTGCACGGCGTGGGTGTCGGTCGCTTGGCCGACACCTGCCAAGCGGATGAGCGGACGGTCGATCGTCTTGGCAACGTCTTCGGACACCAGGATGACGGCCGCCCCCCCGTCCGACACCGGACAGGCATCAAAGAACCGCAGCGGCTCCGAGATATACGGGTTGTTGGTCATTGCTTCCGGCGAATCGAGGATTCCCTCGATGGTGATGGGCTGATGCAGGTGGGCAAACTCGTTGAGCATGGCGTTGTTCTGGTTCTTGACCGCAACCATGGCGAGATGCCGTTCGGTAACCCCGTATTTCTCCATGTACAGGCGGGTGAACATTGCCGCGTGGGCAGGCAAGGTCACTCCGTAGATGTACTCGGCTATTGGATGAGTAAGCGTGGCGATAAAGTCAGTCGCCTCGAGGTTGTTGACCTCCCGCATGCGCTCGGCACCGGCGACTAACACCACGTCGTGCATGCCTGATGCCACGGCCGCAAACCCGGCCTTGATGGCCGAAGCTCCCGAAGCAGGGCCGTTCTCGACCACCGCCGCCCCGGCCGGGGTGAGGCTGAGACTGTCGACCACTGCACTGGCCAGGGCCGTTTGGTGATTGACCCGGGCACTGCCCATGTTGGCCACGTACACGTGATCGACGTCGGTGATCCCGGCGTCCTTCAGAGCCAGCATCGACGCATAGGCGGCGATTTCCGAAAGCGGATATTCGAGACGGGTGAAGGTAGTGATACCGATCCCGACTGCGTAGACGTTACGCATGATCCGCCTCCCCTCCCAGAGCCGTACGCTGGGAGATGAGGGCTGTAGCCGTGGGGTCGTACAACGACCGGGTGGCCGCCAACAGGTCGGCGGGCGGTGTCGGCGGATCCGAGGGAGGCAGGATCTTGGCCTCGGCCTTGGCGAGAATCTCCGGCGGAACCGGACGCCGTCCGACGACCAGCGTCGAGCGGGCCCGATCGAACAACTCCTTGGTCAGCGCCCAGGACGGCACCCCGCCCAGTTCATGGGCCGTCTCGAAGCGTTTCTCGAGCTGATACTCGATCATCCAGCGACGGAACCCGATGGGTGACTCTGCCACGATCAGCACCTCTTTGTGTCCGAGGATGTCGATGTGGTACTCCATCTTGGCGGCAAAGGCGTGGGCGCCGACCCGCAGGCCGCGCCGCAGGGCAATGGTGTGCAGGGACATGCCGAGATCGGGTGAAACCTGGCGTCCGTTGACGACCGCGGCAAGCTCTCCGTCGATCTGCACGGCCAGCACGTATTCGTCCTGAGCCCGGTACCGGTAGTGGGCCAGCAGTTCGGAGTAGATGCGGGCGCACACGACGTCGTAGTAGTCCCGTTCGACATGCAACAAGGGTTCAAGATAGGGAAGGATGTCGGGGATCTCGTCCCGGTCGATCTGCCGGATCACCATGGGCTCGCCGCTTGCCAGCGTCATGTATTTCGCTTCAAACGGCTTCAACGGGTTGTCTACCGGACGGAGAATCTTCTCCAGGTCAACAGCCATTACTGCTCGTCTCCTTTGCTTGCTTGTTCTTTCATGACCGCCAGCGCCACCTTCTCGGCGGTGATGGGCATCGATTCGATGCGAATCCCGAGGGCGTCTTTGATGGCGTTGCCGATGATGGGTGCTGCCGGAATCATCGTGTGCTCGCCTACTCCCCTGGCCCCAAACGGTCCGTCCGGCTGGGCCGTCTCGATAATGATCGGAATGGTCTCATCGGGTATGTCGTGGGCCGTGGGGATCTTGTAGTCCGTGAAGTTGGGGTTGAGCAGCTTCCCCTCGTCGCTGAACCGCATATCCTCGTAGAGGACGGTGGCTAGGCCCTGGACGATCCCTCCCGTGATCTGCCCTTCGATGAGACTGGGGTTGATGGCTTTGCCGACGTCGACGGCCAAAGCCACTTTCTTGACCTTCATCCGACCCGTTTCCCGATCGACTTCGAGGACCACTCCGGCAGCGCCAACCGTGTAGTGAACGTTGGGATGGCCCCCCTGGCTGGTCTCGGGGTCGCTGCGGGTGGAGGTGAACTCGGGCATGAACTTCCCGCTGCCGACGATGGGTCCACCCTTAAACGTCCCGTCAGACGATTCGAGGCCGTCGATGACAAAGTCGCTCAGAGAGAGACTGAAATCCGGGTCGGTGCTGGACCGCACACTCTCCTTCTCGAGATAGAGCGACTCCTCTTCGTAGCCGTGCACACGGTGTACAACGTCGAAGATCTTCTCGCGAGCCTCGACCGCCGCTGCATGGACGGCGTTCCCGCAGCTCCAGGTGACGTGCGAGGCCACCGTCTGCCACTCGTACGGGTTGCGGTCGGTGTCCGGTGTTTCGACCCTGATCTTCGAAGGCGGCACGGACAGCACTTCCCCGGCAATTTGCGCCATCGCGGTGAGATATCCCTGACCCAGTTCCATCCCCGAAACGGTGATGTTGATGCTGCCGTCCTCATTGAATTTGAGGAAGGAAGCCGACGAGGCGTTCGGCGGCATAGCCGGCGCTTTCCAGAATACGGCGAAGCCCTTGCCGATGACCTTGTTGGGATCGTCCGAGGTCTCCTGCTTGCCCCACTCGATGGCGGCCGCAGTTCGATCTATCGCTTCGATCAACCCGGACGGATTCATCTCGGCCCCGTAGGCGAGGGTGTCACCTTCAACAATGGCGTTCTTGCGCCTGAACTCGACAGCGTCCATGCCGATCGCTTCGGCGACCCGGTCGACGTGGGACTCGAGTCCAAACATGAACTCGGAGTAACCGAATCCGCGGTACGGACCGCCGGGCGGAAGATTGGTGTAGATGCATTTCGAGTCGATCCATACATTGGGCACGCGATACGGGCCTGTCGCCGACAACCCGGCCGCGTTGACCACATTGGCACCGTATTCCACGTAGGCGCCCGCGTCCCAGTTCATGATGTGCTTGATGGCCGTGATGGTGCCGTCGTTCTTGACGCCCATCTTGATGTGGGCCACCATGCCCTGGCGGTGGTAGGTGTTGTAGAACTCCTGCTCTCGCGTGAAGCGGATCTTGACGGGATGTCCCTTCACGGCCGTCGCAATGGCGGCTCCCATGATCTCCATCGAGACGCCGGCCTTGCCGCCAAACCCACCCCCCACGTACGGAGTGATGACCCGAACGTCTTGGTGGGTCAATCCAAGCGGTGCCAGCGCTTCAGCGAACAGGTGCCGCTGGGTGTACGGCGATTGTGATGCCGACCACATGGTGAGACGGCCGGATTGGTCGTAGAGCCCCACAATGACGTGCGGCTCGATGGCGCAGTGAGCGTACCGCGGCACCGTGTACTCGCCTTCCAGGACCAGATCGGCTTCGGCGAACCCTTGCTCCACGTCGCCCTTGCGGGTCTTGCGCCAATGAGCGATGTTGGTGTTGTCGTGCGGGTAGAACCACGGAACGTGGGGGTATTCGCCGAGATCGGGATGGATCAGCCCGGTGTCTGGCTTGAGAGCCTCGATGGGATCGAAGATGGGTGGCAGCTCCTCGTAATCCACTTTGACCAGCTTGGCGGCGCGCATCGCCACCTTCGGGTCCCGGGCAACAACTGCGGCCACTTGTTCGCCAACGAACCGGACCCGATCCTGGGCGAACACGTAACGATCCTTCATATACAGGCCAAACTTGAACGGGAAGTCCTTCCCGGTGACGACCTTGGTGACACCGGGGACCGCTTCGGCAGCCGAAGTGTCGATGCCCTTGATGCGGGCATTGGCGAAGGGGCTTTCAACGATCTCTGCATGCAGGAGGTCGGGCCCAAAGTCCATGTCGTCGACGTAACGGGCCGCCCCCGAAACCTTCTCCACTCCGTCGATCCGCACGGTCGACTGTCCGACGAACTCCAGGTCACGGCTGCTTCGCTCCTCAAAGGGCTTGAGTGTGGTCATGCCGCTCCCCTCCCTGCGCCTGCGGCTGCCGCCAGGACCGCGTCGATTATCGGATCGTATCCCGTGCACCGGCACAGGTTCCCGCCGATGGCCTCCTGCACGTCAGCGCGGGTTGGCTCGGGTTTCTCTTCCAACAGTTCCGCAGCTGCCAGCACGATGCCGGGTGCACAGAATCCGCATTGAAACGAGTTCATGTCGACAAAGAACTGCTGAAGCTGCGTGAGCCCCTCGTCGTTCAGGCCCTCGATGGTCACCACTTCGTGGCCGTCGACTTCCACGGAGAGAACCAGGCAACTTCGCACCGTATGGCCGTCGAGGAGCACCGTACAGCTCCCGCAGTCGCCGCGTTCGCATCCGATTTTGGGGCTTTTCACCCCGACCTTGGACCGGAGGGTCTCGAGGAGCACATCGTTGGGTTCGACCGTTAGCAACCATGGTTCGCCGTTCACCGTCACTGAGATATCCGTGCGCATGTGCTCCCCCTACATCAAGTTCGTTCCGTAGGAAGGCCCGTTGCCTTCCAGGCGCTGCACCGCCGCCATGAGGCCCCGTTGCAGCATCACTTCGGACATCCGCATTCGGAATTCCTTCGATGCTCGAATGTCTGTAATCGGTGAAATCTCCTGGGACACCAGTGCCATCGCCTCGCCGATCAGCTCGGGGGTGAGAGCCTTGCGCTCCAGGAGTGACTCGATCCGCCGGGCGCGCAGGGGGGTGGCTGCCACCGCCCCGAAGGCGACCCGGAACTTGTGATCAGTAGGCGCCACAATCGCAACGCACGCCTGAGCGAGATCCTCGCCCTCGTAGCGACTGAGTCGAACGTAGGCGGCACCGTGCCCGCCGGGCGGAATCGGCACAACTACTTTGGTCACGATCTCGCCGGTGGTCAGCACAGTCTGGCGGGGCCCGAGGAACCAATCGTCGATCGAAACCTCACGGGGGCCCGCCGGGCCGAACGTGTGGACGGTGGCACCGTGGGCGAGGAGGGGCGGTCCGGCATCACAGGAGGGAACGGCCGAGCAGATGTTGCCGACCATCGTTGCCCGGTTGCGGATCCCCGTTGAGGCAACAGTTGCAGACATCTCGGCGATGAGGGGCAGGCGGTCCCGCACTACATCCGAATTGATGAGATCGGCGAAGGTAACCAGTGAACCAATCGAAAGGGCGTCGCCCTCATCCGCGATTTCTCCCAGGCCCTCGATCCGCTTGATATCGACGAGCAGGTCCGGTGCCACAGCCTCGTCCCGCAACCACGCGACGAGATCGGTACCACCCGCCAATACACGGACGTCTCCGGGGTGGCCGGTGAGCATCTGTACGGCTTCATCGAGCGTCCCGGGGCGCTGGTAGTCGAACACCTGGGCGATTGTCATACCACCCTCCTTGCTTGTCGTTTTGTCAAAACTACGCGTTTTGCGCCGGACGGCGTGGCACTCCCCGGTTGCACCCCGATCATGCAACGCCCACACGGTCGGCCAAAGCATTGACCGCCTGCACGAAGCAAGCCATCGGAGCCTCGACCAATCCGGCGCCGACCATTCCGACGCCGGGTTCCTTGCCGGCCACCCCGGTGTTTATCTGCGGACGTACTCCGGTACGGGCGACCAGCATGGCGTCGATTCCGGTTGGGGTTCCCCGGAACTCCAGAATCGGTATCTGGTACGAGGGGTGTTCGGCCATGGTTATCTCATACATTGCCAGAGTGCGTTGAACCGCGCCGCTGGCCGTACCGCCGACAAACCCGACGATGGCCGGAGAAGCAGCCATCGCGAACCCTCCCAGGCCGATGGTCTCGGTTATCGCCGAGTCTCCGATATCGGGGTTGGCATCAGCGGCGGTAAACGAACCGAGGAACAGGCCATCGACGACCGGGGCCGGAGCCGTAAACCACTGGTCCCCGGTTCCCGACAACCGGATACCAAAATCGGTCCCGTTGCGGGCCATCACGGTGACCAGACTGGAGTGCTCGACTCCGGCTGCTGCATCGACGGTCAGTTTCCCAGCAGCCATCACGACGTTCAGCATGAAATGGTCGTTCGAGTCGATGAAGGAGTAGACGGCCGCCCGCTCGGTCACTGCGGACATGTCGCTCTCTACGAGAGCTGCTCCAATGGTGCGAAGCAGCAACGAGGTCCCGGCCCTATTGCGATTGTGCCCATCATCGCCCATCTGCAGCGCCTGGGCGAGAAGCGAGCGAAGATCGATCGGACCGCTCCGACGGACGGCGTCTCCAAACACCGGTCCCAGCACCCTGTCCATCCACCGAAGCCGGTCGATGACTTCAGGAGCATACGCGCCATAGCGAAGGACCTTGCCGAGCCCTTCGTTGAGGGTCGAATAGGCCACACCGTCCGTTGCCGGATCTTGCACCACCAGGACGGGCATCGAAGGACTGATCACGCCGGCCATCGGACCGGCCGAGCGATGGTGGTGACACGGAGCGAGCTCGATTTCACCGGCGGCCAGCTTGGCGGCGGCTTCCTCGGGGGTGCTCGCCAGATCTTCGTAGAGCATGGCCCCCATCAGCGCTCCGCGCATCGGTCCGCTCGCATCGGCCCACGACAGCGGCGGACCTGCGTGGAGGAAAGTCCTTTCGGTAAGGCCCGGGATGACCTGTGCGGCCGGGACAACATCAACGAGATGCGGGCGCACCTCGAGCATCCGCTCGATCGCCAGCTGATTGGCTTCCGCGACACCCGGCGCCGCGGCCAGCTTGGCCAGGGCTACTCCGGTTCCTTCAGCCGGGGGGCTCCATTCAGTCCTGCGTACCGCAACGCTTTGTGCCTCGAGGGCACCGGCCAGCACTTCGACCCCGGCCGTTACGACGACCGGCTCCGAACCGAGGAGCCGTTCGAGTCCGTTCATCGTCCACCTCCTTCGACGAGCGAAATCGCATATCCGGCCGCAGCGGCATTGGAAACCCAAACTGAGGCACCCGCTTCGTTCAACAGGCGAGCCTGTCGATCGCGATCCTGTGGGTCGCCCCTGGTGCCACAAAGAGATACGACGACGGCAGCGCCCGCTCCGGTGGCCCGGGCGATTGCTGGAGCCAGCTCGGATGCCGGATCGGGATGGGCCCCGTGTCCGAGTACAACGTCGAGAAGAATGACGCCAACGTGGGGATCCCGACCTGCCGCTTCCAGACGTTGCAGCCTGAGCCGCTGGTCGATCATGGGATGGGCACGGCCGCGGGTGTACTCATCCTCGCCGTAATCGACGATGGCGTGGTCCGCTGCGCTCTCATCTTCGCCTACCTCGCCCAGGGTGGCCCGGGCCAGCCGGACCGCTTCGCTGCTCAGGCTGCCGCCTGAGAACAATCCCCGCAAGACCCCCGGCCGGTGAGCCCCGTCGGCTGCAGGCCAGGACGCATAGACCGGGGGTTCCCGGCCAAGGACTTCGAGCGTCCGGCGCACCGCTCCCTCGAGTGTGACGCCGGCCTCGCCCAGAAACGCCAGCACGGTCGGCGTGCTGCAGGCTGCCGCGGCCGATCTCACAGCGTCGGCAACCTCAGGGGCAGGCGGTTTAGAGACCACCACCAGAACCTCGGTGCTGGGATCACCATCAAGAGCGGCCAGTCCTTGCAGGGTGGAGATCCCGCCGACTTCGATTGACAGGTCGTGGCTGCCGGTTCCCAGCGCATTGCGCACACCGACGCCCGCGTCGTCGAGCAGCGACGTGATCTGTTGAATGCCCGTCCCTGCAGCACCGACC
Source organism: uncultured Actinomycetota bacterium (assembly GCA_963723165.1). Classification (GTDB taxonomy): domain Bacteria; phylum Actinomycetota; class Acidimicrobiia; order Spongiisociales; family UBA4744; genus UBA4744. The sequence goes on from CAVRPP010000005.1 coordinate 231,440, forward strand.
ACCCCGACCGGGCCCGGTTCGACGACGTTGGCAAAGCCGCAGCCGACGCCGTTGACTATGGCGGTTCCGCAGTCTGGTCCCATGACGAGCAAGCCAAGCTTGCCTGCCGTTTTCTTGAGGATCACCTCATCCGCCACCGGAACGTTGTCGCTGAATACCATCACATCGAGGCCGTGCGCCAAAGCGTCCATCGCCTCGACAAAGGCGTATTCACCCGGAACCGAGATCAACGCCAGGGTGGCGCCCCCGGCCGCCGACCCGATGACATGGGCCGGTGGGGCAGCCAGCATCTCCGATCCACCGCCGGCCCTGGCCACCAGTGCCGCCTCGAGCGTTTCGCGAGCATGACCGACGGCTTGTTCGTCGGACGCCCGTACGGCAACGAACAGATCGTTGGACCCGGCCTCGCCGAGGGCCTCGACGTCGAATCCCATCCCGGCCAGCAATTCCCGATTGAGATCGGTCGCCATAGCCACCAAAGCCTCTTCGACCCCTGGAGCTTGTTGCAGCGCCCGACTCGCTTGCATCAAACGGACCGAGTCGTGGTATGTGCCCCGTCGAACCTCAATGCTGTCCATCGCGAGCACTCCTTTCGACAAGGAAGTCCGCAGCCAGCAGTACCCCGCACGCCGTGGCAATTCCCGATGTGTGGCCCATGGTGCGCAGATCGTCGGTGGCTTCAGCTATGTCACCGCGGCCGGTGATTGCCTGCAGGAAGGCGGCCACCGGATCGGCCACCTCTCCCGCCACCGCATGGCGCAGCAGAGATGCCGACAACGCAGTGGTGCGAAACGGTGCTTCGGTCAGCACAATGGGAGCCATGGCAGCCTGCATGCCGTCGGCTCCGGGGACGCCGAGGGCGGGCCCGAGGAGCCGCAAGCCGGCCAGGACGCCGACCAGCACATCGTCTCCCTCTGGAGTGAGACCCTCGCCTTTCCCGAGCAACCCGCACATGGCATGGCGAACCGCGGCCGGATTGTTGTCCAGGAGTGCTTGGCCCAAACTCCCGTCGTCAACACAGGCAAACCGTTTCCGGGCGTCGGCCATGAGCCCGCTCATCAACTCGGAGGAAACCGGGTCCAGAACCGGGCGCGGGTCCCACCAGCGTACGACGCTGGCTACAAGGCTCCCGACCTCCAACCTCCCGTCGCCTACCAGGCACGGCTCGCCGCGGGACGATTGGACGGCGCGAGCCGGTTTCGCGACCGTCACGCCGTTGGGGAGCCGCACCGCATTACCGCCCCCCAATACCAGAACGTGCCCGCGAGCTTGAATCCAGGCGGCATTCGATGAAGTCCCCAAGAGAACCCCGGGCTGGCGGGGACCGTCGAGGATGTGGCGCACCCCGCGACTGGCGGCCGCAGGCAAAGAGGTGGGAGGGGCCTTCAGGCCGGCCGAGTGTTGGCGAACAGGCACTATCGCTCCTCAGCCGAGATCAACGATGGCGGCAACGGGACCGCCACCAGATGGTCCCTGATGGATGGCGGCCACCGAAACAAATACAGCCGCATCATCGACGGCCGCAGCAACTACACCCCCAACTGCGGCCTTTATGTGGCGGTGGTGGTGCACGTCCGAATCGTCAAGAGCCACCTGGCGACGCCCGCGGAGTTTGGCGGTCGGATCCGCTTCACACTTCACGAACACGTTGACCAGCTTGCCCCCGATGTCGGAGGGCCTGGCCCGTTCCGGAAGATCGAGGCCGGCCGAGCGGATTGCATCGTAAACGCCTTCAAAGTCGAGGGCATCCTTCATGACGCTGTGACCGATGCGGTAGCGGCCACCGGCGCCCCGGACATTGCCGACGACCACAGTTTGGGCCTGGTCCAGTTCTACACCCGAGGAACACGAAGCCACAGACGAGAAGAGCGATAGATCGTGGCCGATCTGGTCTGCCGTAGGAACGGCACCCAGTTCCCCAAGCGCGTACGCGATACCAAGGCCGGATGTGCCGTTGGAGATGTTCATGGACTCCAGCGGGTCCTCGGTTACCACCGTGTGTCCCCTTGATTTGGCGTCGTTGATTGTGTCCATGGTCAGCAAAGGGGTCTTCGTCTGCACGTAGTGGACATCGGCCGGATCTTCAATGCCGGCTTCGTGCATCGCCCGCTTGACTCCCTCGGCGACCTTCTCGACCATTGCCGGACGACCGATGTCCTCCGGAAGAATGATCTCACTCATTGAGTAACCGACCGCCAGGCGCGGCTCGTCCGAAGGATCGGGATCGCCTGCGACCTTTGCGAAGACCGTTGCGTGCGGGGTGAGGATGCCATCGGTCCCGCCCGACCAGACCATCGGGATCTCTTTGACGGTCTCCATGGGACGGCTTCCCAGTTCCATGAGGACATCGCGAAAGGCGCGATCGGCCAGGATCCTGGTGAAGTCGTTGACGCCTCCGTTGCCTTCGGTCTTCCCGATGACCGCAATGACGTCATCTGCCGCAAACACGCCCTGTTCGATCAGAGCCTTCAGCCCCGACGCATCGGTGACACTCTCGAGGACAACCTTGCGTACTTCAATTGCCATTGCCGTCTCCCCTGCCTGCAGGACGATCACAAGTCGTCGACCGTCCCGATGGATGCCGTATGAGTCAATATTCGATGATGAGCATGCCGGGACGCTAGGGACCAACGGCCCCTCGGCCCTGCCTATGGACAGGAGTCTGTGCAAGGATTGGACCTATGGATGAATTCCTGGGACAAGCAATCGATGAAGCAAGGATCGGGCTGTCTGAAGGTGGGATTCCCATCGGCTCGGTTCTCGTGATCGACGGTGTGGTGGCAGGTAGGGGTCACAACCGGCGGGTGCAGAGCGGCAGCTCCATCCTGCATGCCGAAATGGACTGTCTGGAGAACGCGGGCCGCCGCGTCGCCGCCGACTACCGGCGGGCCGTCATCTACTCCACATTATCTCCGTGCGACATGTGCAGCGGCGCCATCTTGCTGTACGGCATCCCCCGGGTTGTCGTCGGCGAGAACCGCACTTTCCGGGGACCCGAGGAGTACGTTCGCAGTCGCGGTGTGGAGGTCGAGGTCGTAGATGACCCGGCCTGCGTCCGCCTCATGGAGAGATTCATTGCCTCCCGGCCGCAGCTGTGGAACGAGGACATCGGCGAGTAGGTCTCTCCCCCGGCGGCTCGAGACCGAAGCGGAACGGACCGCACATTTCCGACAATGCAGGGAGCGGCTACCATTCTGGCTTCATGTCGGGCACCCCCTTCCGCAATGTGGCGTTGATCGCGCACGTCGACCACGGCAAAACCACCCTGGTCGACGCGATGCTGTCGGCAGCCGGAGTTTTCTCCGCTCACGAGACGCGGGTTGAGCGCGTTATGGATTCGAACGATCAAGAACGGGAGCGGGGCATCACCATCCTCGCCAAAGCTGCCTCGATCGACTGGAAAGGCACCAAGATCAACCTGGTCGATACTCCCGGGCATGCAGATTTTGGTGGTGAGGTCGAGCGAGCCCTCGCCATGGTGGACGGCGTGTTGCTGCTCGTCGATGCGGCGGAAGGCCCGATGCCCCAGACGCGATACGTGCTCTCCAAGGCACTTGACCTTCACCTGCCTGCAGTGGTCGTTGTCAACAAGGTAGATCGGGCCGACTCCCGTTTGGGAGCGGTGGTTGATGAGATCTACGAGCTCTTCTTCGATCTGGAAGCCACCGACGCTCATATCGAGTTTCCGATCATCTCGTCGATCGCCCGCCACGGCAAGGCCATCAACGGAGTTGGCATTCCCCCGGAGGGCGCCGACCTGTCTCCTCTGCTGGACGCCATCGTCAACACCATCCCCGCCGCCGCCGGGGACCCGCGGGCCCCGCTCCAGGCCCTGGTGACCAACCTCGACGCCTCGGACTACCTGGGCCGGTTGGCCATCGGCCGCGTGGTGAACGGGACGCTCCGGGCGGGCGACCACATCGCCCTCTGCCACAGCAACGAGGAAGAACCTCCGCTCAAGCGGAAACTGGGCCAGTTATTGGGATTCGAAGGCTTGGGACGCATCGACGTCGCCGAACGAACCGCCGGTGACCTGTTCGTGGTCGCGGGTTTCCCTGAAGTGGAGATCGGGGACACGCTGGCCGATCCTGATGATCCTCAGCCTCTCCCCCGTCTCATCGTCGACGAGCCGGTCCTGCGCATGACGTTCGGGGTCAACACATCGCCGCTGGCCGGACGCGACGGTTCGTTGCTCACTTCCCGTCAGATCCGCGAGCGTCTGGAACGAGAAGTGCTCGGGAACGTGTCCATTCGCATCGGACCAACCGCCTCCCCCGAGATCATCGAGGTGGCGGGCCGCGGCGAGCTGCAATTGGCGGTACTGATCGAATCGATGCGCCGCGAGGGCTTCGAACTGCAGGTCAGCAGACCCGAAGTCATTATCCGCGAGATTGAGGGCAAACCTCATGAACCGGTCGAGCGTGCAGTCGTGGATGTCCCCGACGAACACGTCGGTACCGTCACCCAGGCGGTTGCACCACGCAAGGGGCAGGTGATTGATCTCCGCCCGGGCGATCGGGGCCGCACCATCGTCACCGTCAACGCCCCGGCCCGCGGACTTCTGGGATTCCGTTCGTTGCTCATGACTACCACCAGGGGAACTGCACTGGTGCATCAGCATCACGCCGGATGGATGCCCTGGGCGGGTGAACTCCCTCACCGTCAAGGTGGGCCACTGGTGTGCGACCGGCGGGGGACGTCGACCGGGTTTGCGCTCGACAATCTGCAGAAACGGGGCGAGCTCTTCATCGGCTCGGGCGAAGAGGTCTACGAGGGCATGATCTTCGGGGAGAACTCGCGTACCGATGAGATGCCTGCCAATCCAACCAAGCCGAAACAACTCACCAACATCCGAACCCATGCTGCAGACGAGGCAATCCGGCTCAAACCTCCGCGACGGTTGACCCTAGAGACCGCGATCGAGTGGATCGCCGACGACGAACTGGTTGAGGTGACCCCGACCGCCGTAAGGGTCCGCAAGCGGTACCTCACCGAAAGCGAACGCAAGCTGGCCAAGAAACGCCTCTGATCCCCTAGGGCCCTATGGCCCTACTTCTGGCGGTCTCGTCGGCGTACATTCGGAGCTGAGGAGGTGACGATGACGCAGCTCCGCGAACATGAGGTTGGTCTCAGGCCACCCCCGTTGACGACCCGGCACACTTCTGAGTCGCTGCTGGGCATCCTCGGTGTCGTCGTGGGAGGAGTCGGTGGATACCTGCATTTCTCCGATCCCTTGAACACCATCCAGGTCTTCGGCTGGAAATCCCAGGTCGGGGCCGTCGCGGGCTGGTGGGGCTACGGGTTGCAGGTCGCCGGGGCTCTTCTGGTGTTCTGCAGTTTTGCGATTCTGGCCAGGAAGACCTTCCATCGAAGCGGGTACGGAACATTCGCAGGTTGGATCGCCGCTGTGGTGGCGACGGTCTCTTTGCTCTATGCCTCGGTATTCACCGTTCTATGGATGCAGTGGGTCGCCTAGGCCACTGGTGGTGGACAGCGCAACTCGTCATGGCACGAACGCGACTTTGAGGATCCCCTGTTCACGAGCTGCAAACTGCCGGTACAGGTCGGCGCCGTCATGCAAGGAAACTGCGGGGTGTGTCAGGAGGAGATCTCCCGGTACCGATACCTCGCCGGCCTGAACCCTGGTCAGGAGCCCATCGAGAATCGACCGGACGGGTGCCCGACCAAACCGCATCGTCAAGTTGCGGTCGTAGGCCTCGACCGGACTCACCTCGAAATGGGTGGCAGTTGGCACAGAAATCACCGATAGGGTGCCCCCGGGCCTCAGCAGCTGCACCGCCAGCCGCTGCGCAGACGCAGTCCCGGCCGCTTCGACGACGGACCCGACCGGATCGATTGCTGCAGCATCACCCGGCGCTCTCGGTTGAGCCCCCAACCACTCGGCCCGATCCCGTCGATCCGGGACGGGATCGACCGCGATCACCGGCGCGGCGCCCATGGCCAGCGCAGCAGCCACGGCGCACAACCCGACCGAACCCAAACCAATGACGACCAACGGTTCATCGAGGACGATCCCGGCCCACTCGGCTGCATGCCAACCCGTGGGGAAGTTGTCCGCCAGAAGCACGGCGTTCTCATCGGAAATCTGATCGGACACGCGCATCAGCGTCGACGCGGCCAGCGGAACTCTTACGCGTTCTGCTTGACCACCGTGCAGAGCGGGCTTGGAGAGGTCATCGGGATCTGCGTAACCAAACAGCTCACCCGACGTGCAGCGGGCGCTCAACCCTGTTCGGCACGGCCGGCAGGTTCCGCAACTCGTCGCGAAAGGGACGAGCACTCGATCCCCCGGCGAGAAACCGGCAACATCGTTCCCGACGGCAACGACCTCCCCGACAACTTCATGACCGGGAACAACCCCAAACCGGACTCGTTCCCGGCCCTCGTATGGATGAAGATCCGACCCGCACAAGCCGGCCCGCGTGACGGCGATGACGGCATCGGTCGATTGCTCAAGCTCCGGTTCCGGCAGATCGGTTCGGTAGGTGATCACTCCAACGCCGTCCAGGGTCAAGCCACGCATGATCTGAAAGGCTACCGGGCAGAAAGGAGATCAGGCCGGACGGAGTTCGGGAGGCAGATGCTCGGCCCGGAGGACCTTGTCGGGAGCGATGTTGATCAGAACCGTGCTGTCGGGAAGCCGGGAGGGCAACTCGCTCGACACGTTTTCGATCCGGTATGTCGCCCGTCCGGCCGATGCCGCCTTCCACAAGACTTCGCGGACGGCCGGCTCGGTTAGACCGTAATCATCGGATTCAACCGAGGGCAGCGGACCGACTCCCAGCCGGGAGGTCAACTGATCACTCAGTTCTTCATCGAGTTGGGAGCTCCACCGAACGTCGGCGATCTCGATGAGGTGCTTCACGAGGGGGGGCATGTGGGGCGGAATCACGAGGACGTCACCTTCGTCGTCGCCAGGTGGCGGGGAAGTCTCGCCGTTGGGAACATCCGGCTTGGTGCTGTCACTGACAACGCCCATGACGTCGATGAGCACCAGCGGACGATCAGTCTGGGGCTCGCTGCGGCCCTCGGCTACCCATTCGTCGATTTCTTCTCGCATCCTGGCGCGGACCAGCGATTGCCAGGATGTACCTTCGGGTGATGCCACGTTCTCTCCCTTTGCCAACCGGTTGGTTGGTTACATGCAGGTCTCTTTTCGGCCTGCCGGGAGGATTTCTTGAATGAAACAGACGTCGGACACCACCGTAGAGATGAATCGAGAACGGGCTAGGAAACCCCCGCAGACCGCCCGGTTCGTAGTCGTCCGCCGGCCCCGCCCGGCAAGCCCAGCTGCTATCGGCGGCGCCTGCCGCGGGCGGCCCGGACTGTGGTGCGTTTCATCTCCGGGCGAATGAGATGTTCCGGCGCTTCCCAAGCGGTCAGATCGTCCAGTCGCTCGTCGTTGGAGAACATCTTGACGATGGGTTCGCTGAGCCCTGCCTCGATTTGCACCTTGTGCACCATCTCGATCTGGTCCCATTCGACAAAGGTGACGACGAGACCTTCTTCGCCGGCCCGGGCCGTGCGGCCCGAGCGGTGCACGTACGTCTTTGAGTCTTCCGGCGGGTCGAAGTGGAGCACGATGTCCACACCCTCGATGTCCAGACCACGGGCCGCGACGTTGGTGGCCACCAGGACTTTGCTGTGCCCATCTGCAAAGGCGGCCAGCATCCGTTCCCGCTTGCCCTGGGGAAGGTTGCCATGGATGGGCCGGGCGGCAACGCCCAGGTCGCGAAGTTCATCAGCTACTTGATCGCAGCCCCGCTTCGTTCGAACAAAGACCAGCGTTCGCTCCGCCGATGCTGCAATCCTGGCAGCCATCTTTGCCTTGTCCATGCGGTGCACCTGGATGAATCGATGCTCCGACGTCTCCACGGTCACCGAATCGGACGCCACCTCATGGAAGACCGGATCCTCCATGTAGCTGTCGATGAGCGCCCCCACGCTTCCGCCCAGGGTGGCGGAGAACAGCATCGTCTGGTGGTTTCCCTCCACCGCTCGCATGATCCATCGCACCTGGGGGAGGAAACCGAGATCGGACATCTCGTCGGCCTCGTCGATCACAGCCATCTCAACCCCGTTGAGGGCCAGGGCCTTCCGCTCGTACAAATCGATGAGGCGTCCCGGAGTCGCAACAACGATTTCAGCCCCGCGATCCAGGGCATCCATTTGCTGCTGCATCGAGACACCGCCATAGATGGCGACCACCTCATGGCCCCGAGCTCGGGCAAGCGGTCGTAGAGCGTCGGTCACCTGGGAACACAGCTCCCGGGTAGGAACCAGCACCAGCGCCACGGGCCGGTTGTTCTCGGCGTCCTTGAGGTTCTGAATGATCGGCAGCCCGAAGGCCAGGGTCTTGCCCGATCCGGTCTTGGCTTTGCCGCACACGTCCCGGCCGCTCAGAGCATCCGGGATGGTGAGAGCCTGAATCGGGAAGGGAGCGGCGATGCCGCCTCCTTCAAGGACATCGACCAGATCGCCGGCGATACCGAGTTCGGCGAATGATGTTGCGGTGTTGAGGTGTTCGGCGGCGATGGCCACGGTGCTCCTGAAGTACGGGGACGGCTCGATCCGGGCGGAGAGCCGCCGGGAAGGTTTTTCCCGGAGCCCCCACCATACCCGTCCGGCGGAGAAACCCATAGCGTTGACCGTGATTGGCGACACCCCGACAAGGCTTCGGTACCCTTGATCCGGTCATGCACCACCTCCATTTAGAGCCTGCGGCGCCCTCCGACGCAGAGCCAATCCACGCTCTCGTCCGAAAATCTGAAATCCACGACCGGGAACCGCTCGTGACTCCGATCCAGGAGATCCGGGAGCTCTTTCAGGATCCGCATCTCGACCCGACCGAGGACGTGCGGTTGGCTGTTCTCGGGGACCGCCCTGTTGGCTGGGGTCACGTCTGGCACCATCCGAGCGGGGAGCGTTTGGAGCGAGCATTCTTGTTCGGCACCGTCGATCCTGAGTGGCGCGGACGAGGAATCGGACGGGCCATATTTGGCTGGCAGCTCGAAAGGGCGCGGATCATACTGAGCACCTACCCGGAAAGCCTTCCCCGATTTGTCAAGACCTCTGCCTGGGAGTGGTTGAGCGACGCCCAACACCTGTATGAGCGCTTTGGTCTTGAACCGGTCCGCTGGTTCGATGAACTCCTTAGACCACTCGAACCTCCCCTGGCGATCGCCGGGATCGATGGAGCACACATCGAGCCGTGGAACGAAAACCGATCGGACGAGGTCCGCCTCCTCCACAACCAGGCGTTCGCCGATCATTGGGGATCGGGATCGATCGACCCCGAAGCCTGGGCGGACAGGCTGACAAGCTTCGGAACGCGGTTGGACCTCAGTGTGATCGCTCTGGCAGACAGCCGGGTCGTCGGTTACAGCATCAATGAGGTCTACCCGGAAGACGAAGAACTGCTCGGTCGCCGCGACGGGTGGATCGGCACGCTCGGCGTCGACCGGGACCACCGGGGAGGCGGCATAGGATCTGCCCTGATCGCAACGTCGCTCGAACTTTTCCGGCGGGCGGGACTGACCCATGCATCGATCGGCGTCGACGCAGACAGTCCGACCGGCGCCCACCATCTGTACCGCCGACTCGGTTTCGAAATGGAGAAGCGAAGCGTCACGCACCAGCTGGAGTTGTGAGACGATTCGGAGAGGCCGTCTCACATCGGGGCGCTGGCAGACGAAATCGCTTCCGTAGGTCTGGATCAATCAAGAAGGGGCGAGCATGGCAATCCGCTTCGATGCTTTCGGGATCATCGTCGACAACATGGCGGCCTCATTGGCCTTCTACCGACTTGTGGGCGTCGACATTGCCGACGGGGCAGAGGATGAATCGCACGTCGAGGCGTTCCTACCGGGCGGGATCCGCATGATGTTTGATACGGTGGAACTGGTTCGCGGTTTCAATGTCTGGGAGCCCCCGGTGGGCGGGCATCGGATCGGCCTGGCGTTCTTATGCGAAACACCGGAGGCGGTCGATGAGATGCACGTGACGCTGGTTCGCGCCGGTCACCGTAGCCACCTCGCTCCGTTCGATGCACCATGGGGTCAGCGCTATGCGACCGTCCTGGATCCCGACGGCAACCCTGTCGACCTATTCGCTCCTCGTGCTTGACCCCGTCAACGGACGGATGATCACCAGAGCCCGGTCTTCTGCGTACCGCTCGAGATCAGACCGATCCGGGTCCGGCGGCAATCCTTCTCTCCTCATGATGGCGCCGATCATTCTCGGATGGCGTCGCAGCCGGTAGTACAAGAAATCGGCCACCTGCGTTCGATCGGTGATTGGCTCGGCGATACCGGAGAAACGACGAGACCGAACCCTGACCTCTACCTGTGGGTCCGCCTGGATGTTGCGAAACCAGTCGGCCCGGTCGCCCTGTGCCGACGCCACGTAGATTGCACCGTCGATCTCCTCGTACTGAAGCGGCGTCACTCGGGGCCGGCCGGTCTTGCGACCGGTGGTGATGAGCAGCAGCACCAACCGGCCATATACCGGCCCGAGTCCAAGGGCGTAGAGGATCTGCGGTGGCTTCTTGATCCACCGAAGGAGCCGTCTCGACATCCGCATAGGGGCGACACTTCCTCCGAACGTCTCCCAACCTACTCCCGACGATGGGTCCGCAGGGGCCGCCGCCTGCGTATTCTCTGATTGTGCATCGTTCTCCTCCTCGCCCGGGATCGCCACCGGTTCTCCCTGCCCGCCCGGGAGCTTTGACCACGGTGTGGGTGGTGGTCAACCTCGTCAACCTCCTGCAGGCTGCCGGATTCGCCTCGCGAGTTATCGATCCTGACATGAACCGCATCATGGGCGCTGTCATCATCGGGTTGGGCATTCCGGCCGGCCTGGCATTGGTGAGTTTCATTCGTTCCGGCAGCGGCTGGCGGTTCTACGCCGGACCCGTCTCCTTCATGGTTTTTGTGGCCGTCGAATTCTCGCTCGACTACCTGGTGGAACTGGAGTTCCGGTCGCCCAGAAGGCCGGAGATCCTCATTCCCTATCTTGTCCTGTTCTTTGGAAGCATCGTGCTGATGGGAGCCCCCATGCTTCGCATCGATCGTCGTCGCTGGGCAGTTACGGCATTGACGGCATTGCTGCTGCTGGGAGCCATGGGCTACGCGCTGGTCGAGGGCGTCGCCTGATCCAGCGCCGGCTCCGCACGGCCGCGCTAGCGTCCGGAGCAAAACGTAGGGTGGAGGCAGCCATGGAAATTCAGGGGGTCTCGGCAATCGTTACTGGTGGTGCCTCCGGGTTGGGGGCCGCCACCGCCCGCCGGCTTGCTGCGGCCGGCGCCCGGGTCATGATCGCAGACCTGCAAGGTGCCGCCGGCCGGGAGCTCGCAGAAGAGATTGGAGGCGCCTTCTGCCAGACGGATGTGACGGTGGCCGACCAGGTCCAGTTGGCCGTCCAGCAGGCGTCCCGGGCCGGTGATCTGAGAGTTCTGGTCAACTGCGCAGGTATAGGGCCACCCACTCGAACGCTCAACCGCGAGGGCGAACCGATGGACCTGGAACTCTTCTCCAAGATTGTCGAGATCAATCTGGTCGGCACATTCAACGCGATACGACTTGCGGCCGCCGCCATGGCCCGCACCGATCCGCTTGCCGGCGGTCAACGGGGCGTGATAGTCAATACGGCTTCCGTAGCCGCCTTCGACGGCCAGATCGGACAGGCAGCGTATGCGGCGTCCAAAGGAGGCATCGTTGGAATGACGCTGCCGATTGCTCGCGACCTGGCCGTGCTCGGTATCAGGGTCAACACGATCGCCCCCGGCATCATCGACACGCCGTTGCTGGCCGGTCTACCGGAACCGGCCCGCGAATCCCTCGCAACCCAGGTCTTGTTCCCCAAACGCCTGGGACGGCCGGATGAGTACGCGGACCTCGCTCACCACATCATTAGCAATGACTACCTCAACGCCGAGACCATCCGCATGGATGGCGGCATCCGTATGCCGCCGAAGTGACCCCGGCGAACGACCCGGGAACCGGATGGCGGGAACCGGGCGCCGGCCGAAATCGTTCTTTGCCCGAGCACAACCACACTGCGTGGTGATATGTTTACAGCAAGGCAAACGGAACCGGATGGTGAAAGGAGAAGGCACAGTGGACTTCGCAGGAATGCTACGCACCCGGACGGAGCGAGACACCGCCATACGCGTGATAATCGACCTTACGACTGAACGGCTGCGCCTTCGCTCTGGGGACACCGAGATTGCCGACTGGAGCCTCGACGATATCCGCGTCAACGCCCAGGCCGACGGCTTCCACATCAAGGCCGAAGGTGAAGAGATCATCCTCGATCTTGCTCAGGACGCGGAGTTCGCCGTCGCCCTGGGACTCCATAGCGCCCCAGTCGGCCTCGCCCGCCGCATGTCCATGGTTCGCGATCGGGCAAGCTAGCCGCAGCGCCAAGAAGAGGCCGTATTCATTGCACCTTTCGCCGCATGCCCGTTTGGTCTGACCGGATCCCACACTTTGAGCGGTACAGCCAACACTAGGAGTGAGTTCGATCTGGAGATCCCCCTCGCCGGAGCCGGCGTGGAGCTGTGGAGCAACGCTATCCGACGGCCGCGCCGGTCATCCACGAGAAGCTGTCGACGGCGAGATCCGGATCGAGATCCGGGAACGCCGGGTGTTCGCTGAGGTCGACGCTCACCCGACCGCATCGCTTGCAGACGATCCGTATGAGGCCGGGCCCCGCCCAGTAGGACGTGTCGTCATGGTTGAGTTCGCTACGCTTCCTGCTCCCCCGCATGGAAAACCCTCCCAGGTGTATTCTGGTGCTTCGCGGCAGGTATCGGCGAATTCGAAGATTCCTCGCGGAGGGTTTGAGATTCTACGCTTTTGACTAGTTACCGTTGGCCGGCGGTCGTTTCGAATTCCGCCGCGCTTGCTTGCCGGCGCCTTGCCAGTTTTGTCCTCACGCCCAGGGGTCGGAGCCGTCCGGGATCTCCGGCGGGGTCAGTTCGGAAGGAGGACGCTGCGCCGGATCCGGTTGCTCTTCCTGATGCTCGAAGGTCTTCCACCGTTCCCGGGCGGTCTTGATCCCGAACACCCGGTTGATCGTCCACATGAACTCGTCTTCGTCGAGATCTCCTTTGCGGAAGACTGCCACGACGCCGTCGGTCTTGGCCTTCTTCTCGAGCGATTCACTGTCCGAACCTGTCAGATAGATGACGGGAATATCGCTGGTCACTCCAACGCGTCGAAGTCGATCCAGGACCGTGAGACCGTCCGCCCCCGGCAGATAGTGGTCCAGCAAAATCAGTCCGGGTTGCTCCTTGGCAGCGATCCACGCAGCGTGCACGCCGTCCTCGGCGGTGACAACGTCGAAGTCCCGTTCTTCGAAGAAGCGGCTGAGAATCTTGGAATAGACCTTGTCGTCGTCAACGATCAGGATCTTGTTGCCGGTTTGGATGAGCTCTACCTCACTCGTCTTGAATCATCAACTGTACCGTCGTTCTTCGGTTCCGTTGCGCCTACGATCGACCTGTGACAGTGAACGCGGTACCCGATGACCTCGATGCGACCCGGCGGAGCCTGGCGGCCCACAGCTTGATGGCCACCGCTTCGGGATACCTCACCTCCGAGGTTGCACTCGCCCTGCCTTTCGAGAGCCTCACGCCGTTCAAGAACCTCGTGCGCCGCTTCTTCTCTACTGCGGACTGGTCGCCGGCCGACGTCGATGCGCTCAGCGCGGTCGTGACCCCGCATCTCCAGGGAGGTTGGTGGCAACATGACCTGGGGGCAGGGATGTGGCTGGCCTACGGCATCCGGGAAGGAAGATTCGAGTTGTGGGCCGGCGGGGCCGCCACGCCTGCCCCGTCGATCTTCGACCGGGTGTTCGACGGTCCCGTCGTCCCGGAGGCAACCCCCCATCCCCGCAAGGTCAAGTTCACAACCGGCGGGATCCCGGCGCCTGGAATCTGGTACCGGCGCAACGATTCTGGCACCCCGGACGACCCCCGGGTGGAGAGGCTCTTTGCCGAACCAGACGTAACCGACGTCATGGTGGCGGGCGACTTCATCACCATCGGTATCACCGCCCGATCCTCATGGGAGAGTCGCCTGGAGCCCCTCCTGGCACTAGTGATAGAGCTCTTCGCAGGTGCCGATGCTGTTCATCTTCCGCCGGTGAGAACAAGGGAGGAACTCATCCACGAAGCCGGCCGGGCAGTCTCGCAAGGCCGTCCCGAGGAACTGCATCTGCTTGATCCCAACGACGGCGCGGACCGGGCACGCCTGCTGGAGGCGATGGAGAGCAACGATCCCCGGGTCCGACGGATCGCCGTCGCGGTTCTGCTTGAAGCCGACGATGCAGACGTTCGTCGACAGGTCGTTGAACGCGGCATGGGTGACTCGTCCCGCCTCGTGCGGCGCACCGCAGTCGACGCAGCCGCCGACACCCAGGACAATCACTTCCGCCACTTCTTTGAGGCTTCACTTGCTGATGAGGACGCCTGGATCCGCTGGAAAGCCGTACGCTCGCTCGGGGAGCTCGGATTGGACCAAAGCCGAACGAGGGTCGAATCGATGGTCGACGATCCCGACTTCCAGGTCCGTTTTGAAGTCGCGACGGTGCTGCGCCACACCGGCGACCAGCACTCATCAGGCTGACACCGGATCGGCGCAGGCCGGGACTGGTTAGCCTTCCCGCCCATGACCTTCTCGTACCCGGCCGCCCGGCGGTCCGACACCGTCGACAACTACCACGGCACGGACGTCCCGGACCCGTACCGTTGGCTCGAAGATCCCGGTTCCGAAGAAACCAGGGCCTTCGTCCGCGCCCAGAACGAGATAGCGCTTCCCTACCTCGAGTCACTCCCCGAGCGGCCTGGCCTCAGGCAGCGAATGGAGGCGTTGTGGGATGTCCCCCGTACCGGAGCCCCGACCGTTCGCAACGGCGCTTCCGTATGGGCGCACAACGACGGCCTGCAAGATCAGCCGGTCTTCTATGTGCGGCGGAACGGCCAGAAAGATCAAACGCTGCTGAACCCGAATGCCTTCTCAGAAGACGGCGCGGCCGCAGTCGTCGAGACATCTCTATCGGACGACGGCCGCTACCTGGCCTACTCGATCGCAGAGTCCGGCAGCGATTGGCAACACGTCCGGATCCGCAACACCAAGACCCTCGAAGACCTCTCCGACGACATTCGCCACGTGAAATTCCCGGGCGTCTCCTGGCACAACAAGGGCTTCTTCTATTCGAGATTCCCCGCGCAGGATCCTGCCTCAGTCGAGCCATCAAGGAACATGGCCGTGTATTTCCACAGGCTGGGCACTTCTCAATCTGAGGACACCCTTGTCTTCGCCAATCCAGACGCCCCCGACCTCGGGTATCACGCTCAAGTCAGCGACGACGCCCGGTTCCTGGTGCTGACCGAATGGGATGGAACATCGAACAAGAACGGCCTGCTCTACAGGTCCCTCGACGCGCCCGACTCCGCATTCGTACGCATGGTGGAGCCCGGACAGGCCCTCTACGCCTTCCTGGCGGCTCACAAGGACGGGTTTCTGATCCACACCGACCTCGACGCTCCCAACGGCCGTATCGTGCGGATACCGCTCGATCGTCCCGGGACCCTCGAACAGGTGATCGGCGAGCGAAACGAGGCGCTCGAACTGGCGACCGCCCTGGCCGGCCGATTGATTACGGTGGTTATCAACGAAGCATCCCACCGGGTCAACACCTACCACCTCGACGGCACTCCGGCCGGTTCGATCGAACTGCCGGGAGCCGGGAGCGTGGCCGAGCTCACCGGACGACTCCAGGACGAGTCCGTGTACCTTGCTTTCGAGTCGTTCGTACACCCGCCGACGGCGTTGCATTGGCGAGAGGGCGCCCTCGAGGTGTTCGCCGGTGCACAGCCGGCCACCGACCCGGACCGGGTGATTGTCGAACGACGTTCGGCGATTTCGTCCGACGGCACCGGGGTCGGCATGTTCGTAGTCCGGCTGGCTACCACCGTCCTCCCGGGCCCGGTGGAACTGTACGGGTACGGCGGTTTCAACATCAGCCTCACACCTCAGTTCCACCCGGGCCGGTTGGCGTTTCTCGAAGCGGGTGGGGTGGTGGCCGTCGCCAACCTGCGGGGTGGATCCGAACTCGGCGAGACCTGGCACGAAGCGGGCATGCTCGCCAACAAGCAGCAGGTCTTCGACGATCTGGTGGCGTGTGCGGAGACCTTGATCTCCGACGGTGTTGCCGGGCCGGGCCAGGTTGGAATCCGCGGAGGGTCAAACGGAGGCTTGCTGACGGCAGCGACCATGTTGCAGCGGCCCGACCTGTTCGGAGCAGTCGTTTCCCAGGTTCCTGTTGCAGACATGCTCCGTTATCAATACTTCACCGCCGGGCGCTACTGGACCGTCGAGTACGGCGACGCCTGCCGCGACCCGGAAGCGTTCGAGTGGCTGATGGCGTACTCGCCGTACCACAATGTGGCTTCCGACGTTGCCTATCCGCCGCTTCTCATAACCACAGCGGAATCAGACGACCGGGTCGTCCCCATGCACTCACTCAAGCTCGCCGCGGCCATGCAATACGCCGCCGGGGGCGCTTCCGAGCAACCCCTCTTGGTCCGGATCGAAACCCGGGCCGGTCACGGACTGGGAAAACCCACCTCAAAGCTGGTCGACGAATCCGCCGACATCTTTGCGTTCTTGCTTCACCACCTCAGCAGCTAACCGGGCAGTTACATCTCTCCGTCGAACAGTCCAATGATGTTGCCTTCGGTGTCTTTGAACCAGGCACCCTTGCTGCCGTCCGGCATAGTGAGGACTCCATCGACCGTCTTCATCTCACCGAAGTCGTACTCCTCGAAAGCCACGCCCCGGTCCTTGAAGTAGGCGACCGCTGCGCCGATGTCTTCGACGCCGATACCCACCGCCGTTGCCTGATTCGTACCTGCAAACGTCGACGGATACACCATGATCGACGTGTCGGCCACGTGGACTCTGATGGAACCATCCTCCCCTTGCGGGCTGACTTCGAAGCCGGCTACCTCTGCGTAGAACTTCCCGGCCCGATCGATATCGCCGGCCGGCAACGTTGCCATTGCTGCTCGAAACACGAGTTCCTCCCTCGTTGGTACTGACGGCATCGTACGACATCCGGCACCTTTTGTGAACTAGTGAATCTCCGGAGGAACGCAATCGCCGGCATCCGGGCGAGCGGCCTTCGACGTAGGCTGCTCCAATGCAGTTCACGGCCGGCCTCGACGGATGGAGAGAAGGCTGGGTCGCCGTCGAACTCGGCGATGGTCGCTTTCGACGAGCATTCGCCTGTCCAACATTGGCCAATGCCCTGGACAAACTCGCCGAGAGCGTCGTGGTCGGCATCGACATGCCGATCGGCTTCCCCACCCGGGACGTGCGACGGGCAGACCTGGCGGCTCGCACCATGGTGGGGCCCAGGCGGAGCTCGGTATTCATGGTCCCGCCGCGAGCTGTGATTGCCGCTCCCACCTACGCTGCGGCGCGATCCCGGGCGATCAAGGTATGGGGTCGCGGTGTTTCAGCTCAGACCTACGCCCTGCGCAGCAAGATCCTCGAAGTTGAGGAGTACTGCCAGAGTGACGGGCGGCTCATCGAGGTCCACCCGGAAGTCTCCTACCGGGCCCTCGCCGGTGAACCGCTCGCGTATGCCAAACGAACCTGGAACGGACAGCAGTTGCGGATCTCATCCCTCACCTCTGCCGGAATCACCCTGCCCGGCATTCTGGATGAAATCGGCCGGGTCCCGGCCGACGATGTACTCGACGCTGTGGTGGTCGCCTGGTCGGCAGATCGGTACGCCAACGGACGGGCAACCCATCTTCACCCCGAGGCCGACCCCGGGCAAGAACCGGTGATCTGGTATTAGCTGAACGCCCCACCGCCCGGCTACCCGCGTAGGGTCGCCACGATACGTTGGGGCTCGAGCAGGGCGTCAAGGGCGTCCCGCACATCTCGAAACCACACGTCGGCCGCCTGTGCCGTCACCTGAGCGGTGCCTTCACCCTGGATGACGGCCAGCCCCAAGGCGGCCTCAGCCAGCATGAGGCGGTCGTTGAACCCGTTGCCGAGAGCGACGGTGACGGTCGATCCGCACGTGCGGACGAAATTCGCCTTGGCGACTCCCTCGTCTCCTCCGTCGAGAATCACGATGTCGACCGGCAGGTCTTCCATCTCGGCTCGTACCCGACCGAACGTATCGGCGGTCAAGACCGTAACGTGCAGTAGTTCCGACAAGGTCCGCAGCCGATCGGCGACCCCGGCGAGGAGGCCTCCAGCCTCGGCAATGGTTCCGTTGTAGTCCGTCACCAGATGTTTCAGCTGGAGCAGCTGTCGGCCGGGTATGTCGATCGTAATCATCGGTCCTCCAAATGACGCTGCACTGTACTGCGGAATCGCCCAATGCCTCCTGGAATCCGCCGCTAGTGTCAAAATCCGCTTCGAGGAGTGGGAGGTACACGTGGGCGACGTGCTCTTGATCGTGCACATACTGGCTGCTGCAACCTGGCTTGGCGCCGGCGTGACCGTCGGATTCTTGACTCCACGGTTACGCGTGGCCGGCGACGAAACCGGCGGTGCCTTCATGGCCGCCTACGAGCGGATGGGACTACTGGTATTCAACCCCGCCGGAATCCTCGTCTTGCTGAGCGGCGTGGTCCTGGTCATCGATGGACCCTGGGAATTCGAGAACGCTTTCGTAGTGATCGGTTTTGCGGTTGTTGTAATCGGCGCGGTTCTCGGCGCCAGGGTGTTCACACCGTTGAGCCGGGAAGCACAGGTCGCTCATGCCGGCGGGGACATCGCACGACTCGACCGCATCTATGCGCGTGTTCGTACGTTCGGAGCAATCGATACCTCGTTGATCGTGCTGGCCATCATCGCCATGGTGCTCAAGCTCGGCGCTTGACCCAAAGATCGGAAACTAAGTCGTTATGACGATAGGAACCTGAGCCTCGTACTATCAGATCTGCGGTTGATTGGGAATACCGAGCTGGGTTAGCCGGTTGACCGTCGAACTGAACGTAGAAAGAGGCTTTCATGGCTGATACCCGAGAACTCACCCTTCCGGTGCTACCCCTGCGCAACGGGGTGGTCTTCCCCCACATGGTGGTGACGCTGCGGATCGAGACGGAAGAGGGGACCACCGCAGTGGCCGCAGCCGAGCAATCCGACGGGTTGATGCTGCTGGTACCCAAAGTGAACGGAAAATACGCCGGCGTCGGCACGGTGGCGCAGATTCAGGATGCCGAGGGCGGCAACGTGGTCGTTGAAGGTTTGGCAAGGGCCCGCGTAGGAGCCGGAAGGACCGACGACCAGGGTGCGCTCTGGGTGGACGCCGAGCAATATCCCGAAGCCGATGTGCACGATGAAGCACTGGACGACCTCGTGAGCGAGTACCGGGCCGTGGTAGGCGAGGTCCTGAGCCAGCGCGGCATGGGCGGCGTCGCCGAGCGAATCCTGGGAATCGAGAATCCCAGCCAGCTGGCCGATCTGGCCGTCTACTCCCCCGACCTTTCGCTCGAGCAGAAAGTCGAGTTGCTCGAAACCCTCGATATCCGTGAACGGCTCGGGAAACTGATGTCGTGGATGGGTGAGGTGCTTGCCGATCTCACTTTGCGCAAGAAGGTGCGCGACAGCGCCACCGAACGGATCGACAAATCCCAGCGCGACTACTTGCTCCGCCAGCAACTCGAGGCGATCAAGAAGGAACTCGGCGAAGAGGGCGATGCCGCCTCCGAGTACCGCCAGAAGCTCGCAGAAGCCGACCTCCCCGACAAGGCCCGCGAGGCGGTGGAAAGAGAAATCGACCGTTTGGAGAGAATGTCCGAGCAGTCACCAGAGCACTCGTGGATCCGTACCTGGCTCGACACGATGTTCGACGTGCCGTGGGGCTCGGTCTCCGAGGACCGCTTGGACCTCGACGAAGCCTGGGCAGTACTCGACGCCGACCACACCGGCCTGGCCGACGTTAAAGAACGCATCGTCGAACACCTGGCCGTCCGTAAGCTTCGCAAGGAGCGCGGGCTGGAGAATGCCGGAAACCTCAGGGAAGGCGCCATTCTGCTGCTGGTCGGTCCTCCGGGAGTCGGCAAGACCTCCTTGGGAGAGTCCGTAGCGCGGGCCCTGGGTCGCAAGTTCGTACGGGTTGCACTCGGCGGGATCCGGGACGAAGCCGAGATCCGCGGACACCGTCGCACCTATGTCGGCGCCCGGCCGGGCCGGGTAGTGCGAGCCCTGATCGAGTCCGAGACCATGAACCCGGTCTTCCTGCTGGACGAGATGGACAAAGTGGGGTCCGATTGGCGGGGCGATCCCTCCTCCGCGCTGCTGGAGGTTCTCGATCCCGCCCAGAACCACACATTCCGGGATCACTACCTGGAGCTGGATGTCGACCTCTCCGATGTGCTCTTCATCGCCACCGCCAACGTGTTGGAGACGATCCCGGCACCGTTGTTGGATCGCACTGAGGTCATCCGCCTTGATGGATACACAGATCTCGAGAAGGTCGCGATCGCCCGCGATCATCTCCTCCCCCGTCAGATCCGGGGGGCGGGCCTCGAACCTGAAGAGATCGTGGTCACGGAAAGTGCCCTCACCGCCGTGGTCGACCGTTACACGAGGGAAGCCGGGGTCCGTTCCCTCGAACGGGAACTCGGCAAGCTGGCCCGCAAGGTGGCGACCAGGATCGCTCGCGGCGAAGACCGGCCAGAGGTGGTCGAGGTGGACGAACCCGAGGTGAAGGATTACCTGGGCAAGCCAAGGGTCTGGCGCGACGAAGCCAAAGACCGCACCTCGGTCCCGGGCGTTGCGACCGGTCTGGCTGTGACCGGGGCCGGGGGCGATGTGCTCTTCATCGAGGCGACCGCCATGGATGGTGAGCAGGGGCTAACGCTGACCGGACAGCTGGGTGACGTGATGAAGGAGTCTGCGCGCATTGCCCTGTCCTACATCGAGTCGCACGCCGAAGAGTTGAAAATCGACGCCGCCGACCTGAAGAGAAGGTTCCACGTCCACGTCCCGGCCGGGGCGGTGCCCAAGGACGGTCCGTCCGCCGGGATCACGATGACCACCGCTCTCGCTTCGCTGTTGTCCGGCCGCAAGGTGAAGAACACGCTCGGCATGACCGGGGAGATCACCCTCCAAGGCAACGTGTTGCCGATCGGTGGCGTGAAACAGAAGGTCCTGGCAGCCCACCGGGCCGGGCTCACGGAAGTGATCCTTCCGGCCCGCAACGAGGTCGATCTCGACGATGTGCCCGAGAGCTGCCGGGAGGAAATGACCTTCCACATCGTGGAGACCATCGACGAGGTGCTCGCCAAGGCCCTGATCTGAACCGTTCTGGCGCCTGACCTGCCTGATACTCGAGCAAGTTGGGCGCCAGAACCGGGGTACTAGTCCCGTTGAGGCCGGCGACAATCCTCCTTGAGGTTTGAGGCCTGAGGTCGAAACCATCAATGGCGATGGGAGGCCACATGTTCAGACGCTTCTCGACAAACAAACGGTCCGCAAAACACGACCACGAATTTGTCGTTCACAACGTCGGTGCCGACCTCCAGCGCCGGGTGTGCAGCATCTGCGGGCAGGTCAGCATCAATGCGAGTCCCCCGGCCACCATTCGACCCACAGCTTCGGATCCAGAGCGTGTCTTCCGCCAGCCACCACTGACGGTCTTCCTGGACGAGACGGTTGCCCCGGTTGGTCTCGGCTGGCAGTTCGCCGACCGGCGGACCGCACGATGAGTGACCTACCCTGCGAAAGGTGCGGAACGCCGGCGTTGGTGATCTACGAACGCAAGCCCTTGTGCGGGCCCTGTGCGGTCGAAGCCCTGGACGAAGACCACCGCTACCTGGTCGTCCAGGTAGACGATCGGGAGCCCGCCGCCAGCAACGAGACGCCCGCGGAAACGTCGACGCCCGCATGAGTTCGCAGATGTCGTTCCCTCTCACCTACCGGGACGACGACGCTCGCCCGACAGAAGACCAGGGGCTGGAACCCGCCTCGCCGGCGGTGGACACCGGCACGGCGGCTGCGGATTCGGACCACTCAACAGCTGTCCGTCACATCAGCGAGGACCTACTCAACGAGATGGGCCGGGCCCTGGCGGATCGCCTCAACGCTCTCGTAGACGAACTCGACAAAGAACACTGACTTCGCTAATCGGCGTTGCTACCGCCTGAATGCGCGAGAATCCATGGGCTACTCCTCGAGAGGTGCCATGGCCGAACAATATCCTGGATGTCCTTCCCCTCTGGGTGCGCTGGTTGAGGAAGACGGAGTCAACTTCAGCGTCTACTCCCGGAGCGCCGATCGTATGGAGCTGGTGTTGTACGACCGATGTAGACGCCGACCAACCATCCCGGGTGATTCAGCTCGATTCCCGGCACCATCGGACCTATCACTACTGGCATGTCTTCGTCCCGGATCTGCGGCCAGGTCAGCTCTATGCTTATCGGGCCTGCGGACCGGCCGATCCGGCCCGGGGCCTCTATTTCGATCCAACCAAGGTGCTGCTCGACCCGTACGGGCGAGCGATCGCCACCCCCTCGGACTATCAGCGGAGCGCCGCTTGCCGGACCGGACCGAACGACCGGCACGCGCTGAAAAGCGTGGTTGCCGACGTTTCGACGTACGACTGGGAAGGCGACACACACCTGCGTCATCCATTCGCCGAGACGGTCATCTATGAAATGCACGTCGGAGGATTCACCAAACACCCCAGTTCGGGGGTGGACCATGCGCGACGCGGAACCTACGCCGGCTTGATCGAGAAGATCCCCTATCTGCAAGACCTTGGTATCACCGCTGTTGAGCTGCTGCCCGTATTCCAGTTCGACTGGCAGGACGCTCCGGCCGGACTGACCAACTACTGGGGCTATTCACCCGTGTCGTTCTTCGCCCCGCACTGCCGTTACAGCTCATGCACCGACCCTCTGGCACCGCTCGACGAGTTCCGCGACATGGTCAAGGCACTCCACCGGGCCGGTATCGAAGTCATTCTCGACGTCGTCTACAACCACACCGCCGAGGGCGGTGAGGGCGGGCCAACGCTGAGCTTCCGGGGGCTCGAGAACTCCGTCTATTACATCATGGACGGAGCCGACGGCAGCTTCGCCAACTACGCCGGAACGGGTAACACGCTCAACGCCAATCAGTCAATAGTGCGCCGTTTGATCTTGGACAGCCTCCATTACTGGGTCCACGAGATGCACGTCGACGGATTCCGGTTCGATCTTGCTTCGATTCTCTCCCGCGACGAAGCCGGCCGTCCCATTCCCAATGCGCCCGTCCTCTGGGATATCGAATCGGACCCCGCCCTGGCCGGCACCAAGCTCATCGCCGAAGCCTGGGATGCGGCCGGCCTCTACCAGGTGGGACACTTCATCGGCGACAGCTGGAAGGAATGGAACGGCCAATTCCGCGATGACGTCAGAGCATTCGTGCGGGGCGACGAGAAGATGGTCCCTCGCCTAGCCAACCGGTTGCTTGGCAGTCCGGACCTCTACGGCAAAGAAGGTCGCGAAGCCGAGCAGAGCATCAACTTTGTCACCAGCCACGACGGTTTCACACTCAACGATCTCGTCTCGTACAACACCAAGCACAACGAAGCCAACCGGGAGGACAACCAGGACGGATCCGACTACCCCCTGTCCAGCAACTACGGCGTCGAAGGACCCACGGACGATCCGTCTATCGAGGCTCTCCGTACCCGGCAAATCAAGAACTTTCTTGCCATCAACCTCCTGTCCCTCGGGGCTCCAATGATCCTGATGGGCGACGAGGTGCGGCGCACCCAGCAGGGCAACAACAATGCGTATTGCCAGGACAACGAGATCAGCTGGTTTGACTGGGAGCACGTCGGGACCAACGCCGACATCCACCGCTTCGTCAAGGAGTTGATACGACTCCGCTTTGTCCGCGGATCGTTCACCGGCGAGCACCACCTCTCGCTGAACGACCTCACCCGGCAGGCGGCGATCAAACTGCACGGAGTCAGCCTGGGAAGCCCCGACTTCCGGGACGACTCCCACAGTTTGGCCCTTTCGGCATCCAGTCTGCCCGGCGACGTTCTGATGCACGTCGCCCTCAATGCCTACGAAGGTAGCCTGGACTTTGAATTGCCGGAGCTCCCGGAATGGGCAGATAGTGGCTGGCGCCGGGTCGTTGATACGTCGCTCGAGTCACCAGACGACATCACGCTCCCGCCGCTCGCTCCCCAAGTCGCCGACCACAGCTACCCGGTGGCGGCTCGGTCGGTCGTGCTGTTGATAGCTACGGCGCTCCCGGCGCGTTCGTAGGCCGGTTTCAAGCGGTCGGGATTACTTCTCCGGTTTGGTTTCGCGCACCCACCCGATCAGGAGGCCGAGCGCCACAACGTTGGCGGCGGCAGCTACCAACATATTGGTGGTCAACCCGGACTGCTCATACAGAAACGGCCCAATCGAGGCACCGATTGCTCTCCCCAAGCCCATGCCGACGGCGATGACCGCCAGGAACCTGGTGCGAGCCAGCGGACGCACTTCCGAAGCCAGCGGTAGCGTCGAAACGATGGTGAACTCAAAAGCGGCCAGGGCCACCGCCATGCTTGCCATACCGGCCACCAGATTGGCATTGGTCAGTGCAAGCAAGAGGTAGGCAAAGGCCGAGATCACCAGACCGATTGCCACCGACCGCCGTTTCCCAATCCGATCTGTCCACAACAAGGTTGATCCCTCTCCAACCAGTTCTGAAACTGCCAGAAGCACACCGGCTGCACCGAGCGCCACAAGGGAAAGCCCAAAGCCATCTTCGAGCCATGCTCCGAACACGACAAACATGATCTCGGAAGCCCCCGAATAGAGCCCAACCGTCACAAGCAGCGCGACCGCGCTTCGATCGAGAGCCAGTTTCGGCTTGACACCCTCGGTCACGCCGGAGTCGGGCTCAATGACCCACCGCATCGCCGCCAGGGCGAGGCCGCAGAGGACGGCGATTACCCAGAATGGAGCCGCCCACCCGAATCGAGAAATGAGCCACCCGGCCGCAGGCGCCCCGACCAGCAATGAACCGGCCCAGGTAAGTTCGATCACACTTAGATACCGGGCGCGCACCCGGTACGAGGTGCGGTCGGAAAGGTATGCCTGGGCCGCCACATCGAATACCGGTTTGCCGAGACCGAGCAATACGAACCCGACGAGAGCACCGGCAAAGACTCCCGTAGCGGCCGTAACAGCTGCGCCTGTGGCAAACATGATCAGGCCTGCGGCAATCAGGCGGTGGCGGCGCTCGCCGTGTCCAAGCAGGCGAACCGCCGCCGGAGTGGCCAATCCGGTTACCCATCGGGCGGAGACCAGCAACCCGGCCTGTGTCAATGGAACCCCCAGCCCGCGGGCGATCGCCGGCAGGAAGGGATAGAGAAAGCGATAGCCGGTATTCAGCACCAGCCGGGCAGCCGCCAGGAACACGAGCGCCCCCGCCAGGGGCGTCACCTCAGAATCGGGCGTCGGTTGATGGTCATTCATGGTGTCCCTCGTAGCGCAGTCTGGCACCATGACCATCAGGTCGAAAACAACAGCAACGAATCTGAACTCCCACCTCCTCGTGAGCAAGTGAAGAGAAGGACTAGTCGGCCCGATTAGACTTAAAGTAGGCACACAACCACTATGGGTGGCGAATAGACTGCGGACATGAACCGCTACGGCCCTGAGCGATGTAGGAGCTGCGGAGCACCGGCGGCAGTGCGCATGCAGGGCATTTCCCTATGTGCACGATGCGGGCTCGAGCGATCCTCCGGTGGAACCAGCCGCATCAGTCGCCGCATGGCTCTGCTTGGGATACTCTCCTCCGGATTTCTGGCCAAGATGTTGCTTGGCGTAATGGCCGTTGCAGCCGTCGGGGGTGTTGTCGTCTCAGGAAACGGCGACGCAGGAGATCCTCCGTTCGCAGCTACAGCGACAACCCAGACGCTTCTCCAGACCGAAGCTCCCCTCGTAGCGGCAGATCTTGCTCCATCGGTTTCAGGCGACAACGCTCTCGTCGAGCAGGTCCATGAATACGCCGAAGCCGTCCAACAGTGGGGGGATTGTGTCTCCGCGGCCGCTCGCGAGCACTCCGGCGGACCCTTCGATCCAAAAGCCACATGCGGCGCAACACCGGCCGCAGCCGAACACGGGCTCACAACGCTCCCAGGTAAGAGCGCCACCGCCCCCGGACACCAAGACGACCCACCCGGCAAAAGCGCCACCGCCCCCGGACACCAAGACGACCCACCCGGCAAAAGCGCCACCGCCCCCGGACACCAAGACGACCCACCCGGCAAAAGCGCCACCGCCGCTCAGGAGAAGAGCGACAAGTAGCTGATCCGGATGGTTCGCCGAAGAGATCAACCGGGCACCGGAACCACCAGCGCACAACCCGGCGTGAGTTGCGTAGGATCAAGCACCGATAGGAGGTATCCGTGACATCACCCATTTGTCCCTCTCGACTATTGAGGCTTGCCATCGTCCTGGGAGTGATGGTGTCCGTGCTCATCCTTCCGGCGGCGGCCATGGCCGGGATCGACGGGGGCTGCACGGGATCCGTCGTCGTCGACGGGAACACCTACGGGCCAAACAACGACACAGTCGGCAATCCGATTGTCGTACCGATGGAGAAAAAGGGTGTCGTTGCGATTTGGGAGGGCCAGGTCCCCTTCGACAATGAAAACAATGATGGCGAACTCGGCATCGTCGTCGGCCCCTTCACCATCCAGATCGCCAGCTGGGGCGACCCCAACACGGCCAACAGCCAGGGGAACTCGGGTTCGTACAGCATTGATGAATTCAAACGGGAGTTTCCAGTCCCCGAGTCTCTGATCCCGCGAGGCGTCTACCAGTTGAGCGGTCAGCACACAGCTGCCGGCGGCACCTGTACCGGAACGGTCATGGTGAAGCTGGAGGGTTCCGGTACCGTCGGAGTCGCAAGCGTGGTTGGTGCCGGAGTCACATTCCTCACCATGCTCGGCGCCGGTCTGAGGAGGAAATCATGAAAGGCCGTCCGGTTCTGGGAGTCATCTCGGGTTTGCTCTTCGGCTTCTTCCTGGCGCTGACCCTCCAGCAGTTCGGCATCGTGCCGTTGACCAGTTTGAGCCTGATCGGGTTTCCGATCATCGGTATCGCCATCGGTCTCGGATTGGCGGCGGCGGCTCCGTTCGGCAGGAAGGGCTGAGGTACGCTCGGGCGGGTTCGTAGCCGACCGTAGAATCGCATGGTCGACGATGCGAGGTGTCCCGTGCAACTGCTGAACCTCTTCGACTATGAAGCTGCAGCGGCTGCGCACATGGAGGCGCCGGCCTTTGAGTACTACGCCGGTGGTTCGGCCGACAATTTCACCCTCAGCGATAACCGCGCCGCCTTTGAACGGTTGCGGTTGCGGCCCCGGGTTCTGATCGACGTCTCCCACGTCGATACTTCTGTTGAGGTGCTGGGAAACCGTGAATCAATGCCGGTGATGATCGCCCCGACTGCCATGGCCACGTTGGCCCACCCCGATGGCGAAATGGCCATCGCCCGGTCTGCCGCCAGGGCCGGCGTCACCCAAACCTTGAGCAGCCTGTCTACCTACTCGCTCGAGGAGGTCGCCGGGGCCGGCTCAAACGCCTGGTTTCAACTCTATGTCTACAAGGATCGGACCATCAGCGAGCACCTCGTCCGCCGGGTCGAAGCGGCCGGTTATCGGGCGCTGGTCGTCACCGTCGATTTGCCGGTACCGGGACTGAGAGAGAACCTGACCCGATCCGGCTTCGATCCTTCCGGCCTGGTCATGAGCAACTTCACCGAGGTCGCTCGCGGCAACCAGGAGGGCGGGTTCTTCAAGTACATCGAGAACAACCTCGACGCTTCGCTGACCTGGACCGACATCACATGGCTCCGATCCATCACCGATCTGCCCATCCTGGTCAAGGGCCTGTTACGGGCCGACGACGCGGTTCAAGCCGTTGAGGCCGGGGTCGCCGGGATCGTCGTCTCCAATCATGGCGGCCGGCAGCTCGATACCGCTATCGCCACGATCGACGCTCTACCCGGCGTTGTCGCAGCGGTGGAGGGCAGATGCGAAGTGTTGCTGGACGGGGGCGTGCGCAGGGGCACGGATGTCGTCAAAGCTCTCGCCCTGGGGGCCCGGGCAGTGCTGATAGGCAGGCCATTACTGTGGGGTTTGGCCGTCGGCGGCGAAGCCGGAGCGAGCGACGTCTTGGGAATCATGCGCACAGAAGTGGAAGTCGCCCTGGCGCTGTGCGGAGCGCCTTCAGCCGACAAGCTCCCGCCGGACCTCGTGGCTTGATGCGAACAGAACACTGGGCCCGATGACCGAAACCTGGCTGCTCGACCCGGATGTCGTGTTCTTGAATCACGGCTCCTTCGGTGCCTGCCCCCGGCCGGTTCTCGAACACCAGTCGGCGATGCGCAACAGCATGGAATCGGAACCGGTTCTGTTCTTCCGACGGCTCGAGCAGTTGGCCGATCATGCTCGATCCGAACTGGGGGCGTTTGTAGGCGCCAATCCCGACGACCTGGCCTTCGTGCCAAACGCCACCACCGGGGTCAACACGGTGCTGCGCTCGCTGAAGTTCGAGCCGGGTGACGAAGTACTCATCACAGATCACATCTACAACGCCTGCCGGAACGTCGCTGCGATGGTTGCCGAAGACTCCGGAGCGCGCGTCGTTACCGCCAGGGTTCCCTTCCCGATCAGCTCCCCGGACGAGGTGGTGGCGGCCATCGTCGAGGAGTTAACCCCTCACACTCGCATACTGGTCGTAGACCATGTGACCAGTCCGACGGGCCTGGTATTCCCGATCGAACGCATCGTGACCGAACTGGCCGACCGCGGCATCGACACTCTGGTCGACGGTGCCCACGCTCCTGGCATGGTCCCGCTGGACATTGAAGCGATCGGGGCGGCTTACTACACGGCCAACGCCCACAAGTGGCTGTGCGCGCCCAAAGGTGCCGCCTTCCTGCACGTTGCACGTGATCGACAGAAGGGGATCCTGCCGGCGGCAATCAGTCACGGTGCCAACTCGCCCCGCATCGATCGGTCGCGCTTTCGACTCTTGTTCGACTGGACCGGCACCACGGACCCGACGGCTCATTTAGCCATACCGGCGGCTATTGAGACGATGGCGTCGATGGTCCCGGGCGGATGGCCTGGACTAATGCGCCACAACCATGATCTGGCCCTGCGAGCCCGCGATTTGCTGGTCGGCGCTCTCCGTATCGACCCGCCGGCGCCAGATGAAATGATCGGCTCGATGGCCGCCGTCCCGTTGCCGGACGAATCAGGGCCTCAACCACCCACCTCAATTCTGCCGGTGCAGCAAAGCCTATGGGCAGATCATCACATCGAGGTGCCCGTCAACGTCTGGCCGTCGTGGCCGCAGCTACTGCTGCGCGTCTCGGCTCAGATCTACAACGATGTCGACCAATACGAACGGCTGGCGCAACTGCTGCGGATCGAGGCGAGAACCAGCAAAACCCGGGGTTAACCCGGGTCTTACTGCGCCCCCAAAGCGCCCACCTCCCAAAACGTTGAAAAAGATCCACCGGGAGACCCTGCCACCGTCGCTCCCAAACTCTACAACCACCCTCCGTAGTCGGATAGACACAAAGGGTCCACGAACAGAGGGACTAGTCCTGCCGGGCCGGGCAGCCCGTTCTCGAGACCGGCAGGCAGGCAACTGTCCGGTCGGCGGTGTTTGGTTCAGGGGGTACCCGCACTGAAGGCGGCCACCACCGGGGCAAAGCGTTCCACGGTCTGCGGGCCGTCCAGGTCGGCCAGGCTGACATAGACGCGGTTGACGCCACCCTCGGCCAGCAAACGGTAGCGACCGATCTGCTCTTCGATCGTTCCCGCCCGGAGCCGCTTCCCGACCCCGGCCGCGGACTGATTGCCGCGAACGTGCTCGATGATCGTTCCCACCTCGTTCCGGTCCCTGCCGCACACGGTCACGTCGAGGACGGACATCAGGAAATCGTCTGGATCCCGCCCTGCCTTGGAGCAATGGCCTTGCACCACCGCCAGCTTCTCCTCAATGCGTGATGAGAGCAGATTGCACCCGTCGGCCAGCTCACCTGCGAGCCGGAGCGTCCGGTCCCCACTTCCACCGACGATGATCGGTATTCGTTCCTGGATCGGTCGGGGATAGCACACCGCTTTCGGGACCTCAACGGATTTGCCATGAAAGGCCGGACTCCCCGGACCCCACATCAGCGGAAACAAACCCAGTGCGTCCTCGAGAGCATCCAACCGCCTCGCAGCGGGTCCGAAATCGATCCCGTAGGCGGTGTGTTCGTCTTCAAACCAACCCGCTCCCAGCCCGCATTCGGCCCTGCCTCCGGAGAGAACGTCGAGGGTTGCGAGCATCTTTGCCAGAAGAGCCGGTGGTCGAAGCGTGACGTTCGCTACCAGGGTTGCCAAACGCAGTTGTTCGGTGGCTCCAGCCAGGTAGGAGAGGGTCGTCATCGCCTCCGGCATCTTCTCCCAGGCTCGGCCCACCTGGGGGATCTGAATCAGATGATCCATCACCGAGATACCCTCAAAACCGACCTCCTCGGCCGCGGCAGCCAGCGTTCGAAGGCTCTCGCCGAACAGGTGCGGCTCGGCAATCCATTCGAAGTCGGCGACGTGCAGAAAGAACGACATCCCGACCCGCCGCCGCACCTGGCGCCTGCGAGCCCTGGAGGATCCCGGAGTGTGGGTCGCCTCGATCACATCGGAGGCGTCGGCAACGATCACCTCCCACCCCTCGGTGGCTAGAGCCGCCACCACCTCGTGCCGGCGCCGGAACTGGGCGGTCAGCACCTTGGCCGGGACCGGCCGGGGACGGGAGGCGTTCCGGGCCCGGCACTCGCTCTCAGGTGTGTCGAAAACAACGGCTACTGCGGGCAGGTCGCGTTGCTCTGCCCGATCCAGGAACCGGCGGCGAAGCTCATCGTCGAATCCCAGCGAGTCGATCACCGCCGTCATCCCACGGGCCAGGCGAGCGGCACCTATCAGTTCCAGCGCCGCAAACGCGTCGCTGCTGGCTTCGAGATCATGCTCACCGGAGCCGACCGACTCACGCAAGGAATCGGAAGAAATGACTTCTCCGGGCCGGAACCGCTCCGCTGCCCAGGTGGACTTGCCGGACCCTGAAGGCCCGACCAGCCAGACCAGGGCGGGATCGGGGATGACGGACATGAGTCCAGACTACGGAGCCGTGCCCGGGCATGAAGCTCGTCTTGTCCCGCCCGAGCACGTCGCTGGAACGGTGCCGACGGGTAACCTGCTCCTCGGTATGCCTCCTTCCGAAACGTTTACAGCCACCCTGCTCATTTCGTGCCGCGACCAACGCGGCCTCGTAGCGGCGGTTGCCAGCTTCATTTTCGAGCACGGCGGCAACATCATTCATGCCGACCAGCACACCGACCAGGAGGAGTCCTACTTCCTGCAACGGGTGGAATGGCAACTGGATGGTTTCGCCCTGGACCGGGCCGGCATCGCCGCCGCATTCCAGCCCATCGCCGATCAGTTCCGGATGAACTGGCGGCTCAGCTTCTCCGATTGGCGTCCACCGGTCGCCATCTTCGTCTCAAGACAGGCCCATTGCCTCTACGACCTCCTGGCAAGAAGCCGCATGGGCGAACTACGCGCCCGGATTCCCGTCGTCGTGAGTAATCACCCGGATCTCGAAGGGGTGGCTGCAGACTTCGGTGTTGACTTCCACTATCTGCCCATCACCCCCGACCAGCGGCTCCAACAAGAGGCATCGGCGGTCGGCCTGCTTCGCGAATACGAGATCGAGGTTGTCGTCCTGGCCCGCTACATGCAGGTACTCTCGCCCGGTTTCGTAGATGCCTATCCCAACCGGATCATCAACATCCACCACTCGTTCCTGCCGGCCTTTGCAGGAGCCAGGCCGTACCACCAGGCTCATGAGCGCGGCGTCAAGGTCATCGGCGCCACGGCCCACTACGTCACGGCCGAACTCGACGCCGGACCGATCATCGAACAGGATGTGACCCGGGTCAGCCACCGCGACTCGGTTGCCGATCTGGCTCGCAAAGGTCGGGACCTCGAGACAATTGTCCTGGCCCGGGCCATCCACCGCCACCTGGAGAACCGTATTGTCGTATACGGCAACAAGACCGTGATATTCGACTGATCCCGCCCGGGTGTCCGAACACTCCGACCCCGGAAACGCCGCTCAGAGAAGTACTCTGGAAGAGTCGAAGAGGGTGACCATGACCACAAGCGAGACTGCAGCAATATCGTCGGTTCGTCTTGCGGTGACTACCGCGCTGCTCCAGGGCGACCCCGGGTCTGCCTTCACCATGGTCGGTGACCTCATGGAACAGGGAGCCCCTCTCGACGTGGTGCTCTTCGACGTTGTGGCCGCCGCCCACGGTGACTTCGGGACACGGTGGAAGGACGGCGACTACCGGATCGCCGACGAACACGCCGCCTCTGGTGCGGTCGAAACGCTGGTGGCAATGCTGGCCGGATCGTTCGAACTGTCCGAAGAAGGTCCGCGGGTGGTGGTAGCCGCCTCGCAGGGCGACCATCATTCGATACCTACCCGCTTGGCTTCCGCTTATCTGCTGTCTCTCGGCTACCGGGTCGGCTACCTGGGATCCAACATGGATGCCACAGACCTGGCGGGGTATCTAGCCGATGAACCGGCTGAAGCCCTCATACTCTCGTGTGCCATGACCACGTTGCTTCCCGGCGCCCGTGCCAGTGTGAGCGCCGCCCACCAGGCGGGGACCCCCGTGCTTGCCGGCGGGCCCGGCTTCGGACCCGACGGTGCGTGGGCCTACGCCGTAGGTGCGGATGCCTGGGTGGCAAACCCGCGAGAGATCCATGAGATTCTGACGACCTGGGAGCCGGACATAGAAGTCTCGGAGATGGTCGTACCGCAACCGCCGGCCGAGCTGGACGAAATCGACCGCAACCGGCAGGCCATCCTGGCAGAGGCCGAAGGCCGCTTCGACGAACTCCCGCGCCGGTTGCGAATCGAATTGGATTGGCTGTTGTCGGCGGCTGAAGCCTCCGTGCTGGTGGGCGACCCGCTCGTCCTCTCGGAGTTCTCAATATGGCAGACCTCAATGCTGACCTCCCACGGCTGCGCCGCAGACATCTCGGAACAATTGCGCCGGGCTCTGGCGGCCGGATTGCAGGATCGCGCACCGGACACTGCTGCTTTGCTGCACTCCCCGCAATGACGAGAGCGGATCGTCTGTTCCTGCCCCGGTTCCCGTAGCCTCATGCCGTGACCGACTTCCATCTGACCATTGTCTCGACCGGCGGGACCATCGAAAAGACGTACGAGGCCTCCTCCGGGGCGCTGTCCAACCGCGAAACAGTGCTGGATCACATGCTGGCCCAATTACGAACTCCTGATCTACGGATCAACCGCATACGCCTCATGAACAAAGACAGCTTGGAGATGACCGCCGAGGATCATGGGGTCATCGCCCGATCCGCGCATCAGGCTGCAGCCGCCGGCGCCGGGGTGATGGTTGTGCACGGCACGGACCGGTTGTCCGAAAGCGGCGAAGCAACCCACGCCATGGGCAAGCCGGCCGCACCGATTGTCTTCACCGGAGCTATGCGGCCCTTTGAGCTGCGAGACACGGACGCCCTGCAGAACCTCACCGAAGCGCTGCTGGCGGTTCGCCTCCTGGACCCGGGCGTCTACGTAGCCATGCACAACAGGGTGTTGGCGTTCCCGGGGGTGGTCAAGGACCGCACCGCCGGGACGTTCGTGATGGCCGATCGATCGGTCGGCTAGGGTCGAGGAATGACGACGATACGACGCCTCACCGACTCCTGTCTGGTGATAACCACCGATACGGATGCCACCCTGTTTGATCCCGGTGTTCACACCTTTCAATCGAAAGAGATCGATCTCGATACAATCGGCGATATATCCCGGGTCCTGATCACCCATGAACACGGGGATCATGTCAACCCCGAATTCGTGCAGTGGTTGATCGACCGGCGGGCGGATCTGGCGGTCTACGCCAACGAAGCGGTGGCAGGCCTGCTGGATGGCTTCGGCATCGAGGTGGACACCGGCGATCCGGCCGGCGTCACCCATGAAGATGTCTTGCACGAGATGATCCCGACCGGAGCCCAACCCAGCAATCGGGCCTACACCATCGAGGGAGTCCTCACCCACCCCGGGGACAGCTATCAACCAACCAGGAGCGCCCCGGTGCTGGCCCTGCCCCTGATCGTCCCGTGGGGATCCACCACCGCCTCGATGGAGTTCGCCCGCCGGTTGGCACCCAACCAGGTCATCCCCATCCACGACTTCTACCTCAACGAGGGCGGCCGGAGCTTTGCCTACAACATGGCCAAGAACGTTCTCGCCCGGGCAGATATCGAAGTCATCACCCTCAATTGGGGCGAGACGGCAACCGTCTGAACCCGTCGGCCCGGCCGAAAGACGATCTCAGGACGCGTAGGGTGACAACGACATGACCACCACAGAAACACCAGCGACGCAGGTTGTCCTCGGCGACGAAGCAGTGGCTCTCGGCGCCCTGCATGCAGGGATCTCTGCGGCCTACGGTTATCCGGGAACTCCATCCACGGAGATCCTCGAGTATTTGCTCCGCACACAAGATCCGGGACCCACGGTCGCTTGGTGCGCCAATGAGAAGACCGCCTACGAAGCTGCGGTCGGCGTGTCCATGGTCGGAAGACGCGCCCTGGTCACCATGAAGCACGTGGGTCTCAACGTCGCGGCCGACCCCTTCATCAATTCGGCCCTGGTGGAGATAGGCGGCGGCCTCGTAGTGGCCGTGGCAGATGACCCGGGCATGCATTCGTCACAAAACGAGCAGGACTCCCGGTACTACGCCGACTTTGCCCGGATCCTGTGCCTCGAACCGGCCGATCAGCAACAGGCCTACGAGATGACCCGGCAGGCTTTCGATCTGTCGGAGCGTTTCCACATCCCGGTCATGATCCGGATGGTGACACGCCTCGCACACAGCCGATCGGTGGTGACGCCGACCCCGCCCGACCTCGAGCTACCTCTCGGCGAATTGCCCGACGGATCCGAATGGACGCTGCTGCCGACTAACGCTCGACGTCGCTACTCCGATCTGCTCGACCGCCAGCCCGCCATGCTGGCTTACAGCGAAGGCGACGCCGTCCTGGCACTGTCTTCCCCGGAGCTGGGGGTGATAACCACAGGGATCGCCCGCAACTATCTTCTCGAACACGTCACCGGACTCGCAGACCAACCGTCCCACCTCCACATCGGGACCTATCCGATCCCGGTTGCCGCGATCCGCCGGCTGGCCGGGTATGTCCGGCGGATCATTGTTCTCGAGGACGGCTACCCCTTCGTCGAACGGCTGCTGCGCGGCTTGCTACCGCAGGATCTGGAAATCGGCGGGAAACTCGATGGATGCGTACCGGCCAGCGGCGAATTGGACCCGGACGTTGTGCGCCGGGCCCTGGGCATAGCCGATCAAGGTCCCGATCGTCCGCTTGTAGACCTGGCCGGACGACCTCCCCAGCTCTGCCGGGGTTGCCCCCATGCCGACAGTTTCCATGCTCTGATCGATGCAATGGTTGAGATGGAAGGACCGCTGGTGTGCTCGGACATTGGTTGTTATACCCTCGGAGCCCTGCCTCCCTACCGGGCCATCCAATCGTGCGTGTGCATGGGTGCTTCGATCGGCATGGCCCGAGGTGCCTCTGATGCCGGGTACCGCCCGGCCATCGCCGTCATCGGCGACTCGACTTTCCTCCATTCCGGAATGACTTCGCTGCTCGATGCCGTGGCGGCCGACACCGATCTAACGGTCCTCATTCTGGACAACCATACGGTCGCTATGACCGGCGCCCAGCCCACACTGGTCCCATCGGAGCGGCTTCCCGAGATCATTCGCGGCCTCGGGATCGACCCGGATCATCTGCACGTTTTGCGGGCCAGCCGCAAAGGTCAGACGGACCTGATCGCCACGATCAAACAGGAACTGGATCACCCGGGACTGTCAGTGGTGATTGCCGAGCGGGAATGCATCGAGGCTGTGAAGCGGGACCGCAAGGAACGAGCGTGAAACTCGACATCATCCTGGCGGGGGTCGGCGGTCAGGGCGTTCTCTCCGTCTCGGCCGTCATCGCCGGCGCCACAGCCCGATTGGGATGGCACGTCAAGCAATCCGAAGTCCACGGGATGGCACAACGCGGCGGCGCCGTGCTCGCCCACCTGCGCATGGCCAAAGAACCCGTCCACAGCGACCTGATTCCCAGGGGGAGAGCAGATTTCATTCTGTCGCTCGAACCAATGGAAAGCCTGCGCTACCTCGAATACCTCAGCGCATCCGGGACCATCGCCACCGATATCGAACCGGTCCGGAACATCGAGGATTACCCCGAGCTCGACATACTGCTTGAGAAGATCCGTTTCACCGGAGACCACCGCCTCATCGACGCCACCTCCCTGGCGAAGCAAGCCGGCAATGTCAAGGCAGCCAACATGGTGATGGTCGGCGCTGTTGCCGATCTGCTGCCGGTCTCGGAGGAACAGCTCATTGCGGAAATCGGCACGAGATTCGGCGGCCTCGGCGACAAGGTACTGGCTGCAAACATCGAGGCCTTTCACCTCGGAACTCAGGCAGCCCGGAGCCGATCTGTCGCCCCTATAGGTGATCATCAAAGAAACTGAGGATACGATCCCACGCATCCTCAGCTGCTTCGTGCCGGTATCCAACGGCGGCCAGCTTCCCGGCCATCCTGATGGCGGCCGGTCCTCCCTCGTTCATGAACGAATGCCCGGCCCTTTCGTAGATCTTGACGTCGTTGGGGATGCCGGCTGCTTCGAGCACGGCCTGCAAGCGTTCTCCCTGGCCGCGGAAGGCACGATCGCGAGCGCCGTACGAAGCCACAGTGGGACACAGCTGCCGGATCTTCTCGTCGTCGGGAACCGACCCGTAGTTCGGGGCAATGGCCTTCACAGCCGGAAGGTCGCCCATGAGCAGTGCAAACCCGCCCCCCATGCAGAAACCTGCCACAGCCACACGACCGTGATCGACGTCCGGGTGACCGGCCATCCAATCGATGACGGCCCGGAGCGTGTCGATCGATTCGCCCTGCCCGGTCCTCATGTCGCGAAAAGCCCGGAGGATGCAGGTGATGCGGCCACCATCCACCAGGTCGGGCGCAACCGCCAGATAGCCGTTGGTGGCAAACCGGTCCGCGATCCGGCGGATGTCGTCGTTGAGCCCGAAGGCCTCATGGACGACGCACACGGCAGGCCAGGGACCGGAACCAACGGGTCGAGCCGTATAAGCGGCAACGGTGACGTCGGCAGTCGCGAGGGATTCGTCGGGCATCAGGGCAAGATAGTCGCGATTTGCATCGAGCGTTCAGCCGTTCGGACCCGGGCGGAGCACATAGTGAGACACCCCCCACAGGTCGCCCGACCGGTACTTGAACAGCTCCGAGCAGGCCATCAAGAACATCCGCCAACGTTGCACGGTCCTGGCGGAATGAGGATCGCCGGCCCCCCTCATGATCTGTCCGGCCGCATCGCGATGATTGTCGAGGCGCTCGAGCCAGGCTTCGAGGGTCTTGTGATAGTGCAGCCCGGACAGACGCCATGACGCATCGACGCTGAGATCCTCCTCGAAGTGGGAGAACAGCGAGTGGGAGGGCATCACTCCCCCACTGAAGAATTCACGGGCCATCCAATCGGCCGGGCCGCGATCCTCGTACAGGTAGGGGGTCGTAGCGTGGGCAAAGACGTGCACAAATGCCCGCCCGTCCTGCTCCAACCATCCGGCCATCCGCGCGAACAGCTCCCGGTAGTTGCGGACGTGCTCCAGCATCTCGACAGACACCAGGCGATCGAACCGGCTTTCGGTCGAGAAGCGGGCAACATCCGCAACTTCGACATGGATGCCTGTCAACCCCCGGGCCGCCGCCCGCGCGTTGATGAAGGCGGCCTGGCCGGTCGAATTGGTCACGGCCGTGATGTGGCTGTTGGGGAAGCGCTCGGCGGTCCACAGTGTGAGGGATCCCCACCCGCAACCCAGCTCGAGAACCCGTTGCCCGTCTTCCAACCCGGCACGCCGGGCGGTCAGGTGCAGCATGGCTTCTTCGGCAGCTGCCAGGGAGTCGGTCGACTCATCCCAAAGACAGCTCGAGTACTTCAGACGCGGCCCGAGCATCAATTCGAAGAGGGCGGCAGGAACTTCATAGTGCTGGTGGTTGGCCATCTCGGGCAGTTCCGTGATGGGTCCGGTGCCCAACGAGTCGATTACGGCAACTTGCCGGGACGTTTCGCCCCGGTCGAGAGACGAGGCCCGGCCGGAGATGGCCTGCCGCATCCCTGCCCTGATGAGCGGGTCGGGCACCCGGCCCGACTCGGCCAGCCGTGTTCCCGCGGTGATCAGCGCATTCAGCATGGAGCGTCTATCGGTCATCTCATCCCGGCTGGCAGCTTGGGCACCACCAGATCAATCGGTTGGCCATCTCGGTCACACGAATCGTGTCGCCACACTTTCGGCAGGCCAAGCCATCGCGCTTGTAGACGTACAGCCGTTCGTCGAGAGGTATGTCGGAGCGACTCCGTACTCCGACGTCGGAGGGCGCCACGGTGACTATTCTTCCGGCCTTCTCGCCCCGGCGAAGTTCGGCAACGATCGTCGACCACAGGGCCCCAACCCGGTCGCGCTCGATTTGATTGGCCGGTAGGTGCGGATCTATACCCCTCTTGAAAAGCACCTCTGCTCGATAAACGTTCCCAATCCCAGCTACCACCCGTTGATCGAGCAACGCTGCGCCGACGGGGATGCGCCGCCGTGACAGATTGTCGGCGAAATGACCCAGATCCCGGCGGTTGCCGAGGGGATCGGGGCCGAGCCGGGTCCGCAATGTGTCCTCCTCGTGCGGATCCAGGAGTTCGCAGATGGTCGGCCCGGCCAGGTACACGACAGAACGCCCGTTGGTCATGGCCAGACGGGTGGCCTCGGTCGGAGCAGGTGGGTCATTGTGAAAGGTCCTGAACTTGCCGAATAGTCCGAGGTGAACGTGCAGGGTTTCGTCGCCTTCCCAGCGATACAACAGGTGCTTGCCGAGCGCTTCGACATCGTTCAATCGGCGCCCGTCGAGGCGCAGGGCACCCTGAGAGAAGCGACCCTGAGGCGACCAGGCGCGGATCCGCTCCCCACTCAGAAACTCGCGCTGCAGGCGGGCGTGCCGGTGAATCGTGTGACCTTCAGGCACGGGTCAAGTTCCGATCCGGTGCGGCAGACCAATGCGTACGTCCACGCCGGGTGAGTAGTGAACCAGCGGGTCACCGGAGGGGCGCGGATACCCGGCCGCCATCACGAGCTCATCATCGAGGGCCTCGAGGGTGGCCGTCTGCAGCGGCCAGGGTGCATGCTCAACCGGTGCGTAGGCGTTGTGTCGTCCGAACACGCTGTAGAGGCCCCAGCGGGCGGTCAGAAAGCGTTCGAGGGAATTGGGGGCGACGATCGACTCTCCAGGCTTCACCACGATCTTGCTGGTTGATCCGCGCTCCCCCGGCCAGCGCCTCCTGGCTCGATAGGTCACCGACCCGGCTGAGTGTCCGATGCTCATCTCGGACCAACGGTAGGGCAGCCGGTAGGTTCCCAGCGCGACGAGCACGGGGATCAACCGGGTGATATCGAGGGAATCAAACCAGACTCCCGGACGACCATCGGGACCAAGCACATAGCTCCGCACATTGGTTTCCGGGAAAGTCCCCAGGTACGGCACCGGAGGGAGAAACGGAGGGCGGATGTCTTCCATGTGGAATGCAACCAATCCCACCCAGGCCCGGCCCTCAAACGTATCGACTTGAATCCCGGGAGGGAGGCGCCGTTGCACAACTGCCGGATCAAACGGCCAATGGATGAAGGTGAGATTCTTCCACCCCTGCATCATGACGGGGCGCCGGACCCGTTCGGCGGCATGAATTGGGTATTTGTCGATCATGTCTCCCTATATTCGAGGCAAACACCTCTCGGGATGGTACGAACGGGGAGGGCGGCATGATTCGGAGGCACCGGTGCAGACTATTTGGGTTTTTGGCGATCAGCTCAATAGACGAATCGGAGCGCTCGTTGGCGCCCACCCGGAACAAACCAGGATTCTGATCATCGAGAGCGAAGCGATGCTCACCGGTCGTGCTTTTCACCGGCAGCGACTCCATCTGGTAATCACTGCCATGCGTCGTTTTGCAGATTCGCTGAGAGCAGCCGGTTTCCTTGTCGACTACCGACAAGCCTTCACCCTGTCGGCGGGGCTGACAGCACACCGCAGCCGTCATCGTCCGGACCGGGTAATCGTGACCGAGCCAAACTCTGCTGCGATCGATCGGCTGGTCCGGCGCCTCGATGTTGAGATCGTGCCTTCAGACCAGTTCCTGGTCCACCGAGACGCTTTTGCCCGATGGGCCGACGGGAGGACCAGACTGCGTTTGGAGGACTTTTACCGGCATCAACGACGGCACTTCGGGTACCTGATGGACGGCGACGAACCGGCCGGCGGACGTTGGAACTTCGATCACGACAACCGGATGCCTCCTCCTGGCGACGGCGGCCACTGGCCGGTGCCGGTCCGCAGCCGCCTCGACGAAGTCGACCGGTCCGTTCTCGAGGCTTTGTCTGCCGATCTGCCGGGAGCGGATCCCGTCGGATGGTGGGCAACGTCGCGCCGGGGAGCCCTCGCCCGGCTGCGCCATTTCATCGAAAAAGCCTTGCCGGGATTCGGGCCACACGAGGACGCCATGCTCACGGGGAACTGGCATCTTGGCCATTCGATGCTGTCTCCCTACCTCAATCTTGGTTTGCTTCTCCCGGGTGAGGTTTGCGATGCGATCGAAGTTGCCTACCGGGCGGGGCGGGTCCCGATCAATTCCGCCGAAGGCGCCATCCGCCAGATAATCGGCTGGCGCGAGTTCATCTGGGGTATCTACTGGCTGTGGCCCGAACAAAGACATGCCAACTTCTTCCAACACAAACGTGAAATGCCGCCCGCCTTCTTGGGGACTGCCACAACCGACATGCAATGCCTCCAGATCACCCTCGACGGCCTCGAAGAACGAGGATGGGTCCATCACATCCAGAGGTTGATGGTGCTGGCGAATTTCGCAAACCTCTACGGTTTGGATCCGGTCGAGCTGCTGCGATGGATGCGGGACCGATTCGTCGATGCAGCCGACTGGGTGATGGTTCCCAACGTGATGGGTATGGGCATGTGGGCCGACGGGGGCCGCATGGCTACCAAGCCGTATGTTTCGGGTGGCGCCTACATCAACCGGATGAGCGACTATTGCCACTCGTGCCGGTTCCGGCCTTCCTCACGCACCGGGGAGGCGGCCTGTCCGTTCACAGTCCTGTACTGGGGTTTCTTGGACCGCAATCGGTCGGTACTCGGTGACAACTATCGACTGGCCCGCCAGTACGCCACCCTCGACCGGCTTGGCGATCTGCCCGAGCTACGAGCCACCGCCCGCCGGCACATCAGCGCTTTCGGACGTGGAGAACTATGAGGCACCGTCGGGTGTCTTCACATACACATCGGTGAAGGTGTCGGATTCGATTCGGTCCACCTCGGGCGATTCCAGGATCTCACGGCGGTGCAGTTCGTTGAGCCGGGACAGGAAAAAGGCGATGGTTGCCCAGGTAGTGCCGATGAACAAAACGCCACCGATCCCGAAGATGATCCCCTCGCTCATGATGAGTCCCGTTCACCGACCAGAACCAGGGTTCCCAGGGAGTGAATAGCCGGGACCCAGAGCCCCACGAACAATCCGAGTTCGCGGTCCACAAAGAACCAAAGCGAAACTGAGAATACGAACGAAACGAAAGCGGCCGCCAGAAAGGTGGCTTTCGTTTTGTGAAACGAACTGAGTGAGCGGATCGCCGGAACGAGATTTCGAGTTGTCATGGTCGCTTACCTCCTGTCTCTTCTACGAGCTCGTCACCGCGGTGGATGACAACAAAGAGAAGGAGGGGCCCGAAGGCCCCTCCTTCTGACGACGGTTGGAGAATCAAGCGGCGGTTTGTTGCTCGCCGCGCAAGCTCAACACGAGCTTCGCCGTTTCGCCGGCCCGGCTCATCTGCAGCATGGTGACGATGCCTACCGGAACCGACCCATCCCAAACTAGGGCGAGCTGTGCCGAGCCCAACACGCCCAGGAGGTCGGCGGCCGAAGCCCGTGCTTGCACGGCTGGAAGTTCGGCTATCGATCGGGACACGGTGCGAACAGACGTGGTCGATCTCTCGGCGCCGGGGACTTCTGCCAGGTCCCGCAATGAGAGCAAACCCGTGGCAGTGCCGTCGGGCCCGGCCAGCAAATAGAAAGGCTGTCGGGCCTCGCTGGCATGGAGCTCGATGAACGCCTCAACGGACAGCCAATCACCCATTGGTGGGCCCGCCGGGGTCATGATGTCCCGTATCCGCACGGTGGCCAGGTCGGATTGCAGTGCACCGTAGCGGCCTTCCTCGGTTGCGGCGTTTCGCACGAACCATCCGATGAACGCCGTCCACAAACCGCCCGCACCACCAAAGAGAAACTGGACCAAACCGAGGCCGAACAGACCGGTCCCGAGAATGCGCCCGGCTTTGCTCGCCGTGCTAATTGCTCGAGCCCGGTCCCCATGGCGATGCCAGATCCAGGCGCGGAGCAGACGACCACCATCGAGGGGGGCTCCGGGAATCAGGTTGAACACGCCGAGAACTACGTTGATCGCTGCCAGCCAGCCGACCACGGCGCCACCTATGCCGGAAAGGAGGGCAGCCGGCACGAACAGGACCGCACCCAGCACCAGGCTGATGGCAGGACCTACGCCGGCGATCTGGAACTCGGCCTTAGGCGTTGTGGCTTCACCCTTGAGCTGGGCGACTCCGCCGAAAGCCCAAAGGCTGATCCGTTCGACCTCGACGCTATTCCGACGGGCAACGATGGCGTGACCCAGTTCGTGGACCAGGATCGATGCAAGCAACCCCACGGCTGCAATCAGGCCGCCGGCGATATATGCACCAGAGTCGTATCCCGGCGCCGCGGCCGGAAGGATCCCGCCGGCCAGTGAGAATGTCACCAGGGCGGCTATCGCCAGCACGGTCCAGTTCAGGTCAACGGAAACACCCGCCAACCGACCCAACGTGATGCTGTTTTTCATGAGTTGATTCCTTTCGGGTTGGCGCTGCACAAAGTTCGTGCTGCGCCGGTTCTGAGACCAGAGATGGATTACGAGGTCTTGGCGATCGTCATGCCGCCGACCGGCTTTCGAGGAACGCGAGGAGATCAGCCTCCGATTCTGGAGACCAGGGCCCGGCGGTCCGCCACAAGACCTCTCCGGATCGATTGACGATTGCGGAGTGAATGGCTTCGTCGTTGTCGATCTCGAGGGCTCTGAGGAACGGCGCTTTGTCGAGGTACAGCGTGATGGTGCGCGACCGCACCTGCGGATCGGGAATACCGGCCCGCATGCCGCTGTCGATGAACCACTGGGAGACGCGACTCCGGCGTTGAATCACCGGTAGTTCGTACGTCATGAAACCCGGGTGGCTTTCCTCCAGCTGTTTGGCCAGCGGCATCCACGTGTCGACGGAGCCTTGATGGCGCTGCCAGAAGGCAAGGATCAACCAGTTGAGCTCACCGTCCAA
The DNA here is from genome assembly GCA_963723165.1 of uncultured Actinomycetota bacterium. Classification (GTDB taxonomy): domain Bacteria; phylum Actinomycetota; class Acidimicrobiia; order Spongiisociales; family UBA4744; genus UBA4744. The sequence goes on from CAVRPP010000005.1 coordinate 275,124, forward strand.
ATCACCGGGCAGTTGAAACCTTCGACGCTCCAGGTTCGAGCCTGAAACTATCGGAAACAACACGACGTTGCCTTTCTTATCCATTGCCATCTATACGGAGCCGAAACCACGTTTGGATGGCGGACCGGATGCCGCCCGGACTCAGAATCCAACCGAACGAATGGTCTGTCGGATCGTGTCGGCGCTGGTGTCGAGGCGACGCTGCTCTTCGCCCGTCAGTGGAACCTCCATCCTGCGAATGACGCCGTTCCCACCGATCACTGCCGGCATCGACAGGCAAACATCGGCGATGCCGTGCTCACCTTCCTGAAGGGTGCTGACCGGCATGATGCGGTGTTCGTCGTTGAGAATGGAACCGACGATGTTGGTCACGGCCAATCCGATGGCGTAGGTAGTTGCCCCTTTTCCCCGGATGATGTCGTAGGCGGCGTGTTTGACCCGTTCCGCAATCTCGTCGAGTTCTTCATCGGCAAGGCTCCTACCTGTCGGCGTTACCCACTGTTTCAAGGGCACGGTTCCGATCGAAGCACTACTCCAGAGGGCAAACTCTGAATCACCGTGTTCGCCGGCGATGGTGGCATGAACATTTGAGACTGCTACCCCGCACCTTTCCGCCAGGAGGAAATGCAAACGTGAGGTGTCGAGCACCGTTCCCGAGCCGATCACTCGCGAAGGGGGCAATCCGCTTAGCTGCAGGGCCACGTAGGTGAGGACGTCGACCGGGTTGGTGACGACGAGGAGCACGGTCTCGGGAGACAGCTCGACGAGGGCCGGAATGAGTTCCCCAAAGATCTCCGTGTTGCGACCCGCCAGGTCGAGCCTGGTTTCACCCGGCCTTTGCTTGGCTCCGGCGGTGATCACGACGATGTCGGCGTCGCTACAAATGTCCAGGTGGTCGCTGCCCACAACCCGCCCGGTCGGGGTGAACTTGAGTCCATGGTTGAGGTCGAGGACCTCGGCCTGCACTTTGGCAGCGTCGATGTCGTAGAGGGCTATCTCGCGGGCGACACCATTGATGAGTGCCGCATAGGCGATCGTGGCCCCGACTCCACCCGCCCCGATGACGGCGACTTTTGATCCGTTCATACCCGGAGACAATATCGGGTTCGACTCATTAGCGGGTATGGAGGGCGGGCGGGACCCGGTACGTATACGAGAAGCCGTCACCGGACACCGTCACAGTCAAATCCTCCCCATCAAAGGTAACCCGATCCCAACGAGCGGTCAGCCCGTGCAGCGGCATGAATGAGGACGAAGTTCCGTCCCGCCCGAGGACCAGCCCGGTCCCTGCCTGCGGGGCCGCGAACGAGGCGGTATCACTATCGGCGACGACGGTCCCCATTCCGGAAAAGAACGAACGGAAAGACGCCACTACGTCTTCCCATTCGGACCGCGCAATGGACTCCACTACTGCATGGTACGCCTGCACCGGAGACCGCAAGCCTGCAATCATGACTCGATGGAACAGAGCGTGGTGATCGTAGGAGCCGGCATCGCAGGACTGACCGCTGCCGGCGCATTGCGTCAAGCCGGAATCACTTCGGTGCTGCTCGACAAGAGCCGGGTGGTCGGCGGGCGGATGGCCACCGGTACGATCGGTGACGCGCGTTTCGATCACGGAGCCCAGCACTTCGGAATCCGATCAGAGAGATTCAAGCTTCTTGCGCAGCCCTGGCGCCAAGCCGGGATCATCCGCGAGTGGTATCGAACCGCCGATCTCGAGCCCCGCTATGCCGGTGCCGGAGGGATGCGTCGCATTCCCGAATACATGGCCCGATCTCTTGACGTCCGCACCAAGACAACGGTCGAACGAATCGGACTACTGGACCGGACGGTGGTCGCCATCGATCAGTACGGCGGTCGGGTCGAGGCATCGGCCATGATCATCACTCCCCCGCTCCCCCAGACCCTGGCGTTACTCGACCGGAGCCTCATCCCCATCGCGGCCGACTTGAGGGAGTCCCTGGATGCTATCGACTATCACGCCTGTCTGACCGCGATGCTGCAACTCGACGGGCCGGGCGGGCTGCCGGATGGACATCTGTCCGCCGTCGACGCTTCCGTCGCTTGGATGGCAGACAACGCCCACAAAGGAACGTCCGGGCTCCCTGCGGTTACGGTCCACAGCACGGCCCGGTTCGCGGCCGACCACCTGGAAGCCCCTATCGACGCCTGGATGGCCCGGCTCATGGCAGCCGCACAACCGCATCTGGAGGGCCGGATCGTCGGATCCACCGGCCATCGGTGGCGCTTTGCAGAGCCGGCAACGACGCTCGACTGTGACTGTGCGCAGCTCGACGTGCCGGTTCCGGTGGTGCTGGCAGGAGAGGTATTTGCGGGTGCAAAAATCGAAGGAGCTGCAATCTCAGGCCTGGCAGCCGCCGGCACTCTGATCGATGAGCTTGCTTGAGATCTCCGGTCAAGTAGCCAGCATGGCGGTTACCAGAGCGCCCCGAGCCGTCCACAACCCGGTCCTCAGCCAGTTTCTCCTCACCAGTCGCCCAACTACAGACCGGTCGTATCCGGCCTCGAGCCGGTTGTGCAGCGGCACATGAACTACAGCAGTCGTTACCCATGTGATCGCCAGCAAGGCTCCACCGATGAGGACCGGGGTGAGATTCAGCCCCTCCGGCCGCATCCATACGAGCGCCAGGCCGGTGGCCACCTCCAGTCCCGCTGGAATCGCCAGTAACCGGGCCATCCGCCGCGTATGTTCGGACTCGTATTTCTCGAAGAAAGGTGATCCCACACGCACGAACAGCGGGTAATGCACTGATTGGATCGTCCAGATCAGTCCCACCATGAACCAGGTCACCGCCGCATGGGCGATCAGAACACTCATGCGGTGAAGTCGGCCGCCGCCAGCTCCCGTTTGCCGGCGACCAGCGCTTGGATCACCTGCAGGGCCACTTGATCCGGACTCAGACCCTCGGGAAGCGGAGGGGCGGTTCCTTGGATCGGGCGTCCGGCCAATCCCGTTTCGGTATGGGGGGGCCGGGCATCCAGCACGTGGATCCGGTTCTTGCGCAACTCTCTGCCGAGAGCTCGACTCGCGGCGCTCAGCCCCGCTTTGACCGCCGAGTAAGCCGCCATGCCACCCACCGGTTGTTCGGCGACCACCCCGGTCAAGTTCACCAGGAATCCTCCGTCAAGACGAGGAATTGCCGCGCGCATCACCCGCAGGGGTCCGGTGAAATCCACCGCGACGAGGTCATCTAGAGCCTCGTCGGTGAGGGATTGGAGAGGCCCGAAAGCCACCACTCCGGCCGCATTGATAATGCCGTCGAGTCCGCCCAGGATTCGGACTGCCTCTTCGACGATGCTGCCCGGATCTTCATCGCGCAGGTCGAAGGGTGCATAGACGACCCCGGGACCGAGGCGTGCTGCCTGCTCTTCGAGAGAAACCGGTCCCCGGGCCGCCAGCATCACCGCGGCTCCGCGCTTCAGACATTCCGCCGCCAGTCGTTTTCCAAGCTCCCCGGATCCTCCCAGGACAAGGACGCGCTTCCCTTCGAGATCAATGGTTGCCATCACAGTCCTTCCGCGTCGATCAACTGATCTTCGATACAACGCCCGAAAGCGGATGAGAACCTTCGCGGTAGCAAAGGAGGGATCTCACCCCGTGTTGCGCATCCCGGCTGCGATCCCGTTGACGGTCAGCAGCAGCGCTCGCTCCAGCGCCTCATCGTGCTCGCCGGCCCGGTGGCGGGTCAGCAGCGCCACCTGCAGGTAGTTGAGCGGATCGAGGTAGTAGTCCCGGACGGCCAGGGTCCGTTGCAAGATCGGGAGCCGGTCGAGGATTCCGGTTCCCGTCAAACGCCGGATTTCGGTGACGGTTAGGTCGTGCTCTTCCCGGATCCGATCGAAGAGATGGTGGTGCCCGGGATCAACCAGTCGTTTCACGTAGCGGGAGGCGACCTCGAGATCCGTTTTGGTCAGCGTCATCTCGACGTTGGAGATGAACGTTTGCACAAAGAGCCACTTCTCGAACATCTCCTCGAGCACGTCTCCCCGGTCCTGCGAGCGTACGGCCGCCAGCCCGGAACCAACTCCGTACCAGCCGGGGATGATCTGGCGCGACTGGGTCCACCCGAACACCCAGGGGATCGCCCGGAGATCCTCCAAACCCGCACCGCCGCCGGGGCGTCGGGAAGGGCGCGAACCAATGTTCATATCGGCCAGTTCCTCCACCGGCGTGGCCGCCAGGAAGTACGGGACCATCCCCGGCGACTCGACCAGACCTCGATAGGCGGCGTAGGCAGCATCGGAAAAGGCACCCATCGTGTCGGTCCAGCGGTCCAGGACTTCTTTGGGTTGGCGGGATTCTCTGTGCAACAGCGAGGCTTCCAGCACCGAGGACAGAGCCAGCTCGAGGTTGCGATGCGCCAGGCCGGGCAAGCCGTACTTGTCGGAGATGACTTCCCCCTGCTCGGTCACTTTGATCGGGCCATCGACGGTGCCGAACGGTTGCGCCAGGATGGCCTGATGGGTGGGGCCCCCGCCCCTTCCGATCGTTCCTCCCCGCCCGTGGAACAACCGCAGGGTTACTCCATGCTGTTGGGCGGCAGCGCGAAGCAATCGTTGGGCTTTGTAGATCTCCCACTGAGAGGTGGTTATCCCGCCGATCTTGTTGGAGTCCGAATAGCCCAGCATGACTTCTTGGACATCACCTCGCAGCTCAACTATCCGCCGGTAGGGGGCGCAGCTGAGCAGACCATCGAGAAGCTCTCCGGCCCGTCGCAACTCGTCGATGGTTTCGAAGAGCGGGACGAACCCGATGCGGGCCAACCCGCTATGCAGATCAATGAGGCCGGCATCCCTGGCCAGCACCGCCGGCGCCAAAACATCATCGATGTCGCGGGTCATCGAGATGATGTAGGACTCGATGGCACCGGCGCCGAAACGATCCAGCGCCTCCCGGATGGCGATGAACGTGTCAAACGTGGAAGCCTCCGCATCGCCGAGCTCTGTGGTCGGCGAAGATAGCGGCCGCCGGTTGGCAAGCTCTTCGGTCAGGAGGGCAACGCGGGCCGGTCGGTCGAGGGTGCCGTACCGGACCCCGATGCGTTCATGGAGCTTTTCCAGCACGGCGTGGTGACGGTCGGCATGTTCGCGAATGTCCATAGTGGCCAGGTGGAATCCAAAGCTGGTCACATTGCGCATGAGTCGTAGCAAGACTCCGTCGGCAATGAGCCGGCCTGCATTGGCAAGCAGGGAGCGTTGCATCACGCGCAGTTCTTCCAACAGATCCTGGCTCGACGGGTAGTCCCGGCCGGGAATATGGCGGGCATCCTCGGCAAGACGGCGGCGGGTGTTGGCGAGTCGCTGGTGGATGAACGCGCACTTGAGCCGGTACGGCTCGTCGCGGTTGAGCGTGTGGAAGCGTTGCCACACTTCCGGCAGGGCTCGACGGTCGGCCGTCAGGGATTCGGACAGCTCCTCCGTGACCTCCCGGAGCCGGGATGACGTGGAGAGCTCTTCCGCGAGTTCCTCCACCTGGGCGACCAGGTTGCGCAGACCGTGGTCATGCTGCACTTCGAGCACCCTCATCGTTACCGCCGGGGTCACAGACGGGTTGCCGTCCCTGTCCCCTCCCACCCACGTGCCGAACCGAAACGGAGTCCGAACGGTGCCCGGATCAAAACCGAGGCGCTCGAGATTGATGGCGACTTCTTCGGCCAGGGCAGGCAGGACGTGGTTGGCGAGCTGATCGAAGTAAAAGATCGCCGAGCGAGCCTCGTCGATCGGTTCCGGCCTTTCCGCCCGGAGCTCATCGGTCTGCCAGATCTGATCGATAATCTCGGCGACCCGCCGGTCGACACCCGCTCGATCGGCGACCGTTGCCCGTATGTCCGCCCGCTCCAGCAGGAGGTCGGCGATCCTTCCCAATTTGGTGAGCAATGTGCGTCGCACCGCTTCGGTCGGATGGGCCGTGAACACGGGCCTCAGTTCGAGCCGCTCGAGGATCGAGTCGGTCAGATCACCGCTCAGACCGGCCCCGGCGACCCGATCCACGGTGGCGGCAAACGTGCGCCCCTCATCGGCCATGGCCAGGTCGCCGATCCGGTGGGTTTGTTCGGCCACATTGGCGAGATGGAAGTAGGCCGAAAACGCCCGCACCAGGTTGATCGCTTGTACGAGTCCGAGTTCTCCAAGCAACGTGTCCAACCGGGGGCCGGCAGCCGTGTCCCCGTCCGTACGGATCGCCTTCGTCAGGGCCCGCACCTCCTCAACCAGCTCGAGTAACTCCTGTCCTTCCTGGCGTGTCAGGGCCTCGCCCAGCTGGGTACCGAGGCGACGGATGTCGGTCCGGAGTCGATCGTCGCGAATGTTCGGAGGAATTGGTTCCATTGCGGGCCGGAGGCTACTCATTGCCTGCAAAGAATGGGCTCGGAGCCTCTCAGTTCGTTACGCTCGGGACCAGGAGGTGACAATGCGAAAATGGATGGCCGGTCTACTGATTGTGGTGGCGCTCTCGGCCTGCGCACCGGGAACGGACGAGTACAGCGCCGACGACCCCGCTGGTTTCTTCAGTGGGATCTGGCACGGGTGGATTGCCCCGGTGACTCTGGTCGTGCAGATCTTCAATGACGAGGTCCGGATCTACGAGCCCGACAATACCGGCCTGGCCTACGATTTCGGCTTCTATATGGCGATCATTGCCGGATTCGGTTCGCTGCGTCTGGCCCGCCGCCAGGACAAGAAACCTCCCAGGGTGAAGTAATCGCAGTTCGGCCGTCAAGGGCCCGCCATGTGCGGTCGATAACGGTGCGGTGACCTTTTCCCGTGACCGCCGATCCCCGGCGATTCCCCGCTGGGCTCTGGCCGTCCTGGCCGCATGCGTCCTGGCCAACATTGCGATCGATCTGGTGCTGGCGACCGTCGAATACCGGTCCCTCGAGGAGTTCTACCCCACCCGGAATCTCAGTGTTGTCGACGTCCTGGGTTCGCTCGGCAACCATTTGTGGTTCACGGTGCGGCAGGGATGGATATGGGCTCTCATCGTGGGGGTCGGCTATCTGTTGGCGCGTCGTGGTCGGCAGTGGTTGTTTGCCGGCCCGGCGCTGGCGTTGGTTCTTTCTCCCCTTCTGGTCGGCCTCATACGTGGACTCCCGGTGCCTTTGAGCCCGGAATTTGGCACGTACGGCTGGTTGACGCAGGAACTCGACACGTGGGTGAGCTGGCTGATTTCGGCAGTCCGGACGTCGTTGTTCCTGATACCGGGTTTTGTAGTGGTCCGATACGCAGAGCGCGAACGCAACCCGTTCAGGATCCCGGCCCTGCTGCTGGTTGCCGTTCCGGCGCTGGTAGCCGGATACCTCGGGGTCCTCATCGTCTCACCTACCGGTCGTATTCAGGACAGCGGGGTCGAGCTGTTCATCGCAGCCTTCTTCTTTGGTGCGGCGATGGGTTTCGACCGCCCGTTCTGGCCGTGGCTGCTCGTGACGCTTCCGCTACTGGAAGGCCTCCCGTATCTGATGTTCTCCGGTCAAAGAAACGAACTTGTGGTGACGCTACTCATCGCCGTGCTCGGTGCATCCAGTGTGCCGTTCTCACGAATCCTGCACGGGGGGTGGCAGGAGAACGCTGCGCCGGGTTCGCCGCATGGAGCCGATTCGCCGGTGGCTTGACCGCCACTTCACGCAAGCCCAATTCAGTGCGGGAGAGCAACCTCTGCAATCGAAATGCCCACGACCAACAGTCCCAGCACGGTGGTGATGAACACAGATACTGAACGCTCCCGGTCTCGAACCATGGCATAGAGGCCGGTTGCAGCTGCGGCACCACAGCTCAACACCGCAACTGTGATGGTCCCAGCCAGATACGGGTTGGAGTAGAAGTGGTCTCCGCCTTTTTGTCCGCTGACAACCAGACAGAAGAACGCCGTCAACGCAATTGCAGCGAAGACGGTCAGGATCAGTGACCAGTTGGCAGATCGGCAGCGGGGCATAGCCATCCTCGATCACTCCCATCGTCCCCCTTCCTGCGGCCGACTACAAGGGCGGCATCCGGTCCGACGGCTAGATTCCGCCCATGCGAGTGATGGTCACGGGTGGGCGGGGTACGCTCGGGAAGCTGCTCCTCACCCCGGCTGCTGGCGGCCGGGCACGAAGTCGTGATCACGTCGCGATCGAGCAGTCCGGCCACATCGGGCCCCGAACGTCGTCGGCTGGATCTCGCTCGCCCCGAAGTAACACCAGAGATCTTCGACGGCATAGACACGATCATTTACGCCGCCAGCAACCCCGCCCGACCGGTAACGGTTGACGTGCGGGGCACCGCCCTCCTGACAGAGGCGGCAGCGCAGGCGGGCGTCGAGCATCTGATCTATCCGTCGATTGTCGGTGTGGACGATCACCCCTTCTTCTACTACCGGGCGAAAGCGGCCGCCGAACGACGAATCGAAGAAGGCCGGGTGCCGCACACAATCGTGAGGGCGACCCAGTTCCACGGATTTCTCGACAGAATCTTCTCGACCGGCCCGGTTGTCACGGTGTTTCCTGGATTCTCATTTCAGGTCATCGACGGAGCCATCGTGGCGGACCGGCTGGTTGAGCTGGTGGCAACAGGCCCGCAGGGCCGGGTCGCCGATCTAGGCGGGCCCCATCCCGAACGGATGCGGAGAATGGCTGCCACATGGAAGGCGGTCTCAGGATCGCGCCGGCCCGTGGTCCCGGTGCGGGTGGTAGGCAGGACCGCCCGCGCCTTCCGACGAAACCAACACCACACTCCCAATCGCGCAGAAGGAACCCCACCATGGGATGCGTGGCTCGACAACCACTATCGCCCCGACGGCTGAGCTGAGAAACCTCTTCCGGCGCCGGTCCGGACCGGTGTATGTTGTAGCTACGGCCGGAAACGTAGGTCCTTCTGGGCTGGATCACCTGAGGTCGAGAGTCGGTCCACCAGGACCGCCTCGAGGAAGTCCCAGAGGCGGAGACGTCTGTGGGACTTCCCGCGTCACCCCACCATTGCGAATAGCAGACCCGCAGCGGTGAGCACCAGCGTCGCAACGGCGGCACCGGTGAGTAGACCCGCCCGGTCTCGCATCATGGCAGCCAGCATGAGAGCTGCTGCGGGGAAACCCGCCACCACCGCCACCCATTCCCGGCCCGCGCTGGAGCTCGAGCTGCGAGCAATCAGCAGACCGCCTGCCCCAAGAACCAACAAGCTGATGAGGGCCCGGGTCCGGGTCCGGCCGATCCGGACGGCCAACACCCGTTTGCCGGCGGCGGCGTCCGTTTCCAGGTCGGGTAACTCAAAGGCCAGCATCATGGCGAAATGCAGCACGAACACGATGACAATGGACCATAGAAGCCGCCCGGTAATGGTTCCCCCCTGGCTGAGTGCACCGATCAACGGAACGAGGCCGGCGACGACCGCCGAAGCTGCCAGCTCTCCGAGGCCGGACCCGAGCAATCGCAACGGCGGCATTGAGTACGACCAGGAGATCGCCAACGCAGCCAGGCCCAACAGAGCCGCAACGATGTTGACGAACATCAGTGCACCAGCCGTGCCGACCGCAACGACGCTGGCCACCCGGGCGGCCCGGAGGGCAACCGCCGGGCGCAGTCCGCCGCCGACGAGAACTCCGCTTCCACCCGAAAAGAGGGTGCGGCGGGCTACCGCCCGGTCCGGTTCGATATCGGCATATTCATTGACGTAGTGGGCTGTGACTTGAGCAGCCGTGACCATCAACTGGCCCAGCGCATAGGCGAACGGGTCGACCCGTCCGGCGGCGGCGGCCCCGAGCGCAAACATCAGCACCCCGCCGATCAAGAAGTGCGGTCTGCTCAGCTTGATGAAGGCCCACAGCGAATCCATTGCTCCATTCTTCCCGAACTGTGGCGGCGGCTGTCGCCGCAGCCCGGATCAGCCTTGGCACACTTCCGGCGCGGCAGCTACCAGCGAGCGCTGTGTTCCTCCGCCCAACCAACCAGACCGTCGATCGCAACCTGCTCGCCGTTGTCGGCGATGACGGTTCCCCTATACCGTCCGAACATCTGGTGGACTTCTGATCGGATGATGAGCAGATTGGTTCTTGCAGTCCGTTCCAGGAATGGCACGAACGCAAGGTCGACCCGGTCGGATTGCATCGTCCACGGTCGCATGAAGTCCCCCGGGTCGTATTCGATATCGATCCTCGGGATCTTGTGGATCCTCCCGGCGAGCAACAGAGTGTGTTCGGTCGCCGCGCTGGTGTCGCCGAAACCGAACCCCATGTTCAGCCCGACCGGACGCCCGTCGGCGAGGAAACCGGAGGCGCTGGCCCACACCCAGAACGAGTTGTACTCCCAGACCCCTCTTCCCCAGTCGAGATTGCCGAGACTGGTGCCGGGCTCGATGTGAGTGGTCCGGTCGCCGATCTGCACGGTGCCCGCGGCTGGCAGGCAGTTGATCTTGCGGTTGTAGTAGAAGCGGTGGTCGCCGATCGGGATGACGACCACTGTCGATTCGTGGTCTGTCGGCAAATGGAACTGAAGATCGGCGGTGAGCGGGCGTCCCCCAAAATCCGCCCACCGGACGTTGATCCGACGTAGTTCATCTTCGACCTCGAAGTGTGCCTGCACGCTGCGACCGTCGTACCGGCTCACTCCCCGGTCGCTGTTGCGAGCCAGAGTGATACCGTTTCCCAGGGGAACGGTGACTGTCTCTTCGTGGTAAGTCCCCTCCAAAAAGTCGACGACATAGACGAACACCTGACCCGCGTAGCCAAGATCTGCCAGGGTCGCCGAGAAGTAGAGATCCGGTGAGGTGACGCCGTAGTAGTCCCACCGCTTGATCCGGAAGCGCTGTGCGGCCCGGAACTCGTAGATGCTGGTCTGCTCGAGATTGCAGTCGAGTAGAGGCTGACGCGCCCACCCCGTCTGGACCAACCTCCCGCGCTCATCGAGAAGCGGCGAACTCTGGATGATCTCGTGGTCAAACTGCGTCACAGATAAGGAACAAGCTACTCGTCGTCGGTCGCCTCGAAGTCGGCGTTCAACCGGTGGCAGCGCCCTCCTGGACGGCCCGGGGCGGCAGACCTTCAGCCCATACATCCATGAAGCCAACCGTCCCGGTCGACGCCAACCAGTCATATGCCGCCTGAGAAGCGCTGGCAGCAGCCGGGTGGTCCAAACCTACGAGCATGGCGAAGGTGGTCTGCACCATCGCCAGGTCTTCCTCGAGCACAACCGGTTCAAACAACTCGATCAACGCGGTGAACAGGTCTGCCGCGTGGTCGACATTGCCGCTGAGGGCATCCTGGATCGCTTCGACGTACATGGCGAGGCCGTCCATAAGCAGCCCCCTGTTGGTGTTTTCGGATAGAGCAACCGCCACCTGCTCTATCCGATCCAGGCGCCGCGTCCAGGCCGCTGCCTGGGCGGCCTCGTACAGACCGGCTCCGGTATTCACGTGATCGATCTGCATACCAAGATCGAAGGCCTCGTCCCACCTGCCCACACACTTGAAGACCTGGCATTTGGCTTGATCAACACCTGACCGCAATTGCGGGTCGGTTTCCTCATCGAAAAAGGCAAGGGCTGCGAGGCTTCGCTCGGCTGCGTCCGCGGCACCCACGGTCCGAAGGTCGATGGCGGCCCGGGTGGCCGCCCACCAGGCCTTCCAGAAATCGGATAACTGTTCTTCCTCGAACTCGTCGAGTCGAGCGCGGGCCTCCTCGTACCGACCTTGGGCCATGTAGCTGCCGGCAGTGTCGCCTGCGTTGCGTACGAGCCAGCTGTAGTCTCCCAACCGCTTCGCCAGTTCGTGGAGGCGCTCCCCCAGCCGGACGGCTTCCTGGGGATCGTCCAGGTACAGCGTCGCCGCCAGGTTGTTGATTGCCCTTCCGGCCACCCGGAGCAGTCCTTGCTCCTCCGCCACAGTTGCCACACCCCGGAACAGGACCCGTGATTCCACCACTCTGCCCCGCCACGCCAGGGCGGTGGCTTGCGTGACCAGACTGTCCAGCGTCACCTCGGTCAGGCCCAAAGACGAGGCGGCGGAAAGGAGGCGGACAACGGCCTCGATGGCGGGAGCATGCTTGGCGTTCAGGGCAAAACTGCGGGCGGCCTCGGCGGCCAGCCGGACGGTAACCGGATCGTCGATCACCCTGAGCTCCCGGTAGGCGGGTTCGATGACGGCCAGCGCCTCATCGGATCGGTAGTGGCCGTTGAGGATGCTGCTGTGGGCGATGGCTGCCCTTCTCACACCTGCGACGTCACCAGCTTGCCGGAAATGCTCTCGAGCCGCTTCGATGTAGGCCACGCCCCGCTCGACCTCCCCCTGCGCTTGCGCAAACTCAGCAGCCAGCAGTCGAAACTCGGCCGTTTGCTCGTTGCTGACCGACAAGGCGATGGCCTGATCCAGCAAACCCATCGCTTGCAGGTGCGATCCGAGATCGGCGGCCCGGGTGGCAGCAGCGGCCAGGCCGTGGAGCGCCTGAGCAGCCAGCTCATCACGTTCGGGACCATCCGGGCTGGCATCGTAAGCACCCATGTAGTGACCGGCCACTACGCCGGCCAGTTCGGGATCTTCATGCCCTTCGAACAAGTGAGCGGCGGCGAGGTGCCGGCTCCGGCGGTCGGGCCGGTTGAGGCGCTGGTATGCCACCTCCCGGATCAGCGACTGGACGAACCGGTATTGGCCGCGTTCGGGCGAACGGGGGTCGTCTTCTAGGTCGAGCAACTCGAGTTGAACCAACCTGCGGAGGCGGGTTTCGAGTCCGTCGGCTTCACCGTCGCGGAGCGCCATCAGGCCGTCGGAAGTGAACGTTTGTCCGAGCACCGCCCCGTCCTGCAACAACGATCGCTCAGCAGGATCGAGCCGATCGAGACGAGCGGCGATAACGGCTTGCAGGGAGTCGGGCAGGGCCATCGAGGCGAGATCGCCCTCGTACCGAAAACCCTCGCCGGCTTCGACCAACTGGCCGTTCGAGGTGAGCATCCGCACCATCTCAACTGCGTAGAGGGGCATCCCGGCGGACCGTTCGACCAGCTTGTCGATGACCATGTCGTCGACCCCGGGCAGGTACTCGGTCAGCATCTGCTGCATATCCGGGTTGGTGAGCGGAGCCAACCGCACCGCCATGGAACTGCGGTGCTGTGCCCCCCAGGTGGGGTGCCGGTCCGCCAGATCAGGGCGGGCCAGGGTGATCACGAGCATCGGCGACCGCGCCGACCGTTCGACCAGTTCAGCGATGAAATCGATCAGGCCCGAGTCTGCCCAGTGGAGGTCCTCGAAGACCAATACGGTCGTGCCACGGGTGGAGATGTTCTGGAAGAAGGACCGCAGCGCCGAGAAGAGCTCCGCACGACCTCCGGCCGGCATCTCCCCTAATCCCAACAGACCTTCCAAACGGGGTTCGATCCAACGCCGATCTTCCTCGTTGGGAACGAATTCGGCGACGCACGTACGCAGCCGGGTCCTGGCCCGGACCGGGTCTTCGTTCTCGACGATGCCGGCCCGCCGGCGCACCATCTCGCCGAGCGCCCAGAACGTGACCCCGTCGCCGTATGAGGGGGATCGTCCCTGATGCCAGTAGACGTCTTCCGTGAAACCATCGATGTGTCTTTTGAACTCCTCAGCCAGGCGGGTCTTGCCGATCCCGCCTTCGCCGACGATCGAAACGAGCCGGGACCGCTGTTCGGTTTCGACCGCGTTGAGTTGATCCTTGAGAAGACGCATTTCGCGATCACGGCCAAAAAACGGCGGCCGACGCATGTCGCCCTCTGCTCTGCCGCCAACCATGGCGGCCACCCGGAGGGCTTTCCATGCCGCGACTACCTCTGTCTTGCCTTTTGCGGTCCGCTCCCCCATCGACTCGTAGTCGATCGACCGGGCAGTGACCGAGTGGGTCGTTGATCCCACGTACACGCTGCCGGGCTCAGCCATCGACTGCAACCGGGACGCCGTGTTGACGAGGTCACCGACCACCAGCCCCTTCTCGTTGCCGCCCGGGCCGACAGATGTGGCCCCCGAGTTGATCCCCGCCCGGAGCCTGAGCTCGGGGTGACCGATCTCCTCGCCGAGGGCCGCCACCATGTCCACCAATTCCAAACCGGCCCGGACCGCCCGTTCACCGTCGTCCTCGCGAGCGACTGCAGCCCCCCAGACCCCCATGACGGCATCACCGATGAACTTGTCGACGGTTCCGCCGAAGCGTTCGATGATGTCGCGGGCTCTATCGAAGTAGACGGTGAGCATGTCCCGGACTTCTTCAGAATCGCGCTGCTCTGAGAAGGTCGTGTAGCTGACGATGTCGGCAAAGAGCACGGAGATGTAGCGTTTCTCGGCGACGGCCGGCGTCGTTGCACCCTCGGTTGCCGACTCGACCGACGGTGGAGCGACTTCGCCGAGCGGCTTGCCGCATGCGCCACAGAATTTGTCGCCTGCGTCGTTTTCTGTGCCGCACTGCGCGCAGACGGCACTCAGAGAGTTGCCGCATTCTTTGCAGAATTTCCGATCGGCACGGTTTTCGGTTCCACACACGCCACAGGTCAAGAAGGCCTCCACGAACAGCAGGAACCTTACCCAACCAGGTCCCGTCGGGGCGGTTCCTGGCACCGATGGGAATCCGTGTGATGCCGCAACTCCAGGAGAAAAGGGCCCGTCGCGGTATGGTTTCGAGGACTCAAGAAACTACCTGCCGACCAGATTGGGTCGCACGGCAGGATCCCATAGCCGTTGATCTGGAAATCCTCGCCTAGAAGGTGACCTCCACGGAAATCAACAGCGACGGATCGACACAGGACAATCTCGAGTACTCCTGGAAAGTCAATGGGCGCCTTTTTCGGCCGGGTGTTCAGATCAGGCCGGCCCGGGCCGATCTGACCAGAGCCCCGGCCCGGCCCGTTGCCCCCACTTTCTTGTAGGTGCGGCCCAACAATCGGAACATGACCCTGGTGGAGTAGCCGGACCGGTTGGCCAGCTCGGGCACACTCATGCCATCCGCCAGCGACCGGAGCCATTCGACCTCATCGTCGGTCAGGTCGACACCGAGCGACTCACCAGGGTTCCTGGCCATCTCCGCCGGGATCACATTCAATCCACGGGCCGCCGCGTGGACTGCCGCGGCGATCCGATCAGGTGCCGAGTCGAGCGGCACCGCCGCAAGTGCTCCGTACGCGAGCGAGAGGTGGAGCAGCGCGATGTCGCCGGCCGGTACGAGCGCTACAACAATCACCTCGGGAGCCCGATCACAGAGATCGACCATGAGATCGAGGTCGGCTTCCCGGTTGAGATCGAGCACCACAATCGGCTCGGGAGACTCCGTCGCCCAGCGGCTCAGATCCGCTTCGTCCACGTCGGAGGTGTCGAAACCGACTGAAGCCAGCACGGCTTCAATACCTTGCTGAACGACCGGTGCCGACGAAAAGACCGTGACCTGCAAAGTGCGGAACTCCCTGCTCGGTCCCAGCCGCCGTAGTTCGAGCCTACACGGCCAAACGTCGTACTCAAGGGGCAGTTCCGTGTCGAATATGTGGCACGACCCTGCCACGGGTTGTCACGGTCGACCCCCGCAAAAGACGGTACGTTCGAGTCCCGAAGTCCGTGAAGGGGTCGAGTGGCCGAAATAGCGTTGAGCTCCAAGACTGCGAAAGCCTTCGATGCCCGGGTCCGGGTTCCGGGGGACCAGGAGGGCCTATACCTGGTGGTAGCCGAGGCCGGGAAACTCCCCAGGCTGCTGTCCGAGGTGCGGGGTCGACCGGTGGTGGTCCTCGGCGACCGCCGGATTCTGGCGCTGATGACAATGGCCTCCTCCTCCACGCTTTCCCGCCACCCCCAGGTGCGGCTATGCGGTCCGGTTTCGGTAGATCCCGGGCGTTTCGGTTTGTTCGTCGAGACGATCGGGTTGGGCCGCCCTCCCTGATCGAACTCATCACATTCGTGGAAGTAGCCATACGAGGGAGGAATTGATATGCCAAGTGTCGGACAAGAACTGCTAGACGTACCGTTGCCGGATATGGTCACCAAGCTGGCCCTAGGAGTAGCAGAAGCCCAGCGGGCACTCGACGAGAACAGCGTCGAGACCGCCCAGGCACTCGCCGAAACCACGATCGAGGTAGTCCCGGCGATCACCCAGAACATCGCCGCTGATGGAACAGTTTCATTCGTTCAGGCGGATTCGATCGAGATGTCCTTATTGCAGGTTGGTCTCAACCCGACGTTCTACCAGTTCTCGGAAGCCTCCATCGAGGTAACGATGGATATCAAGACGACCACATCGACCGAGACGTCCATCAAGGTCAGCGCCAAAGCCAAGGTCGGATTCGCAATGTGGTCTGCGTCGGTACGGGTCGATGTCGCCCACAACCGGAAGTTCCAGAAGGAAGTCAAAGGGACCAGCCGCCTCTACACCAAGATGGTGCCGGTACCTCCGCCTCCGCGGATCTTCCCCGAGATAATCGTCATCGATGCCCGGGACACCAACAGCGGCGGAACCACGCCGGTGACGCCGTAATCATGGCGCTGCCGTTGTCGAACCAACTGAGGGCGCGAGCCTTCCGACCGCCACTGGTCGCCCCCGGCGTTCCAGTGCGAGAGACCCCGGACGTGTCGTTCGCCGATCTTGTACGGATGCTCGCCGAGGGAGTCGCGCAGGGGCAGCAGGCGCTCGATCGGGCTTCGGCCGACATGGTGCAAGAGCTAGCAGAAACCACCATTGACATCGTTCCGAATATCACCGAAACGATCGCCGAAGACGGGACTGTGACGTACGAGCGGGGGCCGGCCCGGACCGTGTCCCTGCTCGATGTCGGGGTCACTCCCACCTTCTACCAGTTCTCGGAAGCGGTGGTTGAGGTCGCCATGGACCTGAAGGTCGTTGAGAACCTCGAGGAGGAAGGCGAGGGTAGAAGCAGGTTCGGGCTGTTTGCCGGCACCGCCGCGGTCAAGGCGGAACGAAAGCTCAATCGCGATGTCTCAGTCTCGTCCAAGCTGACCGCCAAGATGGTCCCAGTACCGTCGCCGCTGCGGCTCGACCCGGTCCGGACGATGGAATCCGAGGAGCAATAAATGGCCGGCCCAACGATGGATGCTTTCATCACTGCCGCCGGCGAGTCTCTGGCCATCGCCCAGTCGGGACTCGTGGACGAGGAGTTCCGCACACGGATGGCGGTGTCACAAGCGCGCCTCGACGCCCGGGTAGCTCTCGAGGCCACCGCCGACGGGATCCGTCTTCAAACTATATCGCTGACGGATATCACATCGGGAGCCGTTGAGTCCTCAGCCCTATCGACCATCCGCCTTGACTTTGTGGCGGTCACAGACGATGCCGGAGGCGGCGTCGGTGCCCCACCTCTCCGAAGAAAAGCAGACGTCATCGACCAATTGGCCGGCCAGGACGACGTCAAGTTGTTGGAGCGGATAATCGGTGGACTCACCTACGACGCCACCTTCCTGCGTGATCGAAGACGCTGGGTGGTGACTGCCCAGACCGGGGATCTCATCGTTCGCGAGTCGATTGTCAGCGACAAGGAGGGCTAGATGCCAGAAATCAGCGCTGCGGAACTGCGCCGACTCGAAGCCCTCTCGGAACGAATCGTACGGGTCGACCAACGTCGCCGGACGGTCATGGAAGCACGCGACGCGGCCCGCGCCGAGGTCAAGAAGTTGCGGGCGACCATTCGGGAGATGACCGGCGAGGCAGGCGAACAGAAGACGACGATCGAGGACCTCGAGCGGAAGATCGCCGAGTTGGTCACTGCCAATGCCGACCAGGCGGGCCGCCTCGTCATCGCCGAACGTTCGGCCGGACAAGCAGCCATCGCCGCATCGAAGCTGGCCGACGCCAGGGACGACCTCAAGGAGAAGCTGGCCGCCGACAAGGCAAAACTGAAAGATGCGACCAAACAGGTAGTGGTGCTGCAGAAGACTGCAGGCACTCTCAAGAAACAAGTTGCGGTGTTGGAGAGCCAAGTAGCAGCTACCGACCTACCGGTATTCCTGCCGGCCGAGAAGGTTGGTGAGCTCCTCGACGATTTCGTCACCCAGTTCGACGTGGGCGGCCTGCGAGTCACCGACGGCGATGTGCGGCTGACTGTGGCCTTCGCCGGCACCGGGAATGGGGCTGCTTTCGTGATCCCGTCAACCGCGGCCGAGAAGGATGAAATGCCACTCCACACCGTCAATCTGAAACTCGGTCCTCGTCCCCCACTCTTGGAGGAGGACCCAGGCTTGTAGCGAAACCGGCAAACACGGCGAGAGAATGCCCCTCACGGTAGGGTTTCCTGGACCGGAAAAACCCGAATTGGCGGCCAAGATCAGGTCGCGCGACAGGATCCAATACCGTGGACGTGGAAATCCTCGCCTACATAGGCGCAGCGTTGATGGTGGTGCTGGCCTTTCTTGCCTACCGCTACTGGCATTCCACTGCCACGTACGCCCGCCGGATGCGCGAAGCCCACGCCCACCAGGTGCTGCCGCCCCTGCAGGTTTCTGCCCCAACGCAAATAGCCAGGGTTGAACCTGACGAGCTCTCTGAGGATGACGGGGACGACGGTGGGGAAGTGGCAGCTGTAGAGATCGCGGAACCAGATCCCGACATCGTCTCATCCGATCAGGCAACCGTTTTCGAAGTGGGAGCCTCCGACGACTCGAGCGAACCTCCGCCCGGCAGCGAGGAAGATAGTGCTGCGGTCGATGAGTCCGGCGGCTCTCATACTGCGGAACCAACCGGCCAGGCACAGGCAGCAGTCATTGATGACGAAGATGCCGATCCCCCTGACGGAGCGGAGTCGGCGGCCGCCGACTATGTCGAAACGCTGCGTGCCCCTGAAGAAGACACTCTCCCCGGCGACCCGATGGCGGGAACGCTTGGCGCCTTCGGCGGAGCAGCCCCGGTCGAGCAGCTGGATGGGGATGAGCCGGCTTCCGAGGATCCCGAATCGGCCGAGACTGAATCCGACGACATCACGCTGGAAACGGATCTCGACAGCACAGAAGATCCTGGTCCCGACGAGTCACAGAGCCCGGCACCGACCACGGGCCAGGAAGATCCCGGGGACGACCCTGCAGAGCAACCAGAACAGGAAACCACCTCCGGGAGCACCGAAGGCGTCGCTGCAGAAGATGCCGAAGGACCCGAAGAGACACCGGTGCCTTCCAGCAGCGAAGAGGAAGACCTGCTTCAAGAACCGGCATACCGGCTCATCGACGAGTTGGAACCGCGCGCACCCTCCTCCCGGGTAGTCGAGGTCTCCGGATCGGTGGCGGCGTTGCTCAAGGAGCTGGACGAGAAGCTGGAAGCACTCCCGAGTGGTATCGAGCTGATCGATATGCCGGTCCTAGAACGACGGCGCATCGCCGACCGGCGCGAGGAATTGCTGAGCGACCGGCAATTGCTGCTCGAGCAGAAAAGGCGAGGAGCCCACCGCCGCAGACGTTCGCGTGTGAAAAGGCAGTCGACCTAGACGGACCCGCCGTCGGTCGTCCCGAGCGTCCGGAGTAGCTCGAAACTGAAGATCCCGGTCCGATGCAGATCGGGCCCGAACTCAAAGCTCACTGCGTAGGCACCAACGATGTGTGCTCCCTCTACCCTGATTGCTTCGGGGTTTTGGAGCACGAGAGCCTTGCGGCGTTCGCCTGCATCGGAGCGACAGTCGGCGCACAGGCACGCGGCTCGAAGTTCGGCGGCCCCAATGGTGGTTTGCTCGCCGCCCTCCCACTCCAGGGTCACGCGCACGCCGGCTTCAATTTCAATGCGGGAAGGGGTCTCCACCGGCCGCAGCCTACCGCTGAACCCCTTACGGTTCCGCGGGTGAACCGACTCAGGCTCCAGACGAGTGTCGACGTACCAATGGGCCCACATCAAGCGAAGACGATCAGTGGTCGTCCTCTTCATCGACGTCGATGCTCTCCAGATAGCACTGGTCGCCGCCCGTTATTTCCACTCGAACGCTCCGACACGACGGGCAAACCCTCCGTGGCCCTGCCGGATTGCTTGCGCCGCAGTCCCAGCAGGCCATGACGCCGGGCTCTCTGGTGATGTTGACCTCAGCACCTTCGGCCGCGGTCCCCCGGCTGAGGACTTCGAAGTTGAACCGCATCGCCTCATCCGAAATATGAGACAGCTCGCCAAGCACCACAGAGACTCCGACAACGCGGGTAGCGGCGTGCCGGTCGGCGGCTTCCAGCGAAGCGGCGACGATGCCCCGAATGAGGGATACTTCATGCACCGGCTCATGCTTACAGGCAAAGCAGGCGCGGTGCCAATCGACCTGCCTCCCCCGACAGACAGACGAGATCCTCCACCGACTCCGATACCATACGAAGTAATGAGCAACACTCCCCCGAACCGGGACATCTTCTGCAACCGAACAATGAATTTCCGATCCATCAAGGCGATCGGATACGACCTCGACTACACGCTGGTGCACTACAACACCTACGAATGGGAGCGGCGCGCCTATCACCACACCAAGCTTCGTTTGGCAGAGCGGGGCTGGCCCGTCACCGATCTGGTGTTCGACCCCGACCAGGTCATCCAGGGCCTCACCATCGACCTGGAACTGGGCAATCTGTTGAAGGTAACGCGTTTCGGATACGTTATCCGGGCGTCCCACGGCACCCGGCTCCTCGAGTTCGATGAGCTGCGCCGCACCTACGCCGGGACGGTGGTCGACCTGAGTCAAGACCGCTGGGTATTCATCAATACGCTCTTTTCGCTGTCCGAAGCGTCCCTGTATGCCCAGACGGTTGATCTGGCGGACGAGGGGGCCATCCCGGAAGTGATCGGCTACGAAAACCTCTACCGGACCGTTCGGCAAGCCCTCGATTCCGCTCACATGGAAGGCACTCTCAAGAGTGAGGTGATGGCCGACCCGGACCACTTCATCGAGCCCGACCCCAAGGTGGTGCCGATGCTGATCGATCAGCGGGAGGCGGGCAAGCAGTTGATGCTGATCACCAACTCGGAGTGGGAATATGCAGAGAAGATCCTCACCCACGTTTTCGATCCGCAACTGAAGGACGGCCAAACCTGGCAGGATCTCTTCGACACGGTGATCGTCTCGGCTTCCAAACCCGACTTCTTCGAGCGTGACCAACCCCTGTACCGGGTCGTCGATGAGGACCGGGCTCTCCTGAAGCCGGCCTACGGCCCGATGGAGCCGGGCGGTGTGTACTTCGGCGGTTCCGCTCACCGGGTCGAGAAGAGTCTCGGCCTGTCCGGCGACGAGATCCTGTATGTCGGCGACCACCTCTTCGGTGATGTGCACGCCTCGAAGTCGGCGCTCCGCTGGCGGACGGCTCTGGTCATTCACGAGCTCGAGGCCGAAATCGACGCCCTCGCAGGGTTTGCCGAGCAGGAAGCCGAACTGATAGGCCTCATGGGAAGCAAAGAAGCCCTCGAAGCCCAACTGGCCGAACTCCGTCTGATCCGGCAACGCAACAAGTACGCACCGGTCGAACCGCCCCGCAGCAACCGCAGCCTCGAGCGTGAGATAGAAGAGGTTCGATCGCGTCTGGCCGACCTGGACGAATTGATCACTCCCCTGGCGATCGCCGCCGGGACTTTGAGCAACGATCGGTGGGGCCTTCTCATGCGGGCCGGAGCGGACAAGAGCCTGTTCGCCCGCCAGGTTGAGCGGTATGCCGACGTGTATACCTCGCGAGTGTCCAACCTGCTCTATGCCACCCCGAACGGATTCCTGCGAGCGTTCCGTAGTCCGCTCCCCCACGATCAGGTTGACGTCGGATCCGGATAGATTCCCCTGGCCCCCGGCCCGGAGCTCCCCTAGTCTCCCGCCACCAGAGGGAGTGTGGTGGACCAGTCGAAATCGTCGTTTCGTAGCGCTCTCCGCCACCGTGATTACCGGTGGCTTGCCTCGGCGTTTGTCGTTTCCAACATCGGGAGCTGGGCGTACAACGTTGCCTTGATGGTCTGGGTGTTTGATTCGACTGGATCTGCCGCCTGGGCGGGAGCCGTCAGTTTGGCCCGGTTCGTACCTGCCCTGCTCTTCAGCGCCTACGGCGGAGTGCTGGCCGAACGGTTCGAGCGGCGCAATCTCATCGTCGTGCTGAACCTGACCTCCGCAGCCACTCATGTCCTGATGGCGCTGGTCGTTGCGACCAACGGCCCGATTGTGCTTGCGCTGGTCCTGGCTGCGCTGGGCACGATCCAAGGCACGATCTACGAGCCGGGTGTCATCGCCTTGACCCCGGAAGTTGTCGGCGAGACCGACCTGGCGGCCGCCAACTCGCTCAACAGCCTGATCGACAACTCCGCAATCATCATCGGCCCTGCCATTGGAGCCCTGCTCCTCGTGTGGTTCAACCCCTCGGTAACCCTCCTCATCAACGCCGCCACGTTCCTCTATGCGGCCGGAGCAACCCGCATGGTCCGGACTCGCAGCCAACCCAGCGACGTGACCGAAGGCGGCCAGAAGGGCCCGCTGGCCCAGATGACTGTCGGCCTGAAGGCTCTCGCCGGGTCGCGCACCGCCCGCCTCCTGGCCGGCTTCAGTGTGCTGGCCAGTTTTTACTACGGAACGGACACCGTGCTGTTGGTGGTCCTGAGTGAGGAAAACCTGGGAACCGGAGCGGAAGGTTTCGGCTATCTACTGACGGCGCTCGGCGTGGGCGGAATCATCGCCTCCCCGCTCGTCAACAAGCTGGGCAATTCCGGGCGGCTCGGCACGGTGATCGCCGTCGGGATGATCGTGTATACGCTCCCGACTGCGCTGATGGCTATGGTATCCGACCCGTCCGTGGCGTTCGGCCTACAGGTGACCCGCGGTGCCGGCACGCTGGTAGTCGACGTTCTGGCGCTGACGGCGATGCAACGTACCTTGCCGCCCAACCTGGTCGCCAGGGTATACGGAGTGTTCATAGCCCTGGTGCTGGCTGCGATTTCGCTGGGAGCGATCGTCACTCCGATCCTCTTGTCGCTCTTCGGACTCACCGGCACCCTCCTGATCTACGGGGTGGGAACTCCGCTGGTCGTACTACTCGGTTATCCCCGTCTGCTGCACGTGGATCGCCTGGCCCGGCAACGACTAGTGGAGTTGCAGCCAAAACTCCGGGCGCTCGAGGCCAGTCCGATCTTTGCGGCTCTGGGCCGGGCCAACTTGGAGCACCTGGCTGCCGCAGCCACCGACGTCAACGTTCCCGCCGGAACGCTCGTCATCCGCCAAGGCGACCAGGCCGACGCCATGTACATCATCGAAGAAGGGGTAGTAGCCGTAACGGTCACAGGAGACGATGGGCACACCCACCCTGTAGCGGAGCTGGCAGTCGGCGACTACTTCGGTGAGATTGCACTGCTCGACAGCGTTCCCCGCACTGCCAGCGTTCGGGCCGTCGAAGATTGCCGGCTGTTCAAGATCGACCGCGACACATTCCTGTCTGCGGTTGGCCACCAACCCGGCACAGGGTTCCTCAACCGGGCCCGGCACCGCACCGCCCAAACCATGCACATAGCCGCCCCCTTGTGGACCGCCCAAGAGCCTTCTGCCCAATAGAAGCCCCCACGTTCTGGCCTCTCCCGCAGGCGGGAGAGGCGCGGCGCTGCCGAAGGCGGCGGTGCGGAGAGGGTAGAGCGGGAATAGCGCGCCGCATCGAAGGGTTTCCGGGCGCATGGAACAACACATCGTCGATGCACTCAACCAGGGAGGCGTGGTCGACATCACGACCATCGGCCGCTCCAGCGGTCTGTCCCGCCGGATCGAGATCTACTTCCACCATTTCGATGGCGAGTACTTCATCACCGGCCGCCCGGGACGCCGCCGGGATTGGCTGGCCAATATGGTGGCCAACCCGGCCTTCACACTGCACCTCAAACGAGGGGTGCAAGCCGATCTTCCGGCCACCGCCGCGGAGATCACCGACCCAGGCGAGCGAGCCTCCATCATGTTTCGCATACTCACGGAAAGCTGGAACTCCACCCCCGATGAGGCGAAGGCACAGCTGCCGGCCTGGGTCGAAGCGGCCCCCTTGATCAGGTTTGCGCTGACCTGATCACCCAGCAATCACAGCAGATCATCGTTCGCAGTAAACCCGTTGATCAATCCAACCGTCGAGCGTCGGATCGTGAGCCACGAAATCGAGCGTTCCCCAGCTGTCGGTGATGCCGTCCCATGTGCAATTGACGTCATCCTGCCAATCGGACATTCGCGGTTCGTTCGAAACATTGCCCGATACCACCAGGTCCCCTTGCACGTCGAGGCCTTCGACCAGGTAGTTGACCTGGGCACCGGCAACGGTGTTGTCGGTCAGAGTGAACGTCGAACCGGCTGGGACGTAACCCCAGGTCCGGCACGGTTGCCCGGGGGCACACAGCGTCCCCTCGGGCGACGGCGAAAGCGACGAGCACTCCCCGACTGTTCCCACCGCGGCGGGAGAGGCGCCCGAGTAAACGCAGCCTGCTCCCCACATGTGGGAACCGATGTTGATGCCCGTATGCAGACCGCCGCAGTCAAGATCGGCCTCATTGATGATCTCGTTTGCGGACACATCAAAGCCCGAGGCGTCGCCATATCCCCATGGGTGAAAAGCAATACCGCTGAACATCCCGTGGTTTCCGGCGGTGGCCACGATGGTGTTGGTGGCGATCACCGTGTCCCGGCCACCGAAGGTGACAATGCCGATGTCGGACGCATCCTTGACAGTGTTGTTGGTGATGGTGTGGGCGGGCCCATACATGGTGATCCCATCAGACCACGCCCCCATCGGTTCGTCGGGGTCGGTCGGCACACAGCCGGCACCGTGGACGTGATCTCCGGCGGTGTCGATGGTGACTCCGTCGATCATGCCGGCGGCGCCGCCAAACGCGAGCGCGGTTCCGCACTCGGTGTTTGAGATCCTCACGTCACTCACGACCAGGCCGGTGCTCCACCGTTCCGGATTGAGCGCGTAGCGCTGGGTGGGATCTTCACCGTTGGTTCCGCCGTCCATGCCCAGCCCGCCGGGACTGCACCAGGGATCGTCGAAAACATCACATTCAGGCAGCCAGGATCCCCAGTTGTCACCGATTCCGTTGCCGACATTGTCTGTGCCGTAGCACTGCCGGTCTGCCCGATTGCCGTCCAAATCAACGTGGCTGAGAGTTACGTTATCGATGTAACCGGGGTCCGAGATCCCCGACCGAGCGAAGAGCCTTACGACGAATCCGCGAAGGTCGGGGGTGGCAGCCAGCAACGCGTGATCTCCGGGGTCGGTAGCGGTGAAGGTAAGGTCGCGGCGAGAATCCACCCGTACTAAGAAGACTGTCTTATCGATGGTGTAGCCCTGGTATCGGGCGTCACTCACACCCGAAGTGAACACGACCGTATCGCCGTCACAGGTCTGGTCTATGCAACTCTGAATGGCCTCGCTGTCTGGGAGGTCATCGAACGGATCGGCCCCACAGGTGTCTACTGAAATCTGCTGAGGCTCCCCGATCGGCGCCAGCAACGTGACTACGACCCGACGGATGATCTCGGCTCCGTCGTTACCGTCGGCAATGCGGAAATCGGCACCATTGTCCCGGTTGGCGAAGTAGGCATCGCACAACGGAAAGACCGCCGTCTGAAACGTGCCGGTGTCGGTCTTGATGACGGCACCTGTGTCCCTGAAGGTCCCATCTCCGTAGACGCCGCCTCCCAACGCGTCGTACTGGAGGCCGAAAGTGTCGGTGCCTTCGTCGAAGTACTCGACTTCGATCTGAACCCGTGAAGTGGGTTGGGCTTCAAACAGCAGGTCATCGTCGACTTGGAACTGCAGGTAGAAGTCAACGACATCGTTGCCGTCGGCCGAAGCCAGGACGTTGCCATTACCGGACTTGACGGATTCCCCTGCGGGGCTGCCGGCTTGCACAATCTCGTAGTCGACGTCGCCGCCTTGATCGATGGTGATGCCCCCCTGGTCGCTGCCCGCATCAAAAACGACCTGCACCACCGGTTGCGTGGTGGTCGTTGTCGATGCGGCCGTGGTCGCAGGCGAGGTAGTCGAGGTGGTCAAAGGGGTCGAAGGGGATGCGGACGTCGTGGGGTTTGCCGTGTCCGTGCACGCGGCCAACACGATCACCATGACGGTGGTCAACACAGTCCGACGCATCCCCACCTCAGAGGTCCTGTTCAGACCATATGCCGGTACGGGTCGATCAGACCAGAGTCCTTTGACCCTGGCAATTGCGAGCACGGGATGCCCGGCTTGAAAGGTGAGAATGAAAACCGGAGTCGTTTCGGCCTCGGAGTGGTCCGGACGGGACCGTCACTTGGTCGGGTGTGCCCGGCGCTCCAGCCGGATCACGGGCATCACGCGGGTGGTTTTCTTTTCGTACCCGCCAAAGAAGGGCATAGCCGCCACCAGGTTCGCCCAGGCGACGGCCCGCTCTTCGCCCTCGAGGGTGGTTGCCCGCGCTTCGTAGAAGTCGGCTTTGTTGCGCACCCACACGTTGGGGTCGGCATCAACATTGAGATACCAGGCGGGGTGACGATCGGCGCCTCCTTTGGATCCCACAATCAGAAGATCGTCGCCATCCTCGATGCAAACGAGTGGAACCCGCCGGATCTGGTCAGATTTGCGACCCCTGAAATAGAGCAAGAAGACCCGGTCGGCATACGGGTGCTCGATGTCGGTGCCGTTTGAGGCGACATACTGGCGGGCCTGTTTGGATACGTAGTCGCTGGGGCTGTCGAGAGCTTTGGCTTCGATGGGGTGCATGCGGTCAGCTTCCTTTGTCATCTCCGCCATAGTCAATCACATCCAGCCTCAAGGCATTCCCGGAGCCGCTGAGAGGGGGCAACCAACAGGTGCCGATCGGCCTACGGGATGACTACACCCAGCAAGGGTTGGCGTTCGAGGCCCGCTGTATCGATCACCGCCCGGACGGCATCATGGGCGGAGCTACCCGTGTAGCGCATATGTTTCGCCAGAACCGCCACCACCCGGGGAGCCGCAAAGGACGTCCCGCTCCACGCCGCCCAGCCGCCAAAGTCGTCGACGTTTTCTCCGGCCTGGACCGGATGCGCACCCTCAAAACCCTTGAAGAAGGTGCTCACCACTTCTACCCCGAGCGCGCACGCCCGCACCCAGGGCCCGTAATTGGTGAAGGGGGCAGGTGCTCCTTCATGGTCCAGGGCGCCGACGGCAACAACGAAGGGGAGCGCCGCCGGGTACATAGGCATCGACGTCCCGTCGTTGCCAGCCGAGGCGACGATCACGGCACCCGTGTGGTGCAGCGTTGCAATAGCCTCCGCCAGGGCCCCCATTCCTGATGAGGAGTAACCACCAAAGGACAGATTCACCAGGAGATCCGGGCATTCCGCTCCGGGTTCGGCGAATTCGAGAAGCTTGTCGCCGACCTCGATTTCGTCACCGTCACCGAACGGTCCGATGACCGTGTGCGCTTCGATGGCGCACCCTGGCACGTACTGTTCGATGATGCCGGCAATAAAGGTGCCGTGCCCGGCTACCGGGTCGAGGTAGCCCTTCTTCTCTGTGCTGTCCGGAACGTCGTCCCGGTCACCCGAAACCTGTTGAGGCCCATCTGGTGGCCCGTACGGGTCCTCGGCATATCCGGTATCGAGGATCGCAATTCTCGGCTGAGCAAGCGCTTTGCGTTGGTCCTCGGGTCGAGGTTCTGGCTTTTTGGCCGGTCGGGCGGAACTGGGCCGCCGCCCCGTCTGCTGCAGGCCAGGATCGGCCGCAGGGTTCGGATTCGCATAGAACGGATTGGCATAGAACGGATTGGCATAGAACGGGTTCGCATAGAACGGGTTCGCATAGAACGGGTTCGCATAGAACGGGTTCGCATAGAACGGATTGGCCTGGAACCCGGCGGCGTCCGGAGCATTGTGGGCGAACAACACGTGGTTTACCTGCGCGTAGATTCCGGCGTGGTTCAGCTTGGTGACGGCATCGAGCGTGTCTGACACTCCTTTGAACCGTGCAAACGTTCTCAGCACGTCCTCGGAAACGAGTCGTTCCGGGACCGCCTCCTGCTCGCGCAACGTCTCGAGGAAACGCTCGGTCGCCAGGTCAACCTCTTCGTCAGCAGCCTCCCTCTCCCATATTGTTCGGAGATACTCTTCTGCGTCCCCAACGTGCTCCGGCGCATCCCTGCGCAAAATCTCCAAGAAGTGATCGGTCGCCTCTTTAGTCTTCTCGTTGGCACGTTCCCGCTCTCTCAGATTCCTGAAGTACTCCTCTACAGCCTCGAGACTGCCCCTGGTCTCTACTTTCGTTTCTTTCTGATCACGAAGCTCGCGGAGCACTTGCTCAGCGGCATCGAGATCGTCTCGCCTCACCACCACTTCGCCGGGCCGGTAGGCGAAGCCGCCTCCCGGTGCAAAAGAAACGCGGGTCTGCCACGGGCCTGCACGTCGGGCCACGATATGCCTCCTTCTGACCCAACCGACCATACCCGCGCGGTGTCTACGGTTGCTTGGCAGATCCGAGCACGGAGTCGGCCAACCGGATCGCCTCCGGGGTATCGAGGCCGTTACCGTCCGCCAGTGCGATATCGAAACCGCTCACTCCGAGGGCCTCCCGTGCCTCCTTGAGAAGCACGTCGCTCTGCTGCCGATCGTCCTCGTACAACACCAGACCAATTTCCGCGAGCAGCGCTTCACCTTTGGCGTGCAGACGGACGGCAGCAACCCAATCCCCACCGGAACCGGCAACTCGCGCTGCCACGATCAACGAGTAGGCAACCATCGGGAGGGAACCCTGGGCGGTCGCCAACTCGAGACATGCGCGCTGATGTTCGGCCGCGGTCGGAATGTCTCCAGACCGCAGGGCGAGTTCGGCCAGGTTGCCGAGGGCGCTGGCGACGTAGGGCTCGTATCCGACCCGCCGGTTCAGGTCCAACTCCTGGGTGAGGGCCTGCTGAGCGGTGGCGAAATCACCAATGGCCGCCGCCGATGTCCCCCATAAGTTGTACATGCGCGACTTTCCACGATCCGAAAGGGGTCGTTCGAGCGCCCGGCGGGCGATGGCGACGGCCCCCGGTGAATCGCCGGATCTTCGGGCAACTTCGCCGCGTGTGCGATCGACGCCTACGTCGTCCCAATCGGGCAGCCCGTGGACCGCCGCCAGAGTGTCGGCGTCTTCCACCAGGCGGGTCGCAACGATCGTGTCACCCGTCCGCAGGTGAAGATCGGCCAGCGTTGCCAGCAGGGAGACCCTGACTGATGACGGCTCAACCAGCAAGTCCGCGTAGCGGGTGAGCTCTTCGATACCGGCCTGAAATGAGTGAGTGGCGTCGTGGTAGCGCCCTATCGTGCAGGCGATCTGTTGGGCAACCTGCTGACGAGCGGCAGGGAGGAGCGGCACCAGCGCCCGGAGGTTGGGCAGCTCCACGCCGACTTCACCGAGCCACCGATGGTCGGCCGGATGCCACGGTCCGGTGCTGTCGAGCAATTGACCGGCCAGGGCAGCCGCAACAGCACCAGTCTCGTTCGCTTCAGCCAGGCGATCCCGGCCATAGGTTCGGATGGTCTCCAGCAAGCGGTAGCGGGTTTCGTCTGCGGCCAGTTCGGCGGTGACCAGAGATCGGTCGACCAGCGACCAGACAAGTTGGGGAACGTCTCCGGACCGGACACCATCGGAGGCAACAGCAGCCGAAGCCGTGCTGAGGGTAAAGCCGGCCTCGAATATCGCGACCCGACGAAAGGCGATTTGTTCGGCTTCGGTGAGCAACCGATAACTCCATTCGAGGACGCCCTCCATCGTGTGATGGCGGTCGCCGGGCACCCGATCACGGCTCTGGAGCAGGCGAAACCGATCCTGGAGCCCGGCCAGGATCTCAGCCGGTGACTGCACGGCGAGGTTGGCAGCAGCCAGCTCCAGCGACAGAGGCAGGCCGTCCAGGTGCCGGCAAATAGAGCCAATAACAGAGGCGTTTCGATGGTCGAGCGCGAAGCCGGGTCGGACCGCCGCACCGCGTTCGACGAACAACCGGACGGACGGCCATTCCAGCGCCTCCTCAGCCGTCAGATCTCCCGGGTCTGGCATCGGCAAAGGCGGCACCGGCCACAGCAATTCGCCGGCAGCCCGAATCGGCTCACGGCTGGTCGCCAAGATCGCTATCCCTTCACAGGAGTCGAACAGCGATTCGACGAGTCGCCTGCAGGCGGCTGCCAGATGCTCGCAATTATCGAGAAGGATCACGGCAGTCATGGCCGACAAGTGTTGAACCAGGTCGCTCCAACGATCACTCCCCGGACGGGCCGAAGCGCCTACCTCTTCGGCGATTGCCGCGGCCATGCCGGATTCGGTCACCGCTGCCAGATCGACTCTCCACACACCGTCGGCCCAGCCCGGGGCGATCCGAACCCCGATGTCGCCGGCCACCCTGGATTTGCCGACTCCGCCCGGTCCGACCAGGGTCGTCAATCGATGAGAGCGTATCTGCTCAGAGACGCGAGCGACCATATCGTCTCGGCCGATGGTGGCGTTCGGTTGACGGACCAGATTGTGGCCGTCCGCCGGAAGGGCGCGAATGGCCGGTTGCTCGGTCGGCAAACCACCGGCGACGACTGCGAAGACCTGCTCCGGCTGATCAAAATCGCGCAACCGGTACCGCCCCAGCGAGCGAAGACCCAGGTCATCGGATGGTGGAATCTTCTCGACCGTCTGTGCCGACACCAGGATTTGGCCGCCGTGACCCGCTGCGACGATCCGGGCTGCTTGATGGACGGCCAGGGCTACGTAGTCGCCGCCGTGCGGCGTAGCGAGACCGGTGTGGATGCCCATCCGCACCATGACGGTGCCGTTCTCGGGCCATGCCTCGGAAAGCAAGCCCCGCTGGCCGGCTATGCATGCCCGAACCGCATCGTCGGCCCGCTCGAACGCCACGAAGAAAGCATCACCTTCGGAGGAGAGTTCGTGCCCGCGATTATCAGACCAGGCGGCACGGAGGATTGCCCGGTGCCGTTCCAGCACCTCGACATATGACTCGCCGAGCCGATGAACGAGCCGCGTCGAGCCTTCGATGTCGGTGAAGACGAACGTGACGATCCCGGCGGGCAGATCGATCGGGTTGACCATCGCCCAAGTCTCGCATACCTGGGACCTCTGAGGGGCTGGGTCTTGCGCGGGTTTCGCTAGGCGGCAGCCGGCTTCAGGCGTAACCTTGAGGTGTCGGGAGGAAGCATGAAGAAGCTCTTCGCGATCGGCCTCATTCTTCTGTTGGCTACCGGTTGTTCAGTTGATGTCTCCGTTTCGTTCGGGGGCGCGGATGCTGCTGCGGATGCGATAGCCCTCATCGAAGGGGAACTCGCCGACCAGGCCGGGATCGGCCGGCTGGATGCAACCTGCCAAGAGATCGACGACCCCGAGCCGGGTGATACCTTCACTTGCACTGCCACCACCGAAGAGGGCGAAACGATCCGCTTCAATGCAGTCGTCGAAGAGGACGACATGGTCGACGTGGAAAGCGTGAATCTGGTCACCTCCACAGGTCTGACCGTCATTGAGGGTTTGGCCGTGCAAGCCCTGGAGGAAAAGGTCGGCCAGACGCTGGGCATCGAGAATTTCGATTGCGGCGACCGGGGGTTGGTCGTCGAGCCGGGCGGTACGATCGCCTGCGTTCTCACCGATCCGGTCGGCGGCGCCTTCTACGACGCAACGGTCACCGTGAAGGCGATGGATCCGGTCGAGATCTTCGTCGAAGTCGGCGGGGCGCCATAACCGGCAGGGCCACCCAAGTTCAGCCGCCAATCAAGAATCCACCGGGTCGTGTTGCACCGAAAACTTCAACCGTGCCTTGCGATACCCATTCGATTGCCTCTTCATCCTCTAGGGAAGTCTCCACCCGTCGGGACCACCCGCACCTATCCACGGCACGATTTTGGTGACCATCCAGAGGGTCAGCAGCCAGACATACGATCCCCGAAACGCTGATCGGATCCCATCCACGCAAGGCTCCTTCCGTTCGGGGCCGCCGGGAAATGTGACGTGCGGCCTCTCCTAACCAATATCGGCCTGGAGGTTGATCGGATCGCGGGTGCTTTATCATCCGCCACGACGCACTAGTCATGGCACCTGCGTGCGGTTCCGAACGAACCCGTACCGCCTGCAAAGTTCAAGCTCATGGAAACCATCGTTCCCGGAGTACACGTGGTGCCCGGCTACGTCTGTTCGTACATCATCGATGGCGACCAGGGGGTCACCCTCGTCGATACCGGGCTCCCCGGTCGGCAGGGAGCCATCATCGAGACCCTGACCGCCATTGGACGGTCCCTAGCCGACGTGCGAGCGATCGCGGTCACCCATTCCCATGCCGACCATGTGGGCGGAGCAGCTTCGTTGAAGCGGCAAACCGAGGCTCCCCTGTTTGCTTCTGCCCTGGACGCTCCCGCCATCCGCGGCAACGAACCGTCACCGCCACCGTTGGTCCTCGACCGGATTCCTTTCGTCAAACCGCTGCTCCGGTTCATGCCGGGGGCCGCCGGCGTCGACGTCGACGAGATGGTTGCAGAAGGTGAATCGACCGGCCTGCCCGATGACCTGGCCGTCATCGATACACCCGGACACGCTCGTCGGTTTGGTCGGGATTCAGGATGAAGAAGTCGTTGGGCAGATCCTCGTCGGCGCCAATGATGCCGGCCTGGCGGGCGGCCGTCACGGCTTCATCGCCGGTCGGCAACTGAGCGGGATCGAAGACCAGGGTGCCGTCTGTGAGGCTCCGGACAAACCCGAATTGGTCCGTGCCGGCGGTCGTGGAAGTGGTCGGGAGAGGTTCCGTCGGGAGAGGTTCCGTCGGGAGAGGTTCCGTCGGGAGAGGTTCCGTTGTCGTGGTCGTTCCGCTCTGTGCATAGGCAGCGAGGGCGAGACCGGCCACCATCAAGATCGAAAGAACGGCCTTGCGTCGCGCAAACATGGTGTTGTTCTTCCTTCTGGTTCGAGCGGGCAGGTCCCGCTTTGCCCATGAGACGCTCCGACCGGACAAGCAGTTCTCCATAAGTTCCGACCATCTCGGGCTCCGACAACGGCCGCGCAACATAGGATGGTTGCGTACCTGGCCGGCGGAGAGGGAGCGCAGTCCGATGCGGGTTGTCTGGTTGATTCTGCTTCTGGTCGTGGCATCGTGTTCGAAACCCGGTGAGTCCGGAGAGGTCCCCACCTCGCCATCGACCACCCAACCGGCAAGCCCGGCCGAATCAGAACCCGGCACGACTGCCACGTCAACGCCAACGACCTCCGCCGAACCGGAATGCACCGAGCGTGAAGGCGTGCTGTACAACACCCGGGGCTTCGTTTGTCCGCCCCATATGAAACCCGGCAGGTTCTTCAGCGACGCCATCGGATACTTGCCGGGGACCTACACGACCCACCTCTTCGAACCCGGCTTCTCCTTCACCCAGGAGGCGGCGTTCCAATCGGGCGGCGAGAACCTCGGGCTGGTGGCAATCGAGGAAACCAGCAACCGGGCTCTGTACGCGTTTGCTCCCGACCCGGCCGGTGAATTGTTGGCGTTTCCGTTCGACTCCCTGCCGTGGGTACAAGACCTGGTGGTGTCACCGGTTGAGTATTGGGGTGCCTCCGGGACCCAGATCGATTTCACCGTGAATGATTGCCCGGCCGTCGGTTGTCTCATCAACATCTCCAGCTTCGTTGAGGCATACGGGTGGGTCGATGGCGCCCGGGTGAGGTTGCTGATCATCGATGTTGCGGGTGGACCGATCGGCTTGGAGATCGCCACCGATGCATCGCGATTCGATCAGTACTGGTCGGAGGTCGCCGAACCGATCCTAACGTCGATCGAGTTCACGAACGGGTGATCGCGCTTGCGGATATCGTGATTGTCTACATCACCGTCCGGTATCAGGGAGCAGGAACCTCAATAACCCTGAGCAAGCCTGCCCCGTCGACCACAACGACCAGGCGCCCGGAGACGGCCAAGTACTCCGCCGGGGCATCACCCTCCGCCCGCATGATCACAATCCCGGAATCGAGATCTACCGCTATCACGGTTCCAACCTCGGTCCCGTAGAACCCAACCCCGTCGTCGATCACGGGTCCGATGCTCGGTTGATCCTCCGGAATCTCAAGGCACTCTTCGTTGAGATCCGGGTCGAGTACCACCAGACATCCCGGCTCGAGGTAGTACACCAGATTGTCGACCACGGCGGGAGTACCGGCAATCAACACCGGATCGGACCGCCGGGATCCGTTCTTCCCATCCACGAAGTGCAGGAACCCCTCTGCATCGGTGATGAACAATGTGACTTCGGTCCGCTGGCCGGTGGCTCCAACCCTGGTCACTTCCAGCGCAGATAGGGACTCCACACGGCCGTCGTATCCTCCCGCCACCGACCCGGAGCCGGTGAAGTACCGATTCGGCCACACTTTCTGGTTCGGGTCGTCGCTCCTGAGAGCCAGAACATCACCGCGCGCATCGCCCAGATACAGATCACCGTCGGCCGGCACCGGGGCCGTCGTGATCTGCTGGAGCCCGGTCAGGGGGTACTCGTCGGGCAGGGGTTCGCACTGTGTGCCCGCCGAGATGTCGACCTCGTACAGGAACCCTGACCCTCCGGCGCCCAGCATGATCGTCCGGTCGATCACTGTCGGCGGACCCGGTTCGAGAAAACCGAACGAGCACCGCAACCGCTCTTCACCCGACAATGACAATCCGAACAACCGGTACCCGGCACGGGTAGTCACGTAGACAACGCCTCCCGAGACCAGCGGAGGATGATCGATCGGACCCAGCGCATCGAAACGCCAGAGTTCGTCGCCCGACTCGATATCCATCGCCCTGAGGATCCCGTCGGCAGTGGCGACATACATAACATCGCCGTCGATGGTGAGGCCCGAAGAGGGCGCTCCGAGGGACTCCCCCCACACCAGCACTCCAACCGGATCCAGGACGGAGGCATCCTCCGGCAACGTTGTCGAGTCGTCGGTGGCCGTGGTGGTGGTGGTGCTCGACTGCTCCGGGGCCAAGGCCGAAGGCAAGACCACAACGGCGATCGCCACAATGGCTCCAGCGGCCAGCAACCCGGCGGTGAGCGCCCGTCGTTTCGACGGCCGGCGACGCGGCTCGGCGCCCAGGTCGAGTTCATGGATCCGTTCGGGTATCCCGATCCCCTTGAGGCGGCGCTGACCCAAATCGGTCGTTGTTACCCCTGCAGCCTGGAGATGGTGGCGCAACAGGTCGAGCGTGGTCTGAGAGATGAGCACATCACCACCGCGGGCCACAGTGAGAATCCGGGCAGCGCGATTGACCGGCGGTCCGAAATAGTCGCCCCCACGCTCGTCGGCGATTCCCGTGTGAATGGCCATGCCGACTCGCAACGCTCCCAATTCACCCCAATCCTCTGCTGCAAGCGTTTCCTGCGCCTCGAGCGCTGCATCCACCGCTTGCATAGGGCGTGCAAATGCTGCAGAGAAGCTGTCACCACCGGTAGCAAAAATATAGCCGTGGTGCTTCTCAATCGTTTCTTTCACTATCGCATCGTGCCGGACCAGCGCCTCGCGCATGACTCCCGGATGGCGATCCCACAGGTGGGCGCTGTTCTCGATATCGGTGAACAGGAATGTGACTGTTCCACTCGGCAGCTCTGCCACAACCCTCCTTTGCTGATCAAAACATACTGTGAGGGGGTCACTGAGCGGAGGTTCTCGGTCGCAACACACCAAAGAGGCCGCCAACGTCGCCTGTGGTGATCATCCCGCCTCGAACGGATCAAGATGCCCCCCTGCCGACGGTAGGGTTTGCTCCATCACCGAACCAGCGAACCGCAAATCCCGAAAGCCCATCCCGGCCGGTGTCGGCCTGATCTTCGGCGTTGCCATCGGAACCGTTCTCTTTGCGCTCACCGACAACGCAGTTTGGATCGGTCTGGGAACCGGCCTGGGCATCCTCTTCGCTGCCGGCTTCTCCAAGCGCGCCTGACCAACCAGCTTGAGGCAATAAAACACGACGACCAAACTCTGGTCCGGGAGCCTCACCGAACCGGCGCTTGCCACCATCCACCTTTGAGCGGCCCCGTCCGGCTAGATCATTGCCGGTCCAGGGCCTCGCGGAGGGCGCTCAACAGCAACACAACGTTCTCGGGCCGGCTGTTGAAGCCCATCAACCCCACCCGCCACACCCGGCCGGCCAGTTCCCCCAGGCCACCGGCGATCTCGATGTTGTATTCATTGAGCAGATGTCCGGCGACGGCCTTGGCATCAACTCCGTCCGGCACCCGCACTGTGGTCAGACTTGCCAGCCGATACTCCCGGTCGACGTGGCAGTCCAGCCCCATCTCAGTCAGGCCGTCCCAGAACAGCTCGGCGTTGGATTGATGCCTCGCCCAGCGCTGCTCGAGACCCTCTTCGGCTACCAGGCGCAGAGCTTCCCGCAGTGCGTAGTTCATGTTGATGGGAGCGGTGTGGTGGTACGTGCGTTCGCTCCCCCAGTACTTGCCAACCAGCGAGAGGTCGAGATACCAGTTGGGGACCTTGGTAGCCCTACCTGCCAGCTTCTCGGCCGCCCGCGGGCCGAAGGTCAGCGGCGCGATGCCGGGCGGACAACTCAGGCATTTCTGACTGCCGCTGTACGCCATGTCCACACCCCAGTCGTCGAGGAACAGCGGCACGCCGCCCAGACTGGTCACGCTGTCTACCAGCAGCAGTGTGTCGAATTCGCGACACAACGCCCCGACTTCCTCAAGCGGCTGCCGGGCTCCGGTCGAGGTCTCGGCGTGGACCAGAGCCAGAATCGCGGGCCGGTGTTCTTCCAACCCGGCCCGCAGTTCGTCAATACTGAAGACCTCGCCCCAGGGTTTTTCGATACTGCGGACGTCGCCGCCGTAACGGCCGGCCATGTCAACCAAACGCAGACCGAAGTATCCGTTGACCCCCACCAGCACAACGTCACCCCGCTCGACGGTGTTGGCGAGAGTGGCCTCCATGGCGGCGCTGCCGGTGCCACTGACCGGGATGGTGAGCTGGTTGTCCGTTTGCCATGCATACCGCAACAGTTCTTGGGTTTCGTTCATCAGCCCGATGAAGACCGGGTCGAGGTGCCCGACCTGCCGCATGCCCAGTGCCTGCAGCACGCGCGGATGGGCGTTGGAGGGACCGGGACCGAGCAGCAGCCGCGGTGGCAGGTCTAGCTGGCCGGCGTCGATGTGGTGGGATTCCTCAACGGTTGGAAGGCTCATGGCTGCAATGTTCTCCTTGCTCGGTTTGCTGATGATGGGTTCTTGGTGCTTCTTCGTTTGGCCGTAACCAGGCCTCGATGATCAGACCTGGCGCACCTTACTCACGTCCAAAGAGGTCAATTGGCGTCGCGGTACCCGGGGTTTGCGGGGGGCTAGGTCTCGCCCGCATGGCCCCGGTTGACCTTCCAATAACCCCGCACCGTGGCTTGAGCTCGGGGCAGTCCCCGGTCCTCGAAAAGGTGACGGCGGATCTTGTGCATGGCGGCTGCTTCACCGGCCGCCCACACTCGAGCGTCGAGGTCGATGGCGGCAGATCTGATGGATGCGATCAAGGCGTCGCCCGGGGAAGCATCCGGGGCCCGGTTGGACCAGGTGACGGTCAACCGGGGATGGTCGGGCAACTCCAGCCGGGCGTCGGGATGGGCGACTTCGACATGCACATCCACCGGCGTCTCGGCCGGCAGGATCTCGATTAACTGACATATCGCCGGCAGCGCACTCTCGTCACCGGCGAGAAGAAACGCTGGAGCCGCACGGTCGATGGCGTATCCGCGTCCGGGGCCGGAGATCGCCGCCGGATCATCCGGCGTTGTCTTCTGTGCCCAGGAGGCGACGGCGCCACCTTCGTGGATGACGATCTCCACGTCGAGTTCGAGCGTCTCGGGGTCGAATCGACGAGGAGTGAAGGTCCGTATGGTCGGTCTCCGCCCATCCCCGAAGAGGAACTCATTGCCGTTCCAGGTGGGTATCACCAGCTCTGAGGTGCCCTGCGACGGAATCAGCAAACGGACGCTGGCCGCCGGTTGATCGACGACGAAGCCCTCTAGATCCGGGCCGCTCAGCGTGACCCGTACGAGATGGGGCGTGCGAGCGACCACCCGGCGAACCGCTACCCGACGGAATGGCGGCGGGTGCCGCCGAACGCGCAGCCCTTCGCGGCTTGTTTTGCCATCGTTCATACCGCCGTTGACCCAACTGTTGGCACCGACTGCGGAGCGTAGCGGCGCTCCATCGGAATCTGTCCTCGACCGGCCAAGGCCCCTAACGAATGATCTCCACGGCGTCGGAAATCGCCCTGATCAAGCCAAACACAAGCGCCCCACCCAAGCCTCCCAGACCCAGTCCACGGGCGAACGGCGAAAACCCTCTCCCGCGCAGACCGCTCCACCACCACACGACGGTACCTGCGGCTGCTGCGACCACAGACACCGAGGCCCCGATGGGCGGTTCACAATTGCACGCCTGCTCGGAGAACAAGGCGAACGGGACGAACAAGACCGCTAGAACAAGGCCCAGCAACGCCAGCACCGGGTAAACCACGAGGGCCGGCGGACGGTCTGCTGCAGGCAACCGGCGGTCGAGGACGCCGAACAACCAATCGATCAGCGCTCCAAACCCAACAAACAACGCGAAAACCATGCTTACCAGCAACCCTTGATTGCCGAGAATCACAAAGTCGATGTTGTCGGGATTGAGGATGTCCGAGGTGGCGCTGCCGATACCGAACAGCAGCACACCGAAGGCGACACCCCTCCACTTCCCGACCCGGGACAACCAGGGACGAAAGATCACATAGAGGACCGCTCCCCCCACGCCGACGAACAGCCCGATGAAGAGGACCAGGCCGAGCGTCCCGTCGGCGGTGATACGTCCCACCGTGAAGCCCGCTTCAGTCGTTCGGCTGCGGGCGCCGGGGTTGGCGGCGCCGGCGATACGCATGAACAATCTGCCTCCCACACCGCCCACCAGCAAGCCGGTGATCATCCCGGCGATACCGGCCACAGAGACGTGCCGGGCGAGGCCGATGAGCGAGTCGAACGGAATCGACCGGGTGGCGCGATACGAAACAGCCGTGCTGTGCGGCTTCACGATTCCTCCCTCTCTGAGGTCTGCTGAAGCTACCCAAACGCGAGGGTGCGCGGTCCTGATATCGCTCCATTTCTGAGGCGGCCCAAAGCGGGCTACGGCGCTCGAGGTGGCTAGCCGGCCGCTCTGTAGATCTCGACCTCTACGGCACCGGTGTTTCCGCCGGTGGACGTGTCCACGTCGAACCGCACTAGCCGTCCCGGAGCGCTCACGTCACCGATGGCGAGACCCGGCCCGGCGGGGAACGGACCGTAGGTGTCACCGTCGACGGTGACGGTGAACGAGTTGGCGATGGAGGTACCGTCGCTCATCTCCCTGGTTCGGAATCCGACTCCGACGATCTCGACATCACGGCCGAGGTCTACGACGAGAAAGGCATCATCTCCGTCACCCTGCGACGACCATTCCGTCCCGAGGTCCCCGTCGATGGCATTAGAAGCGGCGAAGGCGTCGGAGAACTCCGAGGACACTTCGATCACGGCACCCTCGACGGCCACGTTGGTGCCCGGGGCCCCGGATTCGGCGGCGGCCGGGGTGGTGAAGGTCATGAGGTCGCTGCTGTACAAACGCCCATCGACGCCGACTCCCTGCAATCGGTAGTAGTAAGTCGTCTGCGGGTCAAGACCGGCCATGATCGCCTGATGATCGTCGTGGGCGCCCCCGCCCATGTCCTGGTCCGTGGAAAGCGACCCGAGCGCAGCAGTCGATCCGTACGCGACAGCACACACTGCATCGATGCTGGTAGCGACGGTCAGTGTCGCTGTGGTTCCGGACGCATCCGGGGTGATCGTGACCTCACCGTTCAGGATTTCGGAGAAGTCGCCTACGTCGCTGGTCGCTCCCCCGGCGCAAGCGGAAACCAGAAAAACGGCAGCGATGAACAGCAGAGCTCTATTCCCCATGCGGGGATGATACGGGCAGAGCGGTGCAACCGTTTGACGGGCCAGATCATGTCGCGGCCGCCCCTGCCCAGCACCACCCGACGCTCGGCCGCACCGTTCACGTTCGGTAGCCTTGCTCCGTGACTGTTCCGCACCCTCCCCTGCGGGGGAATGAACTCGAAACCCTTCAAGCGTTCCTCGACTACTACCGGGCCGTGATCGTTGAAAAGGCTTCCGGGCTCGAAGCTGAGGGCCTCAGGGCCCGCCTCGGACCGTCGACCCTGACCCTCGGAGCGATCGTCCATCATCTAGCGCTCGTCGAGAACTGGTGGTTTCACCAGTGCCTGACCGGCGAAGAGGAGGATGACCCGTGGAAGGGCGCGCCGTGGGACGATGACGAGGACTGGGATTTCACCATCGCCGCCTCCCTCGATCCGCACACCATCCTCGATCGATACCGGAGCGAGTGTGAGCGCAGCCGGGCGATAGTCGAGGCGTCCAGCGGACTCGAGCAGCTATCGGTTCGCACTAATCGGGAAGGGGAAGCCTGGTCCCTACGGTGGATCCTCGTTCACATGATCGAGGAGACCGCCCGTCATGCCGGACACATGGATTTGATTCGGGAGTCGATCGACGGATCCACCGGCGACTTCCGGTCGGCAGACTGACGCCCGAGGGGTTCACCCCTCGAGGCCGAAGAGCTCGGCGACGGCGTCGTCCGCCAGAGCTTGACCGGCCTCTTCATAGAGGTTGCGGGCCACATCGACTCCCGCTTGTCGCAGCTCGGCAACCTGATCCGGGTACGTGGCGATGGCAGCAACGCGGGCGGTAGGGAGGAACTCGCGTACCCGCCGGACACATTCGAGGTTTGCCTGGTGGCTGCTCATCGAGGCGATCACCAGATCGACCTCGGGATGGAAACGCACCCGTTCCCAGAAGTCCCGGTCCAGAGCATCTCCGCGCACAACTTCTCGTCCCTCGCCGCGATGCATCTCGACTGTTTCGTCCCGTCGGTCGAAGCCGACGATCACCGGGCCCCGCCGCACGGTCAGTTCGTCGTAGGCGCCGGCGCCGATACGTCCCATCCCGAAGACGAGCACCCTGGCGTCCCCGAAATCGATAATGGCGTCCTCCGCGGCCGGCGGATGACGCTCGAAAGCAACGAGGCGCGCCGACCACCGTTGGTACAAGCGGTAGCGGGCAGTATTGGCCGTCGATGAAAGCACGAAGGATGCCGCCACGGCCACTGCCACCGTCGACACCCAGGCTTGGTCGAGCAATCCGGCCGAAAGGGCGGCCGCCGCGACGATCAGCCCAAACTCGCTGTACGTCGAAAGAGTCAAGGAGGAGTGCAGCGCTGTCCGGGCCCTCAAGCGCGACCGGGTGAAGGCCAAGAAGAAAATGCCGCTTCTCACCGGAACGAGGATCAGTATGAGCAGGCCGATGATCCAGGCAGGCAGCGTAGGGGTGCCCGCCAAGCCGATCGACAGGAAGAACCCGACCAGGAACAGATCCTTGAACCCGAGGAGGCGGTCGGCCATCTCAGCGGAACGGGGATGTCCTGAGAGCAGCAGACCTGCCACCAGCGCCCCGAGGTCGGGTTTGAGACCGACCAGGCTGAAGGTACCGGCACCGATCCCGACGGCCAGCGTGAACCCGAGCAGCACCAGTATCTCGTCATGA
Organism: uncultured Actinomycetota bacterium; assembly: GCA_963723165.1. GTDB lineage: Bacteria > Actinomycetota > Acidimicrobiia > Spongiisociales > UBA4744 > UBA4744. Next base: position 316,621 of record CAVRPP010000005.1, read on the forward strand.
CCGCTTCTGTCGAGCAGCCATCCAAACATCGGGCGGGCGACGAAGAGGGCGGGCACCACCAGAAGCGCCCACGGTGAAGGCCATTCCCCGGCCACGGCGACCAGAAACACGACGGCGAATATGTCCTGCAAGATGAGGACGGCAACTGCGATGCGCCCGCTGAGCGACGCCGACTCGTTGGCTACTTCCAGTGCCTTGACTGCGAACACGGTGCTCGAAAAGGAGAACGCGAATCCAATGATGGCGGCGGTGGCGAGGTCTATGTCGCGAGCAAGCGGCATCCCGAGTGCCCCGATTCCCAGCAACAGGCCCCCGACCACAACCGTGAATACGGCAGCAACCAGGGTGGCGCTCCCCCACACCTCTGGTCGAGCCAGGGTGCGAAGCCGGAGCTTGAGCCCGATGCCGAACAGGAGGAGCAGTACTCCGGTCTCGGAGATCACTTCAATCGCCTCGGTTGATTCGTATCCGACGAAGTGGAGCACGAAACCGGCTACGAGATACCCGACCAGTGGGGGCAGGCCGCCCGCCTTTGCTGCGAGGCCAAATCCAAAGGCGGCGATGAGGTAAACGATCTCCATGGGTGGAGCGATTATGACATCGTTTGCAAGAACCACACGGAACGATCTTTCATTCGCTCCGCGAAAGGCCGAAGGTTCGTCCGCTTAGGTGCTGGGGGCGAGAGAGGTTTCGGCCACCACTCCCACCTCCTTCGGGTCCCTGGCTCCGAGCAGGCTCATCCAGGTGATCGCTCCGGCCAGGATCAGCATCCCGATCCACTGTGACGTCGTCAGGACCGCCCCGAACGCCACATAGTTGACGGCGGCGGCCGACAGCGGGAAAGCCAGTTCGGCAATGGTGGCGGCCGAAGCCGGAGTCCGGGACAAACCGCGGTAGTAGATGAGCATGGCTCCCAAGCCGGGCACCAGAGCCAGCACCAGAATGGCGAGCACGTCTTGACCACCGGAAACACCCACCGGGGCGCCGGCTCTCATTAGCCAGATGAGGCCGGCCACCGGCATGCCGATGGCGAATCGCCAGGCCGTGAGATCACGGAACTCGAGGCGGGCCGACAAGCGCCGCCCCAGCACGGTGCCCATGCCCCACAACGCCGCCGCCCCAACGGCCAGCAGCGCCGGCGTCAGTTGAGAGACTGACACCTGGAGCGGATCCGGGAAAGCGATCAAATAGGCTCCCCCCAACCCGGCCACCAGGAACACCCAGTAGCGGGATAGGAGAGCTTCGCTCAGCAACAATCTGGCTCCCACAACGGCTACCAGCGGTTGCAGTTTCTGCAGGAGCAGAGGTGTGTTGGGATCACCGTAGGAAAAGGCGGCCGTGAACAAGATGGTGGCAGTCGCCGAAGCGCCTGCCCCGATCAGGAAAAGGGCGACCAGGTCTCCGGCGCTCAGTTTGGCGACGAGCCGCCGCGAGCGCAGCAACCAGGGAAAGGTCAGGGCAACCAGCACGATGTGTTCGAAGAACACCACCGTCGCGGCTGGAAGCTCCAATGCCAGCCCCCGCCGGAACAGTGCGTCGGTGCCCCACAGGGCGGCAGCCAGCGCCACCCAGGCGATTCCCGTCTTCTGCTTCGTCATAGGTCCCGTTCAGAAATGAGAGCGCCAAGATAGCCGCGCGCAACAGATGTGAATACCCCCAACTGGTTGGTCCGGGGACGCCCACAGCGGCGACGGTGATGGTTTGCGGGAGTACAACTGCCGGTGGGGCCAACCGCCGTGATTCAACGGACTTCTGGCCCCTTCAGCAAGGCGGGCCGCTTCCGTACGGTTGAACCATGGAACAGACATTGACGCATCCCAAACCTGTCCGCACCAAGTCCGGACCCTCGCCTGCCACCCGGCGGTTCGGCTACATGGTGGCCATCGTGGTCAACATTGCCCTTCTGATCGCCGCCAATAACCTGCTGGCGTGGGACATTCTTCCGTTTCTCACCAACGACTTCGAAAGGGTACTGCCCATCCTCAACGTGTCACTGGGAGCGGCCATCGTTGTGAACCTGATCTATCTCGCCTTCGATGCCGGCTGGTTCAAAGCGCTGACCCAGATCGGGCTGCTGGCCATCAGCCTGGCGGTCACTGTACGCCTCTACCAGGTATTCCCTTTCGACTTCTCGGCCTATGAATTTGGCTGGAAGTCGGTGGCCCAATGGGCTCTCATATTGGCCATGGTCGGGGTCGGCATCGGCGTGGTGGGCGAATTGGTCAAGCTGGCGAAGGGCAACGCCCGCTCATAACGGTCGTTGCGGGCAATCCGCGACCTGGGGTGATGAGCCGCGCTTGATCTGAGGCGATGGGTCCGCCGCGAGTGGTTTCTCCACTCAACCGTGCTCTGCACCTCCAGACGGCTACGCTCGTTCCTTCAAGGGGTGTTGCTACGGGCCTGATGGATGACCGACCGGAAACGAAGTACGCCGACACCGGTGAAGGCCAGATCGCCTATCAGCAGTTTGGAACGGGTCCACCCGATCTGATCTACATGACCTCTCTCGAGTCGCACGCCGAGGTGATCTGGGACCACCCGATCCCGGCTCGGTATTTCGAACGGCTGGCCTCGTTCAGCCGCGTCCTCTACTTCGACATTCGTGGTTCCGGGGCCTCAGACGGCGTGCCTTTGGGAAAGCTCCCGACTCCCGAAATGTGGACGGACGATGCACGCGTCGTAATGGACGCTGCGGCAGTAGAGCGGGCGGCGGTCGTGGCCGAAGTCGAAGGCGGCTTCATGGGGATGACGTTCGCGGCGATACACCCTGAAAGGACGACGGCGTTGGTGCTGATCAACACCTACTCCAGGCTGATGCGTGCAGACGATTATCCGATCGGCATGCCTGAAGATATGCGCGAGAGGGTTGTGCAGTGGGTTCGCTCATCCTGGGGTCGGCCCGGCTATTTTGATCTCATGCTCCCAAGCAGAAAGGACGACTCCGGATTCCAGGAGTGGCTTGGGAGGTATCAGCGGATAGCCGCCACACCAAACACGGCGATCACGGTGTACGAGAACTTTGGTATGCGGGTGGATCTCCGCTCTATTCTCAACTCGATCAACGTCCCGACTTTGGTGATCTGTCGCAAGGAAGCTTCCTGGCACCGACCTGAGTACAGCCGGTATTTGGCCGAACATCATTCCCGACGCCAAACTCGTCGAACTGCCGGGCGCCGACACGCATCCGGTGTTCGCCGCCGACCCCGAACCCGTGCTGAACGAGATCGAGGAGTTCATTACCGGGGTGCGTTCGGCGCCGGTACCTGATAGGACTCTGGCCACGGTGATGTTCACTGACATCGTCGACTCAACTCAGCATGCGGCACGGCTCGGCGATCGTGGTTGGCTCGACTTGTTGGAACGACACCACCGGATGACTCGTGACTATCTCGACCGGTATCGGGGCCGGGAGATCAAGACGACCGGAGACGGAATCCTGGCGACCTTCGACGGCCCGACCAGGGCGGTGACGTGCGCGGCCCATGTTCGGACGGCCAGCCAGGCCCTGGGAATAGACATCAGAGTCGGATTGCACAGCGGCGAGATCGAACTGAGCGGTGACGACATCAGCGGAATGGCGGTCAATATCGCCTCACGGGTGATGAACGTCAACGCCGGAGGCGGTGTAACAGCATCGAGCACGGTGCGGGATCTCGTGGTCGGATCAGGAATCGAGTTCAACGCCATTGGAGCCAGGGAGATGAAGGGCGTGCCCGGTGAGTGGAACTTATTCGAGCTGGTCTCAATCCCATCGCTCTAGCCCGTCCCCAATCACCACCAGGCCTGTTGCAGGGTCCGTCTGCTGTCCCGGAACCCTGCCGATTGTGCTTGGCTAGAAGTCCAATGGAATGGAGAACCCTATGGCGGAAACAGACCGCAAGAAGATGCGCTTCATGTGGAGGGCACACAAGCTGGCCTGGAATCTGTCGGGCGGGCGCTTCGGTAGGAAGATGGGCGGCATCCCGGTGCTGGAGCTCGTTACAACCGGGCACAAGTCCGGCGCACAGCGCCAGATCCTGATCTGGTACTTCGACTTCCCGGAAGGTCCGGCCATCATCGGCACCAACGCCGGACGGGACACTGATCCGGCCTGGGTGAAGAACATCCGGGCCAACCCGCAAGCCCGGGCCAGGCGGGACGGGAAGTGGCACGATGTCACGGCGATCGAATTGAGTGGAGCCGATTATGAAGCGGCGTGGAACGCCGGGGTGAGTGCCAGCGGCGGCTACGCCGAATACAAGGAGACGCTGACCCGCCCGATCCCGATTATCCGTCTCGAACCGCGCTGACGGTCAGTCGAACAGCGCAAATTCGCCCTCGGGACGGCCCTCCAGCGGCACATACGCCGGGACCGCATGGTGGGGGGTGTCCAGGTACACCTTCGCTTCGGGAGCCTGGGCGAACTTGCCGTGACTCCACCGCACTTCGATATGCCCGGCCACGGTTGAGGTAGCCCCGGAGCGCTGGTCGACGTAGGTCGCTTCCCAACCGACGATGGGTTGACCCCGGTCCGGTTCGGCCCGGTGACGGAACGAGACAAACCGGTGCGAGACCCGCAGATCCCAGGGGGTCTGCACCCGGTAGGCCAGCGGATGACCCTCGGCCGACTCACCCAGGACGAAGTAGGGAGCCGATTGGAGCCGCAACAAGCGCCACATCATCTCTTCTTGCGACCGTTTGGTTCTCAGGTACGTGTCCCAGAGATGGGACGAACCGGCAGCTGCGTCGAAAGCGAATTGGCGGTAGGCGCTTTTGGCGTTGTCGGTGAGGTTCCGGGGCAGTGACTTCTTCAGGAGGAGGCGGTGGTCGCTGGTCAGGGCGGTGGCCCGTTCCGGTAAGGACGCTTCCGGGAGTAGCCGACGGCATTCGTCGTAGAGCACCTGATACGACTCCGGGGCAACCGCATGGAACCAGTCGTCGGCGGTGCTGGCGGGGTCGAAAAGGTTGGCCGGCGACGCGTTGGTGAGGATGTTCGACCCGTACTTGCAGGAGACAAGGTAGACATGATCGACCCGGAGATCGGCGGGGATCTGCTCGTAGCCTGGCGGACGGTGGGCGCCTTTCCATTCGACGATCCAGGGCGGCCGGCCGCGCAAGCCTTCCTCCGATCGGGCGAAACGCACGCCGTTGCTCCAGGCAGTGGCGAAGGCCCGGCTGTGCTCTCCCGACCGGTAGGCGGCCACCAGCCGGTCGTAGACCTCATCATCGACATTCTGGAATCCGGGTGGTCGCATGCCGATGGCGTGCTGGAGGTTGGAGTACCCGAACATGCCCAACCCGGTCACGATTTCGGTGATCTCGGTGCGGAGGGCCGGCACGGTCAGGCGTCCCGAAACAGCCGCTTGAACTGCAGCTGGGCGCCGATCATCTCGCCGGGCAGCTCGTCGCGTCCGTAGATTGGCAGGAAGGTGTACACGTCGACGGCTACCCCGGACAATTCCATCCATGTGACCACCGCATCGCCCCATCGTTCGTCCAGCAGGGCTTTTCGCAGCTCGTCGGCTCCTTCGCGGGTGAGCAGTGCCGGGTCGGTGTCGGCAACCAGTTCGAGGGCGAGCAGGCGTTGCAGCACGTCGATGTCTTCGGCCAGGTAGACGGCCGGAGGGTCGAAGCGTACGACCGCGTACGCGACTCCATTCATTCTTCGGTGTCGTAGTAGCGGGCGAGTTGTTCGTCGCGACGCGCCGCCAGTTCTTCTTCCGTCCAGAACCCGGCCAGTTGTTCGGGATTTCCCTGTGCGTAAGCCTCGAGCCGGTTGACGCCACCGGCATCAAACATCTCGATGGCGTCCCACACATTGCCCGGTCCCACCGCATGGAGCGCTTTGTCGCCGTCGCTGCCCGGCCGGGGCAGGTTCGAGGTCACGATCAAGAGCCGCGCTTCCTCGTCGAGCGACTTGAGCACGTGGGCGCGGCCGAGAGTCTTCCAGAGCGTGTCGGTGCGGAGCAGTCCGGGCCTGGCGGTGGTGAAGGCTCCGGACACGTCGACGAGGAACTCCCGGTCACCCTTGGAGTCGACCACCCTGAAATTGAAATGTACGCCCGATTTGGGCAGCTTGTAAGCCTCGTCGATCACTTCGAAGCCAACTTCTTCGAGTACCTGGCGGGCCAGGTCCTGGGCTTTCTTGCCTTCCCGGCTGGCCCGGCGTTGAAAATGGTCCGCCCGCTCTTCGGCGGTGGCCTCCGGAGGCAGTTCGAGGGCAAACCGTTCCTGGTGGGCGGTCTCCTGCTCGCGCTGGCGGCGGTAGCGCTGCTTCTCGGCCCGGTAGCGGGCCCGGGCCGTCTCGATGTAGGCGGGGTCGAGATCGTAGCCGAGCCCGCGCCGGCCGGTCCGGGCGGCGGCGACCAGGGTGGTCCCGGACCCGAGGAACGGATCAAGGATCAGATCGTCCTCAAACGTGTACAGCTCGATCAGACGGCGGGGCAACTCCACCGGGAACGGGGCCGGATGCTGGACCCGGCGGGCGCTCTCGGCGTCGATGCGCCACACGTCGAGGGTGGCTTCCATGAACTCGTCGACCGGCATGGTGTTCTCGAAGGGGTAGCCGTCTTTCTCGCGTTGCTGGCGGGACCGGGCCCGATCGAACCGGCCTTTGGAAGCGACGATGACCCGCTCGGTGACGTCCCGCAGGACCGGGTTAGTGGCCTTGTTGAAGGAACCCCAGGCGACCGAGCCGGAGGCGCCTTCGGCTTTCTGCCAGATGATCTCCCCCCGCAGCAGCAGCCCCAGATCGTCCTGGAGGATCCGCATCACGTCGGCGGAGAGGCTGCGGTACGGCTTGCGGCCGAGGTTGGCGACGTTGACGGCCAGACGCCCGCCCGGCTCGAGGGTCCGTTTGCATTCGGCAAACACGTCCCGCAGCATTTCCAGGTACTCGACGTACGACGTGGGTATCTGCGGTCCGGCCACCTCGCCTTTGCCGGTGACTGCCTGCTCGTATTCCTTGCCGACGAAGTACGGAGGCGAGGTGACCACCAGCGCCACCGAACGGTCCGGAACGGCCGTCATCTGGCGGGCATCACCCACGATGCAGGGCGGATCCGGCAGTTCGAGATCCAGTGGCCCGAGCCGGTCGTCGTCGGACAGTTCTGGGGGGCTGAACCGGGCGTAGAAGGCCGAGGCGTCGTGGTTCTCACGCCGGCCGACCCCGAAAGCCGACGTCGTGGTCCCACGACCGGCCTCGCTCGTCTCGTCCTGGGGTTCGGTGTTTCCACTCATCACGCTGGAACGATACAGGCCCGCAGTGACAGATTCCCGGACCGGGCGAAGTCGTGGGCCGGCCGGGCCGGGGAAGGGGCGTGCCCTGCGAGGTTGCTAGGCAGACCCCTGGACGGGAACCTCGCTCCGCCGTGGAAAACGCCGCTCATCCATCAGAAGCCACAACCCGAAGATCAGAAACGGCATTTCGACCAGCACGATCCGCAGAGGCCCCACGGATCCAAGGCTCGCCCCGGGGACTACCGCGGCGACGGCCAAAGCGACGGAATTGGTGAGGGCGTGGATGACGATTCCGGGCCATATGGTGCGGTAGGCAAGCACGAGTGCAGCCCACCACACCGCCGAAACGATCGTGCCCATCAGGTTGGCGGCCACGTATCCAATATCCTCGCCGGCCAGTGCCGGCAAGGCGTGCAGAAGGCCGAACAAAACAGAAGTCACCAGCACCGCCCTCAGCACTCCCGTCCGATCTGCCCCCCACACCCTGACCAGCACGAACAACAGAACCCCCCGGAACAGAACCTCCTCGGCGATTCCAACGCTCACTCCGGCAGGAAGCTCCCTCAGCACGGCGTCCCCTGACGAGGGCAGCGCCTCCAAGCCTGACATCCCGAAGAGACCCCACACATAGGCGGGAACCAGGTAGACCACCGCCACACCCGCAATCAACCAGACCCGACGAGACCCGATGCTGACAATGCCCGATGGTTTGAGCCAACCGGGCCGATGGAGGATCCCGAGCAGCAATACGGTAGACACGACCCGTCCGGCAGTCTGGGATGCATCTGCAAGCAGCGGGTCGCCCGTAATGGCGCTCCACAACCCGACCGCCAGTCCCGCCGCCAGCAGCCAGCCGGCCACCACCGCGAAGGCGAAGCGCAACGGTGCGGATTGCGAAACGTGTTCGATGCGCGCACCCCGTGTCTGGAGACGAGGCGAGTTGTGCTCGAGGGTGGACAAGTCTCTTGTTGATCTCACCGGATCCAAACCCTGGCCGACTTGAACCAGTTTCACACCGCCTGCCGCCGTACTCCAGGGCCGATCGGCCTCTTCTAGCCGATCACCCCGATGGGCTCCCCTTCGAGAAAAGCCACGATGGCATCGACCATCCCGGAAAAAAAGACCTCGTAGGTCTCGCGCGTCACGTCGCCGATGTGCGGGGTGGCGAGGAGACGCGGGCTACTCCGCAACCGGTGGGAGGCCGGCAACGGCTCCTCGGCGAAGACATCAAGAGCGGCGCCGGCCGCATATGGATCGATAGGAAATCGGCCGTGGCGAACAGCTCCTCTTTCGACACCGCCTTGACGCCCACTCCGGTGGCTCGTTCCGCGGTCAGGTTTTCACTCCGGGCGACGACGTCCATTCCGAAAGCCAGTCCGAAGCCGGCCACCCGGCTCCCCAGATTCCCCAGGCCCAGCAACCCGAGGGTGGCCCCGTACAGATCCCGTCCCACCCCGACCTGCCAGTCCCCCGCCCGGACCGAGCCGACCTGGTCGGTGATGCCCCGGGCCAGATCGAGGATCAACCCGAAGGCAAGCTCCGCGGTGGGATGGCCCGGTGAGGCCGTCCCGCAGACGGTGATCCCCTGCCCGACGGCGGCTTCCAGGTCGACGGCCGCGTTGTGACGGCCGGTGGTTACCAGCAACCGCAGATTGGGGAGTCTTCGCAACAACCCGGCCGGGACCGGGGTTCGTTCTCGCATAATCCCGACGACCTCGAACGGCAGGAGTCGATCAGTCAGGGCATCGAGGCTATCGAGGTGGTCGGAGAAGAACGTGACCTCAGCATCGGGAATCCGTCGCCAATCGGCACAACCCGCCGCTCCTTGCTGATAGTCATCGAGTACAGCAATACGAACGGGCATCCTCACCCTTCCAGTGGTGCGACCGATTCTGGCAGAGCTCACCCTGCGAGCACTTCAACCGGAGATCAGGAATACTGAGCTGCGGAATCGCGCTGAAACGGGCCCAGACCAGGGAGACATATGGAACTAGGAATCACCAGCTTCGCCGAGACCATCCCCGACCCGTCCTCCGGGACAACCGTCACTCATGGGGAACGGCTCCGCCAGGTGCTCAACGAGATCGACGCAGCCGAGTCGGTCGGTCTCGACGTGTACGGCCTGGGCGAGCACCACCGTCCCGATTTCGCCTCGTCGTCGCCCGCCACCGTATTGGCCGCAGCCGCCGGACGAACCTCGAGGATCCGGCTCTTCCCCGCCGTTTCGATCCTCAGCACCGACGACCCGGTCCGGGTGTTCCAGCAGTACGCCACCCTCGACCTGGTCTCGTCCGGACGGGCAGAACTGCTGGTCGGTCGGGGCTCGTTCATCGAGTCGTTCCCGCTGTTCGGGTACGACCTCAACGACTACGACGAACTCTTCGCAGAGAAGCTGGATCTGCTCCTCCAGATCCGCGACAACGAGGTGGTCACCTGGTCGGGTCGGTTCCGTCCACCCATCAATAGCCAGGGCATCTACCCGCGACCGGAGCGTCCTCTTCCCATCCGGGTCGGCGTTGGTGGAACCCCCCAGTCGATCGTCCGGGCCGCCACTCGCGGGCTACCGGTGGCGCTGGCCATCATCGGCGGCAGCCCGGACCGCTTCAAGGTGCTGGCCGATCTGCACCGCCGCACCCTGATCGAATCCGGTTTCGACCCGGCCGAGGTGCCGCTCTCGGTGCACGCTCACGGGTTTATCGCCGACAGCGCCGAGCAAGCCGCCGACGACTTCTACGGCTCCTACGCAACAGCGATGACCCGCATTGGACGCGAACGCGGGTGGGGCCCGATGACCCGGGCTCAGTACGACCTGATGCGCGGACCGGACGGCTCGCTGGTTCTCGGCGATCCGGAGATGGTGGCCGCCAAGATCCTGCGGTGGAAAGAGGTCCTGGGCGTCAACCGGTTCGAGTTGCACGTCAGCGTTGGCTCGCTCCCCCACGACCAGGTGCTCCGCAACATCGAGCTGCTGGGAACGAAGGTGGCGCCGATGGTGAGAGGTTGAACGCGCTCGCCGGCGCTTATCGGTAGGGTTCCGGGGCATGGCTGTGCGACTCGACCACACCATTCTCGACGTGAGGAACCTGGCCGAATCGGTGGCCTTCTATCGAGATGTAGTCGGCCTGAAGCACCGGGGCCGAAGCGGAGGATTTGAGGTGATGCTCATCACCGACGACCTGGCGCTCGACCTCGACTCCCATGTTCAACCGGCCCCCCGGCATCTGGCATTCGGGATGGACCGAGCCACGTTCGAGGCGACCTTCGAGCGCATCCGGACAGGTGGTTATTCCTTTGGAGACGGCCCCTCCCGTCCCACCAATATGGAGGGTCCGGGCCGATCAAGCGGCATCCACGGCGCAACGGACTCGGTGTATTTCCACGATCCCAGCGGCCACCTTCTGGAGATCCTCACCTACGACGCTCCGGTCTGATCCGGTCGTTTCATAGTCCACGACGAGTCGAATCGCTGTCTACGTCGGACCGGTGACGGAGGCCCTCAAGCGACCGACAACTTGACCCAGATGACCGGTTGCTGCGGATGCTGGTAGGGAACCGGACGCTCGAATCTGCGAGCATTTTGGAACTCCCAGGCGTAGAGCCGCCCACCTGCGGCAAATGCGTGGAGCGAAGCACCGTCAATCCTGTGTTCTTCCTGGTGATCTCTGAGTTCGGCTGTCGTGAAAGGACCGTGCACGTCGACGAGCTCGGCCATCCCGGCAATGGCTCCTGAACCCGCCGGACTCAAACCGACCGGGCCGCGCACCTTGGTGCAGAGATGGTTGAGCTCCCAGGTCTTGCGGCCCTCGATCAGCAACCACACCCACGGTTCCGGGACGGGCAACGTGTAGTCGAAGGGGTAAGTCCAGGAAAACGAATCCTGGCAAGCGGGGCAGAACCATGGTTCGGCGGGGGTATTACCGTCCAGGTCGTTGCTCGCGAATTCGATCCGGTCCCGTTCGCACTCATCCGGTGGAAGGGCGGGAGGGCCGAAGACCCGGCGACGGACCCGGGTCCGGTCTCCGCAGCCGGGGCAGGGCGGAATCAGCTCCGGCTCGGGCAGGTAGCGGACCGTGGGCATACTGGGCGGCGGGGCCATCTCGTGCATCGCGCTCCCGGAGGTCGTTCACAACCAAACCGTTCTCATGACTGGCATCGACCGGCCGGCCCGGAATCTTGAGTAGCGTCCCGCACACTTCCCGCCCTTTGCCAGGGTCGCCCCCCGCAGCTCGCTGGCCCCGACGCTGCTAGGGGTGATCGGGCGCCACCAATGACAATCCGACGAGGAAGGCCCGGATCGCACCCAGGATCTCGTCGGAGGAAACCAGCGGCAGGTGATCTTCGCCCTCGAACTCTATGAGCTGGGCTCCCGGAATATGGCTCGCCAACCACCGACTCCCCTCAACGGGGACAGCGCGATCTCGCGTCCGGTGCAGGACAAGGGTGGGGACGTCAATTGATGCGACCGTGCTTCGGACGTCCACCGCGGAGTCCATGCTTTCGAGAGCGGCGACGGCACCGGGACTCGCACCCGACCTGAGATAGTGAGCCCAGTACTCGCGAAAAGAAGCGTCGGCGAGCAGGCTGGGGGCGAGAGTCCGCAGATCAGCCTCACCGCCCCATTCCCGTTCCATGTACTCCAGCCAGCGCTGACGAGCCGCGGCCGAGGGAGCACATGGATAGTCCGAGGATGATCGACGAGTGGCGAACGATCCGTAGAGAATCAACGCCACGCACCGTTCGGGGCACGTCGCGGCAAACTGAACGGCCAGTGGTCCTCCGTCGGAACAGCCGAATTGGACCGCTCGTTCGCTTCCTGACGCATCGAGCACGACCCGGATGTCGTCGGCTCTTGCCTCGAGACCAGGGAGGTCATCTCCCAGTAGGCGGTCGGAGAGACCCGTTCCCCGCTTGTCAAAGCAGATGAGACGGGAGAAAGATGCAAGCCCCCGCAAGAACTTCGATGGGAGTTCATGCTCCCACATCGTCTCGATGTTCGAGATCCACCCGGGAATGTAAACGAGGTCCAACCCATCAGACCCCACTGTGCAATAGGCAATGCTGACTCTGTCGGGAGTTTCGACGTATCTGACCCTGGCCACGACCTCGGGATTGCGGTAGGGACGGACATGGAGACCTGCGTTCTGCAGGAGAATCTGCTCCTCGAGTTGCTCCAGCGCGGGTGACGGATCGGTCCCGAACTCCTCGGCGAGTAGCCGGCGCGCCTGCTGGTAGACCCGCAGAGCATCAGCCTGGCGGCCGCATCCATTCAGCGCCGTCATGAGCTGCGCCCGCAGGTTCTCCCGAAACGGATGGTCCTGCACCAGCGCCTCGAGTTCGGGAACGGCTGCAGAATGGCGGCCGGTTGCGAGGTCGATTGCCAGTCGCGCTTCGCTGGCGAAAAGCCGCGATTCGGCGAGACGATTGATCTCGAGAATGAGTGACGGAGCATCCGACAGATCCTGGTAGGCCTCACCTCTCCAGAGTCGCTCCGCCGCTCCCAGCAGTTCGGAAGCGCTGTCGGGTTCTGCTGCCGTCACGGCGAGCCCCTTCCTGACAAGGCTTTCAAATCGAAGCGAGTCGAAGACACTGTCGTCCAGCTCAATCACGTACCCGGACCGGCGCGCTCTCAGCGTTCCCGGCCGGCAAGGCTCGAGGATCGCCCTGAGGTTGGCAACATACGCTTGCAGCGTTCGACGGGCATGCGGGGGAGGCGCCCCGGCCCACACCTCCTCGACGAGCCGATCCGTGGATACAACCTCGTTGACGTGGGCGGTGAGAACAGCCAAGACCAAACGTTGTTTGGGACCGCCGAGGCCGACAGTATGACCTCCGTGGTCGGCCTCGATCGGGCCAAGGACCCGGATTTCCATCCGACGTCTACCTTTCCCGAGTTCCAACCAAATAGTGGCCCTGCCGTGTTGAAACCGTGTTGGAAAGGCCTCTCCTCCCAGTTCAACCATACGCCTGCCGAACCCCAACGCATAGGGGGAACGCTGCGTATGTGGCGCCCGGCAGGATCATTGCACTGATGGCCGTTTCGCTTCTCAGTGGAGCCGCCATTCACCCCGCCCGTGGCGTTTCGCAAACGAGTGTTGTTGCAGACGACGCACAGCAGCACGAGATGGCGATGTCGGCAGTCGAACGTTTCGGAATGGCCGGTTTGGATCTGCCGCCGGTCATCCTTGAGTTCGATGGGCCGAACCAGGCAGCCTGCGGCGGCGCGCCGGCTCGCACCTCCATCACGGCCGAATCGAATCTGATCAGATTGTGCTGGACCGATGAGTTCATCCTCTTGCACGAACTAGCTCACGTCTGGGTATCTTTCAACGTCCGACCGGCTCAACATGAACCTTTCATGGCCATGCGGAACGACGTCCAATTGTGGGCAAGCAGCCAGGTGCCCTGGGAACAGCGGGGATGCGAACATGCTGCCAATGTGATCGCCTGGGGTCTTCTCGAGGATCCCTATCCCATTTCGAGGACGTATCCCAATGATCCGGCAGCCCTGCGTTCCGCGTTTGTATTGCTCACCGGCACCAATCCTCTGCATGATGGAGGCCCGGCAATCCAAGAACCTGACCTGGGGTTCTTCACGGCGGATCGCTCGAATCCCCGTCTCGAGTCCGGCCGCTGAACCAGCGCTACGTCATGCCAGGCTCATGTGAGTACGGGCTCCGAGCTCAGCACAAGCGGAATCCCACGTCGGGACGAATGACAAACCCGCCGTCTGCCTCAGCAGACTTCCCCGTCGAGGTCGCAGACCAGCCCTGGCGCCAGAGCGGTGTGGTGTTCGAGGACCCAGTCGCGGACGGCCGGTATCAGCGCTTCGGCCGGAACGTACCCGGCGCCGGCGGAGACCATCCGGTCGCCCTCGTCGAGCAGCAAGGCGGGAAACCCGGTAACTCCCAGCCGGCGGGCCTCGGCAAAATCCTGCCAGGTCTTCTCTTTCATCTCCGGAGAGTTCAGCAATTCGACGAAATGATCCCGGTCGACCTCGAACCCGTCCACCAGGTCGGGATAGGCGCCGGGGTCGGTGATGTCGACACCTTCGGCGTAGAAGGCCTGCTGCAGTCTGGCAAAGAAGGGCAACGTCGAAAACGGGCGCAGATGGCGCATGGTCACGACCGCGATGTCTGGCATCTCAGTGTCGTACACCCAGCCGTCTTCCCGCTGCAGAAAGCTGTGATCGAAGGGTTGGCCGCTGCGTTCGGCTACTTGCTCCCAGTGGTGGGCAAGCGTCGCCCGCATCCGATCGTCCAGCGGTTCGGCCGCAGGGCCGGGCCGCAACCCGCCGGCAATGACCCTGATGGGGATCGTGAAGTTCTCCTGCAGGGCGTCGAGCACGGGTGCGAACCCCCAGCACCATGAGCACATCGGGTCGCCTACGTAGACGAATTCGAGAGAACGTTCGGTTGTGGCCATGAGGACTCCATGCTACGGACGGCTGCGTGTTGTCGGGTTCTGGCTCGTCTCGGGCCGTTACCCTTGTGATGATGAGCCGTCCCTCCCCGCTTCTCCGGTTTGCCTTCAAAGCCCCTGCGTATCTGTACCGGATCGGGCTTGGCCGCCTGCTGGGCCGACGGTTCCTGTCGGTGACGCACAGCGGTCGCAAGTCCGGGCGCCTCTACGACACTGTTCTGGAGGTGGCCATCTTCGACCCGGCCACCAAGGAGAGCGTGGTCGTGTCTGCGTACGGCACCGGTGCAGACTGGTACCGCAACCTGCAGCAGCGGCCCGCCGTGCGCGTTCGCACGGGGCGTATGGACTACGTCCCCGAACATCGCTTCCTCACAGAAGAGGAAGCGAGTCACGCCGCCGCCCGGTTCTGCCGGGACCATCCCTGGGAAGCCAAACTCGCTCCCAGGGTGCTTCCGGCCATCGGTGCCGCGGCCCCGGGTTCATCGGATCCCGTGGCGATGCTGGCCTCGCTGCCCATGGTGGGATTCCGGCCGCTGCGGTGAACACCGGCCGCGGCGCTGACTTGCGGTCTCCTCAATCAGGATCCGATTCTCGTCCAGGTGCCACATCGGTCGGCGGAGAACCCGAGATCATTGGCATCGATCCACACCGTGGCAATGCTGTCGGTGAAATCGTTGAGGATGATGTCGTCCAGGCTTCCACTGAACCCGGACAGCCGTTCCCAGTAGCAACTGTCAGTCGAATCACTGTTTCTCCATAACCCGGCGGCGATCTCGGTCCCGACCAGGTAGGTGCCATCGCCAAACGGAGCCGTCGGTGACGAGGTGATCGGCGACAGATCGGTGCTCCACAATCCGCAACGTTCGCTCTCGAAACCAACATCGGTTGGCGAGATGGTCACTATGTTCCGCCCGTAGGTGAAGTCGTTGGCGATGATCTCGTCGAGGGTGCCGCCGAACCCGGACAGCCTTGCCCAGTAGCAACCACCGGACGAATCGCTGTTCCGGTAGGTCCCCGCTGCGATATCTGCACCCACCCGCCATGTCCCGTCACCAAAACTGCTGTGCGTGCTGCCGACCGGGGACCAGTTGAGCACTGTCAGGATTTGGGCGGCCGGGGCGATGGCTTCATCGGTGATCGCAACCAGTTTGGTGGTCGAGTACCCGAGCGCCTGGATGGTGCCCGACCTGTAAAAGACCAGGTCGGCGCCCAGGGTCAGGTTGAAGTTGCCGGCCAGGATCTGGACCCAGCCGGTGTCGGTGTATCCCACGGCTGAGATGGCCGTGAACCGCCCGTCGGCACTGATCGTGTAGAACCGGTACAGCCCGTCTGTGGATCGGTAGTACATCAAGTCATCACGACCGTCGCCGTCGAAATCACCGGAGGGGATCTGCGACCAGTTGCGGTTGCCGTACATGACCGGGGTCATGGGAGTGAACCGTCCGGTTGAACTGACCGTGTAGAACCGCATCAAGCCGTCGGTGGCCCGGTACCACAGCAGGTCGTCGGTCCCGTTGGCGTCGAAATCGCCGGGGATCATCTGGGTCCAGCCCCGGTTCCCGTACATGATCGGTGTCATCGCCCGGAACGTTCCATCGGCGGTGATTGTGTAGAACCGCATCAACCCATCAGAAGCCCGGTAGAAGAGGAGGTCGGCGATGTCGTCCCCGTTGTAGTCACCGGGGACAACATGCGACCAGCCGCGAGTCCCGTACTTCTCGTAGAAGGCGTCCGTGCCCCCGCTGGTGTCGACCGCCCGGAATTCGAACAAGCCCGTGTCGCGGTCGTACAGCAGGATATCGGCACCGGTGGATCCGCCCAGGTAACCGCCCCACACCACGTCCATTCCGGGATCGGTGTATGAATAGTCACCCACCTTTCCGACGACGGGGTTGGTTTCGCCGGGAGGAACAAACAAACCGAGCGGGGTGATCTCCCCATCGACGTTGTCAACCGCGATCAGCTCGTCGAGGTCGGACACCTCGACGACGGTATTGAGGGGGTCGAGGGTGGCCGGACGGTTGGCTGGAGCTTGCTCAAAGGCATCCGCCTCCGCGCCGGCGGCCGGGACCGCCAGACCGAGGATGAGAATCAAGGCTGCACCGAGCATCACGTGGCGTTGTCGGCTGCTTGCAGGCATATCGTCCCCGCCTTTCCCTCCCGGCTTCCATCCTTATCAGCATCGGACACGGGATTCCAGGGCCATACGTCACTACTGCACCCGACCGGTGGGCTGGGGCAGGGAGTAGTGTTCGTCGACCAACAAGAGGAACAGATCATGGCGATTACCGGCATGCACACACTCGTGTTCTCACCGGAGGCCGATGCAGTCCGCGCCGTCTTGCGAGACGCTTTCGGCTGGAACCACATCGACACGGGTGACGGCTGGCTCACCTTTGCTGCGCCCCCCACCGAGTTGGGCGTCCACCCCGGCGAGCAGCCCGGTCACTCGATCTCGCTCATGTGCGACGATCTCGCCGCCACCATGGACGAACTCAGCGCCAAAGGCATCGAGTTCCAGGGGCCGGTCGAGGAGAGAAGCTACGGGATGGTCACCACCATGCTCCTGCCGGGCGGCCTGACCATGATGCTGTACGAACCGACGCACCCGACGGTCAACTGACCCCGGGTCGGCCCGACCGAACTTCGGTCGGTGAACTGGCCTGAATCTCAGTACCGTCGCTTGATAGTCCTCGGATCGTCGATCGTGACGGCAACGATCGGCGACTCCGCGTCGCCGGGGTGCAATACCTCCATGAGGTGGGCTTGCAACTCGGCCTCCGACATCACCGGTGTGGGGAGTATGTCGTCGGAGAGCTTCACGAGGATGCGGGCGCGGTATTCCTTGCTGGGCTGGCGTGTGCGGTCCAAGTCGGCTCCTTCTGCACTGGGATCGACGATACCCGTTTCGTGCTCCGGGTGGATCGGGAAAGCGCGGTGCAGAATTTTTTGCAAGAGTTGTCGAAATTGGTGGCGAGTCTTCGTCGTATGGGCGAAGGTATCTCGAAAGCGAAGGGAGAACACGATGCCTACGTACGCAGCATTGATCTACGGCCCGGCCGAGGACGAGGGGCAAGGCACTGAGGAGGACTGGGCCGCGGTGATAGCCGAGTACAACGAATTCGGCGAGAAGGCCGGAGCGGCCGGGGTGGTAACCGGAGGCGAAGCGCTTCAGGACACAGCTACGGCAACCACCATCCACGTGAAGGGCGGCAAGGGCGGCGAGTTGATTACCACCGACGGCCCTTTCGCCGAGACCAAGGAGGTCCTGGGCGGGTTCTACTTGCTCAAGTGTGCAGATCTCGACGAGGCCGTCCAGTGGGCCGCCCAGATCCCCGGCGCCTGGCACGGCAGGGTTGAGGTTCGGCCGATCATCGAGTGGTCCGAAGGAGAGTGACGGTCGACGAGATCATTCGGATTGAGGGTGGCCGGGTACTGGCCACCCTCATCCGGTTGACCGGCGACTTCGGTCTGGCCGAAGACGCCCTCCAGGACGCAGCGGTCGTCGCCCTAGAGCAGTGGAACCGATCGGGCCCCCCGGACAACCCGGCGGCGTGGCTGACAACGGTGGCCCGCAACAAAGCTCTCGACCGCCTCCGGCGGGAGGCACGCCGATCCCACAAGGAAACCGAGGCTTTCCAGATGCTGGCCGACCCGCCCGATCCTCCCCGGGGTGACGACCGCCTGCGGCTCATCTTCACCTGCTGCCACCCGGCTCTGGCGCCAGCGACCCGGGTGGCGCTCACCCTGCGAACGATCGGCGGGTTGACCACCACCGAAATCGCCCGGGCGTTCCTGGTTCCTGAAGCGACTATGGGGCAGCGGATCAGTCGGGCGAAACGAAAGATCGCGGTGGCGCGTATCCCCTACCGGTTACCCGAGCCGCACGAACTGCCCGACCGGCTCCCGGCGGTCCTGGCAGTTGTGTACCTCATCTTCACGACCGGGCACCACGCTCCGGCCGGCCGTCTCGACGCCCGCGTTGATCTGGCAGAGGAGGCGAGCCGCCTCGGCCGCCTGCTGGTCGAGTTGATGCCGGACGAACCGGAGTGCCTGGGATTGCTGGCCCTCATGGTCGCCACCCACGCCCGTCACTCCTCTCGCCTCGACCAAAAAGGCGATCTGGTGCTCCTGCCCGATCAGGACCGCAGCCGGTGGGACCATGCCGCCATTGCCGAAGCTGCCGCAACCGTCGACCGGGCTCTGCGGCGCCGGTCGGTGGGTCCGTATCAGATCCAGGCGGCGATCGCCTCCCTTCACGGGTTGGCCGGCTCGGACGCCACCACGGACTGGAACCAGATCGTGGATCTCTACCGGCGGCTCGAACAGGTTGCTCCCTCCCCCGTCGTCAGAGTGAACCGTGCGGTGGCCGAGGCCAAGGTCTTCGGGCCCGACGCCGGGCTCGCGTTGCTCGAGAGGACGGAGGGGGTCGAGCGCTGGCATCTGTACTGGTCGACCCTGGCCGCCCTGCAACGACAGGCCGGCCGACCAGACCGGGCGGCCCGGGCCTACCGGGCTGCACTCGAGTGCGACCCAAACGACAGCGACCGGCGATTTCTTGAGGAACAGCTCGAACAGCTCACACAACAGGTCTGATGCCCGGAGATGGCAACGCCATGCGAGAGCCGCATGGCTGCTCGCTTATCGCTCGTTCTGATCAACCACCGGTTCCGCATTGTCGTCGAGCCCCGATTCGCCCGCCCACGGCGCCGGCTCGGCCGTCATTTCCTCGAAGATGGCTATGTAGTAGGCCTCACCGGCGGCCACGGCGAGATCCCGGTAAACCTCAATCGTCTCAAAGGCAAGATCCACAAGCACGTTCCGCGGTATGGATTGCGCTGCTTTCCTGAACCGCTCGGCACGCCTGGCGATCTTCTTGGGAAATCGCCGTGAAACCGGGAGACCTGCGGGAGCGGAGTCGAGTGGGAATAGGGCTCGGGCGATGAGTTCGGCGGCTTGCTCACTCATCCCGCGGTCCTGGACGAGTCGAGCCATCGCACGTATGCGCTGGTGCTCCGACATCGGTCGCTCCTTTCGGCCTTCTCTTCGCAGATCTGCAGGCACGCCTCGCACGCGATTGTCTGAGACGGCTCACCGGCCTTCCATTGCAGGACTATCGGCACGAGCGGTAGTGGCCTTGATCCTCTCCGACTGCCCGGGACGGAGGAATGCCTACGCCGTTCCGAAGCCCTGTTGGCGAATGACCGGTCCAAGACCGGCCCGCTGCGATTGAGCGACCCGCCGGGCCGAGTGCTCCATCCAGCCGTAGTCCTCCATCTCCCCCTCACCGCCGGGCACCGGTACCTGCCGCCCCTGGTAGATGCCGGTTTCCGCCATGACCCGGTCGTACTCGAGCAAAGCTTGCATCTCATCGCCGGCGTCATAGGTTTCCCAGTGCAGAATCGCCGACGTAGCCAGTCGGGGCTTCTGGTTGGGCGACACCGCAGGCCAGCCGAGGGTCATCCCGGCGATCGGAAAGGTCAGAGAGGGCAGCTGCAGCAGTTCGATGACCTCAGCTGGATTGTTGCGGATCGCACCGATGTAGCAGGCACCCAGTCCCAGCGACTCCGCCGCCAGTGTGGCCGTCTGCATCAGGATGGCGACGTCGACGGCGGACACCAGCAATGGCTCGATATGTTCAGCGGCCTGGGTATAGCCGCGGTATTCGCAGACTCGATCCAACCGGCTACGGTCGGCGCACCAGGCCAGAAACACCGGCGCCTGGGCAATCTGCTCCTGACCGCCACAGAGTTCCGACAACCGGGCGCGCCGGTCGGGATCTGTCACGGCCACAACGCTGTACATCTGCAGGTTGGAGGAGGTAGCGCTGCGCTGGGCGGCAGCGACGATGGTTTCCACCAGTTCGGTCGTGACCGGTTCTGAAGTGAACCGGCGAACCGAAACGTGGCGGTAGATCTGGTCGATGACGGGCGTGGTCATGCTGCTCCTCGAGAGGTATGGATTCGATCATGAAACCACGTACCGGGCGTTGACCGCAGCGGACGCAACTCGCCGCGAGAGGATCGCGGGTTGACGGTCTCGGGTCCGACCTGGAGACTCGGTCCCACCTATCGCGTCCACGCGACCCCTTGACACCATCCGCTGGACCATGATATATCTGGTTTGTACTGCAAACCAGTTTGCACATATGTCAGGAGATGAGATGTCAAACGGATTCAGCACAGAAGAGATAGAACAGCGAGCACGGGCGGCAAGCTACCGCGACGGGCTGCTCGAGTTGTTTGCAGCGGCGGTACTCCTCATCATCGCCCTGATGTTGGTCATCTCGCCCGGCACGGTCAGTATCGCAGCCGCCCTCATTGTGATCTTCGGTTGGAGAGCAGTCGAGCGCGTCAAGCGCCGGATCACCTATCCACGGATCGGCTACTACCAGGAACGATCTGAAGACCCGGGTACAACGGCGCGAGGAATGCTCACCTACATCGCCGTGGCGATTGCCCTGATGATCGGAGCGGTCGCTCTCTCCGGTGGTCTCACCGAGGCGGCCGAATGGCGGCGAGCCGCTCCCCTGCTGTCTGGGATCAGCCTGACGGGCGGTTTCTGGTACCTCGGCGACCGGTCACGATTGATCCGGCATCGGGTCGTGGCGATCTACTCGGTGGTCTCCGGCATCGTCCTGTGGGCGATCAGCTCCGGGGAAACCTATGAACCGGTGGCCTGGCATCTGCTCGGTCTGGCCCTACCACTGGCAGCGATCGGAACCTGGGCCCTCATCCATTTCGTGCGCACCACCCCGACCGAATCCGCGGCTCTCGATGGCTGAGCTGCCGCCGCCTATCGAACCCGATCGACTGATTCACGAACCTGGCCGGCTGGCGGTGCTGGCCGTCCTGAACGCAGTCGAAGAGGCAGACTTCCTCTTCCTCCTGGATCAGACCGGCCTCACCAAGGGAAACCTTTCATCGCATACGTCCAAGCTCGAAGCAGCCGGATATGTCAACGTTGAAAAAGCGTTCGTGGGCAAGATCCCCCGCACGGTCTACCGGCTCACCGCGGCAGGGCAACGGGCGCTTTCGGCGTACCGGGACCATATGGCCGGCGTGATCAACGCGCTCGGCTAGGCATTTTGGACTTGAGGATCTGAGGACACACCACACCCGGGCGAATCAGGCGGAAACCATCTGCTCGCTCTCCTTCTGCAATCCCATTGCCAGACCGCCGATTCCTTTGCGCAACTGCTTGTCGGTGTAGCCGCGGACCAGGCGTCCGAGCAGGTTGGGCGTATAGCTGTAATGGAGGGTCAGCATCGTGCCGTCGTCGTCCGGGGCGATGTTGAAATCCGCTACGGCGCTCGAGATCGGCAGCCTGAAGGTCTCATAGAGGTTCACAGTCAAACGCTCGTTGGGCTTGTGCACATCGACGCGTTCGTGAACGCCGCCAAAAGGAGCGAACTCGCAGCGGCGGGTCGTCCCTTCGCTCACCGGACCGTCCGAGGTCAACTCAGATGCGGTGACGCCCGGGCTCCATCGCTGAATGTCCCCGAAATCGTGGAGAACCTCCCACACGGTTTCAACCGGGGCATTGATGTGACGGGTGATCGTGAATTCCGGCAATGTTCGTCCCTTGATGTACTACTGGCCCAACACAAGCGGTCCGATTTGCATTCCCGACGGCAAGGTCGAAACCGACGACCTTGACCGTGGCATCCGGTCATCCGACCGGCACCGCCGCAGCTGGTAGTGGGCATCGGATCGGTTCGGAATGGCGGCGGCTGCACCCTGGCCACCGTGAGTCCCCTCGTTCTACCTGCTCCGAGTCGTGTGACCTTCGACTCTGGTCATTGTCCGGTGAGGGTGTGAGGGTTGGGAATACATGGAACGGGTAGTAACGAGGCGTTCCGGATGGCTGCGGCACAGGGTGGCCGTCGGCGCGACGCTGGCATTGTTGGTCGTGCCGGTCGCATGCGATAGCGATGTTCAGGCCGATTCCACTTCGACCACCCCGAGCTCGGCTGTCTCAGACCGGACGACCACGGCCCCCGCCACCAGCACCACACAGACGGCACCATCCCAAACGACGGCTGGAAGCGACGAAAGCTCACACCGGGCATTGATCAGGGCAAGCACCACCTCGGACTGGACCATCATTCGTTTGGTTTGGGGAGGCGAGTGGCGAGACCCGACGGTGATCTCGGCGAGCGGTCAGGCGCCCGACGCAGGCCTGGTCGAAAACGGTCTGAATTTGGGCCAGACCCTGGCAGAGGCCGAGTCGGGCGAGCGCGTCGAGTTGACCGTTGAAGTGTCATTGGGGAACCTTCAGGCCGACGAGGTTCTCCGGTTTGAGATCGAACGCGGCCACATCGGTGAAACCCGCGTCGAAATCATGGGCTACCGGGATGAGACCCCCCACCAGGTCGCCGTGCTCACATGGGACGGTATCACCGAGGGTGACAAGAACGTCCAGGCCTACGAAGTCTCGCCGAGACCTTTCCTGGGATCCGTTCAGAACGAGTACACGGTGATTGCCCAGCTCAACTTCTGGTTCTACGGACCCGGCGAGCACGGAGGATTCGAGCATGCCGATGGGGCCAGGGTGACTCCCCTCACGCCCCTCCTCGGCGAGACCTACGCAGCTGCCGACCCATCCGTTGTCCACCAACAGATTGAATGGGCCGTCGAGTACGGTGTCGATGCCTTCTCGATCGAGTGGACCACGCCTCGCGGGCTCGGCTGCTGTGGTTCGATGGAAGACACCCTCGACGACGTCTTCTTGAAATCATCCAACATCCACAAAGTGCGCTGGGTGATCTTCTACGACTTCATCCTGCGAATTGCCCAGACCGCGGAGCTGAGTGCCGAAGACCCGTTGGATTTCGATCGCCCGAAAGTCTACGAAACTTTCGTGGCCGATCTGGAACGTTTCGCCGAGAAGTACTTCAACAACCCTCAGTACCTCACCATCGATGGACGCCCCGTGATCTACATCTGGGCTACTAGCGCCTATACGGGAGATCTGGCCGGGGCAATACAGGAGGCGCGGGCCCGCATCTCGGAGGTCGGGTTCGATGTGTTTATTGTTGGCGACGAGATCCGCGCCGATGGAATCGACCCGGAACACGCAGCGCTCTTCGACGGGAGCAGCACCTTCACCTTCTTACTCCCCGGGATCGACATTTATTCGTTGGCCGATGTGGGAGAAGCGGCGGAGGCGGTTGACGAAGCTTTCACCTGGTGGGGCGACCAGATCGCCGGGATGACGGTCACCGGCAGAGACGATGAAGTCAACTTCCAGCCGGCCTGGGCGCCCCAGTACGACGAGAGGTATTTCATCAGCGGCGATTCGCTGTACGTTCCAGCGACCAGCAAGGAACAAGTGGCCGAGATGGCACGAGTGGCGCGTAAGCACGCCGAGCCCGTCGGCAGCAGCGGTCAGAAGCTCATCTGGCTCAACACCTGGAACAACTGGGCAGAAACGACAACCGTCGAACCCACTGCAGACCGGGGACCCAAATACCCGGCCGGCAACTATCAATTCGACATGCTCCAGGTGAATCGGGACGTCTTCGGGAGCGAGACGTTCTTTGATGCGCCGGTGCCGTAGAAGGCTGGGTTGGCCGGAGCGATCGGGCAGATCCGGCCGGCGGGCCCCGGCTCCTGACATCGAAGGGCGCGAAGCTTCGTTCCCAAACTCGATTCCGACATTTTGATCCGGGGACGACCCTTCTTTGGCTCCGTGTCAGACTTTGATCGAACGGGCCCCCAGGAAGGCAATCACGTAACCTGCATAGGCCGCCAGAGCGCCGATGACGTCGGGGAACTCGTTCAAGGTGCCGTCGGCAAAACGGATGTCTTCAACCAGAGCCAGCAGTCCAATGACTGCGAGCAGATATCCGATCATCTTGACGAGAACCGGTACCGGTGCCAGCTTTTCGATGAAGGCCCCGTCCCCTCTGACCACCAGGAATGAGCCGATTGCCAGCAGCATTGCCAGCCAGCTCACCCAGTAGTCGTTGAGAATCAGACCGAAAATGACGTAGGTCCCGATCAGGATCAACCCGCCCAGGGACACCATCCCCGTCGGTGTGCCGAACCCTGACGTCGACCCGCTCGCCGCTCGACTCGGTGTGTCCTCGGGGACCGCAGGCGGTCCGGAGTCACTGGTCATAGCCTTCCTCCCTCACTCGGCCGTACCCGATGAGATCCATCGGATACACAAACCTATCAAGTTGTCCCTATGCCGTGCGGTGTGTGTGAGGCCGGAGGGGCATCGTTGATCCTCGGAGAACCGCGTCTTCAGCGACCGAGCAGCTGCAATACCGGCTCGACCGCTGCGACGCTTTGCTCGCTTCCCGGCCAGAGAATCAGCTCGACCCGGGTCACTCCCAGTTCCCCGAACCGATTGACAGCATCCGCGATCTCGGCCGCCGAACCGCTGATCGGAACCCCGAAACCGGTGGCTTCAGCGTTGTGATCATCGGTCGGCTCAACGAACACCCCGATGGAGCGACCGAGCGTGACCGGGTCCCGACCGATGTCCTCACATGCTTCCTCGAGACGCTTGAGCATGGGTTCGAACCAGGCAGGGAGGCTGCTCTCGGTGGCGAAAGCACTCCAGATGTCGGCGTGCCGGGCAGCCAATCTCATCGTGCGCGGCCCATGTGCGCCCAACATGAGAGGGATCCGGCCGGGACGAGGTCCGCGCGGGCGGATCTCGAGCTCTCGAGCCCGGTGGTACCGCCCCTCCAGTGACACGGTCTCTCCCCGGAGTGCCGGGACGATGATCTCGAGTGCCTCTTCGTAGCGCGAGACGGTTGCATCCTCCGGGTAGCCGAAGGTGGCTCCCTGGTCGCCGGCGTGGCCCGCGCCCAGTCCGAGGAGAAAGCGACCGTCGCTGATCTCATCGAGTGTCTCAGCGCTCTTGACAATGAGGCCGGGATTGCGGTGCAGAGCCGAGACCACCCAGGTCCCGATACCGATCGTCGAAGTGGCGGCCGCTACGGCTCCGACCATGGCCACGCATTCCCACCATCCTCGCGGGCCCGGCCAGCTCGAGACCCTCCAGAGGAGTTCGTCGGCGATCCACACCGTATCGAACCCAAACGCCTCGGCCTGCAGCGCTATGGCCTTGATGGTCGTCCACGTCGGCTTCTCACCCGACCCCGGTGCCTCGAACATCGGAAGGACCAGGCCGATCTCCATGCGATTGGCGGTCAAGGCTGCCTCCTCTCACGAGCCGCACTTCAACCTAGCTATCTCCGGTCGCCCCGGCCGGTTCCGGTTGCGGCAGGCGCCTCCCGCCGCGCTCCCGAGCGGCAAGATGGCCTCAAGCTCGTGTCCAGGCAGACCGATGGTGAAGCATGGAACTGCTCGATATCACCGGGGTTGGCCCCGTTACCGCCGGATTGCTGACGAAGGCCGGTTACGCCACCGTCGCGTCGGTTGCGGACGCAGATGCAGCGACGCTGGCCGGTATTCGGGGCATTGGACCGGTCAGTGCCGAATCGATGAAGGCCGAGGCCGTCACGCTCCTTGGGATGACCGAACCGGGGCCGGTCGCGGCTCCCGGCACTCCGGCATCGGACCGGGAGCAACGAGCCAAGGACCTGCGGAAACTGGCGAAGAAGCTTCACAAGCAAGCCCGGCAGCAAACCAAGAAGGCGAAATCGGCCAAGTCGAAGAAGAAGCGCAAGCGCCTGGCCGACAAAGCCGCCAAGCTCGAAAAAGCTGCCGCCAAGGCCCGCCGGAAGGCCAGGAAACTGCTCGCCGGGTGATCAAGACGCCTATAGGCCGGACGACGGATGCACCCACGGAGGTACGGGCGCATCGATTCGAGCCAGCCCGGTCGGTACCGGACCGAAACGGTCGGTGTCCCCGGTGTTCCAGGCACGCCACGCCTCGGTGATTTCGTCCCTGGTGCGGGCCACGAAGTTCCACCACATCTGGATCCGTTCGCCGAGGGGTTCGCCGCCCACCACCAATACCCGGGCCCGGTCGGCCCTGAGCTCGAGATGGATGGATTCCAGACCCGTTGGGATGAGTCCGAGCCAACCGGGTTCAACGATCGTCTCGCCCACCAGCACCGGCTGATCGATCGGCACCACCGCGTGTTCGTAGCCGGCCACGATCGGGAGTTCCGCCCGGCCGCGCCGCAGCCGCAGATCGATTCCCACCGACTCTGTGTCCGTCCGAGCCGGGGACGCAATCCCGTCGAACCTGCCGAGGATCACCGTTGCCTTTCCCGTTGCGAGGTCCAGCTGCGGGAGATCGGCATGGTGCTCGAACGCCGAGATACCGTGCCGGGTCCCTTCCGGTTGGGCCAGCCACATCTGGGCGCCGTGCAGTGTGGGACCCAATCCCTGCTCGGCGTGAGCGATTCCGTGGCCCGCCGACATCAAGTTCAGTTCACCGGGGCGGATGAGCTGGGTGGTGCCGAGCGAATCGGAATGCTCCGCCTCCCCGCTGAAAAGCCAGGTGACGGTGGCCAGCCCGATGTGAGGGTGCGGCCCGATTTCCATGGGGTCGGGATGCTCGGCGTCCGGAGGACGGATCAGATCGACAAAGCACCACGGCCCGACCGTGCGTCTTCCCTTGGTGGGCAGCACCCGGACGATATCCATCCCTCCGACTTCGGTCGAACGGCCCTTCCGCACCTCGATACTTCGACACGGGTCGTTTTCGTAACCTGCCTCTTTGGGCTGAATCGGTCCGCTCATCTCACACCTCTCGACCGACGAGGCTACTTGAAGACCCGGGGGCGCGGCACGAAGGACCCGGAACCGGCCGTCGGAAAACCACGGCACCCCGGCCTCGCCTGCGCAGTGGCTCAATAGACACCGAACCGTTTCCCTAGACCCGTTCGAGCATGCGAATCGCCCCCTCCGTGCAGACGTGCACGCACAGGGAACAGCCGTCGCATTTCTCGGCCAGAAACACCGGGTACTGCTTCTTCTCCCACGTGATGGCCTGGTATCCGGCATCGCGACAGGAGGTGAAGCAGTGACCGCACTTCTGGCAGGTCTCTTGGTCGGACCAGGCAATCACCTTGTGGTCTCGATTCAACTCACCATGGGTGACGACATTGGCCAGCGACTTGCCGCAGAAGTCCGCAATCGCACCGAAGCCCTTTTCCTCCATGTACTTGAGCAAACCCCCGCTGAGGCGCCGGATTACCGAGTATCCGCGGAACATGACCAGGGTGCAGACCTGCAGATTGGAGGCGCCGAGCAGGACAAACTCAGCGGCGTCACGCCAGGTCGACAATCCGCCTGAGCTGGAGACCGGGTAGCCGAGTTGGGCGACATTGCACACACACCGAAGAGCGATCGGTTTGATGGCCGGACCGGACAACCCTCCGTGGGTCGATTTGTCGCCTACCGCCGGGTAGGGGACAAAGGTGTCCAGATCGACTCCGCTGATCGAGTCCACTGTGTTGATGGCGGCGATCGCACTGGCACCGTTGCTCATGGCAGCTGCGGCCACTGCCATGATATCGGAGCACGTTGCGGTCAGCTTGGCGATGACCGGCACCTCTGCCACCTCCGTGGACCAGCGCGTCACCCGCCCGACCAATTCCGGATTCGCCCCGATGGCGGCCCCCATGCCCATCTCCGGGAGCCCGTGGGGACAGGCCAGGTTGATCTCGATCAACTGGGCCCCGGCCTTCTGTGTTTCGACGGTGAGCCTTTTCCAGTCGTCCGGCGAGTCCGCGTCGGACATGATGCTGGCCATAATCACGTTGTACGGATATCGCCTGCGGATTTCGGCGATTTCCGCCAACCACACTTCGAGCGGCCGGGTGGTTGCGAGCTCGATGTTCTGGAGGGTGCTCAGCTGCCCCTTCTTGGTTTCTCGCAGATCTTTGACGAGCGCCAGTCGTGGCGTGACATTGACCGTCCTCTCACTGTCCACCGTCAACGACTTGGTGATGGCGGCTCCCCAGCCGGCGTCGAATGCCCGCATGATCATCTCGCCGGTCGTGGTGGGTGGCGCAGAAGCAAGCGTGAAAGGATTGGGAAATCGGACACCACAGAATTGAGTCGCGAGCGTGGGGGCGGTCATGCCACCCTCCTTTCCAGGAGCTCGGCAATGCCTCGGGAGTTTCTCCTAGGACCCGAATGTCCGCTGGTCAAAAGGATCCGGGACGCAGCCTCGAAGACTGCGAGGCGGGTGCTTTCGCCAGCCGAACCGGACGCGGTGGTGGCGATACCCGCATAGGTCATGTCCACTTCCAGGTTGGACACACCGAGACTACTCCTGCCGGACGGCGCCTATCGCGGCGGAGTACAGTCCCATCGATGGACCGGGAAGGCGCATGAGCAGCGAAGACGGATTCGTCGCCGCCGACATCAACGCATACATCACTGCGATGTCGCCTGCCGAGGACCCGTACCGGGAGGGATTGCGCCTCGCGACAGCCGACCTTGCCGGGGCCACCATGCAGATCTCGCCCGGCCAGGGGCGACTGATGGCGCTGCTGACCCGCTTGGTAGGCGCCCGCCGGGCGATCGAGGTGGGGGTCTTCACCGGATACAGCGCCCTATGTGTCGCCCAGGCCCTTCCGGACGATGGCCGGCTGGTGGCGTGCGAGATCAGCGACGAGCACGCCGACCTGGCCCGCCACTTCTGGGAAGCAGCAGGCGTGATCCACAAGATCGACCTCCGGATCGCCCCCGCCCTGGACACCCTCGACGCCCTCCTGGAGTCCGGCGAGGAGGACACGTTCGATCTCGGGTTCATCGACGCCGACAAAGAGAACTACGCCGGGTACTACGAGCGGCTGCTCCGTCTCCTACGCCCGGGGGGACTGATCCTGATCGACAATGTCCTCTGGGGTGGGCTGGTCATCGACCCGGGCCGCCAGGACCCCGAAACTGCGGCGATCCGCTCCCTGAGCGAACGCTTGCGTGACGATGATCGGGTCGAGATCTCCCTGCTGCCGATCAGCGACGGATTGATGCTGGCCCGCAAACGCGACCGCTGATCAATCCCCGGGGCGACAATTCCGTTACGCGCGCAGTGGGCCCGGACGTAGCGCCCGGGCCCACCCACCTGCTCGACCGAGTTCAGTTGCCCTTGCTGTCCTGCGTTTCGACCCGCCATTCGGTGACGATCTTGCCGTCGTCGGCGACGAGCGACACCAGCGCGGCGTCTGGGTTCTCCTGGACGGCCTTCCTGATCTCCTTGGCGATTGCCTTGTTGAACTCGTCCCTGATCTTGTCGGGAACGGTCCAGCCGTTGTAGAACGCTTCCGTGATGTCGACTACCAGCACTCCGTCATCGGCGGACAGCTCCACCCGCAGGTTGGCCACGTATTCGCCGTTCTCGTCGACGCCTTCAACGTCGATCAACATGACGCCGTCGTTGATGGCTACGTCAACGGAGTTGTTCTCCGGATCCCGCTCGAATTCGGTAGCCAGCGAATCGGCCGTGATCTCACCGTCGATCTGCAGCGACCCGTCGGCGTTGCGCTCGATGTCGATGCTGCACGCACTCGCAAAGAGCGCCAGGACTGCCAGAACCGCCACCATCAGTACCCTCGTGGAACGCATCTGTTCACCTCCATGAACTCGTTTTTGCTTCCACCGCCATTTGACGGGATGCGGCGCCGGCCCACCAGTAGTTGGGATCACATCCGGATATGCAGCGTGCACATAGCGATATGACAGATGTCACAAAGCGCTCGTGGGCAGACGGACAGGCCCCGATAATGTCTCCATGAAGCGTGCCGAGATCGAACCGGGTCTGCTGGGTCTGTTCCGCTGGTTCGTGGCGATCCGCCTGGGACTGTTGCTGTTCCTGCGGCTGGCCGGCCAGGAGCGGGGCGAGGGAGATCTGCTGTTCGTCCCGGAGCCGGGGATCTTCATCCTCTGGTTGCTGCTGGTCTACCTCTTGATTCCCGCTCTGCAGGAGCGGCTCGGCCGCTGGTACCTGCCGTTGGCTCTGTGGGTGGCCGCGATCGGACCGATCGTCGAGAACGGCATCACCGTGCAAGCCCGGCTCACCGAGGGTGCCACCGCCAACCAGGCGATCGCCGACTACTGGCTGCTGTTCTTCTACTTGTTCGTCCCGTTGATTCTGGTTGCCTGGCAATACCGTTTCCGCTGGGTACTGCTCTTCGCCATCGGCACGTTCTTCCTGGATGCGGCGTTGACAATGAGCCAGCTCGAATCCATCGGCGCCGACCTGACACTGCTGGGAGCCCTCATGCTGGGCCGGGCTGCCCTGCTCGCCTTCACCGGTCTCATCATCGTCAAGCTGGTCGGCGCTCTCCGCGTTCAACGCCGGGCGCTGGCCGAGAGCGCCATCACCCGGGAACGCCTGGCCATGAGCGAGGAGCGGCGCCGTCTGGCCCGCGAACTGCACGACACGCTGGCCCACACCCTCAGCGCAGTGGCGGTGCAGCTGGAAGGCGTCGACAGCCTCTGGGACGAGGACCCCACCAGGGCTCGCAGCATGCTCAACCGGTCCCTCGAGTCGGCCCGCACCGGTCTAACCGAGGCCCGGCGATCGATCGACGCTCTCCGCTCCTCCCCCATCGAGGAGCAAGGCTTGGCGGCGGCGCTGGCAGACCTGTGCCTTTCGGTATCCGAGACCTCCCCGGTGACCGCCACCCTCGAAATCGACGGTGTCGATGGGCTGGCTCCCGACGTCGAACATACCGCCTATCGCATCGCCCGGGAGGCGCTGACCAACGTCGTCCGCCACGCCGGGGCCACCAACGCCATCGTCCGGCTCAGGCAAAACGGCGATCGAGTCCTGCTGAGTGTTGAGGACGACGGCACCGGCTTCGATCCCGACGGGGAGATCGACGGGGACCGCCACGGCGTTCGAGGCATGGTCGAGCGGGCCGAGCTGATCGGCGGCCGTCTCGACATCCGCCGGCCCGAAGCAGGCGGCACCGTCGTAGAACTCTCCGTGGAGAAGACGACATGAATATCCGGGTACTGATCTGTGACGACCAGGACCTGGTGCGGGATGGTCTCCAGGCCATCCTCTCCGTCGCCCCGGGCATCGAGGTGGTCGGTGAGGCGTCCAACGGGGATCAGGCCCTGGAGATGGTGGAGGCCCACTCCCCCGATGTGGTGTTGATGGACCTCAAGATGCCGGGCACCAACGGGATCACCGCTACCCGCACCATCACCAACCGGTTTGCCGGCATCAAAGTGCTGATCCTGACCACCTACGACGCTCCGGAGTGGGTGGACGATGCGATCAAAGCCGGAGCGGCCGGGTACCTGCTGAAGGACGCTCCCCGCCATCGGCTCATCGAAGCGATCAAAGGCACGGCCGGGGGACGCACCCACGTCGATCCCGGGGTGGCCGGCCAGCTGTTCGACCGGGTCTCCACCTCGCCCCGCCCGCAGCCCGACTCCAGCCTCACCGCTGGATTGACCGAACGGGAACTGGACGTGCTCAGATCCCTGGGGCGCGGTCTCACCAACGCCGAGATCGCCGCCCGGCTGTTCCTCTCGGAAGGGACGGTCCGCAACTACGTGAGTGCCGTGCTGGCCAAACTCGAAGTGGCCGACCGCACCCAGGCAGCCGTGCTTGCGATCCGCCACGGCATTGTCGATTAGGCACACGCAGGCGGCGACGGTCAATGAAGAATTTCACGGCCGGGCTTGATGCGAGCAGAATCGGAAGTTACCTACCACGAGGTTTCACCATGTCATCGGTCAGAACCGCTCTCGCCGTCAACGGCGTCGTGTTCCTCGTCCGCGCCGCGATGAATCTGCTTCGGCCGACATCGTTCTACGCAGATGAGGAGGCCACCGGCCCTCACAAGGATGCCGTGCGAGTGATCGGCATCAGCTACGCAACATTGGGTCTGATCCAGCTCGGCACGACACGCGCCGACCTCCTAGCCGTCCGGTCGACCGCGGCGGCATCGGGGTTGTTCGCTGCCGGCGTCGCCGTCCAGGCAGCGACACAGGGGCCGGGTCCCGATTCTTATCACCGGCTGCGATACGGCTCGGCCGTCGAAAACGCTGCCGTTGCGCTGCTGTACGGAACGTTGCTGATGCGAGATCGAAGGCGTACCGGCTGAAAGAATCGCCGGGCGGCGGTCGCCGGGACCGGCGTCACTGGTATTTAGGATGACTCACCCGCGACCCGATAGGGCGCGAACCGATCTCCCGCAGCGTTTCGATCAGCGGAATCGCCCCACCCAGCAGGACGCGTCGACTTGACATTGCAGGGTTCGTCCTCGTTGAACCAATCACTTGCTTCGACGACGCGGAATCAGGGCAATTGCCCGCCCGGGCCATGATCGGCGAGCTCGGGCTCCGATTCCTGCTTCTTCAAACCCCGGCGGCTTGCGTTCCAGGTGATACCGGCCGCAAGGGCGGCTACCAGCGCCGAAGCGAACAGCGCCAGGACCGTCCACCATCCATCTGCCGGCAAGACCTCGATCAGGTAGCGCATTCCGGCCGTGGCCAGGAGAATCACGCCGAGGGCGACTAATACTGCAGCACCTTCGACTGATCGATCCGGCGGCTCGAACTCCTGCTCGAGTTTCCTGAACCGCGGAGCTATTCGTTGCTTCACGACCAGGCCGACGAACGGAGCGAGCACCTGGTGAAGCTGGTCGATGTCGACTTCGGCGGCGATGTCGATGCGGGTGCCTCCCTCGACCGACTCCAAGGTGATGCGGGTTCGCTCGATCACACCATTCTCGAAACGATTGGTGTACGAGACCTCCGTCGGTGGATCCAGGATTTCTATCTCGGATTGGTGCTTCACCTTCTCGCCCAGCATCCTCGACTCTTCCCGGAACCGGGCGCCCACCCCGTCCGGGCTCTCCGGATCCTTGACCGTCTTCTTGGTTCGGCCCCAGCGAGGGCTGTTCTCGAGGTTGCTGATGAACGCGAAGACATCCTCAATTGAGCGTTCGACGATCGGCCCTTCGAGTTCGACCGACGTTCTCATCTCATGCCTTCCCGGTCGACCGCCACATGGTTTGGCGCCACGGACCAAACGTCAGCCTACGCCGATCGGGACGAGTCCCGGGACACCAAGGGAGTTGGAGATATCGGATATCCAGAGACCTGGCGCCGGGAACTGGGACCGGCCAAGGCGCTACTCCGACATTCGCGCCAAACCTGTTGCGAAGCGAACGAACACCACCGTCACCCGGTAGTTGCGCTGGCTTGTGTCGTCAGCGACGCATCGCCTCAACTGCGCCGAGGATTCCCCCCTTGAGTTGCAGACTCCCGGCGACGGTATTGAGCCGGATGATCTCTTCCTCGGTGAGGGCAAGATCGGCGGCTTCGGCATTCTGGGTGACGTGATCGGCGGTGCTGGCCCCGGGTATCGCCACCGTGTTCGGGTGCGACAGCACCCAGGCCAGTGACACCTGGGCCGGGGTGGCACCGTGATTCGAACCGATCTCGCGAAGCGTTTCGATCAGCGGGGTCGCCCGGGCGAGGTTGGCCGGGGAGGCAAGCGGGTTGAGCGGATTCCTGCGCCGGAACCCTTCGATCGGGTTGGCGGCGTCGTACTTGCCGGAAAGGAGCCCCTGGGCAAGCGGGCTGTAGGCGATCACGATCCGGTCGTTTGCGGCCGCGAAGGGTATGAGGTTCCGCAGTGGCTTCCGCCGAACGAGATTGAACAGCACCTGGTTGGAGAGAATCGGTGACCCCAGGACCTGTTCGGCATGGTTCCACTGGCGCAGCGAGTAGTTGCTGATCCCGACGTGGCGGGTGATCCCGGCGGCCTGCACCCGGCGGATGCCGTCCATCCCGAGGCGGACTGGGAACGCCGGGTTGGGCCAGTGCATCTGGTACAGGTCGATCTGCTCGATTCCCAGACGCTCTCTGCTTGCCCGGGCGCTTCGCTCAACCCGACCCGGGAGCGGAACGACGGGCAGGAACTTGGTGGCGATGAAGGCACTGTGCCCGGCGAGCGCCCGTCCCAGGATCTCTTCCGAGCGCCCGGACGCATACGCCTCGGCGGTATCGAAGAAGTTGATGCCCAGCTCGAGCGCCCGATCGACAATGGCGTGCGCCTCACGAGCCGCGTAGTCCTCGCCGTAACCCCACTCCCGGGAGCCGAACTGCCAGGTACCCAGCCCGATCTTCGAAATCGTTTCCCCACCAGCTTCGAGATATTGCATTGGGCCATTGTCGTGCAATCGGGCAACTACGTGGCCGGGCGCCGGGCTGCCGGACTGCTCGATCGCCGGTCGGGATGGGTAACGACCCGTCTGCTCAGGAAGGGATGTCGAGAATGAGCCCGACGACGTCCCGAATCTGGGCAAGATCGGCCACACCTATATTGCCCCGCACGCGGTCAACCCGACCCGTCGAAATAGCCCGAATGTGCTGGCACTGGGCGGCCGAGGTTTGATCGACTCCGTTGCGTTCGTCGGGTTCGATGCGAACCTCGGACCCGAATCGGCGGAGGGTGGTAGTCAGCGGCACAACCTGCACGACGCTGGGGTTCGCATCGAGAACACGCTCGCGGTCACCACCACGGCAGGATGACGGAACCCGACTTCCCGCTGGACCGGGACCCCGAGATCCAACTCGACGACGTCACCCGAGGTCAGCATCGAGCCAACCGAACTCGTCGTCGGTGAGCGGAACCTTCAACTCTGCACCTATCCGGTCCTGGCGGAGGCGCCGCACGGCCAGGGCAACCGTCTCACCCACGGTCGAGCCGAGCTCCGAGGCAAGTGCCTTCAGTTCCTCGTGCGTCGCTCTGTCGATTCGAACACTGGTACTCTGCATGCAGAACAGCATATCAGATCGCATATGTTTATAAAGATAACGATAGTTACCATCCGTCACGGTCCGGAACGTGTGCTGTTCAAGCGTGCCGTCGAGCTCTAGTAGACCAGGAACCGCGGTAGGGGCCCGGGGGCATTCAGGAACGCATCTGTTGGGTGGGTGGCCGACTGTCCATCCTGAACCGCCGGCTCCTCAGCTCAGCCACCCTGGGCCAACCCCCAGCCCACGCTTCACCACGAATCCCCGACCCTTGTCGGGAAACCAAACGCCACCCTGACATCCAAACAGGCATCGATATGTGCGGGTGGGTGGGCTACTTCCACGACTCAGGGACGGCTCGCGGTTTGTTTGAACAGCGGAAAGAGACAATGGACTCTGGTCAGTTGAACGGGGCAATGCCATCGTGGATACAGAGAAGACGCGCAGCAAGCGAAGGGCCTAGCCATGACGGTCAAAAGGTGCTGTTGGTGGGTTCTGGTTGTGGCGGTGGTGGTCTTATCGGCCTGTGGGGATGGGGATGACAACGGTCCGGCAGGTGTGCCCAATCCGGCAGCCGTGTTTTGTGAAGAGCAGGGCGGCACAGTTGAGATCGTGACCGACGCCCAAGGGAACCAGTCCGGTATTTGCGGGCTGCCCGACGGCACTCAGATCGAGGAGTGGGAGTACTACCGCCGGTTCCACGGCGAAGGCAGCGGCGCCGGCCTCGCCAACCCGGCGGCAGTGTTCTGCGAAGAAAAGGGTGGCATCGTCTCGGGAGTCGAGCCGATGTGTGAGCTGCCCGACGGCACCATGGTTGATGCCTGGGAGTACTTCAGGGCACAGAACCAACCCGGCTCCTAGACCCGCCTCAACCTGGCAACCGCCTGGGTCACGGCGCTCAAGAAGTGCCATTCCAGGGCACATGATTGTCGCGGCGCCATGTGGCGCATCGTGGTTGATCGGTGCGGATCAGGTGCGGGTCCACAGTGGCAATGAATGCCGACGCCTGCGACCCTCTCTGGGTGCGCCGCTGGATTGTTCGTGGGGCAGTGATACGTCTGTGACTGGAGCTCGGGGGCCAGAGTCTTTAGCCTCTAGAGAGAGGGCCCGGGCTCCAGGAGGATCAAGAAATGAAGAAGTCATACGCATTTCACATCCTTTGTGCCTTGTCCCTGGCGGCCGCCGCCTGCGGTGGCACCGCCGACCCGACCACCACCACCGACCAGTCCGGAACGGTCACATCGACGACCACGACCGCACCCGAGACCATGACGACCACGACGACCTCGGTACCTTTGACGACGACGACCCAAACGGCGGAAGTGGAGACGCTCACCGTCTATTTCTCGTCCGGCGATGGGTCCGATTGTTCCGAAGTCAAGGGATACGAGCGGACCTATCAAGCGGGTCTGGACCCGATCATCATCGGGCTTGACGAACTCGTGAGTGGGCCCACCGACGACGAGATCACCGACGGAGCGAGTTCTTTCTTCTCCGCTACCACCGCCGACATAGTTCGGTCGGTGACCCTCGACGGCGATGGGGTGCTGTCGGTCGATTTCGATGACATCCGGCTCAGCCTCAACAACGCGTCGACCAGCTGTGGAAGCGCGTCACTTCTCAGCCAGCTGACCTCTACGGCGTTCCAGTTCGGGGAAGTCGAGCGGGTCAGGTTCTCGATCAATGGGAACTGTTCCGTGTTCTTCAACTGGCTCCAGCGCGAGTGCATGGAGTTCACGCGTGAAGGTGCAACGACCGCCGGCCGCACCGAAGATTTCGCCTCCCGTTCGGGCTGTACGCCCGGCACCACCGAGCTGCCCGACGGCGAATGGTTCGGCTACATGGACGACGCGACGACAACCGACGTTACCTTCGACCTCGCCTGCTGGTTCAGCGGCACGGCCGCCGAACAGGCCGCTACCGAAGACGGCCAGGAGTCACCACCACCCAACGACTACTACATTCGCAACGTCAATCCGACCCTTCGCACCGTGCCGGTGGCTGCCGGCGCCGAAGTCAACTGGTTGCCGACAACCGGTGACCCGGCAACGGCAACGACCGTCGACTACACGACCTGGCTTGCAGAACGCGGAGACTCGCGACTTCCAACCCGGTGTGTGGCTCACCGTCGCCGACGGGATGGTCACATTCGTCGAGGAGCAATACGTGCCGTAACCCGGCAACCGCAGTTGCTCACCGGGGTTCTGAGGCCGCTTTGCCTTCTGGTCGCAGCCAACAGACCTTTCCCAAGCTCCCAGGCGTAGGCGAGCGCCTCCGCGGTGGCTCGAGACCGCCTCCAAAAAGAGGCTCCGACCTTGGGGTCCCCTTGAATGCGGGCACGTGATGTTGGGTCACAACCCTTCCGGGGCGGGTCGGGATGACACGGCGTCCGGTATGCCCCCAGACCCGGACGAGCTGCCGACCTCAGAGTCCGGAGGTTCGACGATGGGCACTCTTCTGTCGCATCTCACCGGCAGCGTTCACAAGGCGTACCATGACCAACAGAACAAACCAGTAGCTAGGTGGGAGTCGGTAGTACGAGCGCCCGGCAAACAGGGCGCTTCCGATTACCGGGACGAGCTGGCATGTCTGCCCTGACACGGTTCAAGCAATCCGACGCATACCGGTATCTCGAGTTTTCGCTCATCGCCCTGGCAGTCGTCCTCTCGGCGATTGCGCTGTTCGCGAACCCGGCACGCTCTGGTATCTCGACTGCGGAAGCCCCATCGGGAACCGGTGTAACAGCCCAGGCAAACGCGATGCCTCACCAGGGTTGGGCGCCCATGACAACGTACTTCAGCGCTTTCGGCAGCCGATCTGAGAGTGGAGGAGCCCTGCGTTATGAGTGGGATCTCGACGGGAACGGTCTCTACGACACCGATGCCACCGCCGACGACGGCTACACCAGCTACACCTATGCCAAACCGGGCGACTACGTCGTCACACTGCGAGTAACGGACGAACGCGGTATATCCGCAACGGACGGCCTCACCGTTTCTGTCCGCCATCCCGCATCGAGCCCTGTGGACTACTGGACGATCTTCGACGACACCCGTGTTCAGCGGGTGGACATCGAACTGTCCCAGGCCGGCTGGAACGAACTCTGGATTGATCCACCCTCCAAGACGACCGTCCGCGCAGACGCCGTCGTTTTCGGTGAGACGCTGAACGACGTCGGATTCCGCATGAGAGGACAGTTCTCGCTGCGGGAATCCGGGGAAAAGAAGCCGTGGAAGATCGATACCGACTTCTACGTCGAAGGTCAGGAGTTCCACAACCTCAAGCAGCTGATGTTCATCAACAACATCGGCGATCCGACCATGATCGGCGAGAAGCTGGCCTACGACCTGTTGGCGTTCGCCGGGGTGCCGGCATCCCACGTCAGTTTCGTCGAACTGTGGATCGATATCTCCGATGCCGGCAACGGACCCGTGTTCTGGGGCGTGTACACGATGGTGGAACGAGTCGACAAGAAGTTCCTGGCGGCCAGGTTCGGGAACGACAGTGACCACGGGAACCTCTACAAGGCCAGCCATGCCCAGAGAGGCCCCATGGACCTGATCTACTACGGCGACCGCATCGAGGACTACCCCACCCAGGGCGGACAGTATGCGTACGGCAAGGTGACCAATGTCGAAGAGGCCGACTACACCGACGTGCTCAACCTGGCCAAAGTGATCGACGGCACCGGCTACTCGAATACCGGGGACTTCGCCGAGGCTCTAGAAGAGGTGTTCGAAGTCGACACCTTCCTGCGGTATGCGGCCGTCATGAACACGCTCTCGAGCTGGGATTACTACCCCTATACGGGCAACAACTTCTATCTCTACAGCAACCCGGCTACCGGGAAGATCGATTGGATACCCTGGGATCTGACCCTGGGGGGCGATCCTCGCAGCCCTATCTTCGGTCTCGCCGGGTTCGGCTTGATGGAGCGGGCTCCCCTCTATGACAGGGTGTTCGAGGTCGACCGGTACCGATGGAAGTATGCGGCCTACCTGGACCTCGTTGTCAGGCACCGTTTCAACTACGCCGGCGTCTCCGCATCCTCCGGGCGACTCCACAATCTGATCGCGCCCTACGTGACTCAGAGCACCGGCGACCTGATGTTCTTCGGTGACTCGGCGCTGTTTGCCTATGAGAGTTTCGAGACCGATTGGGAAGGGTTGGCGGAGTTCGCCGAAGCGAGGAGCAGTTTCATCCTGCAGGAGCTTGCCGTGCTGCGCCAACCAGATTCCAACCCGGGAGGATCACCGTGACCAGGAGCCGTATTTCGAAAGCCGGAGTCTTCTTGCTGATCAGCGTGATGCTGTTGATCACCACTCCGGTAGGGGCCGATGACGGCGGGTTTACCGAGACCTTCGACGATCCCGGCCTGGTCAACTGGGAGCGACAGGGAGACACCATTGTCGAGGAAGGCATTCTCAAACTGTCGCCCCCAGGAATGGTGACGAGACAAGGCACCTGGTCCGGGATCACCCTCACCGTGAAGCTCCGCACCGACGCCGAGGGATTCGCGGTGATCGATTACATGGTCGGCGAAGGCCAGCACTACTCCCTGACCGTGCTGCCCGACCAGATCTTCCTGGAGAAGATCACCGACACCGCACCGGAGCGTCTCTGGGACGTCGCGGATCCCGCCCTCGTGGCTGATTGGAACACGGTGAAGATCGAATACGGCGGCACGGATCACACGATCGCCCTGAACGACCAGGTCCTCGCGACGGTGGCGGACCCGGATCCACTGGCCCCGGGAGGTGTCAGGCTGCACGTGCCCGCGAATTCTGTGGTGGAGTTCGATGAGGTCCTCCTCGAAGCCCAATCCGGCGACGGTATCGCACCTGATGGGGCTGTACCGCCTCCCGGGAAAGAACCTCCACCCGGAGGAGAAGAACCGACACCGATCGCCGGGGACACCGGCACGGTGACCGACCCGGCCGATGAGGTCCCGGCCGACACGGGCTTCCTCGCCGAGTTCTTCTCGAGCCAGCCCGGCAGCATCGAATTGCAGACGTTCGCCATCAACCTCTTGTTGGCAGCCATCGCCGCGTTCATCCTCAGCCTGGTGTACATCCACTGGGGGTCGTCGCTGTCCAACCGGAGGGTCTTCGCCGCCAATTTCATGCTGTTGACCATGACGACAACGTCCATCATTCTCGTCGTCCGTTCATCAGTGGCTCTGTCTCTCGGCCTGGTCGGCGCATTGTCGATCGTGCGCTTCCGAGCCGCAGTGAAGGAGCCGGAGGAACTGGCATACCTCTTCCTGGCCATTGGCCTCGGTATCGGCCTCGGCGACAACCAGCGTCTCGTGGTGTTGCTCACGCTGGTGGTTGCGGTCGTCGTCATGGGTCTCATGAAGCTGTTCCGGAACACCAAGGCAGATGCAAACCTGCATCTGGCGGTTGCTTCCAACGCCCCCGACAAGGTCGATCTCGACGCGATCGTCGGCGTTCTCGACCAACACTGCTCCAAGGCCAAACTGCTGCGCTACGACGAGAACGCCGAGGCGCTGGAAACGTCGTTTGTGGTTGAGTTCAAGCATTCCTCCGACATAAGCCAGACGAATGCAGCCTTGAAGTCGCTATCGCCCTCGATCGACATCACCTTGATGGACAACCAGGGAATCTGGTAGGCGCACCGTGGATACCGACGGCTACCGATACGAGAGGAAGTTCCTGGTTGACCGGCTGGATCAATATCAGGTGATGGGTCTGATCAAGCGCCACCCGGCCATGTTCTATCAACCGTATCCACCCCGGTTCATCAACAACTTCTACCTGGACACCGCCGACATGACGAATTACCACGACAACGTTGTCGGAGCGGCCAACCGTCGCAAAGCGAGAATTCGCTGGTACGGAGACCTGATCGGCCAGATCGAAGATCCCGTGCTCGAGTTCAAGATCAAACGCGGGTTGGTGGGCACGAAGAAGCATCACCCGATTCCCGGTTTCGAAGTGGTACCCGGTTTTGAGGCGCAGATGGTGATGCGGAGCACCGCCGCATCAGACCTTCCCCCCGAAGTCAAGAGGTACTTGCGGACGGTGGACA
Source organism: uncultured Actinomycetota bacterium (assembly GCA_963723165.1). Classification (GTDB taxonomy): domain Bacteria; phylum Actinomycetota; class Acidimicrobiia; order Spongiisociales; family UBA4744; genus UBA4744. The sequence goes on from CAVRPP010000005.1 coordinate 357,977, forward strand.
TCGTGCTGTTGAACAACTATCACCGTCGCTACTACGTATCCAAAGATGGCAGATTCCGACTCACACTCGACACCGGCATGGCCTTCTATCGGATCGGCCGGTTGAGCAACCGGTTGGTTCAGAAACAGATAGATCAACGCAACGTGATAGTGGAGCTCAAATACGACATCGACCACGATGTCTCGGCATACCGGGTGTCCACCTTTTTCCCCTTCCGGGTCACCAAGAGCTCAAAGTACGTGCAAGGGATCGATCGCGTCTATCTGTAGGCCTTCGTCGAAGATCCCGCCACCCAGCGCAAATGGTTGACACTCACCGTGGTCAAATGTGGTATGTTCAAAAGTGAAACCACGGTCAGTGGTTTCACGGGGCTAGCTGCATTGGGAGGTGCAATGACGTACGAGAAGCCAGCGATCCGCGACCTTGGCGATATCGCCAAGCACACCTACTTCATAGGTGGGGACGACGAGGGCGATGACGGTTTCCCCGGCTGCTCCGGAGACCTTTGCGACGCCGACCGGTTTAGGGATTCGGAAAGAAGCAACCGTCATCTAGGCCCGGGTTACCGGGCGCATGAGAGTGGTCCGAGCAGCCATGAAGAACCCGTCATGGCTGTCCGGGCCGCTTTCTCGTCGAGTACCGCACTTCCATCACCGCTCCCCCACGATCGCCCGCACCAACCTCGACCAGCGTGATGGTCTTCGTATTACCGTTCATGGCAGCCTGAACAGGAGGAAACTTGGACGGAGGAGAACTACGACAGGGAACTCGCACGGCTCATAGACCACACGCTGCTCAAGACGGACGCGAAGAAAGAGGACTTCGACCGCGTCTGCGAGGAGGCGAAGCGCTACCACTTCAGGTCGGTATGCGTCTTCTCCGGCGACGTCGAGTACGTGGCCCAGAAGCTCAAGGGGTCGGACGTGATCCCGATAGCCGTGGTGGGTTTTCCCCACGGCCAGATGACGCCCGTCGCCAAGGCCTTCGAAGCGCATGATGCGATCACGAACCGAGGTGCCCAGGAGATAGACATGGTGATCCATGTCAGCGCCATCAAGAGCAAGCATTACATCCTCGTCCTCGAGGACATCCAGCAGGTGGTCAAGGCCTGCGGAGAGATACCGGTCAAGGTCATCATCGAGACGGCACTCCTCACGGACACGGAGAAGATCGCCGCTTGCACTCTTGCGAAGACAGCAGGGGCGCGCTTCATCAAGACGTCCACCGGCAAGGAGGATGGTGGAGCGACGGTCGAGGACGTGCGGCTCATGCGCGAGGTCGTCGGCGACGAGGTCCTCATCAAGGCCAGCGGCGGCATCCACACGAAGGAGTTCGCCTACGAGCTCATCAAAGCCGGCGCCGACCGTATCGGGACCAGTAACTCCGTCCAGCTGGTGACGAGCGGAACCGCCGAAGGCGGATATTGACCGTAGCCGCCACGACACCGGCCACCGCTACGTCCCAGGTGTCGGCATCGCCCGAATCGGACCCTCCCGGCAGTCAGGCCGGGGAGGTTGGTGATGGTCGGCTGCTCGCCCCTCCCGGGTGGACCGCACCCCTAGGCTCACAACGATGGCAAAGGATCACATCGTCCTGGTGGGCGCCATGGGGTCGGGCAAGACCACCGTCGGTGCGCGACTTGCAGAGGCGCTGAGCCGACCATTCGTCGATTCTGACGACCAGATTGAAGGGACCTACGGGGCCACCGGTCGGGAACTCGCCGAGCGCAGAGGGGTTGCCTGGTTGCACGAAGCCGAGGCTTCGGCATTCCGCAAGGCCCTCGATTCGGCGGACCCAACGGTCATCGCCGCGGCGGCCAGTATTGCGGACCAGCCTGAGCTGGTAGCCATGCTGCATTCGAATGGCCTATTTGTGGTGCTTCTCGAAGCCGAACCCGACGTGCTGGCCCGCCGGGCGGAGACGGCGAACCACCGTCGACGTGTTGATTGGGACGACATGTCCAAGCGCTCGGGGCGGCGCCGAGCCCGTCTCGCCACCGTGGCTGATGTGGTCATGTCCACCACCTCGCTCGACCCGTATTCCGTGGTAGCCGACGTGCTGGACCTGCTGGCCACGAGGCAATGAGCACCGAATCGAGAATTGACACGTGAGTCCTGGCGGACCGCTGCGGATCCGCCGGCCGGTACCATCTCCCCATGCCAACGATCGACCCCCCGCGGACGACGAGGGGAGTCCTGCGATCGATCTACCGCCGGGGATCGGGCGAGGAGCGGGACCGGTTCGACGTCGACATCGAGCTGATTGATGGGCGTTTCGAACCTGGTGACCTGCTCGGCATGTGCACGGGCGGCGTGTTGCGACCAACCAGAGGTTCGGCCGCGGTGAAGGTCGAAGCGCTGTCGACCCGGCTGGTGCTCCGGTCGGACCCGCCGGAGCTGATCGAGGAGGCGCACCACTGGACGATCCTCGATCTCCGGCCCCGGTGGCCGGCAATCCATTCGAATCACGGCCCGGTCTCCGCGTGGATCGAACGGATCGACGGTACGACAATCGAACTCGACGTCGTTCCCGCCGAGCTGGATGCCACCCCGCCGGAGCCCGCCGGCCACCCTGTGAGTTCCGGAACGGTCGGCAATCCGACGACCCACCTGCTTCCCCGCCCGGCGACGATCGTGGCAGATGGACCGCCGCGTTCGGGAATCGGTGTCCGCCTCGTGAACGACCCGGCGAACCGCTGGCCGGCAGTCGGGGCGCTGGCGCAGCGGCTCGGGATCGACGTTGCCGGGGGTCCGGCGATCCTGGAACTGGACGCCGCCATCGACACCGACCTGGCAGACGGAGCGTACGACCTGGAGATCGGCCACTCGTTCGCTCGCCTCCGGGGCGCCTCGCCCACCGCAGTCACGCACGGCATGGTCACGCTCGCCCAACTCGTTGCGGCCGGTGTGCCCGAGCGGATTCACATCGCCGACGCACCACGGCACGGCCGCCGCGGCCTGTCGGTCGATCTGGCACGACGCTGGTTTGATTCCGACGTGGTCGAGCGGCTGATTGACCTGGCGGTCTGGCGGAAGCTGTCCCACCTCCAGCTCCACCTGACCGACGACGAAGCCTGGCGCGTCCCCGTCGACGCGTACCCTGCCCTCGCCGAGGTCGGCGGTGTGCGCGGCCACGGTCTCGCCATAGGGCCGTTGTGCGGTAGCAGTGCCCCACCGTACGGGCGCGCCTACACCCCCGCTGAGATCGGACGGTGGGTCGAGCGAGCCGAAGGGCTGGCGGTCGAACTGGTCCCCGAGGTCGACATCCCCGGACACTGCCACGCGGCACTCGTCGCGATACCCGGGCTGCGCGACTCCGAAGACCGCAGTGGGACGCTGAGCGTGCAGGGTTTCCGTGACAACGTCCTCGTCCCCGGGCCGGTGACGACCCGGTTTCTCCATGAGGTTTTTGGGTCGCTTGCCGACCTCTTTCCGAACTCGCCTGTGCTGCATCTCGGCGGCGACGAGGTTCCGCCCGGCGCATGGACGCAGTCGCCCCGCGCCGCCGGTTACGGACGAGAACACGGCATACAACCCGGGCCGGCGATGGCCGGAGCATTGATCGCCGCCGCCGCCGGGGCGATCGACGGCGCCGGTCGTGGGTGGGCCGGGTGGCAGGAGGTTGCCAACTTCGACCACGCCGTCGAGCCCGCCTACGTCGTCGCCTGGACGTCCGCAGCGGTCATCGGGCGGGTCCTCGACCGGGGGCATTCCGTGGTCGCATCGCCTGCCGATGCGTACTACCTCGACATGGCCGTCGATAAAGGCTGGTCGACACCGGGGGCATCGTGGGCGGGCACGACGCCGATGACCACCACCTGCGACTTCGCTCTCTCGGACCCCGGCACCACCGACGGACGGTTGATCGGCGGGCAAGCCGCCATCTGGGGTGAACACGTCGACTCCCTCGAGGTACTCGACGAGCTGCTCTTCCCACGACTCGACGCCGTCGCCGAGGCCACCTGGACGGACGACACAACCGGACGGGCCGACGACATCAGCAGTCGCTCGGGAGCTCACCCGACCGTGCTCCGACAAGCGTCGCTCACCAGCAAGGCAGCCGACAGATGAGTGACGCCGTGGTCCGGCCGTTCGCCCCCGACGACGCCGACGCCTGCTACGAGATCTGTCTCCTCACCGGGGACCACGGCGGCGACGCCTCGGCTCTCTACACCGACCCGCGGCTGATCGGCGAGTTCTGGGTCGGCCCGTACCTCGAGCGGTGGCCGCAGCACGCTTTCGTCGTGGCGGACGAGACGACGGTCGGCGGGTACATCGTCGGGGCGCCGGACACGGCCGAACACGAACAGTGGTTGGCGCAGGAGTGGCTGCCACCGCTGCGCGTGCGGTATCCGATCGACGCCTTCCCGCCGGGAACCGCCGACGCCGACACCGTCCGGCTTCTCCACGACCCACCGGCCAGGCCCGAGCAGCTCACTTCGAGGTGGCCGGCGCACCTTCATATCGATCTGCTCCCGCGCCTCCAGCGGCGCGGCTACGGCAGCGCACTGATGCAGGCGTTCCTCGATTCGCTCCGGTCGGCCGGGGTGGCGGGCGTCCACCTCGGTGTCTCGTCCAGGAATCCCGGGGCCATTGCCTTCTACCGGCGGCTGGGTTTTCGCGAGATCCACGGCGGGACGATCTGGGGTCGGTCGACCGATCCGCTCTGATGCAACCGGGGACCAAGGTCACTTCTCGTTTCGGCCCGAACCAGAAGTGGCCGGTGGTCTCGCACATCGCCGGACTCCGTCTCGACTCAGGCCGATTCTCCTGTCAGGAGTCGACGGAGGCGGGAATAAAGGTGTATGAAGGTAGCAACTTCGATGGCCACAACGAGAGGATCAAGCGTGGTGGGTACCGGCGAGGCCGAGTTTCGTAGCCTCTACAACCGGCATTACGACGCCATCCACTCGTATTTTCTTCGTCGCACCGGGCCGGTGAACGCCCAGGATCTAACCGCTGAAGTGTTTGTGGTTGCCTGGCGACGCATCGACGACGTCCCCCGGGGTGAAGAGACTTTGCTGTGGTTGTACGGCGTGGCCGCCAATGTGGCGGCCCATCAACGGCGCACAGTCGCCCGAAAGGCCCGGCTAGAAACCCGGCTGTGGTCGGTTCAATCCAATGGGACCGAGGAACCGGAACCACAGGTGGTACGTCGGGCCGAATACGACCGGGTGCTGGCTGCGACGGCCCGGCTGCGGCCCGCCGACCAGGAGATCCTGCGGTTGGCGGCCTGGGAGGAGCTACCTCACGATCAGATATCCCGTCTGTTGGGATGTTCGGTGGCGGCCGTGGATCAGCGGCTCCACCGCGCCAGGAACCGCCTGGCCAAGGAGTACCGGAAGGTTCGCTCCCCGGGACATCCCCAGACAGAGGAAGGCGGTAGGCGATGAGCGATACCGATCGGATCTACCGGCTGTTTGCTGAAGCCAATCCGGCCCCGGCAGACGCGCCACCCTTGACCGAGCGCCCTGATGCCGACGTCATCCTCCGAGAGCCAAGGAAACCCATCATGTTGACCAAAGAACCAAGAACCATTCAGCCAGACCCCGCTACCCCGAGAATCAGGGGATGGAGGGGACCGGCGATCGCCCTCGCCACGTTCGTGGCGGTCGCCCTACTCGGTGTTGCCGCCTTGTTGGTAGTCAACAACAACCAAGCGGATATGGCCGACGACACCACTCTGCCGCAGGTCACGACCACCGTCCCGTCGGTGACGACCACCCTGCCGCCCATTGTGGCGCCCGGTGTTGTGTCGGTTCCCGACTTGACCGGGATGACCCTGGCCGACGCTCGGGCACTGTTGACCGAGGATGGCCTCGAAGTAGTGGCATTGCCCGAGGAAATCGACTCGGCCATCGTCGTGGCCCAAGAGCCGGCTCCGGGAGTCGAAGTCGAGGAAGGGGCGGTCATCACCGTTGACGTGCAAGTCGTCCCCACGTGCAATCCGCCCGATCCCCTCGCCCCCGGCATCGGACAAGTAACCATCACCGTGTTCTACGAGTGCGGCAACGACACCGTCACTCCCACACCAGGGGTCGGGGTTGCCCGGCTCGTTCCCGAACAAGGCGGCGAAGCGATCGATCGTATCGAGTGGACGCTTCGATCGATGGTGGCCGGCCCAACCGACGACGAGCGAGCCGTCGGCATCGTATCGGTATTTGACGCGACAACCGCCGAGGCTTTGGACAGTGTGACGCTGACCGATGGCCGGCTGGTGGTCGACTTCAACGACGCCATCATCATCAACAACATGGGCACGGCCACCGGGATGGTTCAGTTCAATGCTGACCTGCACCGCAACGTGTTCCAGCATCCTGAGGTGGACAGTGTCGAGTTCCACCTCAACGGTGACTGCCAAGCGTGGTCGGCACTCTTCGAGGACGACGGCTGCCGGGTGAAAACCCGCACCAATTGGGACCAGGATCTCGCCAAGTGGGCCGACGCCCTCAACGGATAGAAGCGCGGACGCCTGCGTCCACCCGCCAAGGGTGGGCGCAGGTCCCCCTCCCCAATGTCCACTGCTACCCCACACGTTCGGTGTCATCAACCAGAGGAGTAATCATGTCATTGAGTCTCATCTTCCTGCTGCTGGGAGCCGCTTTCTTGGCCGGCGGGTCCATCTCACTCCGCGATAGCGATGCCGTCAGCGTCCGGGCCGTATCGGCGGCCGCCCTGGCCACCGGAGCTCTCATGTTCCTCATCGGCCTGGTCAACGCCATGTCCGGAACCATGTAATCAGGTCGGTCGCTACTTCTTCGTCAGGACTCGTAGCAAGGCCCCAACGGCAAGATGGTCTTCGAGGGGATGCCGCAGGTTCAACTCAGTGTGCACCTCGTAGTGATTCCGCCGACCGACTCGATCGTGAGTTACGTATCCGGTCTCCTCGAGTTCGGCAACGATGCGCTGCACCGCCCGTTCGGTGATGCCCACTTTTTCGGCCACCTCCCGCAACCGAATATCGGGATTCTCGGCGATGCACAACAAGACGTGGGCGTGGTTGGTGAGAAAGGTCCACCCGGAAGTATCCATCTGTCTCATCATACGTCCTCCAAAACAGGAATCAGTTTGCAGGTGAGAATCACGGCAGCGACACCGGGGTCGTGAACCCGTTCGGTTTGACGGCCAGCACGCTCGTGTCGAGCGAGCCGAGGACCTTCTCCGCAGTGTTGCCGATCAGCATTCCGGCAACGCCACTTCGCGCCAGTGTGCCCATGACCACTACGTCGGGATTGATGGAGGTAGCCAGCTCGGTGATCACAGGAAACGGATCACCCTTGGAAAGGTGTATCGACACATCTTCAGCGGGTATTCCGGTGTCGGCCAAGAGCTTCTCGACTGCCGTACGCGCAGTGACCCATGCGTCTTCCACGAGTCGGTCGACCTCACCGACCGGCAAGCTAACCCGCCCGTTGCGTAGCAGCGTTTCACCGCGAAGGCCCCAGGCGTGAACAAGATGGAATCTGCCGCCCTGAAGTGCGGCCAGCGATGATCCCAATTCGATGATCTTGCGATCCAACTGGGAGGGCTCGACCTCCTCAAACGGTCCGACCGCCGCCAGCACATCTCCGGTTCCGGTATCCGCCGACCGGTACACCCATACGGGGACAGGACACTTCCTCAGCAAGTGCATGGTGTTGGACGCCCGCCACAAACCCGGGACGCCCGGTTCCTGATCCGGCGGCATCATCACGAGGTCATGCTCGAAGGCAATCGTGCGCCGGACGACTTCGAGGAACAGCGTGCCGGTCGACACGACGATCTCCGCCTCGACCGAAAACCCGGCGGCGAGTTCCGCCAACTCGTTGCTTCTGGCCTGCTCAACCATCCGGCGCAGATCGTCGGTCGAGTAGTCGGCCGATCGGCGTTTGGTGATGCCTATCGGCGGTACGGCATCGAACACGGTTATCCGGGCGCCGTTGCGCTTGGCCAACCGTTCGGCCGCCTTCATGGTCTCGGTTGTCTCGACCCCCGGTGGACAGACCACCAGGATGTTTTCGAACCGCTTCATGATCGTCTTCCTCTCGATCCTCATATATACGTAATCAAAAACACGTTTTGCTTTTCTTACATTATGGTATCGTACGCTTCCTAATTCGTATATTTCAAGTCAGGTTTTAAGAAACGTGTTTTCAAAGACAGGTAAATGGCGGGATCTCGCGAGATCCCTGAGCCCGCGGGAGAACCGATGTCTCTGATCGGAATCCTCATCGCGCACGTCGTCGGAGCGCTCGCCCTGGCACTCGTGCCGGGGTCGTGGCGACGTACCGGCGCGGCAATCGCGGCCGGGTTGATGGCCTCCACTCTGCTGTGGGGGCTGATACGGGCCGGCACGGTGCTCGACGGGCAGACCATCACCGAGACCCTGCGCTGGATTCCTTCCCTCGACGTTGGGCTCTCGATGAGGATCGATCCGCTGGCTGTGATCTTCATCGTCCTGATCGCCGGGATCGGCCTCGCCATCGTCGGCTTCGGTGCCTCCTACATGCGGAACAAGTCCCAGCCGAACCGGTTCCTGGCTCTGCTCGTTCTGTTCGCCGGGTCGATGATCGGCCTGGCGGCGGCCGACAACGTCTTCGGGCTGTTCGTGTTCTGGGAGCTGACGACCATCACTTCCTATCTGCTCATCGGCTTCGACGACGAGAAAGCCGGCGCCCGCGCCGCCGCCTTCCAGGCGATCCTGACCACCGGTCTCGGCGGCCTCGTGCTGCTCGGCGGCCTGGTACTCCTCACTCAGGCCGCCGGAACTGCCTCTCTGATCGAGATCGTGAGCACCCCCCCGACCGGGACCCAGTCGACGGTTGCACTGGTACTGGTCCTGATCGGCGCCTTCACGAAATCGGCCCAGGTGCCCTTCCATTTCTGGCTGCCGGGAGCCATGGCCGCCCCCACTCCGGCCAGCGCCTACCTGCACTCGGCAACGATGGTCAAGGCCGGCATCCTGATATTGCTTCGCCTTGCGCCCGGGTTCTCCGAGGCGGCGCTGTGGACTCCGGTCGTCGTATCGGTGGGGCTGGCCACCATGGCCCTGGGAGCCTGGCGAGCTCTCCGCCAAACCGATCTCAAGCTGCTCCTGGCCTACGGAACGGTGAGCCAGCTCGGGTTCATGACCGCTCTCACGGGATTCGGGACCCCCGGACTCCTCCATGCCGCCGTTGCGATTCTGATCGGGCATGCCCTCTTCAAGTCTGCCCTCTTCCTGACGGTCGGGGCCGTCGATGCGATCGGCGGCACCCGCGATCTCCGTCAGCTGTCGGGGGTCGGGCGTCGCAATCCCCTCCTCGCCCTCGCCGGTGGCATGGCCGCCGCCTCGATGGCGGGGATGGCTCCCCTGCTCGGGTTCGTCACCAAAGAGGCCGCCTTCGCCGCCCTGATCGAGGAGCGGGCCTGGCTGCCGCTGCTCGTCATCGCCGTGGCCTCGGCGGCGACGGTCGCCTATTCGATCCGTTTCTGGTGGGGAGCCTTCGGTGGCAAGGCCGACCCCACCGTGGCCCAAGCAAGAGACGCAAAGTGGTGGCGTCCCGGTGATGGTTTGTGGGTGCCACCGCTGAGCCTGGCGGCTCTCGGCTTGGCGCTCGGACTGGCGCCGGGAGCGGCCGACCGGTTCGTTTCCGCCGTTTCGCCGGGCGCCAAGCTGGTGTTGTGGCCCGGCTGGAAGCCGGCTTTGGCCGTCTCTGCCGTCGTCCTGGTGGTCGGTGCGGTCATGCACGTCTTCCGTGAGCCGATCGGCCGAATGCAGAGCAGCTTCAGTCGAAGGCTTCCCGCCGGGGCTTCCGGTGAGGCGGCCTACCGGGGTTCGGTTTCGTTGCTCAATCTCGCCGCCGACCGGACGACCGGCCTGATTCAGCACGGTTCGTTACCGCTGTATCTGGCGGTGATCCTCCTCGCCACCGTCGGGGCGCCGGCCGCAGCCTTCCTGGTGTTGGGCGGTGACTTCGCCGTCGCGAACATGCAAACCTCGCCCGCCGAAATCGGCCTGGCGTTCTTGACTCATTGCTCCTGCCGCAGCCCTCCTGGGCGTCCGGCAGCGCATGGCGGCGGTCCTGCTGCTCGGAGCAGTCGGCTACTCCATGGCGGGCCTGTTCGTCCTGTACGGCGCCCCCGACCTGGCGCTGACGCTGCTCCTGGTCGAGACGGTCGTCGTGGCCATCTTTGCCCTGGTCCTCGCCCGGCTCCCCCGACGATTCGAGCAACGCAACCGTCCGATTCGTCGAGTCGTGCGGGCTACGGTCGCGCTTGCCGTCGGAAGCTTCGTCACGGTTGCCGCCCTGCTCGCCGGCGCAGCACGCCCCGAAGGCCCCATCCCGTCCGATGCCTACGCCGATCTGGCCCCGACCGCCGGAGGGACCAACGTTGTCAACGTCATCCTCACCGACTTCCGGGCGCTCGACACACTCGGCGAGATCACCGTCATCGCCACGGCGGCCATCGGTGTCGCCGCCCTCGTTTCGGGCCTGCGCGGCCGCCCGCGGGAGACAACGTGAACATTCGCCCTTCCCTTCTGGTCCAAACCGGTTCCCGCACGATCGTGCCGACCATCGTGGTGGTGTCGCTGTTCCTGCTGGTGGTCGGTCACGATGCCCCGGGAGGGGGCTTCGTGGGCGGTCTCCTGGCAGGTGCCGCTCTCCTGGTGGTGTTCCTGACGGGCGGCCAACCGGCCGTTGCGTCGCTTCTCAGGGTGCCGCCCCGCTCGCTGCTGGGACTCGGCATTGCCGTGTCGGTCGCCACTGCCGCACTGGGGATGGTCTTCGGCTCGTCGTTCTTCGATGCCGGCAAGCTCACGCTCGACCTGTGGCTGTTGGGAAAGATCTCGGTGAGCTCCACCTTGGTCTTCGACATCGGCGTCTACCTCGTCGTGGTGGGATTGATCGGCACCGTGCTTGCCGAACTTGGGGACCCGGAGAGGGAGGACGCATGAGCCCGGTTCTCGCTCTGACCGCCGGCGCCCTGTTCGCGGCCGGTACCTACCTGATCATGCAGCGAATACTCACCCGCATCATCATCGGGCTCGGCCTGCATCAGCCACGGCGCCAACCTGCTTCTCCTCGGTTCCGGCGGGGCGCCCGGCGCCGCTCCGATCCTCGACGGCGGCGATCAGGTGCTGTCCGACCCGCTGCCGCAGGCGCTCGTCTTGACCGCTTTGGTCATCACGTTCGGCGTCACGGCCTTCCTGTTGGCACTGGCCTACCGGAGCCAGGTACTGACCCGTTCCGATGCGGTCGAAGACGACCTGGAGGATCGTCGCATTTCCGCGGCTCACGGGAGGGAAGTGCGCATGAACGTCTTGATCGTCCTTCTCCTGGTGATCCCGCTGGGAGCCGTGGCGCTCACGCTGCTGGTACGGAGCCTGGTGTTCCAGCGTTTGGTTTCGCTGGCCGCCTCGGCCGCGACGTTGATCATCAGTCTGATCGTCCTGGGAAACGTCGATGCGGACGGAACCGCCGTGTTGTACGTTGGCGGCTGGGACGCCTCGGTTGGAATCACGCTGGTCGCCGATCGTTTCGCGGCTCTCATGCTGAGCGTTTCGGCGGCTGCGTTGTTGGGGGTGCTGGCCTTCGCAGTGGGCCAGCGCGACAACGATCAGGCCTTCCCTGCCTTTCACGCCGTCTATCAGACCCTTGCCGCCGGGTGTGGTGCTGGCCTTCCTCACCGGCGACCTTTTCACCCTGTTCGTGGCATTCGAGATCATGCTCACCGCCAGCTATGTCCTGATCACTCACCGTGCCGGCGCCAAGCAAGTGCGAGCAACGATCACCTACGTTGTCGTTGGCCTGGTGGCCTCGGCGCTGTTTCTGGTCGCCATCGGCCTGTTGTATGCCGCCACCGGGACCGTCAACCTGGCCGGCCTGGCGGACAGGCTCGACACGATCGATCCGGCCTTGCGCGTCGGGTCTCGGGTGGCTCTTGTTCATGGTGTTCGGGATCAAAGCGGCCATCTTTCCGCTCTTCTTCTGGCTGCCCGACTCGTACCCGACGGCGGTGACCCCGGTGACGGCCATCTTCGCCGGGCTGCTCACCAAGGTCGGTGTCTACGCCATCATTCGCACCCAGACGCTGCTGTTCCCCGGCGGTGAACCCTCGACGCCGATACTGGTCATTGCCGGCCTGACCATGGTGATCGGCGTGCTCGGAGCCATCGCCCAGGGAGACATCAAGCGCATCCTGTCGTTCCATATCATCAGCCAAATCGGATACATGATCATGGGCCTCGGCTTCTTCACCGTCGCCGGAATCGCGGCGGCGATCGTGTTCATCGTCCACCAGGTCGTGGTGAAGACGGTGATGTTTCTGGTCGGGGGTCTTGTTGAGACGGCCTCCGGGACGGGCCGGTTGAAAGACGTCTCCGGCGTTCTGCACCGCTTCCCCATCATCGCCTTTCTGTTCCTCCCGGCCGCCTTCAGCCTGGCAGGGCTTCCCCCGTTCTCGGGTTTCGTCGGCAAGCTTGCCTTGATTCAGGCCGGGTTCGACGCCGGGCGGTGGATCGTGGTGGGTGTCTCGTTGTTTGCCAGCCTTCTGACCCTCTTCTCGATGACCAAGATCTGGTCCGGAGCGTTCTGGGGAACACCAACCGCGAATCTGGTACGCACTCCGGCCCGCACCATGCTGATGGCCACCGGAGGGCTGGTGGCGTTGAGTCTGGCGATCGGGCTGGCCGGACAACCCCTGCTGGAGATCGCCACCCGGGCAGCCGGAGATCTCCTCGGCCGGGAGGCCTATGGCGCCGCAGTATTCGGAGGTGCCACATGATCGCCGCCACCAATGTCGCCTTTGTGCTGTTCGGGTTGGGGGCCGTTCTGACCGTTTACCGGCTGAGCCGCGGGCCGAGTCTGGCTGATCGCATGGTGGCACTCGACACGCTGCTGTTCATCGGGGCGGCGGCCCTCGGCACCTTCGTCGTCCGAACCGGAGAAACGGCCTTTGTCCCGGTAATCGTGGTCGTCGCCCTCGTGGCGTTCATCGGCACACTGGTCGTGGCCCGCGCCATGGAGAACGAGGGGCAGCCATGATCGATGTCCTGGCGGCCGCAGCGGTGGTGATCAGCGGGGTGTTGGCGGCACTGGCCGGGTTGGCTCTGCTTCGATTTCCCGATGCGGTCACCCGGCTGCACGCTTCTGCCAAATCGGCCACCATCGGGCTGATCGCAGCAACCCTGGCCGCTGCCATAGAGGTCGATACGATCGGGGCCGGAGTCCTGCTGATCCTGGTCGCCGCTTTGCTGTTTCTGTCCGCACCGATCGCCAGCAGCCTCCTGGCGCGGGCGGCCTATCACGATTCCGAGACCGAGCTCTTTCTGCCCGGCCGCAACGATCTGGCGGAGGCCCCCCTCACCGCTCGTCCGGCCTCACCAGACGAGCGTCCCGGCCGGGCGAGCCTGCTGATCGGATGGTTGTTCATCGTATGGATCGCGCTGTTTGCGTCCCCTTCTGCCGGAGTCTTGATCGGAGCCCTGGCGGTCGGTATCGGCGTGTCGCTGGCTTTGCCCGGATTCCGCCCCCGGTGGCCCCTTGGGATCTTCAGGCCCATTGCAATGCTGCGGTTCTTCGCCGTTCTCATCCGGTCTCTGGTACTGGCCAATATCACCGTCGCCCGCGCCGTGATCGATCGGCGGCCTTTGCAGCCTGCCATCGTGCGGATTCCGCTTCGAGTCACTACCCCCACCGAAACCACACTGCTGGCCAATGCGGTCACGTTCACGCCCGGCTCTATCGCTATGGAGCTGTCCGGTCGCGACCTCTTCGTTCACGTGCTCGACTTGCGTGATGAGGCCTCTCTGCGGGCCGAAATCGATCGGCTCGAGACCAGCATCATTGCCGCCTTCGGAACCCGCCGGGAGCGGTCGACGCTGAACTCGTAGAGAGATGGGATCCGCCCGGACCCGCCAACCGAAGATCCCCTGGTGGTCGCTACCCAGACGGCGGGCTGCATCGAGTCGGTTGCCGATGCGTTGCAAGCCCCTGACGACGACCCTGACATCACCGCCGATGCGTTCTGCAGTGACGTGGCCCACCTCGACCGGTTGTTGCGCCGAATCCAGGCCATCGACGATATTCCGAACGACACGACCGGGTGATTCAGGATCGATGGGCGAGAGCCGCTCTGTGACCCCCGGTTTCTTGCTAAATAGTAAGAGGCCGCGAAATCCACCACTGTCGATCGGTGGGGGGCGTCGTACGTTGTCCGGTATGAGGGAACCAAACCATGTCACACGGATCCCGTGTTACACTGATCCCGTGACAAATGTGACTCTTGCTGTCGATGAGGATCTCCTCCGCCGGGCCCGGATCCGGGCCCTCGAGGACGGGACATCGGTCAACGCCGTAGTACCGCGAGTTCTTGGCCGCCTACGCAGGACAGAGCGAACAGGTCACCGCAGTGGCCAACTTCCTTGCGGTTGCCTCCCGATCAGAAGGCGGGGGCGATGGCACCGGCCGAACCTGGAACCGGGAAGACATCTACGAAAGCCGTCCAAGCCGATGAGCGTATTCGTGGATACCAACGTGGTCGTGTATGCCCACGACCACGGAGCCGGTACCAAGCAGGAAAAGGCCCGGGAGGTTCTCGAACACATGGCCGGCAGCCTGGTGATTTCGACCCAGGTGCTGAGCGAGTTCTATTGGGTCGCTACCCGGAAGCTGACTCCACCCCTCCCCCAGCCAGACGCCGCCGAAGCCGTCGAACACCTCTCCGCCCTCCCGGTGGTCACCACGACGGCCGGTTTGGTGCTGAGTGCGATCGCCACCGCTTGCAACGAAACGCTCAGTCTTTGGGATGCCCTCATCATCGAAGCCGCTTCGACCGCCGGATGTGACCGTGTCCTGACCGAGGACCTCCAGCACGACCGGGTAATTCGAGGGGTGCGGGTCGAGAATCCGTTCCGCTGACGCGAACCGAAACGACATGACCTCGACGAGCACGCTGTGCTTCGTAATACCGTTCATGACCAACCAGAGCAGGAGAAAGACTTTGGACGAGGAGAACTACGACCGGGAACTCGCCCGGGTCATCGACCATACGCTGCTCAAAACGGACGCCAAGAAAGAGGACTTCGACCGCGTCTGCGAGGAAGCGATCCGCTACCACTTCCGGTCGGTGTGCGTCTTCTCGGGCGACGTCGAGTACGTGGCCAGGAAACTCGAGGGGTCGGACGTGATCCCGATTGCCGTTGTGGGTTTTCCTCACGGCCAGATGACGCCGGTCGCCAAAGCCTTCGAAGCTCAGGATGCCATCACGAACGGCGGCGCCAAGGAGATCGACATGGTGATCCACGTCAGCGCCGTCAAGAGCAAGCACTACATCCTCGTGTTCGAGGACATCCAGCAGGTGGTCAGGGCCTGCGGAGACATACCGGTCAAGGTCATCATCGAAACGGCCCTCCTCACCGGCACGGAGAAAATCGCCGCATGTGTTCTGGCGAAAACCGCCGGTGCACGTTTCATCAAGACGTCCACCGGCAAGGAAGAGGGTGGAGCGACGGTGGCGGACGTGCTGCTGATCGCGAGGTCGTCGGCGACGAGGTCCAGATCAAAGCCAGCGGGGGCGTCAACTCGAGGGAGTTCGCCTACCAGCTGCTCGAGGCCGGAGCCGACCGCATCGGCACCAGCAACTCGGTCGCACTCGTCACGGGTGGAACAGCCGCAGGCGGGTACTGACCGCCTGGATCGGAGCATCGTGACCACGTACGTGGCCTTGTTCGTGTTCGAGGCCGACACCGACGACGTTCCAACGCTGGAAGTTAGGGAGTTTCTTGCCTACCCGCCGGGAGTCGCACAGTCGGGCAGGCCGTCACAGCCGATGGCATGGAGTGTGCCCGAGATGTCGGCGACGAATACCACACCGGTACCGGGCGCAGGCGAGGTGACCGACCGGGCGCCCAGGTCATAGCTCCACAGTTCCTGACCGTCTTTGTCGACCGCCCACAACCACCCGTCGTCACTGGTGAAATAGACACCACCGTTGACGACCACCGGCCAGCGGACCACGCCCGGCAGACCACCCAGCACGTCGTCCCCCGGGAAGGTCCACAGGATCTGAGCGGTAGCGAGGTCCCACGCTTCGAGGTATCTGCCGTTGCCGGTGTAGAGGATGTCACCGTCTACAGCCGGTGAAGACTCGACCGGAGCCGACAAAGTGATCGAAGGAGCCGGACCACACGAACCCGCCCGGCGAGCATCGATCGACTGGCTGTCCCGGATCGGGATGTAAATGATCCCATCCGCAATCACCGGCTCCGACGTGATCGACACACCGCCCCCCGGATAGCAAACCTCGCCGGTCCCCAACTCAGCGTCGATCTTCCACAACACCCCCGCCTCGGTTCCCACATACACGAACCCGTCGAAGCCGACCGGAGCCACCGTCACCTTGCTCTGAGCGTCGAACGGGGCATCCCAGACGGGCACCTCCAGCTCACCGGCGTCGAGCGCATACACCTGCCCATCTTCGGTCCCGAAAGAACACCCGATCATCCATGACCAGAGCCGCCGCCGAGATACCCGCCAAGGGCGGGTCGGCCAACACCGGGAACGTCGCCGGTGTGGCATTCGCCTGGAACGCACTCCGGGACCGGAACCGCCCATCCAAAGAACCGAAAAACACCCGCATTTCGGTATCAGTCGAACCTGGAGCCGCGCCCGG
This sequence comes from uncultured Actinomycetota bacterium, assembly GCA_963723165.1. Lineage (GTDB taxonomy): Bacteria > Actinomycetota > Acidimicrobiia > Spongiisociales > UBA4744 > UBA4744. The sequence goes on from CAVRPP010000005.1 coordinate 374,611, forward strand.
GGCGGTCACCTCCGCCACGATCGGCGCCCCCACCACCGCACCCGCAGTCTCAACGGTCCACAGGCCGGCGGACCCGACGTGACCACCAGCCCGTACAAACGCCCGTCGTCCGACCCGAACATCACCGTCTCCCCAAAGATCGCCGGCGACGAACGAATCTGATCACCAGCCCCAAACGTCCAATAGAACCCATCAGCCGAAGGCAACATCGGACGCCCAGACACCCCCGGCAAACCGGCCGCACCCTCCGCCCCAATATCAGCCCGGAAACTCCACTGCCCGGCCACCCGGTCCGTCTTCTCGGGCACCCCCAGCTCTGTCTCACGGGGTTCCGGCGGCAGGGTGGTTGTCGGCAAGGAGGTATCACTTGTGACGGTGGTGAGAGTGGTCGAGCCTGCGGCATCGTCCGGGCCGAGGTTTGTGGCCACGTAGTTAACGAGCGGAACCAACCCGAGGATCAGGATCGCTGCTGCCGCGACAGCCGCTGCCGTCCAGGCGGGACGCTGCCTCGACCGTCCCCCTGCCACCGATGATCGATCGGCCCGTTCGACGATCTCCTCTGTGGATATCGGAGTGGCCATGGACCGGTAGTGGTCGCGAATCTGCTTGCTGAGGTCACTCATCGTTGACCTCCAGCGCCGATCGCAGCTTGGCCAATGCCCGTTGCACGTGGGTCTTGACCGTAGGGGTGCTGACACCGATCAACTCGGCGGCTTCTTCGTGGGTCCACCCGAAACCATGGACCAGGACCACCGCCATCCGTTGACGCCGGGAGAGATCCTGCAATGCGGCGGGCAAGGCGGGTTCGACCCAGGGCGGCTCCTGTCGGGCGTCGGTTGGTCGAACGGGCGGCGGTTTCGACCACCAGCGGCGCGTGCGGGACTGACCGACTCGATAGAGGTAACCAATCGGTTTCTCGATCAACCGGACCCGGTCCCAGTGCTCCCAGGCATAGGCCAGAGCTTCGGCCGCGGCTTCCCGCCCCCGGTCCGCCCCGTAGGCGGCCATCAACGCCACCCGCAGCCTGGGCTCGGCAAACCGGACGAACTCCGCGAAGGTCCGTTCGGTGAGTTCTGGCGTGCCGCGAATTGGGTCGACCAATCAAGCTCCCCGAAGCTACGAAGGACGGCTCGTGGCCCAAAACCCTACAGATCGCCGAACGGCTTTGACTGTTCATGGCAATGCCCAACTCGGAGACGGCCGACGGGCCGCCTCCGAAGTCCGTCGTGATTGGTCAGGACGAGCTTCGACGACCACGATTGGTGGACGCTCTAGAAGACATCAGTGCCTTCCACCAGGGAGCCGGTGGCCACACCATCCTCAGGATCGCTCCACGCTGGGGCCGGTACCACCCCATGTCGGCGGGCTCCGATCGATCCGCCATCGGGTATCTCTCTCGTCGCAAGGCTTCAACGAATCGCGGGTTGCTGAACATCGTTTCTCTCCTTTTCGCAATTGACGGTCGGAAGTTCTACTTCCAGATCACCGTCACCGTGGGGTACTTCCCAAGCTTCCGAACTCCGCAAAGACAGGCTGCTCGATCTGATAGCGGTCCCTTCCACGCGAAAGATCCGTTCGCTGTGCGCTGCGCTTCTCAGCAGGTACTCGCCGACGTCGATCAGCTCGGATCCGTCTGGGACACAATCGAGCGCCGCCGCAAAGGATCCGGTGGTGAGAATCTGGTCGCCGTCGCCTGCCGAGCACAGGCGGGCGGCAACGCTGATCGGAGCACCGAGAAGTTTCTTGTCGACACGAAACACGGCCCCGAAGTGCAGGCCCATGCGCACCCGGATCCCTCGACTGACTTCCCACGGATAGGTCTGGAGGGCTTGCTGCGCGTCTACCGCTGCGCGCAGTGCCGTCGAGGCAGAAGGAAACGAGGCGGCGAAGGAGTCGCCGGCTTCACAGAAGATCCAGCCATAGTTGACTGCGATCGCCTTTCGCAGGATGCGGTCGTGGGCGATGTGATCAACCAACATTGCCATCGGCTCTGCTTCCCACAACACCGTGGACGCTGCGATGTCGGTAACCAGAAACGCTGCGGTGCGTGGTTGTCTCATCCTTCCTCCTCTTTTGTCCTCTACAACCCGCCAGGACGAGATCGGGATGACAAGAACAACGGGATTTCTCTCCTCCGGGATCAGAGGTTTGTCGGGCAGGAGGGGCGGCTCTTCTTGCACCTTCGGCATTGTTCGGGACTGTGTTTGGAAAACGACGGCGTCTCGGTCCAATTCGGGCCGGTCACTAGGCTCCCGGCATGCCTGGGATCTTCGTTCGGCCGGATGAGGTTGCCGTCCCCCTCGTGGAGGGCAAGACGTTGCTGGAGCTGGCCGTCGACGCTGGGCTGCCGATTGCTCACCTTTGCGGCGGGCGGGCCCGTTGTTCGACCTGTCGGATTCGAGTTATCGAAGGCCTCGATGCTCTCAGCGACCGAACCGAAGAAGAGGCGGCGATGGCGGAGAGGCTGGACTTCCCCGACGAGGTGCGCCTGGCGTGCCAAACACGTGCGAAAGGCGACGTTCGGTTCTGGCGATTGGTCCTCGACAAGGAAGACATCGAAATGGCCTCCCAGCTGGGCAAAGGCCACTATGTCGGCCCGGTCGGTCGCGAGGTCGAGCGGGCCGCCGTCTTGTTCACCGATGTTGCCGGGTTCACGTCCATGTCCGAGGCCCTTCCCGCCTACGACGTGGTCCACATCCTCAACCGGTTCTTCAATCGAGTCGAAGCCGTGGTCCAGGCGCAGGGCGGCCGGGTGGACAACTACATGGGTGACGGTCTGCTGGCCGTGTTCGGTATCGAAGGCGAAAGCGATGCATCGCTCGGTGCCGTCCGGGCCGGACTCGGCGTCGTCGACATCGCGGCGGACATCAACGATTACGTGACCATGATCTACGGCCGTACCTTCGAGGTGAGGGTCGGGATCAGTCTCGGCGAGGTCATCTTCGGCTTGATGGGCGGAGAGGCTTCCGCCCGGAAGACGGTCGTCGGTGATGTTGTCAACACGGCCAGCCGGTTGGAAGCGGCCAACAAGACCACCGGGACCACGATCCTCGTGTCCCAAGAGATCATGGAGGAGACCATCGCAGGCATCGAGTACGGCTCCCGATTCGAGCTCGAGCTATCAGGAAAGGCCGGGCACATCACAGCGTATGAAGCCATCGGTTTGTCCCGATCGACAGACTGAGATCGCATAGGCCGACGGCTCGGCGTTGGCGGCCTGGCCGGGTGGGCCGCCGGTTCCCCTTGGTCCCCCCAGGGGACTTCCACTGCGCAGGGTAAGCCGGGGAGGCCGGCCAGTTTCCGGTCGGTGGTCACCAGCGGGCGTCGAGAGCGGCAGCCAACGCTAGGTAGTCGGCGTGGTACGCCGAGACCTGTCCCCGCAGCGACCAGGCCACCCGTAGTAGAGGCGTGTGCGGGTGCCTGGCTATGTCGGCCTGTTCGAGGATGCTCAGTGCCTCCGTGGCCAGTTCCGGGTCGAATCGTCCGGTAGCGACCAGGCGGCGCTGCCCGCTCACGACTTCAACGTCGAGGAGGTGGGGTGCATGGATGTCCTCGTTCATCAGCCGATCGAGAACGGAGCGCCGGCCGTCGACGGCGTCGATGAACGCCGCCGCATCGATGACGATCACCTGCGATCCGGAGTTTCCAGTCCGCCAGTCGCATACTGATCAACGACCGGCCCGACGCGAGCGGCTAGGGTCTCCAAATCTGCCGCGACGAGCGGAGGAAGCCGGAGCACGTACCTCCCCATGAGCAGACCCAGCAGTTGGGACGTGATGAGCGACGCCCGCAGCATCGCTTCGGGTCCTTCCAGACTCTCGAACAGCACATCGACGAGGGTGCTGTGGACGAACTCACTCACCGTGGCGTGGATCGGGCTGTCTTCGGTCGCAGACCGGAGCACGGCCACCAGTTGATTGGTGTCTCCTGCCAGGTCCCAGCTCGTGAGCAAACCCGTGACGAGGGCGACCCCCATATCGTCCTCACCGGAAGCAAGAACGGATCGCAACACCTCGGCGGGATTGACGGGAAGACCGACGCTGTCGATGAACAACTGCTCGCGGGACCCGAAGTAGTGGACGACCAGCGACGGGTCGACTCCCGCCCGCGCCGCGATCGCCCGTAGGGAGGTCCCGTGGTAGCCGCCGGCGGCAAACTCGATGCGAGCTGCCTCCAGGATCTCTCCCTTCGTGTCCGGTTTCCCGGGTCGCCGACCCTTCGCCATCAGGTCCCTCGCTCTAATTCAACATGTGTAGAATAAACTTCTCTATGGATCGTATCGCCCGGTTTGTCGTCCGCAGATCTCTGATCGTGCTCGGCGTCACCGCGGTCATTTCTCTTCTGTCCTTGCTGATGATGTTCCGGATGAGTTTCAACGCCGACGTGTCGTCGTTTCTCCTGGAAGGCAACGCGACGGGCGAAGAGTTCGTGGCGCTGCAGAACAAGTACGACACAACCGACCCCATCAACGTAGTCGCCTCTCTTCCCGAGGGCCAGGTCTTCGGAACAGCAGCAAACGCCGCGTTGATCGCCGAGTTGCGGGACCAGCTCACGGCTCTCGAGGGGGTGGTGGGCGTCGCTACGTTCGTCCCCAACGCCAATCCACTCACCGGACAACCCTTCGACGCTGCCACCCTTCGCTCGGCTCCCGATGCCCTCGTGGCCGGGTTGCTCTCCCAGAACCCGGTTGCCGAACTGCTGGTGAGCGAGGACGGCCGGCACACGATGCTGATCGTGACACCCGGGAGCGACCCGACCGGGACCGCCCTTCGGGTGACCGACATCACCCAGGAAGGTCTGGAACTCACCTTCTCGGGAAACCCGGTCGTGTTCGCGTCGGTGCTCGACCTGCTGACCTGGTTTCTGATCATCATCCCTCCGCTGGTGATCGCACTACTCATCATCGTGTTCTTCACCACGATCGGCAGCGTCAAGCTGAGCGCCATCTCCTTGATCCCTGCGGCTCTCGGCTCCCTCTGGACGTTTGGGATCATCTTCGGTCTCGGCAACGAGGTGGACATCGTCACCGTGATCGTGCCGATCTTCGTGATCGTGATGGGGTCTGCGTACGCGTTGCACTTCATCACCCACTTCCAGGAGAACTCAGCTCGGTCCGCCGACCCCGTCGAGCGAGTCGCTTCCTCGTTGCGGGAGGTGGGCGTGCCGATCATCCTGACGACGATCTCGACGGCGGCGGGATTTCTGTCGCTGCTGTTCACGGATGTGCAGCCGATCCGTCAGCTCGGCCTTTTCAGTGCGATCGGTATCTCCTTCGCCGGCCTGATCTCGATCTTCTCTCTGTCTGCGGCTATCAGTCGCATGCATGTCGGGGAACAAAGCTCGAAGGCAATCGTCGGCAGAAGGGTGACCAACGGTGTGCGGCGCGCCGTCCGGACAAGGGTTCCTGCGGCGGTGATCGCGATCGCCATCCTCGCTTTCGGTGTGTGGGCCATCCCCCAATTGGCCGTCAACCCGGATCAACTGTTCTTCTTCAAAGACGACGACCCCGTTCGCCTGGCGTTCGAGAAGACCGAAGAGCTCTTCGGCGGCGCCACTCCTCTCCTCGGTGAGTTCAAACTGGATCGGACCGACCTGCCGGGTTCGATCGGTCGTGCCCAGCAGGCAACCGCCGACCTCGAGGCGCTCCCCGGTGTCCGGACGGTGTTCTCCGTGGCGAGCCTGGCGGAGTCACTCGGACCGGAGAACCTCCAGCGGGTGGCGTCCGGTGAGCTGGAGCTTCCCCTCGGGACGCTGGTCACCGACGACGGGATGCGGTTCACCCTGCTGCCGGCCGGTTTCGGGACCGAGGACCTCCGGGCGTGGCTCGACTACGCCGATGCATCCGAAACCGTCACGTCGCTCACCGGCATGCCGGTGGTCTGGGACGAGATCGCCCGGTTGGTGCTGCGGGCCCAGGCCACGTCCCTGATCGTTGCCTATCTTCTCGTGGTGATCATGCTGGCCCTCTCGTACCGGAGGATTCGAGACACGTTGGTTTCCCTCGTGCCGATCACCCTGACGCTGATCACGCTGCTGGGGTTCATCGCCGTGTCGGGCATCCAGCTGAACTTGCTCACTGCGGTCATCTCGTCGATCGTCCTGGGAGTCGGCATCGACTATGCGATCCATTTCGTGGCGGCCATCAACTACGCCGTGCCCGGCGGCAACGGGTACGTGCTGCGAGCGATCGACAAGGCCGGCCGGCCGATCGTCGCCAACGCGCTGGGGATAGCCATCGCCCTCAGTGCGCTCTGGCTGTCGCCGCTCAAGGTCCACATCCAGGTCTCGATGATCATGTGGGTGGCAATGATCACCGCGTCCGTAACCACTCTCCTCGTGGTGCCCAGCCTCCTCGGCCGTGACGGAGTCCAAGAGTCCAACCCGGAGCGCGTCGGTGCCGGTCCGACCAACGGGTGAGCCCACCCCCGCGAACGGCCAGCGTCGTCCGCCAGCCTGACCATGCTCTCGTGTCCCGTGCTGGCCAAATCGCTACCGTGGTGGGATGCCAATCCACAATTTCTCGCCACTGCGTGGACGGCGGGTCGAGTTCACGATCGACTCGGAAGCCGTCAAGAACAACATCCTCGGGGACCCCACCACCCGGAGGGTCGCCGTCTACCTCCCGGAGGGGTACGACGATTCCGATGAGACCTATCCGGTCTTCGTCGACCTGGTCGGTTTCACCGGCAGCGGACTGGCGCACTTCAACTGGCGACCATTCGGCGACAACATACCCCAACGCCTCGACCGGTTGGTCGCTGCGGGAACGATGGGCCCGGTCGTCACCGTGTTCCCCGATTGTTTCACGTCGCTGGGCGGCAACCAGTACATCAACTCAGCAGCCATGGGTAATTGGGAGGATTTCCTCATCGACGAGATGCTCCCGGAGGTCGAAAAGCGATTCCGGGTCAAAGGGGGGCGGGACCACCGGGCGGTGTTCGGCAAGTCAAGCGGCGGATACGGGGCCATCGTCCACGGACTGCGTCGGGCCGACGCCTGGGGAGCGGTGGCCTGCCACTCCGGGGACATGGGATTCCTGCTCTGCTACCTGACGGCCATGCCCCAGCTACTCGACACCGTCAACGAACACGGAGGGATTGCCGGGCTTCTCGCTCACTTCGAAACGAAACCCAAGCTGAGTGGCGACGACACCCACCGGCTGATGGACATGGCGATGGCCGCCACCTACGACCCCGATGTTGACTGCACCGAAAGGCATCCGCCTGCCGCTCGATCTGAACACCGGCGAACTCATCGAGGAGCGTTGGGCCAACTGGATGCGCCACGACCCGGTCGAGTTCGTCAGACAAGCCGGAGTGCCAGGCCAATCTGCGGTCACTCAACGGCCTGTACATCGATTGCGGGTCCAAAGACCAGTACGCGCTCGTGTACGGAGCCAGAGCGTTCAAAGGTGAGCTCGAGAATGCCGGCATCGATCACCACTATGAAGAGTTCGACGATGACCACACCGCCGTGGACTACCGCCAGGACGTCTCGTTTCCGTACCTGTACCAGGCGATCGCGTAAAGCTTCAACCTGAAGTCGAACCTGAAGGTGCTCCCGGGTCGCCTTCTCATCGCCCCTCCCGCACGATCGCTCGAACAAGCCTCGGGACCACGGTGCCGGCCGGGCCGTCCAGCTTGACGGCGGCCAGTTCGTCGTGGTCGGTTTCTCCCTGGTTGACGATCACCAGGGGCTTGCCCCGACGGGCGGTTTTGGCGACCACAGAGGCGGCCGGGTAAATCGACAGAGTGCTCCCAATCGCCAAGACGGCGTCGGAGTCATAAGCCCACACGGCAGCCCGTTTCATCGGTTCGGGGGGCAGCATCTCCCCGAACATCACCATCGACGGTTTCAGCACTCCCCCGCACTCGGTGCATGCCGGGTCGGGATCGCCGTCTTCGAGCCGCTGCCGGACCGCCGCAAAGGGCACGACCGTCTTGCATTCCCAACAGGTGACGGTGGCGGCGTTGCCGTGCAGTTCCGCCACCTGGTCGGCGGGCAGGCCGGCCGCCTGGTGGAGACCATCAACGTTCTGAGTGGCGCACCCGACCATCCGCCCCGCCTCCCACAGGGCGACGATGGCGTAGTGAGCAGCGTTCGGCTCGACCGAGTCGCCGATCAGCCGTTCGTTGAGCATCATCTGCCATGAGCGCCGCCGAGCGGCCGGGTTCCCAACAAAAGCCCCCAGCGAGCTGAGTGTGTTCTCGGTCACTACGGGTCGGGCAGGCCGGAATCAACGCGGGGTCGGGAGAAGGACCAGCTCGGGCAGGTGGAAGTCAAGTGGGGTTGGGTAGGTACGCATCTCAGGGAGCGTTATGTCAGGAGGCTGGACGCCTACGGACGCGATCCGCCACAAGGTCGACAATCTCCCGGTAGGCGTGAACTGCAGGCGAATCCGAGAGTCCTTCCACCACGGAACCCCCATCGGCCAGTCTGGGAATCCTTTTGTCAAGAGGCACGACGACGGCCGGTCGGATCACTCGCTTTTCGTACTCCTGGATGGTGAGTTCGTTTCTTTCGTCTCCGGAGTCCAGCAGGACAACATGCAGCCTCCGCGAGAACCCCAGAAGCCGAAGAGTCTCGGTCATCAGCTTCACCGACGACGAATTGGTTAGCGCCCCTCCCGCACGATCGCTCGAACAAGCCTCGGGACACGGTGCCGGCCGGGCCGTCCAGCTTGACGGCGGCCAGTTCGTCGTGGTCGGTTTCTCCCTGGTTGACGATCACCAGGGGCTTGCCCCGACGGGCGGTTTTGGCGACCACAGAGGCGGCCGGGTAAATCGACAGAGTGCTCCCAATCGCCAAGACGGCGTCGGAGTCATAAGCCCACACGGCAGCCCGTTTCATCGGTTCGGGGGGCAGCATCTCCCCGAACATCACCATCGACGGTTTCAGCACTCCCCCGCACTCGGTGCATGCCGGGTCGGGATCGCCGTCTTCGAGCCGCTGCCGGACCGCCGCAAAGGGCACGACCGTCTTGCATTCCCAACAGGTGACGGTGGCGGCGTTGCCGTGCAGTTCCGCCACCTGGTCGGCGGGCAGGCCGGCCGCCTGGTGGAGACCATCAACGTTCTGAGTGGCGCACCCGACCATCCGCCCCGCCTCCCACAGGGCGACGATGGCGTAGTGAGCAGCGTTCGGCTCGACAGAGTCGCCGATCAGCCGTTCGTTGAGCATCATCTGCCATGAGCGCCGCCGAGCGGCCGGGTTCCCAACAAAAGCCCCCAGCGAGAAGTCGGCCGGGTCGACCCGCTTCCACAATCCATCGGGTCCCCGGAAGTCGGGGATGCCCGATTCGGTGGAGATCCCCGCCCCGGTGAACACCACGATCCGGTCGGCGGCGGCAAGGACCTCGACGGCCGCGGTCATCTGCTCGCGTTTGGTCCATTCCTCCGCCTCACCCGCCACCGCAATGTCGTGCAACGGGTCGTCGGGATCGAGCAGCGAGTCGAGGTACTCGCCGTAGTCGGTGGCGTGTTCCTTCTCCCATCCGGGAGCGAACGCTTGCCGGCCCACTTCGGCGGGGTCAACGTCTTTGGGCATCAGATCACCTCTTCGAGGAAGTCGACAATGGGTGGCACCACCACCGTGGCAGGGGCCTTGATGGAGCGTCCGAAGTCCATCCGTTCGGCCAGAAGTGAAAACGGGTTGGTCTCGGGGTTGATGTCGATGAGGGCGGCCCCGTTGAGCCCGGCCAGGGCAAACACGTCGTGGGGTAGCCTGGTCGCCCCGGAGGTGCCGATCACCAGTACCAGCGACGCTCGCTTGGCGGCGGCCCGGGCCGAGTGGATCCGGTAGTGCTCTTCGGTGTAGGTCTCGTCGAACCACAGGGTGTGGGGGCGGGTCATCGCTCCGCATTTGGGGCAGACCAATTGGTCCCGGTCTTCTTGGCTGAGCGGTTCGTCCTGGTCGGTTGGCCCGATCCCGGGTGGGATCGGCCAGGTGTCCAGGCAGCAGGGGGCACCGCAGCGCATCAGGTGGAGGTTGCCGTGTCCTTCATACACCCGGTCCGGGTGGTGGCCGGCCTGGTGGTGGAGGCCGTCGATGTTCTGGGTGATCACCAGGAACCGCTCCCCCACTGCCCGTTCCAGCCGGACCAGGGCGAGGTGGGCGGCGTTGGGCGGGGCCGACCCCCACGTGTTGCGGCGCCACAGCGACCAGGCCCAGTACTGCTCGGGGTGGGCGGAGAAAAACGAAAGTGTGGAGATCTCCTCGGGGCGATAGACATCGGAGCCGACCGTCCAGAAGCCGCCGTTGCCCCGGAAGGTGGGGATGCCCGACTCGGCGGAGATACCCGCCCCGGTCAGGGCGATCACCCGCCCGGGTCGGTGCACGGCCTTGGCCAGCAGCACCTTCAGGTCGGTGGACAGCTCATACATATCGGTGTTCATTCGAGATCAGCGAGGAAGGTCGGGGTCCATGATTCCAGCCCGCGCCGGAGCGCCCCCTCATCGATACGGTCGGCGGCATGGTTGGTGAACCCGGTGGGGAGCGATCCGAAGATCTCGATTCCGTAGGCGGTCCCGTTGGAGGCCACGAGTTCCACCACCAGCGCATTCCAGCTCGGCCGGTGGTCCGCAGGGTCGACAATTGCGATCGCCTGCCATGCCTGCTCGACGTCGTCGTCGGGGGGCAGCACCACGTACGCTCTGCCGTTGCTCTCGAAGTATCCGATCGAAGCAGACCAGCCGATCGGGGCGTCACTCGTCCATTCGAAGCTCACTGCAGTGGAGGTCTCGTAATCCGCGACAAACATGAAGTACGGCGGGTCCCATTCTTCCGGGTCGTAGCCCGGGTAGAGCGGCCCAACCAGCGGATCGAGCTCAACCGGCCGTTCGGGAACCAGCACCCCGCCACCCTCTCCCTCAAGGCGGACAAGGGTGATGAGCTCGTCGAGCCGGTCGGTCAGCGGAGTGATATCCACTTGTCGTCCTTTCGGGATCGAGGAATCATGCCGCCCGTCGGGTATCGACCGGATGTCGGAATGTCTTGACCTGGGTTACGCATCTGGGTCCGCCTGGTTGAGGCCGACCAGCCGCTCGGCGAGGTTCGCGGCGTTCTCGAGAAACCGCTCGAAAACCGCCGCGTCGGTGGCGGGCAGGCGGTCGTGGGGCGTGACCAGCCATCCTCCGGTACCCAACAGGATCCCGACCGAGTCGGCCAGCACACTCTCGATGCGAGGTTGAGCACCCAACAACTCGTGGAGACGAGCGAGACGTGGATCGGTCGGCGAGAGCAGTTTCTCCTGGTCGCCGATCCGGTGGAGTCGCTCGAAGAGGCCGTTCACCTCAGTGACCGTATACCCGATATCGACCAGCAAGCGCTCCTTGACGGCACCGCGAATCATGCCGGCCAGCTTGTAGCGCACCTCCGCGCTCTGAGATCCGGTGAACGTGTTGTTTCCTGTCATACACACTTTCTACCAGCCGGGTGTGACAGAAATGCTACGGAGAGTGGTTGCACCCGCTGATTGAGCGCCGCAGGCGTGTCGTGGAGTCTCGGCCAACCCTGCACGTGGCTCGGGTTGGCACGCTGCTACCTTCACTCGAATGCAAAGTCGGGTGGGTGCGTTTGTCGTTCTGGCCCTCGTTCTCGGGGCGTGCGACGGTGGAGCAGATGCAACAACCAGCGTTCCCTTGATCGATCTTCCCTCAACTTCTTCAACAGAGGTCGCGACGACGGCCACCCGGCCCCCGACTACCTCCACGGTGGCATCCGCGACCGAAGCGGCAGACATCATTTTCAGCGGTGGCGACGTCGTCACCATGGATCCGGCGCTCGGAACGGTCGAAGCGATCGCCATCCGCGGTGGAGTGATCGCGGCAGTCGGTACAGCCGAGGAGATCGATCGCCACGTCGGGCCAGACACGACCATCGTTGACCTCGACGGCCGGGCCATCGGCCCCGGGTTCGTCGATTCCCACACCCACATCCTCACCGACATGGGAGGGATAGCGGCCGGTCAGCGTCTCGCCCTCGCCAACGGCATCACGTCTGTGGGCGAGGCTTCGGCCGAACCGGGGTTACCCGAGCAGTTCATCGAAGCTGCGACATCCGGCGATCTGCGGGTGCGAACCACGTTGTACTTGGCGAGAACCGATCCGTGCGGTGAAGACCAGGGCACCTGGTTTGAGGCGTACGAACCGGATGCGATCCTCGCCGAGCGGGTCCGGGTGGGTGGCGTCAAGATCTTCTCCGACGGTGGGGTCTGCGGTGCCATCGCCACCAGCGAGCCGTTCCTCGACGGTTACGACGTCGGTGATCCCTACCACAGCCTCTCCGTCCTCACCGGCTGGATACGGGAGGCCGACTCCGCCGGGTACCAGGTGATCATCCACGCCCAGGGCGATCGAGCGATCGAGGAGGTGCAAGACGCCTACGCGGCGGTTCTCGACGGACGTCCCAATACCTTGCGGCACCGGATCGAGCACAACGCCTTCGTCACTGAGGCGGTAGCCAAGCGCTACGGCGAGTTGGGACTGGTCCCGACCGTCTTTGGTATCTCCGAAGCATGCCGGGCCGACCTCGCCTGGACCGATTTCTACAAGGAGTACGGGGATCGGCCCGGGACCATCGCCGCTGCCAACCCGGGTCTGGTCGTCGCATGGCACGGAGATGATCCGTGGCTAGCTCCGATCAGTCCGATCCTCGAGCTCTTCAGCCTGGCGACGCGCATCACGGTCGGCGAGGACGGAACGATCTGTGAACCGCCCGACTGGATGGCCGACGGCGGGGTAAGCGTCGAGCAGGGCTTGGCGATGATGACCACCGGGTCGGCGTACGCGTTGCGCCAGGACCACCTCGTCGGCTCCCTCACGCCGGGCAAACTCGCGGACCTCGTCGTTCTATCCGACAACCCGCTCACCGTCCCGATCGATCAGCTCCCTTCGGTCGAGGTTCTCGCCACCGTGATCGGCGGCACCACCGAGTACTGCGCACCCGGGTTCGAGACGTTGTGTCCCGGCTACACGATTCCCGAATCCCCGGTGGCCTCGGCGTCGAGGAGCCGGGAAGGGCACGGGCCCGAGCTGGTGTTCGACGGATCGGCCACCGGTGAGTCCTTCTGGTCGTCCGGAGGCGATCCGCCGGACTGGATCAGGGTCGACTTACCCGGACCCCAGACGGTGACGGAGATCCGTTTTGTCGTATTCCAGAACCCGCCGGGCGAGACCGTCCACGAACTCGAGGTTCTCGTGGACGGCGAGTGGACGCTCGTCGAGACTTTCCGGGGAGCCACCGAGACCGGCGACCTGCTCACCTGGCGCCCGCCGACGCCGCTGGCCGGCGTGTCGGCGTTTCGTATGACGACGCTCGAGAGCCTCTCGTGGCCCGAATGGTTCGAGATCGAGATCGATTACTGACGCTTCGGGATCTACGCGGCAGGAGGGGCGTTGCCGTGCGGCACCAACTCGAAGGAGTTCGCCTACCAGCTCAGACGGCGGGCACCGCTACGGCTGCGGAAATGTCGACCGTGAGCCGGCCACCGGCATCGCAGATAGACTCGAGCGATGGCTGTCACAGACGCCCGCAGCTCACAAGCACGCGATCCCGAGGGGACCAACAGGCTCTTTGCGGATGTTCCGGCGGCGTTGCTGGCTGCCAAGCTCGCCCAACCCGTCCCCGTGCCCGGCCTCCTGCCCCGGTCCGAAGTCGTGGCAGAACTGACGACATCACCCGGGAAGCTCATCCTGATCAGCGCTCCCGCCGGGTGGGGGAAGACATCGCTGCTGGCCGCGTGGCTCGAAACCGAGGCAAACGGACGACCGTTCGCATTCCTTCGTCTCGAAGACGGCGACGACGATGCAGCCGTCTTCTGGACCTACGTCATTGCCGCTCTCCGGACGATCCACCCCGGATTCATGGCCTCCGAGGACGAGACGCTTCGCACACCCGGTATGGATCCGATGCGTCTGGTGGTCCCTCAACTCGTCAACGAATTGGGTGAGATCAACGAGCCGATCGTGCTGGTGCTCGATGACTTCCACCTCACGACGCAACCACGTCTTCATGAGTCGGTCCGGTATCTGGTCGATCATCTGCCTTCAAATGTGAGCCTGGTGATCGCCACTCGAGCCGATCCGCCGCTTCCGCTCGGACGGCTCAGAGCGTCGGGCGAGATGACCGAGATACGGTCCGCACAGCTCGCCCTAACGCCGGCGGAGACGAAGACGCTGCTCGACGAGCGATTCGGTCTTCACATCGACGCCGCCGACGTCGAGCTGCTCTGCCGGCACACAGAAGGGTGGCCGGCAGCAGTGCACCTCGCCGGTCTCTCCCTCCAACGCCAGGACAACCCCAAAGGGTTCATCGAACGGTTCGCCGGAGACGACCGCAACGTCGCCGACTACCTGACCAGCGAAGTGCTCGATCGGCTCTCTGATGAACAGAAGGAGTTCCTGCTCCGCACCTGCATACTCGATCACCTATCCGGCCCGCTATGCGACGTGGTTGCCGGAGTCACCGGATCAGACGCAATGCTGGAGGAATTGGAGCGGCAGCAACCTGTTCCTGATCCCGCTCGACAACCGTCGCGACTGGTATCGGTACCACCATCTGTTCGTCGAGTGGCTGCGCCACCGGCTACGCAGAACCAATCCAGAGCTGGCCCCCCAGCTGCATGCCCGGGCAAGTCGCTGGCACGCCGAGAACAACTCCCTTGGGCCGGCGATCGCACATGCAATCGCCGCGGGCGACCAACCCAGGGCCGCGGAACTGATAGACCGATACCTGGTACGCCCGGGTGGGGTTCCCTGGTCGACCTTCTGGGATTGGCTCTACCAACTCCCCGACGACATCGTCGCCACGTATCCCATGATCGCCATTGCTCGAGTGGCCCCGGCGCTGGCCCGCGGAGACTTCTCGAGCGGCTGGCATTGGATCGGTATTGCCGAAGCGGCGATCGCCACGGCGCCCGCCGAACTCCGGTCCGGGTACGAAACGATCGCCGGGCTGTACCGGGCGTTCTGTGAGCTGGCGGCGGGCGACAAGGGAGTCGCCCAGTCGGCACTAGGGGGAATCTCCGAAGAGCTCCGACAAACCGGCTCGAGAAGCTACCCGATAGCCATCGGCCTGGCGGGCATGGCCACGTTCTGGTCGGTTGGGGCGCTCGAATCGATCCCGGCACTGCAAGCGGCATCGGTGGCGCGAGAAAGGGCGTCGCTTCCCGACGGAGGCGTGACTGCCTTGCTCGCCGCCGCCTATGCGGAGCTCGGCGACTGGGCGGCCGCCGAGGCAACCGCCGAGGCAGCTCTGGCGCTGCCGCGTCCCTGGGAGCACTACAGCTACCCGGATCCCATGGCGGCTCACTATGCGATCGGGAAGGTCCGGATCGCTCAAGGCCGCCGTGACGAAGGAATCGACCAGATCAAGCAGGGTCTCGACCTGGCCCGGGGATGGGTCGAACCCGTCTTCATTGCCTACGGCTGTCTCGCCCTCGCCGACGCCATGGAGGATTACTCCGAGAAACGGGCGCTGGTCCGTGAGGCCCGCCAACTCGCCGACGCCAGCAACGATCCAGCCCGGGTCTCGCAGTTGGTGACCGCGGCCGAGCGGAACCTGTCGATGCGGCAGCCGCCCCAGCACACCGAAGGAACGGCGTACGTCGAGCCCCTCACCGACCGCGAACGCGACGTCCTGCGCCTGCTGCGCAGCAAGCTCTCCCTCCGGGAGATCGCCGGCGAGCTGTACATCTCACACAACACCGTCAAGGGATACGCCAAGTCCATCTACCGCAAACTCGGCGTGTCCTCCCGGGAAGCCGCCCTCGATGCCGCCCGCGAGCTGAACCTCTCCTAGAGCGCGACCCATTGTCCAACCGGCAGGACCCCCCGGGGGGTTCTCGGCGAGGGGGATGTCAGACCACCCCGCCATCCGGAACCATCGAAACCATGTCCGAACCAGGTCAACCGAATCGCAGACGATTCAGCATCCGGGTCGCAGGGCGACTCAGCGCGGACCTCGCCGAGGACCTCGGTGGAGCGGCAAGACACGATCGCACCGGTGGCACCACGCTCACCGGTGAGTTCATCGACCAGTCACAGATCTACGGCATCCTCGACCGTCTTCGACAACTCGGCATTGAAGTCCTGCGGTTCGAGACCTACCAGCCGAGCGGCGCGGATCAACCGCCGGCCGCAGCAAGCAATGAGGAGGCGTCATGACGGCAGAATCGACCAGGACCTTCGGGGGTATCGGCTGGAACATCTGGCGAGCCTTCATCGGCATCGCCTATCTGGCGGCTGCCGTCTTCAACACGGTCTATACGCTCCCCCGGAGCGACCAGCTGGACGGCTACGCCGAGGGCGCCTGGTTCCCGTTCCTCGAGGACTTCATGCGGGATGTGTTCATGCCAAACGGCGACCTGTTCATGATCCTGGTGATCGCTTTCGAAGTGGCGGTTGCTGTGCTCATCTTGAGCCGGGGCAGTTACGTCGATGCCGGCGTCGTCGCATCGGTCCTGTGGGTGCTGGCGGTACTGCCCTTCCTGGCGTGGCCCTACCTGATCACCAACCTGGTGCTGGCTCTCATGCAAGGCGTGATCCTGCTCCGTCGCTACGACACCGCGATATGGGACCCGCTCACAAACAGATTCCGTTCGAACCAGCCCACCGCGCCCAAGCCGACCGCGAGGAGGGGCGCAGACGATTGGGACAAAGGAATCGATCGGCGCCGACGCGTAGCCACGAAAGATCCGGCTAGCCGGAATCGACCGGGAAGGAGCATCAGCAGTGCAAACCCAAACGAAAGAAACAAGTATCGAGAGGACCGGGGGAATCGCCGCACTGATCGCGGCCGCCACCGTGGTCGTTGGCCTGGGCATGTTCGCCTTCTTCTTGTCCGACTACACCACCGGGGATCCGACGCCGGGCGAGTCGGTGGCGTTTCTGGCGGACAACCACACCGCTATGTACATATGGAACCTGGTCACCCTCATCGTTTTCAGCATCGTGCTGGTGGTAGTGGCGCTGGCTCTCCATCACCGGTTGAAGACCGGGTCACGGCCCCTGGCGCAGACCGCTACCGCCTTCGGGCTGATTTGGTCGGGCCTGCTGGTTGCCGCCGGCATGGTCTTGAACATCGGTTTCGGAACGGTCGTCGATCTCTATGGCACAAACCCTGCCCAGGCCGAGTCGGTCTGGCTGGCGGTTGACACTGTCGGCAACGGGTTGAGCGGAGGGATGGAGATCTTCGGACCCATCTGGGTGCTGCTGGTGAGTTGGGCGGCGCTGCAGACCGGAGCCCTGCCCAAGGGACTCGCCTACCTGGGAATCGTGATGGCGGTCGCAGGTCTGGCGACGATCATCCCGGCTCTCGAAGCGGTCGGGGCCGTCTTCGGGTTGGGTCTCATCGTGTGGCTCTCCTGGGTGGGGATCGTCATGTTGCGGAGTGGCTCAACGATCCCTGTGAACCGTGGCACCAAATGACAAAACCTAGCGATGGGCTTCATGCCCCGCACCAGCCGACGTAGATAGGAGAGGCCCAGTGGACGACAGCTTCGTTTGGCCCGCAGGAGTCATGCTTGCAGGAGTGGGTGTCTGGATCGCACTGGTCGTCTGGCGTGCGTTCGTCGGCCGCCGGAGGGAATGGCCGTCGTGGATAGAACCAGGGTTGAGTCTCACGGCAGGTGGCCTCATCCTCGTCTCCGGCTTCGCCTGACTGTTGATAGACGGCCCGGTCGTGGGCCAAATTGTTCGACTCGTATTGCTGCTCGGCATGGCCGCATACGCCTATCGGAAGATCGGCAAGGCTGTGGCTCTAGCCCTGTTGGCCGCGGCAGGCGTTGTTGGCGTCCTCGCCCTGGTGGTGATCCTCTAGTGCTGCCTGAACGGGTCCGTCGACGCACAAACGGCCGCAAACGCGTCTCGCGAGGAGAACAGGGTGGGGGTCGGGTACCCCAATCAGGGGACCGACAACGGGGCTCTTTTCGAGGCGAGCCGGAAGTGGATGAGGGCGAGGATGGCGTAACCAACGGTTTCGGCCGGGCCGCCGGTCAGCGCACCCACGATCGAGAAGACCCCACCGGCCACCAAGGCGGGACGAACCGCCGCGCCCCGCGAAAAGATGGCGATTGCGAGGCTGGCCTGAAAGATGACCACCAACACAGTGACGGCAAAGCTGTTCGGTACGAGGGCACTTTCTATGAAAAGTTCGGCCGGTCGGAGCCACGACTGCTCCGCCATGACACGGTAGAACTCTTCGCTCTTCCGCAGGGTGTCGAACGCCTGAAAAACGGCTCCGGTGGCGTACAGCGCCCCGATCACCAGTTCGGCGATGTTCCGCCTTTTCACGCGGGTAGGTCCGCGATGGCAATGACGGTGTCGGCTGGATCGTTCATGGGGTACGACGGTACCCGGCGCAAGGAATCGGATCCAGACGCGAGCCGGGTTGCAGGTCCTATCCCGACTGTCGAACAGCAACCCACAACAGTCTCAGGACCGTCAACCAGCCTCGTCAACACGGCTCGAGGAAGGAAATGGACCACATGAATCCGGACAAGCGAATCGCGAAGTACTTGGGGGCCGCCTTCCTGGTAGTGGCGGCCGGAAGCGCTCTCAGTGCGGCTTTGAGTCCTTGGACCGGAACCGCCACCGAGATTCTGGAACGGGTATCGGAGAACCCTGGTCAAGCCAGGGCCAGCATTCTTGTTGAGTTGCTGGTGACCAGCGTCGGCATCGTGGTTCTGGCCTCACTGTTGTATCGAGTCTTCAGCAAGGTCAACAAGACGATCTCGGTGGTAGCGCTGGGTATGTGGATCGCCGAGGCTGCCACCCTTGCCATCGGCCAGATCGGGGCATTAGCGCTCATTCCTCTGAGCCAGGAGTACGTCGAGGCAGGAGCCCCGGCCGGTTCCCATTTCCAAACCCTGGCCGATTTCCTGGTGGCATTTGAGCAGCGCGGAAACGAAATCCACATGGTGTTCTTCGCCGCCGGTGCGCTGCTCTGGTACTACCTGTTTTATCAATCGAGATACGTTCCCCGGGTCCTGTCGATCTGGGGTATCGCATCAATGGTTGTGCTTTCGATAGGGGTCGTGCTCGCCCTCGCAGTCGACTACGAGTCATATCTGCCCTACGCGTTGTATATGCCATTCGAACCGGTGATCGGCATCTGGCTCATGGTCAAGGGCATCGCCACACAGTCGCACGGGGAGGTGAGTCACGATGAAAGCGATCGTGTACAACGAGTACGGGGCACCTGAGCATGTCCTCGAACTGCGGGACATCGACCGACCGGTAGCCGCAGACAACGAGGTACTGATCCGCATTCGGGCCGCTTCCCTCAATCCCTACGACTGGCACTTCCTCAGGGGCCTTCCGTACGTCATGCGGCTCATGTTCGGGTTGCGCAAGCCCCGCAAAGCACCAACCGTGCTGGGCAGCGACCTAGCGGGACAGGTCGAAGCCGTTGGCCGGAATGTGACCCGGTTCCGTACGGGCGATGAGGTGTTCGCCGAAGTGGGCACCGGCGGCTGCGCCGAGTACATCAGCGTCCCCGAAGAGAAACCGGAGCTGAAGCCGGCCAACCTGACGTTCGAGCAAGCAGCCGCCGTACCCATGGCTGCGCAAACCGCACTGGTGGGTCTGCGCGATCAAGCAAATGTGCAGCCGGGCCAGAAGGTCCTGATCAACGGGGCGTCGGGAGGAGTCGGCACGTTCGCCGTCCAGCTCGCCAAGGTGTTGGGCGCCGAAGTGACCGGGGTGTGCAGCACCCGAAACGTAGACATGGTCCGATCAATCGGCGCCGACCACGTCATCGACTACACCCTGGAGGATTTCACCCAGGGTGAGCAGCGCTACGACTTCATCTTCGACACGGTCGGGAACCATTCGATGTCGGAATGCCGGCGGGTGTTGACACCCAAGGGAACCTACGGCGCCCCGGGAGCAGGCGGTGGCCGGTGGTTGGGAGCTATGACTCAACAGCTCAAAGCCGTTGCGCTGTCACCGTTCGTCAGTCAGAAGATGGTCCCGGTCAACGACAAACCCAACCAGGACCTCGACTACCTGAAAGGACTCATCGAAGCCGGCCGGGTCACCCCCGTCATCGACACGACCTACCCGCTCAGTCGGGCACCGGATGCCATGCGATATCTCGAAGCGGGACACGCCCGCGGCAAGGTCGTCGTGACGGTGGCCGGGGCCGGGTGACGGCAAGGAATCGGGACAGTACGCACCACGACGAAAGGGAAGCGATGAAGGGAAGAGAGATGTCCTCAGACCGGAAGCTCGCTATCTGGGTGGGAGTCCTGTACATCCTCGCCACGGTGGCGCCGGCATCGTCGATTATCCCGTGGAGAACCCTGACCGACGGCGCCGGGATCCTCACCAACACCAACGCGCACGAGGGCCAGTTGATCATGGTGGCTTTGCTGAACTTGATCCTGGCGGTCGCCGCCGCCGGTGTCGCCTTCATGATCTACCCGGTCTTGAAACGGATTGCAGACACAGGAGTCAAGCAAGGCCTGGCTCTCTGGTACGTAGGCACCAGAGCCACCGAGGGCGCAACCTTCGTCATTGCCGTACTCGCCACCCTGGCGTTCATGCCCTTGAGCCGGGAGTTCATTGCGGCGGGGGCGCCGGCGGCTTCCCATTTCCAGACAAGTGCCGCCATGTTGGGGTCGACGGTTGATGTGGCTTATGCACTTGGGCAAACGGTCTTCGCCATCGGCGCAGCAATGCTGTACTACCTGTTGTGGAAGTCGAGGATCATCCCGACATGGCTGTCACTCTGGGGTCTGGTTGCATCGCCGCTATTCGTGGTGGCCAGCCTCTCGCTCCTGTGGAGCGGGGATCCCAATTCCACACTGTCCACCGCGCTCTATGCGCCGATGGCAGTACAAGAGATGGTCATGGCTCTGTGGCTCATCTTCAAGGGGTTTGACACCGCCGCGCTCCACCAGCGCTCTGCTGTGTCGGCTTAGACACTGTGCGGAGTGCGCTGTGGTTGGGTCCTGGTCGACTCGAGGAGACCGTCGGGTCAGGGACGTAGACCGCGCTAGTTGCCCGACTCCTCGAGCGTTCGGCGTAACAGTGGGAGCGCCGCCCGATCCTTGTCCCGTCCGGCCGCCTCTTTGCTACGGATCACATCGGCGAGCGAAGCCACCGCCACCGAGACCTCCGGGTCGATCGCAATCACGAGCCGATCGGCCGAACGGATGAGATCCTTGTAGCCATCCGTGCCGTCGGGTGAGATCACCAGATCGAGGTCACCGGAGCGGGTCGTCAGCGTCCAGACCTTGGCCGACTCAATCAGCAATGGGTCGAACGGAAAGGGAACACCGTCGGGATCGCCGGGGGTCCGCAACCGGGCCTGCAGTTCCTCGAGAGCGGCCGCCAGTCGTTTCAGATTGCCGGGCGACAGAGAAGGCGTAACGTCAACGTCCTGAGTGAGGAGGGGCGCTCCCCGCAACCGGGCCGCCACTCCCCCGACCACCACGAACTCGACCTCGTGGTCGTTGAGGCATCGAAGAATGGCGACCGGGTCGAACTCAGCCACCGGCAACCTCCGCCATCCGGTCGAACTGGCGGACGGCGTCCACCATCGCGGCCAAACGCTGGTGAGGGGCGAGGCCGAGTTCACGATTGATGAGCGTCGTGTCGTGATCGTTACGCTCGGTCATCGAGAACCCGAGATCGTGGCCGGTGGCCCGCACCGCCCGCACAACCGTATCGAAGTCTGGGTGGGTGCGACCCGATTCCCAGCGGGCGACCACCGACTGGTGGGTATTCAAACGAGCCGCCAGCTCGGCCTGGGTCATCCCCGAGCGAAGACGAGCTTCGCGCATCAACTGGTTGCCGATCATGACCCCTGAATATAACAGTTCTGCTATGGTTTTCCCAGACCTCGGCCACCAGGTCGGTACCTTCTCCCAGATCACCGCCCCCTGAGGGTGCCCGTACGGAGCCGGCGACTCAAACCGCCGGGCGTTTTGGAACTCCCAGGCGTATAGCGGTTTTGCAGTCCTTTCGGGCTATCCGGGATCGGGCCGCCACCTGGGTATCGACCGGATCGCCGGAGTCTTGACTGTCGTTCATGCCCCATTTCTACCAACCGCCTGTGACAGAAGAAGACACGGAGAGTGGCGCCAGCCCGTTACTCGGTTGCTACTCCATCACCCGGTCCGGGAACGATCTGTGGGGGACGGTCCGGCCCAGGTCCCCGAGCGGGCCCAACACTCTCATCGACTTGCCTCGCTGGGCGAACACACTCGCCGTCCCAGTAGGCGACCTTGCCTGGCGAAGCAGACCGCGTTGACCCTCAGAAGGCGCGATTCTCTGGATCGGCGAGCAGCAGTGCTTCGGCCTCGTGAAAATGTAGGTTCATCGCAGCCGTTTCCTGGGAGGTCATGAGCAACCGCTCGACGGGCACAGCCTGGCGGTACAGCACCGCGGTGGTGACGTTCTCTCCACTGACAAAAAGGTCTTCGGCCACCGGGCGGGAGAAGGTTGCGGAGATGAACGAGTGGCGGCGGGGCGCCTGCATCGGTCCCTGAAAAGCGAGAGCCCGGTACAGCCACACCTGCTCAAACCCGGCCAGACGGTACGCCTCGGCGACAAAGGCGAGCCGGTTCAGGAGGTGCAAGGCTCGCGTGTCGTCGGACCAGATGCCGGCGGTGGCCGTTGGGTCCCGCAGGGCTTTCCCGTCGTACGGACAGACTCCGAGCCGGGCCGCAGCAATCTCGTGTCCGCGCACAAGGTCACCCGATCCCGGGTTGGAGACGTAGGTCGCGGCAAAGCCTTCTTCTACCCCGGCGAGACCGAGTGAACCCATGAAACTTGACAGGTCGTCGGCTAGATCCTCCCGGCCGATGGTCGAAGCGAAGTCGAAGCCGGGATCTTCCGCGAATCTCGATTTGGAGCCGAACCATTCCCGGCTCTTGGCCCGTAGCTCCTCGAGCCGCCTCCGGGTCACCCGCGCGCCTTCCGGGTCGACGGGAATTGCCAGCGGCCGATCGACCCGGTCTCGGAGCTCCAGCAAACCGGCGATCTGGTCCTTGTCGAGACGTGGCGAACCGCGTTCAAACTGGAAATGGTCGACGTCTTCGAGGGGTATCGACCAGCGGGCGCCCTGGTCCTCGAACTTGGTGACTTCAACCTCGAAAAACCCGATGCCGTCACCGAGTCCGATGACCACGATGGGCGTCCGGCGCGGATCAAGCATCCGACCGCGTGTCCCGGCGGTCAGGAAGTCGACGACGCCTGCTCCGTATTCGGAATCCGGCGCCGCATCAGGATCGTGCTGATAGGTCGAAGACATGCCCACCTGCCGTCGAACCCCGACCCTACTCCCCCATCAAAACGCAACCCGGCAGACGACAACGAAGAAACAGATGAAATAAGTCTCCGGGTTTCGCGATGCCAAGTTGGGTCTTCGTGGTTCGGGGTCTGGACCCGGCAAGTACGGGACGTTCTGTGCTGTCCTGTGCCGAGGCGTGACGTCCCGGTGAGGCTGGCGGCCACCGCATCCCCGGTCAGCTGCCCGGTAGTCGGTCGAGCATGGCCAGGACTTCGTCGTTCGGTTGGCTGAGGTAGAAGTCATCGATGACGATGTCGGCGCCGGTTGAGCCCGTGCTCCAGGCTGCGAGGCCTACTTTGCCTTCTGAGTGAGTGTCGTCGTCTACCTGGGCGACCAAGGAGCCGTTGATGAGCAGGGCAAGTCGAGGGCCATGGCAGATAGCAGTGAGATGATTCCAGGAGTCGCCAAGGTGGACCTTGTCCGATTGGCCACCTTTGAGGGTCTTGGACTGGTTGTCGTTATAGCGGATGATGTCGTAGATCCCGTCGGTTGTGATTTGGAATAGGTAGCCGTTCAGGTACCCGCTTGCGGTGCTTTCACGGCACATGATGCCGTAACTTGTTTGGTTGTCGGCACCGCGGATCGGGCGGACCCATGCGTCGATGATCACGTTGCTGTGGCTATCGGGCAAGACGGCATGTAGCAGCGAATCGCTCCCATCAGGGAGCATGCGATAGAAGCCCGACGAATACTGCAGCTGGCCCCAGTCGTACGACTCGATCGGCCAACCACTGTCCTCGAGTTGAAAATCGTCAGTGATGATCTCTTCACCCACTCCAACGTACTGCAGCCCCAGTGCAGCCTCGAACTCGGGACACACCAAGTTCTTGGCAATCGATCCACTGGCGCCGGAAAAGGATGAGGCGGCTGAACGGTCGCCCGTGTGGGGAAGCACTGCTTCCTTGATGGCCCTGCTCGCGTCGTCGAGGGCAACCCCTTCCAAGGCCCACTGACAAAACGCGAGCGGAGAAAAGGCAGCCAAGACGGCGAGGACGTTACGATCACCTTCCAGGTCCAGGAATACACCTTGGGCATCGGCCACCTTGCCCATCAGTTCGACGTGATCGTCGAAGTCGTCGGTCGTAAGTTCGTGAGTATTCAGCCACCGTTGAGGCGCCTCCAGACTGACCAGGTCCTCGACGAGAACAGCGCTCCTTGATCGCGCGGCCTCGTCTTCCAAGACCTCCGAGCGTACGAGAGGACCAACGGTGGTGGTTGTGGTAGGTGGCTCTGTCGTGGTTGTCGTGGTTGACGGTGCTGTGGTCGTTGGAGGAGACGTCGAAGCGGTGGTGGTCGACAATGGCAGTGTGGCAGAAGTGGTCGACGCAGCATTCCCGCCCCCACAAGCGGCTGCCAGCATAGAAAAGAGACACACCATGACAACAACGCGCATGAGGGCTCGCTTGTCGGACACGTCGGGCGTCGGACCTATGAGCTGTACCACAAATACTCCCTCTTCCCGCTGTGGTTAACTCTCGCAACGGATGGAAAAGGGTGCCAGGGTCGAATGTCACTTCATCTCACACCATAACTGCCAAGCGTTTTCGCCACTGCTGCCCATCACTGATGGCCACGACCCCACCCGGACGAGCAGCGCCCTTCCGCGGCGAATCAGTGTGCCCAACAGCGCATAACGAAGCGCAGCCATCCGTGCCGCAGGGCGCGTTCGACTGGCTCCCCGTCCACTAGCGTCACTTCCATACGTTTCATCCAGGCGAGTGCAGCATTGCCGGGATAGCGGTAGAGCTTGATCCGGATGGTGTTGCCGTCAGAAGGAAGGGCTGAAAATGAATGAAATGCAGGGCGCAATCATTCTTGGCGGCAAACGCCAGGTGGAATTGAGAGAGTTTCCGGTGCCTGAACCCGGTCCAGGGCAGGTTCTCTTGCGTATGAAAGCAGCCGGAATGTGCGGTAGTGACCTACACAATATCTACCGCACAATGAACCTCGATGACCCCGGTCATTACCAGGGCTGTATTGCCGGGCATGAGCCCTGTGGAACTGTTGAAGCAATCGGGCCTAACTGTAAGAACTTCAACGAGGGCGACAGGGTAATCGTCTACCACATAACCGGCTGCCGTAACTGTTATGCGTGCCGCAAAGGCTGGATAGTCAACTGCACCAGTGACCAAAGAAGTGTTTACGGCTGGCACAGAGATGGCGCCTATGCCGACTTCATGCTGACGGAGGAATACACCCTGCTCAAGCTTCCAGACGAGCTGAGTTTTGTTGACGGTGCGATAATCTCCTGCGGATTCGGCACATCATTCCAGGGTGTGCGTCGGGCCGATGTATCCGGTTATGACACGGTCTTAGTCGTGGGTCTTGGCCCCGTTGGTCTTGCCGCTGCCATAATCTCCAAGGCGCGCGGGGCAAGAGTGATTGGCGTCGACATTAGCCCGGAAAGAGTGGCCACAGCCGAAAGACTCGGCTGCGACCTGGGGCTCATTGCCGATGAGAAAGCCCTGGACAAAATCAAGGAATACACAAACGGACATGGTGTTGAAGTCTCCCTGGAATGCTCTGCCTCTCAGGCCGGGCGAATGCTCTCTCTCGAGGCAGCCCGGCTCTGGGGCAGAGTCGTTTTTCTGGGTGAACACGGCAACCTGAGTCTCAATCCCAGTTTCACTTTGATTCAGAAACAACTCACTCTGCATGGGTCCTGGATGTCTGGCATAGCCGAGATGGAAGATGCGATAGAGCACATTGTGCGCTGGAAGATCAAGCCCGAAGACATTGTCACCCATACCTTTCCGATCACGCAGGTGAAAGAGGCTTTTGAGCTTTCTGATGCCGGCAAAGCCGGCAAGGTTGTCTTTGCGTGGGATTGAACGACTAATGCCGGATACCGGTCTCGAGGCCGGGGCATATCGGCGCCGAACCGTTCGACCCCGTCTCGACAACGAAACGCAGCGGCGCACGCTCGAGGATCCGGCTTACTACGTGGAACATTGCCATCTCCCCGCTTCTGACAGCAACGGGAGCGAACGTGTTGGTCGAGCCTGATTTCCCCAGGGCCAGGCTCGCGAACGGCGAAATCGAGGTTTCGATTTACCTGCCGGATGCCGAGCGTGGCTACTACCGCGGTACGCGTTTCGACTGGTCGGGCATCATCGAGCACGTCCACTACCGGGGTCACCGCTTCTACGCGCCGCTGCACGCAGAGCATGACCCGTATCGGCACGACTCGATCAGCGGTCCTGCCGATGAATTCGCGATGTTTCATCCCATGGGTTTCGCCGAGGCCGGGGAGGGGGATTCCTTCGTCAAAATCGGGGTAGGTTTGCTGGAAAAGGGCACGAGCGACGAGTACCTGTTTCACGGCGATTATCGTTTGCGCCGCGCCGGTACCTGGCGAATCGAACAGGGCGGCGACTGGATCAAGTTCGAACAGGTCTTGGACGGCGAGCGCGGCTGGGCCTACCGCTACCGCAAGACGATCCGCCTGCTGCAGGGTGAACCTGGTTTCGTCATCGACTACCGCCTCGAAAACAGCGGCGCCAGAACCATCGACATCAACCACTACAACCACAACTTCACCTTGATCGACGGCACGCCGTACGGCCCGGATTACGTAGTCGAGTTTGCCTTTGCGACTGACGAGCCGAAATCGATCAACGACCTGGCCTGGTTTCGCGACAGCGAGATCGAGGTCGAGCGCCCACTTGGAGAACGATCGCTCTGGACTCAGCTGTACGAGGGCCCGGGCCGCATTGACTACAACACCGCCACCGTCCGCAGCCAGATCACCGGGGCCGCGGTTTCGTTCGATGGTGATGCGCCGATCGAGCGCATGGTTTTCTGGGCGGTGGAGCGGGCCGCGTGCCCGGAACCCTTCATCCGCATCAGGCTCGATCCGGGTGAGGCGACAACCTGGTCCAGTTCCTACCGTTTCAGCGCGGATTCACGATCGGGAGAATTCGGCCGGGTCGACCCCGGGTCCACAATCGATCCGGTCCCCTGAGTCGGGGATACCCGATCCGGTGGAGACACCCGGCCCGGTGAACACCAGGATCCGGTCGGCGGCCGCCGGCACTTGCTTGGACGGTCTCCTTCTTCTCTCCGGCCCCCGCCACGCCTCGGGATCAGGGTGTGAGGTGCGGGCGCGGCGATCAATCCGACCGACCCGGGCCCCGATGTTCAAATAGGTTCGACATCAGGCGGTTGGCCCCTAGATTTGCTGAAACGCCGTCGAGCGACGCAGAGGAGAGAAACGATGCGGCTGAGCCCCCCAACAGGCAAGACTTTCTGGCCGGCGCTCGGGGTGCTCGTCCTCGGCATCGTGTTGTGGGTTGCACCAATCGGCGGGGACCTCATTCCCGACATTGCGTTCTGGCTGACCGCGGTCGGCGGCATCCTGCTGGTGTTGGGGAGCGTCTTCAACAAGATCTGAGAGAACTCCGTCGGTCGCGGCTCGAGTTGCAAACGGCAGGCTCCTGGTGGAGGCCTTGCTACGCGACGAGTACCGGTCGCTGGAGCGGATCGGCGGAGTGGCCACCGCCACCTTGGTGGTCGGCTCTGCCCCGATGGTGCGAACCGTCTGATCGGCCTGGTCGGTCGGCTTTGTCGTCATACAGACGGTTGAGCGAAACTCGGCCGTGCCCGCAGGGGGTCCGACGCGTTACCGGCT
>CAVRPP010000006.1:0-96160 GCA_963723165.1 uncultured Actinomycetota bacterium
GGAACAGCTTGGTGCGGTCCTCGTCAGGATTCTCGAAGATGTGCTGAGGAGTGCCCACCTCGACGACTTCGCCGTCGGCCATGAAGAGCACCCGGTTGGCAACAGCCCTGGCGAATCCCATCTCGTGGGTGACCACGATCATGGTCATCCCCGACTCCGCCAGTTCCTGCATGGCGTCGAGCACCTCTTTGATCATCTCCGGGTCGAGCGCCGAAGTGGGTTCATCGAAGAGCATCACCTTGGGCTGCATGGCAAGCGACCGGGCAATTGCTACTCGCTGCTGCTGGCCGCCCGACAACTGACCAGGGTATTTTTGCGCTTGCTCCGGGATCTTCACCGTCTCAAGCTGCAGCATCGCCATTTCCTCAGCTTCATCCTTGGGCATGTTGCGCACCTGGCGGGGAGCCAGGGTGATGTTTTCCAACACTGTTAGGTGCGGAAACAGATTGAATTGCTGGAAAACCATGCCCGTTTCACGACGGATCTCTTGAATGTTGCGGATGTCGTCGGACAATTCGATCCCATCGACAATGATCCGACCGGCGTCGTGCTTCTCAAGGCGGTTGATGCAGCGAATCAGCGTGGACTTTCCTGAGCCGGAGGGGCCCATCACCACAACCACTTCCTGTCTCCCGACATTCAGGTTGATGTTCTTGAGAGCCTGGAAGTCGCCAAAATGCTTATCGACGCCCTTCACCTCGATAATGATGTCGCCTCGCACTTGCGTCGCGTCTGAATGCACGTTGCTCTGAGTCATCGTTCTCCTACTCCCAGTTTCTTCTCGAGCCGCCGGCTCTCCCGCGACATCGTGTACGAACCAACCCAAAAGATCAGGGCTACAAATGGCAACGTCACATCGACCAGGCCCTTCCCCAGATATTCGGGTTGAGAGTTGGCAATGGAAGAAACCGCAAGAAGCTCAGTGATCCCGACGATCACCAAGAGTGAGGTGTCCTTGAACAGGCTGATGAATTGACCCACCATTGCAGGGATCACCGCCCGCAAGGCCTGAGGCAGGACGATGAGGCGCATGACCTTCCATGGCGCCAGGCCGAGGGCCTGACCTGCCTCCGTCTGGCCTTTGGGGACCGCCTGCAACCCACCCCGGACGTTCTCAGCCACGTAGGCGGCTGTGAAGAGCATGATCGCCACGATCATCCTGGCGACTGCGCCCAATTGGGTTCCGGGGGGAAGGAGGAACAACAGAGCAAATGCACCCATGAGCAGCAGCGTGATGAGCGGGACACCCCGAATGAACTCGATGTATGTAACCGACAGGTACCGAACCAACGGCAAGCTTGACCGGCGCCCTAGGGCAAACAGGAGTCCCAGCGGGAACGCCAGGACGATACCGGCCACCGTAATGAAGATGGTGAGGTGCAACCCGCCCCAGTCGTCCAACTCCACACCACCAAACAAGGACAACGCAGCGAAAGCGCCGAACAACATGATTGTCATAATCAGCCAGGCGTAACGCCGAACGGCCGTCGGCAGATGTACTCCGGCGTAGCGAAGGCCAACACCGACTCCCACCATACCGATGACCATGATGGTGGGCGTCCAGGTGCGGCTGAACTGCAGCAGGATGGCGACGAGTAGCAGGATCGGCCAGAACCGCTGAATCCAGTCACGGGGCGTCGACCTGACGAAAGGCAAGGCCGCTTCCTTGGCGGCGGCCGCCGCAGATGCGGTTGCGGCACCAACCATCAGCCCGATCGCCCCGGCGATCAGGTAGTTACTCACCCAGATTCGAGCCAGCTCATCCCGGGGGAACCTTCCGACCATGAACAGAGTCAGGTTGGTCCTGACAATATCCCACTCGGCCCGGAAAAAGACCCAGCGGAACAGCGTGAAGGCGCCCCACAGAAACAACACCCCGAAGATCACGGTCAGCAGTGCGTTGTACCAGTTACTGAACAGATTCTCTTTCGCCCAGCGAACCGCGGGCGACTCCCGCCGAACCACAGCAGTGTCGGTGCCGGCGACCATTAGTTGGTCACCAATTGGAGACGGCGGTTGAGCACGTTGATCAGCAACGAAACGGTCAGCGAGAACAGGAGGTACGAACCCATGAGGATAAGAATGAGTTGCGGAGCGGGCTTGGCGTTACCGATCGCCTGGAAGACCACCAGGGTGATCTCTGCGTAGCCGATGGCGATTGACAGGGAGGTGTTCTTGGTGAAGTTGAGGAACTGGTTGATGAGTGGGGGGATGGCGATCCGAAAAGCCTGGGGAAGGACCACAAACCGGAGCCGTTGAAAGCTGCTCAGGGCCAGAGCGTTGGCGGCCTCGGTCTGACCCTTGGCAACCGCCTGGATGCTGCCCCGCACGATCTCGGCCACATGGCTGGCGGTGTATATGACCAGTGCCACCAGAACTGCGATGTAGGGGCCGACCGTCTGGTAACCACCTTCGATGAACCGTCCGTCGATCACCTCTGGCCGCGAGAGAGAGTAAGGGCGGCCGAGCACGAAGAAACCCACAATTGCAAAGAAAAGGAAAGTGCCAGTCCCCCACAGGAAACGATGAGGAGGAGTGCCCGTAGCATCGAATTTCCGGGTTCGCCAGATCCACACGACGATCGAAGCGACGATCCCGACGCCGAGCACGGCCAGGTAGGCCCCGGAATTATCCCCGGCGGTCGCCCAGGGAATCGCCAGGAAGCGATTGGAGATAACGAAAAGATCACCCGGCGTTAGCGCATCTTGCATGCGGGGCAGGGAAAGGATGACCGCGGCATTGGTGAAAATGATCACCAGCAATGGGGGAATGTTGCGCAGTGTCTCGACGTAGATGGTGGCGGCTCTTTGCACCAGCCAGTTCGTGGACAGGCGAGCAATCCCAATCAGAGTACCCAGGATGGTCAGCAGCGGAATACCGACCACGGCCAGGGCAGCCGTGTTCTTGATGCCCAGGAAAACAATGTCGGAGATCGGCTGTGAGGGCTTGAAATCCGACCCCGTGACGTTGACCCC
The DNA here is from genome assembly GCA_963723165.1 of uncultured Actinomycetota bacterium. GTDB lineage: Bacteria > Actinomycetota > Acidimicrobiia > Spongiisociales > UBA4744 > UBA4744. The sequence continues at coordinate 2,976 of CAVRPP010000006.1, forward strand.
GGCCGGCTGTTTGAGGAACTCGAAGTCGGTCGGGATATTGGCAGCCGTGAGGTTGGTTGTGAGGTTTCGCCCAAGGTAGAGAAACAAGGCGACGGTCCCCACCACGGCCACGACCTGGGCTACCACGCGCAGCACTTTGATATCGCGCCAAAACGGGGGCCGGGCCACGCCGACGTTGTCGCTAGTTACCGCCACATCACCTCACTCGAGAGTCCGGGGGACCGGCGAATGCCGGTCCCCCGCGTTCGTGCTATTTACCGGTAGGGCGGGGCGTAAAGCAGTCCGCCTTGGGTCCACAGGTCGTTGACACCGCGCACCAGTCCGAGCGGGGTATCTGGGCCCACATTCCGGTTGTAGATCTCCTCGTAGTTGCCTACCTGGCTGATCACGTTGACCGCGAAGTCAGTCGGCAGACCGAGACCGGGGTCGGTCACGGTCGGTGGATCACCAGACGGCTGGCCGAGGAACTTCAGGATGTTGGGGTCTTCGCCGGAATAGCTCTCGACGTTGCCCGAGTTCAATCCGAACTCTTCGGCCTGAATGGTGGCAAACACAACCCAGTTAACCGTCTGGGCCCACTGGGAGTCGCCGTCGAGCACCATGGGGCCAAGGGGCTCCTTGGAGAACGTCTCAGGCAGGATTGTCCACGCCTCGGGACCGCCGTCGGCCTCAGGGTTCTGGGCACGGAAGGCTGCCAGCTGCGACTTGTCGGATGTCCAGCCGTCACACTGATCGGCCACGAACGCTGGCCGCAGCTCGTCGTTCGAGTCGAAGGTCAGCGGCGTGAAGTCCAATCCACCGGCCAGGAAACGGTCGGCAAGGTTCAGCTCGGTCGTCGTTCCCGACTGCACACAGACTGTCGTATTCGCCATATCCTCGATTGACGCAATCCCGCTGTCTGACTTCACCATCATGCCCTGGCCGTCATAGAACGTGGTGGTTACGAAGGTTCCGCCCTCTGCCCCGTCCCGGCTGGCCGTCCAGGTCGTGTTGCGAATCAGCACATCGATCTCGCCGGACTGCAGTGCGGTGAACCGCTGCTGAGCAGTCAGAGCTTTGTAATCGACCTTTGTGGAGTCGCCCAGCACCGCGGCAGCTACTGCCTTGCAGTAGTCGATATCGAAGCCGATGAAGTTTCCGTCTGCGTCGATGGACCCAAACCCGAAGACCTCGTTATTCACACCGCAGTTGAGTACGTCCCGGGCCACAACCTCGGCATACACACCTTCACTGGCGGTTTGACCGCCGCCATCTGCAGCCGTTGTTGTTGTTGTTTCTTCTTCAGCGCCGTCACCGCCGCAGGCTGTCGCCACCATGGCGAGCACTACGACGAGCAGCAATAGTCGCTTGATCATCCCTCTCCTCCCAAGCATGGTCGGGTACCGGGAGACTCCCGGGTGATGGGACCATAGACCCGGACGATGATCGTTTTCAACTGAAAATTTGCAGCGCCGGATCCGAGCTGCCGGTCTCCCGTTATCAGTTGCCAGTCACCGGTTGCGATTTGCCGACCTGTTGTGGGAAACACAAAGCCTGACAAACCGTTAGGCGCTGTTTACGATTTCAGCCACCCGCTCGGCAATCGACTCGGGATCCAGTTCGACGTACGTAGCGATATCCGCGGCCGATCCGGAAGGCAGGAAACGATCGGGAAGCCCGAGCAACGAGACTTTGCCCGCAAGTCCGTGCCGGGACAGTTCTTCGAGGACGGCCGCCCCGAATCCTCCGGCGATCACGTTGTCTTCCAGAGTGACCACCTTCGGGTAGTGCGCCGCCCACTCCGGCAAACGCTGATCGAGTGGTTTCACCCAGCGAGCGTTGACGATCCCGCATGAGGTCCCTTGCTGGGCAAGCATGCCCGCTGCCTTGACCGCGGGTTCGACCATGCTTCCTAATGCCAGCAGCAGAACGTCGTCGCCCTCCTGGATCACATCGCCGACGCCCACTTCGAGCGGAGCGACCGGCAGCGACGGCACCGAAGCTGCTGCGCCCTTCGGGAACCGACGGCGATAGGGCCATCGGTGTCCCAGGCGGTCTCGAGCATGCCGCACAACTCTTCGGCGTCGGCGGGAGCACCGATGGTCATGTTGGGGATCATCCGGAGGTAGGAAAGATCAAAGGCGCCGTGATGAGACGAACCATCCGGGCCCGTGATTCCCGCCCGGTCGATCATGAAAACAACCGGCAGGTTGTGCATGGCGACATCGGTAACGATCTGATCGAAAGCCCTCTGCAGAAAGCTCGAATAGATAGCCACCACGGGTCGCATACCCGTCATCGCCAACCCGGCGGCCAGGGTGACCGCATGTTGTTCGGCAATGCCGGTATCGATCACTCGCTCCGGAAACTCGCGAGCCATCGCGGTCAGTCCGGTCGGAGAAATCATGGCGGCGCTGATGGCGATCAGGTCTTCTCGGTCCCGGGCAGCTTGCAGGATGGCTTGCCCGGCCACGCTGGTGAGCTTCAACTCCGATTTGGCCGGACGACCGGATTCAACATCGAACGCTCCGACCCCGTGCAGCTTGTCCTCTTCATTGTTGAGGGCGGGTTCGTAGCCACGGCCCTTCTCCGTGATGAGATGCACCACCGACGGCTCGTCGAAGGACTTGGCGTGTTCCAGGGTCTCCTCGATTGCATCGATGTCGTGGCCGTCAATTGCGCCCGAATACTTGAGGCCGAGGGCGTCGAAGACGGTACCCGGCTCGATTAGTTGCTTGACCGACTCCTTGAGCCGATGTGCGAGTTCGTCGGCTCCCTCACCGATGGCCGGAATACTCCTCAGGATCTTGCCGATGGTCTTCTTGGTCCACTCATAGCGCGGATCGAAGCGGAGATGACCGAGCGCCGCGATTCCGCCCACCGTGGGCGCATAAGAACGGCCGTTGTCGTTCACGACGATGATCAGCTTGGGCGGTTGCAGCACGGCGATGTGGTTGAGGGCTTCGTAGGCCATGCCGCCGGTGAGGGCGCCGTCGCCGATCACCGCAATCGTGTAGCTGTCGTCTCCCGACCGCTGTTTGGCAAGAGCCATTCCCAGGGCGTAGCTGAGCGACGTCGAGGCGTGGCTGTTCTCGACAAAGTCGTGCTCGCTCTCGAAACGATTGGGGTAGCCGGTCATGCCCCCGTATTGGCGGAGGGTTGTGAACTCATCCCGGCGGCCGGTTACCAGCTTGTGGACATAGGCTTGATGACCGACATCCCAGATGATGCGGTCTCTCGGACTGTCGAAAACCCGGTGCAGCGCCAGCGTCAACTCGACAACCCCGAGGTTGGGGGACAAATGCCCACCCGTCTGTGAGATTGTGTCGACCATGAAGGCCCGGATCTCGCCGGCTAGTTGCATCAACTCGTCGTGGTCCAGTACCCGCAAGTCGGCGGCACCGGTCACCCGAGCGAACACGTTGTCGGTTGTGGTCACAGGTCAACCTCAGGTCGAGCGATCGCCCGCCAACCGGACAACCGCGCCATTGAACAATCAGATTAGTGATTAGCGCGAATAGACCAACCCGTGAACCCATTGGGAAGCCCTTTTCGATCCGCCTAACATCCCTCAGAGGGGAACCGGTCGGAGGGCCGACCCCGACCAAACATGAGGAGGAAGAACATGAAAAGAAGAAACACGGCGGCACTGATCCTGGTGCTGGCCTTTGCGCTGATGGCAGGCGCATGTACCGGTGGAGCGGGTGGCGAGTACGACCTCGTCGAAGCAGACAAGCTGATTGTGTGTTCGGACATTCCCTACGCGCCGTTCGAGTTTGAAGAGGGCGGCGCCTACACCGGGTTCGACGTTGAGCTGATGGAGGCGATCGGTGCGGAACTCGAACTGGAAGTCGTGTTTATCGACTCCGGTTTCGATTCCATTACCAGCGGCACGGCTATGGTCGGCAACGAGTGCGACATTGCCGCTTCGGCAATCACGATTCGGCCCGATCGGGAAGAGAACATCGACTTCTCGGACGGCTACTTCGACGCCGACCAGACGTTGATGGTCAAGGCAGACTCCGGTTACTCCAGCTACGACGATCTCGTGGGATTGCGCCTTGGCGTGCAGGCGGGAACCACCGGCGAGGAATACGCCAACGAAAACAACCCCGGTGGTGTGGCAGTTGTCAGCTTCAGCGAGAGCGCCGACCTGTTCGTGGCAATGGAAGCCGGCGACATCCAGGGAATCCTCCAGGATCTGCCGGTCAATGTCGAGCGCGCGAGGGGTGATGACTCCCTTACCGTGGTCGCCGAGTACCCGACCGGTGAGGTATACGGCTTCGCCGTCAAGGAAGAGGGTAAGGAAGCATTGCTCACGGCAGTCAACGAAGCGCTAGCCACCGTCCGGGGCAACGGGACCTACGACACCATCTACGACAAGTACTTCAAGTAAACCCAATCTGAGAAGCCAGCCTAAGGGGGACCCGACTAGGGTCCCCCTTATCATTGGAGAATGGGGACGACGTCATGAAGAAGTCGACCAAGGCAAAGGTTCGCCGGGGAGTCCTTTACGGGACGCTGATCCTCGTGTTCGTGGTAGTGGTGTTGGCGGCCGACTGGCCCACCATTCAGAAGGCTTTCTTCAATCCTGAAATCGCCGCGGAGATGTTCCCAGAGGTCATCACGGTCGCGGCCAAGAACACCATCATCTACACCGCTCTGGCTTTCACCTTCGGGCTGATCCTGGCCTTGATCCTGGCCCTGATGAAGAGATCCGATATCAAGCCGTACAAGTGGATCGCCACCACCTACATCGAATTGTTCCGCGGGCTTCCGGCCCTGGTAACGATCATCCTGGTGGGTTTCGGCCTACCGATTGCCATGGGGGTGCGTATCCCCGGGGGCACGCTGGGCAAAGGAACGGTCGGTCTGGGGATAGTCGTGGCTGCGTATATGGCAGAGACCATCCGGGCGGGAATCGAGGCGGTTCCGCGCGGTCAAATGGAAGCCGCCCGCTCGCTAGGCATGAGCAAAGGAGCGGCGACCAGGTCGATCGTGCTACCGCAAGCGTTCCGCATCATCATCCCGCCGCTCACCAATGAGCTGGTGATCCTCATCAAGGACACCTCGCTGTTGTTCGTTCTGGGTACCACGATTGCCACCAAGGAGCTGACAAAATTTGGGCGAGACTTCATGAACGACACATTCAACGGAACGCCGCTGATCGTTATCGCGCTCATGTACCTGGTCATCACACTCCCACTGACCAGATTTGTTGCGCAACTCGAGAAGCGGGCGGCGAGGTCGAGGTGAACCATGGATAAGAACGTTCCCCCCATCCAAGTTCTGGATCTGCACAAATCCTTCGGCGATCTCGAAGTATTGCGAGGTATCGATTTTCAGGTCAATGCCGGTGAGGTGGTCTGCGTAATTGGGCCGTCGGGATCCGGCAAGTCGACACTGTTGCGGTGTGTGAACCTGCTGGAGACGCCCACGGACGGCAAGGTGCTGGTTGAGGGCATCGACCTCACCGATCCCGAAACCGACGTGGACTCGGTCCGGGCCCGAATCGGCATGGTCTTTCAGCAGTTCAATCTCTTTCCTCACCTGACCGTCCTGCAGAATCTGACCATTGCCCAGCGCAAGGTCCTGAATCGGTCGGAAGCAGAGGCCGATGAGACGGCCAGGAGGGTGTTGGACAGGGTCGGCATGCTGGACAAAGTCGACGAGTACCCCATCAACCTCTCGGGCGGTCAAATGCAGCGTGTGGCGATCGCCCGCTCCCTGTCGATGGACCCGGACATGATGCTCTTCGATGAGCCGACGAGCGCGCTGGATCCAGAGCTGGTTGGTGAAGTCCTCGATGTGATGCGCAAACTGGCCGAGGAAGGCATGACCATGATGGTGGTCACCCACGAAATGGGTTTCGCACGGCAAGTCGGGGACCGGGTGGTGTTCATGGACGAAGGGGTGGTGGTCGAAGACGGCCCGCCCGACGAGGTCTTGCTCCGTCCGCAGCACGACCGTACGAAGAAGTTCCTGGAAGCCGTCCTACAGCAGTAGGAGAGGCCGATGGAGTGGTATGAATGGATCCTGGCCGTCGGGGCACTCGGGATCCTGGGATGGTTTATCCGGTATGCACGCTCGGTGTGGCGCGGCGATTACGGGCATGCCAAGGGCTCCAAGTCCGTCTGGTGGGTACCCGGTGGAGGCGGCCATGGCGGCGGCGGACAGGTCCCTCCCCTGATTGCCGACTCTGATGAGGACGAGATCAGGTAAACAGCGACCAGCGACCAGCAACCAGCAACCAGCAACCAGCAACCAGCAACCAGCGACCAGCGACCAGCGATACCATTCGCAGGCCTGATGACTCATGACTGACGGCTGACCACTGATTCTTGTTTCGCCAATTGCGCCCGTTCTCAGTAGAGTTATGGGTGAGGGCGTGGTCGTTTGTGACGGCGCCCGAAGTCTTGCCCAAAACCGGTACGGCCGGGACCACCTGGTCCCCGCAAGTCGTGCTTCACCAATAGGAGAATTCGTTATGGGATCAGCGAGCGCCTTTTTCGCAGGTACCGCCATCATGGCTGGAGCCGTCTGGCTGGTCAGATATGCCACGTCTATTCGACGGGGCTACGGACACGACCCCCAGGCCAAATCGGTGTGGTGGACGCCTGGACAAATCCCCACTCCGTATGTCGACGGAAATGGCCGGGTGAATAGCGGGTAACCATCAGCCAGCAACCACGGGGGCCTTGTGGTGGGAACGGACCCCCCTCCGTCTCGCTGCGCTCGACACCTCCCCCCACCCGACTCGCTTCGCTTGCCCGGCGGGAGGGAACTACCTGCTCGCCAGCAAGGCTCTGGCCAGGGTCTCTGCCAGCATCCCGAAGTGGGGGCGACGCACCAGGATGTCGGGGCCCCGGCCATGCCGGCGGAGACCAGCCGCGGTAGCCGGTCCGATGGCAGCGGCGACTACCCCGACTAAATCGCGGGACTCCATCCATCCCTCAACGGACAACGAAGACTCAAAGACGACTGCGTCAACGGGGTCGGTTGCCGGAGCCAAGGGCACCCATCCGTAGACCGCCACCGCAACCAGTTCCTCAGCGGCGTCGGCCAGCGAAACAATGATGCGCGGATCAATGCCCTCATCGTGGGGGTACGCAACTCTCTGACCGGCTGCCTTGCGGATCAGATAGGCAGTGAAGTCAGACGGGTTGCCGGTACCGACGTGGGCGACCCGTCCCCCCCGTTCTTCGACCCGGGCCGCGCCGGCCGGTGTCAACATCGCGACCGGAGTAGCCGGGATTGGCCCGCTCGGCCAGAGGACATCGAGAGCACGGGACGACGTCAGCACCACCAGATCAGCCTCCTCGACCGAGGCGCGAGCCCGCGCCAGATCGGCGTCGGCGGCCCGTTGAATGCGAACACAGGGAAGAGCAAGCGGACGAAGGCCAACTGCGACCAGCTCCGCGGCCATCCCGGCCGAAGCTTCAAAACTGGCTGTCACCGCCACCCTGGGTACTGCGTTCTCCACCCCTCAAAGCGTACGCATCCGCACCGACTGATGCGCCCGCCCAGACAACTATGCTGCTCCCCTGAGAAGGTGCGAACGGTCAGGGCCGAGCGGGTGCGACCATGAAGGACGACGCCACAACCAAGCGCAGCATCCCGGTTCGAGTCCGGCTGCTACTCGTGCTGTTCCTCCTCTATGTGTTTCTCGTCGGCGTCAAAGCGCTCGAGAGCGGTATCAAGAGCTTCGGAGCCGACTTCACAGACTCGCTCTTTGAAGGAGTCTCAAATCCGATCGCCGGACTCTTCGTCGGCGTCCTGGCGACGGTCCTGGTGCAATCCTCCTCCGTCTCGACCGCCACGATCGTGGGGCTGGTTGGGGCCGGAACACTCTCGGTTCCTCTGGCCGTGCCCATGATCATGGGCGCCAACATCGGAACGACGGTGACCAACACCCTCGCCTCCCTCGGGTATCTGCGCCGGAGCACCGAGTTCCGACGAGCATTTGCGGGCGCAACCATGCACGACTTCTTCAACTTGATGGCGGTTGCGGCGCTCCTACCGCTGGAGCTTGCGACCAAGTTCCTGTCGAAGACGGCGGAGGCTCTGGCCGGCCTACTCGGCAGGTCGAGCAACGTCGGGTTTGAGGCCCCGGACAGCCCCATCAAGGCGGCCGTTAAGGCGCCGGTCAAGCTCTTCGAGAACATCTTCGAGAGCCTCGGCGCCGGTGACACCCTGATCGGCATCCTGCTGCTCGTCGTAGGGCTCGCTTTGATCTTCCTGGCCCTCGCTTACATCACCCGCAACATGAAACTGGTCGTCGCCGGAAACATCGAGCGGTCCATGAACGCGGTGCTCGCCAAAGGCGGCGGCGTGGCCGCTATGGCCATCGGTCTCATCATGACGGTGTCGGTACAATCCTCGAGCATCACCACGTCGGTGCTGATCCCCATGATCGCCGCCGGGGTTCTCACTTTGAGCAACGCCTACCCCATCACACTCGGCGCCAACGTCGGTACGACGGTCACCGCTCTCCTGGCCTCACTCGCCACCGAGCGGCCTGAAGGCCTGGTCATCGCTTTGACCCACACGTTGTTCAACCTCAGCGGTATCCTGTTGTTCTACCCGATACCGCAGCTCAGAAGAATCCCCCTGTTCCTGGCTCAGAAGCTGGCCGTTGTTGCTGAAGTCAGAAAGTCGCTCGTGATTGTGTATGTTGTAGGTGCCTTTGTATTGGTCCCGCTGATTGGGATACTGATATTGCAATGAGACGGGAGTGAACCATGGTGCTTGATTTCTTTCGGGGCGGTGGAGATGCGCAACTCGAGTCGATAGAAGCGCAGATCCGCCAGATGATCCTGGACGACCGTCACACATTCGATACCGCCATCAACGCCCTGATCGGCGGGACAGATCCGGCGTTGGTCGGCAGGGACATCAAGAAGACCGACAAGCGCGTCAACAAAGCCGAGCGGGCCGTGCGCAGGGAACTGGTCGTTCACGTCAGCGTGCGGGGCACTTCCGCCGACGTCCCCCTGGTGCTGGCCTCGATGAGCGTGGTCAAGGACGCGGAACGGATCGGCGACTACTCGAAGAATATCTGGGATATCGCCAACAGCGGGATAGACCTCTCTGATGCTGAAGATATCAACGTCCTCATGCGATTCCGGGATCGAATCTCGAAACTCATCGGGGAGACCGCCCGGGTGTTCGGCGAGAAGGACCTCGAAGCGGCCCACGCCCTGCTCCAAACCGGCGACGACCTGCAGGATGAGTATGACGATCTCATCGACGAGCAACTCCAAACCGACAAGCCGGCCAGAGAGGCGGTTCCGAGGGCATTGCTCTATCGATACTTCAAACGGATCACCGCTCATCTCATGAATATCCTCACGTCGCTGGTCATGCCGATCGATCGGCTCGACTACTACGACGAGGCGAAGGCGGACCGCGAATAGGGCCCGGGGCAGACTCCGGTAGCTATACGAGGCGACGCCTGCCCTCGTGGCAGCTCACTTTGATCGTCCTCGTGTTCGCCGGTTTCGGATGGCTAACCAATCGCGCGGAAATCATCGAGCACGGCCCGGACCGCACAACCTTTCCGATCGTTGCTTTTGAATTGGCCGGCAGTGGAGAAGCGGCTGAGCGGATCCTCTCAACCACCGTTGAGCTTCTCGCCTCAACGAGCACCAATGCCCCTGACATCAGACAGAAGGTGGAGTCAGCCGTCCGGACATCACTCTGGTGGGATTTTGGCTTCATCCTCGGATACAGCCTGCTCATCTTCACGCTGGCTCCCTTACTTGCTGCAGCGGTCGGCGGGACGAACTGGAAGCGTATGGGGAAACCGGTGGGCTGGAGTGGCCCGGTGGCCGGGTTCCTCGACATCATCGAGAATGTTTCGCTATTTCAGGTCCTCGAAGATACGGCCGCCGGCGGCTGGGCCGTGACGGCGGCCGTGGCCTCGTGGAGTAAATGGGCTTTGGTGGCGATGACCGTTGGCTTTGGTCTGCTCAGCCTCATCCTGATCAGGACCAGGGCACTCAAGCGATCGATGGCCCGGAGCCGGTAGTCAACCCCCAGACCGGCCGTCGATGCTTACGCCGGTGAGCGGCAGTGAAAGACGGAAGGTCGATCCAACCCCTAATTCGCTTTCCACCTCGATTCGCCCCCCGTGACGCTCGGCCACATGCTTGACGATGGCCAACCCGAGACCGGTACCGCCGGTATGGCGGGAGCGGGCCACATCGACCCGATAGAACCTCTCGAAGATCCGAGGCAATTCGCGAGTGGGTATGCCAACACCATTGTCGGCAACCTCGAGCACTGCCTCGTTGCCGGTGCGGCGGACCGCAATCCGAACCTCGCCTCCGGCTGCGTACCTCTGGGCATTGTCGAGGAGATTGCGAGTCGCCAGCCGCAGATCGGACCGGCTGCCGAACACCGCAACCGGCTCGGTTTGCACAGCCAGGTCCACCGGAGCCTTGCCGCTTGCCCGCTCGAGTCTTGCTACCTCGTCCCTAACCATCTCGTCAAAGCCCAGAGTCTCAAACACCGGGGCCTCAGTCTCCAGACGGGAGAGATCGAGGAGGTCCACGACGACCCTTCCCAAACGGATCGCATTGACCCGCACCTGTTCGGCGAACGTCTTCGCCGCCTCAGGATCCTCGTCGATCGCCCACAATATGGTCTCCGAACCAGCCTGAATTGCCGAGATGGGGGTTTTCAACTCATGCGACGCGTCCGCCACAAAATCCCGCCGCATCGCAGCCACCCGGAGTGCATCAGTGACGTCCTGCAGTACCAGCAAGACGCTGCCCGGCTCATAGGGAACCACCGCAGAGGCGGTGAGACGCCGGGAAGGGACACCGTATTCAAGATCTCCGTGCATCATCCCAGGACTTGAACGTGCTCGACCCGCTAGTTCCTGGAGCGGACCGGGTAGTTCGGCCATCATGCCACGCCCCCCGATGGCGCTGCGGGCCCATGGGTTCGCGTAGGCAACCGAATCGTCGGCTTCAATCAATATGACCCCTACATCGAGCGAATCGAGGATCCGGTCTCGCAGCAAGCGTTCGTCCTCGCTCTGCTGCGCCTTCTGGCGGAGTTCGACCGCCATCCGGTTCACGGTATCTGCCATGCGGCGGAGTTCGATGGTCGAAGTTGCGCCGACCTCTGCCGTAGGGTCGCCTGCAGCAATGGCCACCGCCGACTGGGTGACTTGCTGGATGGGACGTACAATCCGGCGGGCGCTCAGCCAAATCGCACCAACTCCGACCAACGCCGCGGCCAAACCGGCAGCAGCGATGGCCGTCCGCAACCGTTGGAGCCGGTCCATAATCACATTGACCGGCTCAGCGACACGCACAATTCGGCCATCATCCACCGGCGGGACCGCTACGTAACGGTATTCCACGCCGACGCTGGCACTGACTCTCGAGGCGACGCCTGTGTTCCCGGCCAATGCCGACATCACTTCCGGCCGGTTTGCGTGGTTCTCCATGCCCGCCTCATCACGAGACGAATCAAAGAGGACTGTTCCGTCGGTGTCGATGACGGTGACCCGCAAACTCTCGCTGTTGGCCCACGCCAGGAGGTATTCGTGCAAGTCGGCTTCACTCCCGAGACCGGCGCGCACCAGCCGAGCCTGTGACTCGAGCGAGTCGGTGAGATCATCGATCAGCTGCGTTTCAAGAACCCGATTGAGTGCCACACCGGGGATCAAAAGCACGACCAGCACCGCAAGCGCGTACCAGCTCAGAAGCCGACGAACCAGAGTTCGGTGACCGGGCTCAGCCATCTACGAACTTGTAGCCGAGTCCGCGAACCGTCAGCAGATGGGCGGGCTTATGGGGATCCTCCTCGATCTTCTTTCGGATCCGCCGAATATGGACGTCCAGGGTCTTCATATCACCATAGTATCCGGGCCCCCACACCTCTTCGATGAGGAATTCGCGCGTCAGCAAACGGCCGCTGCGCTTCAGGAAGTTGGCGAGGAGATCGAACTCCTTGGGCCGGAAAGCCACAGTCTGGCCGCGCACTTGCGCCTCATGCCTTGCGACGTCCAACCGGATCGGCCCTCCGAGGAGTATGTCCTCCTGTTCGTCGGGGATTCCGGACATGGCGGCCCTGCGCAGGTTGGCGCTCACTCGCGCGATCAATTCGCGCATCGAAAAAGGCTTGGTTACATAGTCGTCGGCGCCAACTTCAAGTCCGGCGACCTTGTCCGCTTCAGCATCCTTGGCCGTAACGATGATGATCGGGATGCGCAGCTCGGCTCGCAATGCCCGGCACACATCTAGACCGGACATCTCCGGGAGCATCAGATCGAGCAACACCAGATCCGGGGCCGTGGACTTGACCTGCCGGAGAGCTTCACGACCGTCGTGAGCAACTTCTACCTCATACCCTTCGCGCTCGAGGTTGTAGCGGATCGAATCGGCCAGGCTGGCTTCGTCCTCGACAATCAGCACCCGCCGCCGACGATCAGTGGTCATAGAACTCGGCCTCAGGCCGGTTGAACTCCTGAAACTCACCGGTGAGCAGGAAGGCAACCTGCTCGGCGATATCGACAGCCTGGTCGCCAACTCTCTCCAGGGCTCTCGACACCATGAGCATCGGCACAGCCCATTCCAGAACGTCACGGTCGGGCGCGCACTGGGCAACCTCGCGGGCCATGCTGCGGTTGAGGCGGTTCACAGGTTCGTCCATCTCCGGGACATTCATGGCCGTCTCGAGGTCACGTTTCACGAAGGCATCCATAGCCGACCGTACCATCGGCTGGACGAGGTCGCCCATCTCGCGAAGTAGCTCGAGGATGGTCGTTTCGCGAGCGTGACCGTCAATCGATTTGACGATTTTGGCGATGTTGGCGGCCTGATCACCCATCCGCTCGAGCGTGACAAGCAGGTGGAGTATCGATGACATCAACCGCAAGTCGATCGCTACAGGCGTCTGCAGTGCCATCGTTTCCAGCCACTTAGCGTGAATGAGGAGGTATTTCTCGTCGATCAACTCATCCTGATCGATCACCTCGCCTGCCAGAACAATGTCGTTTCGAAAGAGGGCGTCGACCGCACGGGCCACCGCCCGCTCGGCCATATCGGCCATCGAGACCAGTTCTTGTTCAATCGTTTTCAACTCGTCATGGAAGTGCCGTCTAGGAATCGTCATCCGAACCGCCCGGTGATGTAGTCCTCCGTCTCCTTCTTCGCCGGTCTCGTGAAGAGCTCCGCCGTCGCTCCAAATTCGACCACCTGGCCCGCCCGGTCCTTGTCCATATTGAGGAATGCCGTGAAGTCTGAAGCCCGTGCCGCTTGTTGCATGTTGTGGGTAACGATAATGATCGTGTAGCGCTCCCTCAGCTCCTGGATCAGTTCCTCGATCCGTAGCGTTGCGATTGGATCGAGCGCAGACGTCGGCTCGTCCATGAGGATGATCTCCGGTTTGACCGCAATCGTCCTGGCGATACACAATCGTTGTTGCTGGCCACCCGACAGCGACAAACCGGACTGGTCGAGCTTGTCGTTGACCTCGTCCCAGAGGGCCGCCTGACGGAGCGATTGCTCGACGAGATCATCCATATTGCCTTTATAGCCGTTGACTTTCGCCCCCCAGGCAACATTGTCGTAGATGCTCTTCGGGAACGGATTGGGTTTCTGGAACACCATTCCGACCCGCCGGCGAACCTCGACCGGGTCGATCGACTCCTCGTAGATATCGTCGCCGTGGAACAATACGCGCCCGTCGACCCGTGAAGTCGGAATGAGATCGTTCATGCGGTTGAAGGCTCGCAGCACGGTGCTCTTCCCACACCCGGAAGGCCCGATGAGGGCAGTTATGTAATTGTCTCGAAACTGGAGCGAAACGTTCTTGACGGCCCGGAACGACCCGTAGGAGACACTCATGTCGACGGTCTCCATGGCATGAGTTGCAGAGGCCGCATCATCAGCAGGATCCGGCAGGCCGGCGGGGAGGATCTCGATTGCTCGATCTTTGGATGCCATTCAGATTCTCCTTGCGTACCGGTTGCGGAGAATCACGGCGGTCGCATTCAGGGTCAGGAGCATAACCAGCAGGACGAGGATGGCCGCAGCTGCAATGTTGCGAAATTCGTCCTGGGGTCGCGAGGTCCATTGGAAGATCTGAATCGGAAGCGCGGTGAACTTCGAGAAGGGCCCTCCCGGATCCGTGGTGATGAACGTTGAAGCTCCGACTACGACGAGGGGCGCCGTCTCGCCCAGCGCCCGGGCGACCGCCAGGATCGTGCCGGTGAGGATGCCCGACAAGGCGTTTGGCAGCACGTGGGAGCGGGTGGTCTGCCACTTGGTAGCGCCGAGGGCCAAACCGGCCTGGCGGAGCGACCCGGGGACCGCCCGAATCGCCTCCTGCGAGTTGATGATGATGATGGGCAAGATCAGCAGACCCAGTGTGAGGCCGGCGGCGATGATGGTCCGGCCATTGGCCGTCGTGCCTTCGCCGATACCGAACAGTGCTCCGCTGGAAAAGACCTCGAGAGCCCGCACGAATATGGCAAGGCCCAGCATGCCATAAATGATCGAAGGCACGCCGGCCAGGTTGTTGATGTTGGTCTGGATCAACCGGTTGAACCGGTTATCAGACGCATACTCCTCCAAATAGACGGCCGCTCCGACTCCAACCGGAAAGGAGAAGACCAGCGTGATGGCGACGATCCACAACGATCCCAGAACTGCCGTGCGCACACCAGCGACGGCCGGGTCCGGGGCCTGCGGACTCACCAGGAATCTTCCGCTCAACCAGGACCGGAACACCAGCTCCGCCTGCGGGAACTCTGCAGCCGCCACCGCCCGTACTTCGCTGCGCGAGAGTATGGACTCGAAAAGGGTCCATGTTCTGAGAACGGTCGGCTGCACGACCCTCTCGATCACCAGCTGATAGAGGCCCGCCTGGTCACGGGCGTTTGCCGTACAACCGGCGACGGGTTCGGCGCCGGCGCACAACTCCGCATATTTGGCCTCGCTCTCGAACACCAGACGGTCATCGAAGAACCTCTGTTCTCGCTCCAACCGGCGCCCGACGTTGTTGGAGATGGTCTGCTGCAGCAGCGCCACCAGTTCATCCTTAGGGAGGTCGACGAGGTCGACATCCTCACCGTATCCAAGGTCGGCCATCAGTTCCCGGGGCTGCACCTCGTTTTGAAGGGCTACATAACCAAAGGACGAATCGATGACTTTGAGGAGCAAGGTGAGGAGGGCGATGACGGCCAGCATGAGAGCGACCAGAAACGAGAACTTGAAGATCGTCCCCCGTCGGTGACGACCGGCGACGGCCCTGGCCAATTCCTGGCCCTCGGGGTACACACCGCCGGGAAGACTCATTCGTACACCTCCCGGAAACGGGCCACGAATCGACGGCTCAGCATATTGAGGGACAGCGTTATCAAGAAGAGCGTGAGGCCGATGGCGAAGATGCTGTTGTAGTCGATGGAGTCGTAGCTGAGATCGCCCCCGCTGATTCTGACGATATGCCCGGTCATCGTCTCACCCGCCACAAACGGGTTGAGGATGTGCCCAAACAGGCTGTCTTGTCCCAGGGTGAAGTTCTTGGGTCCGGCACCGGCGGCGATCGCCACCACCATCGTCTCACCGATGGCCCGGGAGATTGCGACCACGAATGCAGCCACGATCCCCGACAGAGCAGCCGGCAACACAACCCGTAAGGAGGTTTCCAGCTTGGTCGCCCCCAGGGCGTGGGCAGCCTCCCGTAGGGACATGGGGACGGCATGCAGAGCATCCTCGGCCATCGAGCTCACGAGAGGAATGATCAGAATCCCGACCACAATGCCGGCAGAAGCGTCGTTGAAGATCTCCACCACTCCGTCGCCCAGGATCGAGCGGAGCAGCGGTGTCATGAAGGTAAGGGCGAAGTATCCGTACACAACCGTGGGGATACCGGCCAGGACCTCGAGTATGGGTTTGAGGATTCCCCGCCAGCGCTCGGAGGCATACTCGCTCAAATAGATGGCCGTCGCCAGGCCGATCGGCAGCGCCACCAGCATGGCAATCACGCTTACCATCAGGGTGGCAAGCACCAGCGGCCAAATGCCGAAATCCAAAATGGCGGGCTGCCAGGTGGTCGACGAGAAGAACTCTCCCAGCGTCACGTCCTTCGATTGGAAAAAGAGCAATGCCTCTTTGCCAAGCTCGTAAACGATCCCGACCGTGGTCACAATCGAAATGGCGGCGGCAACAAAGAGCGATCCCTGAATCAGCATCTCTCCGGGCCGCGACCGCTTCTTCAGGCTCGCGGCCCGTACGTCTGCTCCCGTCGATGCTTCGGTGGCCATGCTCGTCCTCGGCGTAGGAGAGGGTCCGGTCAGCTCATCGCCTCGAGCCACGCTTGCTGCGCCGCCTCGAGGGCATCCTGGGGTGCCGGGAAGTAGCCGACATCGATGATCTCTTCGTTCACGTAAGTGAGATAGAAGTTGATGAAATCACCCACCTGCGGCTTGCCCGTCATGATGTCTGCCGTGCTATAGATGAACAGAGGCCGGGCCAGCGGATAGGTCCCCGCATCGACATTGGCTGCGTTCGGTTCAACACCCTCGACCGCGAGGACGTTTAGCCGACCAGAATTCTCCGCGTAGTAAGCGAATCCGAAGAAGCCAACGGCGCAGGTAGTGGCGGGATTCTCGGGATCACATCCGTCCCCTTCGATCCCCTGAACCAGAACGTTGTCATCCTCAGACAACTGCAGATTGGCCGCGTTGAGGATCGGGGCTTCGTCCTCATCGAACACCTCCTCGACGAAGTAATCGAAGGTCCCAGAATCGGTGCCCGGGATGAAGCGCTGAATCGGGTTGGCGGGCCAATCCGGGCGGACATCCTGCCACGTCACGGCAGTCGAGAAGAGGGTGGCCAGTTCCCCAAAGGTGACATCGGTGGCGAAGGTGTTCGCGGGACTGACGCTTACGGCGAGCGCGTCCGTGCCGACGCGAAACTCGATCGGCTCGCGCCCGATGCTCCGGCAGGACTCAATCTCAGAATCCTTGACCGGGCGGCTGGCATTGGCAATGTCGGTCTCGCCCTGGTCGCAGAATCGTTCGAATCCGGCGCCCGATCCGATGCTGTCGATGGTGATCCGCCCGCCGTAGCCTTCGTCTTCGAACCTGGCCGCCATCGCTTCCGACAACGGGAAAACGGTTGAGCTCCCGGCGGTAACGATGTCGCCGGTTACGTCCAATGGATCAACGACGGGAAGCATCCCGTCTCCCTGGGCAGCCGGAGCGGAAGTCGAAGTCGTTCCTTGCGGCAAACCGGTGGTCGTGGTTTCAGCATCAGCGCCGGCGCAGGCCGTCGCAACCACCAGGAAGGTTGCCAATACCGCTGCCAGACGGGAACTGCGTCTCTTCATCGGGTGCTCCTCCGTGTCAGGTTTCTAGGTGGCCAGACCGATCCGGCAGCAATCACGCTAGGGAGAGAAGGTGACCGCACCGCTGCCGTAGGGTTAACGGGACGTGAACGTTTGATACGCCGCCGACCGAGCAGTCATCGGCGCAGGTTGCGCAAGCGCTCGCGGATTCGGCCGGGAACCAGTCTCCGGGAACCTTGGACACCACTCTGTGCGTCGGAGGGGCAACAGCGAGGGAGACACCCATGCGAAAGACTTTCGGAATACTGATCACCATGGCATTGCTCATTGCCGCCTGCACAACGGGGACGGTCAATCCGGGAACCGACCCGACAACCACCACGACCCGCAGGATCGGGGCGCCGGCGACGATGGCGTTTGCCCTGCAACCGTTCGACGCCTGCGGACCCCTGCTGGACTACGTCCAGGAGCATGCGCTGGAGATAGTCGGGCCTTACGGTCTCGGGAACGGGTACTGGGGCGAAGGGCCCTGGCCGATGATGGCTATGGAGGATGAGGCCTCCGCCACGACCGCCGTTCCAGCAGGCGAAGGTCGAGACACGGTGTCCCAACCCGGGGTGGACTACTCCACGACCAACGTCCAAGAGGCGGGCGTCGACGAACCTGACATCGTTAAGACCGACGGCACCAGGATCCTGGCCATCGCCCAGGGTGTGCTCCACTACGTTGATGTCAGCGGCAGCAACCCCGAACTGGTGGGGTCGCTGCGAATCGAAGACGGCTGGGCACAGGAGATGCTGCTGTCCGGGGACACGCTGCTGGTCATGTCCCGCACCAACCACTGGGATGTCCCGGTGAGGCTGGCGCCGGAAATCTGGAACCCCGACTATCCCCAGTACGGCTCCGGGATCTCCGTACTCACCGAAATCGACATCTCCGACCCAGCGGACATGCGGGTCGTCAAGACCCTCTTCGTCGACGGCTCCTACCTCAGTGCCCGGATGGTTGGCGACACCGCCCGGGTAGTCGTTGATGCCTACCCAACCGGCCTGGAGTTCGTATACCCGACCGGTTCAGGTTTGCGAGCCGAGCGCGATGCCGAGCGCGCCAATCGGAAGGTGATCGAAGAGTCGACCATCGACAACTGGCTGCCCTATTTCGTGCTCGAAGAGCAGCGCGGCAACCGCACCTTCACCACCGAGGGACTGCTGCTGGAGTGCGAGCAGACCTTTGCACCGCAGGAATTCTCGGGACTGGGCACCCTGTCAGTACTGACCATCAATCTCTCAGAAGGTCTCGAACCGGTCGACGCGGTTGGCCTGTTTGCCGACGGAGACACCGTCTACGCCTCGCAGGATTCGCTGTACGTTGCCACGCAACGTTGGCAGGACTGGAGCGTTCTCGAAGGTGACGACGACACGGATGCCTTCGAAGGAGTGACCACCGAGATCCACCAGTTCGACATCTCCGGCGAGTCGGCCACCGCCTACGTTGCTTCCGGCGAAGTGGATGGCTTCCTTCTCAACCAGTGGGCCATGTCCGAGTACAACGGTGATCTGCGGGTGGCGACAACCAGCGAACCGGAATGGTGGGGATGGCGGAACGATTCGGCTTCCGAGAGTTACGTCAAAGTGCTGCGCGCCGATGATGGCGTCCTCGAGCAGATCGGTGAAGTCGGCGAATTGGGTCGGGGCGAACGCATCTACAGCGTCCGCTACATGGGCGAAACCGCCTATGTTGTGACCTTCCGCCAGACCGACCCGCTCTACACGATCGATCTGTCCAATCCGAAGGCTCCCAAGGTGCTCGGCGAGTTGAAGATTCTGGGCTACTCCGCCTACCTGCACCCGATGGGCGACGATCTCCTGCTCGGAATCGGCCAGGATGCCGATGAGAACGGCCGCACCAAGGGCACCCAGGTGGCTGTGTTTGATGTGAGCGACCCTGCCAATCCGAGAAGGATCCACAAGATGACCTTCGACGACGGGTGGTCGGAGGTCGAGTACGACCACCGGGCGTTCCTCTATTGGCCGGCCACTGGACTGACGATGCTGCCCGTTCAAGCCTGGTCGTGGGACGACGGTCGTGAAGACTGGTTCGCCGGGGCGATCGGCGTTATCGCCGACCGGAATGGGATCGAAGATGTTGGCATCGTCACGCACATCGAACACAAGAACGGGATCGCCGAAGGCGAATACTGGTACGACGGGCAAGCGCAGATTCGCCGCTCGATCGTCATCGGCGAATTGGTCTACACCCTGTCGGAGAGGGGCTTGAAGGCAAGCAACCTGGACGATCTCACCGACGTGGCCTGGGTCTCGTTCGGGTAAGGAGTATTCAGTACTTAGTACAAGACGGAAGTGAGAACTGAATTCGCCGGGCTCGTCAGGGCCCGGCGAGTTCCTTTGGAGTCACCATCCAGCGGAGGCTGCCCATACCAAAATCAACGTCGGCCCATCGTTCGGAGTCAACATCGACCCGGGCCATGGCAGCAGTGGGAAATCGGAACCGGCCGCCACCGACCAACAGAGAAAGCGTTTCCGACCACGCCGGCTCATGACCCACCAGCATCACCGAGGCAGCCTCGTCGGACTGGTGCCGAAGCACCTCCAGCAACCCGAAGGGCGAAGGGAGATACAGATCGTCGAGTTGCTCAACCCGGCATGACCAATCACCGGCGCGGACGGCCCGATCGAGGGTGTCGCGCGCCCTGACCGCGGTCGACGAAATGGCCAGATCGGGTACCTCTCCCTTCTCAGACAAGAACTTCCCCATGCGTTTTGCAGCCCGGCGGCCGCGCTCGGCCAGCGGTCGCTCATGGTCTGATCCGGCGGAAGAATCCCAATCCGATTTTCCGTGGCGAAACAGGATGACGGTCTTCACACCAGGCCTTCCCCGGGTCGGTAACGGTCATGCTACCGGTCGAGGAATTCGAGGAATCTGTATATTGAGGGGTGAGGCCCGCCGATAAACCTGGGATGAGGCCCTCCCACCCATTCATGATGGATACAGAAAGCTACCCGACAACTCCCATGGTCACGGACCTGGACGACCCCTCCCTGTTCACCAACCGGGAGCTGGGTTGGGTGCAGTTCAACGAACGCGTCCTCGAGGAAGCTCTCGATCATCGCCACCCGCTCCTCGAGAGGGTCAAATTCCTATCGATCTTTGCCAATAATCTCGATGAGTTCTTCATGATCCGGGTGTCCGGCCTGCGGCGTCAGCTGGAATCGGGCGTACTGTCGGCACCGCCGGACGGCATGACTCCTTCCGAGCAGCTTGCGGCCATCCGCACAGAACTGGTCCCGCAACTGATCGCCCAGATGGACTGCTGGCAGTCGGACCTGAGCAAAGCCCTGCGCGAAGCCGATCTGTCGGTACTCACCTACGGAGACTTGAAAGGCAAGCAGAAGAAACTCTTGCGCCGCCATTTCAAGAAGGAGATCTTCCCGGCGCTCACTCCCCTGGCCTTCGATCCGGGCCGGCCGTTCCCCTATATCACGAACCTGAGCATGAACCTGGCCGTGCTCATCAACGACCCCGCCCGGGGAGAACGGTTTGCGCGGCTCAAAGTGCCGCCCGCCTTCCCGCGCCTGCTCAAGGTTCCCAGCGAAGAGAGCGCCGACAGTTATGAGAGCCTCGGACTGGTGGAGACCTCCAATACGTTCGTGTGGATCGAAGAAGTGATCGCCGCCAATCTCGATTCACTGTTCCCCGGTGTCGAAGTGCTGGCTGCCTACCCATTTCGGCTGACCCGGGACGCCGATTTCGAGATCGAGGAAGATGAAGCAGCCGACCTGTCGGTGGCGGTCGAACAGGGAGTCGGTTTGCGCAGGTTCGGCTCGGCCGACCGCCTCGAGATCGACCACGAAATGCCTGAGTGGGTCAGATCCATGCTCGTCCAGAACCTGCGGCTCGCCCCCTATCAAGTATTCACCGTCGAGGGCCCGGTCGGTCTGGCCGATCTGATGGAGCTGACCGCCGTAGACCGTCCCGATCTCAAGTTCGAGCCGTTTCTGCCGGTCACTACGCCTGCATTCCGGGGCGCCACCGACCTTTTTGCGGTCATGCGCCAGCAGGACGTAATCACGTACCACCCCTACGACAGCTTTGCCCCGGTGATCGAACTAGTCCGCCAGGCCGCACGAGATCCCAAGGTATTGACGATCAAGCAGACCTTGTACCGGGTCGGCCCCAACTCGCCGATTGTCGATGCGCTCCTCGAGGCTCGCGAAAACGGCCGCCAGGTATCGGTACTGGTCGAGCTCAAAGCTCGCTTCGACGAAGAGAACAACCTCGGATGGGCTCGACAGTTGGAGAAGGCAGGCGTACACGTCGTCTATGGACTGGTCGGGCTGAAAACCCACTGCAAATTGCTCCTGATCGTGCGCCGGGAATCCGGCGGTATCCGCCGGTATGTGCACACAGCAACCGGCAACTACAATCCAGTTACCGCTCGCATCTATACCGACTTTGGATTCTTCACCTGTGACGAGGAGATTGCCTCTGATGTCTCGGAGTTGTTCAACGTCCTGACCGGCTACGCCCATCAGTCGGAATTCCGGAAGCTGCTGGTGGCTCCTGACTCTATGCGCGAGGGAATCACGGCCCGCATCGACCGGGAAGTCGAACGGCACCGTACCCATGGAGACGGGTACCTGGCCTTCAAGATGAATGCTCTGGTCGACAAGCCGATGATCAAGGCTCTCTACCTGGCTTCCCAGGCGGGAGTGAGGATCGACCTCCAGATCCGCGGCATCTGCTCACTGCGGCCCGGAGTCCCGGGGTTGAGTGAAACCATCCGGGTCACCTCCATCGTCGGGCGTTTCCTCGAACACGCTCGTATCTTCTATTTTCGCAATGGTGGCGAAGAAGAGATCCTGATGGGAAGCGCCGATTTGATGCCGCGCAACCTGAACCGTCGGGTCGAAACGCTGTTCCCGGTGGGGCGGCCGTTGTTGGATCTCATTCGTGACTCCGTGCTGTTTGTTCACCTTCAGGACAACGTGCAGGCCAGGCAGTTACTACCCGACAACACCTATCTCCGTCTCCAACCCGGCCCGGATGAGGACCCCCTCGATTCCCAAGCCTGGATGCTCGAGAACTTCGCAGGCCGAACGGAAGATGGCATCAGTGCTTCTTTGCCCTACGATCCCGACTGGTCCGCTTCCCCCGAGCCGGGCGCCAACTCGCGGGATTGAACCGGATCCGAAGCCTGGATTGTGGCGAGAAGCTCGCGGTCGTGCGCATAGGTCAGCAGGGTTCCTGCTTCTTCCCCAGGCACCCACCGCAAGTCGTCGATCTCATTGTTGAACACAAAATCCTTGATGTCGCCTTCGACCGGACTCATAAGCCAGTAACGGACGATCTTGGGCCGCCCTTGGGAATCCAAGTAGCGGGTTGAAGCCAGTTCACCGTCCAGCTGACAGACCAGGCCGGTTTCCTCGGCGACCTCACGCAACGCGGCATCCTCGAAGCTTTCACCCTTGTCCAGCTTGCCCTTTGGAAAGCTCCAGTCGTCGTAGCGGGCCCGGTGGACCACGAGCACCTCGAGCTGCCCGGCATCATCAAACCGGGTAATGAGTCCGCCTGCGGCCCGCACCAGAGTCACATCCAACTCCGCAGCTTGTCGCGCGAGAGTTTCTGCCATGGTTTGCGCCATCCGGTTCGCGCCGTGTCCGCTCGAACCAGTTCGAAACCGGCAAGTTGACCGGCCGCGAAGGCAACCGCCGGATGGTCCCGGGCAGTCTGACAGAGCCAGGCGTGAGCGACTGCGGCGTCCTGCAGTTCTCCGAGCGTGTCCTGCAAGGAGGCGGCGGCCGACGCGAACCGAAGGGCCTTCTTCCCGACCACAGGAGCAACAGCCTCGGCCGCATATCGAACCCGTTTGGCCCGGATCCGGATCCTGTGCAGATCAGGATCGGCAGGTTCGTTGGGAAGCTCGAGAATCGTTTGCATCAACCATTCGAAAGGCCCCCTGACCAGTCCGAGCAATACTTCGGGCGCAGCTATTTCCGATGCCGGCAGCAAGCGGGGATCACTAGCCGCCTCGACCATCCGATCCAATAGGTCGAGATATCTGTCCCGACTGATGGTTTCCAGGAGTACTTTGCGTCGGGCTTTTCGATCGGCCGCCAGCATCCGCATGATCACGTGGAGCGGATACCGATCGGCCTCCAGCAACTGCTCTGCCGTCTTTCCGAGACGCAGCATGAGCACGTCGACGTCGCGAACCGTTCCGAGCGAGCCACCCAGCCAGCGCAGTTCTTCTCGCAGCGATGAAACCCACTGCTCGTCGAGAAGGGGCCCGAACGTGCGCAGATCAGATCGAAGACGACGGGTGGCCACCCGTGCCTGATGGAGAGCCTCAGGGTCTTCTCCGATCTGCACGCCCGGCATGTGGACTATGAACCGGTGCACGGAACGGGCAACGGTCGCCTCGACGATCTCACGGACACCGGCGTTTTCTCCCGGCTCGGCGATCACGACATCGGCATCATGAAGTGTGGCTCTTCCGAGCGCTCTGGCCAGCTTGCTCATACGGGTTACGGGACCGGCCCCGGCCGCCCGGAGACCCGAGACGATCTCTTCCAGAATCCGGGTATCAGCGTCTTCGGCCGGCTCAATTCCAATCTCGCGGAATCGGCCGGCCGGGCCAACACCGCGATAGATCGATACATCGTCGTCGACGATTTCGGCTACGGAGCGTCCGGATGCATCGATCACAGACCAGGGTTTGCGGGCCGTTCTCAGTCTGGCGATCTGCTGGAGAGACGCATGGCGAGCGTAACTGCGCACCAGGGCTTGGGCGGCAGCGGGTATCTGATCCCATCGACCCTCAAAAGTGACTTCCCGACGCTCCTGGAGGCCTTCGGCTTCGGCTGAAGGCAGCGTGACGGCCCACCCTTCGTCGGTCCGATGCCGGAGACTGCAGCCCCACCTGGCCAGACGCAGATCCGCCGTGTCGTAGTACACGGCATCGATGTACCGCCACGAATCGGGGACCACAGTGCGGCCGCCCGGCCAGACATTGGGCAGGCGGAGCTCAACGGGCGCACTGAGCTTAAGTTCGCGTTCGGGCATCAGACCTCCGCGGCCCCGCTGTAGACAGTCCGTTTTGCGTGTGTCCCTACCTACTTATCGGCCGGGCCGGTGGGAACGTTCACGGGTTCTTCCCCTCAAAACTAGCGAAGCACCAACCCGGGGATTCCAGCGGAACAACTGCGCCTGACGGACTGATCACCAGAAAGCCGGCGAGGATGGGGCTTTGGTCCCTAGCCGTTGGCCCGCTCAACGGGCAACCTGTCCGAGAGGGAGGCGCCAGCTCATCCATGCGAGGAATGCATGAGAGCAAAGATCGTCGCGGTTCTGTTGGTGGCGGGCGGACTGGTGTACCTCCCGGTCCCTCTTTCAGGCGTGGAACCAACCCAGAATCCCTTCCCCGACGAGGTGAAGGCGACCGGCCGGCTTGTTTTCGACCGATCCGAGCATGATCCTTGCCTCGTAGCAGCGCCGCCGATACTCAAGGCCGACATCGAGGTAACCGTCAACACGGTCGAAGGAACGGTTACGGGAAAGATCGGCAACGGCCAAGGGACCGGGGACGATCTCCTGGTTTGCCCGGGGGACGACAGCGACGAGAAATACATCGCCACCATCAGTTTCACCGGGATCATCAGCGGGAGAATCGACGCCGAGTCAGGTGGGATTGTCCCTCCCGGAGAAGAGGGCAATGTCAAGATGACCGTCAGCGGGTCCGGTGAACGCGGGTACTACCCCGACATGCCGGAGTGGAGCATCGTTGGCTACGGAGGAGGCTTCGTTTGCGGTGGGTCGAACGCCATCGTCCCGACGTGTTCGTTGGGTGAATTCGAGGCAGTCGTCTTTCCCGCTCAGCTCGGGGGTGTGCTGACGCCAAACGGTGAGCTGATCATTGAGCTCGACTGGATTGCACCTTTCTGCGTCGCGATCAAGACCAGCCCGGACAATCCCAGCGTCAAGCAACCCGACTACTCGCCGGAGAATTGTCCGAGCAAAGGCAGGATCACTTGGACCAATGTCGTGCTCTCGAATCAGCGACCGCACATCGAATCGTTGACCGCCGACCCGGCGAAACCCGTGACCACCGACGTGGTCAACATCACCGTCAAAGCCTCCGACCCGGAAGGCGATGAACTCACCTATCAGTGGACGGTCGACGGAGAGCGGCAGCAGATCGTCAACAGCCCCACGACCCAGTGGACCAACCCGTCTCGCGGAAATCATGCCATTGAAGTGCGAGTCATCGACCCGGGCGGCGGGTACGACGTACGCGCCATCGACATATGGGTGGGAGATCCAGGCGAAGCAGGTAGTGAGGGAGCCGCGGGTGACGATGGAACCGGCACGACCGGTGCGACATCGACCACCACGACCAAGCCAACAACATCCGGCACGACCTCAGCGGAGAGCAAAGACAAACCATCCAAGGGAAAGACTGCCGGTGGATCAGCGGTACTGGTCGCTGTCGTCGCCCTGGCCGGAGATGCCTTGAGAAAAGGCAAGATCCGCGGAAAAGCCGGCGAGCTCTATCGGTGGGGTGAGAAGAAGGCCGGCCGGGGACGGGAGCTGGCCGGAAAGGTCGAGCGAGCTGAAGCCGTCATCACGGATCCCGCCATTCTGTTGAAAGAGGGCCTGGACAAAGCGACCAAACGAGTGAAGGAGTCGTCACGAGGGCGGCGAGCCAAACGCCGGTTTGATGAAGCACAGAAGAAGTATCAGAAAGCCGACCGCTATCTCAGGGATCCGGCGGGTGCGGCCGTTGAAGACTTCCACAAATCGAAACGCGGGCAGCGCGCTGAACGACGGTTGAAGAAGGCCGAGTCCATCGCTACCAACCCGCTAAAAGCCGCACTGGAACGGGTACGCGAGTCCCGTCGGGGCCGTCGTTTGGAACGTCGCGGCAAAGAGATCGCAGAGATCGCGACCAATCCTTACGGAGCGTTGGATCGCTCTGTTCGCAAGAAGGCCAAGGAGTATCTGTCGAGGATCAGAAGCAGAGCGCGGAAGCGAGTTCTCGAGTCGGGGACCAACCGACGATATCGGCGTTTGTTGGATCGGGTGAATGGCCGCACCAAAGGAATCCTCAATGCCCAGTCAACCGCCCGGCTGATCCGCTCCATCGGCAATCCTCGGCGTTTCAGCCGTGAGGTTCGCAACAACCCCACGCTGGTCCGTCATGTCATCCGACGCGCTGGATTGTCTCCGCTGGCGGTCGAAGCGCTTGGCGGGCCACGGTCGATCGGTCGCATGCTGGGCCGCGTTTCTCGAAACCCGGGACGGGAGCTTCGGCGGGTGGGGCGTTTCCTGGGGAAACCTAAGGGCTGGGCGCCGGAGATTGGGCGCGGTGTGCGCAGGGTTGGGAGAGGGATAGGAAGGCTATTCAGGTTTTGACGATGGACACGATCTGGATAACGGCAACGATTTTGATCACCGTCTGGTTGACCGGAGTAACTGTCGCCGCATTAATCGATGGACCCCAGCCACGTTTGGTCCGCCTCGGGCGAGACGGCATGGCAGTTGCCCTGCCGATCTTCGGATTGATGGCCTATCTTCTCATCCGGGACCTCAGATTGTCACCGCTATCGGCGGCCGTCGCTTTGGTGTTCGGGATCGGAGTGGGTTACTTCACCGCCTGGCGACGTGGGTCGGTCCCCGCCTTCGGGTTAGCAGTCGTGTGGGGATCACCCTGGCAGATGGCACTGCTGGCACTTTCGGGAGTCGTCACCAGCATCGGTGCCTTGGGTGGCTGGGACACCGTGGTCACCGCCGGATTGTTGGTCCTGTGCGCCGCCGTCGGGTTCGGAGTAGGTGCCTACGGATACGGTGCGCTTGCCACTGCCGACGCCAGGGCGGCCATCGCTGAGGAACTCAACCCCGTACTCACATGTCCAGTTTGCGGGGCCGATGTGCGGGCCGGCACCCGCCTTTGCACGCAATGCGGGGAAGCCCTGCCGAAACACTGCTCGTTGTGCGGCTCCAGGATCGATCCGGCCGGCACCACATGTGACTCCTGCGGAGCATCGGTTGAAGCCCGCCTTGAGGATGCCCCGGAGGACGTGATCCCGGTTAGGTACTGCTACGCGTGTTTCATCCGGATACCGATGAATGCCGCCTTCTGTCCGGCCTGCGGCAGCCTGCAGCCGCCGGCCTGCTCGTTCTGTGGCGCGCCGGCAATGCTCGACCATGAAACATGCCCGCTGTGCGATATCGAGTTGGCCGACGCCGAGGCCGCTGTGGAATCCGGTCTGATCGAGCTGATCATGGCCGAGGTCGAAGCAGAGTATGCGGACCAGCAGATGGCCGGATCCATCCCCGCTCGGGAGCCGTCGGTCGGAGCTCAACCCGCCTCCCCTGGTCGCACCGGCGGTCAGCCGGAATACCCACCTCCGCCCGTTCCCCAACCTGGGTTTCCGCGGGTCAAGTTCTGCTCGAGTTGTGGGACTGAGGCCCAATCGGGGGCAGCTTTCTGCGTGCGGTGTGGCAGCAAGCTCGGATAACGGGGTTTTGGCGTCCAAAAGGGGTGTTATTTGCCGTTATTGGACGCCAAAACCTGGTTTAGACGACCCGTTGTCCGTCCTTCCAGACCTGATTTATGCGGTCGGGAAGGGTCGCAACCTCGAAGGGGTCGCCATCGACCAGCACCAGATCGGCTCGTTTGCCGGGCTCGAGCGTCCCCAACTCGGCTTCC
The DNA here is from genome assembly GCA_963723165.1 of uncultured Actinomycetota bacterium. Classification (GTDB taxonomy): domain Bacteria; phylum Actinomycetota; class Acidimicrobiia; order Spongiisociales; family UBA4744; genus UBA4744. The sequence goes on from CAVRPP010000006.1 coordinate 30,994, forward strand.
AGGCCCATGAGCTCGGCGGCGGTCCTGGTAGTGGCAACCAGGACTTGTTGTGGGGTCATACCGCCCTCGACCATCAGAGCCAGCTCGGCCAGGTTTTCACCATGAGGAGTGACTCCGGAGTCGGTGCCCATGGCGATCTTGACCCCGGCCCGCACGGCGCGGGCGAACGAATCCCGATGAACCTCGATCACGTCGCGAGCCTTCGTCACCGACGCCTCCGGTATCTGCGCTCCCGCTTCGGCGGCGCGCAACACGCCGGTCGGGGCCACCAGGGTCGGTACGAGGTAGGTACCGTGTTCCAGCATCATCTCGATGGCCTGGTCGTCCAGGTAGATCCCGTGCTCGATGGACCGGATCCCCGCCTGTACGGCATTCTTGATCCCCCTGGTGGCCTGGGCATGCGCCATCACGCTGACGCCTGCCGCAGTGGCTTCTTCGACCAGTACCTGGAGCTCGGCCAATCGGAAGTGAGCGTGGGTTGGTTCGTCCCGGGGCGAAAGCACCCCGCCCGACGTGGCCACTTTGATGACATCGGCGCCGTCCCTGATCAACTCTCGCACCTTGCGACGCATCTCATCGGTACCATCGACGATGGTTGCAGGCATACCCGGATACGGTGGGAACAACTCAACAGTGCCGCCCGACGCCATCCATCCGTCGCCGTGACCGCCGGTCTGGGACAGCATGTTCAAAGAGATGTGCATGCGCGGGCCGTTGATGAGCCCGTGGTCGACTGCCTGTTTGACCCCCAGGTCGGCGCCTCCGGCGTCCCGCACGGTGGTGATCCCGGCTCGCAGGGTCGCTGTGAGATTCCTGGAAGCCTCAAAGAACCGCATGGAGAAGGGAGCCTGGACCGTTCTCCACATATCAATGTGGCTGAGCATCACGTGGACGTGGGTGTCGAAGAAGCCGGGCAGTAGGTGGAGCCCTGTGCAGTCGATGGCCTGGTCTCCGTCGAGTCCGCCCCCGACTTCGAGGACACGACCGTTCTCAACCACAAGATCGGCCCGAGCAGAAGGCCCACCGGTACCGTCGAAGATGGTGCCCCCCGTGAACAGGAGCCGGGTCATCAGGTGCTGAGGCCGTGCAGCATGAAATCAACCATGCTGCGGGTCACTTCGGGGAGGCGTTCGGTTGGCTCTTTGAGAGCTATCAGGGAGCGGGCAGCCGACATCATCAACTCCTGGAGGAAACGACCGGCCAGGTCGGGGGGATACGGTCGCAGCGTTCCCGACGCCACTCCCTCCATGTAGATGCGCATGAATTCGTTGGCGAATTCGCTATGCGTTTCCCGGACCCGCAGCTGAGCAGATGGGGAAAGCCGCGAGGCGTCGGTGTGGAGCACTCTGCCCAGCATGGCGTCCGTCGAAACGAACTCGACCATACCGATGGCCAGGTGAGATAGCTGACCGGCCGAATTCACGTCACGCGGCACGTTGGCAATGATGTCGCTGATGATTCCCGGCAGAGTTGCCTCGACCAGGGAACAGAGAAGATCTTCCTTGTCCGTGAAGTACTCGTAGAACGTGGTCCGCCCGATACCGACCCGGCCGGCGACATCTCCTAAAGATGTCTCGGTGTAGCCCTCGCTCTGAAACAGCTCCTGGGCGGCTTGCAGAATCTGACCGCGGGTCAGTTCTTTGTGCTCTTCGATATTTGCGGCGCGGATGCGCGGCACGATGATTCCTCCGGGTCCAAGGTGATTGAGCATAGTGAGGTGAAGAGACCTACCGGCCTCTCTACCCGGCGTCGTGGCGAGAACATCGCACCGTGGGGAGGGTCGGCCCACCACCACTACCATGATCGTGCGGCCCACAAGGAGCGAATTCATGCCCGCCACGATCGTGCTCGGCGCCCAATGGGGAGACGAAGGGAAAGGAAAAGTCACCGACGTCTTCGCGGAAAACGCCGACATGGTGGTTCGCTACCAGGGCGGAAACAACGCGGGCCACACGATCGTCATCGGAGCGGAGAGGTTCGCCCTCTCGTTGGTTCCCAGCGGGGTGATGTACCCCGCATGCACACCGGTCATAGCCTCCGGCTGCGTTGTCGACCCAAAGGTCCTCCTCGGCGAAATCGCCATGCTCACAGGCCGGGGAGTCGACCCGTCTGCGCTCCGAATTTCCTCCAATGCGCACTTGATCATGCCGTACCACCGCAAACTGGACGCGGTCATGGAGCGTTATCTCGGACGCCAGATGATCGGCACGACCAAGAAGGGGATCGGCCCTGCCTACACGGACAAGTTCTCCCGGCAGGGAATCAGGATCCAGGATCTCTTCGACCCGAAGATCTTCCGCGACAAGCTCGAGGTGGCCCTGGCGGAGAAGAACAAGCTCCTGACCAGGGTGTACAACCAGTTGCCGATGGAAGTCGAGGACATTGCGACCGAATACCTCGGCTATGCAAAGGAATTGCTTCCTTTCGTCACCGATACGTCGTTGCTGATCTGGGAGGCGGTCAACGCCAACCAGGAGGTCCTGTTCGAAGGCGCCCAGGGGACTCTGCTCGACATCGACCACGGCACCTATCCTTTCGTGACGTCATCGAGTCCGACGGCCGGCGGGGCGCTGACCGGGTCAGGCATCGGACCAAAAGCGATCGACCGCGTGGTCGGCGTCGCCAAGGCATACATCTCGCGGGTCGGTACCGGGCCATTTCCGACAGAGCTGTCCGATGAGATTGGCGAAACCATGGTCACGGTAGGGGGCGAGTTCGGGACCGTAACCGGACGCCGCCGGCGCTGTGGATGGTTGGATCTCGTGGCTCTCCGGTATGCGAGCCGTGTGAACAGCCTCACCGATGTGTTCCTCACCAAACTCGACATCCTCTCCGAATTCGACACCCTGCAGGTGGCGGTGGCTTACACCTCGCTGGGCGAGACCTACACGGAACTGCCCCGCCAGCAGCGCGTCCTGTACAACTGCACCCCCATTTACGAGGAATTGCCGGGCTGGAAAACCGACATAACCGGTGTCAGGCGGTTCACAGACCTTCCCGGCGAAGCCCGCCAGTACATCGAATTCATCGAGGAACACGCCGGAGTCCCGATCAGCTGGGTATCGGTCGGACCCGAACGTCAGCAAGTTCTCACCAGATCATCGTGAGGGTGCTGCTACTCGGCGGCGGGGGACGCGAGCACGCTCTTGGCTGGAAGCTGGCGCAGAGTCCCCTTCTGACCGCCCTGACCACTCTGCCCGGCAACCCCGGCCTGGCGGAGCTGGGAGCCGTGGTCGACGGGATCTCGCCGGCCGACGTCGGGGCGGTGGCGGCCTTCGCCCACGACCAGAACATCGATCTGGTAGTTGTGGGGCCGGAGGCACCGCTGGCGGCCGGGGTTGCAGATGCCCTGAGCCGCAAGGGGATACGAGTGTTCGGACCGTCGCGAGCCGCGGCCCGTCTCGAGTCTTCGAAAGCCTTCGCGAAATCCGCCATGAAACATGCCGGTGTCCCCACTGCCGGGTCGGCCGTGTTTACCGATCGCCAAGCGGCCATCGATTATCTGCATGGGCGGGCCGCACCGTACGTGGTCAAGGCAGACGGCCTGGCGGCCGGCAAAGGGGTAGTGGTCACCGATGAACTGCACGAGGCCGCCGCCTGGGTAGAACGCTGCCTGGACGGCGCCTTCGGCGAGGCGGGACACACCGTGGTGATCGAGGACTATCTCGCCGGGCCGGAGGTGAGTGTCCTGGCGGTTTGCGACGGCAGGGAAGCCGTTCCCCTGCAGCCGGCCCGTGACTACAAACGACTGAGCGAAAACGACCAGGGCCCGAACACCGGAGGGATGGGATGCTATTCACCCATCGAAGATCTCCCGGCTGGGCTGGTCGACTGGACGCTCGATCATGTCATGCGACCCATTCTGCAGTACATGGAATCGGAAGGAAATCCCTATCGCGGTTTCCTGTATGCAGGCCTCGTCCTCACCGAACAAGGCCCCCGGGTGCTGGAATTCAATTGCCGGTTGGGCGATCCCGAGACACAGGCGGTCCTCCCACTGTTGAACAGCGACCTGCTCGAGGTGATCCTGGCATGTCTCGAAGGCGGAGCGGATGGCCAGGACCTCACCTGGTCGGGCGATACCGCAGTCGATGTGGTCTTGGCCGCCGCCGGCTATCCGGAGAGTCCCCGCCGCGGTGATCCCATCACCGGGGTGGCAACGGTTGCCGAGATGCCCGGGGTGCTCGTCTTTCATGCCGGAACCGTCCGTGAGCAAGGCACCCTGAAGACCGGCGGCGGCCGGGTTCTCAACGTCGTCGGAACGGCCGGTACCCTCGCCGAGGCACGCGAGCGGGCCTATGCGGCGGTCGAGGAGATCAGGTTCAAAGGAAAGCAGTATCGAACAGACATCGCCGGATTGGCGAGAGGTGTGTCATGAGCAAAGTCGCCATCGTGATGGGTTCCGCCAAGGATCTACCCAAAATGCAAGCCGCAGGCGAAACCCTCGGCCGGTTCGGAATCGCCTACGAGGAACGGGTGCTCTCGGCGCACAAGACGCCGGATGCGGCCTTCGAGTTTGCGGAGACGGCCGCCGACCAGGGTTTCTCCGTCATCATTGCCGGAGCCGGAAAGGCCGCCCACCTGGCCGGGGTGATGGCCGCCAAATCGCTCCTGCCGGTGATCGGAGTGCCGCTGAGTGCTTCTCTGCAAGGCCTCGACGCTCTCTTAGCCACCGTCCAGATGCCGACCGGAATCCCGGTAGCAACCGTCGCCGTCGACGGTTCGGCCAACGCCGCCCTGTTGGCGGTTGCCATCCTGGCCCTGCACGACGACCAGCTGGCGGAGCGCTTAGCCGAGTACCGGGACGAGTTGGCCGAGGAGACACTGGGCTCCAGTAGCCAGTGAACGCATACCAATCGCTCTGGGAACTGGGAACTGGAAACTGGTAACTTCCTCCCATGATCCCCCGGTACTCGCTACCCGACATGTCGGCCGTCTGGTCGGAAGAACACAAGCTGGCGGTTTGGCAAGAAGTCGAGGCTCTGGTCGTTGAGGCGTGGAGCGAACTCGGGGTGGCCCCTCCGGACGTGGCAGTGGCGGTACGCCGGGCCGACCCGGTCGACCCTGTTGCCTGGAGAGAGCGCGAAGAGATCACCAACCACGACCTCGCCGCCTTCGTCGATCTCCTCGCCGAGAACACAGGCCAGGGCGGTGAATGGATCCACTACGGACTCACGTCCTCGGATGTTCTCGATACCGCCCAGGGAGTGCTGCTCAACGAAGCCGCCGACCTCCTGCTGGCGGGAGTGGAAGGCCTGTTCTCAGTCGTCAAGGCCCGGGCAATGGAGCATCGAGAGACGGCCATGGTGGGGCGTACCCACGGGATCTGGGCAGAACCAACCACCTTCGGCCTCAAGCTCGCTACCTGGGCATTCGAACTATCCAGAGATCACGAGCGACTCAGCCGGGCACGCCAATCGGTGGCGGTCGGGAAGATCAGCGGTGCGGTCGGGACCTATGCTCACACGCCCCCGCGCCTCGAACGCTACGTCTGTGAGCAACTCGACCTCGGCATCGAGCCGGCTTCCTCGCAAGTGACCCACCGCGACCGCCACGCCGAGTTCCTGCAGGCCATTGCCCTGACCGGCGCTTCGATCGAACGGTTCGCCACCGAGATCCGCCATCTGCAGCGGTCGGAAGTCGGCGAAGCTCGTGAAGCCTTCCGGGCCGGGCAGAAGGGTTCTTCGGCGATGCCGCACAAGCGGAACCCGATCCTCTCCGAACGAATGACCGGAATGGCCCGCCTGCTGCGCGGGTACACCCAGGTGGGTCTCGAGAACGTTGCTCTCTGGCATGAGCGTGATATCAGCCATTCCTCGGCCGAGCGGGTGATCCTGCCCGATGCCTGCCACGTCCTCCACTACATGCTGGTCAAGTTCGCCGGATTGGTCGAGGCTCTCGAGGTCGACGGCGATCGAATGCTGGCGAACCTCGAGGCCACCCGCGGCCTGGTCTTCAGTCAGGCCGCCCTGCTGGCTCTCATCGAGAACGGTTTGAGCCGCGACGATGCCTACCGCATCGTGCAGCGGAACGCGCTGGCGGCCTGGGATGGAGGCGAGCAGCTGCTCGATCTCCTGAAGGACGACCCTGCGGTCAACCTCCCACTCGAGAGGCTGACTGCATGTTTTTCTGTCGAGCGATTCCTCGCCAACTCGGCCATCGTGTTCGAGAGACTCGAAGCCCTCGAGATCTAGCAACCACTACGAGGCCGTGCCCGCTCGCCTTCGAAGCCGATCTACCTCGGCCTGATCGAACGTCAACGATGTGGCCGGCACTGCGAGCAGGACAACTACCAGGGCGCAGACCACACCAATCAGAATCCCGGTCATGGCACTGTCGGAGGGCGGCTCAGCCTTCAGACCACTGATGCCGAGCGGGATCATGACAATCGCGAACGCTGCGAAGACCCCGAGCGCAGCTTCTCGAAAACCCTGCCGGCGCGATGCGACGCCGATGAGGGCGATAGTGGCCACCAGCGCGAACAACAGGATGACAACTCCGGAAATGGTCGACATCGCGCCCATTTCCCGGACGCCGCCGGGAACACCGAGCTTGACGGCGGCGCTGCGTGTCACAACATCGATGCGGGATGGGTCCAGACCGTCGAGGACGAGTTGCACGCCCGCTCCGGCAAAGGCGATCGAAAGCGTTCCTCCCAAGAGAACCGCCGCGGAGGTGGTTCCGAATCTCCGTAGCCAGGCACCCATGGGATGGACGCTATCAGCAATCAGACCAGACGTCTTGTGATGGAACCTGGAGAATGTGGGCTGACTGCGAGGCGATGCTTTGCTAATCCGCCGGCGTCCGTCCAGGATCGAGGTCTTGATACGCGCCTGTACGCAGATGACAGGAAGCCAGGTGTTCCTCCTCGTCCGTCACCGGGAGCAGCGCTGGATCCCGACTGTCGCAGATCCCCGCCTGGGCGATGGGACAGCGCGGGTGGAAGTTGCACCCCGGCGGTGGGTTGATCGGGTTCGGGATCTCGCCCTGCGGCAGCGGTTCCGTCCTCCGGTGTCTTGGGTCCGGCACCGGAACAGCCGCCAGCAACGATTTCGTATACGGATGGCGCGGGTTGTGGAAGACTTCGTCGAGCGGTCCGATCTCGACGATCCTGCCAAGATACATGATGGCGATCCGGTCACAGATGTACTTGGTGGTGGCAAGGTCATGCGTGATGAACAGATAGGTGAGATCGAACTCGTCTTTGAGCTTGATCATGAGCTCGAGAAGGAGCGCCTGCACGGAGACGTCGGCCGAAGCGATCGGCTCGTCGGCCACAATCAACTCGGGCCGGGTGATCAACGCGCGGGCTAGGACTATGCGCTGGCGCTGGCCACCTGATACCTGATGTGGGTATTTGTCGTAGAAGAAATCGGGCGGAGACATCCCGACCGCCTCCAGGAGCTCGAACACGAGCTGCTTGCGCTCCTCGAAAGTGGTGTCGGGAAGGTGGATCTGGGCCGGGTGTTCGATCGCCTGGCCCACCGTCATGCGCGGGTTGAGCGAGGCGAGCGGATCCTGGAACACCACCTGCATCTTGCTCCGGGCCTTGCGGAGGTCCTCGCGTTTGAGGGTCCCAAGATCGACACCGTCGACCTTCACCTGTCCTTCGGTGACATCGAGCAGCCGCAGCACCAACCTCCCGACGGTCGACTTTCCCGAACCGCTCTCCCCGGCCAGACCGAGGACCTCACCTCGCTTGATCGTGAACGTGACGTCATCGACCGCCTTCACATAATCGGTGTGACCGCGCGCCAGGAATTTTGCAATGAACCCCTGTTGTACGGGAAACCACTTCTTGAGCCCCTCAACCTCGACGAGGTTCTCGTGCTCACCATGAGCGTCGTGGAACTCCCGGATGGAATGCGGATCAGGCATCGGGCGCCTCGGCCTTGGCTGGATGGTCTTCGTACAGCCAGCAGGCCGTGTAGTGATCGCTCTCGACCGGCTGGAACGCAGGCTGATGGACCGAACAGATGGGCATGACAAATGGACAGCGGGGGTGGAAGGCGCAGCCACGCGGGGTGTGGAGGAGGTTGGGAGGAGCGCCTTCCATCTGATACAGCTCGGCCTCATCCAGCTCGATATTCGGAACCGCCCGCAGCAGGCCCTGCCCGTAAGGGTGTTTGGTGTCGAGGAACAGGTCGTCAACCATGGCGAGCTCTGCCATCCTGCCGGCGTACATGACCGCCACCCGATCGGCTACTTCGGCGACCACCCCGATGTTGTGAGTTATGAGCACGATGGTGAGGTCGAACTCGTCTCGGAGCTCACGCAGCAGGTCGAGGAACTGAGCCTCGACGATGACATCGAGGGCCGTCGTCGGCTCATCGGCGATGACGAGGTCGGCGCGCAATGCGAGAGCCAAGGCGATCATGATGCGCTGGCGCATGCCGCCGGAGAACTGGTGCGGATAGTCGTCGATGCGTTCGACGCGCAGACCGAGCCGACCGATGAGCTGCGCGGCGCGGTCGCGGGCGGCGGCCCCGGACACCCTTGGCTCGTGGGTGATGATGGTTTCGGTGAGGTGGTCGACGATCTTCGAGAGCGGGTTGAGCGACGTCATCGGGTCCTGGAACACCATCCCAAGACGTGCCCCCCGGATCTGGCGCATCTCCCTTTCGCTCAATGTCAGAAGGTCGATCCCGTCGAACCACAGCTCACCGCTCGAAATCTTCCCCGGTCTTGTAATCATGCGAAGCATCGCCTTGCCGAGCGTGGACTTGCCGCAGCCCGACTCCCCTACCAGCCCGAGAACCTCTCCCTTGCGAATGTCGAGCGACACGCGGTCGACCGCTGCCACCGGTCCCGCTCGGGTTCCGTACTCGACCGAGACATCGCGCAACGAATACAGGATCTCCCCGGCCTTGAGGGGTGGCTCTCCCACGGTCACCCGCTGGTCGGTGATTGCTCGCTCGGTCATCTACCGCTCCCTCAGCTTGGGATTGAAGATCTCAACGAGGCCCTCTCCCATCATCGTGAAAGCGAGGACGATCAACATGACTGCGAGACCGGGGAAAGTGATGAGCCACCAGGCAGACCGGATGAACTCTTGACCGCGGGCGAGGTCGATGCCCCAGTCCGGGGTCGACGGCGGCAAGCCCAGCCCAAGGAACGACAGGCCTGCGCCGGTGAGAATGGCATCGGCCACATTGACCGAGAAGATCACGGCCACCGAGGGGATAACGTTAGGGAAGATGTATCGGGTGAGGATAACTTTTGCCTTGGTGCCGAGACTACGGGCGGCCTCCACGTACAGCTCCTGCTTCGCCTGCAAAGTCTGTCCCCGCACGATCCGGTAGTAGGTGGGAATGTAAAGCACGGCGATGGCCACGATGATGTTGAAGATGCTTGGCCCGAGCACCGCGGTGATTGCGATCGCGAGGATGAGCCCGGGGAACGCGTAGATGCTGTCCATCACCAAGGTCATGGCCCTGTCGGTCTTTCCACCCACGAAGCCGGCCAGCAATCCAAGTGGGACTCCGATGACGAAGGAGGCGAGCGAGGCCGAGAACCCGATGATGATGGCGATCCGGGCACCCCAAATGAGACGGCTCAACACGTCCTGGCCGACCTGATTTGTGCCGAGCGGGAAACTGGTGGTGTCCTGTTCGGCACTCGATACGGCTCCGGAGCTCTGCAAGGCTGGGAACTCCGCCGCGATAGCTTCATACGCCTTCGACGAGATCACAGCCGCATCGGCCTCGCCGGCTTCAACGGCGGTCAACGCCTCTTCCACAGTCTCCCGCCGATCGATCTGTAGGCGAACCCGGCCTGTTCCGCCTGAGGCAGCGATCTCAGCGCTGACGCGCTCGGCTTCATCACGAGCCGCCTCGCTCGACGGCGTGTCGATTGCAACAGCCACGGACGTCCGCACACCAGGTTCGAAATCGGCGATGGCCCTAACCGTTCCCCCGATCGGCACCACCAGAATCTCTTGTTCGGGCAGTTCTCCCGGCGCCAAGAGGCGGGGACCCACCTGTTCGAGAGGGTCGTGGCTCGCCAGCCACTGGGGGATGGCGGCGACGATCAAGAATGCGACGACCATGACGGTGGAGATAGCGACGAACCACCAGTCGGTGCGATACCACTTTCGCGCCATCAAGATGCGACGAACAAAGCCGACTTTCTGGAGCTCGAGCTCCCAATCGGCGACCTGGCCGGGATCCGGTTGTGACTCGAACTCTGCAACCATCAGTACTTCACCCGTGGGTCGAGGACGGAATAGATAACGTCAACCGCCAGGCTGATGACGGCCACAAACAAGGCAAACACAGCCACCGTCGATTGGACCGCCTGAAAGTCGCGGGAACTGATGCGCTCGATGAGGTAGCGCCCCATGCCCGGCCAGTTGAAGACGGTCTCTGTGAGCACGGCCCCGGCGAGCAAAATGGCCACCTGCAGCCCTATGACGGTCACCACCGGGATCATGGCGTTCTTGAGCGCGTAGCTGTACGTCACGACCCGCTCGCGAATGCCGCGAGCCCGGGCGGAAACCACATAGTCCTCTTGAAGAGTTTCGATGACGTTGATGCGCGTGAGGCGTATGAATACTCCCGAAAGCACGAGTCCGAGGGTCATCGCAGGCAGGATCATGTGATGGAGCACGCTCCTCAAAGCCGCCCAGTTGCCGGAGAGTATCGAATCGATGAAGAGCAAGTTGGTTGTTCGGTCGAGAGTGGTATTGGTGACAACATCGATCCGGCCGGCGATAGGTGTCCAATCCAGCCATACGCTGAACACGAGCCGCAAGAGCAACCCCAGCCAGAAGATAGGCATCGAGTAGATGATGACGCTGTAGAGCCTGAGGCTGTAATCGGCCGGTTTCTTCCGGCGGATAGCGGCAAAGGTGCCGAATAACAATCCGCTGCCGAGAGCAATAATGGCAGCCGGGATGATCAACTCCAGGGTGGCAGGGAGTCGCTCACCGAGTTCGTCGACGATCGGCCGACGAGCGCCGATAAATGAATCCCCCAGGTCGAAGGTCACGACGTCCCCAAGGAATCTGAAGTATTGGACGATGAGCGGATCGTCGAGCCCAAGCGCTTCCATGATGTTCTGCCGGGCCGCCTCACTCGCCTTGGGGCCCAGTGTCGAGGAGACCACGTCGCCCGGCATCACGCGCAGAACGAAGAAGACCACTGAAATGAGAATGAGCACCATCGGCAACGTCAGAGCGATACGGGTGAGTATGTAGCGGCGCAACGACTCGCTACCGCGCAGGAATACCCACCCCAGGCCCAATCCAGCCGGGATGCCGAAGATCAGAAAGACAATCAGCAACGGATGCACAGAACTATGAGGCTAGTTGGACGCAGCGAAAAAAAAACTGGGAGCGGGCCAAGCCCGCTCCCAGTTTCGGTTCGTAGCTAGTTCCTGGCTAACCGGTGATGTCCAGCACTGAGTAAAGAAACTCAAAATCGGGACCGATATTGAGTGTCTGCGGGTTCGGCAGGGAGCTGTCCCCGACAATCCCGTCCCGGTAGATGATGAACTCCGGCTCGAGCCACAGCGGGATGGTCACAACCTCGTCGGCGTACACACCCTGCAACTGCTCGAGAAGCGCCGCACGCTCGTCCAGATCGGTTTCGGCCCGCTGGTCGATCAGCAGCGATCCCAGCAGAGGGTCGATACCTGTGGTCGTGGCGTCGCCACACGAGTCGTTCGGGCACAGGACCATCGTCCCGAGTCCGTCACCCTCGATAAACGGCTGCAAGTAGTTCTCGGCATCCGGGAAGTCGAAGAACCAACCGAGCACGCACACCGGGTAGGTATCACCGTTCGTGCAGTTCGACACGTAGGTGCTCCATTCCTGGGCAACCTCATTGACATCGATCAGGCCTGTGGCCTCCCACTGCTGGGCGACCAGCAGCACACCGTCGGCGGTGGTAACGCCGTAGTGCTCGGGCGGATAACCCAGATCGAGCTCCAGCTTGTTGCTCTCCGAATAACCGGCCTCCTCGAGCAAGCTGACTGCTAGATCGAGGTTCGGGGCCTGGTAGGCATCTTCAAACGCCTCGTTGGCACCAAGGAACCCGGGTGGCACCGGCGAGTACAGGGGGGTCACCGCGCCGCCGAACACTACGTCGGACAGTTCATCGCGGTCGATGGCTGCTGCCAGAGCCTGGCGAACGAGCGGGTCCGACGTCACGAAGCCGTCGGCATGGTTGACGATCAGGTACCGGATTGGTGCCTGGGGAACCGTCTCCACTGTCAGACCGTCAACGGACTTGAGTTCATCGGCAGCCTCAGCGCCGAGGATACGCCAAGCGACGTCGATCTCACCCTCGCGGACGGCATCAGCCATCGCGCTCGGATTCGCAAAGCGCTGCACGATGATCCGGTCAACCTTGGCCGGATAGGTGCCGTTGTAGAACGGGTTCGGCTCGAGCACGGTTTGCTCGGCCGCCGTGTTCTCAGTGACGATCCACGGGCCGAGCCCGTAGATCGGCGCAGTGGGCAGCAGATTCATCTCGTCCAGAGGGAAGTAGTCCGGGTGCGAAATCGTATACGGAGCGCCCGCCAGGATCTGCGGGAAGAACCCGGCCGGTCCCACCAGATTGAACCGGATGGTGTCGTCACCAACCGCCTCAATGCTCTCGACGTACGGAATCGCCAGCGTGTTGCCCACCTGGTTGGGGGCACCGGCCTGCAGATCGGAATCCATCAGCCGGTTGAGCTGCTGGACCGCCATCTCGACCGTGAGTTCGAGACCATCGCCGAAGACGAGGCCGTCGCGCAGAGTAACGCTCCAGCTGAGGCCGTCATCGCTCGCCACCGGCAGGCTGGCGATACCGGGCTCCAGCACGGAGTTGCTGCCCGGCTGGAACCGCAGGAGTGGCTCGTTGAATGCTTTGATGATCTCCCAGTCGGCGGTTGCGTAGGCATCCGCGCTGTCGAGGCTGGAGATTGTGTCGGTGACGCCGATGATGATCGTCTTCGGTCCGGCCGCTTCGGTGGTGGTTGTTTCTTCCGGCTGGGTTGTTCCCGGAGCCGCAGTGGTTCCCGGAGCCGCAGTTGTCGTTGTCGTGTCCTCAGTGGTTTCGGCACAGGCGGCTGCGATCATCGACAGTGCAAGGAGCACCGCCAAGATCGGTAACAGTTTTCTCATGTCCCTTCCTCCATTCAGCACCCGTGGCGGATGCACCCAACAAAGATAGCCAGTGTCCAACGACAGTGCACTGCGGGACGACCGGCAAGCTCTCTGATCATGGCTTGATTTGACAGCAGCAGACGGATCGGGTTTGTCTCACTAGACACTCGAAACGAAGGAGCCACCCAAAATGGCAGGCGTATCGGTCACCTGGGAGGGTCAACGTCGATTCGACGGAATCGATTCGAAAGGGATTCCCGTCGACATCGACGGGAGTCAGGAGTTAGGCGTACGCCCGTCGGACCTGCTGCCGATGGCTCTCGCCTCGTGCTCTGGTGTCGATGTCGTGTCGCAACTCCGCGACGGCCTCACCGGCCTCTCGATCGACGTCACCTTCACCAAAGAGCCCGACCCACCCTGGAAGTTCCAGCGGTTCCGACTCCATTACCGGGTGTCGGGTGCATCGCTGACGCCCGAACAGGTGGAGGCTGCCATTCACAGAAGTCACACCGAGATGTGCTCCGTGGCGATGGCCGTACGGGGCAACGTTCCCATCGAAACGAGCTACGAACTGGTGCAGTAGCAGGGGGCGCTACCGCGCTGCTGCCGGGTAGTACAAAGCGAGGCGCTCGTTGAACGAGGCGGTCGGGAGCAACACGTAGGCGCCGGCGGCGGTCACATAATTGCGACTCGTGACGTTGACCCGCACCACATCCTGCGACTTCAGCCCCCTCATTTCCCAAGCCAGTGACAGGGCATCTCCGAATGAGAACCCCTCGTCGAGAGCCACCGTATCGGTGAGACTCTGCGCCACCTGCGAGAACGACGAGAACGACCCGAACGAATTCAACTTGCCGGCAATCTTGAACAGCATGTCCTGTTCCTTCTTTTGCCTGGTGAAGTCGCTGACGCCTGCAACGGTCCGCCAGGCACCGTCCACGTATTCCTGCGTACGGCGGGATCGGACCCAGGCGAGCGCTTGCACACCTGAAGCCTGGGTGCAACCGGCCGGGAGATTCAACAACGACTTCGAGTCCCGGACCGGGTACTCAACACAAATCTCCACCCCGCCCAGAGCATCAATGACCTTCTGGAAACCGCTGAAGTCGATCCGGGCGAAGTGGTCGACCTCGATGCCGGTGAAATCGGCCACCATCAGGGACAACAACTCCGCTCCGCTGGCATACCCCTTGCATCCGACCAACCCGGCGTTTATGCGCGTGTAGCGCTGCGTGCAGGGGTTAGGCAGATACAGGTCGCGCGGCAGGGACACCATCAGCGGAGCAATTGAGCCGTCCTGCGGGATCAACACCAGGATGATGGCGTCGGCGCGGAAACCCCCCTCGACCCCGACCAGCAGGTACGACGTGAACATCTCGTCAGGAAGCACGGGGCTAGACACAAAGGGGAACTCGACCGTATTCGGTCCCACCTCGAACTCATCCCGTCGCCGCTCGAGGTCGGCCAGCACGTCGGCCTCGAGATTCAGCGAACCATCGTCAATGGCATATTCTTGCTCGGCGACATCCTCCGCTGCCCGAAGTGCTTCAACCTCAGCTGCCGGGATGGTCGCCAGGTTCTCTGCAGCGGCAACCGCGTCGCCAAAAGTGACCCGTTCGATGTCCTGATACGCCTGCCAGGCTTGCCAACCCGACACGGCAATCAGCAATACACCGGTGACGCCGAATACGGCGGCCATGCGGCGCAACCTGGCGCTCACGTCGCGTTCTGAGCCGGACCGGCGGTGTTTGCCCATAGATGGTGCATGGTAGATGCTTCAAGGGAGTGTGAACCAGTTGAAAGACACCAGTAGGTCGTCCGTACGTCGTCGCCGGGTTTTCTGCATCGAGCGGGCAAGGCAGGCAGGCGCAAACAATGCCGTCCTGCTCTCGAGCCTCCGATCAACGCCTATCCGCCGACGGCCGTCGGTTTCGTGGAGGCGTTTCCCCTATTCCATATTTCGCGGAGGGCAAGCACAACGAAGAAGATGGCAACGGACACAGCGGCCATCGTCGCCCCGGCTGCGGTATCCGCATGCCAGCTGATGAGCAGGCCGCTCACCACCGCTAGGAAACCAAACACGATTGCCGTCACCATCATGGTGGGGACGCGGCGCACGACCAGCGAGGCCGTCGCCGGGGGCGCCACGATCAAGGCAAAGACCAGCAGTGTCCCGACAGTTCGAAACGAGGTCACGATGGCCAACGTCAGCAGCGACAACATGACGAAGTGGGCCAGGCCCGGCCGCAGACCCAGCATCTCAGCCTTCTCCTCGTTGAAGGAGAGGACCAGAAACGCGCGGTAGAAGACCAGAATCACGAGCAACGTCACAGCCGCCGCTGCTGCCTGCACCACAATGTCCTCTCGTCTGATGCCGAGCGTATCGCCAAACAGAATGGTTGCCAGACTGCTGGAGAACGAAGGCAAACGCGACATGATGATCACGCCGAGTGCCAGCATGCCGACGAACAGCAACCCGATCCCGGTGTCCTCACGCAGACGCGCCTTGCGGTGCACCAGATTGATCCCCAGTGCCATGGCCCCGGCTGCCGCTACCGCCCCAAGTGTCAGATTGAATCCGAAGGCAAACGCGAGCGCAATCCCCGGAGTCACGCCGTGGGCCAAAGCATCACCCATGAAACTGAGTCCCCGGAGCACGATCCAGGTTCCTATCAACGAAGCCGTCATGACCGCCAGGGCACTCCCCACCAGGACCCGTTGCATGAACGGCTCGGACAGCGGGTCGATCAGCCACTCCATACGGCTCCTTCCCGCAACTACAAGTTCTCGACGATGAGCCGGGTACTCAAGCGCATCATATCGATATAGGTCTCTGCACCTGATCCGGCCTCGCCGAGCGATCCCGTGTACAGCCTGGCCACTTTCACCTCGTACCCGACCTCTTCTGAAAGAGCATCCGCAAGCGTTGTCGGTTCCGTTGTCGATCCGAAGATCACGGATACCTCTTCTCGTTCTAGAAGATCAACCAGCGCTGCGAAGTCGGCGGCGCTGGTCTCGGCCCCCGTGGTGGCGGCGGGGATCACCGTTCCGAGCAGGGTGAGCCCGTAGCGGGCCGCGTAGTAACCGTACGAGAAGTGGTTGGTGACCATCTTGCGCCGCTCCCGTGGCACCGTTTCGATCATCGAAACGATCTCATCATTCAGCTCCAGGATTCGGGATCGGTACGACGCTGCCGAATCGCCGACCTCAACTCCCACGTCCGTCCGCAGCCGATCCGCGATCAGATCAACAGCATCGGACATACGGATCGGGTCCATCCAAACGTGCGGGTCCAGGCCATTTGAGCCCTCCTCAGTTGCCAAACCGCCTGCAAAGGGTTGAGGGTCGAGAAGCTCACCCAACCTCATCACTGCAACACCGTCCTCCTCGGCGGCGTCTATCACATCCGAAAGGACTTCTTCGAGTCCGACCCCGTTCGCAACGACGAGGGCTGCGTCCCGTAACCGGGCGGCCTGGCGGGCGGATGGGGCGAAGTCGTGCGGGTCCGAACCGATCGGCATGAGTACCTCCACGCGCACGGACTCGCCGGCCGTATTGGCAATGAGATCACCAAGGATGGTGGTGGTGGCGATCACCAACGGCCGACCATCGCCGCTGCTTGCATCGGCAGTACAGGCGGACGCGACCAGGGCCACGACCACCGCCAACCATAGGTACTGCTTCATTGCTCGTTCCTCATGTAATGAGAATGGTTCTCATTCGCATTATAAGGTAGCATTGGTCGCGAGATGAGTCAACGGAACGAAACGCTCACAGCCGCAAAGACCCGCCTGGAGTCTCGTCAGGCCCGGTTCACGCCTGCCCGGCGGCTGGTGATAGAGATTCTCAGTAGATCGCCAGGACCGCAATCGGCCGCCGACCTCGCCGGGGCAATCGGTGCAGCCGTCCCCATCTCCTCCCTCTATCGGACGCTGGCAATTCTCGAGGAGACCGAGATCATCGAGCGGTTCCCCGATCAAGCGGGCGTCGCCCGTTATGAGCTGGCGGAGTGGCTCACCGGGCATCATCACCATATGACCTGCATCGAGTGCGGTGCCACCAGTGACGTAGCGGTGCCGGGAGATCTCGAAGCCACCGTCGCCGACATCGTCTCGGAAGTCGGCAAGCGCTTCGACTTCGACGCGACCGGCCATCGCCTGGACCTGCAAGGTGTGTGTAGCCGATGTCGGTGAAGGACATTGCTATTACTGCCCGCGGACTGAAACTGGCGCATGGCGATCGCATGGCTCTGGACGCCTCTGATCTCGACATACCGGCAGGAACGATCACAGCAGTCATCGGGCCAAATGGGTCCGGCAAATCCACCCTATTGCACGCCATCGGGGGACTGCTCGAACCGGTCGGTGGCGAACTGGGCGTGCTGGTCAGCTACCCGAAACATCGAGGCACCGCTTATGTTCTGCAGTCAACCAAGGTGCACGAAGAGATCCCGATCACGGTGCACGAAGTCGTTTCGATGGGTCGATACGGACGCCTTGGCATGTTTGGTCGGTTCCAACCGGAAGACCGTGAAGCCTGCCGCTCGGCCATGGACCGCCTCGATGTCCTCGATCTGGCACAACGTCATCTCGACGAGCTGTCCGGCGGCCAGCGCCAGCGGGTTTTTGTCGCTCAGGGCCTTGCCCAGCAGGCCGACCTGCTGCTGCTGGACGAACCGGTCACCGGCCTCGACATCGTGTCGCACGATCGCATCCTTGAAGCGATCGCCACCGAACGCGCCCGCGGAGTGACGGTGGTCTTGACAACCCACAACCTGAGCGAGGCGGCCGCTGCCGATCACGTCGTCTTGCTGTCCGGCCGGGTGGTCGCCTCCGGCCCACCGGAGGAAGTGCTCACCGCCCAATGCCTGACCAAAGCGTATGGGATCAATCTCATCACCACCGAAGACGGGACGGTGGTTCTCGACGATCCGACCCACCAGCCCGAAAGCGATCGTCACCGTCATTTCGACCGGACCGGTCACGCCGACCACGGTGGCCCTGGTCAGGGCGACTGAAGGCAAAGCAACGGACGGCCGTGAATACGCGGCCCGGGGTAATCTCCCGCTATGGCACCCGTGGAAAAGGCTCTCGCTCGATCGCTCGTCTGGCTGGTGGCCGGGCTGGCGGTATCCGCACTGCTGATTGCCCTCCCGGAGGCCGAACCGGACCGGTTGCTCCTGGTGGTCACATTTCACCTCGGCGCCATCGTCGCATTCGGACTAGGTGTAGCCCTTGACCTGGCCCGGTTCACCGAAGGACCGTGGTTTACGGCAATCGGACGCAGCCGACTCTGGCGCCGGGTTGGAGCGATGGCATCGATCATCGCCCTGACGACGGGCGTGGTTGCCCTGGTGACCCTGGCTTCGTCTGCGGCGCTCGGTTACGAACCGTCGCTGCAGTTCTTGCAGCTTCTGTCGGCCCTCGATATTGCGTGGGCGACCGCCGGATTGATGTTCGGGATCCGGTTGCTGGCAGGCGACCGCTGGGCGCTCGGCGCCGGGTTGATGCTGGTCGTGATCTGCATCTGGTCGATCTGGCGCTATCTCGACGTGGTCGGCTTCACCGCGGACGGTGGGTGGCTGGTGTCCGGCCCGGATCTCTGGCGATACGTCCTCCCGTTCGATATCGCCGCCGCGGTGATGGCGATCAGCGCCCTGGCGGCCGGTCTCCGGTTCACTCAAGCCACCGAGCAGCGGAGCCCCCAGTCATAGGACTGAAACTCGACCTTCCTTTGACCGGAGTCCGCCATCGAGGCGCCTTCGTCGAGCCAGGGGGTCAGCGCCGCGAGCAGTGATTGCCTCCGTGCGGGAATCCAGGTGGGCATCCGGTGTGGACGAACGAAGTCGCCCCCGTACCAGAGGAAAACGCGTGAGAGCTGAATCGTTCGGGTCTCGACATCGAAGCGAGCCCCACCCTTGCTCAAGAAGCTCCGCATTTGATGATCGAGCTGAGTTTCGAGGTCCTCCCCCCGGTAGGGCTCGTATCTGAGCGTTGGACAGGACACGGATCCGCACACGAGGGCAGCGTGGATACGCGGGTCTCCAAAACGTCTGATCTTGCCGTGTTCCACAGCATCGAGGGAGAGTTGTTCGCCGGCGATGTCGAAAACCGGCGTACCGAAGCCGCCCGGTACCCGGAGAACGGAGCCTGCACCATCGACGAGGGCCCGGGTGGCCAGTTTCAGGGCACCGGCATTGTAGAGATTCAGCCAATACGCCAGTTGCTCGGAGCGATTGAGGGCCGTCGGGTCGACCGCACTGATCCCGGACAGATAGCGGTCGAGGTCATCCCGGACATTGGCGAGGGCTGGTGTTCCGCCTTCGGCAAGAGCTTCGAGAACGGGTGTGAAGCCGGTGTGGTCTGCCCCACCGGTGCCGAATATGCGCGGCGGAGTCACTCGACGCGCCATGAGGATGGACCAGGCGACCCGAACGGGGTTTGGTGATGTCACGGTGAAAGAAACACGGACCCGGAGCCCGATGTTCCCTACGGCTCAGGCGTGACCCTGCACCTCGGCGATCCACGCTCCAAACAACACGTCCGCCCGCCGGACGAAACTCTGCCGGGAATTCTGGAACGTCGACAGAAACTCGGACGGATCAACGCCGCTATCGCGCAACGAAGATTCGCCGCGGCGAATCCAGCCTTGGAGAACTTCGGCGGTCAATTCGGGATGGAACTGGACGCCTATCGCAGACCCCGATCGGAAAGCCTGCGGAAAGAGATCAGAAACGGCGAGCAGCGTTCCCCCGGGCGGAAGATCCCAGCTGTCGTGATGCCACGATGCGAAGGGGCCGGTTACTTCAGCCAGGACCGGGTCGCGCAACCCCGCATCGTTGAGCCTGATATCGATCAGTCCTGCCTCTTGTGGATCGACCCGGTACGCCCGACCCCCCAGCGCATCGGCAATGATCTGACATCCCAGGCAAATACCCAGCACGGGGACACGCCTGCTCACAGCCTCCCGCACCAGGAATTTCTCCTCGACGAGAAACGGATATGCGTCCTCGTCATAGGCGCCCATATGACCACCGAGGATGGCTACCCCCGAGACCTGCGCGAGATCGGGCAGAGCATCGCCCCCGAAGACCTCGATCAGCTCGGCCGGGATGCCTCGCTGCGCCAGACTGGCGTCCAGCAGACCGGGCGGATCGTTCTCATCGTTCTGAAGAATGGCTACGGGGAGCATATGAAGGTGGTCATTGATTTTCGTTCGTCACAGACTAGGAATGGCAGCACCACTTGCGATGCGCCGACCGATGGCCTCCTCACAGGTCCAGCGGCACCACGGTCCCATTGACGGACCTCCCACTACCCTTTTGGGGTGGCCGGACCATATTGCTTCGTTTGCGATGTTGCCGTTGAGGGCGAAATCTGTCCTACGTGCAATACCGAAACGTGGCGCCCAGCCGGAGAGCCAGCCGCGCCTCGCCCCGCCGATGAACCCATAGACCATGCCTCTGTAGAGGGCCCCCAAACGACGCAGGGATTCGATTCGCCTGCGCCCGTTCCGGCACCGGTAATCGCACCGCCTTCTGGCGCGGATCTGCCGGGAAACACCGATGAGGCCCCGCAGAGGCATCGATCGGCGCCCCCGAGTCGGTGGGCGCCGATCGCAGCAGCCGTGGTTGGCGGCATCGTCCTCCTCTCGGTCGTGACGGGCCCTTCCGGTATGGAACCCGAAGATGAGACCGTCGAGACCCCTTCGATCACCGCTCAAACCACCACCACAGTGCCGGTCCCGGGCAGCTCCCGGGGCCTGTGGCAGCCACCAGATGGAACATGGGTCGGCGCTTTCGCCCTCTCTTCCGGTCGCCCGGACACTCTGTTCGGACCGACGCTGTCCGGGGGGCTCCTCACGCTCGACTCGGAAACAACTGTCGTCGATTCGCTCCCCGATGGGCGACTCGTCGGGGTCGACTCGAACAACCAACAGGTCGTCCTGATCGGAGTTGGCGAGAACGGAACCACCCGTGAAGTCGCCCCGCTCCCCATGCCCGGGCCGCAAAGTACCCCGCCGCTGCTTTCTCCCAATGGCACCCGGCTGGCCGTTATCGACGCGGCAGGGGTCCCCTACGTTTGGAAGCTCGCAACCGCTTCTCTTCGTCCGGTCGAAGGCGATCACATCGTGGTCTCACCTCGCGACTCGGCATCTACAGCGGTTGAAGCCATCGCTTCGCTCAGCTGGTCTCCGGACTCGAACCTCCTGGTCCTCAATGCCTTTCAAGGGGGCTACTACGTGTGGGATCTGGAGGCCAACGCCGTCAGCCGTGCCTCGACGCCGGGACGTGCGGTCGCTCTGTCCAACTCACAGGTTGCTGCATGGGGAATCGACGGCCTGGAGGTTCGCGACCTTACCGGCAGAGTCTTGCGGCGGTGGCCCGACCTGCGGTCGGCTGAGGACCGAACCACGCTCCCGCAGGGAGCGTTTGATCCGCTCGAGAGGTACCTGGCGGTCCGAGGACGGGTAGGCGACGATCAGGTCGGCCTGACGGTGCTCTCCACCATCGGCACCACTCGCCGGCTGCTCACGACCGAACCGGCGCAGGGCTTCGCCTGGTCCGGCGACGGAAGCGGGCTCTACTGGCTCGACTCGAACGGGTTGCAGGTCTGGTCCGCCGACCCCGAACGTGCCTCGGCCACCATGCTCGGCGGAAACGGCGGGCCTTTCGCTCGTCTCCGGGTGTACGACCCGGCCATGGCGCCCCTGGCCCACCCGGCGCTGGAGGCGGCCAGCCTGATGGAATTGCGTGAGGGGATTGTCACCCGCAGGACCATCAACGGCTCCGAGGTCTTCTTTACCGGAATGAAACAGGCAACGGTTGCCCCGGCCGGCGTTGGCGGTCTGTTCCTCACGGTCGCGACCGGTGAACCAGACCAGCCGGTTGCGCTGGCAGATCCACCCAACGGGGACTCGTCTCGAGTTCTCGGAAACCTGGAGGGAACCCAGTTAGGAAACGAAGGCCGGATTGTGCGGGCCATACCGTTGAGCCCCGGCGACGGAGACAACCTCACGTCCGGCGAGCTGGAGGCGACCCGGTGGTACCTCGAGACGGACAACGGTTCGATCCTGTTTGGACCCGATGCCGGTCTCTTCACAACGGTTGCCGAGGGACGTTCCCTCAGCCACCTGGCAGGAATAACGTTCTCCGTTGCTCCGGATGGATCGGCCATTCAAACCATCCCGGACGGGGACGGGACCGAAACGATTCTCACCGCCGCCGCCCTCGATGCAGAACGCATTCTGGCGGTTTCAGTCGTACGGCGCGCCATGTTCGTAATGGTCGAAACCCAGGCAGGGGAGGTGCAGATCTGGCAGGTCCCGGCGGACAGCGAGCTGCTCGGCACGCCCCTGTTCCCGCCTGCTCCCTCTATCACCTCGTCGGCCTGGGTCGTCTACCGCACCTCGGGTCCGGCGAGCGGCGGGGCGATCCTGGCGGAGCCGGACCCGGCTGCCGGCGAGGTATTCGCGGCACGCATCGATAGCTCCGATGGACCGGTAACGGTCGTCATGGCGGCCCCGCTGGCGCTCGAATCTGTGTGCGGCGCCAGCGCCGGAGGCACCTGCGTGTTGTTCGAGACTCCCGGCCGCGCTTTGGGTTTCTCCCCGGACGGCAACTGGCTGCTGATCGGCTACGGCAATGAATACATGGCCCTGTCGACGGTAGGACGGGGCCGTCTGGTCCTCACGGACGGAGCGCCCGACGGTGTGGCCTGGGTAACCGGCGGCCGGTAGCCTGCGGGCCGTTTGTTTCGATGTTGTTAACCCCGCAGACCGACGGGTACACAGTGGGTCGCAGTACGTTGTTGGCATGAATGGCCGTGGGATCTGGATCCTGATACTGGGTTTGAGTGCTGCGTCGTGCTCGGCAGTCGAAACGACACCTCCATCCGCTTCGAGCAACGACCAGACGACATCGAGCACCACACCGACCGGCGATCTCTCGTCGACGATCACTGCTCCTACCATCCCACCTGCTCCGCGGGTGGCGGAGGGGCCGCTCAGTGATGGGCTGGCGGAAAGCCTGGAGGCGCTCATCCTCTCCCTCGGTACGAATGTAGACCGTGAGGCCATCGACCGGATCGGTGACTCGGGAGACGTCCGGGCGGCCTGGGTTCTGGCCGATGTACTCCGCTTCATTCAGGTTGGTCCGAGCGCTGAATCGGCGGTCGCGGCCATCGAAGAGCTGACACAGGTCCGGTTCGAACCAGAGGCTCCCGGATCGGAATGGGTAGCGGTGTCCAATCTTCTCATGACATGGGACGTCGCCGCTCCTCCCGACTACCTCGGTTACAAACGCCGTGTGTTCACACTGGTCGAACCCCGGTGGGAACCCTTCTTCGCAGACGGTGCCGCGGTCGACTGGCGGTTTGTGAGTTGGGGCGGGGTCTTCATCGACGATCGGGAAACGGGTGATGGCTCGCTCTGCACTCGCGGCTGTATCCCGGCGCTCGACGATCCGGCCGTCACCCCGGCTGCAGACGGCTCGTGGTATCCCGACAACGCGATCGTGTTCGGAATCGTTGTGAACGATGAGGCACGCGCCTATCCGAAGAACATGATGGAGATTCACGAGATGGTCAACGACACGGTGGGAGGACGGAGATTGGGTATCCCCTACTGCACGCTCTGCGGATCAGCCCAGGCCTACGTCACCGACGGCATACCCGAAGGAATCGAACCCCCGCTACTGCGAACCTCCGGGCTCTTGATCCGGTCGAACAAGATGATGTTCGATCTCAACACCTACTCGCTGATCGACACGTTCCGGGGCAATGCCGTTTCGGGGCCCCTCGGTCAAGCGGCCCTGCAGCTCGAGCAGGTTTCGGTTGTCACCTCGACCTGGGGCGAGTGGAAGGCAGCCCACCCGGAAACGACCATCCTGGCCCGAGACGGCGGAATCGGCCGGACCTACCCTGCAGATCCGCTGGGTGGCCGAGATGCCGGGGGACCGATCTTTCCCATCGGCAGCGTGGATGCGCGGCTTCCGGTTCAGGTTCAGGTCTTCGGAGTTGAGACACCCGACGGTCGTTTTGTCGCCTTTCCGGCCGACCAGGCCCGGGCGGCGCTCGATGCCGGCGACCGGG
Source organism: uncultured Actinomycetota bacterium (assembly GCA_963723165.1). Classification (GTDB taxonomy): domain Bacteria; phylum Actinomycetota; class Acidimicrobiia; order Spongiisociales; family UBA4744; genus UBA4744. The sequence goes on from CAVRPP010000006.1 coordinate 55,177, forward strand.
TCGAACTCGACGGCGTTCGACTGGTCCAGGACGGCGACGGGTTGCGCGCCGAACTTGCCGGGGGCAGCGAGGTAGTGGGGCACCAGTCATTCTGGTTTGCATGGAGCCAATTCCATCCCGGAACACTGCTCTGGTCGCCCATATCCGGATGAACGTCCCGATCCCGGTTGACCTCCGGTCGAGGAGCTACCATCCCGACCGTGCTGGCGTTGGAACACGTTGGATCGGGCAAAGTACGCGAGATATACCGGATCGACGACGCCCGGTTGCTCTTCGTCGCCTCGGACCGCATTTCTGCTTACGACGTCATCCTCGAAGACCCCATCCCCGACAAGGGCCGGGTCCTGACAGGCTTATCGCTGCACTGGTTCGAGTATCTCGACACTCCCCACCACTTGGTCAGCGTCGATCTCAAGACGGTGCCCGGCCTCACTGATGAGCAACGAGCTGATCTAGCCGGAAGGGCAATGGTCGTCCGCCGTGCCGAAGTCATTCCCGTCGAGTGCGTCGTCCGCGGGTATCTCTACGGTTCGGCCTGGGGCGAGTACTACCGCGGTGGCGGGCCGACCACCGAGCACCTTCCTGGCGGGTTGCAGCAGGCGGACAAGCTGCCGGAGCCGATCTTCACACCCGCTACCAAAGCCAGCTCCGGCCACGATGAGAACCTGACCGAGGCCCAGGCAAGGGAGCTCCTCGGCCGCGTTGTTTATGAAGAGCTGCGGACCCGTTCGATTGACATCTACCTTCGTGCTTCCGAGTACGCAGCCGAGCGCGGGGTGATCCTGGCAGACACCAAGTTCGAGTTCGGTTATGCCGGAGGCGAACTTCTCCTCATCGATGAGGTCCTCACCGCAGACAGCTCGCGCTACTGGCCGGCCGATCAGTGGAAGCCGGGCGGGGTGGTTCCATCCTTCGACAAGCAGTACGTCCGCGATTGGCTCGACTCGACGGGGTGGGATCACTCCCCGCCCCCGCCGCGGCTGCCGGCCGAAGTGGTCGCCGGCACCCGCACCAGATACGTTGAGGCATACGAGCGTATCGCCGGAAAGCCCTTCGACGAATACCTGGAGACGAGCAGATGAAGGTCACTGTGCATGTGCATCGCCGCCCCGACATCGCCGATCCTCAGGGTGCGACCGTGCAGCGGGCATTGCTGGACCTTGGTTACGGGGGCGTCGAGCGAGTGCGGATCAACCGGATGATCGAACTCGATATTGCGGGCAGCGACCCGGCCGTGGTCGAGGCCGAAGTACGCGCCATGTGCGAACGGCTGCTCGCCAACCCGGTCATGGAGGACTTCGAGGTGGTGGTCGAGCGGTGAAGGCAGCCGTGATCGTGTTTCCGGGCACCAACTGCGAACACGACACCGTCTACGCCCTTGCTTCGGTCGGCGTGGAAGCCGAGTTGGTCTGGCACCGTGAGACCGACCTCAGCGAGTTCGCAGGGGTGGTACTCCCCGGAGGCTTTGCCCACGGCGACTATCTCCGTACCGGCGCTATCGCCCGCTTCTCACCGGTGATGACCGAGGTTGAGCGCCTGGCCGCCGCCGGGATCCCGGTGCTGGGGATCTGCAACGGGTTTCAGGTGCTGTGTGAAGCCGGCCTCTTGCCGGGAGTCCTGCTCCAGAATGCAGGGCTCCGATTCGTCTGTCGACCCGTACACATCCGGGTTGCATCGACCGACTCAGTCTTGACCAGGGCGGCGCGAGTCGGCCAGCTCCTGGAGATACCCCTCAATTCGTACGAAGGCAATTACACAACCGACGCCGCCAGCTTCGTTGCGATGCAACGGGACGACCGGATTGTGCTGGAGTATTCGGACTCGACAGGTCGGGTGACCGATGAGGCAAACCCGAATGGATCGATCGGGAACACCGCCGGGATCACCAACCGGGTCGGGAACGTGGCCGGGCTCATGCCGCACCCGGAACGGGCCATCGAGCGTGTGCTCGGTTCTGCAGACGGGCGAGTGCTTCTGGAGTCTTTCGCGATGAGTATGAGCGCCGCCCTTGTCTGAGTCTGTTGCTCTGCACCGGGCGTTGGGGATGACCGACGACGAGTACGAGTCTGTCTGTCGAATCCTCGATCGCCCGCCGCGTGACGCCGAACTGGCCATGTACTCGGTCATGTGGTCCGAGCATTGCTCCTATAAGTCTTCTCGTCCGCACCTCGGACGCTTCCCCAGCGAGGCACCGTGGGTGGTGGTCGGTCCGGGTGAAAACGCAGGCGTCATCGATCTGGGTGATGGCTGGCTGGCCGCCTTCCGGATCGAATCCCACAATCACCCCTCATTCGTCGAGCCCTACCAGGGAGCGGCCACCGGGGTGGGCGGAATCCTCCGGGACGTATTCACCATGGGTGCGCGACCCATCGCGGTGTGGGACCAGATTCGCTTCGGCTCACTCGACGAGCCCCACAACCGATACCTGTTCGCCGGCGTGGTAGCCGGAATCGCCGGATACGGAAATGCGGTAGGAGTACCGACCGTCGGCGGTGAGGTGGCGTTCGAAGATTGCTATGCGGGCAACCCACTGGTCAACGTCATGGCCCTGGGAATCCTCCGGCGAGAGCAACTGATGCTGGCCGAGTCGGGCGGTGCCGGCACAGAAGCGATTCTGCTGGGGTCCGCGACTGGGCGCGACGGGATCGGCGGCGCCTCAGTCCTCGCCTCGGCGAGTTTCGACGACGCCAGTGCCGCCAAGCGGCCATCGGTGCAGGTGGGCGACCCTTTCGAGGAGAAGAAGCTGATCGAAGCCTGCCTCGAGCTCTATGAACGCGGGCTGGTGGTCGGCATTCAAGATCTCGGAGCCGCCGGTTTGTCCTGTGCCACGTCAGAACCGGCTGCTAAGTCGGGCATGGGCATGGAAGTCGACCTGGGGCGGGTCCATGTGCGGGAACCGGACATGACGGCAGCCGAACTGTTGATGTCCGAATCGCAGGAGACGAATGATGGCCTTCGTCTCCCCGGCAGACGTCGATGAGGTCCTGGCAGTAGCCGCCAGATGGGAGATCGACGCGTCCCGAATAGGGACGGTGGCACTTGGTGGAACCCTCCGGGTATTCGAGAACGGAGCCATGGTCGCCGAAGTCCCGGCCGCCTCCCTTTCCGAAGACGCTCCCGTGTACCACCGGCCCCTCCAGCGGCCCGGCTGGTTGGATGGGGTTTGGGCAGAACCGTGGGAATCCGGGGAGCCGGATGTCGCAGCCGATCTGCTCAGGCTCCTGGACGAGCCTGCTCTGGCAGATCCCGCCTGGATCTACCAGCAGTACGACCACATGCTGTTTCTGAACACGGTTATCAGACCGGGACACGACGCCGCTTTGCTGCGCATCAAGGGCACCAGCAAGGCGCTGGCCGGTACCACCGACGGGAACGGAAGGCCGCTGCTACCTGGACCCCCGGCGCGGCGCCGCTCGTCTCGTCTACGAAGCGGCTCTCAACGTGGCGGTGACCGGGGCCAACCCGATGGCGGTGGTCGACAACCTCAACTTCGGGAATCCGGAAAAACCCGAAGTGATGTGGCAGTTTGCCGAAACGATCGAAGGGATTTCGGAAGCGTGCGAGCACCTCGGAATACCGGTCGTTGGCGGCAACGTCTCTTTCTACAACGAGACCGCCGGCATCGACATCTACCCCACCCCCATCGTCGGGTTGGTCGGTCTGGCCGACCCATACCCGGAGCGACCCCCGCGGGGGGACCAGGCCCAAGCCGGCCTGGAGGCGTGGCTGATCGGACCGGACAATTCGAACGATCTGGCCGGAAGCATCTACCAGAAAGTCGTGGGACGAGCCATCGCCGGCCGCCCGTCGGAAGCCGACCCGGACATGGCCGTTCGGGTGACGAGTTTGGCAACCCGGCTGGCCAACACCGAGCTCACGCCCGTTCTCCACGACATTTCGGAAGGCGGTCTGGCAATAGCGATCGCCGAGGTGTGCATCATGTCGGAAGTGGGCATCACCGTCGACTGGTCTGGAAACCCCTTTGCAGAAGACCCCCACCGGGTCGTTGCCGCAGTTCAACCTGAGCATGCCGACCGGATCGTGACTTTGGCCTCCGAAGCCGGCGTTCCTATTCGCCGCATCGGCAGCTTCGGAGGGAACTCGATTCGCCTGGGACCGGTCGTGGTGGACCTGATCCAGGCCACCAGGGTGTGGCGCGATGCCCTGCCCCGTCGAATGGATTGACGGCTCCAGGTCTTCGTCACGAAATGCCGGCGGAAGAGGCTGATACCACGGCGATGGCCACAAGCAGCAGGGCCACGATCACCATGACGATGATGGCTCGGGTTCCCAGACCGGTCGGCCGACTATCTCCGTCTGCACCGACCGTCATCGGGCGTTGGGGTTTTTCCGGTGGCTTCTTTGTTTCGCGGTAGGGAGGGGATCCGCATCGAGAACACTCGTCACCATCGACGGGAGCATCACACCGAAAGCAGTAACCGGCCATGGTGCAAGTTAAGCCGGTTCTCGAAGACGGCAACTGCTTTCCCACTCCGGTGAATCCTCCGGAAACTCCATACCCTGCCTCCGGTTCCCGAGAATCTCGCCGGGACGCCGTTCGGGCCGTCGCACCCTGGTGGACGGGAGGCCTGGCGCCCGTGCGATGAAGCCGCCACCGCATCCCCCGGCGGAAAAGCCGGGAGTTCTCTCGAAGCGCCTACAATCCGCGCCCTTGGAGCCTGCGCTGAACTCCGTCGATTTCTCCGATCACTCCAGGCCCGGTGAGGCCTGCGGGGTATTTGGCGTCTACGCCCCGGAGACCGATGCCGCCCATCTCATTTCTTTCGGGTTGTTCGCTCTCCAACATCGTGGACAGGAGAGTGCCGGGATCGGCGTCTCCGACGGCGAGACGGTCACAGTCTCTAAGGATCTGGGTTTGGTCAGCCAGGTCTTCGACGAGAAGTCGCTCGCCGGGCTGCCGGGCCATCTCGGAATCGGCCATACTCGCTATTCGACCACCGGCTCCACGACCTGGGACAACGCGCAACCGGCCTTCCGGCAGGTGGGCACGACCGGTATCGCCCTCGGCCACAACGGCAACCTCACCAACACGGTCGAACTCGGCGAGCGGCTTGGCCGCCAGGCCGGGTCCAGCGATTCCGAGCTGATGCTGCAGGCCATTGCCCTCGAGGTGCAGGACGAACGAGCCGACGGTCGCCAGCTGGAACGGGCGATGATGCAGGCACTGCCGGAATTCGAGGGAGCCTTCTCCCTGGTGGCAATGGACCAGGGCCATGTCATCGGCGTACGCGACCCGCGCGGGTTTCGACCTCTTTCGATAGGCCGATTGGAGCGCGGCGGGTGGGTGCTGGCATCGGAAACGGCTGCCCTGGACCTGGTGGGAGCAGGGTTCGTGCGGGACGTTGAACCCGGGGAGATGGTCGTCATCAACGCTTCGGGCCTCCGCAGCTTCCGGCCGTTTGCCCCTGCGGAGCCGCGCCTGTGCGTCTTCGAATTCGTCTATTTCGCCCGGCCGGACAGCCGCCTCAACGGACAGAACATCCACGCCGCCCGTCAGGAAATGGGTCGGCTCCTTGCCGCAGAATCCCCGATCGAAGCGGATGTGGTGGTGCCGGTGCCCGAGTCCGGCATCCCCGCCGCCCAAGGTTTTTCAAAGGCCAGTGGCATCCCCTACGCCGACGGGTTGGTCAAGAACCGGTACGTCGGGCGAACCTTCATCGAGCCCAGTCAGATGCTGCGCGATCGGGGAATCCGGCTGAAACTCAACCCGATCCCGGCCACCCTCGAAAACAAGCGCGTGGTCTTAGTCGACGACTCCATTGTCCGCGGAACGACAACCCGCCAGCTGGTGGCGATGGTTCGCGAAGCGGGGGCCAAGGAGATCCACCTGCGGGTCTCGTCCCCTCCATATCGCTGGCCGTGCTTCTACGGAATGGACACGGCCGACCGTTCCAAACTGCTGGCGGCCCACCAGACCGTCGAGGAAATCGGCGCCTACCTGGCGTGCGATTCTCTCGCCTATCTGACGCTCGACAGTTTATTGACGGCTACCGGAGCCGCCGAGGGTGGGTTCTGCACTGCCTGCCTCAGCGGTGAATACCCCACGCCCCTTCCCATCCATGGACACAAACTTGCTCTCGAAGGCGGCTCATGATGGCGACCTATCGAGAGTCCGGAGTCGATCTCGACGCCGCAGAGAGGCTGGTGGCCGGCATCGGCCCCGCCGTGCAGGGAACCTGGAACGACCAGGTGGTCGGTGGTTTCGGGGGATTTGCCGCCGGGATCCGTCTTCCCCCCGGCTACGAGCACCCGGTGCTGATGATGAGCACCGACGGGGTAGGCACCAAGACTGAGCTGGCCCGGATGACGAATCGACTCGACGGTCTTGGCTTCGATCTGGTGGCGATGTGCGTCGACGACCTGGCGGCGGTTGGGGCGCGCCCCGTTGCCTTCACCGACTACCTGGCGGTCGGTGAGCTGCGGCCGGACCGGGATCAGGTCCTGATCGAATCGGTGGCGGCGGCCTGTTCGGTGGCGGGTTGTGCACTTCTGGGAGGCGAGACGGCCGAGCACCCGGGCGTGATGCCGATCGATGCCTTCGACCTGGCAGGCGCCGCATTGGGAATTGTCGAAGAAGGCAAAGAAGTGACCGGCGCTGCCATCGAGGCCGGTGATTCCGTTCTCGGCGTTGCCAGCAGCAACCTTCGATCCAACGGCTTCTCGCTGGTCAGGGCAGTGTTCGAAGCTGCCGACCTCGACACCCCGCTCCATGACGGACGCACTCTTGGGGAAGAGTTGCTCGAGCCATCTGTGATCTATGCACCCGCAGTGCTCGACGCTGTGGCGACCGGATCCGTGCGGGGACTCGCCCACATCACCGGCGGCGGTCTTGGAGGCAATCTCCCACGCGTTTTGCCTGCCGGGCTGATCGCCACCATAGAACGGGGCTCCTGGCAGGTACCGACCGTGTTCCGTGTCGTCCAGGAGGCGGGTTCGGTTTCAGAAGATGAGATGTTCCGCACGTTCAACATGGGCATCGGGTTCGTCGCGGTGGTGGCGCCGTCCGATACGACCGAGGTGCAAGCCGTTCTGAACGAGCACGGTCATCGCAGCTGGATTATCGGAGAAGTGCAACCAGGGCGCTGGACCTGGAGTTCGTTTCGTCTAGCAACCCGGGGTGACCGCATGTGGACGGGTTCGACCCGGGCGGCGGCTTCCTTCGCTATGGCAGAATGCAACCGGCTCCCCTGAAAGGAACCTGAATGACCGAATACCCTTCTGAAGATCTCCTGGCCCCGGTTGTGTCCTACAACACAGACATCCTCGCCGATCGCGCCCAGGGCTTGTGGGTATACGATCGGGCAGGCAACCGCTTCGCCGACTTCACCAGTGGAACGGCCGTCACGAACCTCGGCCACAACCATCCGCGGGTGGTGGCAGCGGCCCGCGACCAGATGGATCGAGTTCGTCCATGCCGGGTGCGTCTTCCGGTATGAGTCCGTTATCAGGCTGGCCGAAAAGCTCCACTCCGTAACTCCGGACGGGATCGAGAAGTTTGGTTTCGCCAACTCAGGTGCTGAGGCCGTCGAGGCGGCGGTCAAGCTGGCTAAATACGTCACGGGACGACAGGGCGTGATCACGATGCGCGGGGCATTTCACGGTCGCACCATGGGATCGGTGGCATACACCACGTCCAACGCCGAAGTATCGGGATGGATATCACCCGATTCTTGGATCGGTCTTCGTAACGCCCTTTCCGCGCCCGTATCGGTGGCGCAAATCCGAAGAGGAGTCGACGGAGCTGGCCCTCAGTGAATTGCAGTACAAGTTCAAACACGAAGTAACGCCCAGAAACATTGCCGCGTTTCTCGTCGAGCCCGTGCAGGGCGAGGGCGGGTACTACCCGGCACCTCCGGCGTTCCTCGAGGCCCTCCGGGAGATCGCGGATCAGCACGGCATCATGCTGATCTTCGACGAGGTGCAGAGCGGTTTCGGTCGGACGGCCGAATGGTTTTCGTCCGACCACTATCCCGTCGACCCAGACATCATCGCCATGGGCAAGGGCATCGCCAACGGTCTGCCGCTTTCCGCGTACGGCGCCTCGGCGGAAATCCTGGACCGGTGGCCGGCGGGCTCGCACGGAACCACCTTTGGTGGGAATCCCGTTTCTTGTGCTGCGGCCGGCGCGGTGATCGATGTGATGGGAGAGCTCCTTCCCCACGCCCGCGAGCTATCGGCACACGCCTTCGAACGACTGCAGAAGCTCCAGGTCGCCCATGACACGATTGGAGAGGTCCGGGGACTTGGATTGATGATCGGAATCGAGCTCGTCAAGGATCGCGAGTCGCGCGAACCAGACGCCGAGGCCATGGCCTTCGTCGCCCAATACGGGCTTGAACGCGAGCTCATCATTATCAGCTGCGGCCCCGACGGCAACGTCATCCGGTTCATTCCGCCGTTGATCACCACGATGGAAGAGCTCGACCAAGCGATCGACACCATGGATGAAGCTCTGAGCGAATACCAACGGCACTAATCACACGCTGCGCCTGGTGAAGGCGGTCCATCGGAGACACGCAGTGATCAGCGGATCAAATCCCGTCCCAGACGCGCCCACAGGGCGGCGGCACCAGCGGCAATCAGCCCGGCCACCAACGAGACCACGATGACCGGCCACGGCGAGCTGTTGCTCGGCGAGATCGGCTCGGAAACGCCGACTGCCTGCAACCCCGAGGCTCCTCCCGGATCTTGTTCCGCATCAGGCTGGGTCGTGGTGGTATCGGCGGCGCTGAACTCCTGACCGGCGGCGAGCGCTGCACTGAAGGCCACCAGCGCCTCGATCTCTTCGTCGCTCATCTGATCTGCGAAACCGGGCATTGTGCCGACCCCGGTGCGAACAACCTCATCCAGCTTGGCCGCCGACATCTCAATGCCTGCGACCGATCCGCCCAAACCGCCTTCACCATCAGCCCCGTGGCAAGCTGCACAGAATTGGGCAAACAGGGAATGTCCTTCCGCCAGTTCGGGAGGTACCACCGTCGCACCGGCGGCGGTCGTCCCGGTAGTTGCAGCACCGCCCGCCAGCGAGAGCACATGATCGGCAATGGCCGCTATCTCGACGCTGGAGAGTTGCGTATCGTAGGCCGGCATCCCGGAGGCTCCACCGGCAATCACCGCGACAACCTGGGAACGACCCATCGCGGTGCCGGCCAGCGCCCCGCCCGGACCGCCCTCACCGTGCAACCCGTGACAACCGGAACAGCTCTGCATGTAGAGCGTGCTCCCGGAGACAGCACTACCGGGTGCCGTAGTTGTGGTCGTCACCCCGGCGCCCGACCCGACCGAAGCTACGTACTGTGAGACGTTGCTGATCTCAGCGGCGCTGAGCCGGCCGGAGAAACCGCTCATAGTGCCCACACCATTGGTGGTGACCGAAGAGATCTGGGACAAGGTCAGGGTATGGCCCCGAAGATTGCCGCCGCCGGAGCCATGACACATCGCGCAACTGGCCGAATAGACAGCGGCGCCACTGCGGGGAACGGTGGTGGTGGTCGTGGCCCCCGGGAGTGTGGTTGGCGGAACGCTCAGACTCAGCATGTAGTCGGCAACATTGCTGACCTGGGTCGAGCCAAGCCATGCGAACCCTGGCATCGAGCCTTGACCGTTGTCAACGATCGAGGTCAGTTGTGATCTGGTGCGGTTGGTCGGCACGACATTCCCACCGTTGGCACCGTGACAGGAGGCACAGTTCTGCGCCCAGACCGTGGCACCACTGGCAGCCTGGGTGGTGGTGGTCGTCGCACCCGGTTGCGTGCTGGTGGTCGTGGCAGGTACCGACCCGGTCACGTAGTCCCAGATGGCGCCAACTTCAGCGCTACTGAGACCTGACTGGGCGGGCATACTGCCCTGACCGTCGAGAGTTATGGTGACGAAATTAGTGCGTGAAAGCGACGTGCCGTTCAGATTCCCACCGTTCTGCCCGTGGCAGGCCGCGCATCGAGCCGCAAACAGACCCTGACCGTCGGGGGGTGTGCCCGCGACCGTCGTAGTCGTCGTCGGCGGTGTGCTGCTCGACGGATCGCCCGGAAGCGACAGCTGCAGGATCTCTTGACCGTTGAGCACGCCGTCACCGTCTGAATCCCAATTGACCAGTGCCGGAGCGAGGAAGTCTTTGTCCCCGAGGTCGCCGTCCTCCCAGTCATCGCCGTAAGCATTGAGATTGTCCTCGCCCGGATGAACCGGATCTGTGTGGCACAAAAGACAGGAGTCGAGGGAAGTGCCGGCCGCGGCCGGATAGGCCTGTGCAAAACCGGACAAGAATTTCTGTTTCGCTTCTGCACCCGGAGGCGAGAGAACAAGCGCGAGCCCCGCAACGAGTAACACCATCAATACCAGTGCAGGTTCCCGTCGCCGCCACCGTTGGTGGGCGGGGGACCCGTAGGCTATCTCATCGGACGACCGCAGCCATCGCGTCATGTTTCGACCTCTATCTCTACGCGGCGCTCTGGTGCAACGCGGATCCCCCGACCGCTCCCAGCTTCGTGCAACGGCACCTAATCGCTATCCAAGGGACCGTTAAGGGACCTCTAAGTCTTCAGCTATCAGTCATCAGCCATCAGCCATGGGGTATCGGTCGGGAGGACTGACACCTTGAAGAGGGCCCCGGAAACTCGCCGACCGAACACAGAAGTTCGAGTCTGTGGACATGTCCCTCTGCACGCACAGGAGCCGCCTGCGGGCGGCTTGGCGGCCGGTCGGTGTTCTACGTCCCGGCGTGCTCGGTTTTTCGGGCTCGAGCGACCAGCACCGCCACGAACCACATGATGGCGACCAGAGAGGGCCACTCGCCCAACGCGGCATACAACGTGTTGCCCGATGAGCGGACCCGCACCTCCCCGGTGAGAATCTCCGCAGTGAAGAGACCGGAGATGGGGCCGACCGATCCGTTGTCGGAGATGATCGTCGACCGGCCTGTCAGTGCCGCGTGGATCACATCGACACCCAGTGCGGAGGCGTGCATGCGAGTCATGCCGATGAATTGGTCCGAGGCCGGCCCCAGACCGTAGCTCGAGTTGTTGGTGGCGACGACGAGCAATTGAGCCCCTTGACTAACCGGGCCCCGCATGATGCGGGCGAAAGCCCCCTCAAAGGAGATGACCGAGCCGAGCGAACCCCAATCGGTTGAGAACACCACCGGCCCTTCCCCGCGCAGCATGTCGCGGGGCGCCGCCCGGAATCTCTCGGTCCACCCGAATACCGCTCGCCACGGGATGTACTCGCCGAAAGGCACCGGATGGGTTTTCAGGTACTCGCCGACAATGGTCCCATCGGGGGCAAAGACCAGGTTGGCGTTGGCAAAGTGGTCGTCATCAACGGGACGGTCCCCCCCGACCAGCATGTAGGCGTTCAACCGCACGGCCTCAGCAGCGATCTGATCTGCCACTTCCGGGTTGGCAACTGGATCCGTCGCATACCCGGTCGAGCTTTCCGGCCAGACGATCAGGTCGAACTGACCTGATGGCAGGGTCCGGGTGAGATCGAGGTGGCTCTGGGTGATTAGCTGTCGTTCGTTGGCACACCGCTCGGCCGGACAGGGGGTGTTGCCCTGCACGATGGCCACCCGCAGCACCTCCCCGTCGGCAGTGGGCGGGAAGGCCGCCCCGGCGGCGAAAAGCACCAGCACCACTGCTCCGGCCGCCGCGGCCCAAAGCCCTCCCATACGGGTCTCAAACCACAACGCCAGACCACCCGCGACCAGCATGGCCAGCACCGTCCAGCCGGAAACGCCGATCCATTGAGCGGCGCCGCGGGCACCACTCCATCCACTGACGGCGTACCCGAGCCACCCCCAGGTGAACCCACCCACCGGCAGATATGATCGGGCGAGTTCGGTCAGCGCCCACCCCCCGACCACAAAGCCCATCCACTGCCAATCGGGGCGGTTACGCACCCGAAACACCATCCAGGCGAAGGCAGCCGGAAAGAGGGACTCGAGGAACACGAGCGGCGCCCAGGCGATCACGCCCATTTCGGTGATCCACTCCAGCAGAGGCCCGAAGAACCCGATCCCGAAAGCAAGCCCGGCCAGTACTGCCTGGCGTCCCGAAGACGCCCGCCGGACCCCGATCAAAAAGGGCACGGGCGCGACGAAGACCAGCACCCCGAGACCCAGAGGAGGAAACGAGGCCCACACCAACAGTCCACCGAGAGCGCCGAGCAGTGCTGGAATCATGACCGGGGGATTCTATGACGCGGCCAGCTCATACGCCCGGCCGGGGTGCGGACCGCCGATGGTTCACCCGGCTCGGCAAAGGGGGACACCTAACATCCACGATGTTGTGGATTCATCTCTCAACCAAGATCTCGAGATCGCCGTAGAGGCTGCCTCCCGGGGCAGTGAGGCCATCAAGCCCTGGTTCGGTCGCCTCCACAAAGCCGATTTCAAAAGCGAAGTCGACCCGGTCACCGAAGTAGACCGGCGGTCGGAGGCGCTCATCATCGCCACGGTCAAAGAGGCACATCCAAACGATGCCATTCTGGCGGAGGAGAGCGGTGGCGATCCGCTCGGACTTGCTCGAGTGTGGATCATCGATCCCCTCGACGGGACCGTCAATTTCCTGCACGGGGTTCCCCATGTTGGCGTCTCCGTAGCCCTGTACGAATACGGCCTACCCCGGGTTGGGGTGGTCGTAGATGTGTTCCGGGACGAGGTATTCGCGGCCGTATCCGGAAGAGGAGCGTTCCTGAACGGCGAAGCTATCGGCGTGTCCACCCAGGACGACCTGGGAGCCGCTCTGGTGGCAACCGGGTTCCCGTACGACCGGCGCCAACACGCCGCCGCCTACTCGGCGATCGTCGGCGAAATGCTCACCCACATTCAGGGCATCAGGCGGATGGGCACCGCTTCGCTCGATCTGGCCTGGGTGGCCTGCGGCCGTTACGACGCCTTCTGGGAGCTGAAACTGGCCCCGTGGGACGTCGCCGCCGGAATCCTGCTCATTCGTGAAGCCGGAGGACACGTCACAAACCTGGCCGGCGTATCGGCTCGGCCCGGTGACCGGGCCCTGGTTGCGTCGAATGCGCTCATGGCCGAGGAGTTCCGGGGCCGGGTTGCCTCGGCGGTTCCCCCTCGCTTGCTCTGAACCGAGTCGAAGGTCGGCCGGTATGCTCGGAGCCCAGACCCATGGAGGTGCGATTTGCAGTCCTTCGAACCGTCACTCGATACCTATGAACGCATCGCCGGCCTCCGGGTGGTCCGCATGTACCGCCCGGATCCGTTGACCGATGCCCACATCGACATGATCCTGGAGGCGGGTCGTTGGACCGGCAGCTCCAAGAACACCCAACCCTGGGAATTTGTGGTTGTCACCGACCAGGGCGACCGCCAGAGGTTGGCCGAATGCGGCAGCTTCACGGGTCCGCTGCTCGGAGCGCCGCTCGTGGTCGTCGTGGTCCGGTTGCCGGGCGGTGGTGATTTCGACATGGGGCGCGTCGCCCAGAACATGATGGAAGCGGCGGCCGCCCTCGGCATTGGTTCGTGCCCGGTCACGCTGCACCGCGAGCCGTGCGCCCGGGAGCGGCTCCACGTTCCAGACGATCATGGCTGCCGGTGGGCTCTGGCCTTCGGCTACCCGGACTTCGAAGGCGAGATCGGGCTCCGCAAGGGAATACGTTCGACCATCCCCGGGGGCCGCAAGCCTCTCACCGAACTGGTCCACTACGGGCAGTTCGGCGTCAAGAAATGATTCGCTTCGGCCTGGCGGAAATCGGTGCGGGATGAAGGAGCAACTGGTCGTTGCCGACCATATCCGCACCACCGGCGGCGTCGTCGGCGATACCATCCACATCAGAGACGGCCGGGTCTCCGCTATCGGACGGGTCGCCGATCTGCGTGAACCGGACCTCCCCGAACAGCACTTCCCCGACACGGTGATCATCCCCGGATTACGCGACGCCCACATGCACCCGGTTCCGTACGCTCTGTCGCTCACCAGACCGACGTTGAAAGACGCAACCAACCTGGACGAAGTGCTGATCCGGGTTCGCACAGCAGCAGGCCTTCTCCCGGCCGGGGAGCCGCTGATCGCAATCCGGCTGGATGATGAAGTTCTCGCGGAGCGGCGGCTGCCTACCCGGAAGGATCTCGATCTGGCCGTCGATGACAGACCCCTCCTGATATACCGGTACTGCGGGCACGTTGCCGTTGCCAACACGATGGCGCTCGCAACTGCAGGTATCGGATCGGTCGCCCGGGATCCTGGCGGCGGCAGTCTCGACCGGGACGAATTCGGGGTTCCGAACGGGATCCTTCGCGAGACCGCCATCGAACCGGTGGCGACCGCGTTGAGCAGCCGGGCGAACGGTCCTGACCCGGAAGCCCTAGTGGAGGCTCTCCACGGACTGGTGAGTTTGGGCCTCACTTCTCTGGGAGCCATCCTGGCGGTCGGGACGGGCCCCTGGTGCGACACCGGCAACGAACTCGAGATCATGCTGGCAATCGCCCACAGGCTCCCGCTCAACGTTTCGGTCCTGGTCATCGCAGGAGACTCCTCCGAACTCGAACAGGCCGCCGCCGACATCCGGGCCGCGGGCCCCCGCCTCCGATTCCTGGGGGTCAAGGAATTCGCCGACGGGAGTCTGGGCGGTCACACAGCAGCCCTGAGTCATGCATACGCAGACGAGCCCGATCAATCCGGCACGCTGCGGCTCGATGCGGGCCCGGTCGGTGCCAGGGCCCGGACCGCACTTCGTCTTGGCGGCAAGGTGGCGATTCATGCCATCGGTGACGTAGCCAATGCCCGCGTGCTGGATCTCTTCGATGAACTGCTGACCGAAGGGGCCGACCCTGCCGATCTGCGGGTCGAGCATGCCTCGATCCTCGATCCCGGTTTGATTGCTCGATTCGCCACCTGTGGAGTCACGGCCTCGGTGCAGCCGGCCTTCATGGCCTCCGAGGCCGGCTGGCTCGAGAAGCGGCTTGGACCGGAACGTCTTGCCCACGCTTACCCGCTGGCCTCGCTGGCGGCAGCGGGGGTTCCGCTGGCCGGCGGTTCCGACTGCCCGGTCGAAGCTCCGCATCCCCTATGGGGAATGGCGGCCGCCCGCGACCGGGGCGGACTCGTCCCGGAGGAGGCGCTACCGGGAAGTCAGGCCCTGGCGCTCTTCACCAACGATGCCGCCCGGGCCATGAGAGAGCCGGAACCGCTGGCCGTTGGCAGTCCGGCCGACTTCGTCGTTTTGGATCGCGACCCGGTCGAGGCAACCGCCGATGATCTGCGCAGCGCCCGGGTGCTGACCACCTGGATCGACGGCCAGCCCGTACCCGTCCCGGACAACCCGGTCACCTGGAAGGGCTGATTCCGGACTGCTGTGAGTTTCCCGCGATATGTGCAGGTTTCTCACCCAAGAACGGGATTACATCGAGCGAATGGGCCCGGCGACGTCTTCGTACTCGGCGTGATGACCGGTCGCCTTCTTGCTGTAGATCCGTTCCCCGTCGACATCGACCTCAAACACGCCCCCACGCGAAGGAATCAAGGTGAATTCCTCGATCGATTCTTCGAATTCCTCGAGTATTTGTTCAGTCATGCGGACCGCACGATCTGTGTAGTTTCAAGCCGCGCAGTACTCGAGCCGGATCTTCACTGGCTGGACCTTTCCGGAGACAGATCCGGGAGAATAGCTCCCTCACCAGACCCCCTGCGGTCGGTCGGCGGCAGCAGGGAGGAGAGAAGGGGCCCGCCGGAGCCGCCCGGGCGTCGAGCAGGGAGGGAGGTACCTGCACGCGAGATCAGGGATCATGCGCGCCGAGGCTCTCAGCTCCGGGCAGACCGGCAGTGTTCCGCCGAAGCGAAACGCGGGATCCATTTAGCCCGCCTAGATTGGCAGGACTAGAGGAATATACCCTAGGGGGTATCGTATCAGAAAGATCACGGTCCTCAAATCAAGGAACGAGGCGGCCTTCCATGCCGCCCGCCACCACCACGACCTGACCGGTGACATGCCCGGACACCCGATCAGAAGCCAGAATCACCACCTGGGCGGCCACATCATCGGGAGCCCCGAGCTTCTTCAAGGCCATCGTCGCCGTTACCCGTGCCTCCAGCCCGGGATCTCGCCGGGCCTGAGTCGTCATAGGTGTCACGGTCCATCCGGGAGCTACGACATTGACTCGCACCGACCCGCCCAGCCGGGCCGCTTCGTTCTTGGCGCTCAACAGAAGTCCCGAAAGGATCGCACCCTTGGCCGCTGCGTAGTCTGCGTGGCCGGCTTCACCGAACACGCCTGCCGTCGACGCGATCATGACCAGGCTCCCCCGGCGGGTAGTGGCGGCGTGCCGCAGGAAGCCCCGGGCCGTCAAAAAGGTTGCCGTCAGATTGGCGTCGAGGGTTTCTCTCCAACGCGCCAGCGGCAGTTCCCAGATCGGTTCATCGGCCGCAGGCCACACACCGGCGTTGGCGACCACCACGTCTACCCGGCCCAATGCATCGAGAGCCCGCGGAATCAGATCGTCCGCTTCGGCTTCCAGTCGGAGGTCGGCTCCCAGGGCCACGCCGCCAACGTCGCCGGCCAGGTCCTCAGCAGCCGACCGGGAGGTTCGGTAGTGAACGGCCACCCGGGCTCCCTCGGCGGTAAGCGCCCTGACAACCGCTTGACCGATCCCTCCGGCACCACCAGTGACAACCGCGCCTTTACCCGTGAGTCCTGTGTCCATACAGAGGAACCTAGTTGTCCGCGACCACAGGCATCAGTCGCCGAAAAGGACATCCCGCTGGATCCGGGCGAATGCTTGATCGAGTTCGAGCACATCGCGAGGGTTCAACCGGCGCTCGAGCCGCGTCCCCGAGGTGCTCCGGAGCATCTCCCGAACTGCCCATATCGTGGCTGCCACCAGTCCGAGCAGGACCGCCAGCCCAAGAATCGACAGGAACCAGATCATGGTATTGGAATCGGCGAGGGCCGGACCGGACTTTAGGAGCGGAATCTCCAGTGGAAGACTGCAAACCGGCCGCCGTGTAAGGTTCCCATTCATGCTCGTCGACTACACGGAGATCACCGCTGCGCGCGTCATCAGCGCAGTAGGCGACGCCATCGAGACGGCAGAGAGTGTTATCAGGTCGGTTCTCGAAACCAGCGGGGCGCGCTCCTTCGACAACACCATCCGACCACTCGAAGACATCTCCGTCTCTCTCCAGGACGCCTACGGGCAGGGCCCGTTTCTCGGCAACGTCCACCCTGACGAAGCAGTGCGGGACGCGGCGCGAGAGGCAGAGGAACAGCTCCAGAAGTGGCAAGTGGAACTCAGCTTCCGGCCCGAATTGTTCGCGGCGGTGCACGAGTACTCGAAGACAGATGAAGCAACCCGTCTCAACGGAGAACCACAACGTTTTCTCGCCTTCCTCTTGCGGGACTTCCGGCGGGCCGGGCACGAACTCCCGCCGGACGCTCGGGCGGAAGTACAGAAGCTTCGCGAGAGACTGGTCGAACTCGAGGTGGCCTTCCAGCGCAACATCGCCGAATACGAAGACTCTCTCGAGGTCACCCGGGAAGACCTCGCCGGTCTGCCCGAGGACTACCTCGAACGACTGGAGCCGGGCGCCGACGGCACGTTGCGGATAACGATGGCCTACCCGCATGTGGTCCCTTTCATGGAGCAGGCAGAACGGCGTGACCTCCGCGAAGCGCTCTCTTTCAAATTCAGCAGTAGGGCCGTCGAGGCCAATCGGCCGGTCCTCGAGGAGGCGGTCAACGCCCGCGAGCGTATTGCGCAGCTCTTCGGTCTCGATTCGTGGGCCCACTATCAGATGGAAGAGAAGATGGCCAAGCACCCGGCGGCGGTTGAGAGGTTCTATGCCGAGCTCATCCCCCCGCTCTCCCGGGAAGGAACTGCCGAGATATCAGTGATGGCCGACATGCTCTCCCGCGACACCGGATCGCACGATCTGCAACTCTGGGACTGGCGTTACTACGACACACTGCTTCGCAAACGAGAATTCGGGGTGGACGCCAATCAGGTGGCCGAGTACTTCAAGCTCGAAGACGTGATCGCCGGGATGTTCGATCTCACCGCTGAGGTATTCGGTCTCACCTACCACCCGGTGACCGACCATCCAGCCTGGCACGAAGAAGTGCTGCTGTACCAGATCCTCGACACAGCGACCGGGGAACACCTGGCATATTTCTATGCCGACCTGTTCCCGCGAGAGGGCAAGTTCAGCCACGCTGCTGCATTTCCCCTGTATCCGGGACACCGGACGGCAGACGGCGTCTACCGTCGCCCGGTTTCAGCCATAGTCGCCAATCTCACCAAACCGACCGCCGACAGACCGGCCCTTTTGCAGCACACCGAAGTCGAGACTCTCTTCCATGAATTCGGCCACATCCTCCACATGTCGCTCACGAGAGCCGACTTCTCGCGCTTCTCGGGAGCGAACACCGAATGGGACTTCGTCGAGGCTCCAAGCCAGATCATGGAGGAATGGTGCTGGCAGTCCGAGGTACTGCAGACTTTCGCACGCCACTACCAGACCGGGAAGCCCATCCCCGAAGAAATGGTCGAAGACCTCGTGCGGGCCCGCCACGTCAATGTCGCGTTGCACACACTCCGGCAGGTCTCCTTCGGCGTATTCGACATGGGCCTGCACGGACCGGGAGATCACAGCGATCTGGACCTGATCCATGAAAAAGCCGAGTCAGTCGGATTGCTGCCTCCACACGAGGGCACCTTTTTCCCAGCGAGTTTCGGCCATCTGCTCGGTGGGTACGACGCCGGGTACTACGGATACCTGTGGTCGAAGGTCTACGGGCTCGACATGTTCAGCAGGTTCAAGGACGATGGCGTGACCGACCCCGCAACAGGGCTTCGATACCGCCGGGAGATCCTCGAACCCGGCGGTTCACTCGACGGCGATGAGCTACTTCGCAACTTCCTCGGTCGGGAACCGTCCAACGAGGCCTTCTTGCGCCACGTCGGCATCACGTAGCCGCCCGGCGGGGCCGTCGGTTGTTGAGGGTTTTCTAACCTCCCGCCAAGGCTGCGGAAAACCCTCATCCGCAATGGTGCCCGCAACGAATACCCGACAAAGAGTTTCCAATAATAATGTATGTCTGCACAGTGGAAATTACGGAAACGGCGAGCTACAGTCTCAACGCACCAGAGATATTGGTCCAGGAACGGGAACAAAACCACCGGTAGGTGGCGTTGAACCAGACCTGAAGAAGCGAATCGAGGAGGCCATCCAATGGCTGACACACTCAAAGGAAACAAGCTCCGAGGCGGAATCCGACCATCCCGGAAATTCGGTGAAGGTCGGGTGTGCGCCGACGGCAGTTGCGACACACTCTTGTCTCAATACAACCGGCGCGAACATTGCTTCGCTCACGCCCCAGTGCGATTCCCCCGGGTTCGCGGCCGGGTCGTAACCGAAGGCACCTGAGCTACACCCTCTTCCCCGGCGCCAACCCGAAACACCACCAAGAAGTTTGGCGCCCACAGAGACCCCGGATCCCTCCTCCGGGGTCTCACCCTTTCCCGCACCCCACCCCACCCCGGGTGGGGTGCTAAGATGGCTCCATGAAGGAAAACCACAAGGGAGCCGCTCTCAACCGGCTCAAGACCGTGCGAGGACACCTGGAAGGTGTCATCGGGATGGTCGACGACGAGCGCTACTGCCCCGACATCATGAAGCAAGTCTCGGCCTTGCAAGCTTCATTGGAACGCGTCAACCGGATCCTCCTGCAAAACCACCTGGAGACCTGTGTGAACGAAGCAGTTGCAGAAGGACGAGCGGCCGAAATCGTCGATGAACTCATGGAAACAATGAAATACACGGCGGCGGTCACGGGACCGGCCGCCCCGCGGGAGGAAATATGAGCAAGCAAAGCATCTCCGTGCCGGACATTTCCTGCAACCACTGCAAGATGTCGATTGAGGGAGCGGTGAGCGCCCTGAGCGGCGTCGACAGGGTCGAAGTGCACATCGAACCGCGCTCCGTCGACGTCGAGTACGACGAGGGGTCTGTCTCTCTGGACGCCATCTACGCAGCGATCGAGGAGCAAGGCTACGAAGTAGCCAGGGGTTGACGGAACAGATGGCGGAGATTCTCACAGCCAAGCGCGCCGACGACGGCAGCCTCATCTTCGACGTCGGGGGCATGACCTGTGCGTCGTGCGCCGTGCGGGTGGAGCGCGTCCTCAACAAGCAGGAGGGCGTCGAGTCGGCCGTTGTCAACTTCGCCGGATCGGAAGCCCGGGTCCTCGGAGGTACCGATCTGGATCTCAGCCGGATTACAAACGCGGTGAGCAAGATCGGCTATGAGATCCATCTCGTCGAAGAAGAAGAGGAACGCAAAAGCGTTGTCGAACGGTACGACGAAGAGGTCAGCTTCCAGTGGCGGAACTTCCTAGCGGCCGCCTTGCTCACGCTGCCGGTGATCGTGCTCGCCATGACCGGACAGGACGCCAGGTGGAGCCTGGTTGTCCAGTGGGCTCTCATCACGCCGGTTGAGTTCGTGTTCGGACGGCAATTCCATCTAGCGGCCCTCAAGCGTCTCCGCTCCTTCGGGGCCAATATGGACACCCTGGTCTCGATCGGGACCCTGGCGGCATATACCTATTCGGTCTGGGCGTTCTTCAATGAGCAGCCGGTCTTCTTTGAGACCGCCGGCGCCATCATCACCTTGATTCTGCTGGGACGTTTCTTCGAAGCGCGAGCCAAAGGCAGGGCATCGGCAGCCATCACCAAATTGCTCGAATTGGGAGCCAAGCAGGCCAGGGTTGTGCGGGACGGAACTCCCGTGATGGTTGCCATTGAGGAAGTCCGGGTGGGCGACTTGATCCTTATCAAGCCAGGCGAAAAGGTCCCAACGGACGGAGCGATCGAAGAAGGGCACTCCTCGCTCGACGAGAGCATGCTGACGGGTGAATCGATGCCCGTCGACAAGGGCCCGGGAGACAACATCTACGGAGCCACCATCAACCAGCAGGGTTTGCTCACCATCAGGGCCAATCGGGTGGGCTCGGACACAGCGCTCGCCCAAATAGTCCACCTGGTTGAAGAGGCGCAGGCATCCAAGGCTCCCGTTCAGAAACTGGCCGATCGCATCTCGGGCGTGTTCGTCCCGATCGTCATGCTGGTAGCACTAGCCACCTTCGGGGTGTGGCTCTTGATCGAAAACGATTTCGCCCAGGCGCTGACTGCGGCAGTGGCGGTCCTGATAATTGCCTGTCCCTGCGCTCTGGGCCTGGCCACACCGACCGCCATCATGGTGGGAAGCGGACGCGGCGCCGAATTGGGTGTGATCTTCAAGGGAGCCGAGATCTTCGAACGTTCCCGAGCCATCGAGACCATCTTGTTCGACAAGACCGGCACCCTCACCAGGGGCTTGATGAGTCTCTCCGATATCTGGACCGACGAGGACGAGGCACGCTTTCTCTATCTGGCCGGAACCCTTGAAGCTGCCAGCGAGCATCCCATCGGCAGGGCGGTTGCGCTGGGGGCGGAAGAAAGGGATATCGAGTTGGGTAGGGCCGTCGACTTCGAGAATTTTGCCGGTCAGGGCGTAAGCGGAACAATCGACGGCACCCGGGTCGTGATCGGCAAGGCGAAGCTACTGGCCGACCAGGGCCTGCTGATCCCGAACCGGTACCTCGACGAAGCCGCCCGATTGGAAACGGAGGGCCGGACGGTCTTCTTGGTCGGATGGGAGGGCGAAGCCCGGGGAGTTCTAGCCGTAGCAGACACCCTGCGAGCCACCGCTCGGCCTGCGGTCGCCGCCCTGCAAGAGCTTGGGGTGGAGGTCGCCATGATCACCGGCGACAACCAGCGGACGGCCGCCTCCATCGCTGCCGAGACGGGCATCGATCACTTCGTAGCAGAAGTGTTGCCCGGCGAAAAAGCCGATCAGGTACGCCGCTTCCAGGAACAGGGCAAGACCGTCGCCTTCGTTGGCGACGGCATCAACGACGCTCCCGCCCTCACCCAGGCTGATCTTGGGATGGCGGTAGGCACGGGCACCGACGTTGCCATCGAAGCCGGCGATGTCATACTCATGTCCGGTGATCCGGCCCTGGCAGAGACCGCCATGAAGCTCGCCCGCGCTACCTTCCGAACCATCAAGCAAAACCTCTTCTGGGCCTTCTTCTACAACGTGGCCATGATTCCACTGGCCGCAGCTGGATTGCTGAACCCGATGTTCGCGGCGGCGGCAATGGCGTTCTCGAGCGTCTCGGTCGTAACCAACAGCCTCCGATTGAGACGATTCGGCCTTTGAAAATCGGGTTCCGGCGTCAAAAAGTGACTCACCACGACGGAAATCGACGCCAGAACGTTCTTAGTTCACGTCGCCGAGGTAGCCGGGGCTCTTGACGCCATCGCGAAACAGGGCAACCAGGCTCGGGACGAGCGCGGCCGGGAAGAACCGCACCCCGGTCAGATCCTCGATAGGCACCCAATCGACGGAGATTTGCCAGGCGTCTTCCTCAATCGGCTGCGATTGCGGTCGTGATCGGTCGACCGTGCAGGCAAACATGACCTCGATCTGATGCACGTCGGGTTCGTAGGCAGCGAATTCATGGCTGGCTCCGATGTAGTCGCGAACCCACAGCACATCACCCACATCAACCGCATACCCGGTTTCCTCGCACACCTCTCGTCGCAGACAGGCATCCAGCGGCTCACCATGATTCTGGCCACCACCCGGAAGGAGGAAGAATTCGCCGTCCTGGTCCTGCGGATGGAGGTTGCGGGTCAGGAGAATGCGGCCGTCGTCCACGATGACGGCTTTGGTAGCAACACGAATGAACGGGCTCGACATGGGGCGCCAGGGTAGCGAACCGACTCCCGACCGCGGATAGGATCGCTCTATGAGTCGAGCCGCGGCCATCGCCGCGAAACTGCATTTACCGCCCGACGGTCGGGTCTTCTCGGAGGACCTCGTCGCCGATCAACCCGAGCCCGTACGCCGGTTCTTCCTGCACGCCGTGGCTCCGGGAACTCCGTTGGCTAGATCCGTGCGCCTCGATCAGACGGGGAACATGATGCCGAAACCGGGCGCCGCCCGTCTGGACATCACCGCAACGGAAACGCTCTCCCCGCCGCTGGGGCTGGTGTGGCGGGCGCGCACCAGGATCGGTCCCCTTCCATTCGTCGTTGTCGACATCCACTTCGAAGGAGCAGGCAAACTCCAGGGGACGGTCTTCGGGCTTCCGGTCATGCGGGCCTCCGGCCGCGATGTCTCCCGGTCATCCCGCCACCGGGTGGTCGCCGAGTCGCTTTGGATCCCGTCGGTCCTGCTTCCCTATCGCGGAGTTGTGTGGACGGCAGTAAGCGATGACGTGATCCGGGCGCGCCTCGTGATCGACGGTGAGTCGGTGGATCTGAGCCTGGCCCTATATCCCGACGGTGGCGTGCGAGAGGTCTTCATGAGGCGGTACGGCAACGTCGGGACCCCAGACTGGGACCTCATCCCCTACGGGTTCGCCACGGAGGCAGAGTCGGAGTTTGGCGGCTACACAATCGCATCGCGAGTGCGGGGTGGATGGTGGTATGGGACCGACCGGTACGACCCCGGGGCGGCGAGCTTCTTTCACATTCACGACGCCCGCTTCAGGTGACACGCAAACCCCGTTCCGGCGTCAAAAAGCGACTTCCCATGACGGAAATCGACGCCAGAACGTTCCTATTCCGCCGTCCAACTACTCTGGAGAGCGATGGAAGTCGTCGAGTGGGAAGAACGGCCCCAGCTCCGCAACCCCGTGGCCCTGGTCGCCTTTGAGGGTTGGAACGACGCCGCCGATGCCGCTTCCGGCGCCATTGGATTCATTCTCGATCAATTCGAGGACATCGAACCCTTCGCTGTGATTCTGCCCGAGGAGTTCTTCAACTTCCAGATCCGGCGCCCCGACGTTGAGATCGACGACGGCGGTGCCCGCGACATCACATGGCCGGTGGTCGCGTTCTACGCCATCCCCCTGGCCGATCAGGCCCGGGACCTGGTGGTGGTGCTGGGCGAGGAGCCTCACTACCGCTGGCTGACGTTCGCCAATCATGTGATCGAAGTACTCGAGTCGGTGGGCGTCGAGCAAGTAGTCACCTTGGGTGCCTTCATCGGTCAGGTGGCACACACCCTGCCGGTACCCATCATCGGGGTTGCTTCCGATCCCGCCATAATCGAACGCCACCAGCTCATGACGTCCGACTACGAAGGCCCGACCGGAATCACCGGTGTCCTGAATCTCGCCAGTGCCGAGGCCGGCATGGAAACAGTCAGCCTGTGGGCGGCCACCCCGCACTACCTGGCCGCCAACGACAACCCGAAGGCCATGCTGGCGCTCCTCACCAAGGCGTCTCTCATTGCCGGGATCACACTCGATGCAACGGAACTGGCAGTCGAAGCAGGCGAGTTCGACTCGCGGGTCAACCAGGCCATGGACACGTCTAGTGACCTCACCACGTACGTCCACCGCCTCGAGGAGACCTCAGGCGAAGCGGTCCACCCCGCTCTGGCCGACCAACTCGTCGATGAGATCGAGCAGTTCCTCAAAGGAGGCGACTGACCTATGCCCGGCGACCAACTGATCGAAGTCATCGAATGCTTCAGCACCAACGAGGCCGAATTGGCTCGCGCCCATCTGGCTGCTGAAGGTATCGAATCCTCCGTGGCCGCCGACGACATCGGAGGCATGTACCCGGGTGTCTCCCTTGGGAGAATCCGATTACTGGTTCTCCACGAGGACCTGCCGGCAGCCAAAGAGATCCTCGGGGTTGAGTAGGCCTCGAGGACTTCGACCGGGGGCGCGGTCACAGCGTAGGTTGATCTGTGGGAACGCCCGGCCGCCTGGGACCGGGGATGGGAGGCTTCCCATGAGACCCTCAGCGCGTCGCCAACACCGCCGGGTCTTCCGGAATCCGGGTCAGTCGTCCGAACCCGCCCGCGTTGCATCGACCAGGGGCACCGGGCTGGGCCGACGATCACCAGGGAGATGGTCGAAAGACACGGCGGGTCGATCGTACTGATCCCCACCGAGCCACCAGGTGCCACTTTCGAGCTGCGAGTCCCGCTCGCCGACTAGCACCTGCCGATTGAGCCTGGCGTCAGACGGCGTGTCGCTCCATACTGCAGACCTTCACCACAGAGTGACCGACCCGAAGACTTTCGGCGCCGACAAAAAGGGCGCGCGGCAGCACTCGATGCTGATTCTGGTGGTGAGCCCTGGCGTACCTCGGCGCCCTGGTTGCGTTTGAAGAGCCGGGGGCTACTTCTTGCGCTTGTGCCGGTTGGCCTTGAGGCGCTTCCGGTACTTGTGCTTGCTCATCTTCTTGCGCCGCTTCTTGACCAGCGAGCCCATGCAAACCTCGGATAGACGGATTCGGAGCTAGTAGCTTGCCCGCTCGACCGGATAAGCGCAAACGCGGAAGCTCAGGTATTGAGAGAACCTGGATGTCCGAGCGCCTCAAACGAGGAATCAGCGGCGCCCAGCCAGTGATCCCGATCCGTCTGGCGGCTCTCTGCGTGGGCCCGACCGGCAGCCCTCATTGCTCGAACACCGCCATAGAGCGGGATGGTGACTTCATATGCGGCAGCGCGGTGTTTGTCGGGGTCGTATCCCTCCAGAAGATGACGCATGTCGGCAATATTCCCGATCAAGAATCCGCCGAGATCCCAGGCCGGATCCCCGCTGCTTCGCTCACCGAAGTCAATGATGCCGGTTATCTGACCCTCGTCGATGAGTACCCGGCCGGGATCGAACGTGCCGTGCAGAAGATGACCGACCGGACCCAGGTCGAAATAGTCGGCATTATCGGCAAGAACGCGGTTGATCCGGTCCACTCCGGCATCATCGATCACGCCGTCGGCACGCAGAACCGCGACGGCGGCTTGCAGTACCCCATCGATGTGCTCCCCCCAGGTGTCGTACTCGCCCTGGACCTGAGCGCTGCGAAGATAGGTTGCCTCCTGGAGGTACCCGAAACCTGGAATACCGATCTCGTGTACGGCCCGAATCGCCCAGCCGGCCTCGCGGACGAGCCGGTGACGTTCCTCCGATTCAACATCTGCGACGGCCAGAGGTACTCCGGCCAGTTTTTCAACAATGATGAAGTTGCGCGGGTATGTCTCCCGCCCGAGATCGGTGGCCAGCACGCGTGGTGCCGGGGCCCCTAGTTCCCTCGCTCGCTGGCATGCCCACGCTTCCAACACCACCCGGCCCCGTCCCGCCTCGGAATCTGCCTTGAACAAAACAGAGCGGTCTCGAAGCACGGCCTCGAATACCTCATAGCCGTTTCCCGACGGCAGTTTCAGGACGTGTTCGGGCCGCACCTGGAGGTGATGTTCGACCGATCTGGCCACAAAGGCAGCTCCCGCATCCACGCTTTCAAGCTACTCGCAACCGGCGCCGATGAAGGCCGATCACTCGATCCCACGTCTGGCAATATCGGGCGTGAGCACCAAACCAGAACCGTTGAGGATCGAAGCGAACCGCCCGGCGATAGCCGGACGCTCACCGGCAGAAGACAACGCCAGTACCGAAGGCCCGGCTCCCGACCAACAGGCGAACAAGGCTCCGGCGGCCATGGCTGCTTCGATCAAGTCGGCCGCTATCGGATTGAGACCGGTCCTGGGGCCCTCGTGAATCTCGTCGCCGGTCGCGGCCGCCAATTGCGCCGGATCACCGGTCCGGAAGCCCTCAATCAATGCGACGATCCGTTGGAGGGACCCGACGGCCGCCTGTCGCGAAAAGGAGTCGGGCAGCGCGGCCCGGGCGTCGGTGGTCAACAGGACCGAATCGGGTACTGCTACCACGGGAAGAAGATCGGGGTGTAGAGGCAGGGCATGGGCACGACCGGCGACGGTGACGGACTGCAAACCACCGAAAACAGTGGCGGCGGCGTTGTCGGCATGACCTTCGAGGTCTGCAACGAGGTCAAAAACCTGATCCCGTCCGGGTTCCACGCCGGCAGCCCGCCAGGCGGCCAGCGCCCCGGCAGCACGAGCGGCAGCGGACGAGCCCAATCCCCTGGCGACCGGGATGTCGCTGCGAACCCTTAGGTGCAGCGGGTGATTCGTGCCTACGGCCAACTGCGCGGCGGACAGCGCCACATCCTGAGAAGTCGGCCCTGGGATATTCCGCCCTTCGTGCTCGACGCGCCAGTCCGCCGCGGGTTCCGCCACTACCCGGCACCGCAGTGTCAGTGCCAGCGCCAGCGTGTCGAATCCCGGACCCAGGTTGGCCGACGAAGCCGGGGCGGACGCCTCAGCCATCGGCTCTGCTTTGCAGCTCAACGAAGATGTTGGTGGCTTCGGGCAGCACCTTCCGGATCTCCGACTCGATATCGTCGATGGCCTGCTCGACATCGGTGTCGACCAGCCCATCGGCGAGATCGACCTCGAGATTGACGAGGATTTCGTCGGGCCCCATGTGCATGGTCAACAACCGGCCGACGCTTTCCACGCTCGGGAGTGAAAGCACGGACATCCGCAGGGCCGCACGGTCACGACGACCGGCCGCCTCACCGACCAGTAGTTGTTTGGTCTCGGTTGCGAGCAGGACGGCGACGAATCCCAGCAAGATACCGATGGCGATTGACGCCACCCCGTCCCAGTAGTCGTTACCGGTTGCCTGAGCCAGTGCCAGCCCGACGACTGCAAAAACTAGACCGAGCATGGCGGCGCTGTCCTCCATGAGGACCACCAGGAGGGCACTGTCTTTGCTTTCGCGAATGCTGCGCCACATTCCTCGCGAACCCCGGACCTTGTTGAAGTGACGGTATGCAACCCGGAACGTAAACCCTTCGATGACGATTGCGGCTCCGAGAACGATGAAGTTAGGAGCGAAGCTGGTGATCTCGTGGGGATGCTGGAGGGCGTCAATCCCTCGCTGCATGGCGAGCACCCCTCCGGCAACAAACAGCATCACCGCCACCATCAAGCTCCAGAAGTACACCTCTTTGCCCCGCCCGAAAGGATGACGCACGGTTGCGGCGCCTTGCGACACAGTGATGCCGCGCAACAAAAGCACCTGGTTGCCTGCGTCGGCGACCGAATGGAACGCCTCCGCCAGCATCGCCGCACTGGAGGTAAACGCTGCCGCGATGAACTTCGCGACGGCAATGAGCGAGTTGCCGACGAGCGCGGCGACCACCGCCGTCTTAGATCCTTCTGCAGCCATGGAGAGCAGTCTAAGAACCCGGGTCGCTTCGGTCCGAACTCACGTATCGATTTCTCGAGCATGCGGCAGCAAGTGGGAGTGCAGAAAATCGAACATCGCCCGGTACCGGCGACCCGGATGCTGCCAGCTGCCGTGGGTCCCGGGGAACTGCAGCAACTCCTGGGAGCCACCAAAGGCCTCGTACAGGGCCGTGACGGAAGCCCGATTGAAGAACTCGTCGCGATCGGCACACACCATCAAGACCGGCCGATCCCGGATCTGGGGGGCGTACGTGGCGGGGTCGGTCCGGCCGGTCCCGGTTGCCCCGCCGACGACAAAGACGCCGGCCCGGACGCGTCGTTCCACCGCCATGAAAGGCACGCCGACCAGCACTCCCATCGAAAAACCCAGATAACCGATAGGCACGCCCGCGAGCCGATCGTTGGAACCAACCGCCGAGCACCAGCGACGCAGATCGCCGACCGTCTGGGTGAGGAACGGTTCGTTGCGAGCCAGGTCGGGGATTTGGTCGAGGGCGCGGTCTCCGTGGTACGGAGCGTCGAAGGCAACAACAGCCAGGCCGTCCCGGGACCACCGTTTGGCGGCGCCGCGCACATAGGGCACCCGGCGGTGGCCGCGTCGACCGTGCATGGCGATAACCACACCCCACAAATGCTGTTCGGCGGGCAGGTAGACGTCGGCCGTGACGGAGTCTCCGTGCGCCCCCCGAATGGTCCACTCCTCGCACAGGTAGCCGAGGCCCCGCTGGGCGCTAGCGATGCGAAGTTCGAGAGGCCCATCCGGTTCCCCGAGAAAAAGATGGAGCGAGGTCACAAGGTCAGACCTCCAGCCACCGGACCTCGTCCTTGCGGACGGACCCGCTGAGGCTTGCCTGCCGGTCACGCCACGTCAGGTGAATCGTGGATGGGTGCCCGATCTCGGCACCCTGGTCAATCACCAACCGGCCCGACGCCTGCCCGGCTGCCCGCAGTGCTGCTGCCAGCGCCACCGCCGCACTGCCCGTCGCCGGATCCTCGAAAACCCCATGGCCGGGGGCAAAGAAGCGAGCCCGCACGGCCCTCGGTGACTCGATCGCGTACAGGTAGACCATGTCGACCCCGGACTCACCAAACGTCTCCTCAGAGGCCGGCTTTGCCGACGCGACGACTTCCGGAGACTCAACCTCGAGCAGCAGATACGGCACGGGCATGTCCACCCACCGTGCCGAAACGGGTGGTGGAAGTCCCACCGCGGTGGCCAGTGATCTCGCCCGTGGAGCGGCACGAACCGTCTGCTCGAGCGGGACATCAACTGCGGCTTCTTCGCCGTCGAGCCTGATAGCGACGTCGAAGGCAGGACATCGCAGAGTGTCGGGACCGCCCGGACCTAGTTGCTTCAACGTCCAGGCCATTCCGACCAGTGGATGTCCGGCAAAAGGAAGTTCGCCGCCCGGCGTGAAAATGCGCACGCGAGGGATTTCGCTTGCTTCCCATTCGAGAAAGATCGTTTCCGAGAACGCCAGATCGACGGCAATTGCCTGCATCGAGGTGGCAGTCAGGCCGGTGGCATCGGTAACTACCCCGAGGTGATTGCCCCCCTCATCGCCCCGGGTGAACACCCGCAACACGTAACAGTGTCTGGGCATACGACTCCTTTCGAGAGAGCCACCATACCCGCTACCGTTGCGACCGATGGACGACATTTTCGGTTTGGAGAGTTTGTTCCCTGAGGCCGTGCTGGCCATCGGCTTGGCGATGATCGTGGGGAACGGATTGGCCATCTTCAAGAACTGGCGTGGGGAGCGTCCCGCCGGTGTAGAAGGAGAGTTCCGGTCTGGCAGAGCCTGGTTTCTTGGATCCGTTGGCGTTCTCTTGACCATATGGGGCGCAGCGAGCGTCTTCTCCTGACCGGATGAGACTTGGTAACATCGCCCTTCTGGCGGGTGTAGTTCAGTGGTAGAACACGAGCTTCCCAAGCTTGAAACGGGGGTTCGATTCCCCTCACCCGCTCTCACGGCACCAGCCGGGTCTCACCGCCCGTGTAGCCCGGCGGGCCGCGCAGCCCGATCGGTTGCGATCTAGCATCACCACGACCAACGGGGGCACCATGATCCTGTCCGACCGGACCATCAAAGAAGCAGTTGCTGCAGGCCGAATCGTGATCGATCCCTACGACGAGTCCTTCGTGCAGCCTTCCAGTATCGACTTGCGGGTGGACCGATTCTTCCGGGTCTTCGAGAATCACCGGTATCCGTTTATCGATCCAAAAGCGCCACAGGAAGACCTGACCACCCTGGTGGAAACCGCCGAAGAAGAGCCATTTATCCTGCATCCCGGCGAGTTTGTTCTTGGGTCGACCCTCGAACGGGTGCAGCTGGGCGAAGACATTGTCGCCCGCCTGGAAGGCAAGTCGAGCCTGGGCCGCATCGGCCTTTTGATTCACTCGACGGCCGGGTTCGTAGACCCCGGGTTCGACGGATATCTGACGCTGGAACTTTCCAACGTCGCCAATCTGCCCATAGCCATCTATCCCGGAATGAAGATCGGACAGATCTCCTTCTACCAGCTCACTACGTCGGCCGAGAACCCCTACGGCAGCGATGTTGCCGGTTCGAAGTACCAGGGTCAACGAGGACCGACTCCCAGCCGGGTGTATCAAGACTTCGAGTGACGGCCGTTGCTCGTAGATCGTTGTTAGTCAGCAGCCCTTTCAGGTACCAGATCCGACAGGACGAGGATCGGAGTTCCGATGCGTCACAACGGTGAATCGGGTCTAGTCATCGCGGTCGGAGTTCTGCCCCCAGCCGGGTGGCGTTCTGCCCCCGGGTAGACCCAGTCGGCGATCAGGAGTTCAGCGGTCACTGCGGCCCGGGTGATGGCAGTGGTCACGGCGACCACACACACAGCGGCGGTTCCCAGAACGAGGTACATCACCAGAAGCTGGATTACGACAGCTTCCACGGGATCAACGCCCGCCAATAGCAGACCCGTCATCGCCCCGGGCAGCGCAATCAACCCGACCACCTTGGTTCGCTCAATCTGCGGAATCAGAGACGTGCGAGCAGTCCGCGGAGCCATGAACCGAACGATCTGCCTGCGGTCCAGCCCGAGAGCGAGTAGCGCCTCCAGCTCGCCGATCCGATCCCGGCTTGAATCGACCGATTGGTTGACCCCCAGAACAGCCGAGGGAACTGCGTTGCCGATGGTGATCCCGGCGATGACTACTAGCGCCACCGGTCCATAGTCGATCACCCCGAACCCGAGCGTCACGGCAATGCTGATGGCAGCGGAACCAAGCACCGCACTTCCCGCCACCACCGCAAGCCCGTCGATCCGGTGTTTCGCTCGCCGGACAACCACAACGGTCGCCACCACGACCATCCCGGCAACCCACAACCAGGCCCAGTAGGCGGCGCCGGTCGACTTGAAGATCAGGGCGAACACAAAACCAACCGCCAGCAGCTGCACCGCAGCCCGGAGAGAAGCCGTGATCAACTCGCGTTCGATGTGCAGACCCAGCGCCCACGCCAGGCTCAGCGCCAGGAGGACCAGTGAGAGCGACGCCAGCACCACCGGCCACCCGACGGCGCTGGAGGTCAAAGACGATGGAGCCTGCATCAGCATGGGTACACGGTAGAGCGATTCGGGGGTGGCGGCTCCGCAGCGTCGAAGACCTGTACCGAACGCGCTCCCGCACCATCTGTTGCTCGGTCTAAGACGCGGAACGCCTTCTCGGGGGCGTGCAGGGCCTACCGCAAACTGACCTTCCTCGGAGGGTCCTAGCGGCGCACTGAGGATTCGTTCAGGGCAACGGCGGCGCGGACCAGGGCCTTCAGCGCCTCTTCGTCGATCTTGTTGCCCTCGTGGATGTCGATCGCGCGCCGGGTGTTGCCATCGAGGCTCGAGTTGAAGAGCCCTGCTGGATCGTCGATAGAGGCGCCCTTGGCAAAGGTCATCTTCACGACGTTCTTGTAGGTCTCACCGGTGCAGATGATCCCGTCGTGGGACCAGACCGGGACCCCCAACATCGAGTTTGAAGGCTTTCTCCACTTCATTTCCTCGACCACCTCGGGGTCTGCCTGCTTGATCAGGGTGCGTAGCCGGGAGTGGGTCTTGCCCCGCCAGTCATCCAGTTCCTTGATGCTGGCGTCGATCAGCTCCGAGGGAGACTCGCCTGGTGAGCTGGTGTTTTTCATATCACTCTCTGTCGCGTAACTCGACCCAGTCGCCGGCGACCTCGCAAATGCTTTCGAGTTCGGCGCTGGTGACGTTTGGAAGTGTGCGCACTCTGAGCCGTCGGGCCGATCAAGGCGAGACTTCGCTGCCGCGATACTCGAACGTGAGTCGAATCGCCTGCTCCATGTCGCCTCCAAAGTGTTGCGAACCTCAGCGCATGAGAAGCACCCACCGAGCACAAGGGGCAGCGCGTAGAGAGTCGCCCGCAGTCTCCGCCGCTCCGCCACTGCTACGTGGACGGCCACCCTCGGCGTGACCCAGGCAGCCTCCCGGGAACAATGGCACTGCCCGCCTGCGTCGTCTAGGGTCCTGAGCGAGGCGGGCACGGCTCGGGTTCGTGGCAAGCCTCCATACTGCGGTAGGAACCAATGGGAGGGTTTCGGATGGCATGGGTGAGGGTCAATTGGGAATTGGTGATACGAGATCGGAACGAGAGGAGCTCGGACAACCCTGGTCTGCATCTCGCTCTCGTGAGAATCTTGGATGGAACGGTCGAGATCCATGCACACAGGACGGGGTACCTTGCTCCCGAGGGCTATCGGGCCGAGGGGACGTACACTGTTTCGTCCTGGCGCGGAGCTGTCCGGTCACGGCCGGTCCCCACTCCTGAGAATCCGTACATCGGATTGGTCGTTCGAGCGATTGAGCACGACGAGTCCTCACTAGCGAACCGACGAGACGATTACGACGACTTCGTGGAAGCGATTCGAGGGAAATCGCAAGATTCAGTCGACAGCGGAGCAGTGCCATCGGCCGAAGTTCTATGGGCGGCCGGGAATTCAGTAGCCTTACGCGACCGAACACTCAAAGATGACGACGATCGGATCGGAGTGTCCGCCAGGGCGTATCCGGACTACGGCAACGAGATCGCATTCGATCTCGCCCGTGAAGACTCGTTCGAGCCTAATGGCGGGTACATTTGGGCAACCAGCCGGCCGCTGGATCTTCGTTTCCTCGAGGAGGGGGCGCACTACCACCTGACGGGTGACCTTCGAGTCGTCACGGACGATCCTGCCCCCTCAAGCCCCTGACCCCCAATGTGCTGCGTTCAGCCCGGTGTGGCGCCGAACGGCACATATTGAGCGGGCTTGATCACCTCGCCCCGTGGAGGCTCGTCTCATCCGGAAGCGATTCAGACCCGCTACCGACGCTCCACGGAGGCTCGGAAGGTGTCGGGAACCACTCCGGAGAGCGCCAGCCGTAGAGGCGTGATGGCGACGGCACCCGACCGCACCGCCTCGACATCGGACCCGGCCAGGTCACCGGTGATCCGCAAGCCAGTGGTGAAGTCGTGGATGAACCTTCCCGGCTCGTGCTCCCGGAAGATGTTGTCGTATCCGACTCTGGCCAGGCTCGTGAACCGCCGCGGAGAGGCGAGATCAGCGTCGTGGGGGAAATTGATCGAGAGCACGTCGACGCCTGGTGGATAGCCGGCCGTCAGGATGTCGGCCAGCACATCAACGGCCAGCGCCGCGGCCGCCTCCCAGAAAGGACCGGACGAATCTGACCAGGCCTCTCGCGCCCACCCGCGGTGGTCCACCGGCGAACCGGTGGAGAAGGCAATGGCAGGTAACCCGGCAATCCACCCCTCGGCGGCCGCTCCCACCGTTCCGCTGGAGAGCAGAAAGCCGAGCCCCTGGTTCAACCCGATATTGATGCCGGAGAGAACCATGTCCGGCTTGGCACCGAATAGCGAATGGACCCCAAGTTGCGTGCAGTCGGCCGGATAACCGTCGGCGACGGCTAACTCAATGCCTTCCCGAACAGTCCGCTCGACCCGGATCTCGTCGAATCGGGTAATGGCCTTGCCGACCCAACTCCGTTCCTGAGCTGGGACCACCACCTGGACGGGCGCCAGGCGTCCCAGCGCCCGGGCGAACGGAAGCAGGGCCGGAGAGTCCACCCCGTCGTCGTTGGTCAAAAGCAGATATCCCACAAGGCGAGAGGTTACCGGGTAGGCGGGACCCAAATGCACCGGCTGCCGGGTGGAACCCGGCAGCCGGTTGGGCAGTAGGACGTTATCCGTCGATGGCGAACTGGACCATGACCACCACCGAAACGAGTGATTCCCCGGCCTGGATCGGCGTCGCGGCATCAAAAGCCGCCTCGGCCCTTTCTGCATACAGGATCGGAGGAGGGGAAGAGCTGGACGATTCACTGATCGAAACGGCCCGACCGAGGCGAACTTCGGCCAGCGCGGCCAGTTGTTCGGCCTTGGCTTTGGCATCGTTCCAGGCCGCCTCCCGCGCCGCGGTTATCAAGGCTCCGTCGGCCTCGAGATCAAAGCGGATGTTGTTGACGATCACATCGTTCCCACCGGCTGCTGTGGCCGCATCGATCACCTCTCCGGCCTTGTCGAGATCGCGGATCTTGGCGCTCACGGTGTTGCTCACCCGATAGCCGCGCAACGTCTGGTTGTCATTGCGGTAGTCGTACTCCGGATAGATGGAGTAATTGGTGGTCTGGATATCCCTTTCGACCACGCCTTCGGCTTTGAGGGCGTCGATGACGGCCTGGGCCAGTCGACCCGCCTCCCCGGTGGCCTCGCCGACGGACGGTCGAAGCACCTGGACTCCAAGATCGATGATCAAGGTGTCCGGAGTTCCCGTCACCTGACCGGTGCCGGACACTGCAATGGTATTACTCATGAGTGTTTCTCCCGTCGGTGCAACCTGGGCGGCAGCGTTGGTTGAACCCGCGCATCCCGCCAGCAACAAGCTGATCGCCGCCAGGGGTATCAGCAATCTTCGCATCTTCGTCTCCTTGGTGAGCACGTTCGGCATCACTCGAAACTATGACGATCCCCCCTCTCAAAAAGGTTCCCGGCTGCAAATACTTTGAAAGAACCTCAGCCAATCCGGACATGTGACGTAGAAACGGGAAGGACAACGGTCCTCGCCCGCCGGTTTGAACTACTTGACACAAAGGGAAGCAGATGAAAGCCCCAATTCGTTCCGTTGCATTAATCGGTTCTCTGGCCCTGTTCCTGGCCGCATGCAGCAGCCAGGCCGACGGTCTCACAACCACAACGACAGCAGGCAACGGCACTACAACCTCCAGCACCAACACGACCGCACCTCCGGTTGGCTCACCCGAGGATCTCCTCGATGAGCTTGCGAGCTTGTGGATCGACGGTGATTGGGCCGGTATGGCAGATTTCGCCGAACCAGGTGTCGTGGCCACGGCCGAAGAGTGGGGTCAGGGCGATCTCGTGAATGTGGTGTGGGGACCTTCGTGCGAGCTCGGCTCCTCCGGTACCGGCACCTGCGAACTGCTGTTCTCTCCTCCCGACTACGACGGGTACGCGCTCATCTTCTCAGCTCTCTACAACCAGGGCGCCGACGGCGAGTTGTCGATCATCGAGCTCACCTTCGGCGGTGACGCCGGCTAATCCGGGGGCCAAAGTCCCTGCCTGCAAGCACCTTGAAATGACCTCGATTCAACCGGACATGTGGCGGAGAAACGGGAGCGACGCGCACTCTTCGCCCGCCGGTTTGGACTTGTCGACCGAAAGGATCCACATGAAAACCTCAATTCGTTCCGTAGCGATGGTCGGCGTGCTCGCCCTGGTTCTGTTCGCCTGCGGCGACAGCACCGACACCGTTGACAATCTCACGTCAACCACTTCCGGCGACAACGGCACTACGACAACCACATCAACGAAGGCACCGATCTGTTCGGCCGCCGGATTGACGATCAGTGATGACGCCCAGCCGAACGATCTGCCTGCTGTGCTATCCGAAGTGAGGTCGGAGCTCCTGGCCGCAGCCACAGCATGCGACTTTGAGCGTCTGGGCTCCATGGCGGAAGCAGATGGAACCAGTTACACCTTCGGAGGAGGCTTCGACCCTGCAGCCTACTGGGGCGACCTGGAGACAAACGGCGAGACGCCCCTAGCCGACATGGTGCAGCTCTTGGAACTCGAACCCGCCCTCTTCGACGTTGGCGAAGGCAACCTGTTCTACGTGTGGCCTGCCGTATACGCCTTACAGGATTGGTCCGATGCAACGGAGGAGCAGCGCCAGGTGTTGGCCGACCTCTTCGGAGCCGACCAGCTGGCGGGTTGGGACTCGTTCGGCGGCTACGCCGGCTACCGGGTGGGGATCACCACCGACGGTCGGTGGGCATTCTTCGTCGCCGGAGACTGATGCCGGGAACCTCCCGGTGCCGCTCTGACGTCACATAGTCGTTGCGGCACCGGGAGAATGGCGAATATGGAATCTCGAATTGCCGGTCTGGTTGTGGCCGCTTTGCTCTTTCTGACCGCGTGCTCGGCCGAGGTTCTCAGCAACGATGCGAATGCGCCCGATGCAAGCTCGACCACCAGCCCCATTGCGGATGTTGCACGACCCGAAGGGTCAGTCCTGGTGAAGGTCACAGGACCCGTGCAGGTTGGTCCCGGGGGGATCCGGGAAATCTGTGCCGGGCAAGGCGACACCTGTGCGGGCATCCCCCTGACCGGCGATCTCGTTGAGCCGGACTCCGAAGCAGCGATCCAGCAGGTGACCGGTTGGTACGACGGCAGTCAACTCCTGGTCATCGAATCCGCAATCCCTGCCTCGTCGCCCTTTTCCGATTCCGACTTCTCAACACCGTGTGCAGGACTCCAGGGAACGGCCTCGGTGAACCCGCCCGACGACCCCTTGAACGCCATCGTGGCGTACACGGAAACCATCCCGGACC
This sequence comes from uncultured Actinomycetota bacterium, assembly GCA_963723165.1. Lineage (GTDB taxonomy): Bacteria > Actinomycetota > Acidimicrobiia > Spongiisociales > UBA4744 > UBA4744. Next base: position 92,202 of record CAVRPP010000006.1, read on the forward strand.
GCTACGCCGGAATGTGGTGGGACGGCGCTAACGCCGTGATGACGGTGTGGCTGACCGGTCAGGACATCGAGAGCCACCGGTTGGCCCTCGAGCGCGCGGCCGGCGACGATCTCACCGTGTGTGTGATCGATGGCGCCGAGTACTCCGAAGCGGACACTGCTCGAGATCCAAACGAGGCTCCTCGAGGTCGTTGATCTGGAGGCAACGGCGACCTGGGCCACTTCAGTTGGGACCCTCACCAACCGGGTCGAAGTGATGATGGAATACCTCGATGCCGACACCCGCTCACAAGGAGAGAGAGCCTTCGGGAGGGCGGTCGAGTTCTATGCATTCATCGAAGTCCTCGACGGGACCATTGCCGATCTACCCGGACAGACCCCCGCACATCCCGGCGACGTGGAACTGCTGACTCAGCCCAATCGCTCCGGCGGGGGAATGGGGGCGCTCGGTACATTTGAGCTTCGCTTTGATGCGGACCTCGGCTGCGTCTACTTCCCGGGCGACGAAACTGATGCCGGTGACAGCGGCCGCACCGTACCGGTCTGGCCCTTCGGGTACACCGCCGAATCGGACCCGCTGAGGATCTATGACCACGACGGTGTTCTCGTCGCACAAGAAGGGGATGTCATCCAAATGGGGGGCGGGTTCGTCGAGTACGTTACGGACAGGGAGTTGTGCGGTGCTGCCGGCGCCTGGATCATGAGCAGCCGTCCGGTGGTCGTCGATTCCTAGACAAGATCGAAGTAAGCCGCTGTGTTGGGATGGATGGACGACCGGGCCGGTTCTGCCCGGGCATCGTCCTCGGAGAACCAAGCGTAGTGAGAGTGCTGCAACTCGGGCGGTGACGGCCGGACGCTCACGTCGAGCCGGTAGGCCAGAACCACGTAATGCGTCGTGATGCCGGGCTCGTGTGCGAAGTTGGTGTCGTACAGGTGCTCGAACACCCCGAGGAACCCGCTCTCGGAACGGTGCCAATCGCCTTCCCCGATTTCCGCGGCAGCGATCCTTGAAAAAGCATCGTCCAGCGTTTCGTCCTTGGCAATTCTCCCGCCCGGCACGAACCAGAATCCACGGGCGGGTTCGTTGACCCGCCATCCGCACAGAACCCTGCCGATCCGGATCGACGACAACCAGGTCTATCGACACAAGCGGAGTCCGCTCGATCACCTCGAGGAAGGCAGCCTTGTCAAGACTCACGAGGACTCACTGGCCTTCGTAAGTCTCGACTACGTCTTCAAAGACGTCGAGGGTCACACCCGCACCGACCAGTATTTCGCGACTGTCCTGGCCGGCGTGGTAGCGGCGCTTGGCAACCACCCGGGAAATCCCGCTGCTGGCGATCAGCATCGCGCACACCCGGCACGGCTCCATCGAGCAGTAGAGAGTGGTTCCGTCCAGCGACAGCCCGTAGCGAGCTGCCTGACAGATGGCATTCTGCTCGGCATGCACGGTGCGAACACAGTGCTGTCGGGTGGTCCCGTCCTCATCGATCACTTGTTTGAAGTCGTGTCCGGCTTCATCACAATGCGGCAAGCCGGATGGAGAGCCGACGTACCCGGTGCAGATGATGCGCTTTTCGCGAACGACCACGCAGCCGCTCTTGCCACGATCGCAGGTTGCCCTGGACCCCACCTGGTCGACTAGTTCGAGAAAGTATTCGTCCCAGCTCGGTCGCATGCCGCCACCCTAATGGTCGCCACCGTATGGCGGGTCAACGGTCGAGCTCATAGGGAACCCCGGCCGGGAGCGGAAGGCGACTACTCGGCCACCGCCCTCGCCAGAGCCTGAACGATCCGCTTTTCGCTGACTTTGCCACGGGTGCCGAGCGCCTGGGCGAAAACGCTCACCCGCAGCTCCTGCAGCATCCAGGCAACCTCCACCAGCGATGCCGCATCCGGCAGAGCTTCCCGCAAACGGTCGTGTTCTTCTTCCAGCTTCCGCACGGCCACCATCCTCTGGCGGTCGCGTTCAGCGTTCTCGGGTAACTGCTCGAGCCTTCGTTCAACGGCCTGCAGGTACCGGTGAACGTCGGCAAGGCGTCCGGCGCCCACCCCGGCCAGAAAGCCTGGATACACAAGGCGGTCGACCTGTTCTTCGACGTCGGCTACGGAGCTCTCGAACTGCCCGGAAATCCGGGCAAGGGCCATGCCAACCGACTGGAGAGTGCCCAGTATCTCGAGGGACGTCCCGGCGACGGCGCTGAGCCTCGAATCCAGCTCATCCCGGGTTGCTGCCAGCAAGCCCTCGAACGCAATTGCGTCCCATACGTGCCCGCCCAGCCGCCCCATTATCTGATCGACTGCGCAGGTGAGACAGTCCTGAGACCACTCTGACGGTGTCTCGTAGGGGCCGCTCTTGACGGCAGCCGACGCCCGGGGGGTCAGCAACGGACGCAGCAAACGCCCCGCCGACGGAAGGTTCAGAAGCAGGAGTCTGCGGGTACCGGCCCACATGGCCTCTGCTTGCTCAGCGGGCGTGGCGAGCAGCTGGACTCCTACCGAGTCTCCTTCATCGATAAGGGCGGGATAGGTCCTGACCGTGTGGGCGGTTCCGCTGATCTCAACCACCCGGGGGAGTTCGCCGACGCTCCAGGCGGTGAGACCGGTTTGTTCGAGTTCGTGCCCGGACCCCGCCATGGTCGCCCTGGCCGCCTCTTTCAGTTCGGTCTTCAATGCGGACAGGTCGCTGCCTTGCGAAAGCACATTTCCATCGGCGTCGACCACCCGGAAGACCGGTTGGAGATGGGCGGGCAGCCGGGTGAGATCAAAGGCGTCCACCGGAACCGGCGTCCCCCCGATCCGGGTGAGTTCCCGCCGCAGATACCGGAGGAGGCCGCCGTCTTCCGGATCGAGGCCATCCATCAACTGCCGGACGGTGTTCGGTACAGGAGAGAAGCGCTTCCGGATCTGTTTGGGGAGCGACCGGAGCAGCGCCGTAATCAGCTCCTCCCGCAGCCCGGGCACATGCCATTCGAACACGGCCGGGTCCACCCGTTCCAGCCCCTGAACGGGCACGTCAATGGTGATCCCGTCCGTTGGGCTGCCGGGATCGAATTCGTAGGTGAGGGGTAGCGCCAGATCTCCGTGGACCCACACCTCCGGAAAAGACTCCTCGTCCACCATCCCGCCGGCCGGATCGACGAGCAACTCGAGGCTGAGATCGAGTCGGTGCGGATCCTCAGCCCGGGCGTCCTTCCACCAGCGATCAAAATGGCGGACCGAGGTGATGTCGTCGGGCAGGCGTTCGTCGAAGAATCGATAGATCACGTCGTCTTCGACCAGCAGGTCGGCACGTCGTTGGCGGGCTTCGAGGACGTGAACCTCTTCTATCCGGTCCCGGTTGCGGCTCATGAAGGCGTGATCGGTCTCCCACTCGCCCGCAATGAGCGCACCGAATATGAACAACTCCCTGGCTCCGGCCGGATCGACCGGCCCGTACTGGACGGTGCGATCGGTTTGCAGCGGAAGACCGTACATCGTCACGGTTTCCCGGGCCATGGCAGTGCCGCGCTCCCGGTCCCACCAGGGATCCGAGTATGACCGCTTGACCAGATGGGCTCCGATCTCTTCGATCCATTCGGGATCGATAGCGGCCAACCCGCGTGCCCACAGCCGGCTCGTGTCGACCAACTCGGCGGCCATCACCCATTCGGGCGACCGTTTGAACAAACTCGATCCCGGGTTGATCGAGAAGCGGGCACCCCGCCCGCCGCGATATTCGAAGCCGTCCGGATCCTTGTGACCGATATTGGACAGCAGGCCCGCCAGCAACGAGCGGTGCATCACCTCGGGGGATGGCGGCCGCCGGTTGACCGTTAATCCCTGTTCACGAGCCACGTCGCGCAATTGCGCATGGATGTCCTGCCATTCCCGGACACGCCGGTAGTTGAGGAACTCATTGCGGCACATCTTCCGGAACTGGTTCGAGGTGCGAGCCCGCCGCTCATCGCCGAGGTACTC